>JBBZIV010000001.1:0-1229766 GCA_038405045.1 Oscillospiraceae bacterium ZGZL | reverse complement strand
AGGAGGCGCGCCTGCGTGCCGAGGAGCGCCTGCGCCAGCAGCAGAGCATGCAGGAATACCGCCAGTCCAAGCTCGCCCTCGCCCGCGCCATGGCCCGACTCCAGGTCACCAAAGGCCGGGATAAAGTGTAGTAGAATTTAAAGAAAGCGCCGCGCGATTGCGCGGCGCTTTCTTTTTGTTCACATCGTTCTGAAAGGCGGGGTCTCACGTCACATAACGTCGTAGCCCTGCTCTTCAATCGCTTCTTTGACGGCGCTCTCAGCCACGACGGCAGGGTCAAATTCAACGGTAACAGTCTTGCCCTCAAGGCTGACAGCGACGCTTTGAACGCCAGACAGGGCAGTAACTGCTTTTTCAACGCGGGCGACGCAATGACCGCAGGACATACCCTCAACGTTCAGTGTGATCTTTTCCATATGACATGCTCCTTTATGTTTCATAAGAATAGCTTTGAATAAAACTTCAGCGCCGTTTAAAACGGCGCAGGCGCAGCGCGTTTGTGACAACGGAAATGGATGAAAACGCCATGGCGGCTCCGGCAAAAACGGGACTTAGAAGCGGCCCGCCAAAGAGATAGACGACACCGGCGGCAAACGGGATGCCGATGAGGTTATAAATAAAAGCCCAGAAGAGGTTTTGCCGGATATTCCGAATTGTTGCCCGGCCGAGCGCGATAGCGGCTGCAACATCCATCAAATCGCCGCGCATCAAAACAATATCGGCCGATTCGACGGCAACGTCCGTCCCCGTGCCGATGGCGAGACCGACGTCAGCCTGAACGAGGGCCGGCGCGTCATTAATCCCGTCACCCACCATTGCAACCTTGAGGCCTGTCTCCTGCAGCTGACGGACGGCACTAGCCTTGTCCTGCGGCAGCACATCGGCAAGCACATGGTCGATATTAACCTCTTTAGCGATGGTGTCCGCCGTGTTTTTATTATCGCCTGTAATCATATAAACGGCAATGCCAAGGCTTTTGAGCTGATCGACAGCCGCACGGCTCGACTGTTTAACTGTATCGGCCGCGGCAATAAGCGCTGCCGGAACGCTGTCAATCGCGGCATATAAAAGCGTTCTGCCCGCGCCGCTCTGCGCATCGGCATCGTGGGCGGCGACCGTTGTGTCAATACCGTGGGCGTCAAAAAGTGCCTTATTCCCGGCGAGGATCTGTCGGCCTGAAACGTCGGCGTTAATGCCACGGCCCGGCTCGGCCTGAAAGCGCGTTGGCGCCATCAGCACAAGACCTTTTTTTTCGGCATAAGCGACGACGGCGCGAGCGACGGGGTGCTCCGAGCCGCGCTCGGCTGATGCGACAAGGGCGAGCACGTCGTTTTCAGAAAAGCTGTTATATGTTTTGATGGCCGTCACAGCCGGTTTGCCTTCCGTTATTGTTCCCGTTTTGTCAAGGACGACGGCGCGCACCTGATGCGTCGTCTCCAAAGCCAGTCCACCTTTAATCAGGATGCCGAGCTGGGCGCCTTTGCCGGTGCCAACCATGATAGCCGTCGGTGTTGCGAGGCCTAAGGCGCAGGGGCAGGCGATAACGAGCACGGAGACGAAAATTGTTAAAACAAAATTGAAATCCCGCCCGGCCAGTGCCCATGCGGCGGCCGAGATAATGGCAATACTCAGAACGACCGGTACAAACCAGCCGGAGACAATGTCAGCAAGCTTGGCAATCGGTGCCTTTTTACTCTGTGCATCTTCCACGAGCTTAATAATCTTTGACAGCGCTGTGTCGGTGCCGACGGCCGTTGCCCTGAAGCGAACAAGCCCTTCGCCGTTGATGCTGCCGCCGGTAACGACATCGCCCGGCTTTTTGTCGACCGGCAGGCTCTCACCTGTGAGCATCGACTCATCCGCCGTCGTAATGCCGTCCGACACAAGGCCGTCAACGGGGAAAGTGCCGCCGGGGCGGACGAGGAGGATGTCACCCGTCGTCACCTCGTCAATTGGGACTTCCAGCTCACGGCCGTCTTTTTCAATCATGGCCGTTGTCGGACGCAGGCGCAGGAGCTTCTTAATGGCCTCCGATGTTTTCCCTTTACTTTTTGCCTCCAAATATTTGCCGAGCATGACAAGCGTTACGACAACGGCGGAAGACTCGTAAAACAGGGACATCACGAAGGCTTCGTCGCCGGTAAAAATCCGAACGGTTGCGTAAAGACTATATAAAAATGCGCTGCCCGTACCGACGGCGACGAGCGTATCCATATTAGGCGCACCTTTAAAAAGCGACTTCATGCCCCGCGTGTAAAAGCGGCTGCCGGCAATCACAACCGGAATCGTCAGGATGAGCTGCACAAGCGCGAAGAGGCGCGGGTTATGCGCGGGGTGCATAAAGCGCGGCATTGGGACGCTGAGCGCTGGGAACATGTGTGCCATTGCCAGATACAAGACGGGCGCGGCACAGACAGCGGCGACAATGAGGCGCAGGCGCATATTATTTTCGGCTCTTTCGCGGCGTTCCGCGTCCAGGTCACGTGTTTTTTCACCTTCGATATCCCGTGGTGTAAACCCGGCCTTTTCAATAGCGGCCTTAATTTCAGAGAGCTTTGTCTTTGCCGGGTCGTATTCAAACACACCGCGGTTCGTCGTCAGGTTGACAGCGGCTGACGTGACGCCCGGCAACTTGCGCGTGACGCGCTCGACGGCGGCTGAACAGGCCGCACAGCTCATCCCGTCGATTGCCAGCTCTGTTTTTTTTGTATTCTCTGTCATGGCGTCCCCTTTTCAAATCCTATCTATATGTAAATTTTACAGGACGCGCTCTTGTTATTCAAGTGCGTTTGTCACAAAGAAAAAACGGGCGTCAAAACGCCCGCTTGATAAAACACTAGACAATTAGGATAATGCCAATCATTGCCAAACATGCGCCGATTAAATGCGATAACGTCAGCTTCTCGCCAAGAAATAAAACAGCCGTCAAAATTGTCACGACAGGCGAGCAGGCCATAATGAGCATGACGATGGCTGGTGAGCCCTGCTTGAGCGCGGCAAAATAGGCGAGGTCGCCGATAAGCGTTGCCAGAATGGCTTCGAGGACCAGGAGAAATAACGCCTTGGAGGAGATGTCCTTAAGCTCTGTGATACCGCCGCTCAATAAAAGCCAGATTAAAATGGCCGTTGCCGTAAAAAACGTTCGGACGGAGAGGCCGACGAGCGGATTGATGTCTTTCAGGCCGAGTTTCGCAAAAATTGGCGAGACGCCCCAGCAGAGCATGCCGATGAAGGCAAAAAAATAAACCATGTGCATCAGCTCCCATACCGTTTTATATGTCCAAACCGTCCGCAATAGAAGAAATGCGCCAAATAGTTTGTCTTAGCGCGGCGTATACTAGCCAGAAAAGGATGTGGGAGTGATATCGTGAAAAAAACAATGATAATCTTATTAGCCGCCTACTTGGCGCTGTCGCCGGGCTTGACAAAAAGCGCTTTGGCTCTTGACGCGCCGGAGAACGCCTTGCGGCCGCGCGGCGGCTTTGACCCGTTCATGACGGAAACGCTTGAGTCGTGCCAGACGGCGGCTGTGCCGTGGGAAAATGACGCCGATTTTATCACGGCGAAGGATCATAACAACTGTCCCGTCTTGATGGCGGCCTATAAAACGGTTCTGCACGACCCGCTGCCCGGCGAGGAATCCAACGTCCATCTTGCCGCGCGTTATATCAGCGGGACCGTTTTAGAGCCTGGCGCTGTCTTTTCGCAGAATCAGACGGCGGGGCCATATACGACGGAACGGGGCTACAGCATCGGGCCGACGTATATCGGCACGAGCTATTCCGAGACGATCGGCGGCGGCGTGTGCAAGATTGCCTCAACACTTTACAATGTTGCCGTGTTGTCGGACCTTCAGATCACAGAGCGCCATCATCATGGGATGCCGGTGCCATATGTGCCGTACGGGCAAGATGCAACTGTCAGCTACGGGGCTAAGGACTTTAAGTTTAAAAATTCGACGCCGGGGAAAATCCTTATTTGGGCGCGCGGCATTGATAATATCCTTTATATCGGATTTTACGGCCAGACGGTGCCGCCGCAGATTACCTGGAACCATGACGTTCTGAAGGTCTTACCCGCCCCAATCCTGCAAAAAACAAATAAGGAGCTGCCGCCGAATACGGAAAAGGTTGCCCACGAGGGGCTGGACGGGGCTGTCGTAAGCTCATGGATCGTCCGATTATACCCGGACGGGACGAGCAACGTGAAAGAGATGAGCCTCGACTATTACAGGCCGCTGCCGTGGGTCATTGAAAAAAACTGACAAAGCTAAGCGCGCCGTTGAAATAACGGCGCGCTTGTTGCGCGTTGACGGCCTCGTCAGACGATCCCGCCCAACAGCAAAATTTCCTCGTTTTGACCGTAAATGACGGGCAGCTGCGTCACAGGGACGGGATTTGTCCCGACACCGACCTCTATCGTAAAGCCCGGCCGTCTGAAGTCCTGGATAAACCAGTCTTTATACCCCGCGTAGGAGGCTTCCCCGGGGTTTTCGGATATGTCATAGCCGCTCACACGCGAAAAGAGCTGCGCAATCGCCGTTGACTCTGGCGGCTGCAGGTTCTGATACTGGTAATAGATGACCTCCCCCTGTGTGTGGTAGGCGATCACAAGGCGGAAATTGTGCTGCCGCGTGAAATTAACCATGGCCGCCGATTCCGGCTCGGACAACGGATAAGGCCCGCCGTAGTCGCGCGGGGCAGGGCCTGTAATGCCCTGATCCAGCTCCAGCTCGTGCTCTTTATCCCAGTCGGCGGGGTAGTTGAGATTTAAATCGGTGCCGCGGATGTTCGCTTTCCAGACGCGCGGAATGGGAAGGCTCGTTTTGTTAATCTGCGCGGCCTGTTCATACGCCGGATCCGGATAATTGGGATATAAGGTCACGAGGTTGACGCCGTCCGGATTGACCATTGGGACGATGTAGAGACTCGCGCGACCCCAGATATCGGAAACACTGTAATTGCCAAGACGCCCGCCGACGGCATATGTCTTCGAGAAGTTTTCTATAAACTTCATAAGCAGCGGTGTCGTAATCCACTCGTTGGCATGGTGCGATGCGTTGTACGAGACTTCATTTGTCCCGCGCCCAAGACGGATGACGTAAAGGTTTTTGCCCATGACGCTCTGGCCGATGACACCGACCTCTAGAAAGGGATACCGCGCGCGCAGGCCGCGTATTTGCCGTTCCATAATTTCATATGTATAGTCGATATCGGTAAAGACAACGTCGATGCCGAACGGCACGGTCAGGCGCTGGCCGATGGTGAGCGCCGTCGGGACGACGCCGGGGTTTGCCGTTTCGATGGCCTGAACCGTTGTGTAATAACGCCGCGCAATGGCGTAAAGCGTATCACCCGGGCGGACGGTGTACACATCATACCCCAGTAAAAGTGGCTCAAACAGCGCCCACGTCCGCGGGCCGACGATGCCGTCCGGTGTCAGGCCGTTGTTCCGCTGAAAAGCGGCAACCGCCTGCTTTGTCCGCGACCCAAAGTTACCGTCTACAGGCCCCGCGTCGTAGCCAATCCTGTTTAATAGGCTCTGGATAAGCTTGACATTCGGGCCTGTCGAGCCGATTGATAGTGTTTCCATATGCATCCCAGCTTTTCATAAAGTACTATATTTTATTGCGCCGGGATCAAAACGGGACTGTTTTTTTGTTCCTTAGACAGTCGCACGAGCTTTTCGTATGTCCGGCGGCCGACAATGCCATCCACCGCCAGGTGATTTATTTTCTGAAAAGCGCGGACGGCGTTTTCCGTGACGTCGCCGAAGACGCCGTCGGCAGCGGCGGGATAATACCCAAGCTGATGGAGCGTCTGCTGGACGCTGAAAACATCGCTGCCAATCATGCCGCTTTCCATGGCGCGAAATGGCACACCGTCAAATTTAATATGCACAATTGTCCCCAGGGTCACAAGATTTTTAACGATGGCGACATCATCGTTATGCATACGGATACAGCCCTTTGAGGCGTTATAGGCACCGAGACTCCAAGGCTCAATTGTCCCATGGATGCCGTATTGGCCCCATGGCACGTTTAGGCCGATCCAGCTGCCGCCGAAGCCCTCGCCCCAATCAGCGATCTCCGTTACCATCCACGTCCCGACAGGCGATGGGGATTGATGCTGACCGCCGGAGACGGGAAATGTTTCAATGACGACGCCGTCCACGTACACCGTCAGACGGCAGATATCAAGATCGACAAGGAGAAAGGTGCCCTTCTCCGGTACGACAATTGTGACGGCTCTGACTGCCGCCGTCAATAAAATAGCGACGAATACTGCCGCGAAAAACAGTCGCAAGTACTTATGAAACCGCCTGATGATGAGCACCTCCTCCGTTGTTAAAAGATCGCCTTTAAAAAGCCCTTCAGACGGTTCGGCTTTTCCGGTGCGACAGAGTCGAGGGCGATAAGCTCGGCGCGCGCCAAAACATCGCCGTTTAACGTCCAGACGATTTCACCCATCTTCTGCCCCTTGACAATTGGCGCATACGTAAAGCGCCGCATGGACAGATGCATTTGAATGCGCGAGACCTCCGCACTCGCCAAAGCGGCTGTTGGGTTGTCACGGCTCGTCACCTGAACGCTGTCGCACGCCCCGCCCGCAACGGCTGCCGTTAATACAGGTCTCACGGCAAAAAGGCGGACGTTTCTTAGCTTTTGAAAACCCTCGTTTAAGAGTGACGTGTGATCGCCCCAGTCGTCATGCCCATTCAGCGTCGCTGCCACGAGCGTGACGCCATCGCGGGCGGCGCAGGTGACGAGGCAGCGGCCGCTTTTTTTGGTGTACCCTGTTTTAATGCCGATCGCGCCGTTGTAAATATTGAGCATTTCATTGTGATTGATCAGCAGGCGGCCGTTTTCGATGCCGTTATAAGGGATACGCGTTTTGTAGGTTGAGACGATTTTTTTGAAGTCGTCGTTTTTCATTGCCGCCGCGCCGAGGCGCGCCAAATCGAGCGCCGTTGTATAATGTTCGGCACCGTCAAGGCCGGATGGGTTCATAAAATGTGTGTTTTGAAGACCCAGCTCGGCGGCCTTTTCATTCATCATTGCGGCAAAGCCGTCGACAGTGCCGCCCAGTGCAATCGCAACGGCCGTGGCGGCGTCGTTGCCGGACTCCAGTAAAAGGCCGTAAGTAAGCTCGCGCAGTGTCAGCTTTTCGCCGGGCTGAAGATAGATGGAGGACCCCTCAACACGCGCGGCCTCGGGCGGCACTGTAACCACCATATCAAACATGCCGGACTCACAGGCTAAGAGGCCTGTCATAATTTTCGTCGTTGAGGCCATGGGGAGTTTTAAATCAACATTCTGCCCCGTCACAAGACGCCCGGTCGTCATTTCAATAAGTGCGTATCCCTTGGCGGAGATGGCGGCGGCCGGCAGCGCGGGGAGAAAAAGAAGCATCAGCAGCAGCGTAACAAATTTTTTAAACATGATGTCACCTTAATTATATGATCACCTCCAGTTTGCGCCGCAGTGTTTTCAAATATAAAGACAATATCTGTCATTTGACGGCGCTGTTTGCTCGAAGCGGTTTTTTTAATGAAAATACGCTCATATGATAAGATAGACAAACAATGGAGGCGCGGCCATGGAGTTCAAACAATCGTTTAAAATCTGGCCGGGCCAATCGTTCCCGCCTTTTTTTCTAAGCCAGACGGCTGTTGCCAGCGCCGCCTGCATTCAGCTCATTGCCTTATCGCGCCTTTTGGTTACGCAGACGAACTCGGGATTTTATACAGGTCTCGGCGTCGTCACGGCACCCATACCGGGCGTTATTGTCTCACTGCTGGCCGGGCGCATCGGCGACCGTTTTTCATCGCGGCTGCTGCTCATTTTCTTTGATGTTCTGCGTGGCGTGTTTGTTCTTTTATTTGCCTTTTCGAAATCGGCCGGGGCGACGCTCTTTGTCATGCTGGCCGTGAGCTTTCTTGACGTTTTTTACAGTCCGGCTCGCAGCAAGCTTTTCAGAGGCCTCATGACAGAGGGTGAGCTCCTCCGCGGGAGTGCCCTTCTGACAGGGGGAAGTGGCGGTGTTAATCTCCTTGTGCCGATGCTCACGGGCCTGTTCGTCCACACGTTTGGTGTGACGGCAGCCTTTGTCATAAGCGGTGCCTTTTATTGGTTCTCAGCGCTCCTGCTGCTCAAGCTGCCGCGTCAAGCGCCGCCCGTTTCACAAAAGCGTGTCCGGCCGTTCGGCGCGATGGCAGAAGGCATCATAATCTGCCTGCGGTCACCGGAGCTCCGCCGCGTTTTGGCGCTCGTTGCCGCTCTTGACGTCGGGACAGTGGCCGTCAATATTGCCTTTTACGCCTACGCCTTTGATATTTTATGCGTCACAAGCCGGTACTGGGGTCTTTTGCTTTCCGTGCTCTACGGTATGAATCTGTTTGCCATGCTCCTCCTGCTGCGCTATAAGAACTATTTTGATAAAAATCCGCTTTTGAAGGTTACGCTTTTTCTGCCTATTATCGCGCTCGTCTGGTGTATGTACGGGCTGACGGGGAGCCTCGCCCGGATTTTAATACTCGCCGCCGCGGAAGGCCTGTTTTCATCTCTCGCGGGGACACTTCTGACGACGCGGCTATTATCGTCGGTCGATAAGCGGTATGCCGCGCGCGTGACGGGCGCGCGGGATCTTGTTTCCAGCGCATCCAAACTAATCGGCATCGGCGCAGCGACGCTTCTGCTCGTTTTTTTCCCGCCAGCCGCCGTTTTCATGTCGAGTGCGGCGCTGTTACTGGCGGCAGCCTTCCTGCTGCTGGCATGGCAGGCGGATGACGGGGGGGCAGAAGCATCGCGGCGTGATAGCGCCTGAAGAAAGGAGCGAACATGGTGAATGAGGAAGTGCGCTGCTTTTGTGGAAGCGGGAGAAGCCACGCGGACTGCCACAATCATATTCACCCAAAAAGCATCGTCGCGCGGCTATACCGCCTGCAAAAGGGGACACCGAGTATAACCGGGCAGCATTGCCGCCATAATGGCTTTCTCGTCTCCGAAGTGGAATTTGTGCGGATTTTTGACCATATCGTCCGTCGTTGGGATAGGGAAGAATGTCAAAAAGTGATCGATACAGCCTTGTCGCGTGCCGCCTCAGACGCTGATTTCCCATGCCTTTTTCTCGATGAGAATGGCGCTTGCCGAATAAATGCCGCCCGGCCTCTCTTCTGCAACCCCCCGGATGACGACGCCTTGGCCTTTTGCGCGCGGCGCGCCGGGTTGTCTGTCAAGGCGGGGCAGGCGCTTGCCCGCTCGGCTGCCGCTGCGCGGGCGTTAGAGCGCTTTGTCTTCCTCCCGGCGCGCGGCGGTATCCTCATCCGCCGACCCGCGCCGCTTGACGTTTTCTTTGCGCGCGCTTTTCATGGCGGTGCGATGGCCGATGTCGTCACACAAGCCCCGTTTATGACGGCAATGCTGACACTGCCGGAGGAAGCGTATATCGCCTCGCTCGCATCACATGCCGATTGATAATCGCGTTGAGATGCTGAGATTTTTGATACCTTAACAAAAAATCATGCCGATGAAGCATGATTTTTTATTTTCCTGCTGTTAATTCGGTCGGCTTTTTCTGATACTAAGCGGCAGAAGAGTTTTTACCGCCCGATAATAGCGAGGGAGTCAGCAATGAACAAAAAATTTAAATTGCAGCTTTTGTTTGGCGTTATCGTGACAGCAGCCGTCATCTATTATGCCATTAAAGTTGTCAAAGACTTAAAAATGACCGTCAATTTTCCGGCGCATATCAATTGGTGGCTCGTGTTTGCCGCCGTTTTGATCTACATGTTCTCAAACTACATTCGGGGCCTTGCTTATTCCAGAGGCATCGAGCCGGAGATGGACGACATGGTGTCGCTGGAAGTTATCGCGCTGGGGCATGCGTTTAACATGATTCTGCCGCTTCACGCGGGCGAAGGATTGCGCATGGCCTTCTTCCCGTCAAATTTCTCTGTCAAGCGCCGGACAAAACTCACCATTATTTCAACCTTGTCAGACAGTGTTGTCGTTGTTGCGATATCCGTCTTGACGATTCCTTTCGCGCACATCACGGATAAAACAATGCTTCAGGCCATGTGGATTCTGTTATATGTTTATATTGGCCTTCTTAGTCTGCTGGCGGCACTTTTGTATTTTGTGCCACGTTTTCGCGGCTATGTCCGTGAATATCTAAAACTATCCGCTGTGAAAATGCTGATTTGGGTATCGTTATCTTGGATCATTCTTGTCTTGACCTACTGGCTCGGCTTCGTTGCTGCGGGCTATAATCCCCAGGTGTCGGTCCAAATGGCGTTCACCGTTTTTGTCACGACGAATATTATTAACCTCATCCCGGCTTCGCCGGGTGCCATCGGGCTATTTGAAACGGGGACGGTAATCGGTCTCGCCGGTCTCGGCGTCGACAAGAGTGATGCGCTCTCAGTCAGTTTTCTTCTTCACATCATTCAGTATATGGCCCTTTTACCGCTTGGCGCGTTTTTATACATCAAGGCCCTTCATGGTAAATATGGCCAGGCCATCAAGGCCGCGCTGAGAATAAACAGCTAATTCCGCGTTGCCAAATCGTTTGTAATCAGAAAGACGATGTGGTCTAAAAAGGCAGGGGATATGGGCTTTTGTATCATTTTTTCAGGCGGAATCAGTCAATTTTAATAATTTTGTCTTGACGGCGCGCCCCATAAGTTGTATTATAATACTCACCAAAGGACGCGGACACACTATATGTAGTGGTTAGGCGTTTTGATTCAGAGAAAGGGTGAGCGGGTATGCCAGTGACGAGCATTAAAAAGAGAGACGGGAGGACAGTACCGTTCGACGTCGCCAAGATTGCGGAGGCAGTCAGAAAGGCGTTTGACGCGACCTACAGACCCGACAGCAACGGGACGGCGACCGCGCTTGCCAATGAAGTGTTATCGATTCTCGAGGTTGAGGGGAACGAAGCACCCGATGTCGAGCATATTCAGGATATCGTCGAAAAGGTTTTGATGGATAATGGTTTTGTGACGACGGCGAAGGCTTATATTCTTTACCGTGACCAGCGCAGCCGCCGCCGCCAGATGAACACGCGCCTGATGCAGACGTATGAGGAGATTACATATGCCGACGCGCGCGACTCAGACGTTAAGCGCGAAAACGCCAATATCGACGGCGATACGGCCATGGGCGTCATGCTCAAGTACGGCTCCGAGGGGGCCAAGCAGTTCTATAACATGTTTGTCTTAAACCCCGATCATGCCAAAGCCCACACGGACGGGGACATCCATATCCACGACCTTGACTTTTTGACGCTGACGACGACGTGTACACAGATTGACATCACAAAGCTCTTCAAGGGCGGTTTTTCAACCGGCCATGGGACGCTGCGCGAACCGAACGACATTGCCTCCTATTCGGCGCTTGGCTGTATTGCCATTCAGTCTAACCAAAACGACCAGCACGGCGGGCAGAGCATCGTCAATTTTGACTACGGCATGGCTGAAGGCGTCAAGAAGACGTACGTCCGTCTTTACCGCCAAAACCTCGCCAAAGCGATCATGCTCTGGAAAGGCCTGACGGACGATATTGAAAACGACGTCAAGGAGATCGTCGCCACTGTTCTGGCACAGACGAGCCTTGTACCGACGCTTGAAAATAACGCATCATATCTCGCGGCAGAACTGCCGCTCCTAGTCGACCGGTTCGGCGACGCCGACGGCATGCAGAAGGCGCAGCAGCTGGCGCTTCGCTATGCCGAGAAGGAGACCGACCGGGCGACATATCAGGCCATGGAGGCTTTTATCCATAACCTCAACACGATGCACTCACGCGCCGGTGCGCAGACGCCGTTCTCCTCCATCAACTATGGTATGGACACGTCGCCCGAAGGCCGCATGGTTATGAAAAACGTCATGCTCGCCACAGAGGCGGGCCTCGGCAACGGCGAGACGCCGATTTTCCCGATCCAGATTTTCCGTGTCAAGGACGGTATCAACTTAAACCCCGGCGAGCCGAATTACGACTTGTTCCAATTGGCTTGCCGCTGTTCAGCCAAGCGCCTGTTCCCGAACTTCTCGTTTGTGGACGCGCCGTATAACCTCAAATACTATAAGGATGGCTGTCCTGAAACAGAAATCGCCTACATGGGCTGCCGGACGCGCGTCATCTCCAACGTTTTTGACCCCGAGCAGGAATTCTGCAGCGGGCGCGGCAATCTGTCGTTTACGTCTATTAATCTGCCGCGGCTGGCCATCAAAGCCAAGGGTGACCTTGGGCGCTTTTTTGAGGACCTCGACGCCAAGCTGACGCTCGTTGTCGATCAGCTTTTAGAACGTTTTGAAATCCAAGCCCGCAAACATGTCTATAACTACCCGTTTTTGATGGGGCAGGGCGTCTGGATCGACAGCGACAAGCTCGGCTGGAATGACGAGGTGCGTGAAGTTATTAAGCACGGCACACTGACCATCGGCTTTATCGGCCTGGCCGAAACGCTTGTTGCCCTCATCGGGGAGCACCACGGTCAAAGTGAGCGGGCGCAGAATCTCGGTCTCGAGATCGTCAGCCACATGCGTGCCCGGTGCGACGCCGAAAGCCGTAAGCGCCATTTGAACTTCTCTCTGATTGCCACGCCCGCAGAGGGCCTGTCCGGCCGCTTTGTCAAGCTGGATAAAAAGAAGTTCGGCGTGATCCCCGGCATCACGGACAGAGATTACTATACAAACAGCTTCCACATCCCCGTTTATTTCCCGATCAGCGCCTTTGATAAAATCCGCCTCGAAGCGCCGTATCACGCCCTGACAAACGCCGGGCACATCAGTTATATTGAGATGGACGGCGACCCCATGGAAAATCTCGAGGCGTTTGAAAAAATTATCCGCTATATGCAGAAGTGCGGCGTCGGTTACGGCTCCATCAACCACCCGGTTGACCGCGACCCCGTCTGCGGCTATACGGGCATCATCAAGGACGAGTGCCCGCACTGCGGCCGGACGGAGAGCGCGGAAGCCGTCGGCTTTGAGCGCATCCGGCGCATCACCGGTTATCTCGTCGGGACGCTGGATCGCTTCAACAACGGCAAGCGCGCCGAGGAGGCCGAGCGTATCAAGCACGGCTGCAGCTTAACGTAACGCTCAGTAGGGGGCGATGCCCACATCGCCCCGTGGACGGCCGCCCCGCTCCCGCCGATCTATTTGTTATGGAGGCTCATCATGCGTATCGCCGGAACAGTTCAGGAGTCGATTGTCGACGGGCCGGGCCTCCGCTATGTGGTGTTCACGCAGGGCTGCCCCCATCACTGCCACGGCTGCCACAATCCCGAAACGCATGACCCCGCGGGCGGCAGCGAAAGACCTGTCGAAGCGATTATTAAGGAGCTATTGTCCAATCCCTTAACGGACGGCGTGACGCTCTCAGGCGGAGAACCGTTTTTTCAGGCGGGCGATTGTGCGGCGATTGCCGAGGCGGCAAAAAACGCCGGTCTCACTGTCTGGGCGTATTCCGGATACACTTTTGAAGAACTCTTCAATTCCACTGACCCGGCTGTTTTAAAGCTCCTCCGGCTGACCGATGTGCTCGTAGACGGGCCGTTTGTCCTCGCCAAGCGCAGCCTTACCCTGAAGTGGCGTGGCAGCAAAAACCAGCGTATTCTAGACGTCCCAAAAAGCCTCAAAGCAGGCTGCGCCGTGACGCTTGATTAATAATAAATAAATCACAAGCCCTTGCCCGAAGCAGCGGTTCCGCCGCGCCGGGCAAGGGCTTTTATCCAGAAAAATACCGCCGTTAAAGATCGTTTTCCGTTTCGCTTTTTTCCGTAGCATACTTCTGAAAGGCCGATTTGCCTTCCTTCTCCCACCAAGCGTCATAATCAGCCCAATTGCCGCACGCGGCATCATGCTGCTGCTCGCGCCGTTTGTTCGATTTGGAGGCCTTGTCGCCGTTACCGCCCATCCCAAACCCGAACAGCAGCTTTGCCAAGATAAAGATGCCGATGGCTTGCCAGTAGCTGATTGTTCCCAATCCAAACAGCTCCGGCATCAGCCAGTTCCACAATAGCTGGATAATGTAACCGAAAAGAATACCCATTGCCGTGACGCCGAGGAGACCGAGGATAATGTAGAGGGTGATTTGTACCGGCTTTGGCGTCTTGCTCCATTTTGATTTAAATGCTCCCATTATTAATAGCTCCTTCCTTTCACAATATGTCGTCAGACAGCATTTTCCGCAGGGCTTTGAGTGCGCGGGATTTTCTGGACAGCAGCGTCCCGACGGGCTCTCCCCAGCGCATTGACAGCGCCTTAAATGACAGGCCGTCGAGTTCGGTGGCAAGCAGAACGGCGCGCTGCTTTGGCTCTAATCGATCGATCGCCTCACCAAGACGGCATAATAGCTCCTTGCGCTCGAGCAAATCTTGAGGGCCTGGTGCTGTATCGGCTAAAATAGATGCAATGGTTTGCTCCCCGTTCTCGTCTAAAAAATGTTCTAACGAAACCAGCCGCGCCCGCGTTCGTGTGTGGTCTATGATTTTGTTTTGAATGGCGCGGTAGACGTATCCGGCAGGATTGTCAAGCAGATCAACCGACTCGGAACGGGTAAAAAGCTTCAGCATGACGTCGCCGATGATATCCTCGGCGTCCGCCTCGCTGATGTGGCGTAGTTTTCCAAGCACATAGCGCCGGAGATTTTTGCCCTCTGCGACGAAAAAAGCTGTGAGCTTGTTTCTGTTGTGACTTTCCATCCACACCACCCCATCTTGGGCCTTTACTTCTATAACGGATCAAATAACGATTTATTGCAAGTGGAGAATATTTTTTTATGCTTGACAAACTAACAAATGTTAGTTACAATGATGCTAACAAATGATAGTTTGGAGGAATCATTATGCTCGGTCTCTATTTCGGCAGCGTCGTCTCCGTTATTACAACCGTTCTCGTCCTCGCGGTTTTGGCGTTTATCGTCGTGTCCGTCGTGCTCGGCGAGGAAAAAACCAAGTGGGGGCGGCGGATACTCCTGCTTGTCCTCGCCGGGACGGCGCTCAGCGCCCTGTCGGCCACACGAGACGCGTTTATGATGGAAAACGCCCTTATCGCGCCGGAGAGCCTTCAGTCGCTCGTCTGTGCTGTTGCCGGGGGTATCATCTATCTCATAGGTATCGTCAGCGTTTTTATCCGAAACCAGAAATTCCGGAGAGCGGGCTTTTTGATAATATCCGCCTTGCTCATCGTGCAGGTGTTGACGGTGGAAATCACACGAATCGCTCTCATGTGAGGAAAGAGCCATGACAACGAAGGAAAAAATTCTTGATGCGGCGCTAACACTCTTTTCAGAAAGAGGCTATGACCCCGTCTCAGTCCGGGATATTGCCGCTGCCGTCGGCATTAAAGAGAGCTCGCTTTATAACCATTTTAAAAACAAGCAGGATATTTTTGATACGATTGTTACAGCGTACACAGACCGCTGGGCGGCCATTTTCCAAGGTCTCAGCCTCACGGATAGCGATCGGCAGTTTGTGGTGGACGAGAGGATGGTGAATATGTACCGGGACATGACACCGGAGCAGTTTAGCGTCATTGGCGGTCTGATTTTCGATGCGTATATGACAGATGATGTAAACGTCAAGTTCCGCCGCCTTTTGACGCTGGAGCAATATCGAAGCCCGGCACTGGCGGCGCTCTTCCGCCGTGTCTCGTTTGACGACAGTATCGGCTTTCAAGCACAGCTTTTTAAGGCGCTCATGGCGGCCGGCTGCTTTGTTGAAAAGGACCCCTATATCTTAGCTTTAGAATTCTTTTCGCCCATATTCCTCCTGTTTTACAAATTCGGCAGCGAGCCAGAAAGTGTTCAGGCGGCAAAAGCACTTTTTTTGCGCCATATCGCGCATTTTAATGAGACGTATGGTGTTAAAAGGGGGGCAGGGCAATGAATATAACGGTCGTCAACGGGAATATGCGCCACGGCAGCACGTGGCACGCAGCTGCCGCGGTTGTGAAGGCCCTTACTGAGAATACGCCTGCCGCCGTTACGGAATTTTTTCTCCCGCGCGATATGATGCATTTCTGTACGGGCTGCTTTTCCTGCATTCAAAACGGGGAGCACACCTGCCCGCACGCAGCTTCAGTTGCCCCGATCGTCAAGGCGCTTCTATCGGCCGACGTTATCATACTTACGTCGCCGGTATATGGCATGGCCGTCTCCGGGCAGATGAAAGTGCTATTGGACCATTTGTGCTTTATGTGGATGAGCCACCGCCCAAGCCCGCAGATGTTCCAAAAGGTTGCCCTTGTCGTCACGACAACGGCTGGAGCCGGGCTTGGCCGGGCGGCGAAGACGATGACGGACAGTCTTACCTACTGGGGCGTTCAAAAGGTTTTCACGCTCAAAGCCCCTGTGGCCGCTATGTGCTGGCAGGATGTGAAAGAAAAGAGGCAAAACGCCATTCAAAAGCGTGCCATCGTTCTTGCACAGAAAATAAGACGCGCAGTTAAAAACATAGATCAGCTGCCGAATCCGCTTTTCAGAAGCTTCTTCTTTTATATGATGAAAGGCATGATGAAAAAGAACACCTGGAATATGACAGATAAAGCCCACTGGGAGGCAAATGGCTGGCTCGAGGGCGTCAAACCATTTTAAGCGGCATCATTAAAGCGGCGCCCAATTTAAAAGGCGCCGCAAAATTATTTTTGGGTATTTTTGTAGATCATCGGAACAAATCGAATACCATCTGTCGTTAGCTCCGCGCCGCGCCGCTCAAAGCCAAGTTTTTCCTTAAATCCATTATGATATTTTTTTGAGGTAGACTCATGTCATGATGTAATGAAACACAATCGTTATTTTAAGCAGTAGAAGCCGGCTTGCATGTAGGAAAGCCAAAACAGTTCAACCGTTTTAAAACCGCACTTTTTATATAGTTCCAGATGTTTTTGAATGGTGATTGGGAAGAACTCACAGCCCAAACGGGCAAGCTGACGCTCGGTTTGACTTTTTGTCCGGCCGCTTGAAAGCTGATACCTTTCCCAGTAACGTTTACCGATGTCGACGCCCGCCGCCGTCATGGGCAGCACGTTTTCAAACGTGATAAAGATGCCGTCGGCATCGAGCAGATCATAACATTTCATTGTCGCTTGATGGCGCTCTGATTCCGACAGATAATGATGGGCCTGAATTGCGGTAATAACCGTCGGCCTCGGGCGCAGATTGGATGGGATGTCTGCCGTTGCAGCAGGCTCTAAAAAGCTGACGCGATTGTCCTGTTCCGCAAATTTGGCGCGGGCGATCTCCAGCATTGACGCGGCAGGGTCGGAAAGAATGTACGTCGCTGCCGGGAAAGCCGCCAGGCATTTTTGGACGAGCGCACCTGTTCCGCAGCCAGTGTCAAGCCAAACGCTAGGTTCCGGTTGGCAGGTTTTTATCAACTGGATTGTTTCCTCGTGAAAAGCCTGATAGTAGGGAATGGTTTGACATATCTGATCGTCATAGTCAGCTGACCGATGCGCCGTTGTGTTGTCATTTATCGGTGATTTATACTTCATCCGGGACCTCCAGCGCCACAGGGTCGCCATCCCGCGGGAAGAGTGCCCAGACATCGGCATCGCCGTCAAATGCTGAAATATCAGAAAGCTTCATCTTCATATACCGGGCTGTGGCTGTCACAGCGACGGTGCCGTCCGGCAGGATTAGTCGCCCCTCGCCGGAAAAGAGCCGCCGTTTGTTTTCGGTGATTTTTCCGATGATAAGGAGCGGCACGTCGTAGGGAACGGGCTTTTTATAGCGCGTTATGATCTCCACGGTAACACCCCAGGCGTCCGGCTCGGTAATGTTTATAGCCCGGCCAATCGTCTCGTCAAGAAGCGCCGACGAGACGCCGCCATGCACACGGCCGGGATAGCTCTGGTGGAACGAGCGGGCAACGGCCGTTGCAGCGAGCGTTCCGTCCTCCAGCTCATAAAACTCCGTGCCGAGCGACGCGTCGTTCGTAACGCCGCAGACAAAGCAGCGCGAGGAGTTGTTCTGTTTTCGGACGACTTTCTTTTTCATTCCTGACCTCCGGCTTCAACGAAGCGGCGCTTTCCGGTAATCCGCTCCAGCTCAATGCCATAGACAGCCGTGATACCAAGTGCCACGCAATCGGATGCTGAGGCGCTGCCCGCCCGGCAATGGTTTAATAAAAGCTCAAGGCCCTTGATAGCCTCGACGGTATCGGCTTTGTGGATCGTGCCGAAGCCAATCACACTTTCATACTCGGTTGTGATGCCGTGCCCCGTGCCTGTATAGCGGTAAAAGATATCCGCCTCGACGCAAACTTTATTGTTTTTTAAAATTAGCTCGTGCTTGAGCCCTTCCGTCGCACCATGAAAATAGAGCGTCACCGCGCCGTCTGCCGCTTCATAGCCAAATGACAGCGGCACGACGTATGGATACTCGTCGCCATTTAGCCCTAGCCGGATTGTCTGGCACCGGTCCAGAACACCGATGATGTCGTTAAAATCTTTTATTTCCCTGTCCGCTTTGCGCATTTTTATAATCTCCCCGCCAGCAAAAACATCCGTTTGAATTCAAAAAGCACTGTACCGTCTTCCTGAATGGCGTAACAATTTTTGATCTCTTCCAGAAGCTTGTGAAGAAAATGCTCGGCTTCCGCCGCTGTCAGTCGGCTCAGATACGGCCCAAGCGCCGTTCCCTTGATAAAGTTCAGGATCGCCTGATGATTTTCAAGAGCATGGTAATAACTCACGCGCCAGACTTCCGCCGTCGCGTAGTATCTTTTAAGGAAATCATAGTACGTTGTGATATCTGCGTTATCGTATAATTCGCCGTCAATCCCGATCAGGACACTGTAGGCGGAGGCAACCTTATTGATACAGTCGCGCACTGGCATGCTTTTAAAATCCGGGAGTTGAATGGCCAATACGCCGTTTTCTTTAAGAAGACTACGCGTGTTTTTCAAGAATTCCTCCTGATTTTTGAGCCATTGAAGAAAGGCGTTTGAAAAAACAAGGTCAAATGTTCCGAGGTTGTCAAGCGGTTTGCTGCAATCCCGAAGCAGCCATGTGACGGACGGGACGGTTTCTTTTGCCTTTTCCAGCATTTCAGGAGATAAGTCGACGCCCACAATTTCAGCCTCCGGCCACCGCGCCCGTAACGCACCGGTGCTCAGACCGGACCCGCAGCCGATGTCAAGGATGCGCCCCATTGGTCTGTCGCCGAGCCGGTTGATCAGATCAACGGACGGCTGCAGCCGTTCTCTGCCGAATTTATTATAGAGTTCCGCGTTCCACATTGGCCTTGCTCCTATCGTTAGTGGTGACCATTAAATCCAGACTCAGGATAACACAGATGGTTTGCAAAGTCCATTTTTTACCTGACCAATAAAATTCATTTAGTTGTATGACTCGCCGTCAAGTATTTCAACAATACAAAAAAGGCCCAACGCTGTTGCGTTGAGCCTTTTGATAACTTTTGAGACTCTATCTCTTGGAGAACTGGGGCGCGCGGCGGGCGGCTTTGAGGCCGTATTTTTTACGCTCTTTCATACGCGGGTCACGGGTGAGGAAACCGGCGGCCTTGAGGGCTGGGCGGAAAGTCTCATCAACCTGCAGCAGGGCGCGGGCGATGCCGTGGCGGATTGCGCCCGCCTGACCGGTGACGCCGCCGCCGACAACGGTGGCAACAATATCAACCTTCCCGGCCGTGCCGGTCGTGTTGAGAGGCTGGCGGACAAGGAGCTTGAGCGTCTCAAGTCCGAAATAATCGTTCATATCGCGGCCGTTAATGGTCACGGTGCCGGTACCGCCGGGGAAGAGGTGGACGCGGGCTACGGAGGATTTCCGTCTGCCTGTGCCGTAGACGTAAGGCTTTTTGCTTGTATACATGTTAAATCCTCCCTTATTCCTGCGTCCAGGCAACGGGCTGCTGCGCCTCGTGCTTGTGGACGGCACCCTTGAAAATGCGCAGACGCTTCATGGCCAGACGGTCAAGGTTGTTCTTCGCCATCATGCCCTTAACGGCCAGCTGCATGGCAAGCTCCGGCCGTTCGGCCATGAGTTTTTTGTACTGAATTTCCTTCAGGCCGCCAACCCAGCCGCTGTGACGGCGGTAGAGCTTCTGGACGAGCTTGTTGCCGGTCAGAACAGCCTGCTCGGCGTTAATGATGATGACAAAATCACCACAGTCCACGTTTGGCGTGTAAATCGGCTTGTGCTTGCCGCGGAGCAGAACAGCAGCCTGCGCGGCCGTCCGGCCGAGCGGCTTGCCGGCCGCGTCAAGGATGTACCATTTGCGTGAAACGGTCTCCTTTTTCGCAAGAGTCGTTGACATAATATATCCCCCATACGGTTAAATAATTTTTGACAAAAAGGGCAATGGCACGTAAAATACTTGCAAATCGTGCTTTACTTTTATAACATACCGATATTTTGATGTCAACAGCTAATTTCAAAATTTTTAATTTATCACACGGTGAACTCTCATATACTTCAATTATCTCTCGAATTCTGAAGAATGCTTCGAATCGAATTTTAAATTATCCGCGACGAGACGGAAGGACAAGGTGCATCGAAATGAACAAATTCACAGGACTCGTCCGCCGTTGCGCGGAGGATTACCGCATGATTGAGGATGGGGACGTTATCGCCGTCGGCGTTTCGGGCGGGAAAGATTCCGTCGCGCTTTTGTGTGCGCTACATAACCTGAGTCGGTATTATCCGAAGCACTTTAAGCTACACGCCATAACGATAAGCCCCGGTCTTGAGGGGATGGATTTTACACCGATTGCCGATTTGTGCCACAGGCTCGATGTACCTTATACGGTACATGAGACACAGCTGGCTAAAATCATCTTTGAAGAACGGCAGGAGAAAAACCCATGTGCGCTCTGCGCCAAGATGCGCCGCGGCATGTTAAATGATTTGGCGCTTGGGCTAGGCATCAAAAAGCTCGCCCTTGCACACCATTATGACGACGCCGTCGAAACATTTCTCCTGTCGCTTTTTTACGAGGGACGGATCAGCTGCTTTGAACCTGTCACATATATGAGCCGCGCGGGCGTGACACAGATCCGGCCGCTCTTATACGTTGGGGAAGCGTCAATCAGAAATCTCGTTTCGCGCTATGACCTGCCCGTCGTTCACAACCCCTGTCCCAAAAACGGCAAAAGCAAGCGGGAAGAGGTCAAAACGCTCCTTAAAACGCTTTCCGCGCAGTATCCCGATTTAAAAAGCAAAATCTTCGGTGCCATGCAGCGCCAGCCGCTTAACGGCTGGGAGCCCCAGACGCATGCGCGCCGTCCGCTGCCATAACGTCATCGCTAACCGGCGCACAGACAGATGCCTGTGCGCCGGTTTTGTTTTTGGCTGAAGTTTATGTTGTTATTCGTGTCGAATTAAGGTAATATATGTCATAAGGTGTCGGATTCCGGTGCCGTCCGCTTGAGACGGCTTCTGGACCGGTACAGCCGGGCATACACTGTGTGAGCATACTCAGGCGATTTTAGAAAGGGTGAACAGCATGAACATTCTGATGATTCTGTTAGTGACGCTGGCCGGCATTTTCGCGCTCTATCTTTTCCTGGCTAAAATTCTTGGAATACGCATCATAAACCCAAACGAGGTTGCCGTCGTTGAAAAATGGTGGAGCTTCAGGGGGTCTTTGAAAGATGCCATCATCGCCTTGAACGGGGAGGCAGGCTATTCACCTGATCTTCTGCGCGGCGGCATCCATTTTAAAACGGTGCTCATGTACCGAATCCATCGGTACCCGCTCATCACCATTCCGCAGGGGCAGATTGCCTATATCTTCGCGCGTGACGGGATTCCCCTCCCGCCGATGCAGACGCTCGGGCGCGTCATTCCGGAGGCTAACAATTTTCAGGATGTTAGAGGCTTTCTGCAGGCGGGCGGCCAAAAGGGCCCGCAGCGCGGCATTCTGAGAGAAGGGACGTACGCCATCAATCTAGCGCAGTTTATCGTCATCACGGCCAATGAAATCAAAACGATTTTCAGCGGGACAAAAGCGGAGATGGCGGATATCTCCAGCATGCACCAGACGCTTATTGAACGGGACGCGTTCCGCCCGATCGTCATTATGGGAAAAGGCCGCGAAGCCAGTGACTATATGGGTATCGTGACGGTACACGACGGCAGGCCTCTGCCGGAGGGCGAAATCATCGCGCCGGATGTCGGCGAGGAGCATGCCAATTTCCAGGATCCCGAAAAGTTTTTGTCTCTCGGCGGGTACCGAGGCAAGCAGATACGCGTGCTGATCGACGGCACCTATTATATCAACCGCCTGTTTGCCACCGTTGAGTATAAAGAAAAAACCGTTGTGCCGATCGGCTTTGTCGGCGTTGTCGTCTCGTTTTTCGGCAAGGAGGGCGTCGATACAACCGGCGCCGATTACAAGCACGGTGAGCTTGTCGGGGAGGGCTGCAAGGGCGTCCTTGAAAAGCCCCTGATGCCCGGCAAATACGCGTTTAACACCGATGCGGGCAAAATCGTCCAGGTCCCGACGACGAATATCATTCTCAAATGGAACAAAGGTGAAGTTGGCGACCACAAATATGACGAGAACCTCGCTGAGGTTGACATCATTACGAAGGACGCGTTTGAGCCATCCCTGCCGCTGTCAGTCGTTATGCATATCGACTACAAGCAGGCCCCGTGGGTCATCCAGCGCTTCGGTGACATTAATATGCTCGTCAACCAGTCGCTTGACCCGCTTGTTGGCGCGTATTTTAAAGATGTTGCCCAGACAAAAACGCTGATCGAACTCATCCAGGAGCGCAGCAGTATCCGCGAGCGCGCTGTGCTGGAAATGCGCGAGAAGTTCAATAAATATAATCTCGAGCTGGAGGAGGTCCTCATCGGTACCCCGAAATCGACAAATGTCAACGACAAGCAGATTGAAAATATTCTGATGCAGCTGCGTGACAGGCAAATTGCCGAAGAGAAAAAGACGACATATCAAAAGCAGCAGGAGGCGGCTGTCAGCGAGAAATCACTGCGCGAAGCCGAAGCTGTTGCCGCCCAGCAGAGTAAACTGACGGAGTCCAAAATTCAAATTGACGTCGAGCGCAATATGGGTGCCGCGCTGGCCAGCAAGGCCGAGCAGGAGGCCAACCAGATCACGGCACTTGCCAAAGCAAACGCCGAAAAGGTGCGCCTTGAAGGTGAAGCCGAAGCATCCAAGGAAAAGGCTGTCGGCGTCGCGAAGGCAAACGCCATCGAGGCGCAGGTTTTGGCGTACGGCGGTGCCGAATACCGCGTGACGCAGGAGGTCATCGACAAGCTGACGGATGCCATCAAGAATTCCAAAGTCGACCTCGTTCCGAAAACGGTGGTCAGCATGGGCGGTGACGGCCAGAATGCCGGCAGCGGCAGCGTGGTGCTCGAAACGCTTTTAAAGCTTATCACGCTCGGTAAGCTTGGTATCAGCCTTCCCGATACGAGCGGAAAAAGCGACGCCGAGATAATAACGCCGGAAAACGGCAAATAATCCGGCTGACACGCCATCTGAGATAAAATAGCGCGCTGACGGCGAAACAACCGTCAGCGTGCTTTTTAAGAGAGTTGATCTGCTTGGTACGACAGCTTTACCCGCACGGGTGCCCAAGCGCCATCAGCCGCCGCCACGCGCGTTTTCGTGCCTCGGCAGCAGACTCCGGCGTGGCGCGGAAGGTACAGGAGCGCTTCTCCTTCAGGCAATAAACGTCCCGCAGTGCCCGGCAGGCGGGGCGGCCACCTCTATCAACATAAAAGGCAAAGCAGTTTGGACGTGCCGTCTCCCGGCCTGGGAGATATGGCATCTTTTTTCTAGGCATCAGGCCACCTCACTCGTTCTGAATTGGCTCGTATCAATTTTATACAGGGAATAAGGCACCTGCCGCGCCGGTGCGTGTTTAACGATCATGTGTCGCGTTAAATTCGCCATACGTTCCGCCTCTTTTCCGAAAAGCAACCGTTTCATGCTCACAGCCGAGAAGCTCGGCGCGCTCAGAAAGACTCATTTCCTGAAACTTGTCCTCCAGGCAGTCGGAACAAAGTGTCTCGCCGTCCTCCCAAATATAAAGCTCCTCGCCCTCATAGAGCTCGTGGCCGCAGTCGGCTGTTATACAGCGATCATTCTCCGGCGGGCCGGGGGGCGGTTCCGGGATATCCGACTGGTGCCGTATGTCTGACGTTGTGCAAATCCCCGGTACCGTCACATGGACTCGGCTCCAAGGGCGCGGGGCAGTGCGCATTAAATAACGTGTGCAGGCGTCCGTCGGGCAGCCACGTGTGCGAAACATGAGAAGCGTATAGTCACAGGTTTCTGTGTAGGCGCTGTAATACAGGCAGTCCGGACGGCAGGCGATGGGTGCGAACAAAAATATGTACGAACACTTGGATATATTGCTGCGCAGCCGCGGTATGACGCCGTACAAGCTGGCAAAAGACATTGGGATGTCACAGAGCTCACTCAGCGAGTGGAAGCGCGGCAACAGTATCCCGAAGCATGAAAAGCTTGTCAAGATCGCCCGCTATTTTGATGTTCCCGTCGCCTGGCTGACAGAGGAAATGCCCGCGGATGTACCGGTGGGTGAGGAGGCGCTCTTAGGGCGCCTGACGGCGCTTGTCAAAGAAAAGCTCGCCGCTCCAGAGTGGAACGACGAGCAGGCAAAGCAGAATCTCGAGCTGTTCAACGCCCTGTCGGCGGAGAAAAAGCAGGAGGCGCTCCGGTATCTTCGGTATCTGACAGCTCTGCAAGAAGCAGAGAAACAATAGACGTGTCTCCAAGAGAAACCTGTAATTTCATAAATTCCTGATCGTCCATTTTTACCTCCTTTTCTCTCATATGGAGAGGCAAGATAAATATAGCATATTTTCTAATAAATGTAAATAATATGTCGACATAAAGATGAAAAAATTGTACCATGCATGAAGGGACGGCCGGCGTTATATAAAATAAATACGAGAGAATGCCATGCAATAAACCACGAAAAAATGATAAAAATTTGAACGAATATTGTTATATACGGTAATTTATAAGAATAATGAGAGATAAGTGAGAATAATTAGCAAGTTTACATTTTACTTTAATGACGTTATTGATCTAGAAATAATTGTACCTTTTGGCGGCGTGTGGTATACTAGAAACAACCATTGAAAAAATCGGAAACAGCCAATGTGCTGGGCAGCCGTAAACATTCAGCCGATTCAAGCGGCGGGAAGAGGGACATTTATGAATTGTGAGATGCGTTTTTTTGTCTGCAAGCATTGCGGGAATCTTGTCGGACTCATTCTGGCTTCTGGAAAGCCGCTGTCTTGCTGCGGTGACGAGATGACGGCGCTTGAGCCAAATACTGTTGACGCCAGCCGCGAGAAGCATGTGCCTGTCGTCGCTGTGAGCGGAAACAAAGTTACCGTCACGGTCGGCTCTGTTTTGCACCCAATGACGGAAGAGCATTACATCATGTGGGTCTATCTCCAGACTGCTTCCGGCGGCCAGCGTAAATGCCTCAAGCCCGGCGACAAGCCGGAGGCCGTTTTTACGCTCGAGGATGATACGCCGGTCGCGGCAT
Organism: Oscillospiraceae bacterium ZGZL; assembly: GCA_038405045.1. Lineage (GTDB taxonomy): Bacteria > Bacillota > Clostridia > Oscillospirales > Oscillospiraceae > Sporobacter. The sequence goes on along the minus strand of JBBZIV010000001.1, from coordinate 1,204,240 downwards.
ACGCTTACTGCAATCTGCACGGTTTGTGGAAAACAGAATTTTAAAAGCGCTGTTTTCGGCGCATGAAGAAGCAGGGATTCCTTTGAATCCCTGCTTCTTCTCAGTCAGTGTTTTACTGTTTTGAGAAAGGACAGTTGTCTCTGGTTTTTGCCCGTATACCGAATGCGGCAAAAAACGGGCCAATTACATCATTCAACTCAACCATCTCCCGGCAGCCATCCGGCCGTATAACCGAATGTCGTCGTTTTTCAGTTTCAAACCTGAACATATTATCTTTTGACACGACGTCAGAAGCATTCTGAATATCCATCGTGTCCAAGTATAGTTTAACGCCGAAATGGCCAACTATGTGTCCGCACACATGGTAAATTCTTTTGAATTTTCAGAAATCGTTTGAAATATTGCCCCTATTGTGCTAAAGTTACACTGGAAGCAGGTATCTATTTGTGCTGTGCCGTCAAGCTCGTTTCATATAATGCTTCAATGATGTTGAAAGGAATGAAGAACAGATGGCTTTTTTTGAGGATCTCGGCAAAAAAGTGACGCAGACAAGTCAGGATGCGATCAAAAAAACAAAGATTTTGGCAGAGACAACAAAAATCAACTCGCAGATTTCGGCGGAAAAGCGCGCTATCAGCGATAATTTCAGCAAAATAGGCGAGAAGTATTTTGAGCTCTTTGCCGAAAATCCCGATGAAAATCTGGCTGTGTTTGTCTCGGCAGTGAAAGAAGCGCAGACCAAAATTAACGATTATGAAGAACAGATTAATAAACTCAAGGGCGCTGAGAGCTGCCCATCCTGCGGCGCGTCTGTGACGGAAGGCAGCCTCTTTTGCACGTCCTGCGGCGCAAAGCTGACGCCACCACCCGCCGAGGAACCGGTCGCTTCACCGGAAGTAAAAACATGCTCCGGCTGTGGTGCTGTTTTAGCTCCCGGCGCTGTGTTCTGCTCCGGCTGCGGCCAGAAGACGGAATAAAGGCGTCGCCTTCAGGTTCGCCGTCGACCAAGGCAACTATTACATACTGAAAGAGTGATTGTTTTTGAATTTGAAGACTAAGCGCATTGTCATCATCGCGTCAGCAGCCGTTGTCGTTATTGCCGCCGTTGTTATTGCCGTTTTCCTCAGTAGCACCAGCAACCCAGTTCTCGGCAAATGGTCTTTCGGGGGAGAGAACTCAGGGTTGACACTGACGTTTAAAAGAGACGATACAGTTATCATCAGTTCCAACGGTGTCGATAGCAAAGCGACCTACACTGTGACGAATGATACGCTGACGATGACAGATTCTGACGGACAGACGACGACGGGCACATATAAAGTCACAAAGGTCGACGGCAAAAAGCAAATTGAATGGTCCATCAGCGGTAGTCCTATTGTGATGTACGAAAAGTAAGCGCTTTGGAGCACAGTCAGGCCTCGGCCGCGCGGCAGGCTTGATAAATTAATAAAATGAAAAGAGAGGTTTTTCAGATGTTTTGTTCCAATTGCGGGACGCAAAACAGCGAGGGGAACGCTTTTTGCGTCAGTTGCGGTGCACCGCTCGGTGCCAGCGCACCGTCGGCTCCGGTTCAGCAGGCAGCAGCCGGCGGCGCATATGCTCCAGTACAGACAGCCGTCATGGCACCACCGGTCAAAAAGCCCAATTACACACTGATCGGCATCATTTCTGTGGCAGCTGTCGTCGTCATTGTCGCAGCTATCGTCTTAATTGTGATGTTCTCCGGTGGCAAGAGCTCTCTGATCGGCACCTGGTCGACGGAGTATTACGGTGTTGAATTCTCGCTCACTTTTAACAGAGACGGCACAGTTGTCTCGGAAAGTTACGGCGAAACGGATACGTCCAAATACTCTGTCAAAGGCGACGTACTGACCGTAACGGATTCCAGTAATAATACGTCCTCGGGCCAGTTTAAAATCTACAAAGCAAACGGCAAAACAGCGCTCGACCTGACATATGAAGGGTTTACACTGACGCTGTACAAGAAATAGCATTGATGCAAAAGCTGCCGCAGGATGACCGGGATCGTGTCCCGCGCCGCCACGGCAGCTTTCATTTAAGTTCATGATGACGGTTGGATCCGTCGAAGCATCTTCATGCAACCAACACTGAGCGGAGTGAAATATGGCAAAATTCGCGCGGGCCGCCCTGGCCGTTATCATCATTGCGGCACTTATCGGCACATCAGCCGTGTTTGCCCTGAACAGGATCGTCCTTGGCGGCGGTGACAAGATCATCAGCGAGTCGGAAGCCGCTGGCCTCCAGGATGTCGACTGCATTTTGATACTTGGCTGCGGCGTCTACAACAACCGATACCCGAGCGAAATGCTCGAGGACAGGCTAACAGAGGGCGTTCGCCTCTACAAGCTCGGCGCCTCAGACAGAATTCTGATGAGCGGCGACAACAGCGCTGTCAATTATAACGAAGTGAAGGTTATGAAAGATTTTGCCGTCGCTGCGGGCGTCCCGTCGGCGCATGTTTTTCAGGATCACGCGGGGTTTTCGACGTATGAGAGCATGTATCGGGCGCGGGACGTCTTCGCCGCGAAAAAAATAATTATCGTGACGCAGCGCTATCACATGTACAGGGCGCTGTACATTGCCGCCCAGCTCGGTCTCGATGCGTACGGCGTTGTCTCAGAGCCCAAGCCCTACGCCGGTCAGTGGTTGAGAGACTGCAGGGAGATTCTGGCGCGTGCCAAGGATTTTTTCACCTGTATTTTTAAGCCGGAGCCGACGTTTCTCGGGGAGGTTATACCTGTCTCCGGTAACGGCGACACGACGGATTAAAATATAAAACCACCTATATGTAATCTTGATTTTCCATTAAAATTACAAAATTTAAGAAAAAAATTAAATTTTTTCAAAATTATTCCGATAAATAAAAGGTAAAAAAGTCGGCTTTCGTTAGTTCCTTCGTTTGTGAGAGAAAAAGAAAAGCGGGGAAAGAATTGTGCAGATGAAAAAGTCCGTCGCGTCGAGCAGCTGGATCATCTTAGTTGTTCTTGTATTGATCTATACGGGCTCCTATTTTGTTATGCCTTCCGCCGGAGATCTTTTGTCACCGATTGTTGCCGCCGTCTCCGGGGGCATTTTGCTCATGGTTTATTTGCTTTCAGATAAAAAACCGGTGCTCAGCCTTGCCTTTATCTTTTTGTCAGTGGCCTGCTTTGCATGGTCGGTCGGCGATATTGGTTGGGCTGTGTTGCTGCGCAACGGGATAGACCCGTCGCAGAATATATCTGTCAATATTGCGTATTTTGTCACAAACATCATGATTGTCGCTGCCGTGTTGTTATTCGGTTTTCAGCAGTTTCACAAATGGCGCTCAATCCGCGGTGTTATCGAATCGGTGACGATCGGAATTCTCAGTGTGCTATTAATCTGGATTGTCTTTTTTGGCAAGGAAGACGCCGCCATCAAAATTTTTACGAGCGACGGCATCATATCAGCCGTTTCGATCGTTCTCGACATTTTTCTTGTGATCGAAATCTCTACGTGGCTCATTACCGCCCCCCACTACAAATTGCCGTTGTTTTTAAAAATGATTGCCATCGGTGTTGTGCTTTTTTGTGCCACCGATATTTTGTACTACTACTTGGTCTATAAAAACCTGTATCAGCCTAATTCCTTCATTGACGTTTTGTTTATTTATCCGATTGCGCTCATTGCGCTCGGGAGCTTTCATAAACTTATATCAAAAACGTCCGTTAAAGACCTCGAAGGGATAGAGGACGATGCCGGAAAAAGTAAATGGTACTTTTTGATGATCTTCCCGGTCCTTGCCGTTGCGTTTGAAGGGCTTAATATGATCGACTTGCTCGTTTTTATGGGCATTATCGTGCTCAACCACGCGACGGTCAAGTATGTCCATCTCGCTTATGAAAACGAGAGGCTTCTCAATCAGGAGTTCTGCCTCAACGCCAAGCTTGAGAAGAAGATTCAGGAACAGCTATTAGAATTGTCCGTTTTGGCCAATCAGGACACGGTCACAAAGCTTTATAACAGGCGGTATTTCTCCATCTGCCTTGAGGAAGCCATCCGCCTCCAGCACAGCAGCGAGCGGATTATCGTCATGCAGTTTGACCTCGACCGCTTCAAAACGATCAACGACAGTTATGGCCACGACGTCGGTGATAAAGTCATTATCGAAATCTCCGAGCGCCTATTAAACTGGAATAAATACGACGCCGTCCTAGCTCGAATGGGCGGGGATGAGTTTGCCATCCTGCTGCGCGGCCTCTATACACGCCAGCAGCTGGCGGGGCTGTGCCGCCAGATCGTTGAAATCTGCAGTGCGCCAATCTTTGTAGACAAGCAGGTTATTTACGTCACCATCAGCATCGGTGTGTCGCTCCTGCCGGACGATGCCGCCGACGCCACAACACTGCTCAAGAATTCCGATATGTCGATGTACAGGGCCAAGGCACTCGGCTTTAACAAATATGAGTTTTTTGACCCGAAGTTCAAGGAAAACCTTCGGATGAAAAACGAGGTTGAAGCGCTTTTGCGAAAAGCCAACCTTCAGAAGGATTTTGAGCTTTTCTTCCAGCCGCAATTCGAGATGCCGGAGAAAAAGCTGATCGGCGCCGAAGCCCTTCTGCGCTGGAACAGCTCCGAGCACGGCTATATCCCGCCGAGCATCTTCGTGCCGGTGGCGGAAGAAATTGATTATATTAATAGAATCGGTAAATGGGTTCTCCGCAAGGCGGTTGAGCAGGTTGTGGAGTGGAACACGCATTTCGGCGTGCAAATGAAAATGGGTATTAACATTTCGCCCAAGCAGTTGACGGAGGATGATTTCTTCTTAACACTGAAGGATATCATCGCCTCGAACGACCTGAAGGCCGCCTGGATTGATGCCGAGATCACGGAAAATCTGATGATTGAGGAGAACGCAAAGGTCAAACCGATTTTTGACCTGTTTGAGGAACTGAACATCTCCGTCTCCATTGACGACTTCGGCTCCGGGTATTCATCACTTGGCTATCTCAATAAATACCGTTTTGACAGAATTAAAATCGACAAATCCCTCATAGATAATTTGACAGTGTCGGGCGGCAGCGGGCTTGAGGTCGTCAAGGCGATCATATCGATGGCCAACGCCGTCGGCAAAGTGACAATTGCAGAAGGTGTTGAAACAGCCGAGCAGCTTAGCATCCTTACCGAGCTCGGCTGCCGACAGGTGCAGGGCTATCTCCTCGGCAGGCCGGTACCGGCCGACGAATTCCGGCGACGTTATCTGCAGGAGGAGCGCGTAATCCCGTTTGAAGACTTGTTTTCGAAGAGCAGCTGATCGCGGAAAAGGGGCTGTTCAAAGCAGACCCAGTAAAATAATAAGCATATAAACGAAGATTCTTCGGGGCAAAATGCCCCTCAGAATGACTTTACTTTGTCATTCTGAGCCATTAGGCGAAGAATCTTTAATGCGTCTACGTCTTGAACTTCCAGCAACTTCTTTTTATTCACTGAGCAGCTTTTTCCGCCGCTTAAAGTCCGGAAGAACCGACGCGATGAGGGCGTAAAAATCTTTCCCGTGGTTTTTGTGCTGGATATGGGCCAGTTCGTGGACGACGACATAATCAATGGCGTCTGCCGGATAGCGCATCAGACGCCAGGAAAAGCAAAGGCGGTTTGTGCCGCTGCAGCTGCCGAAGCGTTTTTCGGCGCTCGTTATTTTGACGGCCGTCGGCACAAGGCCCATTATAACGGCATAAAAAGCAACACGTGCCGGAATGTGTTTTTTTGCTTGGTTCTTTAAGAGCACTATTTCGTCGTCCGTCAGCGGAGGCCGCGCCAAAAGGCGGTGACGCTGCGCTGCGAGACCTGTTTGAATCCAGCGCGCATGGCGGGTCAGCATTGCGTCAATATCGCGCGGCGCGGCATGCAGCGGCGCGCGTACAAGGAGCGCCGCGTCCTTCGTGATTTCAAGAGCCAGCGTCTTGCGCTTAGAGTAAATGACGGTGTAATCATCTTTCACAGTTGCGTCTCCGTAACCTTCTTTTCTTTATACGGGAAGTCTCTGTCAAAAGCTTCGGCAGATGAAGTGTCAATGTGATAAACATCAGCATACTGGTATACGCCGCCGCCGAATCGCGTAAGAAAACCCTCCTGAAGCTCCAGTGCCAAAAGCGCATCCGGCGACGTGCCGTCCGGCAGCGTCAGTCCGAAGTCGCGCCCGCATCTGAAACCGAAGGTCGGGTAGTATTTAGGATGACCGAGAATAATGACGGCACCGTATCCGGCGCGCCGCGCATCGGCGAGCGTCTGCAAAACTAGGCGTGCGCCGATGCCGCTTCTTTGCAGTGGCGGCAGCACGCTCAGCGGCCCGAAGGTAATCGTTTCGAGCGTCCCGCCGTGGGGCGCGGCGACACAGCTTTTAGTATAGGCGATATGACCGGCAATCGCGCCGTCTTTTTCGGCGACGATGTCAAGCTCTGGGATAAAAGACGCGTCACGGCGCATGACATGCAAAAGATAATGCTCGTCACAACCCGGCTTAAAAAGATTCCAGAAAGCCTCGCGCGTCAAGTGCTCGCAAGCCATGTAATCATCAGGCGTTTCACGCCGGAGGGTGATGGTGGAGTCTCCCGTATAAGTAAAGCGCGGGACGTGCGCGCCGCCGGACAAAACCATCTCCTGCCACATGGACGCAGGGCGGACCCATACATCGCCGTCACCGTAAAGCGCGCGATAAACAACCATCGGCTCGAGTGTCTCCGAGTGACGCGCTATATAAAGAACCTCGTAATCGTTGCCTTTATAATGATGCCAGCGGCCTGGCTTAATTGCGTCCATATTTATCAGCCTCCGCTTCCAACAATATCGGCACCAAGTGATCAGAGGCAGTTTAGCATAAAACGGCGGATCCGTAAAGGTGCACGCCTTCACTGACTGAATGGGCGGGGTGGTTTGACCGCCGGGTGGAAACGTGATACCATCGGCATTGCGGCGATGCGCCGCCCCCATAAACAGATCAAACGCGCGGCGAGAAGCCCGCGCCGGAAAGGTGCGATTTCATGCAGGAAGACGAGAAGCAGCTGTCGAAGCGGTTTGCAGAACTTGCTGACAGAGCTGACGCGCAGCGGCGATATGTCTATTCGGAATTTCTAACACTGGCCGAGCAGGAAGTGCTGCGGGGTTCACAAATCGGTTTTGCCACATCGATATCGCTTGTTGGCGGACATGACGGCGCGGAGCGGTGCCTTGCCGTTTTTGGGGACGACACGCTGTGCGGCTATACGGATGCGCCGCCTGTTGCCTGTGTTGACATTGTGCCGACTGCGCCGAAATATACCGAGGCACTGACGCATCGAGATTTTCTTGGTGCCCTTTTGGGTCTTGGTTTACGTCGCGGCGTTTTGGGTGATATCATCGTCGTCGGCAATGAGGCGTATCTTGTCTGCCTTGATTCGGTTGCAGACTTCATTGTCCAGGAGCTTTGTGCCGTACGCCGCACGTCTGTTACTTGCACAATTGTTGACGAGATACCGTCGCTGTCCCAAAAGACGCCGGTATCGTCATCGCGCAATGTTGCGTCGGAGCGGCTGGACGCGCTGGTTGCCGCCGTTTTCAATCTGTCACGGACGGCGAGTCAAGCGCTGATTGACAAAGGGTTCGTCTTTTTGAATGGGCGCGAAACAGATAAAACAAGCGTTGTTCCGATTACGGGAACCATCGTTTCTGTCCGAGGGCTCGGGCGATTTATCTATGAAGGTGTCGAGCGCCGGTCTAAAAAAGGTCGTCTGTTTGTACAGGTCCGTCTTTACTGAACGTTTTCCTTGATAATCTGTCGCCGGTGTGCTAGATTAGACGCGTTGAGAATACATCTTTTTAGGTATGCCGTGGCGTCATTTACGCAAAGAATACCATCCGACGCCCGCTTGATACACAAAAATGGATGAGAGGATGTTATCATGAGCTCGACGCTTTTTGATTATGAATGGCAATTTCTTGTCCAGCTGATCACGCGCATGACATACTGCCAGACATACGAAGAAACGTGCGAAATGCTCCTCCAGCAGCTTAAAACACTCATATCGTTTCAGTCAGGCCTTGTCTTTCAGGCTGCTAGGGAAGACGGTGCCGTTGCACTGATAGATCCCATTTCAACAGGCCTCTCAGAGGAAAATGTCGACCGTACCGGGTTTTCAGACGGCAGCTTTTCGCTGTGGGACGATTATTTGGCGGCACCTTCAAGCGTGGTATTTCGTCTGTCGGACGTTGTAGCACCTGCCCGAATGGAAAAAATGCGCGTTTACCGCGACTGCTGGCAGCGCAACAATATCTACTGGGGTCTTTTCGCCTCGCTGGCGTGCAAAGACCGTCCGCTGGCCGTGCTTGGGCTTCTGCGGCGAAAAATAGACGACGATTTTTCCGCGCGTGACATCTACATATTCAATACGCTGAAGGACCCGCTGGAGCGAAAGCTTCAAAGCCTTCTTGCCGGCGGTTCAGGCGCCTTTGTCTTTCGGTCTGAAAAGATAGCCGGGGCGGCGTCCGGCTATGGACTGACGAAACGCGAGACGGAAATCGTCACGCTTGTCTGCCGCAGCAAAAGCAGCGAAGAAATGTGCCGAAAGCTCTCCATCTCGCGGGCAACACTCTCCAAGCACCTGTCAAATATCTACACCAAGACGAAGGTCCGCAGCCGAACGCAGTTGTTTGGCTTGTTTGCAGAGGCGTGATGGCAGAAACGGTGTTTTTTGTGAAAATATAGTAAAATTGAACGGTTTATTTATACTTTCTTTCGGCACAAGTCGAAAATTATGAACAAAAAGCAAAAAAATTATTAAATAATCCAAAATTCCAAAAGATTTTCATAGAAACAGTTTTGAACAAGTGCTAATATCGACAAGGAGTGTAACGCATGAAAGATTTCAAAGGCAGCAAAACAGCAGAAAACCTGATGATCGCGTTTTCAGGTGAGTCCCAGGCACGCAATAAGTATTCCTATTACGCGTCCAAGGCAAAAAAAGACGGATACGAGCAAATCGCGGCTATCTTCGAGGAGACGGCGAACAACGAGAAGGAGCATGCCAAGCTGTGGTTCAAACTCCTGCACGGCGGCGAGGTGCCCGATACCCTGACAAATCTCGGCGACGCGGCCGGCGGTGAACACTACGAGTGGACCGATATGTACGCGTCTTTTGCCAAGGTTGCGCACGAGGAAGGCTTCGACGACATCGCCAAGCAGTTTGAAGGTGTCGCCGCCGTCGAAAAAACCCATGAGGAGCGGTATAGAAAGCTGATTGCCAACATTGAAGGCGGTCTCGTTTTCTCAAGGGATCAGGACGTGATATGGCAGTGCAGCAACTGCGGCCACATTGAAATCGGGAAAAAAGCTCCTGATGAATGTCCCGTGTGCAAACACCCACAGGCGTATTTTCAACTTCGCGCGGAAAATTACTAAGCGTTTAGGAGGATTAGAATGAATTCACCCAAAGAAGTCGCGCAAAACTACATAGCTGTTGGCGCGGCGAAAACAAAGCTCACCATTGGCAAAATGCTCTGGCTTGGCATCCTGGCTGGTATCTTCATCGCGCTGGCCGGCGTTGCTTCAACAGTCGCACCCGCATCAATCCCGAAAGAACTTGCCTCGGTCGCAAAGCTCCTCGGAGCCAGCGTCTTCCCCGGAGGCCTCGCTATGGTCCTCATTGCGGGCAGCGAACTGTTTACCGGCAACACGATGATTATTTTACCCGTTTGCTGCAAACAGGCCTCTATCGCCGGTATGCTTAAAAACTGGATCATCGTCTACATCGGCAACCTGATCGGTTCTATGCTTATCGCGGCGCTCGTTGTCTACGGCCATACATTCACACTCTTCAACGGCGCTGTCGGCGCTGCGGCAATCAACACAGCCGTGACGAAAGTCAACCTGACGTTTTCTGACGCTTTCATCCGCGGCATCCTCTGCAACTTCCTCGTTTGCATCGCCGTTTGGATGTCTATGGCCGCGAAAGATGTTGCCGGTAAAATTGCCGGTCTCTTCTTCCCGATTATGTTCTTCGTGCTCTGCGGCTATGAGCACAGCGTTGCCAACATGTACTTCATCTCCGCAGGCCTTTTTGCCAACGGAACGGGCGCGTTTGCCGATGCCGTTGCCAAAATCGACCCCTCCAAGCTCGCCAACCTCTCCTGGTACGGCTTCTTTATTAAGAACCTCCTGCCTGTCACGCTCGGCAATATCGTGGGCGGCTCTGTCCTTGTCGGTCTGGGCTACTGGGGCGTTTACCTCTCCGGCGACAAGAAGGAAGCCCTTTCCGCTGCGAAGAAATAATAAATCGTTTTCGAAACCTCTTTATAAAAGCCTCCCTCATGGGGGGCTTTTATTTTTTCACGCATTGACAAATTCAAACAATATATTGTATAATGGCATTTGATAAAGCTAAAATTATACATTATATTGTGATTTTGGATGGAATACTGGCAAATTATCCGCAAATCGCCGTGATTTTACGCTGTTTTGCGACAAAATCACAAGATGTTGTGCTTATGGCTTCCCGCCCCATGAATCCCTTGAGAGTTGGTGACGTCTGTGAACCTGCCAAAACGAAAAATGCGGCTTGGCGATATCCTCAAAGCGCAGGGCGTCGTCGACGACAAGCAGCTTGAAGCCGCTCTCGCCATTCAGCAGCGCACGAAGCAGCGCCTCGGGGATGTCCTGATTGAAACGGGCATTACAACCGAGACGCAGATCACAAATGCCTTGCACCGCCAGCTCGGCATTGAGATGATTGAGCTGCGCGGTATTAAAATACCGCCGGAGGTCATCGGTCTCGTCAGCGGCTCTATTCTCCGCAAGCATAAGGTGCTGCCGGTTGGCTTTGATGAAAAGGACTCTAACGCCCTCATCGTCGCCATGGCAGACCCACTCGATATGATCGCGCAGGACGATATTGCCATCATCACGAACAGGCGCATCGAACCGCGCGTGGCGACCGTCGGCGCCATCAACTCGGTGCTGGATCGTTATTTCGGCAATGAAGAGGCCATGACGGCTGCCGAGCAGTATACGAAAGAGCGGGAGCATCAGCAGCAGGCACTGGAAGAGGCAGCCCTTCAAGCTGAAATGGAGCTTAATTCCGCGCCGATTGTCCAGCTCGTTAAAACGATGATCGAGCAAGCCGTCCGCCAGCGGGCGAGTGACATTCACGTCGAGGCGCTCGAGAAAAAAGTCCGTGTGCGGTACCGGATAGACGGTATTTTGATAGAAAAGATGATGTACGACGCGGCGCTTCTGGCCGCCATTGTGACGCGCATTAAAATTCTCGGCCGGATGGACATCTCCGAAAAACGCAAGCCGCAGGATGGGCGCATCACTATCGTTGTCGATCATGCCGAATACGATGTCCGCGTCTCGGTGCTGCCGACGTCGTACGGTGAAAAGGTTGTCATGCGCATCGCTTCCGCCACCGGCCTGACGAAAGATAAATCTGAGCTTGGCTTCCGCACATGGGAGTTGTCACAGTTTGATCATATTCTCTCCAATCCAAACGGGATGATCCTCGTCACTGGGCCGACAGGCAGCGGCAAATCCACGACACTGTATACAGCTCTGAGCGAACTCAATCAAGAGGACGTCAATATTGTCACCGTCGAAGACCCTGTCGAGGCCAACATTACGGGGATCAATCAGGTACAGGTCAATCCCAAGGCGGATATGACGTTTGCCAACGCCCTTCGGGCTATTCTCCGTCAAGACCCCGATATCATTATGATCGGCGAAATCCGCGACTTTGAGACGGCCTCCATTGCCGTACAGGCGTCGATTACCGGCCATCTCGTCGTTTCAACGCTCCACACCAACAGCTCGGCGGCAACGGTTACCCGCCTGATTGATATGGGCGTGGAGTCTTTTCTGCTTGCCGACTCGCTTGTTGGCGTCATCGCGCAGCGCCTTGTCCGCCGCCTTTGCACAACCTGCCGCAAACAGCGCCCGGCAACAGAACAGGAGAAAATCATTTTGGGGGTTGACCCAAGCCTTCCGCTCATGATTTACGCGCCCGGCGGCTGTCATCTCTGCGGTGAATCCGGTTACTTCGGCCGGATCGGCGTGTATGAAATTATGGAGATCACGCCGCCGCTCAAACGCATCATTGCGGCCAAGGGGACAACGGAACAGATCAAGGAGCAGGCAATCAAAGACGGAATGCACACCTTGCGCATGTCGGCGTCTGAATATGTTCTAGACGGCACAACTTCGGTTTCCGAGATGGTCAAGGTGTCATTTGAATCATAGGGCTCAGAATCTATCGGAAAGGATGGTGTTCGATGAACCCTATCGATGATATTTTGAGAGACGCTGTTGAAAAAGGCGCTTCCGATATCCATTTTACCGTCGGCATCCCGCCTGTTGCGCGCATTGACGGCAATCTTGTTTCCCTCGGCGGAGACGTTTTGAAACCGGCTGACACAATTGCTGTCGCCGAGGCAATGATGACCGATAAAAACAAAGCCCATCTCCAAACAAACGGCGAAGCCGATTTGGCCTATTCCGTTACGAATTTCGGGCGCTTCCGCGTTAACGTTTTCATGCAGCGGGGGAGCGTTGCCGTCGCAGTTCGCGCCTTAAATTATGAGATTCCGACGCCCGATAAGCTCGGCATTCCCGACAGCGTTGTCGACGTTGTCAAAAGGCAGCGCGGGCTCGTCCTCGTCACCGGGCCGACGGGCAGCGGCAAATCCACGACGCTGGCATCACTCATCAACGTGCTCAATGAGAATTATCCATACCATATCATCACGCTGGAAGACCCCATTGAATATCTGCACCGGCATAAGAAGGCGATCGTCAACCAGCGCGAAATGGGAACGGATTCCGAAAATTACGCCAGCGGCCTCCGAGCTGCCTTGCGCGAAGACCCCGACGTTATTCTTGTCGGCGAAATGCGTGACCTTGAGACAATCTCTATTGCCGTTACGGCGGCTGAGACCGGCCATCTTGTTTTTTCAACTCTGCACACGATCGGCGCGGCATCAACAATTGACCGTATCATCGACGTGTTTCCACCACACCAGCAACAGCAGATCCGGACGCAGCTGGCCGAGGTGCTCGTCAGTGTCGTCTCTCAGCAGCTCATCTCGAAAAAAATCGGGAAGGGGCGCTGCGCAGCCATCGAGGTCATGCACATTAATCCAGCCATCCGCAATCTCATCCGCGACAGCAAAACGTTTCAAATCCCGTCCGTCATGCAGACGAATAAAAAAGCCGGTATGCAGACGATGGACGACGCGATATACGACCTGTATACCCGCAATGTCATCACCGACGCTGAGGCGATGCGTTATGCGCAGGATATCAATTATCTCGCCAAGCGGATTATCTGAAGGAATCGATCTCAATCGGTCGGCCTTATTGGCTTGAAGGGGGCGGCATATTGGCAGCATATATCTATACGGCGGTTGACCGGTCCGGCAGAAACCGCAAGGGAACGATCGAGGCGGACACGAAAGAACGCGCCCGCGAGCTGTTAAAAAACGACGGCCTTGTCGCGCTTGCCGTCAATGACCAAAACCTTTTAAATAAGGAAATCACTTTTGATATCGGCGGCAAGCCGAAGTCGCGCGATATGAGCATCTTTTGCCGCCAGTTTGTTAGTATCGTCGGCGCGGGCGTGACGATTATCGAAGCGCTTGGCATGCTCTCAGAGCAGACAGAGAACAAAACACTTAAAAAGGCGATTTTGGAGACGAAGCTCGCCGTCGAAAAGGGTGAGTCACTGGCAGGGGCCATGCGCCAGAACGAAAAGGTTTTTTCCGGCATGCTTATCACAATGGTCGAGGCAGGCGAAGCCTCCGGCAGTCTGGAGGTCTCCTTCACACGGATGGCCGATCAGTTTGAAAAGGAAGCGCGGCTCAAAGCGCTCATTAAAAAGGCGTCGATTTACCCGGCTGTTGTCGCCGTCGTCGCCGTTGCCGTTGTCATTGCCATGCTGACCTTCGTCGTGCCGACATTTCAGCAGATGTTTGCCGACCTCGGAACGAAGCTTCCGGGCATTACGCTGTTTGTCGTCGCACTGAGCAAATTCATGCAGAGCTACTGGTACATTGTTGTTTTGACAATTATTTTGCTCGTCGTTTTTCTCAACTATTTTAAAACGACGGACGCCGGGATGCGTGTTTTCGGGAAAATCGCCATGAAGCTGCCGCTATTCGGCAAGCTGACGGTTAAAACGGCGTCGTCTCGCTTGGCCAGAACGCTTTCAACGCTTTTGGCGGCCGGTCTGCCGCTCATTAACGCCCTGGAAATCACCGCCAATACGATGACAAACATCTTTTTCAAAGAAGCCATCTTAAACGCCAAGGAAGACGTCACCATGGGCACATCACTCTCAGAGCCGCTTGTGCGCGGCGGCCTTTTTCCGCCGCTCGTGTGCCACATGCTCAAAATAGGCGAGGAATCCGGCAATATTGAGGCGATGCTCTCAAAACTCGCCGATTATTATGACGAGGAGGTTGAAATCGCCACACAATCGTTGATGGCAGCCTTAGAGCCGGCAATTATCATCTTTCTGGCAGGCGTTATCGGGACGATCATTATTTCAGTGATCCTGCCGATGGCGCAGATGTACAGCGGACTGCAGAACATTTAACGCGCGTTCTCCTTCCGGCAATACCGATTGAATACACGGCCTATCTTCATGATTTTCACCAAAAACTGAAAAAAGTGACGAAATGTGAGAAAAAGTGAGATAAACACTTGACACCTTTAACGTGTCATGGTACCGTTAACTTGACAAGTTGTCAGTTAATTCAATCGATAATAGCAAACCTGTTGAAAAGCAGGGACGCAAAGCTTAGGGTCTAAGGCCGCTCGTCGGCTATGACTGCCAGTTGCCGAAATTGAAGGGTATGCAGTGTTTGCCTCCTTTCCGAAATTTCGGTAAAGGAGGTTTTTTATTGGTAAAAAAAAGAAGAGACGATATAGAGATGACATTTTCAAGGCAACGAATCCCGGCATTAAACGGCACCCGCGCTTTGAGGGGGGCGGGCGGCGTTTAAGTTGTGAATTGAAAGGCAACTGTCAAAAAAACCGGCCGGCCCGCTTACTGGGCACGAATTAAATGAAAGAAGGTAAAACAAAAATGATGCAGTTAATGCAAAAAAGCCGCAATAACCTGAATAAACGCAGAGCACTTGGCAACAAGGGCTTCTCGCTCGTCGAGCTCATCATCGTCATCGCCATCATGGCCGTTCTCGTCGCCATCCTCGCCCCGCAATACCTGAAGTACGTGGAGAAATCGAGAGTGTCTGCTGATAATACGTTTGCTGATTCACTTCTGAGTACAACTCGAGTTATTTTGAGTGACGATGATTTTTCAGCAACAATCGATGAGAACTTTGTCGTTACATGGACTAATGGTTCCGTTGCTGTCACGGGAAATGACAATGCAGCTGTTGCTGCTGCGTTAGCCAGCGCTTTGCCAGGTTATGCGACTAAGGCGATTCAATCAAACGCACACAAAGCGGCCGCATCTGATACCTATACAATTACTGTTACATTTACAAACGGTGTTGGCGCTGCGACATCTGCTTGGGCCTGATTAAGTACGGTTTTAGGAAATTAAGTTTCTTAGTTCACCAGAAAGGACGCCGTCCAATGCTGCTATATCCGGCTATTCCGTATATCGTTATCGTCCTGTTCGGCCTTCTGATCGGCAGCTTTCTCAATGTCTGCATGCTCAGAATCCCGGCGGGTGAGAGCATTGTGACGGCGCCCTCGCACTGCCCGCGCTGCCTAAAAAAGCTCCGCTGGTTTGAGCTCATTCCCGTTTTCAGCTGGCTTTTTCTAAGCGGCCGCTGCAACGGCTGCAAGAGCCCGATTTCTGCCCAATACCCCCTTGTTGAGGCATCAACCGGCATCTTGTTCGCCATTATCTACAATCGTTTTGGCTTTTCCATCGAAACGCTGCTCTATTGTTCTATGACCTCAGCGCTTCTGGCGCTGAGTGTCATAGACTTTAGAACGCTTGAAATTCCGGAAGGCTTCATTTATTTTCTTCTGGCTGTCGGCATCGCGCGTGTTGTGACGGACGTTGGGAGCTGGAGCTTATATCTCATTGGCGCTGGTGCCGTCGGTTTGCCGCTCTTACTGATCTTGTTAATAAGCGGCGGGCGCGGCGTTGGCGGCGGCGACGTGAAGCTCATGGCCGTCTGCGGTCTCATCCTCGGCTGGAAGCTTATAATCCTCGCGTTTTTTCTGGGCTGCGTTCTCGGCAGCATCATCCATCTGCTGCGCATGGTCATCACGCGCACGGGGCATCAGCTGGCCTTCGGGCCGTACCTTTCTATGGGCATCTTTATTGCCGCCCTGTGGGGCGGCGGCTTGATAAACGCCTATCTTGCGCTGTTTTTACTGTGAGAAATCAAAGTTTAAGCTTTTTTATATAGTGACTGAAATGATATGGGAGCGGGTGTGAGCATGGCCACGAAAGTTCTTGGCATTGAAATTGGCGAGCGGCTCATTAAGGTGTGTGAGACGGTCATGGGGCCGGGCGCGCGGCGGGTGAGCGGCTGTGCGATGTTCCAGACACCGCCCGACGCCGTTGTGGACGGGGAAATTAGAGATCCCGAGGCTGTTGCGGCGGCGTTAAGCGAAAACCTGACCCGCTATAGCCTGAAAAACAAAAAGGTAATTTTTACGATTGCTTCCGGCCGTATTGCCATCCGCGAGGTGACGATCCCACCTGTTAAAGATAACAAAATCAAGTCGATCGTCGAGGCCAATGCCTCAGATTATTTCCCGGTTGATATGAGCAAATACCATATTACATACACGCTGCAGGAGCGCAAGATGACAGGGGACGATGCCGGCTGCCGCTTGCTCGTGATGGCGGCGCCCCTGTCGATATTAGAGGGGTATTTCCGTCTGGCAAACATGGCGGGCCTTTCCATACAGGCACTCGACTATTGCGGTAACAGCCAGTTCCGCCTCTTGGAGACGCTGCACGCAGAGGGCGTCACCATGTATATCGACGTCAGCGGGGCGTATACGATAACAACGGTCGTCAAAAAGAACAAGCTTCTCATGCAGCGAACGTTTCCAAGCGGTGTGGACGACTATGTTCTCGCCTACATGGGCGGTACAAATAAAGGTGAAGGCGACTATCTCACAACGCTCAGAGAGCTCAGTGGCGAGCTGTTTAAACCAGACTTCGATGATGACACACTCGCGAGCGAAATTAATGACTATTTATCACGACTCGTCGGCAATATCACCCGCCTGGCAGACTATTTCAATTCCTCCAACTGGGAAACCCCCATCGAAGAACTCGTTTTGACGGGAGTCGGCGCGCCGCTTGCCGGCTTGCGTGACGCCGTCGCCGAATCAACGGGTCACACGGTCACCGTGATGCAGAAGCTTGACAAGGTGTCGGCACCTGCCAGCATGGCCGGTGCCCTGATGCAGTATATCTCCTGTATCGGCGCCGCAGTTGCCCCTGTCGACTTTATTCCGGAGCAGTTTTCCAAAACAAAGAAAAAGGACGCATCGAAGAATCCGGAGTCGCTGTCACTCGGCGTGACGCTTTTAGTTGCGTTTACCGCCGCGGCCATCGTTTTATCGGGCGTCACTATTTTAGGGTATATTGCCGCGCAGGCAGAAAAAAAGAGTCTGGAGAAAAAGATCAGCGATTTATCGTCTGTCGAGACGATACATGACAACTATGTTGCCTATAACAAATATAAAAGCGATTTAACGGCGCTTGAAACACAAATCGCGTCGCCAAACGATCAGCTGCTTGAGTTTATAAATGAGCTGGAGTTGAAAATGCCGTCGGAGATCACCATTCTCTCCGCCACCTGCACGAAGGACGGCATTAGTATGAATATCACCGTTTCGTCAAAAATTGCGGCGGCCAAAACGATACAGCAGCTTCGGGCGTTTAAGACGATTGCGGGAGTTACCGTCGGCCAGATGTCTGAAACAAACGATGTCACAGGCGCCACAATGGTAACCTTCACCGTCAGCTGTCAATACGCTGAGCTTGAACAGACCGCCGCGACGCCGTCACCCAGTACGCAACCGGCCAATGAGACCGTTTCGCCGTCCCCCGGTGATGGGTCAACAGATCCAGTATCGCCGTCACCCGGCACGTCGCCGGATTCTACGCCGACAAGTGGTATAACGCCAACAGGAGGCACAACGCCGACAGGCGGTACAACGCCGACAGGCGGTACAACGCCGACAGGCGGTACAACGCCAACAGGAGGCACAACGCCGACAGGCGGTACAACGCCGACAGGCGGTACAACGCCGACAGGCGGTACAACGCCAACAGGCGGCGCGACACCGGCACAATAACGAAAGGGGGCGAGGGATATGAGCATTCCGAAAAAAACGGTGAAACTTCTTCTGATCTGCGCGGGCGTTCTGTTGCTGCTGGCCAGCTACTTCTTCGTCTATCTGAACTTTTCCGGGAAAACGGAAGAGCTGAATGCCGAAAATGATACACTCAAAAAGCAATTGAACACCTTAAACGGCTATAATAGCCAGCAGGCTGTCCTGAAAACGAAGCTTGACAATGACAAGGCAGACGTTGACGCGCTGCTTAGCCATTATTACAGCATGGAGCAGCCGGAGGATTTTATCATGCTCGCGTCGAATATGGACAATTATCTCGGCGTCAAGGTCACGGCGCTGTCGTTTGACGAACCGGCTGTTGTGACAAAACTGGCCGGTGTAGCGGATACGACGTACAACACACTACCGGTGACAAAAAAAGAGCTGACGGCATACGTCCTCTCGTCCACGGTGAGCGCCTCGATGAATTACAGCCAGCTGAAAAATCTTTTGAAATCGATTTATATGCAAAAAGATAAAACAACGCTCGACAGCCTCACCCTGAATTTTGACAGCTCGTCCGGCCTGATTCTTGGCACGTTAAAGCTGAACAAATACTATATTACCGGCCGCGGCATAGACGACCATAAAATTGACATCCCGTACAACAACATTGGCAAAAGCGTTTTAATGGGCAGCTGAGTGCGTTTTTTTGACGAGGGGAGGTGCCGGAATGAAAAGAAGATTGGGTAGCACGGGCTTTTCACTTCTGGAGCTCTTAATCGGCATCACCATTCTCGGCATCATCGCCGTTCCGCTTCTAACAGCTTTCGTCACAACGTCGTCAACGTCCGCAAAGGCCAGCCGTCTGCGCAGCCAGACAATTGCGGCGCAGAACGTGGCCGAATCGGTCAAAGCTGCCGACGTAAATGCCGTTCTCGACGATCTGAAATCAGGGATACCAGCCCTCACGTCGCTCGCGTCATCCTCGGGCCTTTATACGGCGAATGAAGACGGCTCATTTGCCCCCGTCACGGACCTCTCCTCGTACGAGGATACGGGCGTCTATCACGCGGGTTTTACCGGTATTGCAGCCGGCGGCCAGATGTACGACGCCATGGTTACGCTGGACGCGACAACGTATAAAAAAGACACGAATCCTTTAAATGACACAGAGATCGTCCATTACAAATTAATGGATATTATTTTTAACCAGCCCAACAGCGGTGTTGAGGACCCGGACGGTATCGCCGCTGCCGACATGGTTTTTCAATTGACGTCAGACGGCTACAATCTGACGGACGAAGATGTCATCAGCCTGATGAAAAGAACGGTGACAATCACAATCGCGCCGGTTGGCGGAGACGACACAACTATTTCCTGCACGGCCCAGTATCGATATGAGCTGGTGTATCAAGGCAAAACATATACGGCAAGCAGTACATATTCCTTTTATAACGGCAGCTTTACACCGAGTAACGGCGTTTATTTCTTCTTTTACCCACTGCATACATCGGATGTCTTCAATATTGAAAACAGAGGCAATCTGACCGTCAGCTTCTTTCTGATCAAACAAGGCCAGCCCAATCTAACGTATCTGCCGCTGATCAATCTTAAAGAGACGTATGATTCCGAAAAACTTGATGCACACAATCTCCCGATTCCAAACGGCAGCATCTATTTTAACTGCGACAACACAACAGCGCCGCTGACGTTTCGGTATTACGCGGGCCATCTCTTCGGCTCAATATATCAGGACAGTCTTTTTCAGAGCAAGGATTTCAGCGTCAAACTTGTTAATACAACCATTCCGAACAGGATTTACACGCTCACCGTCACGCTTTACAGGCACGGTGACGATTTTAACAACCCGCTCATGACGTTTGAAACGTCCGTCGACGCTGGCAGCTGATATGATGGCAGGAGGCAGCATGATAAACACCGTCAAAATCAGAAGGCTCCTTTGTGATAACAGAGGCTCTGCCATCATTTCCGTCCTCGTCACGATGGCGTTCGTCATCATCTTGGCGGCGATTCTCCTGTATATGTCGCTCGTCAATATGCAGATGAAAAAGCTTGACCGTGAGGGCAAGGCCGTCTATTATGACGCCGAGGCTGCCGCTAATGAGGTCAGAACGGGTATTCAGGGTGCCGTTTCGGAGGCCATTTCCGATGCGTATACCGAGGTTCTCGTCAATTACAATTCAACCAATGAAACGCAGCGGAAAACGACGTTTCAAACGGCGTATCTCGACAGCCTGAAAGAGACGTTGGCGCTGCCGGATGATTCGTTTTCCTTATATGATCCGGATGCATTTTTAAGCTATGTGACGGAAAAAACACGCGTAACGCTCACCGGCTCCATGATGACAACGCAAAGCGCTGACGGCTGGGTCACGAGCGTGACGCTCAAAGACCTCACCGTCACGTACAGCTCCGCCAACGGTTATGTGTCGTCCGTCACAACGGATATCCGCATCGATACGCCGCCGACGACATTCCAGTCGTCTCAGCTTACCCTCTCCTCGCTGCCGAATTTCGCCGTGATCGCCGAGACGGCGCTCCAGCAGACGACATCGTCCGGCGCGCTGTCATTGACCGGCAGTGTCTATGCGGGGGCTTTTAACACAAGCAATAACGGCAACACGCTGAACATCCGCAACGCGTCAAACTTCGTCTGTGCCGGAACCGTTGCGATTCGAAACAGCGCCGCCGTCAACTTCAACGTCAACTCATCGCTGTGGGCGCGGGATATCGACCTTGACACGGGCGGCATCATCCGTTCCTACGGTAACGCCTATATTGCCAACGACTTAAATCTTCACGGGGACGGTACCGAGGCTATCCTCTCCGGGCGCTACTATGGATATGGCGGCTCATCATCAGACCCCGACGAGAGCAGCGCCATTGTCATAAACGGCAAGCATACGCTGCTTGACATGTCGGCGCTTTCGGTTCTCACGCTGGCCGGGCACAGCTTTGTTGACTATTCGTCGGACAATGTTTTGATGGGGCAGTCGATATCCGTCAAAAGCGACCAGCTTGTCTACCTCGTCCCGGCTGCCTGTCTCACAGCCGGTATCACCAATCCGTATCAAATTCAAACAGACCCCGGCAACGCGACACTGCAAAGCTATGTCAGCGTCACACAGCCGATCTTCCCAAACGGCAACACTCTGAGCACCTATGGCGTGGCCACAACCGATATCCAATGCATCCGAAAACTGATCGGCCAAGGCGGCAACACGGTCACGCTTGTTTATTTCTGTGTCAAGTTCCCATCAGGCGAGCGGGCAAACGACTACTTTAGGGATTATTACGCAGCCAACAGCACGGCACTGGGGAAATACACAGCCGTGTATACAAATGGCATTACCCTGATGAACAACGCGATTAAAAACATCAGCGGCGAGGCGTACACTTTCAATGCAGGTCTTGCATCGGTTATCAGCAAAACAACATTTTCAAATACGCCCATCAGCGAGTACCCAGGCAGTTATGAAAACCTGTGCGTGACGCTGTCAAAGTCGGTACCCGGCGGCGGTGAAGCGTCCCCCTTTGAATACTATCTTGACGATGCCCAAATGGCCGCTGTTTCGGGCACGACGACGTATTCAAAAGACGGCGATGTCCGCGTGATCGTCACAAATGCTTCAAATTACAATGTCAGCCAGGCCCCCGGTACGGTAAGCCTCATTCTGTCAACGGGCAATGTGACCGTCGACCGGGATTTTTCAGGACTCATCATCGCCAAAGGCACCGTTGAACTTCAGGCAAACGTGACGGCCAACAGCGCAGCCGTCAGCAGCGCCCTTCAGGCACTGCTGACATCGAAGGACGGCAAAACGTATTACTTATACCTCAATCAAGACTACTTCTCCCCATCGGATATGGGCACCGGTAACGAATCGGCGGCTCTGTGGGATCTCAATAACCTCGTCGTCTTTGACAACTGGAGGAAAAATGCGAATTAGGGCGCAGGACAGACAAACGGCGAGCGGGGAGGCGTATTTGTTGAAAAATCGCGGCTACACCCTCATCGAGGTTCTCGTCGTCGTCGCGATGATTCTCGTTGCCGGGACGATTGTGTTTATGTCGATCAACGCCATTTTTGCTCTCGATATGCGTCAGACAGCGAAGGAAGTGTACGCTGGCATCTCGAAGCTGAAGGTGGACACCATGAGCAAAACGGGTGACGTCTGCCTGCATCTGTACACAAAAAGCGACGGCATTTATATGGACATCTGGGAAAAAGGCGCCGCGTTATCAACGGCTGTCCTGCTTCAAGAAACGGACGATCTCGGCAGCGTCAATAAAGTCGGGAAAAAAACAGTCAGCGTTTTCTATACGACGTCAAACAACACGGCGCTCGAGATCCCGCTCGATAATACGGGCGTCGTGCTCGCTTTTAACAGGTCCAACGGCAGCTTTAAAACACTCGGCCAGTCGTGGTCGCTCGCGCAGACGCTCTTCAGTGCGACGTATACGCCGCCCAACGAGAGCGATACGGTCACCTCAATCATCTTCCAGAGCTCGGGTACGCGTAAGACGCTGACGTTCAGCGCCGACACCGGCAAATTTGTATTCTCATGACAGGGGATAGGATGATTCTCTGATGAAAAGAAACCGCAAGGGCTTTACGCTCGTTGAAATGCTCGTCTCGTTTGCCATATTGGGGATTCTTCTGGTGATGATAACGCTCATCATCCAAAACGGCTCAGTAACGTATAACGCCGTCTCGTCCGACATCAATCTCCAGTATGAGTCTCAGAACACGATGAGCCAGCTCGAAAATTATATTATAGACTGCAACGAATTTGCCGCCGTCAGTACGGCGGGCGACAGGCTCTATCTCATCAATGACGAGAGCGACGGGACATATACCGTTAATGCGTTTGCTTATGACGCCTCGTCCAAGACGCTCCAGTTTTACAAAACAGAAGGCATCACGACGCTTAACACGGACGATCCAAACCTTTATGCGCTGACAGGCAGCGCACAGCCAATGTCCAGCTATGTCACGTCGTTAACGGCGGATATCGCGCCGGACAATAAATCGATCACCGTCACCCTTTCGTACGCGCTGGGGAGCAAATCATACACCGGCAGCCAGACCGTCGCTTTCCGAAATATCGTCGCCTCCAAAGTCATCGCGTTTTAAGCCGTTTTCAGCCGCCAGAGTTAAAGGAGCGCTTGTCATGCTTACACTCAAACATAAACGCGCGGGACGAATCGCCGTTTTTGCCGTCACAGTTTTGCTGCTGGCGGCACTGCTGGCGTCTTTAGACCCGCGCTCAAGCGTTGATGCGGCCTCCTTAAAGCATATTGATGAAATTGTCGCCGCGAACCAGCCGTTTAAGATTCTCGAAATCGTCCCCGATACGGCTGGGGCGTCAATTGGGTATTATGTTGACGGGCAGGAGCCCATAGCTAACTGGAAGACATTGCTTGCCGGTATGACAACTCCTGCCGCACGAAGTAATTATGTTAACACTTTGTTTACACGGCTGCAGTCAAAGGGCGTTTTGAGCAATACGAATGATTCGCCACTGCAGTATTCATATTATGACGGCGTCAATCACAGCTTCTATACGGAGGCCTATACCGTCAACGACCCGCAGAACTGGCAAGTTCTCCATCTGAACACACCAGAGACGACAACGCTCGTCGGGACATTTTCACCGCAGCAGGGCGGGCCTTACAGGGCAGCCTATCATTACAGCCTTGCTAACGGCGGCGGGTACAACCAGAATATCGCGCGTTTTGAGTACACGGAGACGCCGACCTACGGCGCGGGTGATTACTACTATAACCCCGTTTTCACGGAGCTTGATATTACGACAAATTTCAGCCTTGACTGGGCAAAATGGTCCAAAACAGCGGTTTATCAGCAGGATCCCGATACAGGCCGGTACAACCATATCGCAACTGTCGCTGAAATTGTTGACGGCGGCGGATTCGATGCCGGTGAGACGTATTATTATGTCGAAGCATCGCAGACCGGCGCGCCCGGAACCAACAGCTATAAAGCGATCGTCGATTCAACCGACAATGATGACGCGCCCCAAGATGGGTTCGTCACAGCGTCGGGCACCTCCTATTTTTCGCGGACGATCACGGGCTTTTCCTACGTCGGAACGGGCGGCACCTATGCCTATACTGCATCGGGCGGCAGCTCCTACACCGTCTATTACCCGGACGTGTATTATAAGGCGGGGTTTACGAGCAACAATCTGATGAAGCAGCAGGTCTTCGGCCTTGACGCCATGAATTATTCAGCCCTGACAATCAACGTGACGGTCAAAAAGGCCAGCGACGTGACGTCAGCAGACGTCACGGGGGCGGGGCTCATCTATCTCTCGAAAGGGACGGATATCACGCAAAGCGGCGTCGTCACAACCTATACGGCAGCAAACGATATCCCGGACGCTGTTGCCGTCCAGATTTTCAATTATGCAGCCAGCCAAAATTCAAGCGGCGATACGACGACGTGCCAGTATCCTGTTATCATCGATTACGCGCTGATTAACGGGGTGACGCAGTCCACGCCACTGTCGCAGCTCAGCCGCATGCAGCAGCTGAGTCTTCTCTGCCTGCAGACAAGCTTTAATCAGACGTCGGCAACAAGCCTGACAACGCTGACGGCAAACTGGGCGGCCGTCTGGGCTAAGCTCTCTTATGTCGCAGCCGACCAAGACAAAACCTTTGTCAACAACAACGTTTACTGCTTTGACGCCTTTAACACGGCAGCACTTGCCAATCCGGATAACGTGACGCTGCTTGAAACACCACTGTTTAACGCCGCATATGCATCGGCTGTCGTCTCAAGTGGCTTTTCGGCCGTCCTGGCGGAGATTACGAACGAAAACTTCGTCCGACAACTTGCCGGGCAAACAACGCTGTTGCCGGAGACCGTAACCGTCTCGGCCAGCTTGCGCCATATTATCAACTATAAAGGCCGCCGCATCATGAACGCGAAGACGGCCATCCGCGTGCTTGACCTGGAGCCGGCAAAAGTGACGGCCTCGTCCTGGTTGACGACAGACATGGTGCGGGCGTGGATCAACAATACGCTCCCGGCGGAGAATATCACCATTGATCATATGACGACGGCGGAATTCGCCGGTAAAATTACGGATATTAACGAGACGTATGACATGATCTATATCGGCATGTCAACGGAGATGCTCAACACGTCCGGCGGCAACACGGTGTATAATGATACTGCCATGAACGGCCTGATCTACTCGAATATCGGTGATAAATATTACGGCAATATCGAGCTTGCCGGTATCCGCGCGCAGGATTACGTCTTCGTCAACGGCACGAAGGCCATCAACAACGGAACGGGGACGAACGCCAATCTCTTCCGCTTTTCCGGTAACGATATTTCGAGTACAGCCGTGACGGCGCTGCAAAAATATGCGCAGGCAGGCTATCCTCTTATTCTGGCAAATGGCTTTGTCTCAAATGGCGCTATCAACACAGCCAAGGTCGACAACAGTTCCTATATGTATCAGGCCGTATCAGGCGTCTACGGGGCCTTTGCCAACGTGTTAAAGCAGGATGACGCGGCCAATAACACCTCTACCGTCATCAAGTACTTAAACGTCTCTAAACCGTCTATCACGCTGACGACGAAACCGATTGCCTATACCGGCACAGAGACAATGACGCCCAACCCGAATGATGGCTATTACTACCTCCGATACGACTTTACAATCAATAACATTACCGATTCAACGCCCGTGACAACGACGTATGACTGCCGCTTGTTTATGGACCTCAATGCTGACGGCCGATTTGCCGCCAATGAAGAGCTCGGTGATATTGAGGTGCACCGCCAGGCGGACGCCGCCCTCATTCTCCCGATGACGGACGGAAGCGGCAACGAGTATTACGCCCTGTCGGCAAACGTCGCCTACAGTGTCACGCGCCAAATGTCAACCGGTACGGTCGGCATTATCCCGTGGAAGCTGGAGGTTGTCAAAAACGGCGCCGATCAGATTCACGCCTCCCAGCAGGGCTTCACGCGGATAGCAGCCGGCAGCAGCAAACAAACCGTAAAAGTGCTGCAGATTATGCAGGCGGGGACGACGGGGTCGAAGCTGAACCTGCAGCAGCAGCTTACAGTCAACCCCTCCGGCACAAATGCGCAGCTTCGGGGAAAAGACGGGCGGTACTATACGGGAATTTATGGCAAGCTCATTGCCGATCTTGATGATTTCGCCGTCAATATCACGGCCATTGAAACAAACACGCTCGAGGCCAAGGGGAATGCCGACGCAATTTTAAATTATTTGAACGAGTATGATATGCTGATCATCGGCTTTAACGATTGTTATGACGGCATCGGCTCGAACAGCGCTTCAGCAATTGTCAGCTATATTTCAAGCGGAAAAAGCGTTCTGTTCACGCATGACACAACGTCCCTCACGCAGGTGCCAACGTCAAATTATCCGATGGCCGTCTCCGCCAATCCCACGACGAAAACGTTGAAGGAAACAGACGTTTTATGGAACAGCTCGACGCATGAATACAAAAGCATCAACGGCAATATCTTTTGGTATGGCGATCAGTCCGCCACGGCACCGGCCAACATCCGGCAATATAGCCCGACCTATGTCGTGATGATGTCTTCCAACGTCACATCCGCAAACGAGCAGGACTACTATAACGCCCGCGTTAGTAACAACATCTATCTATTGTCCGGCTCCAGCTATTCCGCAATTACAAATCCCACCAGTTATAATAACTTTAAAAACACGACCGGCACAGCCCCCGTCATCTATGTCTATTGCAGCGACGCCAGCGGGTGGTATGGCACAAACGATCGGGCTGACCGTATGAATGCCTCCGTGACGTGCAACTTCACGAAATTTGCAGGCGGCGTTAAATACAGATGTTCAAACCTGACATATGCTTACGCATACGGCGATAAGCCGACGACGAAGTATGATAACATGGTGGCAACAGCTTACTCCAAAATCATGATGTGCCTGTTTAATGACGCCGCGCCCGATTCGTATGCCGTTATCGGTTCCTATGACCCGAGCACTAACAGGTATACCCTGAGCGGGGCAACGTGGTACCCGGCGACCGGCGCGCCATACCCACAGACGACGCTCTACAGCGTGGACCCCGACAATCCCTATACGCTCTCAACGCTGCCCAACGGCATCACAGACTGGGGCTATTATTTTAACACCGTTATCCGCGACGCGGTTGGACTTGACCGCTACGGTGTTACAAATTCATCGCTTAAGAGTATAGTTGATGTGTCATCCTCAATGCCTTGGGCGGATATCACGGCCGTGCTTGCCGCTAACAGAAGCGTTGCCTTCACGCCGAAAAGCGGCCGGTCAACAACCGTCCCGGAATTTCAGGGATACACGAACTATGCGATCATCCGCTTTGCAGGCAGCGGCAATACATATAACTATACGAAAAACACCTATTCAACCCGTGAAACGACAAAAGTTTCTCAAGTTAACCAAGGTCAGATTACGACATACCCATATAACGTCAACACACTGACCTTCGGCGGCACCGACACGAGTATCACGTCCTCCGGCGGGTCTTATATGCAAATCGGCAATACGCATGAGCAGTATTTTCAGATCAATATGAACACCGATGATATTGTTGTGTGGTATTGCCTGTCGTCCGGCACGACAAACGATTCAAATTATTATTATGATGATGTGCCGAACGATTGCGCCAATGCCTATTATATATACAATAAAGGCAATGTCACTTACTCCGGCGTCGGGCACTCGTCCGATTCAAGCCTTTATACAGGCTCCAACATCGGCCCACAGTACATCAACGAAGCCAAGCTCTTTGTCAACACCATGATTGCGGCGTACCGTTCGGCGTCTCAGAAGCCAACCGTCAGCTTTAAAAAAGATGCAAACGGGACAAGCGATCTGAGTACTGTCACCGTCCTCGTTGATGAGGGCAAACCAAGTGGGGCGGATTCCACTGTGGTGCAAGGCCAGCTCAGCGCATCAGACGAGGCGCGCGCCCTCTACTATAGAATTACGGACCCGAACAACACCGCTAACAAAACGATCACCGTGCAGTATTTCATTGCCGACAACACCGGCACGATTGACCCCGATGTCGATAAAACGCAAAAAGTCCGCGCAATCACCGGCGTCACAACGTATTACGCCAACGGCGCAAACGTGACATCAATCAAGGGCGGCTTTGTCTATAAATTTTTCATACCCGACAGTGTTTACAATGTTCTGACGGACGATAACGTCTATTCGGTGCGTATCTACGTAAAAGTAACGACAACGATCGGCGGGGAAGCGTTGGCCAGCAGCGATTATATCGATATCAAAAAGCAACAGCTGTTCGAGTTGTCGTAAAAGCAAAAAAAGCGCCGTGAGATAATCTCTCATGGCGCTTTTGTTTTTATAGATTGCAAAACTGCGTTACGATGCAGCTGATTGGGATGCGGCATTGCTGATCTCCAAAGCGGACTGGTCGGATGCGGCAACCTCTTTGCGGAGAATGGTGATGACGACGCGTCTGTTTTTTGCCTTGTTTGCCGCCGTATCGTTCGGGGCAATCGGCCTGTATTCACCATAGCCGATGGCAGCAGTATTTGTCGGTGATATGCCC
Organism: Oscillospiraceae bacterium ZGZL; assembly: GCA_038405045.1. Taxonomy (GTDB): domain Bacteria; phylum Bacillota; class Clostridia; order Oscillospirales; family Oscillospiraceae; genus Sporobacter. Next base: position 1,175,319 of record JBBZIV010000001.1, on the reverse strand, counting down.
ATTTTTATCAACTCACGCCAAACGTTGGCGGCACGCTGGGTGCTGAGATCCATGTTGTCAACGTATTCCGCCGTGTGGATCGGGTCGGTGTCGGTGTGGCCCTCGACGAGGATGAAGGAGTATGTCAGATGATTGAGCAGTGTGCCTATATTGTCAATGAGTGTGAGCGAACTGGCGTTTAAGTTGGCCTGACCGCTCGGATAAAGCACATTATCTTTAAAGGAGATCACAACACCTCTGTCGTCCATCGTGACGTTAACCATGTCGGTGAGATTGTTTTCCTTGATCAGCTTAATAACATCCTCATAAAACTGCTGATAAGCAATTCCTTCCGGTGACCAATACTGGTCGCTGCCGGGGGATGCTGCTGCAGAACCGTCACTGGCTGAAGCGCCAGCACCGCTGTCTTGATATCCGAAGCCGCTGCGGACGGATTGGGCAACCTTTGCGGCTTTAGCCTTGTCAATCTGGCTGGCGGCGAACAGGATAATGAATAAAATCAGCAGCAAATTCATCAGGTCGGCATATGTGACAAGCCAGCGTTCCGAATTATCCTTTTTGGGCTTCTTGTTGTTTCTAGCCATTTCTTGCCCCCGTTATTCGGCTCTCAAGCACTCTTTTCCTGTGGTTTTGATTTGCCTTCTTCAAGCCCGCCGATTGATGCAATCAGATTGTCGCGCATTCTGGCCGGGTATTCGCCCTCAAGAATGCTGAGAAGACCCGTGACGATAAGACCCATGTACGCCGCGTCCTCGTCGGCACAGTTGTTGATATGCGCCCCGATCGGCAGCCATAAAAGGTTTGCCGCGCCGACGCCATACATCGTGGCGATGAAGGCGGTGGCAATTTTATGACCGAGAGCCTCCATGTCGGCACCCATTTCGCGCAAAATACTGACCATCCCCATAACGGTGCCGAGCACGCCCATAGCCGGGGAGACGCCGCCCGCGCCCTCCATCACTTTGGCTGCCTGTTCGAATTCACGTGTTTTCGCCTCAATCTCGTTTTCGAGGACTTCCTTCAAAAAGTCCGGCTCTACACCGTCGGCTACATATAATAGGCCCTTTTTGATAAACGGGTCGTTGACTTTTTCCGCTTCGGCCTCCATGGCGAGAATGCCGTCGCGCCGGGCGACGTTGGCAAGGCCGTAAAGCAGGTCAATAACTTGGGCGTAATTCTTTTTTTTCCGAAATAAAATCATTTTCAGGGCTTTTGGTAGCTGCTTGAGATAGGTCAGCGGAAACGACAGCAGGACAAAACCGATTGTGCCGCCGAAAACGATGCTGGCTGCCGTCGGCTTCAAAAGCGCCGACAAAACGCCTTCATCGCCGATATAACCATAGATCACACCGCCGAAGCCGATCAAAAGACCAAGCAGCAGGAAAATATTCATCTGTCTTCTCCCAATCAAGCAGATTTTTCAAGACTTTCAACTGTTATGTATTTCGGCATTTTTTCTAATTTCTGAAGAGTAAAAGTCAAAAGCAGACTGATAATTCAAGGAAAAAAGTAAAAAAGGCGGAAAAATTCATAAAAAAGTAAAAAAGGCCTGCCAAGCAGCGCCTTTTCGCTTATAATAGTTGTCATGAAAAGCGTCTCAATACAACCGTATTCAGAATTAGCCGCTTTAAAAACCGGCGATTGAAGGGAGAGACCCGATGGATTATATCCTGCGTGACTGGCGTTTTGACGATGCCGACAGCCTTGTTTTTTACGCCGACAACCCTAGAATTGCTGTGAATTTGCGTGACCTTTTTCCAAGCCCCTATACGGCAGCGGCCGCCTATGATTTTATCACCAACTGCCGCCGGAATGACCCTGCGGTGATGCGCATCCTTGCCATTGATGTCGGCGGTGTAGCCGTCGGCAGCATCGGCGTTTTAAAAAAGGATGACGTCTATCGGAAATCCGCCGAGCTCGGCTACTGGCTTGGCGAGCCCTTCTGGGGGCAGGGCATCATGACGCGCGCCGTTTGTGAACTGTGTCAAACGGCATTTGAAAACATGGATATTATGCGCATCTTTGCCGAGCCATTTGCGTGGAATACAGGTTCTCGCCGTGTGCTCGAAAAGGCTGGTTTTGCGTTGGAGGGTACTTTGAAAAACAGCGTTTATAAAAACGGGCGCCTCGGCGACTCGTGCGTCTATGCACGCATCAGAGAATAAAGACGGTGCGATATGATGCGACTGAGCCGACTATTTGAGATAACATATTTACTGTTAGAGCGTCAAAACGTTACTGCGCGGGCCCTCGCGGAACGTTTTGAGGTCTCCGCCCGGACGATTTATCGTGATATTGAGGAACTCTCCGCTGCGGGAATCCCTGTTTATATGCAAAAGGGCCGAAACGGCGGGATCAGCTTGATGCCGGATTTTATATTGGACAAGACAGTGCTGACGGCGCGGGAGAAGGAACAAGTGCTTTCGGCGCTCTCGGCAGTCTCGGCGGCAAGCCGACATGAGGGTGTTGTCATAGAAAAGCTTTCGGCGTTGTTCGGCAGCCGGGCGGCAAACTGGATAGAAGTCGATTTCTCCGGCTGGGGCTGGGGTCAAATCGCCAAGGACAATTTCGACCTAATAAAAAGCGCCATTTTGGAACGGCGCGTTCTCAGCTTCACCTATTACGGTGGGCAGGCGTACGGGTCTCGGCGCGTTGCAGAGCCCTTGAAGCTTGTATTTCGTGGTCAGGCATGGTATTTGTTTGCCTGGTGCAGAGAACGCCGGGCGCGGCGCTTTTTTAAGCTCTCGCGTATAGAAGAACTCACGGTGTCGGATGAAACGTTTGAAAGAACATCGCCCGAGCAGGCGATACCAGAAATGATGCCTGCGCAAAACGAAAAAATTCTTGTCCGCCTGCGGGCCGATGATGCTGTGTCCTTTCGCATTTTTGACGATTTCCCGCACGATGCCATTAAGCCGAATGGGGAAAACGGCCTCATTGTCGAAACACTGATGCCGGACGGCGACTGGCTCGTGTCGTATCTGCTCTCCTATGGGTCGTCTGTTGATGTGCTGGAGCCGCCGGTGCTCCGGGCAAAAATAAAGGCGGCGCTTCAATTAATGTGCCGCAGATATGAAGAAAATATGACATAACGCTGTCAACAAAGCATGGTATGCTGACCGTATCTGATAAACACAGAAAGGGATGCAGCGAATGGACAAGATTGATTACAAAAAAGCGTTTAAAGACCTCTACCAGCCCGGGGCGAAGCCCTCAAAAATCCTTGTTCCGGAGATGACCTTTCTCATGGTCGACGGAAAAGGCGACCCCAACGCGCCGGACGGCGAATTTACCGAGGCCGTCTCGCTTTTATACGCGCTGGCCTATACGATCAAAATGAGCAAAATGGGCGGACGGGAACTAAAGGGATACGTCGAGTACATTGTTCCGCCGCTGGAGGGCTTCTGGGCGTATGACGACGGGGAACCGTTTCGTTTCGGCGGCAATGCGCATTTTATCTGGACGGCGGTGATCCGCCAGCCGGACTTTGTGACGCCGTCTGTTTTTGAGTGGGCCGTTTCGGAGGTCCATAAGAAAAAGCCGGGCCTTGACGCGTCAAAAGCACGGCTGGAGACATTTAAAGAGGGCCTGTGTGTTCAATGCCTCCATATCGGGCCGTACGCCGCAGAGCCGGAGACGGTGGAGAAAATGAACGTATTCATGCGTGAAAATGCGCTTGTACCCGATTTCTCCGCCGCGCGCCGCCACCATGAGATTTATCTCGGTGATCCGCGCAAATCAGACCCGGCAAAACTGAAAACCGTAGTGCGCCACCCGGTAAAAGCAGCGATATAGCACAAGGAGCGGCTTTTGCCGATCCTTGAATTTTGGTTCAGTTATTCATAACGCAGTGCGTCAATTGGGTTGAGGCGCGCGGCTTTTCTCGCTGGCAGATAGCCGAAGAGAATGCCAATAGCGGCTGAAATGCCGAAGGCGATCGCAATCGCGGAAATAGACGGGACGACAGCCAGATTCGGGTCAAGCGCTCTTTTGAGGATGACGGTGGCCAAGGCCGACAGAAGATAACCGAAACCAATGCCGAAAAGGCCGCCAAGCGCGCTGAGCGTCGCCGCTTCAATGACGAACTGCTGCAGAATATGGCGGCGCTTGGCACCCAAGGCCTTTCGGATGCCTATTTCGCGTGTGCGCTCAGAGACGGAGACGAGCATGATATTCATGATCCCGATACCGCCGACGACGAGGGAGATGGCGGCAATCGCCGCGAGGACCGAGACAAGCACGTTCAGCATTGTTGTCATAATGCTGAGCATTTCGGAGAGGCTGATAATCGTAAAGGCATCCTTTGTCCCATAGACGTGGAAGAGCGCATCACCGATAATCTCCTTGCTTTTGGCGATATTGTCCTCCGAAACGACTTGGAAGTTATAGACGTTGACCATCCCAGTCGAGGATAAGCGTGCGGCTGTCGTATAGGGGATATAGACGGCGTCGTCCGTCCCGCCTTCTTCACTTTCAGCCTGCTCCGTGACGGCGCCGACAATCGTCAGCGTGACGCCGTTTATCTTAATCGTCTTACCGACGGCATCGCCGTTATACCACATTTTATTGATATAGCTGCCAACGACGCAGACGTTGCCGCGTCTCGCGATATCAACGTACTGTAAAAATCGCCCGCCGCTCATGGCATACATTTTCATCGCAGCGTAAGATTCACTGACACCTGTGACGCTTGTTTTATCAAGCGTGCTGCTGCCGATTTTAACGCTGCCGATAACCTTGACAATCGGGGAGACATCCTTGAGGTAGGCGGTGTTTTCCGTTACAAGCGTATACATATCGTCCGGCGTGACCGTTTTAGAGGTCGCCGTCCCCGCGATGGTCACGGTCAGCAAATCCGTCCCGAGGCTTTTGAAGCTGCTTGTCATATAATTTTGCATGCCGTTGCCCATGCCGACGATAACCATCACGCCGGAAACGCCGATGATGATGCCAAGCATCGTCAAAAAAGAACGCATTTTGCTTGTGACGATGGTTTTCAGCGCCAGCTGAAAAGACTGCACAATTCTCATGCAGGGCCTCCTCCGCTGTTATGTTTCTCCGGTGCCCCGTCGGAAACAATCCGCCCGTCGGACAGGCGGATGACACGCCCGGCTTCAGCGGCAATGGAGGGGTCATGCGTGATGAGAACGATGGTGTTGCCCTCGCGATGCAGGGCCTTTAAAAGGGATAGAACGTCTCGGCCCGTCTTGGAGTCGAGCGCGCCGGTGGGCTCGTCAGCCAGAATAACGGACGGACCGCCCGCGAGGGCGCGCGCGATGGAAACACGCTGCTGCTGCCCGCCGGAGAGCTGATTTGGCCTGTTGGCAAGCTTATCCGACAAGCCGACGCGCGCAAGTGCCTCAAGGGCGCGCTCACGCCGAATTTTTTTTGGCTGCCCGGCGTATAAAAGCGGGACCTCAACGTTTTCAAGCACGGATAACTTCGGCAGCAGATTATATTGCTGAAAGATGAAGCCGATCATTCTGTTGCGGATGTCTGCCAGAGCATTGTCATCCATCTGTCCCACATTTTTGCCGCCGAGCAGGTAAGCGCCCGACGTTGGCACATCAAGGCAGCCGATGATGTTCATGCATGTTGTTTTGCCGGAACCAGACTGGCCGACAATGGCAACGAACTCGCCCTTCGAAACAGCCATGCTGATACCGTCAACAGCGCGAACGGGGCTGCCGCCCAGGATATACGTTTTCCGGACGTCCCGAAATTCAATAAGCGGCATCATCCGGCATTACCCGCAGCGTCAGGGGTGTCGCCGCCGTCGGCGGCACCGCCTGTTGTGGGGGCGCCGCTCGATGTGTTGCTGGCGTTGTCTATACGGTTTTCCGCCCGTGCGGCGAAAATATTTGTGTCATACGACGTCGGCGTATCGTCCATAACGGCGATAACGTCGCCTTCCTTGAGGCCCGCAGTAATCACGATATCCGTGTCGCTGGACGGGCCGAGCGTGACGGGTGTATATGTGAAGCCAGCGGGAATACCGGCGTCTGTTGCCTTCTCTTTTGTTCCGGTTTGGAGCAGGACAAAATTATCCCGCAGGACGGCGGCAACAGGGACGGTCAAAACGTCATGGAGAGACTCGAGGATGATCTTTGCATCAACGTTCATGCCGGGAAGCAGCGCGTCTGTCTCGTCGAGCTGAATCGTGACGGGATAGGACGTCACGCCGTTTTTCGTTGTCCCCTTGATGTTGACGGTGACGACGACACCGTTAAACGTCATGCCCGGCGCGGCATCCGCCGTCAGCGTAACGGCCTGTCCCGGCTGCACAGACTTGATATCAAGCTCGTCAACATTGAGCGTCAGCGAAAGGTGGGAGAGGTCGTAAACCGTGCAGACGCCTTCGCCAACCTTTAGCGTGTCACCCTGCTTGACGATTTTTTCAACAATCGTACCGTCAATCGGGGAGGTAACGGTGTAGCTTTCAAGCTTTCGCTGCTGGGTGCTGAGATTGATTTGGGCATTTTCGAGCGCACTGTGCGCCGCGGCGACTTGATTGTCGACATCGTCGCTCTGGAGGACGATGACGGTTTGCCCCTTTGCAACACGGCTGCCCTCCGGGGCGCTGACGGACGTGACGGTCGCGCTCGCCGGGGCTTTCAGGCTGCCCTCGTATTTATAAGTGAACGTCCCGTCGACGACGCTCGTCGTGCCGCCGATGGTGGCGCTGGCCGTCGTTGCTGTTGAAATGGCGCCAGGGTTATTCACATCGATCGTGACGTTGCGGACGATGATGTTGCCCGGCAGCACAATGTCCACAGAACTGACCTTGGAGACGACGCCGGGGAGCGTCTCATAGAAGCTGTTGATAAAAACGTCCGCCGATTGGCCGACAGAGAATCCGGCTGCCGCACTTTTCTGGAACTGCACCGTCACGGACATGACATTCATGTCGCGGATGACGGCGACGGTCTGCCCCGCCGCGACCATGTCGCCGGGCTGGACGGCCAGCTGCGTCACGGTACCTGCGCCGCCCGCTTTCAGCGTCATGTCGCTTTGCAGCTTTAAGGCATTATTATACTGGCGCTGACTGTCGCCGACGCTGTTCTCCGCCTGCTGGACGGCGGCAGCTACATCGGCGTTATCAACCGTATAAAGCACATCGCCCTTTTGAACGGTGTCACCCTCCTCAAACGGCGCCGACAAAACATCGCCGGAGACGAGAGCGTTGAGCGTGTATGCGTCGGCGGGCTGGAGTGTTCCGCTGCCGCTCAGCGTCACCGTAATGTCGCCGCGCTTGACCGTATACGGCGTATACGCGGCACTTGTCAGTGATTTCCGGGAGGCTGAAAGGGCCGCTAAAACGATGAAAACAACAGCCAGTACGGCCGCCGCAATGATGATAATCCAGCGGTTTTTCAGCTTCTTTTTCGCGGGTCTGTCCGGGCCGTCCGGCTGCTCCGGTGTGTCTTGTGTCATTATCTCTTGATCGTTTGAACCCATAACAGTATCAAACCTTTCCTGTGTCGGTTTTTTTTATTGTAGCACAGCGGCAACCTCTGTTTAAAGGGACTGCGGCGCTTCAAATGTCAATATTCTGTTAATTTTGCAGGGTGTTGCCTTATTTCCGCATCTTTGGAACGTCATACATATTATCTCGTTCGGCCACGCATCCTAAAAACAGGAAAGGATGTGATCAGATGGCACTGCTAGGAAACCCCTTTGTCGCCAACGTCACGAAGCAGATGACGCCGGAGGAGACGCTCCAGGCACTCCGTGTCGATATTGCGGGGGAGCTCGAGGCAATCATCGGATACGAGGCGCACGCGGCGGCGACGAGCGATATGCGCGTCAAAAAGGTTTTAGCACATATTGCCGACGAGGAGCGGCAGCACGTTGGCGAGCTCCAGCAGCTGTTGTACGTGCTCAGCCCGAATGACATGGAGCAGACGGAGAAAGGGAGACAGGCCGTCCTCAGTCAGCAGCAGCAAAATTTTCAGCCTGCAATGCAGTAGGCGGCATTATCCTGTAAAAAGAGCGGGCGCAGCCCGGCGGGAATTACCTCGCCAGGCCGCGCCCGTTTTGGTCGGCGTGTCAGATTCTCTATAGAAGTTCCCTGGAAATCGTGTTACAATTCAAACGGGAAAACAAGCTTTTAAGTCCCAAAAGATCGGTTCAGGGAATATGAAGCTGAATAAGTGCGCCCTGTTCTCCCAATGGTCAATGGGGGTATTTCATTTGCCGCTATTAGAATTTAAGAACGTCAGCTATGAAAGCGACGGGAAAACGATACTCGATAATATTTCGCTGAGCATAGACGCGGGTGATTGTGTTTCAATCATGGGCCCGTCCGGCAGCGGTAAAAGCACGCTGCTCCGACTGTGCAGTCATCTGATCAGTCCAACGGGCGGCGTCATTGTGTATAACGGCAAAAGCCTTGAGGCGTACAATCCCATCCAGCTGCGCAGAAGCATCGCCTATTGCTTTCAGACGCCGTATCTCTTTGGCGATACGGTCTTGGATAATATTAAATTCCCGTACGCCATCAGGAATTTGCGGGTCGATCAGAACCGGGTGCGCGACCTGTTTGAGATGTTCGGTTTGACGGACGATTATTTGGCGCGCGATGTCAAAGACCTCTCCGGGGGCGAAAAGCAGCGGATTGCCTTCATCCGCTCTTTGCTGTTCAGGCCAAAGATTCTGCTGCTCGACGAAATAACGTCGGCGCTTGACCCGGAGAACGCGGCCGCCGTCGAACGCGTCGTCAAAGCCGAGAACGAAGCGGGGACGACCGTCTTATGGGTCACACATGATCCTCTGCAAAGCGGCCGTGTTGCCGACACGCAGATGATAATGGAAGCGGGCAAGCTGAAATCGTGGGAGGTTTTATGGTGACGGGATCAAATACAATCAGTTTGACATCACTTTTGATAGCGTCATCGCTTGTTCTGATAACGCTTGTTTTCTCATATTGGCAGAAGTTGAGGCTTGAGAAGGAAACGCTCATCAGCGTCATCCGGGCTGTCGTTCAGCTTATTGCCGTCGGATATGTTCTGCAGTATATATTCGGTATGAAAAGCCCCGTTTTCACAACACTGCTGCTTATTTTCATGATGGTCAACGCCGCTTATAACGCCGCAAAAAGGGGAAAGGGTCTTAAAAACGGATGGCTCATTTCCGTCGCGGCCATCGCCCTGGGAACAGCCGTCACGCTCTCTGTTTTGATTCTGGCCGGGGCGATTGCGTATGACGCGTACCAGATCATTCCTGTCGGTGGCATGGTCATCAGCAATTCGATGGTCGCGCTCGGGCTTTGCTATCGACAGCTGACATCCGATTTCAAGATAAAAAGGCAGGAAGTGGAGACAAAATTGGCGCTCGGGGCAGATATCCTGCCATCCACCATCGAGATTATCCGCGACGCCATCAGAACAGGTATGATGCCGACGATCGATTCAGCGAAAACACTCGGCATCGTCGCCCTCCCCGGCATGATGACGGGGCTTATCCTTGCGGGAACGTCGCCTTTGAACGCCATTAAGTATCAAATTATGGTGACGTTTATGCTGCTGTCCACAACGTCCATTTCATCGTTTGTCGCGTGCTATCTGGCATATAAGGGCTTTTTCAACGTGCGTAAGCAGCTCCTGCGCTAAAGCGCTTCTTATGATAAGCGCGGCCTTTGTGCGCCCGCCGGATCAAACCCATTTATATGCTCAAAGCAGTCTCAATGGATTGCCTTTGTCAACACGCAATGGAGGTAAAAAGCATGGTTAAAAAGTTGCTTGCGCTCATGGTCGGCCTCGCCGTCATACTCGGCGCTTCAAGCTGCAATGTCGGGCAGCCGAAGGGCCAGACAGCTGATGACGGTAAAATCAAGGTCGTTGTGACGTTTGATGTGCTGCAGCACCTTGTAAAAGCCGTCGGCGGCGACAAGGTCGCAGTCTCCGTGATCGTTCCGGACGGCACGGAAGTGCACGACTTCGAGCCGAAGGCAAAGGACCTTGCGGCGCTTTCGGAGGCCGATGTCTTTGTCTATAACGGTCTCGGGCTGGAGTCGTGGGTGGATGAGGCGCTGGCGTCATCCGATAACAGCGGGTTAATTGTTGTCAACGCGTCGGAAGGCGCCGAGCCGATTGTTTTAACGAACGCCGCGGAAATCAGCGAGCACGGGCAGTATGACCCGCATCTCTGGCTGAGCCTCAAAGGCGCTCAAGTCGAGGTCCGGAACATTCAGAACGCACTCATCAAAGCGTCGCCAGAGAATAAAGCGCTTTTTGAACAAAACGGTGCCGATTTTACAGCGCAGCTTGAAGGCCTCTATGCGGAATACGCCACAAAGTTCCAGACCGTCTCGACGAAAGATTTTGTCACGGGCCACGCGGCGTTCGGGTATCTTTGCCGTGATTTCGGCCTGACGCAAAACAGCGTCGAAGATGTCTTCGCTGAAGGCGAGCCGACAGCACAGAAGCTCGCGGCGCTGATCACATACTGCCGGGAACACAACGTCAAAACAATTTTTGCCGAGCAAATGGCAAGCCCAGCCGTCTCCCAAACGCTGGCCAATGAGGTCGGCGCACAGGTGAAGACGATCTATACGCTGGAAAGCTCAGAGGACGGGCAGTCCTATCTCCAGCGCATGACGGCGAATTTGGCATCAATATATGACAGCTTGAAGTAACGCACTATCACAAAGGCAACCATATAACAAAGAGGCAGGCGTTTTTCAGCCTGCCTCTTCTTTTTTCAACACAAAATTCTAAATTTCCCAAAAACAGTGACCGTTCCATCTTCCAAACTGGAATATTAAGGTGTATTATGTAAAAAGCGATGGACCCTACCGATAATGCGAAATCGAAAGAAAGTTGTTATTAATGGACTTAACACCGTCTCAAACAGTTGCATTAAAGCTAATTGTTGAAGATTTACGATTTGTATATTCTGTTATGGTGGCTAATTTTAAAAAAACTGGGTATAGCTATCCAGTCGCTCTACAACCATATTTGGGGTTAATTACTGATGGAATTGAACAGTGGGGCAGGAAAGTGAATGCAATAAAAAATAATGTTCCTATGTTTACCGAAAAGGAAAAAGAATATTATGTCGCATTGCGAAATAATATTAAACTTTGGGAAAATGAATTTTCTAATTTAAGTCAGAATCTTGAAGCGGTCTATAATGCTAATGACGACTATTTTGCCAATGAATGCAAACCCATAGCTAAGTTATTAAAGATATATAATATATATGGTTGCCTTATTATTGATGGGTTTTTTTGTGATAATACAATTTTAGATTCCATCTATTCCCCCTATTTCAATTTGGGTACACTAGATAGTGAATATACTAAAACTATGAGCGAGTATCTAGGCCGATTGTTGGGTATTTTTGGAGTCAATAATTTGAAGGTAGTTTCAGTAAATACTCAGACTAATTTTCAAACAAGAGATTTTTGTGGTTTTTTCCCGGCCCCAACGGGATATAGAGAATATGATAAGTCGTTTATTCTCTTTTCAATCATGTGTACGATTAATTTCTTGATTTTTGGTATTGATAAATATGTTCTTGATGAGATACCAACAAAGCTCCGATTCATTTATATACAATACTTTTATCTTGTTGACCTTATCAAAGAAATTAACAAGGTATTTCAAAAGAGATTTTACATGAACGAACAATGGTATTGCAGGAAAATGCGAAACTGTTTAGGACATTACGGCTTGGGTAGCGTTCTTCAGGAGAATGATATTAATGAGAATGATGCATTTGGAGGCTTAACAAACAAATTGTTCAATTGCGATTGGCGATTACTTAAAAACTCACTTGTAAAGGAGTTATGGGATTTATCTGAACAGTTGCGAAAGTTTTTGAAAATCAGCAACTAACCCGAATAGCGATTTGCGGTTGCCATACCTGCTATTATGGAATGTGTGGCAATAGTTTCTCATTTTATTTATAACCAATAAAGGAATAGTATTATATGAAAACCGATACTCCAAATGTAGAAGAGTATTATAATCAACAGGATTCGCTTCTAAACACCCTAACATATCTTGCTAGTTTTGGTACATATGTATTTCGCGGGTACAATAAGCAAGATAATCTTCTGCCTTTATTAATTAGAGAGAAAGATTATTCGGGTGTAGAATTTGAGTTACTTAATGAATTCGAAAAATACGGTAGTCATTATTTCTCGGCAGACTCACCAATTGACTTTATCTCCTATGGGCAACATTATGGCTTACCTACACGTTTGCTTGATTTTACATTTAATCCTTTCATCGCATTAAGCTTTGCTTTATTTTCAAAGAAATCTCCCGGCAACTATAAGGAAGTGGAAGATAGAAGTTATTATTATATACGATACTGCGATATTGGAGAACATATTCACTTAAAAGGTCTACCTGTATTTCAGGGTTTATCTTTTGGGAGCTACGAATCTGACTTTATATCTAGTAGATGTCGAAGAATACTATCTGAATATTCAACGTTTTTAAGTAAGCCAATAAGCGGTGTATTTCAAGATTATGTAAAAGGACTATCGGCATGCGCATATAACTCAGATTCAGACAACGGAAATACAATTACGCAAAAAATTCAAGGTCAGAAATTATGCTTTATTGACCCAAACCAATCGAACCAACGAATCATCATGCAACAGGGGCTATTTATGCTTCCCTATACTCTTGATCCCGTTGTGCATCAGAAAATAATTACTAATAATACATCAGTTATTAAGATACATCGAGATTTAAGGGAATCTTTGTTGAAGTACCTTGATACACTTGGTTTCAACACTTTCAGATTAATGCCCGATTTATCAAGCATATGTGCGGCAGTTACTCAAAGAGTAAAAGATAGCCGTGCTGCTAAAAGTGAGCTTTTTAAAAAGAAATAGAGTTTGTGATGTCACAAATTATTAATGCTACTTCCTATTATGGTATTTTCATGAAAATACTATTTGACACCGATGGATGCCCGGTTGTGTAAATCGCCGTGCGGCTGGCAAAAGAAGCATAAAACAGCCACACCCCCGCATAGCACTTTTCTGATTTACAACAAAACACTCTATTAAGATTGGAGATGAAAAAATGGTATCACTGGTAAATGCGCTGATTCTATTAGTGTTCGCAATGATTCTGTTTCTGGCTGTTATTGCAATCATTCGCGGCGTGAGAGGCATCAAAACTAGCAAACGTTTTGAGACGTCGGACAAATACGTAAAGCACGGGTATTTAATGCTTTCGATCATACATTTGTTCGCAGGCAGTTTAATAGCATTGGTTTATTTGTTTGCAGGTGTTTGTGCTTTAGTATCATTATAAGGGAAGTGTTATAATGGCGTTCATGTCAATTCTCGTGATGATGGCGGCAATAATTGGAATCATTATAGCTATCCTCGGCTTTTTGGGTGTATGTCTGCTGGTTATTGGCGGCACAGGCATCGCAATGAACCGGAAATACGCTAAGTTGACACAAACAAAGAAAAGAGCCTTAAATTCCGTACATAACGCCGTTTCAATTATTTTAGGAAGTGTACTTGTATTATTCCCGGTGGGATATCTTATATATGGGATTATTTCTGTGGCTTTGAAATAAACCAATATGCAGCCAGTGTAAGCTGCCAAATAGGTGCCCAAGAGGCAGGCCGACAAGGCCTGCCTCTTTCTGATGTTATATTCGGCTTTTGCCACAATAGTCTCATAGCTGCTTTTTTTTGAAAATAACAATGGCCAGCGCGACGAGCGCCACAATTAAACCGGCCGTGAGATAAGCCGTCACCGCCATTTCCCCGGTTGAGAGAGAGCCATTTAAAAGCGCGGTGCTTGAGGCAGCAAGTGTAACGGGGTTCCATTTTGAGACAATCGGGAAGGTGTTCAGGATAAGCATCACGATGATAATCGTGCCCGTAACCAAAAGCCCGCCGTAATTGCCCGGTGCTGCCGTGCTGGCAAAAAGCAGCAGCGCAAGAAGGAAGGCCCCGAAAAGCCAGAGGCTGAAAAAAGCCGGCAGAAGGTTCGGCACGACATTTGCGCCGAAGAGATAAACGGTATAACCCCAGGCGGTAAAAGCGGCCAGGGCGTAACCGGCAGTCCAGACGATGAGTGAAGTGATAAATTTCGCTGCAATGACGGCGCTGCGGGATAACCCCTTGGCAAGCAAAACAATCAGCGTCCCCTTCGTCACATCCTGTGACAGCAGGCCGCCGTATAAAAGCAGGAGGACCAAAAGCCCCATCTGGCCCACGTTTTTGAAAAACTGGGCATACGCGTCAAACGCCGTCGGCGCCGGAATAATGATTGTAATGCCCTGAACCTGCATCCCGGTAAAAATGTCCGGCAGGATTTTTGCCGTGAGCGGGCTCATCATGCCGAAAAGGAAGAGAACGGCCATCAGGATAAGGGCTTTAAAGCTGCGCAGCTGCTCTGTCAATTCCTTCTTTGAAAAAGCGATCAAGCCGTTCATTGAATCACCTCCAGAAAGACGTCTTCAAGCGACGGCTCGCGGACTTCAAACTTGACAATGGCGAGATTCGTGCTGACGAGAGCGGAGAGGATGGCGCGCGCGTCGCCACCGCTTTGCAGCTGTGCGATAACGCCGTTTTCCGCGGCGGCGGCATTTTTAACGTCCGGCAGTAACGCCAGTTTTTCGGCCAGCTGCCCGGCGCTTTCTTTTTTTGCCGGTTCAATAAACACGCAATCGCTTCGGTATGTGTTTTTGACCTCGGAAAGCCTGCCGCTTAAGACAAGCCGGCCGCCGTCCAGAATCCCGATGTCGTCACAAACGCGCTCCACGTCGGCAAGAATGTGTGTTGAAAAGATGATTGCCGTTTCGCTTCGGACGCTTTGAAGGATGTCGAGCAGCTCCTTGCGCCCAACAGGGTCGAGCGCCGACGTCGGCTCGTCGCAGATCAGGAGCTTCGGTGCGCCGAGCAATGCCTGCGCGATGCCCAGCCGCTGCTTCATCCCGCGTGAAAACCCGCCGATTTTTCTGTTCACGGTGCCGAGGCCGACGCGTTCCAATAATTCTCCGGCACGCCGCTTAATGTCCGACGGCGTCATGCCGGAAATTTCACCGCAAAGCGTTAAATACTCCATCGGTCTCATAAAGCCGTAAAATTCCGGCACGTCCGGCAGATACCCAATATGCCGATTCGTTTTTGATTGGCCGTAAACGACTTTTTCTCCGCAGACGGTGATCTCGCCGGCCGTCGCTTTTAAGAAGCCGAGCACCATTTTCATTGTTGTCGTCTTACCGGCGCCGTTTTTACCGATCAGGCCGTAGACGGCGTGTTCCCGGACTGTCAGGTTCAGATCTCGAATGACGTCGAGACTGCCAAAGCTTTTTGACACGTGCCGGAGGGAGAGGATATCCATCACTCGTCACCCCGCGCGATGGCAAAGTAAAGGATGGGGCCGATGATGTTGAAGACAACCGCGACAATAATCCAGATAATTCTGTTTCCGACGCGATATGTCTTGTGGTGAAAGATCGAGATGAGTGCGGCAATCAGAAGCCCGAGTTCGACGGCGGCAATCGGAATGAGAAAAGGGATATACGGCGTGAGTGCTGACAAGTTAGACATTTTGACAGATCCTTTCTAAGTGATTATTCTAAACGGCCGAGCCGCTCGGCAAGTGCGCGGAAACGGTCGAGCGTCTTTAGGCCGTCAAAGGCCGGGTTGCAGATAACGGCGTCTTTTAAGTCCTTTTTAATCAGCGTTTCGCTGCGCGGAGCCATGTTGCCGAGACGAAGCGTATCAAAATACGGCTCAATACGGTCAAAGAACGCGCTGCCCCGCAGTTTCAGCGGATAAATTGCCTCGTCGGTGACGATGCCGACGTAATCTTCAAGGATGTCAAGGGCCTTTTCCACAGCGCCGAGGGCGGCAAATAGGGCAGCCGCTGTCAGATACAGCGCAAAATAATGATGCGGCTGGGTCTTTCGAAGCTCAAATGCGTCACCGATCAGTGCGGTGATTGAAAGACACGCGTCCAGCTTATTTGGCGCATCGGCATACAGCAGCATCAGATCCGGCATCGCGGCGATAACGGTGACGCCGCTTGTGTAGATAAAGCGCTGAAGCAGCTCCTTGGCACGGTCGGTATCACCTTTGAGCATATACGCTTTCGCCAGCAGCGGGTCAATCGGCAGCGCGTGTGTGTCTGCGTCGCCGAGAAGATCGATAGCCTCAGCAGCGCGGCCTGTGGCCAGAAAGCAGTAGGCGCGAAGGGACAACGCCTCTTTGGCAAGCGTTGCCTCGCCGCTCTCCGTCTCGACGCGCTCGAGCAGCGCGGCGGCTTCATGCAGCACGGCTTCCGCCGCGTCGGAGCTGCCTCCAAGCATGGCGTGGTTTGTATAGAGAAGTGAAACCGCGTATAGAAGATTCCAGCAGGCGTGATATTTTTTAACATAGTCACGGCATTCAGCCATAACCGTCTCAAACGGTTCAGTCGCAAAACGGGCGGAGAGTTTTTTGTACAGCGCCTTGATTTCCTGCTTAGACAGCTGCGCTTCGTAGCCGAGCAGCGCGTCGACACTCGTATTGAAATAGGCGGCCAATACAGGCAGCAGCACAATATCGGGATAGCTCTGGCCAGACTCCCATTTAGAAACGGCCGGCTTTGAAACACCAAGATATGAGGCAAGCTCCTCCTGTGTCAAGTCGCGCTCTTTCCGTTTTGCCGCGATGAATGCGCCGATTTTAATATGTCCCATATCGTCACCTCATGGCCACATTATATTTTCGAAAGCGGAAATTAGCAAGGGAGGCGTCGTAAACTTTTATTAATTTTGTTAACCACAGGTTAACAAGCGATGAAAACAAGTAAAAAAAGCGTACGCATGTCATAACACGCGTACGCAGCTTGTAAAGAACCCGGTTACGCACAGGTGTATGCCTGGTTTTAACAAAAAAACTAAAAAATAGAAAAAATAACAATTGACGGGAAATGTGATAAGATGTAAAATAATGGTATCAAATAGAATAGCCATCGAATCATTCCGTACTTGGCAGGTCAGATGATTCGATGGCTGCCCCAAGTATTCGTGATGTTTAATCAAGAATACTTAGCTTTGCTATTCACATAATTACCACAAAAAGGATGATAAATCAATATCCGACCGTAATTATTCAGAAAATATTCATAAATTAAGCTGTTTTGGAGGAACCGCTATGAAATTACTATCAAAGTCGTTGGCATTTATTATGACGGTATGTTTTGTTGTACAATTATTATCCGCTAACTTACTCGTAAAAGCACTCAATGTCACGGCCACCCAAGTGTCAGCGGGAGCAAATTTTACGGCGATCCTCGCGTCGGATGGTACAGTTTGGACATGGGGCCAAAATGAGCACGGAGAGTGCGGAAACGGTACGGTTTCTGAAACGTCACAAATAGCGCAAGTTGCAGGTCTGACTGATATTACGATGATATCAGCCGGTTACTATTTTTGCTTGGCGTTAAAGTCGGATGGAACGGTCTGGGCTTGGGGGCAAAACACTAATGGTGAATTGGGTATTGGAACAACGAGTAATTACAGTGATGTACCCGTTCAAATCAGCGCGTTAACTGGAATAACACAAATTGCTGGCGGCAAATATTTCGGAATGGCCTTAAAGGCAGATGGTACACTAAAGACATGGGGAAAAAACCAGTTCGGTCAACTTGGCAACGGATCCACGACTGATTCTTCTTCGCCGACACAAGTTGGCGGTCTGAATAATGTTAGCTATATTTCGGCCGGAGCAAATGCGGGTTATGCGGTTAAAGCGTCACAATCCGGGATTGTATACTCGTGGGGCAATAACGCTTACGGTCAACTCGGGGATGGGACAACGATTGATTCAAACACGCCAATTCAGGTAATCAATCTGTCTGGTGTGAGTAAGCTTGCCGGTGGCGGAAATCATGTGCTGGCGCTCACAACTTCTGGCGCCATAAAGGCATGGGGTGCCAATGACTGTGTGCAGCTTGGCAATGCATCTTGGACAAACAGCAACATACCGATTAATGTTGCAAATATGAACGACCCAAATTCCGCTATATTGATTTCAGCAGGCGCAAACGATAGTTTTGCAATTGATTCTGACGGTAATGGTTTTTGTTGGGGTTGCAATGATTATGGCGCGCTAGGTGACGGGACAACAGACTGGCATATGGTCGATAATCCTATTGCCAATCTGACAAATTTAACACAAATTTCTGCTGGCTATCAACATACCGTTGCGCTGAAAAGTGACGGCACCGTATGGTCATGGGGGAACAATAATTATAGGCAGTTGGGAAGTTTTATAGGCAATTATTCAGTGATACCAGTTCAAAGCATGGATGGTGAGGAGGATACGACACCGCCGACGGCACCGACAGGACTTACATTTTCCTCTGTTACGGATACGTCTGTTTCTCTTGCATGGACGGCGGCATCAGACGACGTAGCCGTCACGGGTTATGATATCTACCGCGATGGCACAATGGTTGGTACGACTGCCAACACGACATATACGGATTCGGGCCTGACAGCGGAAACGTCGTATTCCTATTATGTCAAAGCGAAGGACGCCGCCAACAACGAATCAACCGCCAGCAATACGCTGAATGTTGAGACGACGGCTGTTTCGGGAGCCAAAGTCATTCAGGTTGCAGCAGGTAATGGATTCACAGTCGTTTTAAAAGATAACGGTACCGTGTGGGTGTGGGGAAGAAACGATTTCGATCAGTGCTGTACAGGGATGACATCTGATTCCGAGGGACTGACGCAAGTAACGGGTCTGACCAACGTGACGAAGGTTGCCGCAGGGCTTGCCTTTTGCATGGCTCTGAAGTCGGACGGCACCGTGTGGACATGGGGACGTAACTGGAACAGCGAACTCGGTGACGGCGATAACTATGAATACAGCACCGGAATTGTTCAGGTTTCCGGGTTGAATAATGTGACGGATATCGCAGCGGGTGCCTATCATGGTTTGGCATTGAAAGCAGACGGATCGGTTTACGCCTGGGGGCATAACGCAGATGGGCAACTTGGTAATGGAACGACAAATGAGTCGGATACCCCTGTTCAAGTAAATAGTCTTACGGGTGTCAATTCTATTGCTGCCGGTGCGTTCTCGAGCTATGCCGTCAAATCGAATGGAACGGCCTGGTCGTGGGGTAATAATGAAAGCGGCCAGTTGGGCAATGGTACGACGAACAATACAACGGCGCCTGTGCAGGTCAGCAATTTGACAGGAGTAAAATTCATTTCGGCAGGGTTTGACCACGCACTGGCCCTGCTGACAAATGACGCTGTCAAAGCATGGGGCAGCAACGACTGCGTGCAGCTTGGCAATGCATCGTGGACAAGCAGCAGTACGCCCGTTGATGTGGTTAACATGGATGATCCAGACTCGGCGGTTGATATTTCGGCAGGGGCGTATCACAGTCTGGCAATTCAAGCTGACGGGACGGCAGTCGGCTGGGGGAACAATGATGACGGCATGCTTGGCGACGGCAGCGAAGCTTGGCATATGGTCCCAAATGATGTGTTAAACCTGACGGGGCTGATTCAGATTTCCGGCGGATATACGCACAGTGTGGCGCTCACAAGCGACGGCACGGTATGGTCGTGGGGCAAAAACGATTATGGCCAGTTGGGTGGTTATACGGGGAATTATTCCATGATACCGGTGCAAAGTACAACATCAACTGCCGATACAACGGCGCCGACTGCGCCGACTGGGCTGACATGCTCATCAAGGACAGGCACAACAGCGACGCTAACATGGTCGTCGTCAACGGATAATGTCGGTGTTACAGGTTATGATGTTTTTCGTGATGGAACAAAGATTGGTAAATCAACAATAACGTCATATACTGAGACAGGCCTGACTGCAAATACAGCCTATACATATTATGTGAAGGCGAAGGACGCAGCAGAAAATATTTCTGAAGCGAGCAATACAGTTGAAATAACGACACTTTCCAATTCCGTAATGGTTCAGCAGATTTCTGCAGGTGGATACTTTACAGCAATCCTAAAATCAGATGGTACAGTATGGGCCTGGGGACAAAACGATTTCAACCAGTGTTGTACAGGGACTGTATCTGACTCGGAGACACTAACTCAGATACCGGGATTAGACAATGTTATGCAAATATCCGCAGGTTTTGACTTTTGCATGGCTTTAAAGACGGATGGAACAGTTTGGGCATGGGGTCGCAATTGGAACAGTGAGCTCGGGGACGGAGATAATTATCAGTTCAGTACGGCGGCCGTTCAAGTTGTCGGACTGACAAACATTAAGGAAATTTCCGCAGGAACCTACCATGGTATGGCATTAAAGACGGACGGTACTGTGTGGTCTTGGGGATACAATGAATATGGACAACTCGGTAACGGATCGACGGATGAATCTGATACAGCGGCTCAAATCAGCGGACTTTCAGGGGTAAAACATATTTCTTGCGGAAGTTACTCAAGCTATGCCGTCAAAATGGATGGGACAGTTTGGGCATGGGGCAAAAATGACAAAGGACAACTTGGTGACGGAAGCATTGTAAATAAAACGGTACCAGTTCAGGTGGGCGGTCTTAGCAACGTTGATAAAGTAGCTGCCGGGGCGGAGCATGTGCTGGCACTATTGACAACCGGTATCGTGATGGCCTGGGGTGCTAATGAAGAATTTCAGTTGGGAAATGGCACATCGACGAATAGCAGCACACCTGTCAATGTGACAAATTTAAGTACCGAAGGATCGGCTGTAGAAATTGCAACGGGAGATTATCAAAGCTTTGTTATTAAGGCCGACAGAACGGTGGTCGGATGGGGATATAACGACTGTGGGTTGCTTGGTGATGGGACGGAAATCTCGCGTTCAACACCTGTGACTGTATCGAATTTGTCTGACGTTACACAGATAGACGGTGCTTCCTACCATAGTGTTGCGCTGCTTGAAGACGGGACGGTCTGGTCCTGGGGGCGTAATAATTGTGCGCAGTTAGGCGGATCGAGTTTGGAGTATTCTACGACGGCTGTGTTAAGCAAGACAAGCGATGGAGCCTTAAGTTTCGAGTTTAGCAGTTACTCGATAACAAAACCAGAAGCCGATACAAGCTCAATTACCGTTAGTGCATTTGGTACGGATGCTGAAGGCAATCAAATCGCCCCAGAGGAGATCGTATATAGTTTACAGGATACATATATGGGTGTCCAAGTTGATGACTCGACAGGGGTTGTTACGGTTTCAGCTGAAGCTGAATTAGGGACTGTTACACTTGTCGCGATGTTTGAGAATATTACTTGTACGGCGACTCTCAGCATTCATGATGCTGCTTCAACGACGATTACGCTCTCGGCAACACAAAATAATTCATATAACGTTGCAGTTACAGGAAGCAGCATTTCTTCATATAGTGACGTGACCTATACGGTCACTTATGATGCTGCAGTGCTTCAAATTAGCGATTTATGTGCGTTGACATATGCAAAAGAAACAACGGCTGGTGATATAGCGGGTACTGGCATTACAATTACTAGTTTTACACCAGGAACAATCCAATTTATTGTTGACAAAACGATACCTACCGGTACGCAATGGTCAGGAATCATCGATGTGTTTCAATTTGTTGCGCTTCAAACACAAGAGACAACAGTACATATTGAGTAATCGATTCGATATATTTTGATAGGAGTGAATGAAATGTCAACGTTTTTTAAATGTTTAAATAAGGCACTGATTATACTTCTCGCTGTAGTAACTCTATCAGGTGCTGTTTCCTTGCCGGTAGTCGCACAAGGAATAATCGAGCAGGCAACATATAAAAGTATATTGAATTCAGATTTACAAACTGATAATTCAACAATTAAGTCCTTGTCGAATAAGCCGGATTCAGATCAACAAAATGGAAATAATGGCAAAAAAACAGATGATCAGAAAAAGGCGGATTATTTAAAGAATCTTGAAAACGATACAAAAAGCTTTCAAAGCTATCGGTATATTGTAAAATACAGCGATGAGCAAAGTGTTCCGCAGTTTACAAATGGTGGGAAGAAAAACAACAACGGTAAGAATGTTGACGCTAATAAAGTTGCGTCAGCCGGAATAGAATCTTCGAAAAAAGTATTTGGGAATAAGAATAATAAAATTGCGATTATTGCTTTAAAAAAAGCCATGAATTCTGCGGAATTTATGAATGCCATGAAATCAGCGGGCATAGATGGGAATATTGCTTCTGTCCAGCCAGACTATGCAATGACAACATCGGCATCATCATCTGACCCGCTTTTTTCGGAACAGTGGGGGCTCAATGCAGTAAACGCAAATTCGGATCATGTTACAGTTGGTGCCGACGTTACCGATGCATGGTCAAGCAGTTTGGGTGATGGTGTTTTAGTTGCGGTTATTGATTCGGGAATCGATTTGTCGCATACAGACTTAGCTGGTAGTATGTATATAAACAATCAGGAAATAGCAAACAATGGAATTGATGACGATGGGAATGGTTATGTTGATGATTACTGCGGCTGGGATTTTTTCAACAATGATAGTAACGTCAATGACCAATCGACCTATTATGACGAATGGCATGGAACGCATATTGCAGGGATAATTGCAGCGCAGAAAGATAATAGTGTTGGCGTTGCCGGTGTTGCACCGAACGCAAAAATAATGCCAATTAAGGTGTTTCAGGATGGTGTCGCCTATACAAGTGACATTATTAACGCCATAGCATATGCGGACAAAATGGGCGCTAAAATCATTAACTGTAGCTGGGGCAGCCGGTTTAACAATCCGGCTTTGGAGGAAGCGATCGCAAGCAGCAGTGCACTCTTTGTCTGTGCGACAGGAAATAACCTTTACAATACTGATAACTATCCGGTATATCCCGCGGCATATTCAATGATACATGATAACGTCATTTCGGTTGCTGCAATTGATCAGTCCGGTAAGTTATGCAGATTTTCAAATTATGGCTCAACCACAGTCAATATTGCTGCGCCCGGTCAGAATATCTTGAGCACATGGATAAAAGGTCAATATCAGAGCTTGGATGGTACTTCAATGTCTGCGGCTTTTGTGAGCGGTGCGGCTGCGTTGATCTTTTCAAAGGGCGCTTTCAATACGGCTGCCGCTGTAAAAGAAAGAATAATATCTTCAGCAGATTCCGTTACGGGCTTGCAAGACAAAATAGCTGGTGGGAAAATTCTGAACTGTTCGTATGCTACCGGGAACAATTCTGCTGCGAACACAATGGTGATCAATGTCCCGGATACGGACACGCTACCGGTTATTGTCCCAAATACGGAGCCGTCTCAGGATGATTATCAGCAGTCAAATGCCGAAAACAATGTGGTTACAAAAGCTTCAATGAATACGGCGCGTCAAGGGCTTCAGGCCGTGACGCTCAACGGTATGATTTACGCGATCGGTGGGCAAACAACGACGACTGGTGGGTATACAAATAGTGTTGAACTGTATAACCCGAGTAACAATACTTGGATGACAGTGGCCAGTATGAACACTGCCCGCAGTTATTTTGGTGCCGTTGCGTATAATGGAAAAATTTATGTTATGGGCGGCATTAACGCAACCGGTTATCTGAACAGCATGGAGTATTACGACCCGGCAACTGATGTTTGGACGACAATGTCAGTGACTTTGCCGGTTGCCATGTCATCATTTTCTGCAACACTTATCACTGGATCGAGTACTGTTTATGTGGTCGGCGGATATACCGGCTCGTATCGTTCATCAGTTTATGAGATAAACCTAATTACAGGCGCAAAGACAACAAAAACGAGCCTGTCCGTACCAATTTCCAATCATGTTGCCTTCTATTATAACGGTAATATATATGTTGAGGGCGGGTTGACAACCGGTGGCGCATACACATACAACGAGTATAAATATACGATTTCAAACGGGACAACTTCCAGCGCGGTTTTGGCGCGCTCATCCCTATCGAACGCCTCCGGTATCATGACAAATGACCGATTCATTGCAATTGGAGGTAAAAACAGTACATCCAACTATTCGATAGATATAACACAGTCATCTTTACTTACAAATAACACAACAACAAGGGGATATTACATATCGGCTACACATCTGCTGACTGCCCGAAGTGGTTTAGGGTCTGCAATTGTCAACGGTAAAGTGTATATTATTGGCGGCTTGAATTCGACAGGAGTTCTCAATAGCGTTGAAATGATGGATATGGGGTGGCAGCAGAAGGCGTCTTTGCCGGCACCGCTATCAAACTATAAATCCGTTCAGCTTGATGGGAAATTGTATGTCATGGGCGGGTCAGCAAATATTGGAGGCTCAAATCTGAATTCCAACGCGATGTATATGTACGACCCGGCGTCCGACAGCTGGACGACACTGAGCTGCACGATGCCGGTTTATGCGAGAGATTTTTCACTTACTGCCGGGTTCAGCAAAATTTACATGTTTGGCGGATTAACATCGTCAACTCAAAATGGAACGTTTACAACAAGCAATCAGATCTATGAATTTAACCCTGCAACAAGTACATGGTCAGCAAAAAATACGTTAAGTGTTGCGAGATCAAATCTCTCGTCAGTACTGCTTAATGGTCTGATCTATATTACAGGCGGATTAAATGGTGGCGGTAGCGCAACAAACACTGTTGAGGCTTACAATCCGGCAACAAATAGTATTGTGACAAAAGGCAATCTGCCAAGTGCATTTTCCAATCACTTCACAACTGTATTAGCTGGAACAATATATCTCTTCACGCCGACAACTTCAAATACTCTAAAATATAACGCATCATCCGATTCTTGGTCGAGCGTTAACCCCGGCAGCAGCTATTCCGGAAATTTGTTCGTGACGCTAAACAATTATCTGTATATTCTCGGAATGGCTAACGATACATCGATTTGCCCAACCTTCTATAAGTATCTTCCTGTAGATAACACGAGCACGTCACTTTCTACGTTTAATTATTATAGTAACCTACAGCAGTCTATTGAGCTGAATAACAAAGCGTATATTTTTACAGGAACTGATTCAACATACAGCACAGGGCTGGTGGAATATACACCGCCTGCAACGGCATGGACGGCAAAAGCAGCCTTAAATACATCGCGTTACAATTTTGGGGCGGCAGTCCTGGATGGTAGCATTTATGCTGCTGGTGGATATAACAACTCCAGCGCATTAAATACACTGGAACAATATAACGAAACGACAAATACGTGGACAGCAAAAGCAGGCATGACGTATCCGCGTTATGGTGTAGGCGTCGTGGCGGCGAACAACAAGATTTATGCGATCGGCGGGACGAGCAGCGGAACGGTGCGTTCATATGTAGAAGCATATACTCCATCTTCAAATACGTGGGCCACAAAGACAGCAATTCCCGCGGCAACAACCGACATGGCGATTGCGACATACAATAATATTATCTATATAATCGGAGGAAAAAACTCCTCGGGTACTGTGTTGAACACGGTCCGCGCTTATGATACTAACACGAACGCTTGGTCAACAAAAGCAAATATCCCGACGGCGACCTTTGGGAGCGGCGCGGCAGTCATCGGCGGCAAAATTTACGTTGTCGGCGGCTTTACGAATTCCACAACGGCTACAAGCGTTTTGCAGGTTTATGATATTACTACAAATACTTGGGATACCACAAAAGCCAGTTTACCGGTGGCGGCGGGGTATGCCGGTGTCGTTGCGTCTTCTGACACGCTGTATGCCATTGGCGGCACAAACGGGACAAGCGATATCAATTATGCATTCCAGTATAATCCGACATCAAATGCATGGCTTACATGGGAAGGCCCGAATAAAGTTCGAAATACTTTTGGTGCGGCGATGACAAGTTTAGGCATCTATGTCATCGGTGGTAAAAATAACAGCGGTTACTTTCCCGACGTTGAATTCGCAACTGTCCGCAGCTTGAGTATTGATTATCTTTTGCATTTAGGTGACGATACGGTCAACATGACGGGTAACTACGCCCGAACATACAGCGATTTGAGCTATACGGCGCCCGGATTTAATGTTGAATTCAGCCGGACATATAACTCGCAAGATTCAAGAACGAATAATATCATCAGCACGGGTTGGACATTCGGGTTCCAAGGGAACATAGATATCGTTGGCACCAACGCTATCGTCCGGCTGCCGAAAGGAAGCGGCAACACATTCCAAATCAATGGCGACGGAACATATACAGCCATGGATTCAAGAAGCACACTTGTTAAAAATGCGGATAATACGTATACGTTGACAACGAAAGACCAGTACACATACGGTTTTAATAGCAGCGGTTATCTCACATCAATGAAGGACAGAAACGGCAATACAATAACCATTACCCTGGACGCGTCCAATAAGCCGACACAGATTACAGACCAGGTCGGCAGAGTGACGACGATCGGCTACACGAATAATAAAATAAGCTCAATAACGGACCCGGCAGGACGCGTTGTAACGTATAACTATGACGCGAACAACCGGCTTTATCAGGTCATCGACCCGAACGGCAGTTCAACTTACTATTATTATGGGTCAAACGGATTTATTTCAACAGTTAAAGACAACACAAACAGCACGGTGCTTGAAAGTGTGACTTATCTCGCGGCTCAAGGGAGTAAGCCGGCCAGAGTCAGCGCGGTGACCGACAAGTATGGGAATACGACCAGCTATTCATATATCGAAAGCGATGGGCTTATTACGACCACCGATTCTAACGGTCGGACAACAAGCACATGGTACGACAGTTCAAATTATCCTATCTGCACGAAGGACGCAGAGGGCAAAGAATCGCGGACGGAATATAACCTTGTCGATGGTTTTAATAAATACGGCGAGGCGTACAAGACGATTGACCGAAATGGCAATGCGACCTATTACCTCCGCGACAGTAATGGCAATGTTACCAAGCAAATCAATCCGGACAGCTCGACAAAAGAATATACGTATGACAATAAGAACAATGTCCTGTCCGTCAAAGATGAAGTGGGCAATTACACCTTCTACGTCTATGACGCAAACGGCGTTAATCTGATTAAAACAGCGCAGCCGTTAAACGGAACGGATGTCTTCGGCGTTGCGCCGGACGCGAACTTTGCCATTTCGGTGAATACCTATTACACCGGAGCCGAAGCACTTAGCCTGTTCGGTAAAACAATTTACGGTCTGTTAAAGACGAAAGCAGACCCCGAAGGCGGCGTTACGACTTATACGTATGATACTTATGGGAATATTGCGACCATCCAAAACCCGACGTCAAAGACGACGACATACGCGTATAACAAGCTCGGATGGCTCAAATCCGTCACGACGCCGAAGGGCTATGTGATATCCTATTACTATGACAAAAACGGCAACCTGCTCAAGCAGGTTAATCCGGATTCCGGCGTCATCAGAAGCGTTTACGACTTCAGAAATAATTTGACGCAAAAAATTATGCCGACGCAATATTCGGCGTCGGCGGATACGGCAGTAACATTCAGCGGTGAAAACATTCAGAACAGCGCCTCAAACGCCTATACGCAAACGGCGCATGGGTATCGCAATGTCTATCTGTCAAACGGTCTTTTAAGTACAGCGACAGATCCGTGCAATAACCAAACATCTTACACCTATGACCAGTATGGGAACAAGCTGACGGAGACAAAGCCGAACGGCGCAATCTATGGGTATTCCTACACGGTTATGAACCTGACCGATACCGTGACCTTTAAGGAATCAGCACAGTCGTCAGCCGTCACACTCCAGCATTACGATTATGCCATTCTCACAAACGGCAGTACGACGATGACAGTTACTCAATATTTCAGCGATACATCGACTGCCGTTACAAAAACGACTTATGATTATGCCGGGCGGCAGATCCGGCTCGATCAGGCCGATAACACACATAAAACAAATTCTTATAATGCAAATGGGTCACTGGCCAGCACAACAGACGCCAGAGGGAACACGACATATTTTGCATACGACGGACTTAACCGCCTCATTTATCAGTGGTCGCCCGTGGGATCAAATACCTATGCCTTTACGTCAACCACATACGATAAAGCAGGCCGCATTATTATGACAGCCGCCGCAAAAGAACTGGTTCCAAACGGCACGGTGCCGACCTCGAACCTGATGACAGACAGCTTCACGTACTTTGCCGACGGAAAATTGCAGCAAGAGCTAAAGAGTAGCGGCGCCAAGACGACGTATACGTATGATAATGACGGAAATCCTTTGACGAAAAACGTCTACTATGACGCTACGAATTACAGCCAGGAATCCTATACGTTTAATAACATCGAAAAGCTGGCATCAAAAACCGTGACCGTGCAGAACAGGGATATTACCGGTTATGACAGCTCGACAAACAATCTGTCATTAACATCCTCCTATACGTATGATAAAGACGGCAACATTCTGACATCAACGGATGAAAATGGCGTTGTTACCACAAATACGTATGATCTGATGGACAGGCTCCTGACGACGAGCCAGCCGGGCGCCGACGAAAATAACGCCGCCGTGACAATCACGTCATCCAGGACATATGACTGGGCCGGCAAAGTTCTGACGGCGACGGACCCGAATAACAATACGACGACCTATACATACGACAAGCAGGAAAACGTGAGCAAAATCACCAATGCGTTAAATGGCGTTCAGTATTTTGTTTATGACAGGGCGGGGCATAAGTTAGCAGAAGTCAGTCCGAAAAATTATTCAAGCGGCGCGGAGCTGACCGACATGTCGCGTACGGAGTATTCCTATGATGATATGGGCCGCGTTCTCCTTGTCACGCAGATATATTATGACGACGAAACGAGCAGTTGGAAGCAGTTTGTCAGCAAAGCTTATACATACGATGAAAACGGCAACGTGACATACTCACAGGACGCGCTGGGTTACGCAAATGGTTACGGTACGACAACTGAATATGACGCAGCTAACAGGGTTATCAAGACAACCGACCCTGCCTGCCAAGCGGCCAATATTGACCATACGGCGCTGTATTCATATGACGCCCTTGGCCGTGTGCTGTCAAAAACGGATGCCAACAATCATGTGACATCGTATACGTATAATGACGACGGAAAAGTTCTCACATCGTCCGTCAACGGGGCGTTAACACAGACAAATACCTATGACCTGCAGGGCAATATACTGACAAGCACCGACGGTAATGGCAACGTGACCACATACGCCTATAATAATCTCAATCAGATTCGCAGCATGACGCTTCCGGGAGACGGCACCATCGCAAGCCTGACGACCACCTATAAATACACAAAAACAGGGAAACCGGCCGAGCAGCTCACTAACCTCGGAAAGCAGCAGGTCGTCACTTATGACAATCAGGGGCACGTCCTGACGACGACGGAAAAAAAGAGCGACGGCACGCAGATTATCACAACGTCGAACCGTTATGATAAGGCGGGCAACCTGCGGTATAAGGTTGACCCGCGCGGCAACACAACGCAGTATACCTATGATGCGCTCGGCCGAAACCTGACGCAAGCCGTCACAGTCACCGATGCCAACAACAATACAACAACGCAGACGACGACATTTACATACGACGCCAATGGCAATAAGCTCACTGAGCAGAATTGGCGCGGGAATACGGTTACCTATACGTATGACCCGCTCAACAGAGTGACGTTAAAAACAGACCCGTATGGCAAAACCATCGAAAAGCTGACATATAACAATAATGGAAGCCAGATTTCTTCAACCGATGCACTCAATCATACGACGCAGTATGTCTATGACCGCGATAACCGCCTGGTTCAGACGATTGATCCGATGAATAACAGCACAACACTGGCTTATGACGGCGCGGGAAATGTCGTCCAAACACTTGACGGGAACAACAAGTCGACATATTATACATATAATGGATTCAATCGTCTGATTCAGGTGAAGGACGCGCTAAATCAGATAACAAGCTATACGTATGACGTCAACGGCAACATGCTGACGCAGACGGACGCGAGCGGCAACGTGACGACGATGACGTATAACTGCCGCAATCTGCCCGTTCAGCGTATTGACGCCGGCGGCATCGGCGAGGGCGGCGCAGTCGACGCGACGAAAGCCGACACGACCGCGTATAACGCCGATGGCACTGTTTCGTCCGTGACCGACAAAAACGGCGTGACAACAACGGTTGAATACGATATCCACGGTCGGACGCTTTCAACCGCAACCGACGGCGTCACCATCAGCTACACCTACGACAATAACGGCAATACGCTGACGATGACGGACGCGACCGGGACGACGACACGCGTGTATGACCAATTGGGCCGGACGATCAGCAAGACGGTGCCAGAAGCCGGGACAAGCACGTTCCTCTATGACGTGACAAATAGCATCCCGACGGGTTGCATCGGTGAAGTGACAACAGACGGGAAGGGCAACGTTAACACCAAGATTTTCGATAAAGCGGGGCGGCTGTCTCAAATCAAGGTCGGCAGCGCGACGACGACGTATGCCTATTTTGATAATGGTAACCGGCAGTCACTGACGTATCCGAACGGCCTGACGGCGGAATATACGTACTATGCCGATAACCGCTTGCACACGCTGGCGAACAAGAACAGCGGCGGCGCAATTATTAACGCCTACAACTACGCCTACGATGGCAATGGCAATTTGGTGACGAAGCTTGATAACAGCGGGACGACAACGTATGTCTATGATGACTTGAACAGGCTCTCGAGCGTCACGGTGCCGGGCGGCAAGGTGACAACGTACACGTTTGACGCAGCCGGTAACCGCGCGGCACAGCAGGTGACGGACAACGGCAGCGTGACAAATACGATGTATACCTACAACGCGCAGAACCAGCTGCTGAGCGCCGCGGATATCATCAATGGCAAGACGACGACGACAAGCTATTGCTATGACAATAACGGGAATACGGTGTCCAGCCGTGAGGAGACAACAGACGTCACAAGCGGCGAAGGCAGTGTGGGCCTCACCGTCACAGGGAGCGACACGTCGAAGTATACGCTCAACACGTACGATGTGTTTAACCAGCTCGTGACGACAAAGGATCAAGATTCCACGTCCACGTTTACGTATAACGGGGATGGACTGCGCGTTGGCAAAACAGTCACAAAGGACAATACGACAACGACGACGAAGTTTGTCTATGAGTATGACAAGGTCGTCCTGGAGCTG
This sequence comes from Oscillospiraceae bacterium ZGZL, assembly GCA_038405045.1. GTDB lineage: Bacteria > Bacillota > Clostridia > Oscillospirales > Oscillospiraceae > Sporobacter. The sequence continues at coordinate 1,144,193 of JBBZIV010000001.1, read as the reverse complement.
GACGGCAGCGGAAATCAGACGGCGTACAACGTGTACGGTGGGGACATGCTCATCAGCCGGACGGCGGGTACAACGACGCTGTATTACCTGTATAACGGGCACGGCGACGTTGTGAACATCGCGGATTCAACGGGCAGCATCGTCATGACGTACGACTACGACGCGTTCGGCGTTGTCACCACCGCCACCGGCAATATTGCCAATAGCTATCTCTACGCGGGCTACCAGTTCGACGACGAGACGGGCATGTACTACCTCAACGCGCGGTACTATGACCCGGTGACGGCGCGCTTTATCTCGGCGGACACATACACAGGGCAGGCAAGCGACCCGCTGAGCCTGAATCTCTATACGTATTGCAATAACGAGCCGATGATGTTTACGGACCCGACAGGGCATGATTCTGCCCCTGTGACAGTGTACATGCCCGACGGGTCTATTGTACAGACAACAGCGACGAACGGGATAACCATCATGCCGGATGGCAGCCGTCCTCCAGTTGGTGCGATCGTACAGACCAGCAGCGGGGGTAGCTGGCAAATGACATCAACTGGCGGCGTGGCAGTCACGACCGCGCCAGTAACGCTCCCTGATGGAAAAAATACGGTTGGAACAATTGTCGATAACAAAACATATCTGCCGGATGGTAGCCGTCCTCCTGAAGGGGCGATTGTACATACTTCCGGTGGCGATTACCAGATGGTAAACGGATCAGGTGTAAAATTAACTAATGAGCCGACACCAAAAAATAAACCAGACGATCCGGAAACACGTGTTGGGAGTACTGAAAATAAACCAACGTCGAATGTGGGTGTGACACTATATAATTATGGCGACAGTGATGATGATCTGAAGAAGGTGCAATCGATACTGTATAATTTGGGATACTATTATTTACTTGATTATTCGTGTGACGGAGTATTTAACAAAGATACGTTAGCAGCATTAATGAGATTCCAGATGACTTATGCAAACTTCAGTTGGGATCAATTGTTTAAGAATGGTAAGTATGTCGGATTAACTTCAGGTACAGTTTATGCGATAGGACAGGCATTAAGCCAATACGCAGATTATTTAGCAGGGAAAGCATCTTCACCGAAGTTTAATTATGGGAATTCATCTGATCTAGTTCGAAATCCAACAAAATATGTCTCCGTAAAAAACGGTAATGTATATGCAAACGGAAATGATAATTCATCAAAGTATTCCACGCTAACTGATGAAGAAAAACTGATAATCACTACAGTATATGGTGAAGCAGGTGATTGTAGTGCAAGTGCCTGGGAAGCAGTAGCAAATGTAATTATGAATCGTGTTGGAACAAGAGAGTGGAAGAAATATGATACAGTTACAAAGGTAATTAAGTATACTGGCTTTGACGCATACACTTATCCTAATAGTGCTTATAAGGCGGCAATGAACTATCTGAATAATAGAGATGGATCAAATGCAAAATTAGAAAGCCTAATCAAAATCGTTCTAGATGTCTATAATGGGGGAACGCCCGATAATACGAACGGCGCAGTCTTGTACTATAGCCCCAGAGCAATGGAGGCACTTCACGATAGAGACCCCAAACAATATCCTAATACAAAGCCATCATGGAATTTTGATGTTCTTCAAGAAGTAACTGTAAAGGGTGCAGAAAAGGATGATTTTAAATTTTACAAGTACAAGTAAAAATAAATGGAGGGTAATTATGAAAAAGTATTTAATGATTTGTGTTATCCTTATATTTTCATTATTGTTTTTATCAACGGTAACAAGTTGTATAAATGCAAACAAAATTCAAAAATCACCCTCCCATGAAGTCTTAATAAGCGCAAATACTGGCACAACAGTATCATCAAATCAAGATCAAAAAATCAGCGATTACTATGAAGTGTCAAAAGTTGAAAATGGCTATATAGTTTATCTTTTTGACAAAAATAAAAACATCGTGAGTATGGAAGAGTTGCCTAGGGAACCTTACATAAGCATTATTGATAATAATATTAGGATTACCGAAAGCCTAGGAAGTCCTCTTAATTATTCATATTTTTACGATGTTAAAACAAATAAAATATCTCCTATTTATGAAAACGTATTACTTATCGGCTATGGTAATGTAGTTTACATGAAGAATAAACAATTAATAATATCAAATATTTATGATGCAAGCATTCTATATCAAGAAGTTAAAAGAAATTTTTCAAATACTGCAGTACCTTCTTCAGCAATTCTTAGTCTAAATTTCGTTGATTCTAATAAATTAGAAATCGATTATTTAAAAGGTGAAAATTTCACTGAAACAACGGAGATCATCGTTTTAAAAACTTAGGTACAAATCCTCGCAAAACAACGGGACAGTTCTCACGTCTTAACAATGCGCCCCCTCAGTTAAAAAACCGACCCGTTGGCTTATCGTCCCCTAATACAGCAAAGCAGCCCGAATTGGGCTGCTTTGCTGTTGGCACGCATGTAGGGACTCAAACCCACAGTCTCGCGATTCGTAGCCGCGCACTCTATCCGACTGAGCTACAGGCGTATATGGCACTTTGGTTAACCAAGGGAAACCAATGGGACGGTTCTGCTAGCTGACAATCACATCTCATGTTCTATGCAACGTGCGAGGTTATTGTCATGTTCAGAACATTCTTCAAGACTTTTCTTGACTGGAACAATAATACCACATACTATACAATTAATGGAATAACGCGCAGAACCAGCTGCTGAGCGCCGCGGATATCATCAATGGCAAGACGACGACAACAAGCTACTGCTATGACCATAACGGGAATACGGTGTCCAGCCGTGAGGAGACAACAGACGTCACAAGCGGCGAAGGCAGTGTGGGCCTCACCGTCACAGGGAGCGACACGTCGAAGTATACGCTCAACACATACGATGTGTTTAACCAGCTTGTGACAACAAAGGATCAAGATTCCGAGTCGGCGTTTACGTATAACGGGGACGGACTGCGCGTTGGCAAAACAGTCACAAAGGACAATACGACAACGACGACGAAGTTTGTCTATGAGTATGACAAGGTCGTTCTGGAGCTAGACGGCAGCGGAAATCAGACGGCGTACAACGTGTATGGCGGAGACATGCTCATTAGCCGCACGGCGGGTACAACGACGCTGTATTATCTGTATAACGGGCACGGCGACGTTGTGAATATCGCGGATTCAACGGGCAGCATCGTCATGACGTACGACTACGACCCGTTCGGCGTTGTCACCACCGCCACCGGCAATATCGCCAACAGCTATCTCTATGCCGGGTATCAGTTTGACGATGAGACGGGCCTGTACTACCTCAACGCGCGGTACTATGACCCGGTGATGGCGCGGTTTATCTCGGCGGACACATACACAGGCAAGACAAGCGACCCGCTGAGCCTGAATCTGTACACGTATTGCTCGAACGAGCCGATGATGTATACGGACCCGACGGGGCATACGCCAATAGGCACTCCTGTGACCGTCACTTTACCCGACGGTACGACCCAAACCGGCTACGCTAACAACGGTGTAACGACAATGGAAGATGGCAGCCGTCCACAAGCCGGGTCGACAGTGACAGCTGGGAATACAACTTACTATGTTGCCGCCGATCCTAATGGTGTTGGTGGAGTGTCAGGGATAGCCATTGACTCCAGTAACTCGGCGATAGGAGGGGCCGTTGTAACGCAAAATGGTCAGACTCAAACTGGAGATGTAATAAACGGATCGACCTATGTTAATGGAAGCCGGGTATCGCCGGGCTCAACCGTGACAGTTGGAAACACAAGCTATACTGCCGTATCAGACCCCAACGGTATTGGCGGGGTATCTGGAGTAAAAAGTACAGCTGATGTTGAGACGGTAGATATTTATGCATACCTTTCCTCTGGCTCTACGAAACAAGTCATGAGCTTAATATATGATGGGAAAGAATACCAATTATACCATCCTTCGTTAACTCCCTCATCTAATATACCAGGTTATGAAGCACCAGGTTCTACAAATACGACGTTTGATTTAAATGGATACGATGTAGTATACTCGATCGAACTTACGTTTAATGCTTTTAATGCGGCTAAGGCTAACAGTGGGGGGGATTCTGCTGCAGATTTAGTCGATAGTGGCCCTTTGATGGGTGGCTTTTTAGCTGCAATTGATAAGCTCGGTAAAATTGCTGGTGCTATACAAACTTTCAAATTAAAAATTACATTTTACAAAGAAAAAAATGGGAAGGGTAGATATGTTACAATGCAACTCAAAAATGAATCGGATGCTTCAATTTTAAGGGATAATGCAGGTAAAACTATAAGAGCTAATGATCCAAATAGTTCGGCCTTCGTAGACTTTTCATTTGACAAGGCGCGCGCTTCAGATCAATATTTGTTCTATATAGTTATTCCAATGGTAATATGTCAGGGTATATGAAAAAATATAAGAATGATAATATTCAATTTGGACATTACACATGGTTTGGATTTGATGAAGAAATTGATGGGAGATTCAAATATTGCGCGCCATTGAAAGTTGATAATGTTCTTCAAAAAGGCATATATAATACGCTGAAAGAAAACAATATAGGTTATAGTACGCATTCAGTTCCGCTCTAAACTCATGATAACCTTATGTATAATGTACTGGGGGAACAATGAAAACATATAAAAGAGTAATAATTATTGTCGTTTTATTAATTCCGTTTCTGGCATACATCCCGATAAGATTGTCTTTGACTTATTATACACCTGCACCAAAAGTGCTGCAGGAGAAATTCGCTCAGGAAGGTTGTTTTTATGATAGTGCAAAGAATTGCTATCAGATTCCAGGTGTTGATTTTGGCAGAGGGTTATCTGAAACTGTAGCGGATCTGGGCTTGAATGAATGGTTATCAAAAAGTGATATAGATTTGCATAAAGATTCAGATAGTGAGAGCTACTATAAGATAAAAACAGACCCGTTGATTGTATCGGCGTTAAATGCAAAGTACTCATTTACCATTTCGATGTCAAAATATAATGAATGTTATCAATTAGGTTTAATAGGTTCATTTGCATATAATCCTCGAACAACATATTTATTTGAAAACAGCATCAAATATAACGATGCTTGTACATACTTTTATAATTTGTATAATGAATTTGTGGCTTCCTACGGCGAACCTGATAAAAGCGATTTTTCATTAAACTTAAATGAAATAACACCTGATGCTTTTCCTAGTGACAGAAGTTATTATCCAGAAGTATACGCATATTGGACGACTGGGGAAGAAGGACATCAGAGTGTTCTGCGCTTGAGTGCCACACCTTATCATACTGAGGATACTAAATCTAACCAGGTGATGTACTTGATGGTGCGTATTGATATCGGGCAGGAGATGGAGGGGGTTTCTATTGATTACCTTACATCACGGAGATTGTGGGGCCTGAGCAAAGAGTTGCAGTAGAATTTGGCCACAGCATAAAGAGGTTGTAGAAAAACAGCATAGAAAAACAGAGCCGAAGCGACTGAAAATCAGGCGCAACGACTCTGTATAGGTGTAGTTGTAATTTAAAGGATCAGCAAGCTGGAATATATGTACTTATAAATAAGTTGCAATAATTATTGAACTTAAGTTATTAGGGGGTGATAATCCGTGAAATTAAAGAAAATACTTGTCATAGTAAGCGTTATTTTCGTATTTTCATCTTGTTTAAAAAGTCCTCATAATATTGGGGTTGGGTCCGCCGATAACGGTAACATTGTAACAACTACAGATGTAGCTTTGATCGAGGATGTAGACCCTAATAAAGATGCAACAAATACAAGCCCTTCGGGAATAATAACTCAGAATACTTCATTTTATTACTCCACGTTTTCCGGTAGTTGGTTTTGTGAAGATAAAAAAACAAGTTTGAATCTTAAAATTGATGATAGTGGTATAGTAAGTGGTACAATAACGACAGTTGTAGGTTCCCAAGTCCCGAGTAGTCTTATATTTGGTGTAATAGATAATAATATTTTAGTAACAAATTTATTCGACGGTGATAAATACACTGATGAGAGTTATATAGGTACATTAACATTGATTTTTTCGGAACCTCAAGTATTGAAGGGTACAGTAAAATTAGATAAAAATGTGATAAATTTAGCTGAAGGTAATATGTTATTTGCAAGAGAAAAATAAACTTGCTGAATAGGTAATGAAGTGCCTTTGCAACATCTTGGTTGAATACACAGAAAATACCGACCATCCTGAGAATGTAGGCTTGTACGTACTTCAGGTGATGAAAGTGGAAGATAGAAGTAAGTACTTCCATGGCGGTGGACCTGATACGCTTCCTGCTGGTATTGATATACCAGATGCCAGTACAGTAACAACGACATAACATCAATTAAGCACCTTGCATGTATTACCGGATACATGCAAGGTGTTTCTTATCCCCAAAACATTCTCGAAGGCTTTTTCATATTTCTTGACTGGAACAACAATACGACATATTATACATTTAATGGATTCAATCGCGTTGCTATTGCCCTTTAGACAAGGTCGTTCTGGAACTGGACGGCAGTGGAAATCAGACGGCGTACAATGTGTACGGCGGAGACATGCTCATTAGCCGCACGGCAGGTACAACGACGCTGTATTACCTCTACAACGGGCATGGCGACGTTGTAAACATGACGGACTCTACTGGTGCTATCGTCATGACGTACGACTACGACGCGTTCGGCAACGCCACCACCATAACAGGGAACATTGCCAACAGCTATCTCTATGCGGGGTATCAATTTGACGCAGAGTCAGGTTTGTATTACCTCAACGCACGGTACTATGATCCGGTCACGGCGCGGTTTATGAGTACGGACACGTATCTTGGATCGGCGCGCGACCCGCTGAGCCTTAACCTGTATACGTATTGCCACAACGAACCGATGATGTATACCGACCCAACAGGGCATGGGCTTTTCAGTAATGTCCTGAACTTTATTGGCAACACGGCAAAAGCTGTGGGGAGCGCCGTTGTATCGACAGTTAAAACAGTAGGCAAAGCGGTCGCCACAACAGTCCATGCAGTCGGCAACACCGTTAAATCAGTCGCAAAAACGGTAACGCATGCCACAAAAGCGGTTGTCACAACGGTGAAAAAGGCGACGAACACCGTCGTGACGAAAGCAAGCACTGCGGTAACAAAGGTCACGAACGCCGGGAAAGCAGTAGTGCAGAAAGTAACTCAGGTCGCCGATACCGTCTCCAACGCGGCAACGACCGCTGTCAACGCGGTGGGCGACGCGCTTTCCAGCGCAGGGCAGTTTATTTACGATAACCGCGTGGCAATTGGAATTGGAGCGCTCGCGGTTGCCTCAATAGCTCTTGGCGTTGTGACTTTCGGAGCATCGACGGCGATAGGTGCAGCGGTATTAGGCTCGGCTCTAATCGGAGGTGGCATAGGGCTCGGCGTAACTGAAATCGGAGATCTGTCGGATAATGGAAAGATCGATACCCCTGCCAGCCAGTATTTAGGCGCTTATGTTGGCGGCGCGGTTACCGGAGCAGCTATGCCGTTTGCAGCTGGAGCGGGCAGCGTCGCGGGTGGTCTGGCTATGTACGGTGCAAGCTCCGCAGCTGGCAACATGGCGGAACAGCTGATCGGGACAGGCAAGATCGACATGGGCGAAGCGCTGCTTGCCGGAGGCATTGGCGCAGTTACCGGTGGACTACTAGACTATGGCCTCCCCGCGCTGGGCAGCGTTGCCAAGTCTGCGGCGGGAAAGATTGGCGGTGTCGTCAAGTCCTCGGCGGGGAACGTGAAGAATGTTGTCACAGACGCCCTCGACACTTTTACCGGCGGTGCAAAAGCCTTCCTTGCAGACAATCGCGGTATGGTTGATCTGGATGTACTCTTTGGAGGGAAGAGTGCGGGTAACACAGCTAATGTAATCTCGAACTCTTCTAAGGATATAAAGGTAATAGGTAGGTTAGACGATACGACAGTTGCGAAAAACTGGGAAGGACATGATGTTTTAAATGATCCTAATTGGACTTTAGCTAAGAATGACGAATGGGTGAATGCTGGCATTAATAACAAACAAGACTTTTATACAGCATCTCCTATGACAGAAGAAAATCTTATTTCAACTAACCCCAAATATCCAGGCCCAACAGTATATGCGAGAGAAATAGATATGTTGAAGAACGCAGGGTATGTGCAAAAAGGAGATTACTTTATAAACCCAAGCAATTTGAAATAAACTGGAGGAATTATGAATATTTTAAAAGAACTTGAGATCACGTTGAAGGAAGCTAAAGACAGTGGAGAATATTGTGAAAAAGGTGTTCCCGATTCCATGATGAAAGTGGATATTGCTCTAAATGGAATTATTGGGGATTATATTCTCTTATCAAAAGAAGAAAAAAAGTCGGTGTGTAATGGTGTATCAACTGATATTGCTTGGTTGCTATTATGTTTTGCAATAAACATGGCAACTTACTCGCTTAGATTTTCGGAACAGAAATATTTTTCAAACGGGTTAACAGCATTAGGTATGGTTTTAGGTATCTTAGACCAAAGGGAGATTATTCTTATCATGCCTTTATACAATGATGTTCATAAACGGAATGGGCTGTCTTTTGAAAAAATATTAAACCATAATGATGAATTTGCAACATTTGTAAGGAGTTTTCTGAACAGAAATGAGGAAGATAAAACATTAGAGTGTATGGGCTATATACTAACGAAAGATGTGAACAATAATCCAATTTATCAAAGAACATGGTAAGAGAATAAATATCAATAGGTCACACAGTTTCGGCTGTTGTGACCTTTTTTAATTATTCTTGTCATTGAATCCAAACTAATATAAGATTTCCCTAAAACAGAATACAGCAGGAAGTCCTGTATGGTGCAAGCTCCGCAGCTGGCAACATGGCGGAACAGCTGATCGGGACAGGCAAGATCGACATGGGCGAAGCGCTGCTTGCCGGAGGCATTGGCGCAGTTACCGGTGGACTACTAGACTATGGCCTCCCCGCGCTGGGCAGCGTTGCCAAGTCTGCGGCGGGAAAGATTGGCGGTGTCGTCAAGTCCTCGGCGGGGAACGTGAAGAATGTTGTCACAGACGCCCTCGACACTTTTACCGGCGGTGCAAAAGCCTTCCTTGCAGACAATCGCGGTATGGTTGATCTGGATGTACTCTTTGGAGGGAAGAGTGCGGGTGGAACTGCAATAGATAGCAACATATTAAATGGCAAACCCTTGTACAGGGCAATGTCTGAGCCGGAATTAAATGCCGTGAAAGAAACAGGTTATTTAAGAGGAGGAAGAGATGGAAGTACTTATTTTACTGACTCATATTACAAAAGCGCTAATAACGCGCAGAACCGTTTATCTCTGCCTAATAAGCCAGAGTATATAATGGAATTCAAAATAACCAATAATCCCACAGTATATGGAGGGAATACAGTAAACCCAGCTTTTGGCGGTTCGGGTGGAGGAAGAGAGTATTTTTCTAACAATCCTGTGCAAGTAAATATAGTTAACTACCAGAAAATGAGGTGAACGTAGTGTGTAAAATTCGAATTAGTCAACAAGTAACTATTAAAGTGGCTGAGCCATGGGACTTTAATTCAACAGAAGGGGATAATACTTTTTCTGGAGAAGTATATGAGTATTTCAATTCGACAAATTGCGAAGCATTCCTAATCAAGAACAATAGAGAGTTTATTCTGAATGGAGATTTAGTTAATTACGTTGTAGCAATGTATAGAAATAAAAACATGGATTATAGGAATTTAAATATAGCATATATACCAAATGAATTAGTAGGTCAATTCAATAAATTTCATGATATAATGGATGAATTAAAGTTTATAATTATTGGTTACTTAATTTAAGTTTATCAGGGCTGCCACAAAACTTTGGTATATGTCGTCTTCTCTTTTTGATGCATCTTGTAACCGTCTACGTGTAACAAAAGGGGACAGGGTTACTTGCGCCTCACCAGTTGAAAAAACCGACCCGTTGTCTTTGCAAACCAAGGGGACAGAAACCAAGAGGACGGTTCTGCTGTTGACAAACACCTCGCACGTTGTATACGTGTGCGAGGTGTTTGTTATGCTAAAAGGCTCTTTCTATCACTTGACTTGAACAACAAATCGACATAATAAACATATAATGGATTCAATCGCATAGCTATTGCCCAATAGTCAAGGTTGTTCTGGAGCTGGACGAAAACGGAAACGAGACGGCGTACAACGTCTACGGCGGGGACATGCTGCCGGGGGCGACTATGCCGACGATGGAGTATGGGGCGTAATCACAAGATCGGATTCCGCGACAGATAAAGCTAATATTAAGTTAGGTATCCAGTGGTATTATAAATAGGGAGTGCCAGTGAATGAGAGTTTTTGTCAAAGTAACGCTTATTGTTTTAGCAGTTATAGTTGTAATCTTAGTCGCGGGGGTGATATTTTTGCGCATTCTGTTTCCGACGCCGCTGTCAAAAGAAGCAACGGAAAAAGATTTTGTGAAAAATCAAGATAGTATTTTATTAGTTACTGACTACTTGATTAGACTTAAAGATACTAGCGTATATATTACTGATACTGCTTCAAAAGGGTATGCTGTCATTGAAGATGCACAAGTCGCTAATGCAATAAAAAAACTATTTAGCAATGGCTATAGCGCAATTTTTAAGTCCGGGAATACTATTCATTTCCAACGTTCTACAAGGTTTAGGGATTTTGGCAGCGGTGTTGCCTACTCTATTGATGGTAGTAAACCGCAATTACAATTTCTTACCAAATTAGAGCCATTGTCAAAGCTGAATTGGTATTATTACGAGGAGGATTTTAACGAATATAAGAAGTTGAACAATCGCAGTTAATGGCATGAATGCAATGTGACGGAGGGACGGTTCGCTCGTCTTGGCCAACAGACTCAACAACATGCAACCGCCTTCCGGTGACAACCGGTTGGCGGTTGCTGTGTACGTTGTCTAGAGCCAAGGGGACGGTTTGCTGTTTACAATCACCGCTCATGTTCTATGCAACGTACACGGTGATTGTCATGTACAGATCATTCTCCAAGCTTTTTCATTATACTTGACGGGAACAACAAGCCGACATATTATACAATTAATGGATTCAATAGTAATGCCTACGACGGCAATGGCAATTTGGTAACAAAGCTTGATAACAGTGGGACGACAACGTATGTCTATGATGCGCTGAATAGGCTCCAGAGTGTCACGGCGCCGGGCGGCAAGGTGACAACGTACACGTTTGACGCAGCCGGTAACCGCGCGGCACAGCAAGTAACTGACGGCAGCAATAATACCAACACAACTTACACTTACAACGCACAGAACCAGCTCTTGAGTGCGTTGGATAGTTCAAGAAACACAGTAAACACGACGAGTTTCTGCTATGATAACAATGGGAATGTGGTATCCAGCCGTAAGGAGACGACTGACGCGTCAACCGGAGATCCCGGCGCGTCATTATCCCTACAGGGCGAGGGGCAGGGAACCTATTCAATCAACAAATATGACGCTTTTAACCAGCTGATATCGCTGGGGGATCAGGATTCCACATCGGTGTACGCATACAACGGGGATGGTTTACGCGTTGGCAAAACAGTCACGAAGGACAATACGACGACGACGACGAAGTTCATCTATGAGTATGACAAGGTTGTCCTGGAGCTAGACGGCAGTGGAAATCAGACGGCGTACAATGTGTACGGCGGAGACATGCTCATTAGCCGGACGGCGGGTACAACGACGCTGTATTATCTGTATAACGGGCACGGCGACGTTGTGAATATCGCGGATTCAACGGGCAGCATCGTCATGACGTACGACTACGACCCGTTCGGCGTTGTCACCACCGCCACCGGCAATATCGCCAACAGCTATCTCTATGCCGGGTATCAGTTTGACGATGAGACGGGCCTGTACTACCTCAACGCGCGGTATTATGACCCTGTGATGGCGCGGTTTATGAGTGCAGACACGTATCTTGGATCGGTGCGCGACCCGCTGAGCTTGAACCTGTATACATACTGCCACAATGAGCCGATGATGTACACAGACCCGACAGGGCATAGCTGGTTGAGCAGAGCATGGAATGTGATAAAAGGTGTAGGTAAAGGCTTATATGATGTTGGGAAAAGAGCAGTGACAGGTATTGTTGATACAGCAAAGACTACGTATAAATTCTATACAAACAATCCAATTGGTCAGCTTAAAGAATTTGGAGAAGCTGTAAAATGGACGTTTGAAAGCAAGGAAAATGCAAAAGCTGTCTGTCACGAACTTAATAAAACTAAAGAAGCAGTATTTGAAAAGATTTATACAAAAACTGAAGAGTTTAAAAAAGCAAATCTTGAAGATAAAACGCGGTCAATAACAAATATTGTTGGTGAGGTCGTATTAGCATTCATTCCTGTTTCTGAAATAAGTTATGTTAATAAGGCTGAGAAATTAGCGGAATTTTCGAATGCGACAAATAAAATCGACAAATTAACAGAAGTTTTAAATGTAACGAATAAAGTCGATAAACTGGAAGAAATCTCAAATATAAATAAAATCGACAATTTCGCTGACTTGGGAAAGATAGCTCTCAATGAATCCCATATCGAGGAAATTGCTAGCGTCAATAAGAATATCTCAAATATTATTAAGCCAACAAATTCAATATCGAATGTATCAAATGAATTAAAACTCTCTGAGAACTTTGTATCAAGCGCGACAAAAGCAAATAAAGTTGAAAAAGCTGTAATAAATGGTTATGTTGACGACATTGCTGGCAATGCGGGAGCGTATGAGGCTGGAAATGTTGCTAGACAACCAATTAAACCTAATGAAGTAACAACCTTTCAAGACTTTGTTGCTAGGTCAGTTGTTGGTGATAACTTAGAAGGACATGAAGTATGGCAGCATGCAAATATTAAGGAAAACGGGCTTGCTTCAGAAAGGTTGTCAACCGATGTCTCAAAGAATAATCCAGTTATTGCATTAGAACAGTCGCAACATAAGATCGTTAATAAGGCGCAACGTGCTTTTGATGCGGCAAATCAGGCTCCACTTGAAAACATACGCGCCAATTCTAACATTTTGCGTGAAGCCGGAATTCCTCAAGATATTGTTGATGATATTACAAATAGGGCGATACAACATGCTAAAAGTAATGGAGGATTGAGGTAATGGATGGTAGATTTAATGAATTAATTAATAATTTGAATAATGCAGTCTTAAATGATGATTTTATTGATGTTTCTGAAGATGTAACGGAAGAACTTGAAGAAAGGTCAGATGCTTTTGAAGCGGTGGAACCCATTCTACGGTTAATGGAAAACAACCCTAATGTTGATTTTGGAAAACCAGGTGCTCTAGTTCATTATGTAGAAAAGTTTTATAGGAATGGTTACGAAGAAAAGCTGGTTGAATCACTTGAAAGAAAACCTATAAAACATACTGTTTGGATGTTGAATCGAATTATCAATGGTAGTCAAGGTGATAGAAGAGATTACTTTATTAAAGTTTTGGATAAGGTTCTATCCTTTCCAAATCTTGATACTGACGTTGTTTCATTTGCGTATTATCTTAAATCATTACATGTACAATAATAGCTTATAGGAATTTTGGGAATGTGAGGTGTATCTTTGAGAACACCTTGAAAAGCCTGAAATCTGGCTGTCGTAGTAACCACAGACACCTCAAAGGTGTACATTGCTCGATTTACAACCACCTGTGAAAAAATAGACAATTTGCTCAAAGTCATTGGGCGGTCGGCATTGCCGTCCGCTGTGAATCGGCGGGTGCGCCTCGAGGTGTACCCGCCTTTAACCTGCACCATTTTCATTACCATGGTTCACCCTAAAAATTGGGGCGGCGAAACAAATTTTGAATCTGAATTTTGAATGATAAGACCCTTTCGCAGAAAGCCTACATATCCAGTTTCATTTTTGCTGAATACGCCAAATGCCAATTTGAATTGACGGAAGCTCAGCAATGAGAACTGGTAAATACCGTACTAACAAATATAAAATTTGAAAAAGAGAAGTAACTAGAATTTCAGATGAATCAAAAAGACGACCCTCGACACTTTTTCTGGCGGTAATAATGCCTTCTTTAAAATTGTAAAAAAGCCCCAAAGGTTTCCCTTTGAGGCTTTTTTCAATGCCGGTGGCCGGACTCGAACCGGCATGCTGTTGCCAGCGGCGGATTTTGAGTCCGCTACGTCTACCGATTTCATCACACCGGCATAAGGCTTGATGCACGCCACATTATACAACAGCCCATCAGGGATTTCAAGTGAAAATAGACAGACGGCGCACCGACGGAATACGGTAAAGTTCCTACTACCAATCTTCTGAAAAATATGATAAAATAAATAAGATTATTGATTTCTACCGGAACAGGCGGCGGAAACGCTAGATTGAGGAAAAAGGGGGCGGGCACCATGCAAATCGGACGGCGGTATGCAGTGGGTCTCGTCTGCCTGCTGGCCATGCTTTTTGCTTTATCGGGCTGCTTTAAAGTGACGCCGGATGACTTATATACGCTTCCGCAGGCATCGAAAGAATATGTGAAGCTTCAAGAGCAGATTAACATGGTTTTGGCCGCCGGCGCCGAATATGCGCCGCCGACGTCCGGCCCGAACCGTCAGGCCGTCCAGCTCAAGGATCTCGACGGAGACGGTATCAATGAGGCGGTCGTTTTTTTCCGTGTTAAAGGGGACAAGCCCCTGCGGATTTATATCATGCGCCTGCAGGGCGATAACTACGAAACAGCCGATGTCATAGACGGCGACGGGACAGCGATTGAAAGCATCCGCTACGCCGATATGGATGGTGACGGCATGACGGAGCTGGTTGTCGGCTGGCAGATGAGCGCGGCGCTTCTGCATATGTCGATTTACGCCATTAAGGGCTATCAGCAGACGCTTTTGGCCGGGGCGGACTATACGGCACTTGTCCTCAATGACCTTGATAACGACGGCCGGGCGGATGTTTTGGCGCTCCAGTTGGCGTCGTCGGATGTGCCCGGCGAGGCGGCGATGTTCTCGCTTCTGCCGGACGGCAACGTTAAAACAAGTATAGTGCGCCTATCAAACGGCCTGTCCGCCTTTTCGCGTATTGTCGCCGGTTCGCTGTCCGACGGGAAACAGGCCGTTTTTGCGGAGGGGCAGTTGCCCGGCGGCGGGATGCTGACAGACGTGCTTGCCTTCAAAAACGGCGCGCTTTCGAACATTACCCTCAATAAAACGAGTGGTATCAGCGAAACATCGGTGCGGGACTATACTGTTTACAGTACCGACATTAATAAAGACGGCGTTTTTGAGGTGCCGTCCCCACGGCGGCTGACTTCGCCTGAACAATCGGATTACTATGTGATCGACTGGCTCGCCTTCGACAGCAGCGGCGATAAAAGCCATGTTTTCACGACGTATCATAATTTTTCGGACGGCTGGTATCTTATCCTTCCGAATGCCTGGCGCGATAAGATTACCGTCCGCCGGGAGGACAGCGTTTCCGGCGAGCGGACCATTGTTTTCTCTTATCTCTCCGGCGCAAGCGATACGCCTGTCGATTATCTGAAGATATACGCCCTCTACGGCGACAACAGAAATGACCGTGCGGCTGTTGCGGGCCGGTTTAAGCTCGCAGAGCATGGAGACGTTGTGTATGCCGCCGAAATTATTGCGTCACCGGCGGGGTTCTCCGTCAGCCAAAAAACGATAACCGATAACTTCAAACTGCTGTACTCGGACTGGGTCACCGGCGCGCTGTAACATGGGGCCGCCGTCAAAGTAAGGAGGAGTAGCGATGAAAAAAGTTCTTGTTTTAGAGGATGAGACAAGCATCAGAAGCTTTGTGGTCATCAATCTCAAGCGGGCCGGATATGAGGCCGTCGAGGCCGGGACCGGGGCGGAGGCTTTCGAAAAGCTCAAAGCCAATCCCGATATTAAGGTTGCCATCCTCGATATCATGCTTCCTGATATGGACGGGTTCGAGGTCTGCCGCAAGATCAGGGCAGCCGACGCGCATATCGGCATCATCATGCTGACGGCGCGGACGCAGGAGATGGACAAGGTGACAGGCCTTATGACAGGGGCCGACGACTATGTGACAAAGCCTTTTTCCCCGGCTGAGCTGACGGCAAGGATTGACGCCCTATACCGCCGCACGGGCGGCCCGGAGCAGATTGATACGGGCGAAATCGTGCAGGGGCCGTTCCGGCTGAATACCCGCAACAGGACGCTTGAAAAAAACGGCGTGCGCATCAAGCTCACCCAGGTGGAATACGCCATTATGAAAATGTTTATGGATAACCCCGGCAAGGCGCTCTCTCGTGAGGACATTCTGAATACGGTTTGGGGTCGGGACTATTTTGGGGAACTGAAAATTGCCGACGTCAATATCAGGCGTTTGCGTCTTAAGATCGAAGATGACCCGACGAATCCGAGCTTCATTACAACCGTCTGGGGCTACGGATACAAATGGGGCCTGTAAGAAAAAGCATATAACGGCAGCGCGAAAAGCAGGTGATGACGATGAGAAAGTTTTTCAGAATACCGACGAGCGGCCTGAAGCGCCGCTGGATCAGAAGCAGCTTTTTGGTGATTCTGGTTTCGCTTCTCGTCGTCACGGCGGCTATTTCAGTTTTCATCGCCGCCAATTATTATGCTGCCGTTCGGACAGGCCTTGAAACGAAAGCCAAAACAGCCACCGACTTTTTCGCCAATTACGTGGCCAAGTCATATGGTGAATATTACGACAGCGCCTACCGTTACACCGAGTCATTTGAAGACGCCGACAGGCTGGAGCTCCAGTTCATGGACGCGGAAGGCCGCGTCATGATGTCAACGTTCGGCATCTCGGCCGGCTCCTCCTCAACACCCGACGTGACCGAAGCGATTCAATCGCGTGAAATTTCCTCTTGGGTCGGGCGTATGCCGTCGACAGGTGAGCGCGTGATGTCTGTCTCGGCACCCATGATTTATTCCGACAGGGTCGTCGGCGTTATGCGCTATATTACAAGTCTCGATGCGGTTGATGCGCAGGTGCTGTTTAATGTTTTGGCCGTTTGCGCGCTCGGTGCTGTCATTATGCTGCTCGTCATCTTTATTAATCTTGTGTTCATCCGCTCCGTCATCGAGCCAGTCACCGAAATTACCAAGATGACAGGCCGAATCGCGCAGGGCAGCTACGGTATCCAGATCGATAAAGATTATCACGACGAGATCGGCGAAATGGTAGACTCCATCAACGAGATGTCGCTGAAAATCGCGCAGTCGGAAAAGATTCAAACGGAGTTTATATCCTCGGTATCGCACGAACTGCGCACACCGCTGACGGCCATAACCGGCTGGGGTGAGACGCTTATCTATAACGAAAACCTTGACGGCGAGACGAAAAAAGGTATTGCCATCATCTTAAAGGAAGCCCGGCGGCTGACAAAAATGGTTGAGGAGCTTTTGGAATTCACACGCATGGAGGACGGCCGCTTTACGCTTAATATTGAGCTCATTGACATCGTCGCCGAGCTGGAGGATTCGATTTTCACCTACCGTGAGCTCTTGCGGCAGGATGAACTGGAGCTCATATATGAGCCATATATGGACGAAATTCCGCTTATCCCCGGCGATCCAAGCCGGCTGAAACAGGTGTTCCTCAATCTTTTTGACAACGCCGCCAAATATGGCCGAGAGGGCAAGCGCATTGAGGTCACCGTCAGCCTGGATACAAGCTATGTCATCATCTGTATCCGTGATTTTGGTCCCGGCGTCCCGGCAGACGAATTGGACAACGTGAAAATGAAGTTTTATAAAGGCTCGAATGCCAAGGACCGCGGCAGCGGCATCGGCCTTGCCGTTTGTGACGAAATTATTCGCTTCCATGGCGGCACGCTCACGCTGGAAAACGCCGAGGGCGGTGGATTGCTCGTGACGGTCCGTCTGCCGGTCAGCAGCTCTGTTTAAGGGCCGGAAGCTACCATAAAGGAGAATTAACGCACCATATGACTGAAGAGGAAAAGACCGCCTTTAAAACAACTGTCGGCGGGCAGGCGCTGATTGAGGGCGTTTTAATGCGCGGGCCGCATAAACAAGCCATCGTCGTCAGAGGACGCGATGGTCTCGTTGAAAAGGTTGAGGAACTCAAACTGCTTAAAGAAAAATACCCCATCGTCGGCTGGCCTTTCATTCGGGGCGTCGTCAATTTCGGCGCCACGATGGTCGCCGGTGTCCGGGCGCTTATGTATGCCGCCGAGCAAATGCCGGAGGAGGAACAGGAAGAGCCGTCAAAACTTGACCGGTGGATTGAAGAGCACTTCGGCGGTGAAAAGGCTGAAAAAATAATCGTCACGCTAGCCGTTGTCATCGGCATTGCCATGTCGGTCGGCCTGTTCATCCTGCTGCCGACGCTACTGGCCGGGCTTCTTGACAGTGTTCTTCACAGCACAATCCTTCGGAACCTCTTCGAGGGTGTTCTGCGCATCCTCATCTTTATCGGTTACCTGTGGCTGACCTCGGGGATGAAGGATATTCAGCGCGTCTGGCAGTATCACGGCGCTGAGCACAAGTCGATCGCCTGTTACGAAACCGGGCTGCCGCTCACGGTTGAAAACGCGCGGACGCAGTCGCGCCTGCACCCCCGCTGTGGCACGAGCTTTATGTTTATCGTCATGATCGTCAGCATTCTGATTTTTTCTCTCGCGACGTGGTCAAATCCGCTAATGCGCGTGGCGCTGCGCCTTTTACTTTTACCGGTTGTCGTCGGTCTGAGCTATGAGCTTATCAAATGGGCCGGTCGGCATGACAATTTTCTAACGCGGATTATTTCAACTCCCGGCAAAGCCCTGCAGCACCTGACAACGCGTGAGCCGGACGATGAAATGCTGGAGGTTGCCCTTCGTGCCCTGCGCCTCGTCATTCCGGAAAAGGCCGCCGACGCCGCCTGGTAATTTTAAATCCCACCACCCGCCCAATTAAGGAATGGGGTCTTCACCCCTATGACCCCGAAAAAGGCTTCCCCTGGGGGAAGCTGCCGCCAAAGGCGGCTGATGAGGGAATTGCTCATCGCATCTCCCGTAGGGGCGAACTGTGTTCGCCCGCCTCCAAGGCTCCTATAGCAAAGAGCTGCCGCCAAAGGCGACTGAGGATTGTCCCCGCACCGCCCCCGGCGCCCCAAAAACAAAACCCCCCAACGGAGGGATTACGATCAAAACATATAATGATATCTATCTGTCCGCGCGGCGGCGCCTGAAGGCGGCCGGTATCGAAGCGTTTGACGTGGAGGCACGGCTTTTTGCCGTTGCGGTTTCCGGCAAAACGCGCGAGCAGTTTGTCCGCGACAAAGGCCTGATTGCAACGGACGATTTTGAGAAGAAGGTTGACGGCCTCATTGCCCGCCGGTTATCGGGCGAGCCGGTAGCGTATATCCTTGGCGAGTGGGAGTTTTATGGTATGCCCATCGCCGTCAATCGCCATGTTCTCATACCGCGTGCCGACACGGAGGTGCTGGCCGAGGCGGTTATTAAGGTCTTTGAGAAAAATCTGGACGGCACGCGCGTCTTAGACCTCTGTACCGGCAGCGGCTGTGTGGGGCTTGCCATTGCAGCACACGTTCCGTTCTGCCGCGCTGTACTGGCGGATAAGTCAGCGGAAGCCTTACGCGTCTGCCGCATCAATATCATCAAAAACAACCTCACCCGCAGCACGACGACGCTGGAGCTCAACGCACTGGAAGCCCCGCCATTGCTGCTGGGAGAATTCGACGTTATCGTCTGTAACCCGCCGTATATTCCGGCGGCGGATATCGCGCAGCTGGACGCGTCGGTGAAGGACTTTGAGCCGCTCACGGCGCTTGACGGCGGTGAAGACGGGCTTATCTTTTACAGAAGCGTGGCGTTTAAATGGAAAACCGTTTTAAAAAGCGGCGGGCTTTTAGCCTTTGAGTGCGGCATTGGTCAGGCAGCCCAGGTCGCCGGTATATTACAGCAAAATGGCTTTAAACATATTCAGATCATACGGGATACGCGCGGCATCGAAAGGGTTGTCCTCGCGACAAGACAGAAATAGGAGGCGTTATCATGGCGGATAAAAAGAGAACAGAAGCGGCCGCGCCGGCCGACGACAAGAAGAAGGCACTGGAAACGGCCATCTCGCAGATTGAAAAAAGCTACGGCAAAGGCGCCATCATGCGTTTTGGGGACAATCTCACCGTCAATGTAGAGGCTGTCCCGACGGGATCTCTGTCATTAGACCTTGCCCTCGGCATCGGCGGCGTCCCAAAGGGGCGCATCATCGAGATATACGGGCCCGAATCATCCGGCAAAACAACGCTTGCTCTGCACATTATCGCCTCCGCGCAGAAAAACGGCGGCGAGGTTGCGTTTGTGGATGCCGAGCACGCCCTGGAGCCGGCCTATGCCCGCGCCCTCGGCGTTGATATCGAAAATCTTCTCATCTCCCAGCCGGACACCGGCGAGGATGCCCTAGCCATTACAGAAACGCTTGTTCGCTCCGGCGCTATTGACGTCGTCGTCGTCGACTCCGTTGCGGCGCTTGTGCCGAGAAGCGAAATTGAGGGTGAAATGGGCGATTCCAGCGTCGGCGTCGTGGCGCGGCTGATGAGCCAGGCGCTCCGGAAGCTCGCGGGCTCTATATCGAAGACAAACTGTATCGTCATCTTCATTAACCAGTTGCGCGAGAAGATCGGCGTGATGTACGGCAGCCCGGAGACAACGCCCGGCGGCCGCGCCCTCAAGTATTTTGCCAGCGTCCGTATCGACGTTCGGCGTATTGAGTCGCTTAAAAACGGCACCGAGGTCGTCGGTAACAGGACACGGGCGAAAATCGTCAAAAACAAGGTCGCGCCGCCGTTTAAAGAGGCGGAGTTTGACATCATGTATGGCGAGGGCATCTCGAAAACGGGCGAGTTGATCGACCTCGGCGTCAAGCTTGGCCTGATCGAGAAGGGCGGCGCGTGGTTCACCGTCGGCGAGACGCGCCTGCAGGGGCGTGACAACGTTCGCGAGTATCTGAAGTCAAACCCCGACGTCGCCGAGGACCTCGAAATGAAAATCCGCCGCGACGCGGCAAAGCTCATGACACCGCAGGAGCGCATCGCCGCCAAGGCGGCCGGGCGCGCTGTTGACGTCTCGGCCGAGGACTTCGAGGGCTGACGTTGGAAATCGTCAGGCTGTCCATCAGTGAAAAAAAGAAGGACGCCTTCATCCTGGAGTTGGATGACGGCGCGGCAATGACTGTTACGGCGGCGCACGTTGCGGATTTCTCTCTTTATCGCGGGCGCACGCTGACGGACGGGGAGTATGACGCGCTCGTCAAAGCCGTCAAAACATCTGCGTCAAAAAAACGCGCGCTGAATATTCTGGGCAGCCGCAGCATGTCTCGCCATGAGATCACCGAGCGCCTTGAGCGAAAAGGGGAGGATTTCGAGACAGCGTCGGAGACAGCCGACTGGCTGGAGCGCCAAGGGCTAATCGACGACGTGGATTATGCCGCTATGCTGGTCCGCCATTACGCCGCCAAGGGTTATGGCGCCGGGCGCGTCAAAGACGAGCTGTATAAGCGCGGTGTTGACCGGGCGCTGTGGGACGACGCGCTGGCGCAAATGCCGGATACGGGTGAAGCGGTGTATCAGCGCCTCACAGCAAAACTCCGCGGCAAGACTGGCGATCGCAAGGCCTTGAAATCAGCCGCAGACGCTTTATACCGGCGCGGCTTTACCTGGGACGAGATTCGCCCCGCCATCGACAGATATTTAAGCGAAATTAAGGATTTATCAGATGAAGACTAAAATCGGGCTCATTTCTCTCGGCTGCCCAAAAAACAGAGTTGTCAGCGAGCAGATGCTCTATCTCCTGCGCGAGGCAGGCTTTGATATCACCGGCGAAACAGACGGCGTGGACGCCGTTGTCGTCAACACATGCGGCTTTATCGACAGCGCCAAAAAAGAGGCTATCGAGACGGTACTCGCACTCGGCGAAGCCAAAAAAGAAGGCCGCATTCAGAAAATCATCGTCACCGGCTGTCTGGCTGAACGGTACAAGGATGAAATCCTCGCCGAACTGCCGGAGATTGACGCCGTGCTCGGTGTCGGCAGCGCATCAGATATCGTGACGGCCGTCACATCGGCGCTCGGTGGCCGCGTTTTTGCCCGTTTTGATGATAAAAACCGGCCAGACCCCGACATTCCGCGCGTCGTGACGACGTCGGACGCCTGGGCGTATCTCAAGGTTGCCGAGGGCTGTGACAACCGCTGCGCCTTTTGTGTCATCCCCGATATCCGCGGCCGCTTCAGAAGCCGCCCGATGGAAAGCGTTATCAAGGAAGCCGAAGCGCTCGTCAAAGGCGGCGTCAAAGAACTCATCGTCGTCGCGCAGGACACAACGCGCTACGGGCTCGACTTGTACGGGAAAAGAAGCCTTACAGCGCTTCTCCAAAAGCTCTGCACGATTGACGGCCTCAACTGGATTCGCCTGCATTATCTCTACCCCGACGAAATGGACGACGACCTCATCGCCGTCATCGCCGAAGAGGAAAAAATCCTCAAGTATCTTGATATCCCCATTCAGCATATCAGTGATAAAATCCTCAAAAAAATGGGCCGCCGCGGCACGGGGGACGAAATCCGCGCTCTTTTTGAGAAGCTGCGCGCCCGGATTCCCGGCGTCGTTCTGCGCACGAGTCTCATCGTCGGCTTGCCCGGCGAGGGTGAACGGGAATTCCTCGAACTCATGGACTTCCTGCGTGAGGCGCGGATTGAGCGCGCCGGTGTTTTCACGTATTCACCGGAGGAGGGAACGCCCGCTGCCGTCATGGACCGCCCGGACGCCGAGACAGCCGCCAAACGGGCCGAGGCTGTCATGGCGCTGCAAAGCGATGTCATGGACGCGTTTAATAACAGCCGCCTCGGCACAACGGTAACGATTCTCGCGGAGGGCGTGGAGGATGGGCTGTTTATCGGACGCAGTTGGGCCGAGTCACCGGAAATTGACGGCTATATCCATTTTACCGGCCACGCCGTCAAACCGGGTGACATGGTCACCGTGCATATTACCGGCACGCGGGACGGTGAGCCGTCCGGTGAGCAAATAAACCGAGGGGATGCATAAAAATGAATCTAGCCAATAAACTGACGTTGTTTCGAATTATTCTGATCCCCATATTCCTGCTCGTTTTATATCTGGATTTTCCGGACAGCCGGTACGTTGCGTTGGCCATCTTCGCCGTAGCAAGCCTGACCGACTTTGCCGACGGGCATATTGCCCGGTCACGTGGCCAGATCACCGACTTCGGCAAGTTTATGGACCCACTGGCCGATAAGGCGCTTGTTTTTGCAGCGCTTTTGTGGTTTACCCAGCAGGGCCTCATGCCCGCGTGGGCCGTTTTGATCGTCGTCATCCGGGAGTTTGCCGTCACGGCGCTGCGGCTCATCGCTGTCGACCGTGGCCGCGTCATCGCGGCCGGTTTATCGGGGAAGATTAAAACGGCGTCGACGATGGTGTGCATTCTTCTGATGCTCCTGCCGATCCCAGCCCTTCTCGTGACGGCTTGTGTTGCCGTTATTGTACTGGCGACACTGTATTCCGGGATAGAATACTTCATAAAAAATAAAGACGCACTGAACTGGACGAAATAGCGAGGAGAAATTTTTGGAATTTCAAGCATTAAAACTGGAGCATATCACGCAGCTCCGCCCGTATCTTGAAAAAAACAAATGCCGTATTTGTGACTGTACAATCGGCGGGTCGTTTATGTGGCGGGATACATTTAAAACAGAGTTCGCCATTGAAGAGGGGCTTTTGTATCTCAAGGTCAAGTATCTGACGGGAGAGACGGCGTTTACACCGCCGCGCGGCGAACCGTGCCCTAATAAAGAGGATTATGACAGGATTGTTGATTACTGCCGTCAAACCGGCGTCAAACCGCGCCTATGCGTTGTCTCCGAACATCGGCTTGAGCAGGTTAAATTGTCATACCCGGACGCCGAAATCACAACGAACAGAAACTGGTTTGACTACCTGTATCAAAGCGAGGATATCAAAAGCCTCCCCGGACGGCGCTACAGCGGCCAGCGCAACCACATCAACCGCTTCCAGCGCGAAAACCCGGACTGGTCGTTTGAGATTATCAATTCTGCCAATCTGAAGGAAGTCCGGGCATTTTTCGAAATGTATGCGCAAGAGCACCATCGTAACTCGGAGACGTACGAGGAGGGCAACCGCAAAGCACTTGAAGTTTTGGACAATCTCGATGTCTACAAGCTTTTCGGCGGCTATTTAACAGCGGGCGGAAAGATTATTGGTGCGTCACTCGGCGAAATCGTTGGCGATACGCTTTTTGTCCACGTCGAGAAATCACTGACGGCATATGCCGGGTCATATCCCATGGTCGTCAACCAGTTTGCCAAAGCGTTTGCCGGTAACGGCATTGCCTATATCAACAGGGAAGAGGACGACGGTATTGAGGGCTTGCGCACATCGAAGCTCTCCTACCACCCCTGCGCCCTCTTAGAAAAATACATCGTCACGCTCAAATGACGGAGTGGTTATGAAAACAGTATCCATCAAAAATATGAAGCTGTTCGAAATCCATGACGGCGGAACGCCCTGCTGTGGCGGTCGGCAGGCTTGGTACCTAACGGGGTTCAAGCGCCTGGCGGGCTGCGGACCAACAGTATTTGCCGGAATAATAAATTATGTAAACCGAAATCAAAGCGGGCTTTCAGGCGAGCCTGACCCGATCGCCAAAGCTGATTTCGTTACGCTGATGGAAGCGGTTTGGCAGTATGTGACACCCGGTATTCAGGGCATTCCGACGACGGCGGCCTTTATGAAGGGCGCACGTGCCTATCTGGATGCCAAAGGCCTCCCTTTTACACTGGAGAGCTGCGATATCCAGGCAAGAAAAGCGGCAAGACCGGGTCTTGGGGCGGTGGCGGACTTTATTGCCCGCGCGCTGAACGACGATATGCCGGTCGCCTTTTTAAGCCTCGACAAGGGCACGGAGCCGTTCGTTGACACGTGGCATTGGGTGACGCTCCTGTCTCTGAGCTGGGATGAAGACGCGTTGCGCCTGGAAGCCGACATCGCCGACGAAGGGCGGCTATTCCATGTTAACCTCAAAAACTGGCTGGAGACGACGCGCCGCGGCGGCGGCTTCGTCCGTTTGAAGCGGCTCGATAACTGACCGTGTAAATAATATGACTTCGAAAGGAACACCTCGCTTCGGCGAGGTGTTCCTTATAACTGTTATTTGGTAAAGTATACGTTTCCGTTTTCTGTGTTTTGAGGCAGCATTGGCTGCAGCTTTTCCCAATACGTCACAATAACGTCATTATTCTTTTCAAGGGTCAGCAGCAGATCGCCTTGTTGATACGGTTCATCTAAATTGTCTGGCAAGTATTTGTCAAAAGTCAGATTTATTGCTTGCGCGTCTCCAGAAACAGTCGCTTGCATTCTAATCATCGTCTGGAAACCGTCTATAAATATATCGGCAAAATACTGATGATTTTTTTGAAAGATCGTTATACTATAAAACATGTTTTCATCAGGATCGCTGTGTTCAGAAAAGGAGTAATCTCCGACCCAAGAATTTAAATCCGCGTCAGGACTTACAGGATTAGCACTGTTTGAAAGTGCAGCCGGTTGAGCGGGCGACGTCAATCCAGAACAGGCGCAGAGGACTAAGCAAATCAAATAAATTAGTATTAGGATTATTCTGTATTTTTTCATTTATTTCCCTCTATATTTATTTTTTACCATAACTATTTCTTTTGTCGGTTATCCTTTGTGCTGCTTCTTCTTTTGTAATAATGCCGTCCTTATTAATATCTAAGCCAGAGTTCTGTGCATAAACGCTACCGTATGATAAACCTTTAACAAGAAATTCTTTTGAGTCTTTTTTTCCGAGAATAAAATCGTTTGGTTTTCCTACAGCAACAGGCATGAAAACCGCCATATATGCATCTTCTATGCTATGGATTTTTCCTTTGTAAGGTTTAAAATACTTATATACATAATCCAGCTGCTCAATTGCCGACATACCCACCAATTCTTCCGTACTCGTCCCCAAACTTTTTGCAGTACTTGGCATAAATTGAATAATGCCTGTCGCTCCGCTTTGTTTGTTTTGTGCAGTCGGGTTTATCCCTGCTGATTCAAAAGCCATTACTGCCATTAAATCATCTGGATTTATTTCAAGATTATCACTTACTTCAAGAACTTTTGATTTAAACTCATCAGTAATATATTTCCCCGCCCAATTATAATCAAAAGTAAGATTTTCAATTTCAATATCCCCTTGATAATTCGCGGCATAGCTCCCATCGATAGCATTATTGTCATCCGGTTTGTTTCCTGAATCATCACCCCATGAGCTGCTGCCGCCTCCTCCGCCGCCACCACCCGTGACGCAGCCGCCAGAGACGCCGATTATTCCCGAATTTTCCGAGGCGAGCGGTTTGAGATTCGGCGTCGAATCAATCGTCAGTTTCCCAATGATATTGTCCGGCGACGACAGGACATGTGCCAAATTGGTAATCCCCGGCATCTTAATCCCATTATATCCCACTGTTTCGACATCTGCAAGCGGAACTCTGAAAGGCGATTGCCGTTTCGGCGAGGCCTCCAAAAGCTCGTGTTCCGTCTCAGGCCATTTACTGAGTAAATGGGGTGCTTTTTCCTCATGGTCTGATTTTAGCCATTCCCAAACGCCTTCGTCGGCGATACGGTCGTTTTCTGATTGTGGCTTAGATGACGGCTGCTTTCCTGTCATCAGCTTTTCAAAAAAATTCTCCGGCTTCTTGTTCTCCTTTTTTCCCATACGCGCGTTCCGCCGTCTGTTTAAACCGCTTTGATTGGCCATATTAAATCCTCATTTCTTCATCTTACCTGAAATTAAAGAGCCTTTTAGCTGTACGGGTTTCCCCAAACAGTTAAAAGGCTCTTAGGCTCTCTATGAAATTATTAAATTACATATATTTACACGTCATTGTACTGAAGCAGCACCCGCTTGTCAAGCTTTCGGAACATGAAAACCAAAAATTATGTGCTCACTTATTTATGATTTTTTTTGTGTTCCGGGTGGATGTGTTGAAAGCCGTTGTCGACTTTATTTGTCACCTGCGGGATGTTTTCAAGAGATGAATACGACACAGCCTCTCCAATAGACATCGGCGGCGTCGGCTCGAGACCGGTGCAGTCACTGCCGGACGCGACCTGCGCAATCGCGCCGAGTTCATCCTCCGTATAGACGGGATAGCCTTTGAGCGTTCTGTCTTCCATCGTGTGCTCCTCTCCGCGCGGGAGGCGCTTTAAAACAACACGCCCGCGCTAAAAACCGTTTTTGTCCTTAAATGTATTATGGCGGGATCGGTTTTTCCTATGCCATGCAGTTTTTGACACAAAAATAAATTCACTATTGACAATTTATAACTACTATATTATAACTAATAGTAGATGATGACGCATCAAACGCGTCAAAGGGGGAAAACGATGAACAGCCAATACAAAAAAGGCGTTCTGGAGCTCTGTGTTCTGTCGCTGCTCTATCAAAAGGACTGTTACGGGTACGACGTGTCAGAGTATCTCTCGCAGCATATAGAGATCGCCGACGGCACCGTCTACCCGATTTTGAGAAAGCTCAAGAGCGACGGCTTTGTGACGACGTACCTGTCTGAAGAAAGCGGCGGCCCGCCGCGCAAATACTATTCACTGACGAAAACGGGGCGGGACGAATTTTTAACGCAAAAAGCCGAGTGGCAGGCGTTTGCCGCATCAATTGAGAAGCTCTTGAAAGGGGGAGATGAAAAATGACAATGCAGGAATATTTAAATGAACTGAAAAATCTGCTGAAAGCAAACAACGTTTCGGATATAGACGAGATTTTAGCCGAATACAAGGAGCATTTTGACCGCAAAATGGCGGACGGGTATACAGAGGAGGAAATCGCCAAGAAGCTCGGCGCACCGCCGGAGATTGCCGCGCAGTTTGCGCTTTCCGATGCCGCCAAAGAAGTGATAAAATCAAATAAAATTTTTGCCGGAGTCGGGCTCTTTTTCGCCGATATTTTTGTCGCGTCGTTTTTCGCTTTGCTGTTTTCCTGGGTGCTTGTCTTGGCCTTGTCTGCCGTATCGTCATGGCTTGTCGGCCTTTGCCTCATTTTAAGGCCGCTCTTACCGGCGTTCGTGCTGCTGCCGGTCATGCCGTATGCCGGTGGCGCACTCCTCGGTATCGATCTCATTGCGCTGGGCGTTTTGTTCGCCGTCGCCACCGTCTGGTTCACCGCGCTGACACGTCAGATGGCGCGGGCGTATAGGAGATGGCATAAAAACGTCATGACGGACGGGAAGTACCCGCCATACGCCATGCACCCCGTCATGAAGGATACAGCACGCCGCCAGCTGCGTATCGTCGGCCTTTTGGCACTGCTCATATTCGTTGTTTTCTTCGCCGTCAGTTATGTCGTCCTTGCCATCAGCGCCGGGGCCATTGAGTTCTGGCACGTCTGGCACTGGTTTGTATAGGAGCAGGCAATGAAAACAGTCGTCGTCACTGGGGCAACAAGCGGCATCGGTTTTGCCGTCTGCGCCACCCTTCTTCAAGATAACTGCCGCGTCATTGCGCTGGGGCGCAGCGCGGAGACATGCCGGGCATCGCAAGAAGCGCTGTGCGCGCTTGTGCCGGGCGCGCGCGTCACGTTTTACGCGGGGGACCTGCTACACCTATCTGATATTCGCGCCCTCGCACAGAAAATCCGCGCAGACCTTCAGGAAAACAGCGCAGGCAGACTCGACGCGCTTATTAACAACGCCGGGTGCGTCCGCCGATTTTTCATGACGACGCCGGAGGGGTACGAGCACCAGTTTGCACTCAATCACCTGTCGGGGTATCTTCTGACGCATGAGCTGCTTGCCAACCTGCTCGAAGCACAGGGGCGTGTCATCATCTCGTCAAGCGCCTCACACAGGCTCATGCGCATGCGCTGGAAGGACCTGATGTTTGAAAAGCGCTACAGCCCGCTTATGGCTTACAAGCAGTCAAAGCTCTGCAACATGCTTTTTGCCCGCGGTCTTATGGAGCGCTACGCTGACAAAGGCCTCCACGCTTACGGCGTCGACCCCGGCCTTGTGAAAACGGATATCGGCAATAAAAACACGGGCGGTCTCGTCGGCTTAGTGTGGACGCAACGGAAAAAGCGCGGCGTCGACCCGTCCGTCCCCGCGTCAATTTATAAGCGGCTTATGACCGCAGAGCCCGCGCCGGAAGGCCTCTGCCACGGCCTGAACGGCCTGGCGAGGATAAGCCGTGAAGTAACCCGGCAAAACGCCGAGCAGCTCTTTGTGGTCAGTGACAGGCTCCTCGGCATCCGATTCGGGGTGACGGCGTCATGACAGTTTTGATCACGGGGGCCGCGGGCGGCCTTGGCCGGGCGTTTGCCAATGCCTGCGCTGAAAGAGGCTTTGACCTTTTCTTGACGGATTTGAGCGGCGACGGATTGGCGCTGATCGCGCACGGCATTCAAAGCCGTTACCCCGTCCGCGTTTTAACGCATCAATGCGACTTGACGCGCGCAGGAGATGTTGAGGCGCTCTTCCGCGCTGCCGAGGCAGAAGGAGCAAAACCAGACATGCTTTTAAACGTGGCGGGCATCGACTTTGAAGGCGGCTTTTACGAGCGGCAGGCCGAAGAGCTTTTGCAGATTGTCCGCCTCAACGTGGAGGCGACGCTGGGCGTCACCCGCCGCGCGCTCGACAGCCGCGTATCGGCAAAGCCTTTTTACATCGTTTTCGTCTCAAGCCTCGCCGCCTTTTACCCCATGCCGCTCAAAGCGACTTACGCCGCGTCAAAAACGTTTCTGCGTGACTTTGCCACGGCGCTCGGGCAGGAGCTGCGCCCGTACGGCGTCCGGGTACTGACGCTGTGTCCCGGCGGCCTGATGACGACGGACGCGGCGCTTTCCGGTATCGCGGCGCAGGGGTTCTGGGGCGGTGTGACGACAAACGCGCTTGAAAAGATCACGCGCCGGACGCTAACGCGCGTTTTGAAGGGCGCTTCACTCTATATTCCGGGGTCCGTCAACACGCTTTTCCGTTTCGTCGGCGCGCTCGTCCCCAGATCGTTGATTGCCAAGCTGTTATACGCCCGCTGGCAAAGCGCCCAGAAAAAATGGCTGACGGTGTGACTGGCTGTCGTGGCGGAATCCATATCCGCCCGTGTTCCGAATATGGATTGACAATCCAGCCGCAATAACATATTCTGCATTTGCCGGGGGAGGTGCCAAATGCTCTACGAGTTGCTTTCCGAATATCACAAAAACGGCGCAGTGCCGCTGCATATGCCGGGCCACAAAAGAAACACGAAGCTGCTGGGTGATAAACTGCCGTATAGCCTTGACATCACGGAAATCACCGGCTTTGACAATTTGCAGGATATGACCGGCGTCTTAAAAGACACGGCCGACACAGCCGCCGCGCTCTACGGCACTGACGAGGCGTTATTGCTCGTCAACGGCGCGACCGGCGGCATTCTTGCTGCCGTGCGCGCTGCCGTCCGGGCTGGCGACACGGTGATAATGGCGCGCAACTGCCATCAGTCTGTTTATAACGCCCTTGATTTAAACGATATAAGCCCCGTCTTTCTCCTGCCGGAGACGGACGGCGCGACAGGCCTCTTCGGCAGCATCCGGCCGGAACAGGTTGAAAAAGCCCTTCAACAAAACCCCTCGGCATCGCTCGTCATCGTCACGTCACCGACGTATGAGGGCGTCGTCAGTGACCTTCCGGCAATTGTCGAAACGGCGCATCGCCATTTTGTCCCCGTGCTTGTTGACGCGGCCCACGGCGCGCATCTCGGCTTTCACGAGGCGTTTCCCGATAACGCCGTGGCAGCTGGGGCCGACCTCGTTGTGATGAGCCTGCACAAGACGCTCCCGGCCTTAACACAGTGCGCGCTTTTGTGCCGCACCGGTACGCGCGTTGACACGCAGCGGCTCCGGCGCGCCCTCGCCGTCTTTCAGACGTCGAGCCCGTCGTATGTCCTGCTGTCCTCCATTGACTTTAGTATCCGGGAGACGGCAGCGCAGCGACAAGCGCTTTTTGAAGCTTATGCCGCCAATCTCCGGGCGTTTGACGCGGCGGTCAAAGATTTAAAAAAGCTCGCCGTCGTCTGTCACGGGCGCGACGCGCTCTCAGCACACCCCGCCTTTTTCGCGTTTGACCCAGGCAAAATCGTTGTGTCCACGCGCGAAACGGCGCTCACCGGCCCGGCGCTTTTTGCAATCCTGCGTGACAAGTATCGCATCGAACTGGAGATGGCATATCCCGGCGGTGTGCTCGCCATGACGAGCGTCTGCGACAGCCATGAGACATTTGAGACCTTCGCAAGAGCGCTTTTGGAGATCGACGGCGAGCTTAAAACAGAGCAGGCGCCAATTGCCGACATCGCCGCGTTCACACTGCCAGAGCGCGTCCTGTCCACCCGCGAGGCTGAGGACAAAACAGGCGCTAATATCCCACTCGAAGCCGCTGCCGGGACGGTTTGCCTCGAGTACGTCTGGGCGTACCCGCCGGGTGTTCCGATTCTTGCCCCCGGGGAGAAGATTCGTATAGACGCTGTCCGTCGGCTCCAATATCTTCTTAAAAGCGGCGTCAGCATAAAAAGCACGCGCGGCGGCGCGCCGGAACGCCTCTGCTGCCTTGAGATTCCCAGCACTTGCCTTTGACGGAAAACGTCGAATCTGATATGATTGTATCAGCAAATCAAGGATGTTATCTTCACTTGGCCCTGCCTTTGAGGCGGGGCCTCCTTTTTGACCTCGCCGTTGACAGGATGGGGAAAAAATGATATGGTATTTAAAGAAAATCTTAGTGGGGAGAATGTATCATGGAAAGAATTATCACCATTGAAACGCGTGACCTCGTTGAAAGCGCCGTGAGCGGCGGTTGCGGCGAGTGCCAGACGTCTTGCCAGTCGGCCTGTAAAACCTCCTGCGGCGTTGCCAATCAGCCGTGTGAGAACAGCGACAGGAACTAAACGCGTCCATAAACAAAAATGCTGCCGTTTTTCGCCTTTCGGAGATAAACGGCATTGCGTTTTTATCAGATAAAATTAACGGAGTTCAAATGGTACATCAATTTCAGCTCAACGGCTATCATATCGTTATCGACGTATACAGCGGTGCCGTCCACGTTGTCGACGCGCTCGTCTATGACATCATCGGCCTGTATGAAACAGCAAATAGGGAAGACCTCGTCAGCA
Source organism: Oscillospiraceae bacterium ZGZL (assembly GCA_038405045.1). Taxonomy (GTDB): domain Bacteria; phylum Bacillota; class Clostridia; order Oscillospirales; family Oscillospiraceae; genus Sporobacter. The sequence continues at coordinate 1,111,941 of JBBZIV010000001.1, read as the reverse complement.
CGTTGTGTGACAAATACGCGGGAGACACGACAAAGGCAGATGTTTTGGAGGCGCTGTCAGCTGTCGACGCGCTTAAAAACGCGGGCAAGCTTTTTTCGCCGGATACATACAAGGCACTTGCCGAAAACCTGACAACGAAAAAAAGTGTTATCAAAGCTTTGTGCCTGCACGTATCGCACACATGCAACCTCGCCTGTGCCTACTGCTTCGCCGGAGCGGGGCGCTATCACGGCGCAAGTGCGCTCATGGATTTTAACGTCGGCAAACGGGCGATCGACTTTCTGGTGGAACAGTCGGGGACGCGGCGGAATCTGGAGGTTGACTTCTTCGGCGGCGAGCCGCTTTTAAACTGGGACGTCGTCAAGCAAATTGTCGCCTACGCCCGCAGCCTTGAACAAGTCGCGGGGAAAAACTTTCGCTTTACGCTGACGACAAACGGTGTTTTGATTGACGACGATGTCATCGATTTTTGCAACAGGGAGATGCACAACGTTGTTTTAAGCCTAGACGGCCGAAAAGAGACGCACGACCGCTTCCGCAAGAGCCCGGACGGGGGCGGCAGCTATGACACCGTTGTGCCGAAATTTCAGCGCTTCGTCAAAGAGCGCGGCAACAAAAATTACTATATCCGTGGCACGTTCACGCATGACAATACAGATTTCACGGAAGATATTCTGCACATGGCGGAACTCGGTTTTTCGGAACTGTCCATGGAGCCTGTCGTCTCAAAGCGGGGGGACGCCGCAGCCCTGACGGAGGACGATATGCCCGTGCTTTTCGAGCAATACGAGGCGCTCGCGTGCGAGATGCTCCGGCGGGATCAAGAAGGCCGCGGCTTCACGTTTTATCATTTCCTTCTGGACTTAAACGGCGGGCCGTGCATATATAAGCGCATTTCCGGCTGCGGTGCTGGAACGGAATACGCCGCCGTCACGCCGGAAGGCACGCTTTACCCCTGCCACCAGTTTGTCGGCGAAAAGGACTACGTTTTGGGCGACATTTGGCGCGGTGTCGAAAATGACCAAAAGCGCGAAGCCTTTGCGCGCTGCAACGCCTATACGCGCGAGGCGTGCCAAACTTGCTGGGCGCGGCTTTACTGCTCCGGCGGCTGCGCGGCCAACGCCTATCATGCGTCCGGGTCGATTGAAGGCGTTTACGAGGAAGGCTGCCGCCTTTTTAAAAAACGCATCGAATGTGCCGTCATGATGAAGGTCGCCCGGGCGCTCGGCCGGTAACCTATTCCTTATCGCCGCCGTCTTTTTTGTCCATTTCGGTAAGCTCTTCAGAAAACTCAGCCGAGAGCCCTGTTTTCCGAAAAGGCGGGACGATGACTCTGTAGCGGCTGTGGCGGCGGTAAAATTTCAAAAACGAATAACACGCCTCGAAGAAGACGACGAGAAGAAGGCCGACGATGAGTCCATCGCTTTGTCCTTTGACAAACGGCATGCAGAGGATGGCGATGATAAGCGCCGCCAGAACAAAGCCGGACGTGAAGGGAAAACCGCGCAGCTGGCATCTGCCGTCCGGTGGGCAGCCGAATCGGCGACGCAAGCGCAGGTGGGAGGCCATGATTGCCGCGTAGACGAACAGGATGGCAAACCCGCCGGAACTCAAAAGGAAGAGATAAACGCGCGGGAACAACAGACCCAAACCCAAAGCCAAAAGCATTCCAACTCCGGTCGCGAGGATGCCGCGAAACGGTACAGGCGTCTGATCCTTCAGCCAGTGCGGGGCGTGCCCGTCATCGGTGAGTGAGCGCATCATCCGCCCAAGGCCGTAAATAGTGGCCATCATTGTTGAGATAATGGCTGAAATGACGACGGCAGTGATGACGCTGCCGACCCAGCCGATGCCGTGGCTGCTGAGCGACTGCACGATGGCGCTTGTATTTTCGTTCAGCTGCGCCGTCGGGATGAGCGGCAGGAGAAAGGCGATATACAGGATAAAGAGGCTCACAAGGCTTAAAACCGTATACCGGATTGCCCGCGGGATTGTTTTGTGAATGTCTGAGACATCGCCTCCGGCAAGGGCAATAACCTCAAAGCCGCTGTAAGAAAACATGACGATCAGCATGCTGCCCAAAAGGCCGCCGAGCCCCCCGGGGGCAAACGGCTCGTGCGCAACGGCCCCAATCCCGACAGCTGGCCTGCCGAAAAGAACGCCGGTAACGAGGAGCAGTGCCATCAAAATAAACACGGCGACAGCCGCGACCTTAATCCCGGCAAACCCGCTCTCGAGCTTCGACAGGCGCACCGCCCCAATCAAATTGACGAGTGTGACAAGCACAATGATCCCGCCGCCCAGCAGGGAAATCGGCAGGCTCGGTACCCACTGGCGCAGCAAAATGGCGGCGGCTGTTGCTTCGCTGGACATGCCAAGGGCCATACCCGTCCAATAAATCCAGCCGACGACAAAGCCTGTCCGCTCGCCAAAGGCTTTGGTAGCAAATGTTTTAAAGCCGCCGTAATCCGGGTAGGCAACCGTCATCTCCGACAAAGCATAGAGAATGTAATAGACGAGTACTCCGCCGAATATATATGACAGAATAATTGACGGGCCTGCGGCGTTGATGGCGACAGAAGACCCTAAAAAGAACGATCCCCCGATGACCGTTCCAAGCGCCAGCATCGTCAGATGCCCGGCGGATATACCTTTTCGTTTCTTTTCCATATGTCCCCTCGTTGTTTGAAGTTTGGTGTTATTTTGCCTCAAAAATGCAAAAACTCATCCTGTATAAATTAGACAGTAAATTCATGGATGAATATCAACAAAACGGAGGATTATGATGAAAAAAATTGCAGCAGCGCTCCTCATTATGGTACTTGTCATCACAGCGGCCGGCTGCCTGCCCTTCGGCAAAAAGGGTGAGCCTACGCCGACCGGAACAGCCTCGCCTTCACCCTCAACATCAGACGCAACGGTTAAAGACTATTTTCCTTTCACATCAAACGTTCATATGACATATGAAGGGACGGGCAACGAATACGCGGGCTTTGAATCGTGGGTTGATTACGTCAATAACGGCGCCTATCAGGTTCGGACGAATAATGGCGGGACAGAGTCCGTCGCCGTCTATCTTATTGATGACGGCGCTTTGAAGAAAGTTTTCTCGCAGGGTGAGACGTACTACCGCTACGACTATACCGATAAGCGGGAGATGGATGAAACGGTGCTGATGGAGCCAATTGCCCCCGGCACGTCCTGGACACTGCCGGACGGGGATACGCGCGCTATAACGGCAACGGATCTATCCGTCACGGTGCCGTATGGCACGTTCAAAGCCGTCGAAGTGACGACAAAGAGCGCCGATACGACCGTCAAAGAGTATTACGCCCGTGATATCGGCCTGATTAAACGTGAATTCATTACAAACAGTGACCCCGCAAACCCCATTACGAGCGCTTTGAAGTCGGTTGAAACGGGCAGCCCGCTGACAGTCAGCCTGCGTGTTTATTATCCTGATTTTGCAGGTGAAAAGGTCAAGTATGTCGATAAAAGCATCGCGCTGCAGACGGGAGATGATATCAAAACCAAGCTTGAGGACGAATTTAAGCACGTCCCAACCGGCAGCAGTCTCACGCCCGTCATGTCCGCAGATGCCGCCATTAAAAGCCTGACGTTTGACCCGGCAACCGGCGTCGCCACGATTGACTTTTCCAAAACATTTATAACCGGGATGAACGCCGGTTCAACGCTTGAGGGGCTCATCCTTGCCAGCGTAGCCGACACCGTCGGCAGCTACTTCCAAACTGACAAGGTTGCCGTCACAATTAATGGTGGGCCGTATGAGTCCGGCCATTTCCTGTATAACAAGGGCGACCTTCTCCCTGTTGACCCGGACAGCGCCGTACCCTACAAATAAGACGACGCAAAAAAGCCCGGCCGCCGCATCATCACGCGACGGCCGGGCTTTTTAATTTGTCTTGCTCTTATAGGACCTTTGCCAGAAAAGCCTTCAGGCGGTCGCTTTCCGGGTTGCTGAAGAGAACCTCCGGCGTATTCTCCTCAACAATTTTACCGCCGTCCATAAAAATAACACGTGATGAGACTTCACGGGCAAAACCCATCTCATGCGTGACGACGACCATGGTCATCCCCTCGCGCGCTAAGCCCTTCATCACGTCGAGCACCTCGCCAACCATTTCGGGGTCTAAGGCGCTCGTCGGCTCGTCAAACAGCATAACGTCGGGATCCATGCACAAGGCGCGGACAATGGCAATGCGCTGCTTCTGACCGCCGGAGAGCTGATCGGGATAAGCCAGAGCCCTGTCCTCCAGCCCGACGCGGCGCAAAAGCGCCAGCGCCTGTGCGTCCGCTTCAGCCTTTGGTTTTTTCAGCAGTGAAATCGGCGCGAGCGTCATGTTTTTTAAAACGGTCATATGCGGGAAAAGATTAAAATGCTGAAACACCATCCCCATTTTCCGGCGGTGGCGGTTGATATCCGTTTTATGATCGGTGATGTCGGTACCCTCAAAGAAAATCGTACCGCCTGTTGGCACCTCCAAAAGGTTTAGGCAGCGCAAAAAGGTCGATTTGCCGCTGCCGGACGGGCCGATGACGACGACGACCTCACCGCGCCTGACCTCGGCGCTGATGCCGTCAAGGGCTTTGATGTCCCCGCCCTTGTAGTATTTCTGAAGGCCTTCAACCTTGATGATCGGTTCAGTGATCACTGCTGCGAAGCCTCCTTTCCAGAATGCCGACAAGCCATGTAAAGAACATAACAAGGATGAGGTAGACTAGCGCCAGGGCAATAAGCGGCATGAACGGAGAATACGTCGCGCCGCGGATGGTGATGGCGGCTTTGGTAATATCTCGGATGGCGATATAACCGGCAACCGACGTTTCTTTCAGCAGCGTGATAAATTCGCTGGCCAGCGGCGGCAAAACATTTTTAAAGGCCTGCGGAATGATGATGTGCCACATCGTCTGAACGTAGTTAAAGCCGAGGCTGCGCCCGGCCTCCATCTGGCCGCGGTCAATAGACATGATGCCGCTGCGGAAAATCTCCGCAACGTAGGCGCCGGAATTAATGCCGAATGTCAAAATAGCGATCATAACACCATTGTCGGATGCCGAAAAAATTATGAAATAGAAAATCAGCAGTTGAACGACAACGGGCGTCCCGCGAAAGAGCGTCAGATAAATTTTACTGACGGCGTTGAACAATTTGAGTGCCGCTCTGCCAAGGCCGGGGCGCATTGTCTCAATCGTCTTGTCGTGCGTGGCGCGGATGATCGAGATCACAATGCCGATCACAATCCCCAAAAGTAGCGCGCCGAATGTGATTTCCAATGTGGCGACAAGGCCTTTAGCCATCAGCTGCCATCTGTTTTCCTTGATGAAGTTTAAGTAAAAGTCTGCCTTCACGCTGTCAAGCCAAGCGGACAAAGCCTCGTCCTCCTTAGAAATGGAGCGGAATAGGGCACGGTTCACCGTCCCTATTCCGCTCCATGACGTCAATTATTTATTATTAGCCGCAACAAAGGCCTTGGCAGGCTCGTTGTCGATGATGACGCAGTCGATTTTGCCGGTGACGAGGGCAGAAACGGCATCAGCGCCGCTGTTATACTGGCGCACGCGCTCGGCACCGAATTGATCGGTGGCGTAGAGGTCACCCGTCGTGTTCTGCTGAACGCCGATGGTATATGTCGCGCCGTCAGCCGCGAGGGCGTCAACGGACGTAATGGGGGAGTTTTCAGGGACGATGATGGACTGGACGCCCGTGGCGTATGAAAGGGAGAACGCGACGCTTTCCTCACGGTCGGGCGTCACGGTCAAACCGGCCATGCCGATGTCGGACTTGCCGGTGGCAACAGACGAGATGATCGAATCAAATTCCATATCCTGAATCACGAGCTTCATACCGAGCTTGTCGGCGATGGCGGCGGCGATATCGGCGTCGATACCGACGATTTTGTTGTCCTGCACAAACTCATACGGCGGGAAGGTGGCGTTTGTCGCCATTTTCAAAACAGGCATGCCGTCGGTGTTCTGCTGGAAGGTCAGGTTGTCGGGAACGTTGCTGATATAATTATCCACGATTTTTTTCACTGTGCCGTTGTCAATCAGCTCGCCGAGCGCCGTGTTGATCTTAAAGAGCAGGTCGGTGTTCTCCTTGGCAACGCAGATGGCGTAATCCTCCGAAACATAAGCCGTATCTAAAACCTTGAGCTTGACGCCTGCGTTCGTCTGCGCCGTTTTACCGGTGCCGCAGGCTGCGAGTGTGAAAAGCGTGCCGAGCGCCAGAATGACTGCCAGGATTTTTGTCACTTTCATCGATTGTCCTACCTCCATAAAAAATGATAGCTGCATTATACACGCTGTGCTGCAATAATTCAATGCCGCACCGCCGAATTTGCCTTAAAAACAAACCGCCGGGCCTGCCTTTGTCGGCAAACCGGCGGTGTGTGCTGATTCATCTATCTTAAAGAGAGGCAAACGCTTTTTTTCCGGGATAATATGCCGCTTGTCCGAGCGCTTCCTCAATGCGCAGGAGCTGGTTATATTTGCAAACCCTGTCCGTCCGGCTCGGCGCGCCTGTTTTGATTTGACCGGCGGAAACGGCAACGCAAAAGTCGGCGATGGTCGTGTCCTCCGTCTCGCCGGAGCGGTGGGAGACAACGGCGCGAAAGCCCGCTCTCTGCGCCGTTTGCACAGCCTCAAACGTCTCCGTCAGCGTCCCGATTTGATTGAGCTTGATGAGAATGGCATTCGTCACGCCCTTTTCGATGCCCTTTAAAAGTCGCGACGTGTTTGTGACAAAAAGGTCGTCACCAACGAGCTGAAGCTTCTTTCCAAGGGCGTCGGTCATCATTTTCCAGCCCTCCCAATCCTCCTCGGCCATCCCGTCTTCAATTGAAACAATGGGGTACCGCGCGGCAAAATCAGCCCACATGGAAACCATGTCCGCGCGCGTCATCACGGTGCCGCGCTTGGGCAGGTGATACAGGCCGTCCTTTTCGTTAAACCAATCGGAGACGGCAGGGTCCATGGCGATATAGAAATCCTCGCCGGGCTTGTATCCGGCACGCTCGATAGCCGTCATCAAAGCGCCGAGCGCATCCTCGTCGGCCTTAAGGTCGGGCGCATAGCCGCCCTCGTCGCCGACACCGGAAGACGGGACGACTTTGCGGAGCGTGTGAAAAACCTCTGCGCACATCCGCAGCCCCTCGCGGAAGGTGGGGGCCGAAACGGGTACAATCATAAATTCTTGAATGTCAACGCTGTTCGTCGCGTGTGCGCCGCCGTTTAAAACGTTCATCATCGGCACCGGAAGGCATCGCGCGTCCGCACCGCCAAGATAGCGGAAGAGGGGCAGGCGGAGGGACTGGGCGGCCGCCTTTGCGCAGGCGAGCGAGACGCCCAGAATGGCGTTGGCGCCGAGGCGCTGCTTGTTGGGCGTGGCATCCAGATCAATCAGCAGCCGGTCGATGGCCGTCTGCTGTAAGGCGTCCTGCCCGCGGAGGGCCGCGTCGATTTCCGTGTTGATGTTTAAAACGGCCTTTAAGACGCCCTTGCCATGATAGCGGCCTGTATCGCCGTCGCGCAGCTCGCAGGCTTCGAAAATCCCGGTTGACGCGCCCGATGGGACGGCCGCCCGGCCAACGGTGCCGTCAGCCAGCGTTACCTCCGCCTCAACGGTGGGGTTGCCGCGGGAGTCCAGAATCTCCCGGCCTTTAACGCCGGTGATCTCCAAACGTTTGATATGCCTTACCTCCTATATGGTGCCCTTATGGGGTGACGATGAGTGACCGGCCTGTCATCTGTACAGGTTTTTCAAGACCCATCAATTCCAAAATTGTGGGCGCGATGTCGGAAAGCCTGCCGGGGCGGAGTGTCACATCGGCGCCGACGAGGATCAGCGGCACGGGGTTTTTGCTGTGCGCCGTCTGTGGGGTGATGCCGTCGCCGTCGAGCATTTCTTCGGCGTTGCCGTGATCGGCTGTGATGATGGAGATGCCGCCCATTTCGCGCGTCGCGTCGACAATCTCGCCGACACAGGTGTCGACTGTTTCGACGGCTTTGACGGCGGCCGAAAAGACGCCCGTATGGCCGACCATGTCACAGTTGGCGAAGTTGAGGATAACGATATCGTAGACACCGTTTTTAATCCGTTTGACGACCTCCTTCGTGAGCTCAAAGGCGCTCATCTCCGGAATGAGGTCATACGTCGGGAATTGCTTCGGGGAGGGGATAAGAAGGCGATCCTCGCCCGGATAGACGGTCTCTGTGCCGCCGTTGAAGAAAAACGTCACATGCGCGTACTTCTCCGTCTCCGCGGCACGCAGCTGCGTCAGGCCCAGGTTGCTCACCGTTTCACCAAGCGTATTTTCAATGGATTCAGGCGGATAAGCAACTGTCACGTTTGGCATTTTCTCGTCGTACTGCGTCGTGCAGACATAGTGGAGCGGGAAAATACCATTTTTGCGTGTAAACGCGTTGAAGGCCGGGTCGACAAAAGCGCGGGTGATTTCACGAGCCCTGTCCGGTCGGAAATTGATGAAAATCACCGCGTCGCCCGATTTCACAAGGCCTTCCTTGTCGACAATGACAGGCTTTATAAACTCATCGGTGACACCGTCGTCATAAGAATTCTGTATCGCCGCCACCGGGTCGGTATTATTGATGCCCTCCCCGAAAACCATGGCGTTGTATGCGGCCTCGACGCGGTCCCAGCGGTTGTCACGGTCCATTGCGTAAAAGCGCCCCATCACGGTGGCAACTCGGCCGACGCCAAGGGCGCGGCACTTCTCCGTCACCTCGGCCATAACCGCCTTGCCAGACATCGGCAGCGTGTCACGTCCGTCCATAAAGCAATGCAGGAAGACATTCGTCAAGCCGTTTCGACGCGCCAGCTCCAAAAACGCCCACAGATGTTCAATATGGCTGTGAACGCCGCCGGGCGATGTGAGGCCTAATAGATGGAGCGCCCCGCCCGTTGCTTTTAGCGCGTCAACAGCGCCCTGAAAAGCCGCGTTTTTATAAAAGCCGCCGTCCTCAATATCCTTCGAAATCCGCGTTAAGTCCTGATAGACAACACGGCCCGCGCCTATGTTCGTATGGCCGACTTCGCTGTTGCCAATCTGCCCCGCCGGCAGGCCCACATCGAGCCCCGAGGCGGAGAGAACCGTGTTCGGGCATGTCTTAAAAAGACGGTCAAGGACGGGTGTCGATGCCGCAGCGGCGGCGTTGCCGCCGTTCGCCGGAGCCAGTCCGTACCCGTCCATAATAACAAGCGTTGTTGGTATTTTCATGATGTACACTCCGCCGCTGCCGCGGCACCTTTAAAATCGTGTTATTCCTGATGTGCGGCATCAATCATCGCCGCAAAAGCGACGGGAGAGAGCGATGCCCCGCCCACGAGGCCGCCGTCAATATCGGGTTGGGCGAGCAGCTCGGCGGCATTCTTGTCATTCATCGAGCCGCCGTAAAGGATGGAGACAGCTCTGGCCGTCCGCGCGCCGTAAAGGCTACGGATAACGGCACGGATCGTTGCGCAGACGTCGCCCGCGTCGGCGGCCGTCGCGTTTTTTCCGGTTCCAATCGCCCAAATGGGCTCATAAGCGATGACAATGCGCCGCATTTTAGACGGCGGCACATCATAAAGCGCTGTTTTGATCTGTAGCGTCACAACGTCGGCCGTAACACCGGCCTCGCGCTCGTCACTGCTCTCGCCGACGCAGAGAATGGGGCGCAGATTTTCTCGGAGGGCGGCATGAACCTTTTTGTTAACGGCGCTGTTCGTTTCGCCGAAGTATTGGCGCCGCTCGCTGTGGCCGACTATCACGAAGCGGAGGTTTAACTCGGCCAGCTGCCCGGCGGAGACTTCGCCCGTATAGGCGCCGGTGTCGTGCTCGCTCACATTCTGAGCACCGAGGGCAATCCGGCTTTCCCGAAATGCTTTCTGCGCTGCCGGAATAAGTGCAAACGACGGACAGATCACGATATCACACCACTTAGCACGCACCGTTAGGAGTTTGAGCTCTTCGGCATACGATTTCACGGCAGACGGGAGCATATTCATCTTCCAGTTGGCGGCGAGGATGGTGTTTCGGTATTTCCTATTCATGGATTTCTTCTTCCTATTTATTTAGTAAACATGCAATGCCCGGGAGATCTTTCCCCTCCAAAAATTCAAGTGTTGCCCCGCCGCCTGTCGAGACATGGGTAACCTTGTCCTCCAGACCGAATTTCCGGATGGCCGCGGCACTGTCACCGCCGCCGACGATGGAAACGGCGCCTGAATTGGCCAGCGCCTCAGCGACGGCGTGTGTTCCTACAGCAAATTTGGCGATTTCAAAAACACCCATCGGACCGTTCCAAATAACAGTTTTTGATTTTTTGATCTCATCGCAAAAAAGACGGACGGTTTCAGGCCCGATATCAAGGCCCATCAGCGTATCCGGCATATGGCCGCACTTGACGATAGTGGTATCGGCGTCGTTTGAAATGCTAGCCGCTGCGACGGCATCGACCGGCAGGAGGATTTTGACGCCGAGTGCGTTTGCCCGGCTCAAAACGTCCAGTGCATAGTCAAGCTTATCGTCTTCACAGAGCGAATTACCGATGCTGCCGCCCTGCGCCCGAATAAACGTAAATGCCATGCCGCCGCCAATGATGAGCGTGTCCACCTTATTTAAAAGACTCACAATAACGCCGAGCTTATCAGACACCTTTGAGCCGCCCAGAATGGCGGCAAACGGGTGCGCCGGGTCGTTAAGCGCGCCGCCGATATGCTCGAGCTCCTTGGCGAGCAGAAAACCGCTGACGGCAGGCAGATAGTGTGAAACGCCTTCTGTTGAGGCATGCGCGCGGTGGACGGAGCCGAAAGCATCGTCAACATAAATGTCAGCCAGATTCGCCAGCGCTTTGGCAAACGACGGGTCGTTTTTCTCCTCCTCTTTATGGAAACGGAGGTTTTCCAGCAACATAATTTCGCCGGGGTGCAGGTTGGCGGCAAGACTTTTGGCGTCGTCGCCAATAACGTCCTTCGCCATTTTAACAGGTTTCCCTAACAGTTCCGACAAGCGGCGGCCGACAACGGCCAGAGACATTTTCATGTTCCATTCGCCCTTTGGGCGGCCAAGATGGGAACACGCGATAACGGCGGCGCCGTTGCTGAGCAGATAATGTATCGTCGGAAGGGCAGAGGTGATGCGGCCTTCATCGGTAATGGCGCCCGTCTCCTTGTCGAGCGGGATGTTGAAATCACACCGCAGGAGCACCTTTTTGCCCTTAACATCAATATCCGTAATCGATTTTTTGTTGTAGTTCATGACGTCCTCCGAGGTCAGTTGAATAACAGCTTGAATACTGCTCATAGAAAGCCCCCAATTGATAATGTTTAGCAATCGCATATCATTGTAGTACGATTACCGCAACTTTTCAACACATTTTGTCCATCTTTTTTTGAACGAATTGACTCATGTTTATAACATATTTCCCCTATAATCAGGTCTGTTATGCACCAAAACGGTCCAAACGGCTCAGGACGGTTAAAATAATTGCATCCGGCCGTCAGAATGGGTATACTTGGACGGGAAGGGCAGCACGGCGCTTTGAGGCGTTAGCCATACAGCGCCGGAAGAAAGGGAGCGTGCCGCGTGAACAACAGACTTATTATCGTCGTCCCCTGCTATAATGAAGAAATGGTTCTCCCGGAGGCGGCCAAACGCCTGGAAGACAAGCTGATATCGCTTGTCCAAGCCGGTAAAATTGCCGAAAACAGCCGCGTTTTATTTGTTGATGACGGCTCTGTCGACAGAACTTGGCCGATGATCCGGCAGCTCGCTGCCGAGAGCCGCTATTTTGCGGGCTTGTCCCTCAGCCGTAACCGCGGCCATCAGAATGCCCTTTTGGCGGGGCTCATGGCGGCGCGGGAGCAGGCCGATATGATCGTGTCGATGGACGCTGATTTGCAGGATGATATCGATGCCGTCGACAGGATGGTGGAAGCGTTTCTCGACGGGTGTGACGTTGTTTACGGCGTGCGCGCACGGCGTGACAGTGACACTTTTTTCAAGCGCTTTACAGCCGAGGGGTATTATAAACTTTTACACGCCATGGGCTGCCGCGTTGTCTTCAATCACGCCGATTACCGACTTTTGTCGCGCCGCGCGCTGGATGCGTTGAGCCAATATGGCGAACAGAACCTTTTCCTGCGCGGCATCGTCCCCATGCTCGGTTATAAAACGGCAACGGTGTCGTACGCGCGCGGCGAGCGTTTTGCCGGGGAGAGCAAATATCCGCTTAAAAAAATGCTGGCCTTCGCTTCAGACGGTGTTTTTTCGCTGAGCCTCAAGCCTGTCCGTGCCGTCACGGTGACGGGCCTTTTGCTGCTTTTATTGACGGCGCTTCTTCTCGTCGTCTCCTTAATCGGCTTGTTTATGGGGTATACCCTGTTAAACTGGAAAATAATCACGATCTCCGTCTGGGGTGTCGGCGGCCTTGTCTTAACGGCGCTCGGCCTTGTAGGCGAATACGTCGGGCGCACGTATCTGGAGTCCAAGCAGCGCCCGCGCTATCACATCGGCGAGACGGTTGGTCTCGAGCGGGAGGAATAAATGGCGTCATATCACGACGGAGACCTAAAAAAGCTTCTGGAGCGTCACGGGTTTCATTTTTCAAAGGCACTTGGGCAAAATTTTTTAACGGATGCCACGATCCCGGAGCGGATTGCCGACGGGGCCGGGGTGGACGCGTCATTCGGTGTTCTAGAGGTCGGCCCCGGGGTGGGCGCGCTGACAAACGCCCTATGCCGGCGTGCTGCCCGCGTCGTCGCCGTCGAGCTCGACAAGAGGCTTCTGCCCGTTCTTAATGAGACACTGGCGCCGTGCCCGAACGTCACGGTCGTCTCCGGCGATATCATGAAGCTTGATATTAAAACAACTGTTTTAAACAACATGCCGAATCTCCGGTACGCCGTGTGCGCGAACCTGCCTTATAACATTACAACACCGGCGCTGACGGCGCTTTTTGAAGCGGGCATATTTGAAACGATCACTGTGATGGTGCAGAAGGAGGTGGCCCAGCGGCTGTGCGCCAAACCGGCAACGCCCGAATACGGCGCGTTTACTGTTTTCACGCAGTTCCACGCTGAGCCCAAGATATTATTTGACGTCCCGCCCGGTGCGTTTATGCCGCAGCCGAAGGTGACGTCCGCCGTTGTCAGGCTCCAAATGCGTCCGTCGCCGCCCGACGGGATTGAGGACGAAGGGCTTTTCTTTCGCGTTGTGCGCGCTTCGTTTGCCCAGCGGCGCAAAATGCTTGTCAACAGCCTGGGGTCCGCCTTCGGTTCCACGCTGTCGAAGGAAATCCTGACACGCGCCGTGACCGATTGCGGCTTTGATGAAAAGATCCGTGGCGAGACGCTCGATATCGCGGGCTTTCATGCGGTCTCGCGTGCCGTCGGCGCGCTGCTTTTTGCATCACGGACTGGGGAAGCGCGATGATTATCCCGAGGGATTTTTACGAGCAGGATACGCTGACGGTCGCTCAATCGCTCCTTGGCCAGCTGCTCGTCCGGCACACGCCCGCGGGGACGGTTACCGGTATCATTGTGGAGACAGAGGCGTATCTCGGAGAAAAGGATGACGCCGCGCACAGCTATCGGGGCAAAACGGCGCGGACGTCCGTCCAGTATGGCGAAAAGGGCCATGCCTATATTTACATGATCTACGGTATTCATTTCTGCCTGAATCTCACGGCCGGGCCGCCCGGTCTGCCGGAGGTCGTTCTCATCCGGGCCGTCGAGCCGGTCTCCGGTATAGAACTTATGGCGGAAAGGCGTGCGTCAAAGAACCGTTTGGCGCTTTGCAGCGGGCCCGGCAAGCTCTGCCGGGCGTTCGATATCGGCAAAGAGCTGTACGGCGCGGATGTCTGCCAAAGCGGCGCGCTCTATCTCGTGTATAGCGGGCAAGCGGTATCAGTGACAGCATCAAGCCGCGTTGGTATCGATTATGCGGTGTCCTCGCGCGAAATGCCTTGGCGTTTTACAATATCCGACAATTCATATATATCAAAGCCGACCGTCGAAAAAAAGCAAAAGTTGTAATATTGCCGAAATTCGTTGACGAAAAGATAAAGTTGTTGTAAACTTTTATCTGGTTTGATACAGCAACAGAAACGGGGGGTTTAAATGGCTGTTATTTCTGATGTTAAATGCACACGATGCGACCGGCGCTATTCCGGTTTCCGCAGCCGCTGCCCGTATTGCGGTGCGCGGCGTAATAAACGCGGAAAAAATGCCGATACGGACGATAACGCCAGGGCAAAACTCGTCATCGGCGTTATTCTGCTTGTGGTTTTGCTTGCCGCGTCTATGGTTTTAATTTTTTCAAGCCTGCCGGACAGCACAGATAACACCGCGTCATCAACGCCGTCTGTTATGCCGTCCTTTAATAGCAATGAGGATGTCACGTCAATCACGCCGTCGCCGTCCGATTCGGCTTCGCCGGATACGTCGGCTACACCCGACACTTCGGCAACACCAGACAGCTCCACATCACCCGGCGTTTCACCCTCCACCTCGCCGTCCGGTTCAACGTCGCCGTCCGCTGGCTCCAATGTGACGATTTCGAAGGTTGAAATCACGTGGCTTGGCAATGCCAGAACGGATGTGACGATGGAGAAAGTCGGCGATACACTCCTGTTCGGATTCAAAACAACGCCGGTAACAACTGGGAAAACAGCCACTTGGGAGAGCAGCGACGAAGACGTCATCATGGTTCAGCCCAACGGCCGCGTGACGGCGACCGGCAAAGGCTCGGCCACGCTGAAGGTTACGGTGGATGGTAAGACGGCGACATGCGTTATTCATGTCAGGGCAGCGGCATAAAATCGAAAACACATATTAAAAGCGCGGCAGAAGACTGCCGCGCTTTTTTCCTGCTTATATGGCCGTCGTTCGTCACCGAAACAGTAAACGGACGGTGAGGGCTGCCGCTATAAAACCGGCGAGGTCGGCGCACAAGGCAGCCGGAATCGCATAGCGTGTTTTTTTGATGCCAACGGCACCGAAATAGACGGCTATGACGTAAAAGGTCGTCTCCGTGGAGCCGAGCATGACGGCCGCCGTGCGCCCAACGGTTGAATCCGGTCCGTATCGCCCGATCAACTCGGAACCGACGGCCAGTGCCCCGCTGCCGCTGAGCGGGCGGATAAGCATCAGCGGCACCGTCTCCGGCGGGATACCGACGGCGGAAAGAAGCGGCGCGCATAACGCGCTGAAGGCCTCCAGCGCGCCGGAGGCGCGCAGCATCGAAACGCCGGTCAGCAGGGCGACAAGGGCGGGAAAGATCTTGATCATGACGTGCAGTCCGTCGCGCGCGCCGACCGTTAAAGCGTCGAAAACGTCAATTTTTTTTGAAAGGGCATAAACGGCTATGAAGCCGAGAAGTGCCGGAACGGCAAGGGCAGCAACCATCTCACGCCCTCCAGATTCTTTTTAAAATTTGAACCGCGATAATCCCGACGGCAACGGACGCGCCGGATGAGAGCCAGACGGCCGGCAAAATATCAAAAGGCTGGGCCGCCCCGGCTGCAGCGCGGACTGCCGCGACGGTGGCCGGAATAAGCTGAAGTGAAGCGGTATTCAAGACAACGAGCGTACAGAGATCGTCTGTCGCCGTTTTGGATTTTGACAATTTGGCCATCGCAGCGGCTGCGTTGATGCCATAAGGTGTTGCGGCGTTTCCAAGACCCAAAAGGTTGGCGGAGACGTTCGCCGAAAGGGCTTCCATAATCTCGTGCTGACGGCGTGACGCCGGGAACAGGCCGCCAAGCAGCGGCAGAAGAAGCAGTTTTAAGCGCTCGGCAAGACCACTGCGGCGCATGACTTCCATCACGCCCGTCCAAAGGCACGTGACGCCGCAAATCCCAATCGCCAGCGTCACGGCAGAGCCGGCACCGTCTAAGGCTGCGGTGCCCACAGCATCAATTTTTCCGGTTAAAATTCCAAATATGACGGAGACGACGACCATGATTGTCCAGACCCATGCCAGTGCCATTTTTTTCCTCCGACTTGAAATTCGTACACTATATATAAAAATATATACGTGTCCCACCGCAAAATAGCACAAGAATGACGATAAATTATTTTATTTATTGAATCGACAGCGATTGACAAATACGGACATTAGTGGTATCCTAATTATGACAAATCTAGGTAAAATGGAGAAGACAATTGAATATTCTGTAGAAAGGAAGCGGAACAATGAAATCAACGGGGATTGTCAGGAAGGTCGATGAGCTGGGGCGAATTGTTCTCCCTATCGAGCTTCGCCGCACATTGGACATTGCCGAGAAGGACTCATTGGAAATTTACGTCGATGAGTCGGCAATCGTTCTCAAAAAGTATGAACCGGCCTGTATTTTTTGCAGCAACGTCAAGGGTGTTACCAATTACAAGGGTAAAAACATCTGCGCGGCCTGCATGAAAGAGCTCAAAAGAAAAGCATAAGTTAACAATAAAAAGAGTCTCCGTCCAAAAGACGGAGACTCTTTTTAGTTGCTTCGTTTTAATTGGCTTCCGTTGTCATTTTGAGCGCCGCCTCATACAGGGCGTTCTTGGGTAAACCCGTATCAATCGCGCACGATTTAACGGCATCCTTGAGCGTCATACCATTGTCAAGCCGCGCCTTCACAATGGTAAGCGCCGTTTCCAGCGTCATGCCGGTATCGTTGGGTGTGTCGCACGCGCCTTCAAGGACGAGGACAAATTCACCACGTGGTGGGACATCGTCAAAATGTGCGGCGGCCATCGACAGCGTTGTAGACAGCGTCTCCTCATGAAGCTTTGTCAGTTCCCGGCTAACGGAGATGCGTCGGTCGCCGAAGGCTTCGAGCATATCGCGCAGCGTCGCGCGCAGCTTGTGCGGTGCCTCATAAAAAATCATCGTGCGCTTTTCTGTTTTTAAAGCGGCCAGATGCTCAAAGCGGCTTTTCTTTGCCGTTGATAAAAAGCCCTCAAACGTAAAGCGCCCCGTCGGCAAGCCCGACAGTGCAAGGGCCGAGACGGCCGCGCACGCGCCGGGAACAATGCGGACAAGGACACCGGCTTCGGTACAAAGGCGTACAAGGTCTTCACCCGGGTCGCTAATGGCAGGCATGCCCGCATCGGTGACAAGGGCGGCGCTCTCACCGGCGAGAAGGCGGCATAAAATCCGCTCGCCGCTCTCGGCGCGGTTGTGCTCATAATAACTGACAGTCGGTTTTTTAAGCCCGAGGTGGTTTAACAGCTTTAGCGTGACGCGCGTATCCTCGGCGGCGATAAAATCGACGGCCGACAAGACGTCGGCAGCGCGCTTTGTCAAGTCGCCGAGATTGCCAATCGGCGTTGCCACCAGATAAAGAATTCCGCTCATAAATCACCTCGTGCATCCCGATGATAAATCTTTTTGATTTCATCCGTATCGTAACCGTTTTCATCCGTTAAAATAAGCGGCGGCTCAATAACGAGCGACGGTTTGCCGCCCCGGCGGCTGTCGATTAAAAAAAGGTTCGGCGCCGCGACAGCTTTATAATGGACAAAGCGGAGACGCTTTGGCTCAAAGCCTGTCTGGCGGAGCGTTGTGATAACATCGGCAAGCCGTTCCGGCTTGTGCACGAGGGCAAAGTGCCCGCCCCAGCGCGTTAAAAAGGCCGCCGCTGCGCACACGTCATGCAGGGTGCAGGCATGCTCGGCCCGAGCCGCTGCCGTCGCGGCGTCGCGGGATGATTGACCGCTGCCGGTTACATAGTACGGCGGATTGGCGACAACGAGGTCATACGCGCCCGCGGTGAGAAAATCTCGGTGTTCCCGCAGATCACGGTTCATTATGTCAATTTGTTCGCCCAGGCCGTTTAAGCAGACGTTTTCACGCGCTGTCGCCGCCGATGCTGGCAAAAGCTCAATACCGTCAACGCGCACGTCATTACGGCTGTATGCCAATAAAATGGCGAGGACACCGCTGCCGCAGCCAAGGTCGCAGACGCGCCGGGCCTGCCCGTCACCGGCAAAGGCTGCCAGAAGGACGGCATCGGTGCCGATACGAAAGGCGTCTTCACTTTTTTTAAAAACAGGGCCGCCGGGCCACAGTGCATCCGTCATTGTCTCACCGCCATAAAAAAATGCTGCCATTTAAGTCAGACAACTGCCGCTGAGCGGCGTGTCATATTCCGAAACGACAGCATTTTTATGTTTGTTTGCTTACTGGGAAATAGCTTCCATGGGGCAGGCTTCTGCGCAAGTACCGCAGTCGGTGCACTTGGCGGGGTCGATCACATAGCGATCGGCACCTTCGGAAATTGCCTCGACAGGGCAGTTCGGAGCGCAGGCTCCGCATGAAACGCAAGCGTCACTAATTTTGTATGCCATGAATATACCTCCATATTATGTATCGGCCGCCTTAAAAGACGGTTTAACAAATTTATTGTACCATGACTCTATAAAAAATCAAGAGCAGATTTCTACAGCTTTCGCCGAATAATGCTGCGCCCGGCAAGGATATAATAAACTAAATAACATCGGGAAGCAGGAAGAAAAAGCCATGCAGCTTGAGGCGTATGATATTTTTTGGGGCGACTGCCCCGGTCAAAACGGCGGCCCCAAAAGCAGCGAGCACACAGTGCGTGCCGCGTCGCGCCGGGCGGCCGTGCCGACGATTATAAAAAGCGGATTGGCGACGGCGCAAAGCAGCGCTATTACGCCGAAGGCCATGAAATCAAAAGAACAAGTGAGATAGATTCGGAAATACAGGATTATTGATGCAATGACGGATGAAAAACCCATTGCCAAGCGTGATCAACAGGTGTAAAATAACATAAAAGGTCAAAGATAGTCAAAGTCAAAATGAAGGTGGTGGTGCGCGATGGGCATGAGTGATGTGATAGCCGGTTTTATTGTCAACGCGCTCAACGATGCCGACGGCTGCGCCGAATTGCAGCGCGCCGAGCTGGCAAACCGTTTCAAATGCGTTCCCAGTCAGATTAACTATGTGATTTCGACACGGTTTTCACCGGAGCACGGGTATATTGTGGAGAGCAGGCGGGGCGGCGGAGGGTTCATCCGCATCACGCGCGTCGAGATGGAGCCGGAGCGGCTCATCATGCACACGGTTAACGCCATTGGTGAAGCCGTCAGCCAAGGTTCCGCCGAGGCACTGACGAAAAATCTATTAAACAGCGGTGCTATCGATCAAAAGCTGGCGCGCATGATTCTCGCGGCTGTCGGCTGCTGTGCGCTGCGCCCCGTACCGGCCCCGCTTCGGGATATCGTCAGGGCGAGTATCTTTAAACAAATGCTGATTAATGTCATATAGGCGAGCAAAGAAAGGAGCAAAGCTATGAAGTGCCAAAACTGCGGCAATGAGGAAGTCAACTTCCATTATACATCAAATATCAACGGGAATATCACAGAAAAGCACCTGTGCGCCGACTGCGCCGAGAAGCTCGGCCTGACGCAGACGTCCGACATAAAGCCAAAAGGTTCACTGGCCGAGCTTTTTACCGGTGTTTTCGGCGGGCTGCCAGATGAGGCACCCGTTCGTTATAACGTCTTTTTCCCGACGTTCGTCATTCCGGCGATGGGCCTCTTGCTCCGCCCGAAGACAGAAACGGCGGAGTCTGGCGTGGCGGGTGAGCCTGCCGCTGAAAATGCGCCAGAAATCGACGAGGAAATGAAAAAGCGCCGTGAGCTTAACATCCTGCGCGAGCAGCTGCACAAAGCGGTCGAGGTCGAAGACTTTGAGAAGGCGGCCGCGTTGCGTGATACGATTAAACAGCTTGAAAACAGGGAGAACGGACAGGGGGATAGACATGAGATATGAAGAGAGATTTACCGAGCGGGCCAAAAGCGTTCTGGAATTGGCGCAGGCTGCAGCCGCAGAGCTTGGGCATGGATATGTCGGCAGCGAGCACGTCCTTTTAGGCCTCGCGCGCGAGGGCGGCGGCGTCGCCGCCAAGGTGCTGCGGGAATCTGGGCTTGAAAGCCGTCTCATTTTAGACCTCATTGAGAAGAACATCGGCCGAGGCGGGCAGGGGGACATGCCGCCCCAAGGCCTCACGCCGCGTGCTAAGCGCGTCATCGAACTGGCCGTCACAGAGGCCAACAGGCTCGGGCATAACTATATCGGGACGGAGCATCTGCTCCTTGGTGTTCTGCGCGAATATGACAGTGTTGCGGCGCGGCTGATTCTCTCAACAGGCATTGACCTCAACAAAATGTATACGGAAATTATAAATATTTTCGGCAGCACCGAATATAAACCGCGGCAGACAGCTCCTGTTGGCAAGACGAAGAAGACCGAGACGAAAACGCTGGATCAGTTTTCGCGCGATTTGACAGAGATGGCGCGCAGCGGCGCACTCGACCCCGTCATCGGGCGCGACAATGAAATCCAGCGCGTCATTCAGATTCTCTCACGACGCACGAAAAACAACCCCGTTCTAATCGGCGAGCCGGGCGTCGGCAAAACAGCCATCGCCGAAGGTCTCGCGCAGCGCGTTATCGCCGGAGACGTGCCGGAAATGCTGCAGGACAAGCGCGTCGTGTCCCTAGACCTTACCGGCATGGTTGCTGGAACAAAGTACAGAGGCGATTTTGAAGAGCGCATCAAGGCAGCCATTGACGAGGTGATCAAAGCAGGAGACGTTATCTTGTTTGTCGATGAACTGCACACAATTATCGGCGCAGGCGCAGCCGAAGGCGCGATCGACGCCGCCAATATCATCAAACCGGCGCTCGGCCGCGGCGAGATTCAGGTTATCGGCGCGACAACGCTCAATGAATACAGAAAGCACGTGGAGAAGGACGCAGCGCTTGAAAGGCGCTTCCAGCCCGTGACGGTCAACGAGCCGACGCAGGAGGAGTCGATTCAGATTCTCTCCGGCCTGCGTGATAAGTATGAAGCCCATCATAAGTTGAAGATCACCGACGAGGCTATCGAAGCCGCCGTCAAGATGTCCAGCCGGTATATTAACGACCGGTATCTTCCCGATAAGGCCATTGACCTCATTGATGAGGCCTCCTCGCGCGTGCGGATGCAGAACCTCAAGCTCCCGCCGGATATCAAGGAGCTGGAAATTAAGCGGGAAGCGCTTGGGGCGGAAAAGGAAGCCGCCGTCAAAAGTCAGGACTTTGAGCGTGCCGCCGCCTTGCGCGACAGGGAACGCCAGCTCGACACGGAACTGGAGCAAGTCCGCAAGAATTGGGAGAGCCTGCGCAGCGGCGACCGCAAAAGCGTCGGCCCGGAGGACATTGCCGCTGTCGTCTCCGGCTGGACGGGTATCCCCGTGATGAGCATTACGCAGGATGAGAGCGAGCGGCTTTTGAAGATGGAAGCGGTGCTCCACAAGCGCGTCGTCGGCCAGGAGGAGGCCGTTACGGCCGTTGCCAAGGCGCTGCGGCGCGGCAGGGTCGGGTTAAAAGACCCCAAGCGCCCGATCGGCTCTTTCCTCTTCCTTGGCCCGACGGGCGTTGGCAAGACGGAACTTTCCAAGGCGCTTGCTGAGGCGATGTTCGGTGATGAAAACGCGATGATGCGCGTTGATATGTCGGAATTCATGGAAAAGCACACGGTTTCCAAGCTCATCGGCTCGCCGCCGGGCTACGTCGGTTACGACGAGGGCGGTCAGCTGACGGAAAAGGTTCGGCGTCGTCCTTACGCCGTCATCCTCTTCGATGAGATTGAAAAAGCGCATGAGGATGTGTTTAACATTCTCCTCCAGATCATGGAGGACGGGATTCTGACAGACGCGCAGGGCCGTCGTGTGGACTTTAAAAACACCATCATCGTCATGACGTCAAACGTTGGCGCGCGCAACATCACCGATAAGCAGAAAAAGCTCGGCTTTGCCCCGGCTGGCGGTGACAGTGAGCTGACGAAATTTGAAAACATCAAAAGCGCCGTGATGGAGGAACTGCGGCGAACCTTCAAGCCGGAGTTCTTAAACCGCATTGACGAGACAATCGTCTTCCATCAGCTCTCCCGCGAGAATATCAAGGAGATCAGCGCCAAAATGCTCGCGACGGTTGTCGGCCGCATCAAGGCGATGGGCATCGTTATGACGGTGGACGAGTCGGCACTTGGCCTGCTCGCCGAACGTGGCTTTGACCCCGTCTACGGTGCGCGCCCGCTTCGCCGCGCGATCCAAAGCGCCGTGGAGGACGCCGCCGCCGAGAAAATCTTGGACGGCAGCATCAAAGAGGGCGACACGGTCACCGTGACGGCGCTCGACGGAAAAATTGAGCTCGTCCGGCAGGAAGAAAAATCGGCAGAAACCAGTATCGTATAAGAAAGCCAGCGGCGCAGACTTCTGTCTGCGCCGCCGCTTTGTGATAGCAATAACTTGTCATTCTGAGCCGTAAGGCGAAGAATCTTAATCGCGCCAGTGGATTGAGATTCCCCGCAGCACTCGGAATGACATTTTTGACTCTATTAAGCCTGTGGAGCCTAGCTTTTGTCGCCGGGCTTGAAAATCAGGCCGAACAGATATCCAAAGAAGATGGCGGCGGCAATTCCGGCGGCCGCCGCCGTCAGGCCGCCGGTAAAAATGCCGAGAAAGCCCTTCTCGTCGACGGCCTTTTTAACGCCTTGTGCCAAGATGTTGCCGAAGCCAGTTAGTGGCACCGTCGCACCCGCGCCGGCCCAGTCGACGAGCGGCCTGTAAAGGCCGACAGCCCCCAAAAAGACACCGGCGACGACGTAGGATGTCAAAATTCGGGCGGGCGTCAGCTTCGTTTTATCAATGAGAATTTGGCCGATGAGGCACAAAGCGCCGCCGACTAGGTAGGCCCTTAAATATTCCCAAAAAATCTGCATTTGTTTATTTCCTTTCCTATTTCGCCGTTGAAATCGACACGGCGCAGCAGATACAGGGGATGCTTTCACCCTGCATCGTCGACGTCGGTGATAAAAGCGCCCCGGTCGCGGCAAAGAGGATGTTTTTCCAGCGTCCCGCGCGCATCCCGTCCAGCAAATGTCCCGACAGAACAGATGCCGAGCAGCCGCAGCCGGAGCCGCCGGCGTGCACGTCTTGCGCGTCACGGGCATAAATCATCAAGCCGCAGTCGTTGTAGTTTGGCATGATATCTAGGCCGTCCTTCTTGAGAAGGTCTGTTAAAATATCGGCGCCGACGAGGCCGAGGTCGCCCGTCACGATCATATCGTAATAGGAAGGCTCAAGCGCCAAGTCCTTAAAATGGGCGGTCAGCGTATCATAGGCAGCCGGGGCCATCGCAGCGCCCATATTGTTGGCATCCTTAATGCCCTTATCAACGATTTTGCCGCACGTCACATGCTTGACATATGGGCCCGGCCCGCTCTCTGCAAGGATTAGAGCCCCGGCTCCTGTGACGGTCCACTGCGCCGTCGGCGTGCGCTGCCCACCATATTCCAGCGGGAAGCGAAATTGCCGCTCGGCGCTGCAGAAGTGCGACGATGTGACGGCCGCCGTCTTGTCGGCAAAGCCGCCGTCGATAGTCATGGCCGCCAGGGCAAGGCTTTCGGCCATTGTTGAGCACGCGCCATACAGCCCGAAAAATGGGATGTTCTGATCGCGCAGGGAAAATGCCGAACCAATACATTGGTTTAAAAGGTCCCCGGCAAAAACGTACTGAATGTCGGCAGGCGTCAGTCCGGCTTTGGAAAGCGCCTTTTCCAGCGCTTTTTTCTGCATGGTGCTCTCGGCTTTTTCCCACGTTTCCTCGCCGAATGTCGTGTCGTCGCTGACGACGTCAAAGCTGTCTTTAAGTGGCCCCTCGCCCTCTTTTTTACCGACGACGCTGGCACTGGCGATGATGGATGGCGGGTTCGGGAAGCTGACGCTCTGCCCACCCACATGCTTTTGACTCAAAAAATCACCTCAATCATTTGCTGTTTCTAGGATTGACAGATTTTTAGTAAATATGAAAGCCGACAAACAATATTGCCCGGGCGGTCAAACTGTGGTATACTGGCATATATTTCAAATATCGGAGGCGTCACCTTGAAAATTCTTTTAACGGGCGGAACCGGTTATATCGGCTCGCACACAGCCGTCGAGCTCTTAAAGGCTGGGCACGACGTCGTCATCGCTGATAATTTTTCAAACAGCGCACCGGCTGTTGCAGGCAGAATCGAGCGTCTTGGCGGCAAAAGCGTATCCGTTTATGGCATTGATGTCGCTGATAAGGCAGCGCTTAAAACGATTTTTCAAAACCACCGGTTTGACGGCGTGATTCACTTCGCGGGCCTCAAGGCCGTCGGCGAATCGGTCAAAGTGCCGCTTCTTTATTACCGGAATAATATCGATTGCACCCTGTCGCTCCTTGAGACGATGGCAGACTTTGGTGTCGAGCACATTATCTTCAGCTCGTCGGCAACAGTCTACGGCACGCCCCAAAGCTTGCCACTCGTGGAGGATATGCCCACCGGCTCCTGCTCGAACCCCTACGGCTGGACGAAGCTCTTCATCGAGCAGATCATCAAAGACGCAGCCGCGGCGCGGCCGTCCTTGTCGGCTGTCCTGCTGCGGTACTTTAACCCCGTTGGTGCGCACGAAAGCGGCCTCATCGGCGAAATGCCGAATGGGATACCAAATAATCTGATGCCGTACATATCGCAGGTCGCCGTCAGGAAGCTTGAGCGCCTTTCGGTTTACGGCGATGATTATCCGACGCCGGACGGCACCGGCATGCGCGATTATATTCATGTCGTCGACCTTGCCAAGGGCCATGTCGCCGCGCTCGATTATTGCAGCGGCCACACGGGCGTCGAGGTCTTCAACCTTGGAACAGGTCAGGGCGTCTCGGTGCTTGACATCATCAGGGCGTTTGAAAAAGCGAGCGGCGTTACCATTCCGTATACCATCGCCCCCCGGCGCGAAGGGGACATAGCCGCCTGCTACGCCGACGCTTCAAAGGCCGAGCGACTCATGGGCTGGAAGGCATCACGCACGATTGATGACATGTGCCGCGACGCGTGGAACTGGCAGAAGAATAACCCCAACGGGTATGATTCTTAACAGGCCCACCCGTGAGGCATTGCTCGGGTCGGCATGGAAGCCGACCTCTACAAAATAAACGCGCGTTCCCCCGTAGGGGCGGATTCCAAATCCGCCCGTTTATCATACCCCCTGTAGGGGCGGGTTTCCATGCCCGCCCGCCTCTTTATCACAACACAACAAAAAGGGCGCTCACATCACTGTGAGCGCCCTTTTAATTTGTGCCTATTTTCTGTAATAGAGAATCCCCAGACAAACCGGCCCGCAATGATGCGAAATGGTACACCCGGCGATTGATTCAATGATCTCGTCAAAATTCTGCAGTGATCGGATCGTCTCCATCACACGCTCGATGACGGCGGGCTTAACGCCGGAGGCGTGCGTGATAAAAATGCGCCGCGTGTCAATGTCGTTGCGGTCTTTCAGCCTGTCCGTTATGTATTGGAGGATGACTTTGTCAAAGTCGCCGCGGTACTTTCTGCCGACGGTCATTTTGCTGTCGTCAACCTCAATACAGGGCTTGAGCTTAAGTACGTTTGCGCCGAGCGCCGCGATACCGGAGCAGCGGCCGCCCCTGTACAGGTACTTCAGCGAGTCGATGACAAAGCTGGCGTCAACCGTCGCGACAAGGGCTTTGAGCGTTGAAACAATTTCCGATGCCGGGAGACCCGCTTCCGCCATCTCGGCGGCATCAAGGACGAGATGGCCGACACCGCTGGAGAGATTGCGTGAATCGACGACGAAAACGTTGTCGAAGTCCGACGCGGCAATCATGGCGTTCTGGC
This sequence comes from Oscillospiraceae bacterium ZGZL, assembly GCA_038405045.1. Classification (GTDB taxonomy): domain Bacteria; phylum Bacillota; class Clostridia; order Oscillospirales; family Oscillospiraceae; genus Sporobacter. Next base: position 1,086,193 of record JBBZIV010000001.1, on the reverse strand, counting down.
AGCAGGCCGAAAAGTCGCCGCCGAGGCTGACGTGGATAACAGCGTCGTAATCCTTCGAGAATATGGCGAATTTCTCCGCAAAATCGGAGACGTTGACAGCCGACGTGTGCGTGATACCAGCGCCGCTTTCAACGTATTCAAAAATGTCCTCCGGTGTGATTTCCAAACCGTCTAGAAATTCGCCGTCGCCTTTGATAATCGTGAGCGGAAAAATTGTGATGTCATGCCGCGCAATAAGCGCCGGCGTCAAATCGCACGTGCTGTCCGATGTGATCTTAATGCGCATATTTACCACCCCACGCGCATTATACGCCGGTTGGCAAAAAGATGCAAGCCCCGCGCACACAGCAAAAAGCCGCCCCGTTTGGAGCGGCTTTTTAAATCAATATGTTACTGCGCGAGCTCTTCGTAGACCGAAACGCATTTACGGTCTTTGCCCAGATGCTCAAAGCTGACCTTGCCGTCAACAAGCGCAAACAGCGTATCATCGCTGCCGCGGCCGACATTCGTGCCCGGATGGATATGTGTGCCGCGCTGGCGGACAAGGATGTTGCCCGCGAGGACAAACTGCCCGTCGGCGCGCTTGGGCCCAAGGCGCTTGGATTTACTGTCACGGCCGTTCTTTGTTGAACCGACGCCCTTTTTATGTGCCATGATTTACACCTCCGATTTGTGTTTATATCGCGTAATCTCCTCAGACGGAGATTTTTTCAATCTGAACCTTTGTGTAGGACTGTCTGTGACCCTGCTTCCGGCGATACCCTTTTTTTGCGTGCATCTTATACACGATGATTTTTTTGGATCTGCCGTTTTTAATAATGCTGCCCATAACGCTCGCTCCGGCCACCGTCGGTGCGCCGAATGACGAAACGCCTTCGCCGATGACGGCGAGCACCTTGTCAAACGTGACCTTGTCGTTGGCTTCCATCGGGAGCTTTTCGATGTAGATGACATCGCCCTCGGTCACGCGGTACTGTTTGCCGCCTGTTTCAATCACTGCATGCATGCTCTTTTTTCACCTCATATTGTTGAGACTCGCTCTAGGGGCGGAAAACAGTTGTTTTCGCTTCAAGCCCGTTCAAAGCGGCTTGTAAAGTTTATCATCCCGATTCACTCTTGTCAATACAAAAAGATGGCGTTCTTATTGCAAAATGGCTCGTTTATTTGACATACATCGCGCCGATGATTTTTTGCACAAAGGCTTCAGTAAACAGGCGCTTTAATAAGAGCTGAATTTTTGATATAAAGCCGATGGCGTAAAGAGGTCTGACGCGTTTTTTCAGTGCGATGGTACTGATGATGCTGCCAACCGTGTCCGGGGACATGCCGTTACGTTCATCATGCTCCATCACGGCGACGGAGCGTGAAATCATGCCGCCGTAGACATCGTCACCCACGTGGAATTTATGCCGGATGGGGTCGGTTTTTGTGTCGCCGGGCAAAACAGCCGTGACGCTGACGCCGAATTTTTTTACCTCGCCCGCGAGGGCGCTCGAGAAGGCGTAAACTGCCGTTTTCGAAGCCGAATAATACGCCTGAAAGGGAATCGGGAAGGGGGCGGCCATCGAGCTCGTACAGACGATACGCCCGCGCCCGGCTTTTCTCATCAACGGCAGGACGGCGCGAACGGCGTTGACCGTCCCAAAGAAATTGAGGTCAAAGAGCATTTTGATCTGCTCCGGCTCCGTGAACTCAATTGCACCGGAAAGAACGGTCCCCGCGTTGCACACGAGCACGTCAATACGACCCTCGCGTTCAAGGACCTGCTGGACGGCGGCATGAATGGACGCCGGGTCGGTCACGTCGCCCTGAAGATGGATGACGCCGGGATTTTCAACCGCATGGCGGCTGATTTCATAAATTTTGCAGCCCTTTACGGCAAAGCTCTTTGCTGTTGCGTAGCCGATACCGCGGCTGCCGCCCGTTAAAATAACAACCTCATTCATCTCAGCTCACCAAAACGTCTTTAAGGATGTCAAGCGCCTCGTCAAGAAGCGCTTCGGTGTGCGTCGCCATATAGCTCGTTCGCAAAAGGCATTCGTTTTGTGGTGTTGCAGGCGGCATAACCGGATTGACATAAACGCCCGCGTCGTAAAGAGCCTTTGCTTTGATGAGCGTGTTTGTCACCTCATAGGTATAAATCGGGATGATCGGCGTCTGAGACATTTTAATTTCAATGCCGCGCGCCAGTAGACCGCGGCGCATATAGACGGACAGGTCGTTGAGGCGCTTGACAATCTCCGGGTGCTTTTTCAGATGGCGGAGCGCCGCCAATGCCGTCGCGCAGTTGGCTGGCGGGATGGAGGCCGAGAAAATAAACGGCCGGGAATTGTGGCGCACGAAGTCGCACACCTTGTCGCTGGCCGCCATAAAGCCGCCAAGACTGGCCAAAGATTTGCTGAACGTTGACATGATGATGTCCACATCGTCCGTCAGCCCAAAGTAATCGGCGGTGCCGCGCCCGCCGTTGCCAAGAATGCCGAGCCCGTGCGCATCGTCAACCATAATCCGCGCGCCGTATTTTTTACCAAGGGCTACAATATCCGGCAGACGGGCGATGTCGCCGCCCATGCTAAAGACGCCGTCTGTCACAATCAGTTTGCCGGCCCCTTCCGGGATGCTCTGCAGCACGCGCTCAAGGTCTGCCATGTCGCTGTGCAGAAAACGAACCATTTTGCCGAAGCTGAGACGGCAGCCGTCATAAATACTCGCGTGGTTTTCTCGGTCGCAGACGACATAGTCGCCGTGCCCGACGACGGCGCTGATGATGCCGAGATTGGATTGGAAGCCTGTTGAGAAGGTGACAGCCGATGCCTTGTTCACAAAAGAGGCCAGCTCATCTTCCAGCTCTAAATGCATTTCCAGTGTTCCGTTCAAAAAGCGTGAGCCGGAACAGCCGGAGCCGTATTTTTCAAAAGCCGCACGACCGGCCTCAATGATGTCAGGGTGCGTCGTCAGCCCAAGATAGTTGTTGGAGCCGAGCATGATTCGGCGTTTGCCTTCCATAATAACTTCAACGTCCTGCCGCGATTCCAGCGCATGGAAATAAGGATAAATACCCTCTTTTTTCGCATCGTCGGCAGCCGTAAAGGCATAGCATTTTTCAAAAATATCCATCGTCATCATCGTCCGTTCCGCCGCTGTCGGCACAATTTATTAAAAGCGCCAATGACGCCTATAATCACCGCAGGCATAAGAATTACTGGATGCTTGTTTCCCAAAAGATGCTAGGACTAGAATAGTCTGTCTGCCGAACGCTGTCAACCTCAAATTGCGCGACAGGAAACAGCGCAAAAAAACGCGCCGGCGGTCCGACGAAGCGGACTTCCGGCGCATTTTATTCCTTTTTATTACTCGACGATGGCTTTTGTGTCCCTGGCGATGACGAGCTCCTCATTCGTCGGGATAACAATAATCCGGACTGATGAGCCCTCGCCTGTGATATCACGGGCCTGGCCTCTGAATTTGTTTTTCTCCTTGTCAAGACGGATGCCGAACCCTTCCAAGCCGTCCATCACAGCCTCCCGCGTCTCCGGCGAGTTTTCGCCGAGACCGGCGGTAAAGACAATGGCGTCCGCGCCGCCAAGGGCGGCAATGTAGGAACCGATATATTTTTTGGCGCAGTAGTTAAAGTAATCAAGCGCCAGCTGTGCGCGGTCATTGCCCTCGGCCGCCGCCTCCTCAATGTCGCGGAAGTCGGAGGAGACACCGGAAATGCCGAGGACACCGGATTCTTTGTTGAGCACCTCCATCGCCTGATGGATTGACAGCCCCTCATGGTTGTGCATGAATTCGACGATCGCCGGGTCGATGCTGCCGCTGCGCGTGCCCATCGGCAGACCTTCCAGCGGGGTGAGGCCCATCGTTGTGTCAATACACTTGCCGTCTTTTACGGCCGCCAGTGACGAGCCGTTGCCGAGATGGCAGGTGATAATGCGCGAGCCTTCCACAGGGATGCCGAGAAACTCAATCGCCATCTGCGAGACGTAACGGTGCGACGTGCCGTGAAACCCATAGCGGCGGACGCCGTATTTTTCATAATAAAAATAAGGAATTGGGTAGATAAAGGCATGCTTCGGCATCGTCTGATGAAAAGCCGTGTCGAACACGGCGACCTGCGGCACGCCCGGCATCGCTTTTTGGCAGGCCTTGATGCCCATCAGATTTGCCGGAATATGAAGAGGCCCCATCGGGATGTACTCCGTAATTGCGCGGATAACGCCAGGATCAATCAGGACACTGCTGGAAAAGCGCTGCCCGCCGTGCAGCACGCGGTGGCCGACGGCACCAATCTCCTCAAGGCTTGAAATGACGCCGTGTGCCGGGCTTGTCAACATCTTGATAACGGCGGCGATGGCCTCGGCGTGTGTTGGCAACGCGATATCGGCTTTGTACTCAGGTTTTTCGCCGACGAGCGGCGTGTGCTTCATGCGGCCGTCGATACCGATGCGCTCGCACAGGCCTTTGGCGGCAACCATCTCGTTTTCCATATCGAACAACTGATATTTGAGTGACGAGCTGCCGGCGTTAATGACTAATACGTTCATTTATGCAAACCCCTTGAAAATTAATATACATGCTTTACAATAATATCTGAAGATAAAAGGTGATGTATGATTTATGTTGTCATCTTGTAAAACCGATGAACGGAGGTTCATACGTTGAAAATCGCCGGTATCATCAGTGAATATAACCCCATTCACAACGGTCACGTCCATCACATTGCGGAAACACGCCGCCTGCTCGGTGCGGATACAGCCATTGTCTGCGCGATGAGCGGTAATTTTGTACAGCGCGGTGAGCTGGCCGTGTTCAGCAAGCACGCGCGGGCCGAGGCCGCCGTTTTGTGCGGGGCAGACCTTGTTGTCGAGCTGCCGCTGCCGTCCGTTCTGTCGTCGGCAGCCCTGTTTGCGCTGGGCGGCGTTGCGCTGTTAAATGCGCTTGGCGTTATCACGCATTTGTCCTTCGGCAGCGAGGCGGGCGATGTGGCGCCGCTTGCCGAGGTCGCCGAAGGCCTGCTTCGGCCGGAAATGGATGGGCTGATTCAAAAGGAGCTGATGTTAGGCGTCTCTTATGCCGTGGCGCGGCAGCGGGCAGCATACCGGCTTTTTGGGGAGAAGGCGTGTCTTTTGGAAACGCCGAACAACATTCTTGGCATCGAATATATCAAAGCGCTTAAAACACTTGGCGCATCGATGCTGCCGGTCACAGTCCGCCGTCTCGGTGCGGCGCATGATTCACCGGGAAATGAATCGGCTTCCGCCCTGAGAGCCCAAATGCGGGCTGGAAAAGAGATATGGCCGTTCATACCGGAAGAGGCCGGGCGTCTATATCGCGCGGAAATCGCCGCGCGCCGCGGCCCTGTTTTTATGGCCGGTATCGAAACGGCGCTTTTGGCGCGCCTGAGAATGCTGAAGCCCGACGATTTTGCCGCTCTGCCCGACGCCTCGGAAGGGCTGGAGCGCCGCCTGATGCGCGCGGCTTTGACGGCACCGACGCTTGAAGCACTCTACGGCATGACAAAAACGAAGCGGTACGCTCTCTCGCGGCTGCGTCGGATGGTCATGTGCGCCGCTTTGGGACTGACCGCGTCTGAAAGCCGCGCCATGCCCTGCTTTGCGCGTGTGCTGGCGCTCAATAAAACGGGGATGGCCGTCTTGCATCACATCAAAGAAACGTCAAGCCTGCCGGTCATCACAAAGCCGGCTTCAGCGAAGGGGCTGAATGGCCCGGCGCTGTCGCTTTTTCGAAAGGAAGCAGCCGCTACGGACTTTTATGTGCTGGCCTGCCCGGGGGCTGAAAACAGAAGTGGCGGTCAGGAGTGGATGAGAAGCCCCCGCATTGTGGGCGCAATGAACCGGCTTCATCCCTAAAAAAAGCTTTCATGACAGTTCGGCTGTCACAAAAGCACCCTTGCCCGTTCGTTTTACCGAAACGTATTCTAACATATCTATCGTCATTTTCCAACGTTTTTACATGGCACAATGACGTGTTGTTTTTGTAAAATTATCTCCTGCAATTATTGTTTTTTTAATTTTTTGTACTTATTTGTTTAGATACCCTGAATTAGAAGAAGACCGGCGGCCTTTAAGCCCCCGGTCTTGTTCTATTTTATGCCGCTTTTGACGGGGCGGTGCTTTTTGCGGTGCTCAGCATGTTTTCGATATCAATACCATAGCCCTTCGTCGGGTCGTTGACGAGCACATGCGTCACGGCGCCGATAAGCTTGCCGTCCTGCAGGATGGGGCTGCCGCTCATCCCCTGAACGATGCCGCCTGTCTTCTCAATCAGGCGCTTGTCGGTCACGGTGATCATCATGGTGCGGCCGACTGCCTCGGTGCCGGTGTACACGCGTGTGATCTCGACGTCATAGGATACGACGTCAGTTCCGGAGACGTTCGAGAGGATCTTGGCTGGACCCGTCTTTATTTCCGATGTTTTGGCAATCGGAACGGCCGTTTTTCCAGCAATCAGGTCCTTACTGTCCAGCGTTCCGAAAATGCCGCTTGTCGAATTTTTCATCAGCGTCCCGAGAACGCTTTCTGTATTAAATGTTCCGTGCAGCTGACCGGGCATACCGGCTTTGCCTAAGATAACGTCCGTTACGGCCGAACGCATGATCTGTCCTGTGCGCAGCGGGATGAGAACACCCGTCTCCGCGTCGTTGATGGCGTGCCCAAGTGCGCCAAAAAGATGCGTTTCGGGGTCATAGAACGTCAGTGTGCCTATACCGGCGATACCGTCGCGCAGCCACAAGCCGAGCTCGCACGCGCCGTCATTGCTTTTATGCGGCGTCATTTTCAGCGACAGCGTTTTGCCGCCGCGTAAAACCGTCATTGCAACAGGCGAACCATCCAGCATTTTAATTGCCGCCTTGAGGTCGTCGTTGGACGAGACGTGCTGAGAACCGATTTGTGTGATAATATCGCCGACGGCTACACCAGCGTCGCGTGCCGGTGACGCTGTCACGCCGTCCGGCATCGTCTCTGGTACGCCGACAACCATAACACCGTCCGAGGACAGTGAAATGCCGACCGCGTTGCCCATTGGGATGAGTGCTTTCCCGGCAGCCAGCGCCCCGGGACAGGAAAACGCCAAAACTGTCAAAAGCAAGAAGCCGGAAAACAGCTTTTTATATAATTTAGTAATCCCCATGCATCAGCCTTCCTTCCGATGTGGAGAGCAAAAAAAATTAACCATAAATTTCCCTCCTGAAATAATTTGAAGCGACAAATTTAATATGTCCGCTGCGTCACAAAAAAGAGATCGCCGTTCGTGACAATATCTATCTGTTTTGTCTTGGCAGGTTTTTGAATGAAAGCCCTCACGCTTTTTTTTCAATAAGCCATGTATGAATTCACATGAAATGTCATAATTTGATTCAAAATAGGCGATTTTTAAACAGATAGGAGTCATGTATATGAATGACCGCGCAAAAGGCGTTCAGCTGACACCTGAAAACAGCCCCATGACAGCGCGCCTTTTTGAAGAAACAGTGCATGCCATTGCCGCCCGTTATCCAATTGTCAAAGTTCGTACCATCGGGTCAAGCGTGCTCGGCCGACCGCTGTTGCTTTTAACGATCGGCGTCGGCGAGCAGGCCGTCTTCTTCAACGCTGCGCACCACGCCAACGAATGGATAACAACACCGCTCGTTTTAAAATTTGTTGAAAACTATGCCGACGCCGTCGAAAAAAACGCATCGCTGTTTGACGGCAGCGCGCGTTTGCTGTACAGTAAAACAACATTATATGCTGTGCCAATGGTAAATCCCGACGGGGTCGATCTCGTAACGGGCGACCTGACCGGCGCGCCGCTTGAAAAGGCTGCCGCAATAGCCGAAAAGTTTCCGGATGTGCCGTTTCCAGCTGGCTGGAAGGCGAATATAGAAGGCGTTGATCTAAACCTCCAGTATCCCGCCGGCTGGGAAAACGCACGCGACAATAAATTTCAACGCGGCATCACAAGCCCGGCACCGCGAGACTACGTCGGGCCGCAGCCGCTTTCAGCCCCTGAAAGCCGCGCCCTTTACGATTTGACGCGGCAAAATGATTTTGCCCTCACACTGTCTTACCACACGCAGGGAAAAGTGATCTATTGGAAGTATCTCGATTCTGCGCCAAAAAATGCATGGCAGTTGGCGCAAAAATTAAAAGATGTGAGCGGTTATGCGGTGGAAGACACGCCGTATAGCGCCGGCTTTGCCGGTTATAAAGACTGGTTTGTCTCGGCATTTAACCGCCCTGGTTATACCATAGAAGCCGGAATTGGCGTTTCACCTCTAGCCCTTTCGCAGTTTTCAGAGATGAATCAAGATAATGGCCGCTTGATGGCTGCGAGTCTTGAAGCGGCCGCTAAATGGGGAGAAAATCGTTAAATTTGTGGCAAAATTCGACGTATTGCGACAAATGTATCATTTTTACAACCACTTTTCGTGATTTATATCATAATTTTGAACAGAAGGAAAATAATTCATAATTTGGGAGGGCGATTCATGCCGAAACCCTGGGGTGAAAACGGAGAAAAAAATCTGATCGCATTACGGTTGAAGGATCTCAGAGAGCGGAAAGGACTGTCACAGAGAGCTCTGGCAAACCAACTGCAATTGCGCGGTGTGGATATGGACAAAAATGTCATCACGCGTATTGAAACAAACAAACGATTTGTTTCTGATCTCGAACTCCGCGCCATTGCGGCAATTTTCAACGTTTCCTATGATTATTTGCTGGACGGCAAGGGAAATGGAAAATATTAGAATAAATTTCCAATTAGTGCTTGCAAACGAGGTCTGAATGTGCTAGATTGTTAGACAAGGCCGCAGATAAGCAGAAATAATGCAAAGCCGTGATGAATTTTCAGTGACGGAGGAGCTACAATGGATACAAAAACGCGCGTTTTGATTGCCGATACCGGAGAAGATTACAGACTTCTGTTCTCCGAAATCTTGATGAATGAAGGAGATTTTGAGGTTGTTGGCTGCACCGGCGATGGACTCACGGCATATTCCCTCGTACTGTCAGAGAAGCCGGATGTTCTGGTGACGGACCTCATCTTATCGGGGCTTGACGGGTTATCCGTCCTCGAAAAACTCTCGGACGTGCCCGACGGGGACAAGCCGTCCGTCATCATTGTTTCGGGTTTTTCCAGCGAACACACGCTATCGGAGGCGTCAGCCCTTGGCGCATCCTATTTTTTGCAGAAGCCGTGTGACATCCCCGCGCTTTTATCACGCATCCGCATGGTATCCGGCAAATCACGCGCTGCGCTCGCGCCTGTCAGCGCCGCCGTCAAGCCATCGCGGCCGGAGCAGAGCCTGGAGAGCCTCGTCACAGAAATCATTCATGAAATCGGCGTTCCGGCGCACATTAAAGGTTATCAGTATCTGCGCGAAGCCATTATTCTAACGATCAATGATATGGACGTTATCAACGCCGTCACAAAAGTTTTGTATCCGACCGTTGCCAAGCGCTTTGCTACAACGCCCAGCCGCGTCGAGCGCGCCATCCGTCACGCCATCGAGGTTGCTTGGGACAGGGGAGACCTCGAAACGCTCCAAAAATTCTTCGGCTACACGGTGTCTAACATCAAAGGCAAGCCCACTAACAGCGAATTTATCGCCATGATCGCCGACAGACTCAGCCTCCAGCGGCGGGAAAGCAAATAAAACAATATCGCCGGGGCTGATGCCCCGGCTTTTCATTTTTTGATACAAAAGTCAAATCCTACATAAAGCCCCCTTCGGGGGCTTTTTTGCTGCCCAAAAACGAGTATTGACAGTGTTTTTAGATAGCCTTCCGAGCAAATAACGAAAAGGACGAGCATATTTCGGGACATGCCACAATAGACTGTGACAGAACGAAACGACAGTGGGGTGAAGCAAGATGGCCGACTTAACGGCGCAGGTGGCGCGGTATGACGGCGCCGTTCTCTTACTGCCGATGATGCTGCGGGAGGCCGCGCGCCGGGTGGTGCGGGAAGACAGGGCTGTTGCCGAGGAGCTGCGGCTGCGCACTGGCCAGCCGCTATCCGTGCTGCTGCCATCGGGTGAAGTGTCGCTCGGCGGTGCGCCGGTCACAAAGCGTGACCTGGACGGGCTCTTGGACATCGCGACCGGCGCGTCGGCCTACGCCGCGCGTGAGAGTGTCCGATCCGGGTATATCACGGTGCGCGGGGGTTACAGAATCGGCCTGTGCGGCACGGCAATCGTCCAGAGCGGTGAGGCAGCCGGGTTTAAAGCGCTGACGTCGGCATCCGTTCGCATCGCGCGCGCCGTCGTCGGCATCGCTCAAAGCGTTGCGCCGCAGCTGACAGAGGGCGGTATGCTACGGTCAACGCTCATCCTCTCACCGCCGGGCCGCGGGAAAACAACGCTCCTGCGCGATTTGGTGCGGCTGTTTTCGTCGGGTGACGAGGCGCTTGGCATGAAGCCGCTGCGCGTGGCGCTGGCTGACGAGCGCAGCGAAGTTGCCGCCGTTTGCGACGGCGCGCCCCAGATGGACGTCGGGATGCTGACGGACGTTCTCGACGCCTGCCCAAAGGCCGAGGGCGTTATGATGATGTTGCGGGCCATGAACCCGCAGGTCATCGCGCTCGACGAGATCACCGCCCCAGCCGATATTGAGGCCATTGAAAGCGCGGCGGGCTGCGGCGTGCGGCTTCTCGCGACGGCGCATGCCGAGAGCCTCAATGACCTCGTGAAGCGGCCAATCTATAAGCGGCTTCTGAGCGACGCGATTTTCGAAAAAGCGGTTCTGATCGGCAAGGAAAACGGGGTGTGGACGTATACCGTCCGTGACTTGGAGGCGGGCGTATGATTCGATTTATGGGAGCTGTGCTCATCATGCTGGGAACGGCTGCTTGGGGCATATTGGGCGTCATACGGCTCCGAAACCGCGTTAAGAGCCTCCGCGCGCTGACGGGTGCCCTCGGCGTTATGAAAAGTGAAATCTGCGACCATCTTACGCCGATTCCGGCACTGCTGACACAGCTTGCCGCAGAGTGTACCGCCCCCGCCGCGCTTTTTTTTCAAAATGCGGCAGACCAAATCGGGCAGCTCGGCACAACACCTTTTTCCGCCCTGTGGCGTCAGGCCGTTTTGGCAACACCGGAGCTTTTGCTCACGTCGTCGGAAGCACTCGTCTTAACGGAGCTTGGCCTGTGCCTTGGGCGGTATGATATTGCCGAGCAGCGCAGTGCCATTCAGTACGCCCAGCGACGGCTTGAGGCGTATGTCAAACAAGCGGAGGAAGAGCGGGACAGAAATTCAAAAGTCCGCGCTTTTCTCGGTGTCGCAGCCGGTCTCTTCGCGGTCGTCATCCTACTGTAAAATAAGAGGGGTCATATGAATGTCGAGTTAATTTTCAAAATTGCGGCTGTCGGAATACTGGTGGCTGTCTTAAACCTTTTGCTCACGAATTCCAAACGTGAAGAGCAGGCGTTGATGACGACAATTGCCGGGCTTGTTGTCGTCTTGCTCATCATCGTCCAGCAGATCAACGAGCTGTTTGACATGATAAAAAGGCTCTTTGGTTTTTAACCATGGCGATTCTCATTAAGGTTGCCGCCATCGCCGTCGCCGGGACGGTGCTTGCGCTCGTCATCCGTAAAAACAGCCCGGAGCTGGCGCTGATGCTCACCGTCTCACTGGCGCTCGTCGCTTTGTATCTCGCGTTTGACACGATCAAAAGCGTGACGGACTTCGTCCTGTCTCTATCCGACATGGCGCTTATCTCGCCGGCCGTTTTGTCAATTGTCTTCAAGGCCGTCGGCATTTCGATCATCACGAAGCTCTCGGCCGACGTCTGCCGTGATGCCGGTCAGTCGTCCGTCGCCTCCGGCGTTGAGCTGGCTGGCTCGTTTGCCGCTTTATACCTCGCGCTACCGCTCTTTGAAACCGTTATAACCATGATCCAGTCGCTGGCCTGAGCGCCAAGCTGGCGGAGCTGCAAATGATAAAAAAACTGATCTTCTTCTTCTTGCTTATCGTTTTTACGATGCCGACGGCGCTGGCCGCCGGGTCGTTATCAGACACGAACACATCGTCCGATGCCGTCTCGGCTGCCGATATTCAGGAAAGCCAAGCCGATGCGCTCGGGACAGACAAGCTCGAAAACGCCCTGCCGGACGATGCCGGAAACGCGCTGGGAAATCTGAAGGTGACGGACAGCCTCGACCTCTCCGGCGGCTTTCAAAAGCTCTTGAAAAGCGCCTCCGACAACATCGGAGACGTCTTCACAGGCGCTTTGAAAAGCGCCGCCGTCATTGTCATCATCGCCATTCTCTGTTCCGTCGTCGCCGCGTCGTTTGACGGCGGCGCGAAATACGCTGTTTTAGCGGGCGTCCTTGCCATCGCTGCCGTCAGTGTGTCAAGCATCAATGCGTTTATCGGGCTCGGCGGTAAAACGCTCGACGATCTGAATACCTTTTCAAAGCTGCTGTTGCCAACGCTGACTGCCGCTGCCACAGCGTCGGGTGCCGTCACCTCGGCTGTTGCCAAATACGCCGCTACGGCGCTTTTTATGGATATTTTAATGACCGTATCCAGAAGCGTTGTCATGCCCCTCATCTACGCCTTCACAGCAACAAGCATTGCCGAGGCCGCGTTGGGCGGCGACGCGCTCGCCGGGGCGTCAAGCCTTCTGAAATGGATGGCAAAAACGATCATGACGGTGACGATGCTCCTTTTTATAGCCTACCTGTCGCTGACAGGCGTCATCTCCGGGACGACGGACGCCGTGACGGCTAAGGCCGTCAAAACGACGATTTCAACCGTTCTGCCCGTCGTGGGAAGTATTATATCTGACGCAGCCGACACCGTTTTAGCCGGGGCGTCGATTCTGCGCAATGCCGTCGGTGTTTTCGGCCTTTTGGCCGTCGCGGCGACGTGTCTTCTGCCATTTTTGCGCCTTGGTGCCAACTACCTCCTGTATAAAGCTGCCGCCGGTTTGTCCGGGGCTATTGCCGACAGCCGTATTACAAAGCTTCTAAACGCCGTCAGCACGGCCTTTGGCATGATGCTGGGCCTCGTCGGCGCGTCGGCGCTCATGCTGTTTATTGCGATCATTTCGGTCATCAAGGTGGTGACGTGACATGACGGAGGCGATTCGGACCTGGGTCATCGGCCTTGCGGGCGCGGCGCTCATCACCGCCGTTGCGATGACGGTGACGCCTGATGGCAAGACGAAAAAAATTGTCTCGCTCATCTGCGGGCTCATGACGATTCTGGCGCTGATCCGCCCGCTCAAGGGTTTTGATTATGTCAGCTTTGCCAAGAATCTCGCGTCGTATAAACAGGAAGCGTCGGCCTTCTCCGCCGACGTATCAGACGCCGATGAAAAACTGACAAGACGTATCATAGAGGAGAAATGCTGCGCATATATATTGGACAAAGCTGAGTCCCTCGGTATCACCGATCTCGACGTTACCATCACTGCCGCGTGGGATGACGACGGTTATTGGTATCCGGCGCGCGCCGAGCTGTCAACAAACGCCGGTCAAGCGCTGCGCGCATCGCTGGAGAGCCGGATTGAATCGGACCTCGGTATCCCGCGGGAAAAGCTCGTTTGGAGTAACAGGAATGAAAAATAAAAACATGACGGCCCTGACAGAAAAGCTCTTAGCGCTCATTAAAAAAAACAAATTCGTCTTGCTTGTTTTGGCAGTCGGCCTTGTGCTGCTCCTTCTGCCGACGGGGCAATCGAATGCGAAGACTGATACGGGCGGGGCAAAAACGACAAATGATTTTTCGCTCGCCGCGCAGGAAGAGCGCATCGCCTCGGCGCTGTCAAAAATTGACGGAGCCGGACGCGTCACGGTTGTTCTAACGCTCAAAAGCTCGTCGGAACAGGTGCTGGCACAGGACGAAGACACATCGTCAAAAAGCGGCGTTGGGAATGACGCCGAAACAACGACGGAAAAAAGCACAAAAACCGTCATCATCTCTACGGGCACGTCGAGCGAAAGCCCGGTGACGCTCAAGGTCATCTACCCTGAGTATCAGGGCGCGCTCATCGTCTGCCAGGGAGCAGACAACGCCGCCGTCAAATATCAGATCGTTTCGGCAGTGTCAGGGCTGACGGGTCTCGGCGCGGATAAAATCGTTGTCACGAAAATGAATAAATCTTGAGGAGGCAACTTGCGTGAAAACATTTAAAAGGAATGCGGTTATCATCACTGTGCTGCTGTTTGTCTGCGTCGCAGCTTACCTGAACTGGTCTTACAGCAATAACGCCGACAGTGAAACGGCCGCGACATCGGATGACGCCTCGAGCGCCCAGACGGGTGCTAACGCGGCGGCTGACCCGTCGGACGCCGGGCTTTATTACTCAGCCGATTCGCAGGCAAACAAAGAGTATTTCGATACGGCCCGTCTAAACCGGGAGCAGGCCCGCTCCGCGGCGGCGGCGTCGCTGGCAACCGTCAGCAAGACGGACGGTGCGTCTAAGGAGATGATCGACGCGTCGCTTAAGGAAATTTCTCAGATCGCGTCCGACGCGCTCAAAGAAGCGCAGCTTGAAGACCTTATCAAAGCCAAGGGTTTTTCTGACTGCGTCGTGTACATCTCCGATGACGGCGTGACCGTCACCGTCCCGGCACCCACAGTGGGGCTTTCGGTTTCGTCTGTTGCAAAAATCAGGGATATCGTCACCGCGCAGACAACCTACAAGGCGACCGACCTGAAAATAATTGAAGTAAAATAGCTTTATTTTCTATAGGAACTGTTGTATAATACCTGCATACGCAGGTATTATACTTTTTAAGTGTCCTTTTCCGCTCCGTCGAGCGGAAAGATGACACGATAGTGCATCCTGCCGGATGCCCTATCAACTGCATACGCAGGTATTATACTTTTTAAGTGTCCTTTTCCGCTCCGTCGAGCGGAAAGATGACACGATAGCGCATCCTGACGGATGCCCTATCAACTGCATACGCAGGTATTATACTTTTACTGGGGTGATGGCCGTGGGCGAAAATAAGGAATACATCACTTATACCGAAGAGCGCGGCAGTATCAATATTTCCGAAGAAGTCGTGGCGACGATAGCGGGCGGCGCGGCGCTCGATGTTGACGGTGTGGCCGGTTTGTATTCGACACCCGGGCGTGACATTGCCGAGCTTTTAGCGAAAAAGCATCTGTCCAAGGGCGTCAAACTCCGCGTGGAGGACAAAGCTGTCTATGCCGACGTTTATGTGATGGTGACGATGAACAGCGCCGTTAACGAAACGGGCATGGCTGTCCAATCAGCCGTCGCGACGGCGATTGAATCGACAACGGGGCTCGCCGTTGCCAGCGTCAACGTCCATATCTGCGGCGTGACCTTCAAAAAAGAAAGCAAATAACAAAATAACGCAGACAGGCAAGGCGGAGGGAATCTCCGCCTTTTTATAAAGGTGATGACATGACAAGAACAAACGCCAGAGAGATTGCCGTTCGGCTCTGCTATGGCTTATCTGAAAACCCGACGGACCCGGTAACGCTCCTTGAGCACGTTTTTGATGAAGACTATTATGGCTCGCTCCGTGAGGAGGACGGGGTCTTTTCCGATTACCCGGACGAAGCACAGCGCGCTTATATTGGGCGGATCATCAACGGCGTCTGGGACCACAGTGCCGAGCTCGATGCTTATATTGAAAAGTACGCCGTCGGCTGGAAATTCGGCCGCATTTCAAGAACGGCTGTCGCCATTTTAAAAACAGCGATGTTTGAAATTCTCTATATGCCGGACGTGCCGCCCAGCGCCGCCATCAACGAGGCGGTTGAACTTGCCAAGCGCTATGAAGAGGCTGGGACGGTTCCGTTTATTAACGGCGTCTTAGGTAGCTTTTCAAGAAATGAAGTGACTTTTTCATGAAACCGTCGGCTCTGGCGTTTGATACGAGCAACTATACGACGAGCTGCGCCGTCTTTGACGGCGAGAAGGGGCGCAATTCGGGCCGCCTGCTGGATGTGCCCGTTGGAAACCTTGGCCTTCGGCAGTCGGATGCGCTTTTTATGCATGTGCGCCGTCTGCCGTCCGTTTTTGAAGCGCTCGGTGACCTTGGTGACGTTATTGCCGTCGGCGCAAGTACAAAGCCGCGCGAGACGGAAGAGTCGTACATGCCCTGCTTTCTGGCGGGCGAAAGTCAGGCGGCCATCTTGGCGCGTGCGCTCGGCGTGCCTTTTTTTGATTTTTCGCATCAACAAGGTCATATCGCGGCGGCCGCTTGGTCAGGCGGCCGAATGGACCTGCTCGATAAGCCCCATCTCGCCTGGCATCTCTCCGGCGGGACGACGGAGCTTTTGTCCGTTGTGCCCTTTGGATCAGCCGTCCGCTGTGAGATCGTCGGCGGGACATCGGATGTCTCCGCCGGGCAGCTTGTCGACAGGGCGGGGCAGCTGCTCGGTTTGCCGTTTCCGTCCGGCCGGGCGCTCGACGCCTTGGCGCAGACGTCTGATGCCGCACGTTGTTTTGAACCGAAAATCAAGGGTCTGACTTTTTCTCTGTCGGGTGTTGAGCATCAGATGAAGCAGCTTTCCGCATCCGGCGCGCCACCGGCGGACATTGCGCGTTTTGCGCTTTTGTCGGTGATTGCCGCCATCCGCCGTACGACGGATGAGGCCGTCAAAAAGTATGGTGGCCTGCCGGTTCTCTTTTCGGGGGGCGTCGCGTCCAATACGCTGTTGCGGGAGCGGCTTTCCGGCGGCATTTTTGCCGAGCCGCAATACTCGGTTGACAATGCCCTCGGCGTCGCCATTTTGACATACAGGGCGGTCGGTGCGCATGGATAAGAAAATTTACAGCGTCACAGAGCTTAATGAGCACATCAAAGGCCTGCTTGATTCGGACGATGTTTTAAACGGCGTCACCGTCCGCGGGGAGCTGTCCAACTACAAAATTTACCCGTCCGGCCATCATTACTTCACGTTGAAGGACGGCGAGGGGACGTTGCGCTGCGTCTTTTTCAAAAGTAGCGTCGCCAGATTGCGCTTCCGCCCTGAAAACGGCATGAAGGTCATCGTTTTCGGCCGTGTGACGGTTTTTCCGAGGGATGGGGCTTATCAGCTCTACGTCGGTGACATGACGCCCGACGGCGTCGGTGATTTATACATCGCCTTCGAGCAGCTCAAAGAGAAGCTTCTGCAGGAAGGCCTTTTTGATCCGTCACATAAAAAACCGCTGCCGCGCTTTCCGGGGACGATTGCGGTCATCACCTCGTCGGCAGGTGCTGCCGTGCGGGATATTATCCGCGTTTTAGGAAAACGCTGGCCGATGGCGAAGGTCGTTATTCTCCCGGTTCGCGTGCAAGGCGCGGAAGCCCCGCCTGAAATCTCTGGGGCAATCCGCTACGCCAATAAATATAGCGTCGCCGACCTCATTATCACAGGCCGCGGCGGCGGCTCGCTCGAAGACCTCTGGGCGTTTAACGACGAGCGCGTGGTTCGCGCAATTTTTGATTCTCAAATTCCCGTTATCTCCGCCGTCGGTCACGAGCCGGATGTGACGATTTCGGATTTTGTTGCCGACCTCCGCGCCGCAACGCCCTCCAACGCCGCGGAGCTTGCCGTGCCGGAGGCCTCAGAGATGCGCGCCGCTCTGCGCCAGACGGACATCCGCATGCTGCAGGCTGTAACGCGGGAGCTTAAAATGCTGCGCCGCCGTGTTTTGGACCTCTCGGAAAAGCGCGTTTTACAAAGCCCAAAAAATACGATTGATGACAAAAGGCTCCTTCTGGACCATGCGGCCACACGCCTAGGCGCCGCCGCCGCCGGGAAGCTTTCTGTCTCACGCGCGCGGTTTGCAAGTCTTGCCGCCGCGCTCGACGCGATGAGCCCCTTAAAAGTCCTCGGGCGCGGCTACGCGATCGTCACCAGTGCAGACGGGGCCGTCGTCAAAAGCGCGTCGGACGTCAAACCGGGCGATCGGATCAGGATTCACCTGCAAAAGGATGAAATCAGCGCATTGGTTGAGTAGATTTCTAAACCCGCCCGCCACCCAACAGAGGTATAGGGGCTGCGCCCCTATGACCCCCTAAAAAAAGCGCGGGCCCTTCGCCGTCCTGTAGAAGGCTGCTCCCTTTATGACCCCCAATAGAAATCTAACGCTTTCGCCGTCCCGTAGGGGGCGATGCCCACATCGCCCCGTCGTCCGGTGCCCACGCCGCCCAAACGCTCCGTCTCTAAGGAGCTGTCCCCGAAGGGGACTGAGGATTGTTCTTGCAGCGCGCCCCGGCGCATGTGATAAGGAGTCGCTATGACGAGCAGGTTTGCAACGCCCGACGATGTTGAGACATATCTTCGCGTTCGGTTTGATTACTTCGCAAGCGAAGGCTGGGCTGTTATAAATGAAATGAAAGAGAGCCTGATATTTAATTTGCGCATATACTTTGAAACTCATCTCAATCAGGATTTTTTTGTTTCTTTTCTGGAAAGAGACGCAGTCGTCGTCTCAACTGCATTTTTGACCGTCAACACAATACCGCCAAACCTGTTTGCGCCGACGGGAAAATACGGTACGATCCTGAATGTCCTGACGTATCCCGATTACAGAAGAAAAGGCTACGCGACGCTGGTGCTGAAATCGTTGATTCGAAAAGCCGGAGAAGAAGGCCTGTCTTATCTGCAGCTGTCGGCGTCAAAAGCCGGACAGCCGCTCTATAGGAAACTTGGATTTAACACGCGGGAGAATACCGGATTTACGGAAATGAGGCTCGCTCTTCTCTCGTAGGGACGGCCATTGGCCGTCCGTCCCGCACTTTCCCCATCCACCCCACTGATAAAGGAGCGCCAATATGAAAAAACAAACGTTTGAACAGGCCATAACGCGCCTCGACGAGATTGTCAAAACACTCGAGCGCGGCGACGCGCCGCTTGAGCAGTCGCTCACGCTGTTTGAGGAGGGGACCGGCCTCATTAAATTCTGCTCGGAGCTTCTCGATACCGCCGAGCAAAAGGTGACGAAGCTTCAAAAGGGTGCCGACGGCGCGCCGACGGAATCGGATTTTGACGCCGGGGAGTAACAATGCCTGCTGACACATTTAATGAAGAATATGAAGCCTTGCGGAACATGGTTGAAAAGAACCTCGCGTCCTGCTTGCCTGGCCGCTCAAAGCTGGCGGAGGCCATGCGCTACAGCCTCTTAGCTGGGGGCAAACGCATCCGGCCCGTGCTGGCTTTGAAATTTGCCGAAGCCGTTGGCGGCAGCGCCCAAAAAGCCCTTCCAGCGGCGCTGGCCGTTGAGTTATTCCATACCTATACGCTTGTGCACGACGATCTGCCTTCGATGGATAACGACAGCCTGCGCCGCGGCAAGCCGACGAACCACGTCGTTTATGGCGAAGGGCTGGCAACGCTCGCGGGTGACGCGCTGCAGGCGGAGGCCTTTAGAATACTCCTGGCATCAGACCTTCCGGCGGAGACGCTTGTTCAAATGGGCAATGTACTCGCCAAGGCAGCCGGAGCTGACGGCGTCTGCCTCGGGCAGGCGCTTGACATGGATAGTGAGGGCAAAAGGCTCACGCTCGAGGAGATAACGACCGTCCATCATTTAAAGACGTCAACACTTCTCGCAGCGGCCTGTCAGCTCGGTGTTTTAGCAGGCGGCGGCACATCGGCGCAGCGCATTGCCGCTGAGCGGTATGCAACGGCGCTCGGCTTGGCCTTTCAGATCCGAGACGATATGCTCGACGCAACCGGCGAAACAGCCCGCCTCGGCAAACCGGCGGGTTCCGATGAAACAAACGGCAAAACGACGTTTGTGACGCTTTACGGTCTGGATCAGTGCCGAACTCTCGTGCGCGAGATGACGGGCAAAGCCGTTGATGCCCTTCGGGGATATTTTGAAAACACAGGATTTTTTGAAGCGCTTGCCATTTATCTGGAAGAAAGAAAGTATTGATAAATCCCGCCGATATTGTTAATATATAGCTACAGCGGCGCAGTATCCTAGTCAGATCTGCCGTCTACCAGGAAGGGCCTAAAAATCCTTTGAAGGGCACACCTTTGAAACCCCTTGTGCCTGCTTTGAACGCCCAGTTCGGGGTGGGTGCTGGGGGGAAGCGCTACGGCGCTTGCACCTTCAGGGCGACCTCCAATGGCATGGAGTGCGCGACCCTGTTTGTGCGGAGACCTGCCATCGTGCTTTGACGACCTCGTACACCGAGGGCGATCCTTGTACGGGGCAGGATTGAACCTGCATCGCGGTGCTCCGGCGCAAGCCGAGCGCTGTGTGCAGAGTAGCCTGCCTTGAGTGGAATCTGCGGATAGGGGATTAAATGCACGGCTTTGTGGCCACAAAACTTTGCGCTATTGCCCCTTGAAATATTTTCTGCAAAAGAGGCTAAGAGACGGTGAGACTGCGGTGGAAAACACCTAGGCTGTTCGGGGAGAACCTGTCCCCGTGACAGGATGGGGATTGCAGTACGGACTCAGTGGCAATCGGGCAGCGATGTTGGTAACGCATCGAACGCGGCTTTAATGGGAAACCGCCTCTACGGCAACGAGAGGCAGCCACGGGGGAAATCCAGCCCGCACCTAAGCCGTAAGATTTACTCAGCTTGTTGCCGCTGCATTGAAAAAACAGCGCGGGTAGTGGCCGATTCCGCGGCATCTCGCGCTTTTTCGTTGCGCGGCCTTTTACAGCCAATAAACGAAATTGGCAGTGTTATAATAAAATGGTGTAATGAATAATGAAAATGAAAACAAACACCGGCTGGCTCGTTAAAATCATCCTCATCAGCGTCTCGATATCCATTGCATTAACCTTTGTCTCCTCAGAGCTTTTGGGGAGGGCTGGTTATGTCGTGGCGTTTTTGATTTTAACGGTTTTTATTTTTTTAGGGATCATTTTTGATATTATCGGCGTGTCTGTGACGGCCGCATCCACGAAACCGTTTCACTCCATGGCCGCCCATAAAGAGCACGGCGCCGTGGAGGCCATCCGCCTCATCCGAAACGCCGAGAAGGTCTCCGCCGTTTGCAACGACGTTGTCGGGGATATCACCGGCATCATCAGCGGCACAACATCGGCACTCATTGTCTCAAGGCTGATGGTGGATTTATCGACAGACAATATTCTCCTTCAGCTTGCCATATCAGGCCTCGTTACCGGTATGGCTGTCGGCGGCAAGGCTTTCGGCAAGATTTTGGCTATAAACAACAGCACCCGCATCGTCCTCGATGTCGGGAAGCTGATTTACATGAAGAATAGACTTTTACGCAAAAAATGAGGGAATCCATTGGAGCTGTTAGACAAATTAAATCTCCCCGGCGATCTCCAGTCGCTTGAGCCGTCGGCGCTTGAAACGCTGTGCCGTGAGCTGCGGCAGTTCATGATCCAAAACGTCTCGAAAACGGGCGGCCATCTGGCGTCAAATCTTGGCGTTGTTGAACTGACGGTCGCCATTCACCGTGTTTTTGATACGGCGAAGGACCGGCTCGTCTTTGACGTCGGTCATCAAAGCTATGTCCATAAAATTCTCACAGGCCGCATGGAGCAGTTTGATACGCTGCGCCAGTTTAACGGCTTGTCGGGTTATCCCAAGCCGTCCGAATCGCATCATGACGCGTTCATCGCGGGCCACGCATCTAACTCCATTTCCGTGGCGCTCGGCATGGCACGCGCGCGCTCCCAGAGCAGGCGCGACTATAACGTCGTGGCGCTTATCGGCGACGGGGCACTCACAGGCGGCCTGTCGTACGAGGCCCTGAGTGACGCCGGCGAGAGCGGGGAACCGCTTGTGATTATTTTAAACGATAACGGCATGTCTATTACGAAAAACGTTGGCGGCATGGCATCGTATCTGTCGCGCCAGCGCCTCAAGCCGTCCTATGCGGCGTTTAAAAAGCGGTACAGACGCCTGATGGAAAAGCTGCCGGGCGGGCGAAAAATTTATCAGCTGACACACGGCATCAAAAGCGCCGTAAAAGAAGCGCTTTTCCACTGCAGCATGTTCGAGGAGATGGGCCTTCAGTATGCCGGCCCCATAGATGGCCACGATTTAACGCGCCTTTCCGAGGCGCTCACCTGGGCCAAAGAGCTCCGGGAGCCCGTTTTGCTTCACGTGATCACACAAAAAGGGCGCGGATATATCTATTCGGAAATGACGCCGGATGTCTATCACGGCGTAACGCCGTTTGACTATAAAAAAGGTGTCGTCACAAGCGGCGGCGTCTGCTTTTCAACAGTCTTCGGCGAAACGCTCGACAAGCTCGCGGCAAAGGACTGGCGCGTCTGTGCCGTCACCGCTGCCATGACGAGCGGCACGGGGCTGACGGCGTTTGCGCAGAAATATCCGGATCGATTTTATGACGTCGGCATCGCCGAAGGGCACGCCGCCGCCATGTCGGCCGGGCTTGCCGCGCAAGGGCTCGTTCCCGTTTTTGCCGTCTATTCAACGTTTCTGCAGCGCGCGTATGACATGGTGCTGCATGATATCGCCCTGATGAATCTGCACGTTGTTCTGGCTGTTGACAGGGCTGGCCTCGTCGGCGGCGATGGAGAGACACATCAGGGGATTTTTGATGTCGGATATCTCTCCACCGTGCCGAATATGCAGATTCTCTGCCCGGCGAGCTTTGCCGAGCTGCACGATATGCTCAGCCATGCCGTTTTGGACATGGACGGCCCCGTTGCCGTCCGCTATCCGAAGAGCGCCGAAGGGCGCTATCAGGACGGCGGCACAGAGCCCGCCAAATGCCTACGCAGCGGGGAGGATCTGACAATCGTCACCTATGGCATCTCCGTCAACACGGCGCTGGACGCCGCCGACGTACTGGCGGCGCAGGGCGTATCTATTGAACTGATTAAGCTGAATTTTATCCGGCCGATTGACTTTGAAGCCGTTGAAGGATCCGTCCAAAAAACAGGCCGCCTGCTCGTTTTGGAAGAGTGCGTCGAGGCCGGCTGTGTCGGTGGGCAGATCGCCTGTCATCTGGCTGAACATGCCATCACGCTGAAAACGCTCCGCCTCATGAATCTCGGCAGCCGCTATGTGGCGCAAGGCCGCGTTGAGGAGCTGCGTGAGCTGTGCGGGATCGATGCAGATAGTGTCGTCCGTGCCGTCACGGAGGAAATGGCCCAATGAGCAAAAAACGTCTGGACGTTTTCCTTGCCGAAAACGGCCTTTGCCCCAGCCGCGAACGGGCGCAGGCCGTCATCATGTGCGGCGATGTCTATGTCGGCGGGCAGCGCGCGCTTAAACCAGGGATGATGATTGACGATAAGGCCGACGTTGACGTGCGCGGCGAGACGATGAAGTTTGTCAGCCGCGGCGGATACAAGCTTGAAAAGGCGCTGGATGAATTCGGCGTTTCACCGGCGGGTTGGTGCTGCCTTGACTGCGGCGCGTCGACAGGCGGCTTTACAGACTGCCTTTTGCAGCGCGGTGCCCGGCGCGTCTATGCCATTGACGTTGGATACGGGCAGCTCGCTTGGCGCCTTCGCAGTGATGAGCGCGTCGTCGTCATGGAGCGCACAAACGTGCGCCATCTCACGCCCGACGACATCCCGGAAAAGGCGCAGCTGGCTGTTGTCGACGTATCGTTTATTTCACTCAAGCTGGTACTTCCAGCCGTTAAGAGCCTATTAACGGGCGATGGCCTTGTTATCTGTCTCATCAAGCCCCAATTTGAGGCCGGGCGCTTAAAGGTCGGCAAAAAAGGTGTCGTCCGCGACCGGGAAACACATATGGAAGTGCTGCAATCATTTGTTCAAAATGCAGAAAATAGTGGCTTTCAAGTAAAGTCCGTCACATTTTCACCGATAAAAGGACCAGTGGGGAATATCGAGTTTTTAGGCTGCCTTGCCCTTCAGGGCGCAAAGACCGCGTTTGATTTGGAAACCATCGTAAGCGAGGCGCACAGAGCGTTGGAAGGCCGATAAAGGCCCCGCGCTCCTACTCCGGCGGCGATGGCTTTCTTTTTCCGTCCGTCGCTTTTTTCAGTGAAAGGAAAATCGACCATGATGAAACGCGTTCTGCTGTACCCCAATATAAACCGTGATCAAAATCTCGCGCTCACGCAGGAAGTTGTGGCCATGCTCACAGATTGCGGCGTGGAGGCTGTCGTCTGCCCTTTGTATACGGCCAACAGCTCGTGGGCCATTCCGCAAACACTGAGCGTTTCAACGCTTGACGACGAGCTTGACCGCGCTGATATGATCATCACCTTCGGCGGTGACGGGACGATTTTGCGCGCCGCCAGAGCGGCCGCTGGCCTTCCGATTCCGATTCTCGGCGTTAATATGGGCAGCAAAGGCTTTATGGCGGAGCTGGAACAGGGCGACATAGACCTCATCCGCCGTGTCGTCGCCGGTGACTACACCATCAACAGGCGCATGATGCTCGACGTGGAGATCGTCCGCGGCGGTAACGCCGTCTACCGTGACTTTGCGCTTAACGACGTCGTCGTCACAGGGCTGACGAAGGTCGTCAATCTCACGCTGTTCGGTGACGGGCAGGTTATCACCAGCTTTTCCGGAGACGGTGTTATCGTCGCAACGCCCACCGGCTCGACGGCGTATTCCATGGCCGCCGGGGGCCCGATTGTCGAACCGTCGACAGCCAATATTATTATTACACCGGTCTGTGCGCACGTCCTCGCCGCCAAATCGTTTGTGCTCGCGTCGGACAGGCGCATCTCTGTCGAGCTCGGTGCTGTGAAAGCCAATCCCGCCATTATGACGGTTGATGGCGGCGCATACAGAAACCTCTTAACGGGCGATGTCGTCAACGTCTGCAAATCAGGGAAAGAAACGCTGCTGGTCCACCTTGCAAACAGGAGCTTTTATAAAAAAGTGAGCGAAAAGTTGGGTGAAAGGTTTTGAAAAACAAACGCCAGAATGCGATTTTGAAAATTATCGCATCGCAGGACATCGAGACGCAGAACCAGCTCATTGAAGCCCTCGGCGAGGCCGGTGTCGAGAGCACGCAGGCTACCGTCTCGCGTGACATCAAGGAGCTGCACCTTGTCAAGGAGCTGACGGCGCAGGGCCGGTACCACTATGTCATCGGCCAGAAGCAGGATTTGCAGAATTACGCCTCGCGTCTGAAATCCATTTTTAAGGAATGCGTCACATCCTTCGTCAGCGCGCAGAACATTGTCGTCATTAAAACACTGCCCGGGCTGGCCCCGGCAGCCTGCAGCACAATTGACGCGATGAACATCAAAAACCTTGCCGGCTCCATCGCCGGGGACGATACGGCTTTTCTCGCCATGAGCGACAATGCCGCCGCCGAACGCTTCTGCCAGGAAATACAGGACATGCTGTATTAAGAGAAGTCCGCCGCCGTGCCACATCATGTCGGGCAGACCTCGTGTCTGCCCTCGCGACTGTGAGAGGTAAAATATGATCCAGCTGCTGCATATTGAAAATATCGCCGTCATCGAAAAGGCAGACATTGCCTTTGGTCCCGGCTTGAATGTTTTAACGGGCGAAACGGGTGCGGGCAAATCCATCGTGATTGACGCGCTCACGGCCGTTCTTGGCGGTCGTGTCTCGCGTGAGCTTGTGCGCACCGGTGCCGCCGCGGCTGCGGTGACGGCTGTTTTCGCCGATATCGGGGCGGCGGACTGGTATGCGGAAAATGGGGTTGAGCCGGATGAGGACGGGCAGCTCATTCTCATGCGCCGCGTCACCGCCGATGGGAAAAGCACCTGCCGCATTAACGGCAGCCCTGTCACAGCCGCGCAACTGCGCGACTTAGGGGAGCGCCTTGTCGACATTCACGGCCAGAATGACGGGAGGAAGCTGCTTGACGAGCGCTTTCACATCCAGTATCTCGACAGCTTTGGTGTACTGGAAGCTGACCGCGCGGCCTATGAGACGGCCTATAAGGCCCTGCGCGCCAAAGAGGCCGAGATCGACAGGCTGTCGATGGACGAAAGTGAAAAAGAGCGGCGGCTTGACAGCCTCCGCTTTCAATTGGGTGAGCTCGACAAGGCGGACATTCGCCCGGGTGAGCTTGACGCGCTCCTGGCACGGCGCGACCTTTTAAAAAACGCCTCGCGCCTGACGGAGGCCACGGAAGGGGCTTTTGCCGCCCTTGACGGCAGTGACAGGACGGATGGGGCCGTCGCGCTCATCGGCGGTGCCGAGTCGCTGATTGCCGGCGCCGCGCGGTATGCCGAGAGCCTTGGGGACATTGCCGCCAAGCTCAAGGATCTTCAGTACGCTGCGGAGGACGCACTGGAGTCGCTGCGCGACGTGCGCGCCAGTCTGGCGTTTTCTCCCGACGAGTTTGACACACTTGAAGCCCGGCTCGATACGCTCAAACGATTGATGCGCAAGTACGGAGACAGCGAGGAGACCCTCATTGCCTACCGCGAGAAGTGCCGGGCAGAGCTAGATGAGATTGAATTTTCCGCCGACACGGTTTTGAAGCTCGAAAGGGAGCGGGAACGCCTTTTAAATGACGCGCGGCAGAAAGCCGCCGCCCTGTCACAAGCGCGCCGCGCGGCTGCCGTTAAACTTGAATCGCGGATCAAAGCAGAGCTTGGCGCGCTTAATATGGCAGGTGTTCGTTTCGAAACAGCGTTTGACGATGTTCAAGGCATCAACGGCCTTTGCCCTACGGGGTGTGATGAAATTCGCTTTTTGATGTCCGCCAACGCCGGGGAAGCGCCGGGCCGCATCAGCCATATCGCGTCGGGCGGTGAACTCTCGCGCATCATGCTGGCGCTGAAAAACGTTCTTTCTGAAAACGATGAAACAGCTACAATGGTCTTTGATGAAGTGGACGCCGGTGTCTCTGGTATCGCCGCCCAGCGCGTCGGCGAGAAGCTGGCAAGCCTCTCGCGCGGCCGTCAGGTGCTGTGCGTGACGCATTTGTCCCAGTTGGCCGTCATGGCGGATACACATTTTGAAATCAATAAAACGACAGCCGACGGGCGGACGTTTACGTCCGTCACCACACTTGACGATGTGGCCCGCCGCCATGAGATCGCCCGCCTCCTCGGCGGGGAAAACATCACGGAGACGACGCTTCTTTCCGCCGCCGAACAGATTGAGGCTGCACAGGCGTACAAAAACAAGTAGGAGCGGATTCGATATTCGCCCGCCTTTAGGAAACGACGACGTCGGCAGACCGTAGGGATGGCCATTGGCGCCCCGCCAAGCCGCTGCCGAGGGATAACAACAGCCGCCAATATTGGCGGCTGTTTTGATGTTTTGGCAATCACCCGTCAGCGGAGGCCCTCAAAAAAAGCTTTAACATCAAAAAGGGACGGGAAGGTTTTAAAAGCAAGCGAAAAAATTTCAGCCGTCGGGGTAATGACATCCGGCACTAAAAGCGTTTTAAGGCCCGCTGCATGCGCCGACAGAACGCCGTTCGGCGAATCTTCAACGGCGTAACAGATATCGGGCGGAACGCCGAGCTTTTCACACGCCAAACGGTAAATATCCGGTGCCGGTTTGCCGTGTAAGACCATGTCCCCGGTGACGAGCACTGTAAAATAGGGAAGGAGCCCAGCTGCGGAGAGCTTTTCCACAGCAGTTTTTTCCCCTGTCGACGTCGCCAACGCGAGCTTTGCGTTCGTCCCCTTGAGCCAGTCGAGCAGTTCAAAAACGCCCGGCTTGAGCGGAAGCCCCTCCGCATCGGCAATTTTTTTGAAAGCTGCCCGGATTTCAGCGATGAAGTCATCGACGGGCAGGGCAGGGCCATATTTGTTGGCGATCACCGCCCGGATGTCGGTGCTGTTGCGCCCGATGCAGGCATTGATAGACGCCTCCAGATCGGCAAGGCCGAACGTTTGCCCAGCCTCCCGCCATGCGCGCGCGTAAATCCGCTCGGAATCAAACAGGACCCCATCCATATCGAAAACAACACAGAAATAATCCATGGCGCTCCTCTGCATAAGCCTATTTTGACCGGTGAAACAACTGTTTAATAAACAAGCTGACAGTAGCGCGCCATCCGGCACGCCGCTTTTTTCTCGGCGTTATCGGCATATCCTGTAAAACAGATTCGTCCTCAGGCAGACTTAAGGCAACGGCTTTTTCCACAACAACCTTTTTTGGTGGATGATGCGGTTTGTTCAAATTAAGCGCTGTCCGAAATTTCCAGCCGTGCGCAAGCGCGGTGTTTTTTACAAAATTGGGTGCTGCGCCAAGGTCAACCGTCGCCATGTTGCCGTTTTGATCAAGGCGCTTGACCGTTCGGAACATCGACCCATGCGGTGTGCCGGTTGACGCCCCGCTCTGTGTAAGAAGACTTTGCTCTGTCGTTTTAACATATAAATAGACGGCCCCAGCCGGCTCGTCAAACGTTACCGCTAATTCGTATATAATCTTTTTCGGCTCCATGCCGTACCCAACGTCAAAAAATTCCGTGCGGACATGGATATGCCCACCGTCTAAAAGCGTGTACGGCAGCTGCAAGTCGTCGAGCTTGGCGCAGATGTCGCGTGTGAGTTCGTTTTTCATTTTTACCCCCGAAACAATGCTCTGATTATAGCACAGGAGTGCATCATCATCAATATCAATCCTGTCAGAGTGTAAACATATACAATATTTAGTATACAACCTCTTTACGGCAGAAAAAAGCCCGCCCTCTGAAGAGAGCGGGCAATATCCGAGCCTTTTTATTTGGCAGGCTTGGACTTTAGATCAGCCGGAATGACGTCACCGGATTGATAATTCTCGGCATACTGTGCGCCGCCCGGTGTGCTCGTGAGCATGTTATAGCCGTCCGGCATGACGGCACGGTCAAACGTGATGATTTGTTTTTTGCCGCTTTTCGTATTTAGCGTGATCGTCACACGGACAGTATAGCGCAGCGTGTCGGCCGTCAGGCCGTTCGAAGCAGCCTGATTGATGGCGTCCTGCATGTACTGGTCGTAATCTGAAATATAGGCGTTTTGTGTCAGACCTAAAAGCCCCGTGCCGAAACGCAGCTGGACGGACGTGGTATCTTTGACAATACTGAGAATGTAGGGGCACGTCCCGGCCGCTTCGGCAGCATCAGCCGCGTCATACGAATCGAAGACGGGCAGAACGTATTCGGCGGGAAGGGCCTGTGACGGCAGTGTCGAGCCGTTAAACGGCATGTTGTCGTTTTGCTTATATGTATAGGAGACAAAGGTGCCGTTCGGGACGGACAGCGGCGTCACGCTCAGCGTCGCGCCGACGATGCTTAAGTCGTCCTGCGTGGCCTTGCCGCTATTAAAGTAATCCATATTCGTGTTGATGTCGACGATAAACCGTGTCCGGACGGCCAGAGAGCCGTTAAAAATATCGTCGGCGTTGGGGTTATAAATGATCGGCTGGCTGTCGATGGACAGATTGGTGACGGTGAAGATGGAATCAGTCGTCGCCTGGGGCGAAGTGCTTGAATTCTGCGCCTGACCGGCTGTCGGCTTTTGAGAAGATGACGCTCCGCTTTTATCATTCGGAAGTGAGAAGGCGTAGACGATTAGAATGACAAGGAGGGCGGCTAAGAGCGTCAGAATGGGTGCGAGGATCCCTTTCGCGGATAAACGCATCATAAAAAGGAAGGTGAGCGCGAGGATTACGATGGCGAAAATCCAGCCGATGGCCGTATTACCGCTCAAGGCAAAGAATAAAACGGCGATGAGAACCAAAACGGCATAAGCGGCGATCAGGCCAGGCAAACCTTTTTTTGCGCCTGAATTTTTAACAGGCTGCGGGGCTGCGGGCATCGCCTGACCGTACGGCGGCGTCAAAACGGGCGGCGCGGGCGGCCGGGGTGCAGACGGCTGCTGCGGTGCTGATAACCCTGTCTTCGCGCCGCATTGCTCGCAAAAAGCCGCCCCGGCTTGAAGCGGTGCCCCGCAGGCCGAGCAGAAGCGGCCTGCCGTCGGCTGAATCGGTGGCCGGACAGGCGGCTGGACGGCCTGCACCTGTGCTTTTTCCAGCTTCTTTTTGCTTAAAACCGTTTTAAATTTATAGCCGTATCGCGCGGCTGTCTCTTTAACGGCTTTAGGAATTGCGCCGAGATCCAGCGTAACGTCAAATGCCTTGCCGTCAGGCCCGTACGCGATGATTTTAACTTTTCGGAACAGCGTTGACCCCGATTGAAACGACGTTTCGCCCGACGCCATGCCGGAAATACCCCCGCCGTGCTCAACGGTCTTTTCGTACATGAACACCGTCTGCTCGGATGCGCTGACGGCAACGGCGGCCTCATACGCGATTTTTTTTGTGCCTGTCGACCAAGTTGCATCCACAAATTCTGTGTTGATGGCAATGCTGGAAGCGCTGTCAAGTGAAAAAGGAATTTTTAAATCCGTGAGTCTTGCAGAGATTTCAGCAATGATTTGCTCTGTCATAAACGGCACCCCTTCGAATTTTGAGACACAATTTGACGCGGTTTGATAACTGAATTATATCACAGCCCTTATTTTTGGCGCAAGATGTCAAACAAGGGGTGCCCGGCGGAGTTGACAAGTGCGCGCGCGCTATGATATCATCACGTCGGAAATGATATCGCCCTCTGTCTGTTGGGGACAGCGGGGCGTTGCCTTTAAAGGGGAGAATCGTGATGAAACTCTTTGACGAGCTGGTCGCCCGCGGTCTCATCGCCCAGACGACAAGCGCGGATGAAATCAAATCGCTCATTGATAACGGCAAGGCGACGTTTTATATCGGGTTTGACCCGACGGCCGACTCGCTCCACGTCGGCCACTTTATGGCGCTGTGCCTTATGAAGCGCCTGCAAATGGCTGGGAATAAACCCATCGCGCTCATCGGCGGCGGTACGGCCATGATCGGCGACCCCTCCGGCAGGACGGACATGCGCCAAATGGCAACATCCGAGACGATCGCGTACAACAGCGCCTGCTTTAAAAAACAGATGAGCCGCTTTATCGACTTCTCGGACGGGAAGGCGATCATGGTCAATAACGCCGACTGGCTTATGGTGCTCAATTATGTCGAGTTTCTGCGCGACGTCGGGCCGCATTTTTCCGTGAATACCATGCTCAGAGCTGAATGCTACAAGCAGCGCATGGAAAAGGGCCTGTCGTTTCTTGAATTTAACTATATGATCATGCAGAGCTATGATTTTTACGAGCTATTTGTCAAATACGGCTGCAACATGCAGTTCGGCGGGGACGATCAGTGGTCAAACATGCTCGGCGGCACGGAGCTCATTCGAAAAAAGCTCCAAAAAGACGCGCACGCGATGACGATTACGCTGCTGCTAAACGCCGAGGGCAAAAAAATGGGCAAAACGCAGAGCGGTGCCGTCTGGCTCGATCCGAACAAGACAAGCCCGTTTGATTTTTATCAGTACTGGCGCAACGTCGGCGACGCGGACGTTATTAAGTGCCTGAAGATGCTGACGTTTTTGCCCCTTGAGGAGATCACCCGGATGGAAGCGTGGCAAGGGGCCGATTTAAACCGCGCGAAAGAAATTCTGGCGTATGAACTCACAGACCTTGTCCACGGCCAAGAGGAGGCCGACAAGGCGCAGCAAACGGCACGCGATTTGTTCTCCTCCGGCGGCGCGGGCACGATGCCAACGGCAGAGCTTTCAGCCGATGATCTGACAGACGGTTCCGTCGACATCCTGACGGTACTCGTCAAATCGGGGCTTTGCGCGTCGAAATCAGAGGCACGGCGCGCTGTTGAGCAGGGTGGTGTCGAAGCGGGCGGCGAAAAAATCATAGAGTTTTCAAAATGCTTTGCAGCGGCAGACCTTCAAGGTGATGGCGTTATCATCAAACGCGGTAAGAAAAATTTTAAAAGAGTTGTTTTAAATTAAGCAAAAATAACGCGGCAGGCGGAATTTCCGCCTGCCGCATTTTTATTGATACGAAACGTTCTTACTGGACGCCGTTCTCATAAGCCTGGATCATTTTCTTGACCATCTGGCCGCCGATGCTGCCGGCCTGCTTGGCGGTGATGTCACCGTTGTAGCCCTGCTTCAGGCTGACGCCGACTTCGCTGGCTGTTTCCATCTTGAAACGGTTCATCGCGTCACGCGCGTTCTGATTGACTAACTGATTAGATCTAGCCATTATATTAACACTCCTTGTTTTTCGGTTTTTTCGTCAGGTACGTTTGCACCTTTCGATTATAGCATTGCCGCGCCCGGTTCTTATATTCAAACAAATAATAGTAAAAAATCGAATTTTATCAAAAAAAGACCCGCCTCAAATCGTCTTTTGTAGGGGGCGATGCCTACATCGCCGCCTCCAAGGCTATTTTGTATGGACGGCCATTGGCCGTCCGCCCATCCCCACACGGGCGGATATGGAATCCGCCCGCCTTTTATCACCGTCCCGAAAACAGGATATATACCAAAAACGGAATCGTCACGATGGAAAATAGTGTCGTTATAAAAACGCCCTCGGCGGCGAGCTTCTCGTTGCCGCCGTATTCAAAGCTCATCATCGTGGCGTTCGTGGCCGATGGCATCGCCGCGAGAACGACGAGGACGCGCAGCATCATCGTATCCGTGACAAAAAGACGCAAAACAGCCCAGGTCAGAAGCGGGATGATGAGGAGCTTAATAATAGTAAACGGATACAGGCGCACGGCGCCGAAAACTTCTTTAAACGGAATTTCTGCGAGTGTTGAGCCGATGATGAGCATGGCGCACGGCGTCGTCAGCCGCCCAACGATGTCGGCGGTGTTTGCCAATATGCCCGGCGTGTGCACACGCAGCGCAAAAATCACAATAGCCGCCGCCGAGGCAAAAAGCGCCGGGTTGAGAAAAAGCTTCGGGTTAATTTTGCTGCCGCGGCCCGAAATCATAAGAATACCAAATGAGAAGCAAAGCAGCCCGAACAGCATATTCACGAGCGCAACGTAAAAAACGGCGCCGGGGCCGAACAGTGTTTCAACAACGGGGAAACCCATATAACCGACATTGCCGAACACCAGCATAAAGCGCGTGATGCCGCGGTCCTTGTCGGGTGCGCGCAGCAGTGGCGGCACGGGCAGGGCAATGGCGAAAAAGATGGCGTACATAACGAGCGCGATGCCCATGAAAAGCGCGGCGTCGCCGCCGGAGGCCGTCGGCTGGCCGTTCATTACGGAATTTAAAATAGTGCACGGCAGAGCGATGTTTAAAACAAGCTTTGACAAAAGCTTATTTGAATCCGAATTTAAAACGCGCAGCTTGTTTGCCGTAAAGCCGATGACGAGAATGAGAAATAAAACAGCCATTTGGCTGATGACGGCGCTCATGTTCATAGTGTTGTCCTTATCTTTAAAAACGTTGTAACCCAAAATATAGCACAAACAAAAACGCGCCGCAACCGTTAACATTGCCGGATTTAATTTTGAAAAATAAAAAGCCCGCCGAAATCATCGGCAAGCTTTTTCAAATCGGAGTGGTGGGACTCGAACCCACGGCCTCATGCTCCCAAAGCACGCACGCTACCAACTGCGCCACACCCCGACAGGCCAAGTCATTATACAATAATCTAAAACACGTTTCAAGTGGGGCGTCGCGTATTTTATCGCACAGGCGGATGTGCTATAATAATTTTATTCAAATCCAATAAGCGGAGAGAAACGATGGAGCCAATAAAAAAGCCGGATAATGTCCGTTTCAGCGATGACGGTATGTCAGTTGTCATTCTCGACCAGAGCCTGCTGCCGAACGAGACAAAATATTTGACGTTGAGCGATAGGGAAGAGTTGTTTGAGGCAATTGCCCAATTGCGCGTGCGCGGGGCCCCGGCAATCGGGATTTTTGCCGCGTTTGCCGTCAGCGTTCTCGCTTCGCGGTCAAAAGCGGCTGATGATGCATCGTTTTATCAAGAATTTACAGAGAACAAGACATATCTTGAATCGTCGCGGCCGACGGCGGTGAATCTGCGCCATGCGCTTGACCGGATGGATGCCGTCGTACAAAAAAGCGCTGGGCTGCATATTCCGGCGCTCTGCGACGCCTTGTATCATGAAGCGCTGGCGATCCAAAATGAGGACATCGCCATGTGCCGGGCCATCGCCGATCATGGCCTCGCGCTCGTTCAAGACGGCGACGGCGTTTTGACGCATTGTAACGCCGGGCCCTTGGCGACGTCGCTTTACGGCACCGGTCTTGGGACGATTTTTCTCGCGCACGAGCGCGGTATCCACCTGCGCGTTTTTACAGACGAGACGCGCCCGCTTCTGCAGGGGGCACGGCTGACGTCGTATGAGCTACACCGGGCGGGCATTGGCTGCACGCTCATTTGCGATAACATGGCAAGCCTCGTGATGAAGGAAGGGAAGATCGACGCCGTCTTTGTCGGCTGTGACAGGGTGGCGCGAAACGGCGACACGGCCAATAAAATCGGCACGTCGGGCCTCGCCGTCCTCGCGCGGTATTACGGCATCCCGTTTTACGTCTTCTGCCCGTCAACGACAATCGATTTTACTTGCCGAACGGGCGCGGATATCGTCATCGAACAGCGCGCACCGGCGGAAATCAAAGAAAAATATTTTATTAAGCCAATTGCGCCGTTGGATGTTTCTTGTTATAATCCCGCCTTTGACGTAACGGACGCTTCTTTGATTACAGCGATCATCACTGAAAAGGGCATCTGTCGCCCGCCGTATCGGGAAAACCTCGAAACGATGTTTCAAAACCCACCCGCCACCCAATAAAGGTTTAGGGGGCTATGCCCCCTATGACCCCATTAAGCCTTCCCCACTGGGGAATGTGGCACGGCAAAGCCGTGACGGATGAGGGCGTCTCCGCTCAGCACCCCGTAGAGGGCGATGCCTACATCGCGCCGTCATCCCGCCCTCTTAAGCCTTCCCCACTGGGGAAGGTGGCACGACGAAGTCGTGACGGATGAGGGCGTCTCCGCCCAGCACTCCGTAGGGGGCGATGCCTACATCGCCCCGTCATCCCGCCCTCTAAAGCCTTCCCCACCGGGGAAGGTGGCACGACGAAGTCGTGACGGATGAGGGCGTCTCCGCCCAGCACTCCGTAGGGGGCGATGCCTACATCGCCCCGTCATCCCACCCTCTAAAGCCTTCCCCACTGGGGAAGGTGGCACGACGAAGTCGTGACGGATGAGGGCATGCCCATCCCACATCCCGTAGGGACGGCCATTGGCCGTCCGCCTCAAAGGCCCACTCGCTGCCCCCATACACCACACATGAAGGAGATCCCGCCATGTCACCGACAGCTTACCCCACCGACCAAGAAGCCAAACGCGCCATCATAGAGGCCGGACAGCGCCTGTATCAAAAAGGCCTCGTCTGCGCAAGCGACGGCAATTTAAGCGCCCGTGTGTCGCCGAATCACATCCTGGCAACGCCCTCCGGTGTTTGCAAGGGCTTTTTGACGGAGGATATGCTCATAAAGCTCGACCTAGACGGCAGCGTTCTGGAGGGGACATCCATGCCCTCCAGTGAGATTAAAATGCACTTAAACTGCTACAAACAGTCGCCAGACGTTCTCGCCGTCGTCCACGCGCACCCGCCGTCTGCCGCCGTTTTTGCCGCCGCCGGGCTGCCGCTTGACACGGCGATTTTACAGGAGACCGTCGTCTTGCTCGGTGTTGTGCCGCTCGTCCCGTTTGCCCTGCCGGGGTCGGACGATTTGGCGGACGGCGTTTCGGCGTTCGTGCAGGATTATCATGCCCTTCTGCTGGAGCACCATGGCGCCGTCGCGTGGGGACAAAGCGTCAACGAGGCGCTCGAGCGCATGGAGCGCGTCGAGTATACGGCAACTGTTACGCTGCTGTCAAAAATGCTCGGCATCACGCGAGCGATGACGGAAAAACAAATCGACGCGCTTCTGGCGCTGCGGCCGATGTGGGGGATCACAGGCGGCGGCAGGCCGTTGGGCCGCGATGATGTATGAGGTGACGCGATGAAACTGTTAAGCTTTGTAAAAGACGGCAAACTTCACACCGGTGTGCTCCGGGATAACGGCACTGTCGTTGATCTTTCGGTGCTCGGCTGCCCCGCGCACATGAATGACATTATTGCCGGTTGGGATAGCCTCAAAGACCGCGTCGCGGCGGCGCTTGGCGATGAGAGCCTCCCCACGCTCGACTTAATGTCGCTCCACTATGCCAATGTCACCGAGCCGCAAAAAATTATCTGCGTCGGGCTTAATTACAAAAGCCATGCCGCCGAGACGGGCATGGCCCCGCCGCGCGACATCGTCTTTTTCTCAAAGTTTAACGACGCGCTAGCGCCTGCGGGCGCCTCGGTGACGCTCCCACAGTGGCTAAAATGCTTTGACTACGAGGCCGAGCTTGTCCTAGTCATTGGGAAACAGGCTTGGAACATCTCGGAGGATGCGGCGCTCGATTATGTCTTCGGCTATACGTGCGGCAACGATCTCAGTGCCCGCGACAGCCAGTTTCTCTCCAGCCAGTGGCTGGCGGGCAAAGCATTTCCAGGCTTTGCCCCAGCGGGCCCCGTCAT
This sequence comes from Oscillospiraceae bacterium ZGZL, assembly GCA_038405045.1. Taxonomy (GTDB): domain Bacteria; phylum Bacillota; class Clostridia; order Oscillospirales; family Oscillospiraceae; genus Sporobacter. Next base: position 1,049,873 of record JBBZIV010000001.1, on the reverse strand, counting down.
CACGACGGCGGATAGCTTCGACCCCGACGGCGATAACGGGATATATTGCGACGTCAATGGCGTGCGCAGGCAGTCCGGTACAACGTCAGACATGATTTTCAAATGCCGGGCCATTGTCAGCGCGGCCTCGCGCTATTTTCAGCTCACCCCCGGCGATCTCATTTTTACAGGGACGCCCGCAGGCGTTCTTCTCGGTAAACCGGAAGCGTCGCGCGTTTGGCTGAAACCGGGCGACACCGTGTCCGTCACTATAGACGGTCTCGGAACGCTGACAACAAAGCTGATCTAAACCCACCCGCCACCGAAAAAGGTATAGGGGGCATCGCCCCCCATGACCCCCTATAAAAAGACAAAGGGCTTCACCCGTCGAGCATGACGACCTCCGCGTGCCGTAGGGACGGCCGCCCCAAAAGCCTCCCATCTGAGGGAGGTGGCATTCACGCAGCGAATAACCCAGGGAGTTTGCCCCCCGTCCCCGTAGGGGGCGCTGCCCCCACCGTCCCTGTAGGGGGCGATGCCCACATCGCCCCGTCAGCGCAATAAAAAGCAGAGCCGCCGGAATCCGGCGGCTCTGTTTATTATGTTATAAGGTTTTCCGAAGCTCTTACAGAACGGAGAAGAGCATGTCGCCGTATGTCGGGAGCGGCCAGGCTTTCTTCGCCGTGATGAGCTCCAGGGCGTCGGCAGCGGCGCGGACGCTGTCCATAACGGGGATGACGTTCGTCTTGTACGCCATAGACATTTCGGCAGTGCCGGAGATGGCTTCCGTCTTTGCCAGCACTTCCTCAAGAGCGATGGTACCCTTATAAAGATCGCCAGTCAGTTCGCTGATGCGGGAAACGCACGCTGTCTCAAAGGAGACATCAACACCGGCAATCAGCGCCTTTTTAGCGTTTGCCGCTTCGGCAAGCTTTTTGGCATAGCCTGTGACGGCGGGGAGAATGCTCGTCTTGGCAATCTCCAGCATGGTGAGCACCTCGATGTTGAGAATCTTGCAATAGTTCTCAAGGGCAATCTCAAAGCGGGAATGCAGCTCTTTCTCAGAATAAACACCGTGTGTCTTGAAGAGCTTGACGTTCTTTTCATGGATGAGATAGGGGAGGGCTTCGGGCGTTGACTTGAGGTTTAACAGGCCGCGCTTTTCAGCCTCTGTAACCCAAGCGTCATCGTAACCGTTGCCGTTAAAGATGATGCGCTTGTGCTTCTTGATCGTTTCTTTGACGAGCTTTGTGAGCACAGCGTTGAAGTCGGTCGCGTTTTCAAGGGCGTCGGCAAAAACGCGCAGGGACTCGGCCACGGCCGTGTTGAGAACGGTGTTGGCCTCGGCAATCGACATGGACGAGCCAGCCATGCGGAACTCGAATTTGTTGCCTGTAAAAGCAAACGGAGAGGTGCGGTTGCGGTCCGTCGTGTCCTTCGGGAACTGCGGCAGGACATCGACGCCGATCTTCATCATCGTCTTGGACTTTGAGTCGTAGCTCGAGCCGCTGTCGATTGCTTCGACAATGGCTGTCAGTTCATCGCCGAGGAAGATGGAGATGATGGCCGGCGGTGCTTCGTTGGCGCCGAGGCGGTGATCGTTGGCCGCTGTGGCAACCGAGATGCGCAGAAGATCCTGATGCTCGTCGACAGCCTTGATGACGGCGGCGAGGAAGAGGAGGAACTGGGCGTTTTCAAACGGTGTCTTGCCCGGGTCGAGGAGATTCGTGCCGGTGTTCGTGGCAATGGACCAGTTGTTATGCTTGCCGCTGCCGTTGACGCCTGCAAAGGGCTTTTCGTGCAGGAGGCAGATCATATCGTATTTTTTGGCGATGCGCTGCATGAGCTCCATCGTCAGGTGGTTGTGATCGACGGCAATATTGGTTGTCGAGAAGATGGGCGCGAGCTCGTGCTGAGCGGGCGCGACTTCATTGTGCTCTGTCTTGGCAAGCACGCCGAGCTTCCACAGCTCCTCGTTGAGTTCGTTCATAAAGGCCGCAACGCGGGTTTTGATGGCGGCAAAGTACTGATCCTCCAGCTCCTGGCCCTTGGGGGGTTTGTTGCCGAAGAGGGTGCGGCCGGTGAAGACGAGGTCTCTTCTCTGTTCATAGAGCGCCTTGTCGATGAGGAAGTATTCCTGCTCAGGGCCGACCGTTGATTTGACGGCCGTCACGTCCTTGTTGCCAAACAGATGCAGAACGCGAACAGCCTGCTTGCTGACGGCTTCCATGGAGCGCAGCAGCGGCGTTTTGGCGTCAAGCGCCTCGCCCGTATAGGAGCAGAAGGCCGTCGGTATGTAGAGCGTCGCGCCCTTGACAAATGCGGCGGAGGTGGGGTCCCACACGGTATAGCCGCGGGCTTCAAAAGTCGCGCGGATGCCGCCGGACGGGAAGCTCGACGCGTCGGGCTCACCGCGGACAAGCTCACCGCCGGAAAACTCCATCAGAACGCGGCCGTCATTTGTCGGCGTGATGAAGCTGTCATGCTTTTCGGCCGTGATGCCGGTCATCGGCTGGAACCAGTGCGTGTAATGCGTCGCGCCTTTTTCGAGTGCCCAGTCTTTCATGGCATTGGCGACAACGTTGGCAACGCTGATATCAAGATCAGCGCCCTCGTTAATCGTTTTCTGCAATGCCTTATATGTCTCCTTGGGCAGTCTTTGCTTCATGACATGATCGCTGAAAACCATACTTCCGAACATTTCATTGACAGTAGCCATATAAATATCTCCCCAAATAATAATGTATGTAGGAACAACAAGAAAAAACGGCGACAGGTCACCACCATACCGTGGCGCCCTTGCCGCTGTATTTATAAATTATATCGTCACGTGTTTTGTTTGTCAATGCTCGATCGACAGATAAAACACTGCAAAATGAATAATGTTTTGATAAGTCCTTCAAAAGAAATTATCAAAATATGATGAGAGGGACGAAGAACGCACAGAAGAGGCTTGTTTTCCTGTGGAAATAAAAAGCAGAGGCAGCGCCAGCTGCCCCTGTTTTTGATTTGATAAGGCTTACTGCTTGCAGCAGTGCTTGATCCTGTCTGCTTCCTCGGCGCGTTTGCCGTCGTTAAATCGGTCGAGCGTGCCGACGAGATAGCCCGTAATGCGCCGGATGCGCTCAAAGGGGACTGTTTTCCAGTGATACGTCAGGTCGGCGTATTCGCCGCTGAGCTTTATATCCAGCCCGTCGATAATCTTGTCGGGATGCGCCGTGTGCGCATAGGCGATATAGGCCTCGCGCTCGGCAGCGGTCAAACTTCCTCCGGTAACGGTGACATGCATCACGAAACCCTCCTCAAATGATATATGTAGTTATTTCTAGAAGTATAATATACTATATCATGTTGTTTAGGGATTGTCTACTGAAATAATCCACAATTATTTGAGTGTATTTTTGTGACGCAGCCATCGCGCGGACAGGTTAAAGACGAAGACAAGGATGATGAGCATGGCGGCCGCCATGTCGGCCAGCGCATATTTATCGGGCAGAATAGCAGCCGTTTTAAGATACCAGATGCGCACGGCCAGCGTGTCAGCCGTGCGGAAAATGTTGAGGGGAGAGGTGTGGCTGAAGGGATTCCAGTTTGAAAAGCTGACGTCGGATGTCAGGCCGGAGGTGTAGATCAGCGCCGCCGCCTCACCGAATGATCGTCCGGCGGCGAGAATAACGCCGGTCGTAATCCGGCTTTTTGCCGCTGGCAGCAAAATTTTCACAATCGTCTGCCAGCGTGTGGCGCCAAGGCCGAAGCTGCCCTCGCGGTAGGCGTCCGGGATGTCACGCACGGCATCCTCGGTGACGCGTGTTAAAAGCGGAATGCCGATCAGTGCCAGCGTCAGGATACCGGCGAGCATGTTCCAAGTGGCCTTTTCCAGCAGGACGAAGGCGAGAAAGCCGAACAGACCAAGGACGATCGAAGGTAGAGACGAAAGCGTCTCGATAGACGTGCGGATGATGTTCGTCAGGCGCCCGCGGCTGGCGTATTCGGCCATATAAATACCGGCGCCGACGCCGAGCGGCACAGAGATGACGAGTGCCAGCAGCACCATGTAAACAGTGTTAAAGAGCTCGACGCCAAGTCCGTCCTTCCCAAAACCGAGGTATTGCGGCAGAAATGATGAAATGCCGCGCCCGACGACATATAGCGTGATAGAAGCGAGTAAAAGGAGAAAAAAACCCGCGATGATGTAGAGCGCAATCGTTGCCGCCTTGTCCTGCTTTTTTCGGATTCTGTTATGCTGGATCAGTTGTTGTTCGTTCATGGCGGCCCTCAGCTTTCTGTCTTTTTCCGGCCGATCAGGCGGATAACGATGATAAATACAAAGGAGATGATAAACAGCAAAAGCGCCATACTCCAAAGGCTGTCTGTCCACTGTGTGCCGTCAGCAGCGCTGCCCATGCCGGAGGCAATCTGTGTTGTGAGTGTGCTCGTCTGAGAGAGAATGCCTTTCGGGAAGGCCAGCCGACCGCCGATGACCATGGAGACAGCCAGTGCCTCGCCGAACGCGCGTGACAAGCCGAGGACAACGCCCGTGAGAATCCCGCCGGAGGCGGCCCGGAGGCGGACGGTTGAAATCATCTGCCACCGCGTTGCGCCGAGCCCGTAGGACGCCTCTGTGTACTCGTTCGGGACGTTTCGGATGGCATCGGCCGAGACGGAGGCAATTGTCGGAAAGATCATGACGGCAAGCACAATACCGCCTGCCAACACGCTTTCACCCCCGAAGGGCAGATGAAAGAGCTTGGCAATAAAGGGGCATAAAACGGAGACGCCGACCCAGCCGTAAACAACGGACGGAATACCGACGAAAATTTCTATGGCGGGCTGCAACAGGCGGCTGCCAAGACGCGGTGAAATCTCCACAATAAAAATGGCACACGCCACGGCAAATGGCGTGGCGATGAGGAGTGCCAAAGACGACACAGTAAGCGACCCCGTGATAAAAATGGCCGAACCTGCCGGGCCGGCTTCCTGCCTGAATTCCATGGCGGGATCCCACCGGCTGCCAAAAAGGAAATCAATAACGGACTGATTGTGCGTTGTAAAAGACGCCAGTCCTTTCCACGCCAAAAACAGCGAAATCGCCACCGTTAACAGCACAATAAAAAGGCCGAGAACGGTCAGCGTCGATTTTCCGAGCGTCTCTTTGAAAAATTTCGTCTGACTCATAGTATCCCTCTTTTTCGGGCGAAAGCCGTTCCACAAGCAAGTGCTTGCGGAACAGCTTTCATTAATCTCAGCATCGTTATCTTGAAACAGTCATTTTAGAGGCATCGCCATAACCGTTATCGGTGATCGTTTTGGCGAAATCGGCGGACATGACGTAATCAATAAACGCTTTGACGGAACCGGTGGCCTCACCTTTGGTGTACATGTGCTCATAGCCCCAGATGACATACTTGCCATTATAGACATTGTCGTACGTTGCGGCGACGCCGTCAAGCTGAAGGAGCGTCAGATCTTTGCAGTAGGGGAGCGTCTCGTAGCCAATTGCGCCCTTGCCGGTTGTAATGGCCGTCTGCAGATCGCCGGAGGATTCTTTCTTTGTGAAGTTGGCAAACGCACCGAGGTCTGCGTCAGAGAGCTTTTTGCCAATGCCGTACGTTTCAAACAGCGTGCGCGTGCCAGAACCGGCCTTGCGGTAGTAGACGCTGACCGGCAGGCTGCCGCCCGTCCAACCGTTCACTTGATTCCAGTCTGTAATCGCGCCGGTGAAGATCTTAGCTAGGTCGTCCTTTGTGATGGATTTGAGGTTCGCGGCGACATCGCTGCTCACGGCAATACCGACGGCAACGACGGCGACCTGATGGTCAACGAGGCCTGTTGCATCCTTACCGGCCTGCTCCGGTGTGACGTCGGAATCGCCGATGTTAACTGTCCCCGCGGCGACATCGGTAAGGCCGGTGCCGGAACCGCCGCCGTTAATTGTGACGGAGCCATCAAATTTGGTCGCTGCCTTAAAGGGGTCAATGGCAAGCGTGAGGAGCGGCTGGAGCGCTGTAGAGCCGGAGGCTGTGATGCTGCCAGCGGCGGCAGGTGACGTTGTGTTGTTTGACGTCGGCGTACCCGCGTTGCAGCCGGCAAGTAGAGTGACGGCTGTCAGGGCGGCGAGGGCAAGTGCGATGATTTTTTTCATTTTCATATCTCCTTTTAACTCTGATAACGTTTTAGTATTTACATTAATACGGTATTTTTATTAAATGAAACAGACAGGTCGTGTAAAATGTTTGTTAAATGTGAAAAGGCAGAAAAATCCCCGCCGGATGTGTCTTCCGGCGGGGACTGCTTTTTATTCTGTTTCGTCATGTTCTCCGCCGGGCGGCGTGACATCGGTCTCGCCGAGGCGGTCCTTATAATCCTGTGAAAACTCAACGTAGACGCCGCTCGGCTCCGGGGCCTTGACCTTCGGTGGCGGCACTTTGCCGTCGTGCTCACAGAGCCAGTTGAAGTCGTCGCCATCCATCGTCTCGTGCTCGAGGAGGTATTCGGCAGTGGCGATGAGGATGTTCTTGTGCGCCACTAAAAGCTCCTCGCACTTGGCCATAGCCTCGTCAAAAATCCGTTTGACCTCGTCGTCAATGAGTGCCGCCGTTTTTTCGGAATAGCTCTTCGTCTGAGAGAAGTCGCGCCCGATGAAGACGGAATGGCTGCTGTCGTCAAAGGAAATGGGTCCGATCTTGTCGCTCATGCCGTATTTCGTGACCATGGCGCGGGCGATGCTTGTGGCGTGCTGAATGTCGGAGGAGGCGCCGGTGGAAATATCGTCGAGCATGAGCTTTTCCGCCATGCGGCCGCCGAGGCTCGTAATGATGTCCTCAAACATCTGGCTTTTTGAATTATAGCTCTTATCTTCCTGCGGCCGGAAGATCGTGATGCCGCCGGCCATACCGTGTGGGATGATCGTGATGTGGTGGACGGGGTCAACATGCTCGAGGTAATGCGCCACAACGGCGTGCCCCGCCTCATGGTAAGCTGTCAGCTTTCTGTCTTTTTCCGTGACGACGCGGCTTTTCTTCTCCGGCCCAGCAATGACCTTCAGCGTTGCCGCTTCGATCTCATTCATCGTGATAAAGCGTTTATTAAAGCGCGCGGCCAGAAGTGCCGCTTCGTTTAACAGATTTTCAAGGTCAGCGCCTGTGAAGCCGGTCGTCCCCTTGGCTACGCTCGCGAGGTCAACATCGTCGGCGAGCACCTTGCCGCGGGCGTGGACGCGGAGGATCGCTTCGCGGCCCTTGATATCAGGCAGACCGACGTAGACCTGGCGGTCAAAACGGCCGGGGCGCAAAAGTGCGCTGTCAAGGATGTCACTGCGGTTTGTGGCAGCCATGACAATAACGCCTTCGTTTGTGGTGAAACCGTCCATCTCAACGAGCAGCTGGTTGAGCGTCTGCTCGCGCTCGTCATGGCCGCCGCCGAGACCGGCGCCGCGCTGGCGGCCGACCGCGTCGATTTCATCGATGAAAATGATCGCCGGGGCGAGCTTTTTGGCCTGATCGAACAAGTCGCGCACGCGGGAGGCACCGACGCCGACATAAAGCTCAACGAAGTCGGAGCCGGAGATGGACAAAAACTGCACACCGGCCTCACCGGCAACAGCCTTGGCCAACAGCGTTTTACCGGTGCCCGGCGGGCCGACAAGTAAAACGCCCTTGGGAATGCGCGCGCCGAGATTGATATACTTCTGCGGCCCCTTCAGGAAGTCTACGATTTCGCGAAGCTCTTCTTTTTCCTCTTCGGCCCCGGCCACATCGGCAAAAGTGACCTTCTTCTTTTCCTCACTGGCAAGCCGCGTTCTGGCTTTGCCGAATTTGATGACGGACTTGTCGCCGCCGACGCCGGAACGGTTCATCATAGCGTTCCAGAGCACGATGAAGAAAATAATGATGAGCGCGTAAGGGATGAGCTGGAACCACCACGGCGCCTGCCAGCCCACGTCATAGTTGTAGGTGAAGTTTGGGTCAAGCATCAGCTTGTTGACATCGGGGTTGACGTCTTCATAAAAGATGCTGACATTGTACAGCTTGTGGGTGACGATTTTGCTCCCGGTATCCTTATAATTCTCCTTGAGCTCCATCGTCAGCGTGTTGTCCTTGAGCGTGAAGGACTGAACCTCCTGTGCGCTGAAAAGACGTCGGACTTCCGAATAATTTATCGTCGTGGCGTTCGTCCCCTGATTAATCAGCAAGAGATAGACGGCTGAAATCAAGATAATGATGACGAGCACGTAAAATCCTATGTCACGCGGGCTTCTGTTTTTTGGCTTCAAATATGTCACTTCTTTCCTGTGGGACTACTCATAAATCTCCGGCTTGAGCGAGCCGATATAGGGCAGGTTGCGGTAGTGCTCGGCGTAATCGAGGCCGTAACCGACGTAAAACGCATCGGGGCAGGTAAAGCCGACATAATCGGCGCTGATTGGAGCCTTCCGCCGAGAGGGCTTATCAAGCAGAGCGCAGATTTTAACTGACGCGGGCTTCAGGCTTAAAAGGTACGAGCGCAGAAATGTCAACGTCACGCCCGTGTCGAGGATATCCTCTGCGATGAGAAGGTGCCGCCCTGCGGCGTCGGCGGAAAGCGGCTTTGTCAGCGTCACGGTGCCGGATGTCTCGGTCGCGTTGCCGTAAGAGGAGGCGGCGATAAAATCAACGTCGCAGTATAAATCGATCGCTCGTGCGAGGTCGGCCATGAAGACGAAAGAGCCTTTGAGAATGCCGACGAGCAAAGGCGGTGCCTCCGCGTAATCGGTGGTTATCTGTGCGCCAAGCTCCCGGACTCTTTTGGCGATGGCATCGGCTGTGAAAAATACTTTTTCTATATCATTTTTCATATGCCGTCTCCTCAAATTTTATCTCCAAAATCCGGTCGCCCTCGTGGGCGGCGGCGCGTTTGTCAAAACCGACGCCGTAGACGGCAAGGGGGCCGTTGTCATCGCAGACAACTGGGATAGCCTGCCGCCGTGTCAGCGGTATGCGCTCTTCAATAAACAGTTTTTTCAGAGTTTTAGTGCCGCCGCGGCCAAAAAGCGCAATTTTGTCGCCCGTTTCGCGCGGCCTGACGATGATTTTACCACATATCTTATCCGTTTTGAATAGAAAAGTGGTGAATGATTTATTAATTTTTTTAAAGGCATTCGATTCCGTACACGTCACGGTAAGGCCAAGCTCAGGGATCAAAACGCGCCAGCCGATCGGCAAGAAAATTTTTTCAAACGTGACAGGACGTTGTGATTTTTCGAAAATAACGCGTTCATATTCACGCCGAACCGTACCGGTTGGGAGCGAGAGCCGCGCGGCGGGTGATGCGGTGCGGCAAAGTGCCAATACGGCCGCTACATGGCGTGATGTGAGCGCATCGCCCGATAGCTGCCGCACGACGCGGGACGAAACAGGTTCCGGCAGGGCAGTCAGCGCGCGCGCCTCAAACGAGCCGTCTGTGACGTTTGCTTCAATAAACGCGTCGGCAATGCTTGTCAGATACGCGTCGTCAGAACGGGCAAGCGCTGCCGTCTCCGAAGCACGGCCTAAAAACCGGGGGTTTATGGCCTTCAAAACGGGTATGACTTTGTGGCGCAGGAGATTTCTGTTATAGATGTCAAGCGCGTTTGTGGCGTCCTCAACATAGGTAAGCGTATGGTCGGCGAGAAATGATATAATCGCCGCCCGCTCAACTGTCAGCATCGGCCGAATAATGTTGCCGCGGACAGGCGGAATCCCGCCAAGCCCGCGCAGGCCCGCGCCGCGTGTGAGATTCAAAAGGATCGTCTCGGCATTATCATCTGCCGTATGAGCCGTTGCAATCCGGGCAGCCGATATTTTTTCGGCGGCATTTTCAAGAAATTCGTATCGTAGCGTTCGCGCTGCCGCCTCAATGCCAAGATCGTTTGCGCGCGCATAAGCGTAAACGTCAGCGCTGTCGGTTAGAAGATGTACGTTCATTTTCCGGCACAGGTCGCGGACGAATTGCTCGTCATGGTCGGCGTCAGCGCCGCGCAGGCGGTGGTTAAAGTGGGCCGCCGTGACGGAAAAGCCGCGGGCTGGTGCCAGCGCCAAAAGCGCCGCCAAAAGGCACACGGAATCGGCGCCGCCCGAAACGGCAGCTAAAACCGTCCCGCTATCCGGCAGCATATCATACCGGTCGGCAAAAGCCGTTATTTTCTGAAGCATGTGTCGTCTCCGGCTTATTCGGCGTGGTGCCTGTCAAGCGAGGTGTACGTCGTGAATTCAGGGATCCACTTGAGCTCAACGGTGCCTGTCTCGCCGCGCCTGTTTTTCAAAACAAGGCATTCGGCAATATTTTGCTGCTCAACTTCTTTATTATAATAGTCCTCGCGGTAAAGACCTAAAACGATGTCGGCATCCTGCTCGATGGCGCCCGACTCACGCAGGTCGGAGAGCATGGGGCGCTTGTCATGCCGGGCTTCGTTGGCACGGGACAGCTGCGACAGGCAGACGACCGGCACGTTTAATTCTTTAGCCATAATTTTCAGCATGCGGCTGATATCGGAAACAACCTGTGTCCTGTTGTCGCCGGAGCTTTTCGTATTGCCGCCCGCGCTTTGCATCAACTGCAGATAGTCGATGACAACAAGACCGAGGTTCGGCAGGCGGCGGCATTGCGCGTTCATATCCGCCACCGACAGGGAGGGGTTATCGTTAATCAAAAGGTCGTAGCCGCTGATCATGGCGGCTGCTGTGCCGATTTTCCGCCACTCGTCAGCAGACAGCCGACCTGTCTGAAGCTTTTTATTGTCGATAAAGCTCTCGGAGGAGAGTAGGCGCATCGCCAGCTGCTCGCGGGACATTTCAAGCGAAAAAACGGCAATCGATTTGCCGGAGGTCTTGGCAACGTGTAGCGCGATATTCAGCGCGATACTCGTTTTGCCCATACCGGGTCGCGAGGCAATGAGAATCAGGTCGGAGTTGTTAAGACCCATGATAAAGCGGTCCAAATCGTCCAGGCCGCTTGGCAGACCGGGAAACTTGCTGCCGCTTTTGGCCGCCAGCGAAAGCTGGTCGTAAACACTGATCAGAATTTTTGAAATCGGTTCAAGACCCTGTGTGTTCCGGCCTTGCCGCAGGGCATATATTTTTTTCTCCGCCGCCTCCAAAATGATGGCGGCACCGCCGGCACCCTCCAGTGCCATGTTCAAAATATCACTGCCAGTGTCGGCAATGCTGCGCAACAGCGCCATATCGCGGACGATGGCGGCGTATTCCATGACGTTTGCCGATGTCGGCGTGATGTTGACAAGCTCTAAGAGATACGCGGGCGACGTGTCTGTCAAAACACCGGCAACGCGCATCTGTTCCAAAACCGTCACGGGGTCTGTCACCATGGAATACGTGAACATTGAGTAGATCGTCTCATAAATTTCACGGTTGACGGTTGAATAAAAGTCAGACGGTTTTAAAACACCCACAACGTCGCCGATGCAACGGGCGTCAAGCAGCATGGCGCCTAATACCGCCTGTTCGGCTTCAATGCTGTGCGGCATCTGCCTGCCTAAAAGCTCATCCACAAAGTATCCCCCAAACCATCAAACTTCAGCCGGAATTCTCTCTTATGCCTCTGTGACGAGCAGATGGAGCGTCCCCGTGATTTCAAAGCCAAATTTACATTTCACCTCAAAGGATCCGAATGTCTTAATAGGCTCGTCCAGAACGATCTTGTTCTTTTCGATAACGATGCCGTGCTGCTCCTTCAAGGCGTCGGAGATTTCCTTGGCGGTAACGGCGCCGAAAAGCTTTCCGGCCCCACCGGCGCGCGCCGAAACCTTGACAACGCAGCTGTCGAGCTTCAATGCGGCTTCGCGCGCGGCAGCCTTTTCGTCCTCGAGCTTTTTAAGGCGCGCCGCCTCCTTGATTTTGATGGCATTTATGTTGTCCGCAGTTGCCTCAACCGCGAGTTTTTTCGGAAACAGATAATTTCTCGCGTATCCGTCCGATACGTCGATGAGCTGCCCTTTTTTGCCGTGATCTTTGATATCCTGCTGTAAAATAACCTTCATGTTTTCTCCTCCGGAATTTAATTGTTCTCGTCAAGGCGCGTGTGCGCGCTGGCGTCAATGTAATCGTCGATGGCGGCCTTTAATTGTTCAAGCACTTCCGCTTGGCGCATGCCGGTCACCCTAGCCCCCGCCGTCGACTGATTCCCCCCGCCGCCGAGCTTTTCCATAATAACCTGTGCGTTGACATTGCCGATGCTGCGCGCGGAGATGAAAACGTCGTCGCCGTCGGGTGAGACGACGAAAGAGGCCTGTACGCCTGCAATGTTTAAAAGCTCGTCGGCTGCCTGCGCGACAATAACTCTGTTTTCGCGCACGTCGGACGACGCGAGCGCGATCCCGGGCTTAAACATCGTCGCGCCGCGGATAATGGCGTATTTCGACATCGTCGTGTCAAAGTCAGACTGTAAAAGCCGTTTGACATCCGTCGTGTCCGCGCCGGAACGGCGCAGATAAGCCGCGGCGTCAAACGTGCGGCTACCGGTGTGGATGGCAAAGCTCTTCGTGTCGAGCACGATCCCGGCCAAAAGCGCTTCAGACTCAACGCGCAGGATGTCATTCGGCTCGACAAGATATTGCAGCATCTCCGCAACGAGCTCGGACGCCGACGAGGCATACGGCTCGTGGAAGTTGAGCGTGGCGTTTTCGATATAGGTCGCAGCCCGGCGGTGGTGGTCAATGACGGCGACGTGGTTCATGGAGAGTAAGAGCGCCTCGGACTCCACCTGCTCGGGTCTGTTTGTGTCGACGATGACGAGAAGCGTCTTGCTGTCGGCAAAGAGCATCGCGTCCTGCGCGGATATAAAAACGCCCCTGTATTCCGGGTGCTCGCGGAGCTGCTGCGTCATGTCGACAACGGCACTCGGATCGGCGCTTGAGACAATATAAGCGCGCTTTTGGCGTTTCCTAGCAATGCAGCAAATGCCGGCGGCCGCGCCAAGGGAGTCAAGATCGGCGCGCGCGTGGCTCATCACGATAACGGATGAGGCGTCGGAGATGAGTTCACCCAAGGCATTTGCCATAACGCGCGACTTAACCTTTGTCCGTTTTTCAACCTCGGTGGACAAGCCACCGTAAAATTCAAAGCTGAATCTGTTTTTTATTACGGCTTGATCGCCTCCGCGGGAGAGGGCCATTTCGATACCGACGGACGCGTACCGGAAGTTTTCCTCCAGTGTCTTGCCGTCTTTTCCGATGCCGATGCTGAGCGTGGCATGCACGCCGCCACCCGTCTTGATGGCCTCGCGCACTGTTTCAAGCAGTGTGAATTTATCCTCAACAAAGGTGTTCAGATGGCGTTCTTCAAAAAGGTAAAGGTAACGGTCTCTGTCATATTTGCATAAAACACCGTTACTGCCCGCAAGATAGGCGCTGATTTTATCGTCAATGGCTGATAAAATAGCCGATTTGTCCTTTTCAGCCATGTTTTTGATGAGCTCTTCATAGTTGTCGAACATAATGATGGCGCAGACGGGCCGCGAGGCCAGATATTCATCCGATCTGTCCGCGTATTCCGTCACGTCGACCCAGTAGGCTGCCGCCATCACACCGTCAGGTTCATGCGCCGAGTGAATAAGACTGCCGAAAATTTTGTAGCGCCTATCGCCGACCGTGATCAGCTGCGGGCATTCGTTTTTTCCGTCAAGCAGCCACTTGGCGGAAAAATCAGGGATCAAGTCTGTCAGGCGCACGTCGAAGAAGCGCTCCTTGCTGTCCGTCAATTGGATAAAACGGCTGTTTGACCAAAGAACCGTCAGCGTTTCCGGGCTGAAAATAACGACGGGCAGCGGAAAGCTCAATAGCGTGTCCTTTGTCGCCGACGCCGTGCTGTTGGTGACGGATTCAATGTATTTTAAGAGCTTTAAGGAGCGCTTTTTGGATGAGAAACGGATAAAAACGGCTAAGAGCAGGACGACAGAAGCCTCGGCGATAGCAAGATACAAACTGTACCGGCCGAAGAAAAATGTCACAACGGCGAAAACGAGCAGAAGGGAGAGGCTCAAACGCATGCTGGGCAGATAATTGTCAAGCATCTTTTTATTCAAAACAGGCACCCCGGTCTTCAGCATTGATATATCATTATATCAGAGCTTTTCCTCTTATACAATAAAAATGAAAGACGCGGCAGCTGACAAAACACCACCACTCCGGCGGATAACGGTGTGCCGCGGCGGAAATAATGACAGATACCATTGACAGGTAAAATTGGGCTGCACCCTTAATGACCGGCGGCATTAAGGCAATGCCTTGTTCCGTCGGAGAGGGGAAATGTCTAATATGAAAGCTGTTATCATGGCCGGCGGCGAGGGGACGCGCCTGCGCCCCGTCAGCGTCAACAAGCCGAAACCGATGACGACACTGTTCGGCAGGCCGGTTTTAGAGCATATCCTGCTGCTGCTTCAGAAAAACGGCGTGACGGAGGCGTGCTGCACGCTCAAATACATGCCGCAGATGATCACTGAATATTTCGGCAGCGGCGAAAACTTCGGCGTTCGTCTGACATACAAAATTGAGGAAGAGGCGCTTGGCACGGCTGGCGGTGTCTCAAACTGCGCTGATTTTATCGGGGAAGAAGACTTTCTCGTTATATCCGGCGATTGCGTCTGCGATTTTGACCTTCAGGCGCTCTTCGATTTTCACCGCGCCAAAAAAGCGGCGGCAACGCTGGCGCTCACGCGCCACAAAGAGCCGCTTGAATACGGCCTCGTCGTCACGCGGGAGGATGGGCGCGTCGAGCGCTTTGTTGAAAAACCGGCGTGGGATAAGGTGCTGACTGACCGGATCAACACCGGCATTTACGTGCTGTCGCCCACAGTGCTCGGCGAGATTCCACAGGGGCAGCCATACGATTTTGGGCGCGATCTGTTTCCACGCCTGCTTGAGACAAATAGTGCCCTGTATGGGTTTGACGCCAACGGTTACTGGTGTGACATCGGCAGCCCCGCATCATACCTCGCCTGCTGCCGGGACGCGCTCGGCAGCAAGGTCAGTCTGGACCTTGGCGCACCGCTGGTGAAAGACGGCGTCTGGTGCGCGTCGCCGCTGCCGGAGGGTGTTCTGATCGTGCCGCCCGTCGTCATCGGTGACGGTGCCGTTATCGACAAAGGAGCCACAATCGGCCCGGAAGCCGTTATTGGCGCGTCTTCCGTCGTCGGAGCGGGCGCTGTTGTTTGCCGCGCTGTCGTCTCCGGCGCCATCCTTGATGGTGATGTGCATCTCGACGGGGCAATCGTCTGCCGGGGCGCGCGCATCGGCCGTGGCACCGTCGTCTCCGAGGGTGCCGTCATCGGAGAAGACTGCCTCATCGGCGAGCACTGCGTGCTCGCGCCCGGCACAAAGCTCTGGCCGTCGCGGCAAATTGTGTCCGGCACAGCCGTCAGCGGGACACTGTCGTTTGGGTCGCTTAAATCAGGGCCGACATTTGAAAAACCGGGCATTTTATCGGGTGAGGGCATGCTTGACACCGAAACAGCTCTACGCCTCGGCGTGGCGTCAGCGTCGTTCGGGCGCGTCGGCGTTGCCTGGCACGGCGGTGACGGTGCCCGCGTCCTGGCCGAAGCATTCGGCTGCGGTGTCTCGTCCGGCGGTGCGGCTCTGTACAGGTGTGACGGCGCGTTTCGCGCGCAGTGTGCCTACGCGGGCATCTTATACGATTTACCGCTGACTGTTTTTGCCGAAGAGACGCGTGAAGGTGTCAGCCTGGCGTTTTTCGGCACTGGCGGGGTCGTTATTCCCCGAGAAATCGAGCGTAAACTCGAAAGCGCCGCGTCTGACCTGGGCGAGCGGCCGGTACGCCGAGCCGGTGTCGTCATTTCCGGTGCAGGCGTCGGGGAGGCCTATGTGGCCGAGGCTGCGCGCCGAGCGCGTGCTGGTTTGGACTTTCCGGATACGTTGACGGTTGCCGTTATCGGTAAAGGCGCTGAAAACAGGGCGCTGAAAAGTGTTCTGTCGCATCTTGGATGCATTGTTCTGGACAAACTGTCACATTGTCCTGCGTTTGAAATTATGCCCGGCGGCGTTTCGTTTGAAGCGGTTGATGAGGACGGCTACCGGCTTACGGCAGATAAAACAGCCGTTTTATCCGCATTCGTGGCGTTTGACTGCGGCGAAAAGGCGCTCGCCGTCCCGTATGACGCCCCCGACATCATTGACGGTCTTGCGGCGTCGTTTCAGGGATCTGTCCGCCGCCTCGGGCGGGACGGTGCGGCGGCCGACGCGCTTTTTGCCCGCCAGCTGACGCTGCGTGACGGCGTTTTTGACGCGTCGCGCCTCTGCGCGTATCTGACAAGCCATGGCGAAACGCTTCGCGAAATGCACCGCCGTTTGCCGATCTTTCACGCGGCGACGCGGGAGGTGGTGCTGCAGGGAGACAGGGGCTCCGTCATGCGCGCTTTGTCCGGGGCACAGGCAGGTGCGCGTTTAGAGATGCTTGCCGGTCTGCGCGTTGAGTCAGAGAAGGGAAACGTGCACATTGCCCCGCTCCGCCATCGCAGTGCCTTGGCCATCCGCGCCGAAGGGATGAGCGAAGAGATTGCCGAAGAGCTGTGCGCGGAATTTGAGCAGCGCGCCCAACAGGCCGACGACCTGAGTTGACCGCCGTCCGTCAAAACAGAGAAAACGCCGCAGCTGATTAAAAATCGGTTGCGGCGTCTTGTTTTTTGCAATATAATCAAGTTTGTTTGTAAAATCATCCGATTTCTCGTCGAGAGGGGGGCGTCAGACATGAAAAAAATATTTGTTCTGGCAATCGCGCTTTTCATGCTGCTGGGGCTGTCCGCCTGCTCAAAGACGCCTGCCAATACCGTTTTTTCAACAAAAGACCTGACGGGTAAAAACATCGGCGTCGTCAAAAATTCAGCGGCTGTCGTTCTCACCGCCGGATACGGGACGCAGCATCCCTACGACGTGGCGGAGACGATGCTTGTCGATCTGAAAAACGGCGGGCTCGACTGCGCCGTCATGGATGAGACAGCCGCAAAAGCAGCCGTCCGAAAGGTCTCGCACGTCAAAATTCTATCACAGCCCGTCTACGAGGCGGACTTTTGCTTTGCCATCGCCAAGGAAAACCCCGATTTAAAAGAGGCCGTTGATTCGGCGCTCCAGCAGCTGAAGAAAAGCGGCACACTTAAAAAGATCATTGACGGTTATTCGAAGCAAAACGGCTACCGCTACACATCGCCGTCAAACGCCGACCATTCGGTCGGCACGTTGACGCTTGCCGTTGGCGGCGCGTTTGCACCGTATTGCTATCAGGATGAAAAGGGTGCTTACGTCGGTATCGATATCGATGTGGCCCGCGCTGTTTGTGATATTCTCCGCGTCGATATGAAGGTCAGTGAAACGAAACGAGATAATCTCGTCACCATCGTGCAGTTTGGCAAGGCGGATTTTTCCCTCGGCGGCGTCACAAATAATGAGAATGATGCCAAGCTTGTCGACTTCTCCAACCCCTACACCACCAGCACGCAGGTGATTATTGTTCGGAAATAATAAGTGACTCGCCTGTACCCCTCGTCCCCGTAGGGGCGGGTTTCCATGCCCGCCCGTCGCGATTTCAAATCCCACCCGCCGCCCAATAGCGGAATGGGGCTTCGCCCCATAACCCCCGTCCCTGTAGGGGCGGATTTCCATGCCCGCCCGCGTCGCAGGGATTCCAGCGAAAAAAAGGAAGAGCAGGCTTTGCCTACTCTTCCTTAATTAATGCGAGAGATGGGACTTGAACCCACACGCCAACGACACACGCCCCTCAAACGTGCCTGTCTACCAATTCCAGCACTCTCGCGGATAGTGCAAGGGTTATTATAGACAGGCACACGCATTTTGTCAACGGATAATTTTCAGGAATTCGAATTTATTTCTTATAGAGCGCCAGAATCACTTTTGACGAGGCGTCGGCAAAATAGCGCGCCGCTGTCAGCGACTCATCAAGCGTGTTACCCGTGCAGCCGACCTCTACAATCATCGACCCCGGCGCCGCCTGCTGGTTATAGCGGTACTGTGACAGCTCAATGGGTTTGGCTAATGACGGGTAGAGGCTGTTCATCTCGTCCTGGATATGCAGGGCAAGCTTAAAGTTTTCCTGCCAGTTTGGGTGGTTGAGGCCGGAAGCGTTTGATCCGATGACAAACATCACCTGGGAGCAGGTGGTGCCGCCGACCTCGGCCAGCGTTTTATAGACCGTCCCGTCGGCGGCCTGAATAGCGTCACGATGGAGGTCAATGACGAGCTTGATGGTGGGGTATTTTTTGAGATAGGCGGCAATGGCGTCGTAAGAACGGTTATAAGCACCCTGATAGCTTGGATAATCGTAGACGCCTGTGTCGTGGATCACCTTAATGCCTTTGCTCTCGTATGCCGAAGCTAGCTCATCGCCGACGCGGATGACGCTGTAGCTCTTGTTCTGCGTCCGAAACGTGTCGGACACCGCATATTGATCTTTCCCGTCAGGCATATACGCCTCACTGCTGTGCGTGTGAATGATGAGGACGGCCGGTTTACCCGCGGTGAGAGAGATGCCCAGCGGCTCTTTGAGCAGGGCTTGTGTGTCAAGCGTATAATCCGTTTTATTGTTGACGGCGATAGCCGAATACGTCTTCCCCGGCTTTGTGACGACGGTGGGCGGTGACGGCGTGGCCCCGTCTGTGCTGCTGCCGTTTTGATCGTCCGGCAATGTTTCGTTGCCGTCTTCCGCGCTTTGAGCGGGGCTATCCGATACGGCGGGCGCATCGGCGGATATGCTGCCTGAAAATGGGATCGTCGCGCCGAGAATCATTATGCCGGCGT
This sequence comes from Oscillospiraceae bacterium ZGZL, assembly GCA_038405045.1. Lineage (GTDB taxonomy): Bacteria > Bacillota > Clostridia > Oscillospirales > Oscillospiraceae > Sporobacter. Next base: position 1,031,101 of record JBBZIV010000001.1, on the reverse strand, counting down.
CGTTTTTCTTGTCGGGATTCCCAAGCTCCATGCGCAGAATGCTGTCGACAAAATGAGCGTCTCCGGCAAGACCCGTCAGATATCCATCGGACGGTGCATCTCCGCCTAATTGCGCAAACATTCTGAAACAAAGACATAAAAAAAAGAGGAGCGCCAGCGCCTTGACCGTCATCGGCAGTTTCAGCGTCCCGGTGCGCGTTCTCGTTCGGACGGTTCTGTGCAAAACCGTGTCACCTCCGTCAGACAAGCTTTTTTCGTACGAAAAATTATATGATACGCCATGCCGCAATATGTGATATTGTCCATTATCATCTGCCCGTGATATAATTACATAAAAAATAGCGAGGACAGCCATGAAGAAAACTTTTATCCCAAAGGGAATATGCGCGAGTAAAATTGATGTTGAGATTGAAAACGGTGTCATCAAATCCGTTCAATTTACCGGGGGATGTGACGGCAATCTTGAGGGGATCACACGTCTTGTTCAGGGGATGGATGCCCAAAAAGCCACAGCGCTTTTAAGCGGCATCCGCTGCGGCAGAAAGAGCACCTCCTGCCCAGACCAGCTGGCAAAGGCACTTCAGGAAGCCGTGGATTAACGCCGGACGGCGGGATGACCCGGGTCATGCTTTTTTGCATGGCCCGGTTTTTTTGACCTTTTTTTTCAGCCGACCCGTCTATAATGGCACCAAGCGGGGAGGGACATGAGTGAAGCCTGTTATCTATGTCGATGAATTGTTTTTATTGAATTGCCTCATCAATTACCTTCTGCTGCTTTTGACGGCACGAATCTGTTCGGTGCCGTCGCCGCGCCTGCGCCTTTTCGGTGCCGCGGCGCTCGGCGGGCTCTATGCGGTGGCGGCCGTTCTGCCGTTGCCAAATTTTATCGTCCATCCCATTGTCAAGGCATCCGTCGGTGTCTTCATGGTGCTTGTATCCTTCGGCGGACAAAAAAAGCTTTTGCGCCTGTCGCTCGTCTTTTTCGCCGTCGCCGTTGCCTTCGGCGGGGCGGTTCTGGCAGCCGAGCTGCTCGGCGGCGGTGATTTGCTCGGCAGTGTCCTCACGCCTGCAAGCCTGCGCGTCCTGCTCCCGGCCTTTATCATCACGTATTTTGTTCTGACGCTTGTTTTCCGCCGCGCCGCACGGCATACCAAGGGCGGTGGTGTCGTCGCGCTGCGGCTGCGTTCCGGTGACAGGGAGGTGAGCCTCCGGGCTCTACGCGATACCGGCAATGCACTTGTCGACCCGATGACGGGCAAGCCCGTCATCATCGCGGGGGTGGGGGACGTCAAAGCGCTCTTCCCGCCGGGGTTACATAAAACAGTTACCGCGCTTCGGCTGAAAGACGCCGTCAACGTGCTGGAGGAGCTCTGCGCATCGGATAAGAGCTTGCGTTTTCAGCTCGTGCCGTACAGCGCCGTCGGCGTGCCCGGGAGCATGCTGCTGGCCTTCCGGCCGGATGAAGTGGTTATTGACGGTCAAAATAAAACAGGCATGCTTTTAGCGCTCTCGCCGAACAGTGTCTCGGAAAATGGGACATACGCGGCGCTCCTTGGTGCCTGACAAACGGCCGATGAAAGGAAAATGGATGATGAACGTTTTGCTCCGCCTGAAAGTATTTTTGCTGCTGCGCCTATGGCGACTGTCCGAACGGTTTGGCATCGTCCTGCCGCCGGGTGTCTTTTATATCGGTGGCAGCGAAACGCTCCCGCCGCCCATGTCACGCGAGGAAGAGGCGCATTACATCGAACTGCTGGGGACGCGTTCGGAAGAGGCCAAGCAGGCGCTGATCGAGCGGAACCTGCGCCTTGTCGTCTATATCGCCCGCCGTTTTGAAAACACCGGGATAAACATCGAAGATCTCATTTCCATCGGGACGATTGGGCTCATTAAGGCGATTAATACATATGACGCCGAAAAAAACATCAAGCTTGCCACCTACGCCTCGCGCTGCATCGAAAACGAGATATTAATGTTCCTGCGCAAAACGAGCAACAGAAAGGCGGAGGTCTCATTTGACGAGCCGCTTAATACGGACTGGGACGGCAATGAGCTCCTTCTCTCCGATATTCTCGGTACCGATTCTGACATGGTCATGCGCCCGATGGAAGACGATGTGGACAGAAAGCTCCTGCACGACGCCATCGATAAGCTTTCTGACCGGGAGCGCGAGATCATTGTCATGCGCTTTGGCCTTGGCGGAATTGAAGAGCGCACGCAGAAGGAGGTTGCCGACCTTATGGGTATCTCCCAATCCTACATCAGCCGGCTTGAAAAGCGCATCATCCTCCGTCTTCGCCGTGAAATCACCCGGCATATCTAAATCTTTCCACGCGTTGCCCGAGATCGATATAGGGGCTTCAGCCCCCATGACCCCGTATAAGCCTTCCCCGCTGGGGAAGGTGGCACGATGAAGTCGTGACGGATGAGGGCACGTTGCCAATCGCCCGCATCCAAAGCCAAAAAGGTCCGCCGGTTTTGTACCGACGGACCTTTCACATTTTGGGGCATCAATTTTGGCCCATATTTTTCTCAGAATGACGGCCTTTAATACATAGCAAAAACGAAATTTTACGCCCTGTCGGAACTGTATGAAATTCCCTTCCCGCGGAAATACTGACTACGTCAATTTCCAAAGGACAGGGAGGGCTGACGGTTGCCGGGCAAGGTCGAAATCTGCGGCGTCAACACGGCCAAACTCAAGGTTTTAAAAAACGATGAGACGACCGAACTGTTGAAAAAAAGTAAGGCAGGTGACAAAAAGGCCAGAGAAGAGCTTATAGCCGGAAATCTCCGGCTTGTTTTATCCGTCATTCAGAAATTCATCAATCGCGGCGAAAATGTTGACGACCTGTTCCAGGTTGGCTGCATCGGCCTCATGAAGGCCATCGATAATTTTGACACCGCCTTAAATGTCCGTTTCTCCACTTACGGCGTCCCCATGATCATCGGTGAAATCCGCCGTTATCTGCGGGACAACAGCAGCATCCGCGTCAGCCGCAGCATGCGTGACACGGCGTATAAAGCGCTTCAAATGAAAGAAAAACTCACAAACGACACGCAGCGCGAACCGACGGTGGACGAGCTGGCTCAGGCGCTCGGCATCAAACGGGAGGAGGTCGTCTTCGCCCTTGATGCCATCACAGACCCGGTTTCGCTCTACGAGCCCTTATACACCGACGGCGGCGAGAGCATCTGCGTGATGGATCAGGTCTCCGATACTAAAAACACCGATGAAAACTGGCTGGAGCAGATTGCGTTGAACGACGCCATCGCCCGACTGGGCGACCGTGAGAAGCATATTCTGGCCCTCCGCTTTTTCTATGGCAAAACGCAAATGGAGGTCGCCAGTGAAGTCGGCATCAGTCAGGCGCAGGTATCAAGGCTTGAGAAGAACGCGATTAACCAAATTAAAAAGAATCTGTGACAGTAAGAAAAGCCACGCGGGGTATCCGAGCAGTACAAACTCGGGTACCCCGCGTTGTTGTTACGATGCCGTGTTCTCCGGCAGAACCTGCCCGTCCGGTGGGAAGAGCCGTTCCCGCAGGAGCGTTATCTCGGCATCGACTTTTCTTCGACGCATGAAGTAAATGAGCATGACGAAAAATGGCACGACAAACGTGAAAAACGAGATATAGTAAAAGACATGCGTAAAAATTTCGTTTCGATAGACAACATTATACGTGTAGGGCGATATGAGAAGGCCGATAAGCACGACGAGCGCATAACCGATGACGACGGGCTTTTCCGACTTCATACCGAGCACTTCCTTCAAAATAAGTGCCGGAATAAGCGTAAAGGCCGATAGCTTGAAGAGGAAGCCGGCGACCCACGCCGTCATGTTCAGGTACTCGATGCGCTGGAAGATTTCAAACACGTTGATTTGCTTGATAAACTCGAAATACGGAAAGTTGAAATGCTTCGTCAGCTCGATACCAAGCACGGACTGCGTTGACAGCGTGATGAGTATATAAATAAGCGTGGCGGGGATAAGGAAGCTGAAAAAGGTTTTGTTAACGCTATATTTTTTATCCAAAAAGGCAAAGGCCACGAGAAAAAAGACGCCGTCTGAAAATCGCCCGGCACCGTAAAACAATGCCGATTTGTTGATGGTGAGAAAATTTGAGTCTTTCAAAACAGGGGAGAAGACGGAGAAATCCATTTTGTTGATGCCCAGCAGCGTAAACGCGATAATGATGGCGAGCATATAGAAGATGATAATTTCCGCCGCTTTTGTAATGACGTTAAAACCCTTGAAGGCAGCAAAAATTGTGCATAGCATTAAAACAACAAGCAGAACCGATTGCGGCGTCATGACGAGGGAGGATGATTTGATAAAATCGAGCAAAATAGTTGAAAAGATAAACGTCCACCATAAAAGATAAAGCGAGATGAAAACGGCTAAGATTTTGCCAACCCATTTCCCAAGGATAATCCGATAATAATCCGTTATAAAAATATTGCGGAATTTGTTGGCCAGAAATAAAGGCGGGATATAGAGAATCGCAATATAAACGCCCGTCAGAAGATCGACGATCCAGGCGTCCTGATTAGCCGGCGGCAAAAGCGCCGTCGGCGTGAAACCGAAATTAATGAGGATTCTGTTTGATAAGACGAGCGCAACGAGCTGAAACGGCGTCAGCTTCATAGAACCGATGATTTTCATTTGACAGTAGCCCTCCTGTTCAGTGGCGTCTCCAGAAGCCCAATCCGACGGATTGTCGTCTGTACCTCCACGGTGACATCGGCTTTGCTGAACAATTCATTCCAGCGCTCTTTCAGCGCGCGCCACTGATCTGGATGCTGCCGGTGGACCGCGCCGCTAAAACCGAAAATATCCAGACAGAGCTCATCCTGTGCCTTTTTAATAACCTGTTCGGCCTCCGCCTTGATCGTCTGGCTGTTCAAAGCCTCGATTTGACGCAAAACACTGCGGTTCATGGCAAGGTTTTCCGTGCCCGACTCCTCAACGAGCTTTCCTCTCACTTTAATTACGACTTTCAGCCGAGGTTTGTCTCCGAGCTCCAAAACCTCCATCTTGGCACCGGCGCGCAGTACTTCAATGGAATTATTTCCGTTCCCGGCCGGAGAGGGTGAAACAATAACCGCTCGCTTAAGCTTTCCACTGATCAAGTTGAGTGCCCGCGTTTCAACACCATCCAAATAACCAATTAGCTTTTGGCCGGAAAAGACTGCAGAACCCTCCGCTTTTAGAAGGTTGAGGCTTTTTTGTGCGGAATCACCACCACCGTTCCCCCTGGGCTGCGTTGGTGCCGATTCGTCGTCTTTTTGCTGGAGGATGGTGCCGCACAGTGCATAACCGTTATCAAAATATAACCGAAGAAACTCCGAAACGCTTGTGTGTAACGTTTTACCGGTCAAATTTTCGTTTTCTTCAAGTTTATCGAGATAATTGGCGGTGACCTCTTCGCTGCCCCGTTTCATCCCCAGCAGCTCGGCCGGTGAATCTTCGGGAGATACAAGAACATACGTATTTGGCCATGTCTCATAGCGGCGCATCCAGAAGTCAAGCACGTCGATAAACCCTTCTCGCGCCGTTTCGTCACCGATAATCAGTTCTTTCGTCTGATATAGAAAGATTTTTTTGTCGTATTCCGTATCGACATTCCGCAGTGCGTCAAAAAAAGATGTCCCGGTCGTCAGCAAAAAGTCCGATTTATTTTCCTGCTTGACGACTTTGCCGGGCTGCTCGGCGTGATACACTTCTATGGCCAGATGATAAACGCCGTCTTTCCTCTCAATGCCGATGGAACTGGTGATGCCAAGGGTGTTGAGTTCCCGGCGATCCCAACAGCCTGCCAGCGTACTGATGATAGATATTACCAGAACGATAACAGCGCCTTTTCTGACAAATTGTTTTTTCACGGATTGTCGCCTCTTTTCATTTCTGGCGTGTTTTATTCCTGCCGACGATACCGGCCGGACGCGTTTTGAGCATTGCCAGCGGATAACGGAGCAGGCTGTCCCGCAGGTTGCGTATGTTAAAGGTCGCAAAGGGAGACGTGTATTCCATGCCAAAGGACTGAAGTGAGCAGAGGTGGATGATCACGAGATAAACGCCGCACACAACCCCGAAAAGCCCGAGAAATCCGCCCGCGAAAACAAAGACGAGGCGCAGAATGATAATCGGTTCTAAAAGCCCCGGCAAGGCAAAGCTGCAGATTGCCGACAGGGCGACGACGATAACGATTGTTGAACTGACGAGACCGGCGTTAACAGATGCCTCACCGACGATCAGCGCACCCACAATGCTGATGGCCGGTCCGATGACGCGCGGCAGGCGTGTCCCTGCCTCACGCAGCACCTCGTAAAAGAAAATCATAATCAGTGCTTCAATAACGGTCGGGAAGGGGATGCCGCTCATCGCGCCGGACATTTTGACGAGCAGCACCGTCGGGATCATCTCTTGATGAAACACTTGCAGCGCCACGTAAATCGCCGGGAGCATCGTTGTTATTAGAAAACAGATATAGCGGAGAAAACGCATGACCTGGGCAAAATAAAATCTGTTGTAGTAATCCTCGCTTGTTTGAAAATATTCGATAAATAGCGTCGGCACGGTCATCATGTGTGGGCTGCCCCCGCATAAAATACCGACGCGCCCTTCCAGCAGCTTGGCGGCTGCGACATCGGGCTTTTCCGTATTAGCAATTGTCGGGAATAAAGAAAATCTGTGATCCTCGATATATTGCTCGATCATACCAGCATCGAGGATGGCATCCGTGTCAATGGCCTCAAGCCGCGTATTGACCTCTTTGATGACATCTTCGCGGGCAATCCCGTCGAGGTAGGCAATGGCAATTGGTGTGCTGGTCTGGCTGCCCAGCGTTACGCTTTTAAAGACAAGGCGGTGATTTTTTATCTTTCGGCGCAGAAGCATCATATTCGTCTGTATGTCCTCAATGAAGCTTTCTTTAGGCCCGCGAATTACCGTCTCGTTTGAAGGCTCCGATATCGCCCGCTTTTCATAGTCTTTGCTGTTGATTAAAACGGCTACCGCAAGATGGTCCACGAATAACACACTGGTTCCGTCGAGTAAAATATCGGCCGCCTTCTGAAGATCGCTTTCGATGTCGACATTGGCGACAGAAACAATCTGCCGCAGCAGTGACGGATCGCGCCGGACCGCATGAAAATCAAGCGTCTGTGTGTTCATGCAAAAGGAATGGAGCACATCCCGGTTTAAAATCGTATCATTGGCCAGCCCGCTGAAGTAGACAAGGAGCCCCTTGACATCGGAAAACAGGCTGACCTCTCTGAAGACGAGGTCAACCGTGCCTTTAAAATAATCAAATAGAAAGTTTTTTATTATCTCAAGGTCACCTAAGATGCGGCTTTCCGGCTTTTTTTCCGGCTCAGACGCATCTGGCGACGGACGAGCCCGCTTCGACGTGGAGCGCCCAAAAATATTTTCCAGCATGAAAATCCTCATATGACCGCGCCGGTGTACCGACGGCAAGCCCGGCGTGGATGTCTAATTATGTAACTGTAGTATATTCGCAGGGGAATTATTTACACTGGAAAATGATTGAACGTTTTTTGACGCAAAAAAACCGGAGAGGCAAGCCTCTCCGGTCAGATGCAGTTAGTCAATACTACTTGTGGTCGACTTTGTACATGTGCTCAACGATGGATAGCACCTTGTCGGAGTAACCATACTCGTTGTCATACCAGGCAATGAGCTTCATAAATGTGTCGGTCAGGGCGATGCCGGCCTTAGCGTCAAAAATGGAGATGTGGGGGTCGCCGATGAAATCGCTGGAGACAACTTCATCTTCGGTGTAAGCCAAAATACCTTGAAAAGCGGTTTCCGAGGCGTTTTTCATCAGGGCGCAGACGTCCTCGTATTTGGCAGCCTTCGCCAGATTGACGGTGAGATCAACAGCCGAGACATCGAGCGTCGGTACGCGCATAGACATGCCGGTGAGCTTTCCCTTAAGCGCTGGAATCACTTCACCGACGGCCTTGGCAGCGCCTGTTGAGGAGGGGATGATGTTGTAAGATGCAGCGCGGCCGCCACGCCAGTCCTTCAGAGACTTGCCGTCAACCGTCTTTTGAGACGCCGTCACCGAATGAATCGTTGTCATCAGACCGCTGGTGATACCATAGGCGTCGTTTAAAATTTTTGCCATTGGGGCCAAACAATTCGTCGTGCACGAGGCATTCGAGACAATCGTCATCGAGGGGTCGTACGAGTCGGTGTTGACGCCCATGACGAACATTGGGATATCGGAAGACGGTGCCGTCACGATGACCTTCTTAGCACCGGCCTTCAGGTGCACAGCGGCTTTATCCATCGTTTTAAACTGGCCTGTTGAATCAACGAGATATTCAACACCGGCGTCGGACCAAGGGATGACCTCAGGATTTCTGTCGGAATAGGTCGGGATTCTTTTCCCGTCGATGATGAGGGCACCATCATCGTATGTAATCTCATGGCCGAAACGGCCGTGGATCGTATCGTATTTCATCATGTACGCCATATAATCCGGCGCAACAGTTGCGTTAATACCGGCGACCTCGATGTTCTCGTGGTCAAGGCTGGCCCGCAAAACAAGCCGCCCTATTCTGCCGAAGCCGGTGATGCCAATTCTGATGCTCATAGTCGTCCTCCGTTTTTTGCAGATTATCACCGGAATTATACCAGTAAATCCATATAAATTCAAAGTAATTTTATTTTGTTTTTATGTTTTTAACAAAATGTGACATAAACGGTTGTTAAGACACGCTTTATTTGTTATTATAAAGAACAATGTAAATTTTACACAGTCTGTTATGCGACGGTCATTTCTAATTTTTAACGGGTATTTTTTTTCCCTGTTGTCACATGGATAAACATAAATAGAAACGGGGCGGAGTGCCTTGGCAGATCAAACAAAGAATCCTATGCATCAGGAAGAAGTCCTGATTGCCGTAAAAGACGGAAAAATCCGGTTTTATAACAACGCGGCAGCCAAGCTGATTGAAAATATCGGCTCCAAAACGCCAGAGGAAATTTTCCCCTGCGAGCTTTTAGCGCACGGGGCAGATTCGTATGTCGGCGGGGCGGTCATCGCTGGCGTTTTGACGACGGTGACGGTAACGATGATTGACGACTGCAGAATCATGAGTTTTTATCTTCCGGTTCGCAAATGCGACAGGGAGACTTATGGCCTGCTTTCAGCGGTGAGCATGGAACTGAAAAATATGCTGTCCGTTTTGAAAATGTCGTCAAATTTGCTCTTGCCGTATATTGAGAATCTTGGCAATCCACGCCTTGTCCGGTACGGCGCAATGATTTATCACTGCTATTACAACATGCTGCGCATTACGAACAATCTCAGTGATTTGGACGGCATCCTGCGTGACGATGTGCCGATGGATCGCAAATCGTTTGATCTCGTAGCGGTTTGCAGGGATCTCATTGATTCTGCCCAGCATCTTGTTCAGGGCACCGGCGTCACGCTCAAATTTTCATCGGATGAGCAGAATCTTGTGATTTATGCCGATCAAAGTAAAATTGAAAAGATGGTGCTCAATCTTCTGTCAAACAGTTTGGCTTGCACACCGCCGGGCGGCAATCTGGCGGTTTCCGTCATGTCGGCCAATATGCGCTGCGTCGTTACGGTTTCGGATGACGGACAGGGTATCGACAGTGAGGCATTGCGTTCTGCTTGGAACAAATATCATGTTTTAAAAGAAATATCGGACACGGAAACAGGCCTTGGCATGGGGTTGACAATTGTTCAGAATATTGCACGGCTGCACGGCGGCAGCGCCGTGTTGGAAAGCCGACCCGGCGCTGGGACGACCGTTACCGTCTCCATTCCGCTTACCCAGCCGGATGAAACGGATTTCAGGACGAGCCGAGTCGACTATGAAAGTGAAGGCATGCAGCAACTCCTGACGGAGTTGTCCGGCGTTATCAGCTATGATCAATATTCGCAGCTTTATATGGACTGACATACCGGCTGCTGAAGACAGCCTTGAAACGTGCGGAGCTTTGAATGGATAAATATCTTGGCGTTTATATTCATATACCGTTTTGCGCCGGCAAATGCGCCTACTGCGATTTTTATTCGCTGTCCGGCCACGAGAAGCTGATGCCGGTCTATCAGCATGCCCTTTTAAGCCATATCAGGGAATACGGCCCGCAGCTAGACGGCTACCTGACGGACACGATCTATTTCGGCGGCGGCACACCGAGCATTTACGGCAGCGACCGGCTTATCGCGCTCTTTGACGCGCTGAAAAAATACGGGCACGTCCTCTTGGATGCGGAGGTTACGACAGAAGTCAATCCTGCCAGCATTACAAAGGCCGACCTTCTGCGGCTACGCCGTGCCGGGTTTAACCGCCTTTCCATTGGTGTGCAGTCAGCCAATGACGCACTTTTAAAAAGTCTCGGCAGAAAACATACGTTTGCCGACGCCGAAGAAACGGTTAAAAACGCCCGAGAGGCTGGGTTTGACAATATCAGCATTGACCTCATTTACGGGCTGCCGTCTCAAACGCGGGATGACTGGGCCGATACGCTGGGTAGGGCAGCCGCGTTAAAGCCGGAACACATCTCCTGTTATGGGCTGAAAATTGAGGAGGGCTCCCAACTCTACATATATAAGGATTCGCCGTTTCTGCCGGACGATGACACGCAGGCGGATATGTATCTCTACGCTGTCGAAACGCTCAGCCGATTCGGCCTCAAGCAGTATGAGATTTCAAATTTTGCCCGCCGCTCCTATGAATCGCGCCACAATATGAAGTATTGGTTTGGAGACGAGTATCTCGGCTTTGGCGCTGCGGCACACTCGTACATCGGCGGCAAGCGCTACAATCATATAGCAGACCTTGAAAAATATAGCGACAATATCATCGCCGGGCGCCCCGTCGTTGACATGACGGAGGAAATCTCCGGCTTCGAGCTCGCGGGCGAGTATCTCATGCTCCGCCTGCGGACGACGCATGGCATCTCCGAGAAAGAGTATTACGATATTTATCCCTGCAGTATGGACAGCACGGTGAAACTTTTGCGCTTTTATGAATCGAAAGGCTGGGCGTCCTTTTCGGAAGGCCGCTGGAGCTTCACGCCACTGGGCTTTCTTCTGTCCAACACACTGATCGGCCAGATCCTGGAGACACAGACAAAACAGCGCTCCGGCATGACGAAACCGTGGGAAAAACCAGAAGCGCTCGCCCTGCGCACGCAGTTGACGCTGTTCGAGAACACGAATAAAGAGGTTCAGATGTTCCGCGGGATTTAAACAATAGCTTTAAACATGTGATTGAAAGCAGGCTGTATTAAAGATGTTACAATACTTGTAAGAATCTGTAACAAAAATGAGTTGCCTTTTTTATAGCTTTTCAATAAAATGCGATGTAGAGTAGACGTTAAAGGATGTGTCATTATCAAACGGGAACAGACAGAGAAAAAAAGCGGTGGCAAAAAGGCCAAGCGGCCGGGCGTTACCGTTGGTATTATTGCGGGGGCCGTACTCGTAATCCTCGCCGCAGGGACGGTCGGTACCGGAATATTTGTACAAAATGTTGATACCATTTACCCGAACATCACTGTCGCCGGTATTAGCCTGTCGGGCTTGACGGCAGAGGCGGCAGCGCAAGCTTTAACGAACGGCGGTTATGACGATATGGCCGCCAAAGTCGCCGCAACGGTTACATTTCCCGACGGGGAAGCGATGACGATAACAGGCGAAGAGGCGGGCCTCACGCCGACGGCACCGCAGGCCGCAGAACTGGCTTACCAGTATGGCCGGGGTGGGTCGTTTTTTGCCAATGCGCTCAATTATGTCAAAAGTCTCTTTTCCCCAAAGGACCTTAAAGAAAGCGGAGCTTTGCGGCTCGATGAAACGTACATCCGGACTGTCGTTAGCGACTATACGAGAAACTACAACGACAAGATTATGAAGGACGTCTATAAGCTCACGGAAGACAGCCTTGAAATTACAAAAGGCAGCGGCAAGCCTCTGGCCCAGGAGGATGCCGTTTATCAGCTCGCCGTTGAGGCGTTAAATCAGTCGGCAGCGCAAAACAGCCCTGTTGCCGTCACCTATTCGCTTGACGCGTCCAGTGGCGATTTTGACCTGCAGAGTATTTATAACAACATCCTTACAGAGCCGGTTGACGCCGTCTATGACGCCGAAGCCAAAAGAATTACACCGAGCGTTGCCGGGATCAGCATTGATGTCGATGCGGCGCAAAAGGAACTCGATGCGGCTCAGCTCGGGGAAACCGTAATCATTCCACTCGTCCTGACGCAGCCCGCCGTGACGACGGAGCAGCTGCACGCCCAGCTTTTTAAAGACGTTCTCGCCTCGCGGACAACGTCGGTCGGGGGTACGAGCAACAGAATCCATAATGTCAAGCTTGCTGCTTCATCGATCAACGGGATGGTTTTAAACCCCGGCGAGACATTTTCCTATAACGGGGCACTCGGGCAGCGGACAACGGCGAAGGGCTATCTTGAAGCGGGTGCCTACGTCGGCGGCAAGGTTGTCCAGGAAATCGGCGGCGGCATATGCCAGGTCTCATCCACACTCTACTGCACTGTTTTGTATGCCGACCTTCAGGTCGTTGAGCGCTCCAATCATATGTTTATCGTCACCTATCTGCCGCTTGGCGTCGACGCGACGGTTAACTGGGGTACCGTGGACTTCAAATTTAAAAACAATACCGGCTATCCGATTGAAATTGAAGCCTACCTCAGCGGGACGAATCTGACGGTTCGCCTTCACGGCACGAAGACGACGACAAACACGGTCGACATTAAGTCGGTTGTCGTCAGCAAAACGGATTTCAACACCGTTAAAAAAGAAGACCCAAGCGTTGCCCCCGGCACGACGAAAGAGGATGCGGCTGGCCACTCGGGGTACGTGGTCGACACCTATAAATATATTTACGACGCTGACGGGAAGCTTTTAAGCAAAACGTTTATCGCACGAAGTACTTACCGTGTGCAGGATAAGGTGATTCTCGTGCCGGTTGGTACGCTGACGCCGTCCACATCCCCAACGCCGCCCACGTCACCATCGACATCGCCGTCGACATCGCCTTCGACATCGCCGTCGACTTCGCCGTCGACAACACCGTCCACAACACCCTAGAGTGTCACTGACAATTAAAAAGGCTGCCCCAACATGGGGCAGCCTTTTTGCGTCCATGCGCAGTTGACGGGGTTGTCATGATTTGGTATACTGCCAGAAGCGCCGCATAAATCAAGATGAGAGAAGACTGATATGAGTATCGCCGAATTGCTCCTCCTAGCGCTCGGCCTGTCGATGGACGCTGTTGCCGTCTCCATCTGCAAAGGCCTCTCCATGCAAAAGGTCAGTTTGAAAAACGCCGCCGTCGTTGGCGTGTGGTTCGGCGGCTTTCAAGCGGCCATGCCGCTTTTGGGCTATCTGCTCGGCACATCATTTGCCGGTTTCATTCAAACTTACGCGCATTGGGTTGCTTTCGTCTTGCTGGCGGCAATCGGCCTGAATATGATTCGGGAAGCGCTCCGTCAAAAAGAGGATGAAGCAGCGGAGAAAACAGATTGCCCAATCACGGCGCGGGCTATGTTCGTCATGGCGATTGCCACCAGTATTGATGCGCTCGCGGTCGGCGTTACCTTCGCGTTTTTAGAGGTATCCGTCCTGCCCGCTGTTTTGACGATCGGCGTTATGACTTTTGGGCTTTCCATGGCCGGTGTTAAGATCGGCAACGCCTTTGGCTCGCGCTTTCAGTCAATCGCCGAAATTCTCGGCGGCGTTATTCTCTGCCTGCTCGGCCTGAAGGTTCTTCTCGAGCACTTCGGCGTTGTCTAAAATACCGCGTTTATATCCAAAAGAATATAAAAAATCGGGCGGCCAACAGGCCGCCCGAAATTGCCTTAAATTACGCTTGAAACCCAAATGAGCGGCGTAAAACATCCGGCCGGATCGTACCGGCAGAAAAGGAATTGCCGCTTTCGAGATTGCAAAGCCATATAACAGCGGGATTGAACTGGTCGGGGCTCAGCTTGTAAAAATCACCTGCCGATGTATCGAGCTCAAAGTAGGCAAGCCCGTCGTTTGGCATTGCCGCCGTCGGCACACGCCCCACAACAGCCCGGAGGGTATCATCGTCGTCATGGACATTGCAGATGACCGTCCCGCCGTAGGAAATAGCGTCGTTTGTGCGCCCGAGCGCGCTGGAGGTGTCGGCGGCAACGGGGGAGATGGGGCAAATCCCGATACCGGACACAATTTTGCCAAGATCGTATTTCAAACGCCTGAGTTTAAACAGGCCGGTCTCTAAGGTGCGCGCGGCAACCTGCACGGCTCCTGTCGCCGATGCCGTTGGGGCGACAAGAACGGTAAGGTTTTCCGGTGCGCAGCGGCATTCGGCACAAACCATGTCAATCACCTCGTCAGGCGGCAGCTTCGCGCTTTCAAGACAGAGGATGACCGCGTCTGCATGATCCTGGTAATCGAGATATGCGAAAATATTGCCTTTCGGGACGACGGCACAGGCTGGGCCTGAACCGACATAAACGCGGCTGTCGCATTTTAATTGCCATCCCGCAAACTGCGACGCCATACAGGCACGCACGGGATGGTCCGTCACAACGTTGACGGTCGGCCAAACAATACCGCCGAAGTCTTGGTACTGCAGGGTAACGTCGGCAAGACCACCCAGACAGATTTTTGAAAACAGCAGACCGGCTTCAAATCCACCGCGGGCTTTGACGCCGCAGTCAACGATGGTAGCACCGCGCTGCGTGAAAACGTCCACTCGGAGTTGAAGGCTGCATGCTATGAGTTCCTCAACGTGGGACAGGGCCTGCTTGTTGGGGCTGAGCGCGGGGTCTCGGGAGAGTGGTAAGATCATAATTGTCCTCTTTTGTTCATTATCAAAAATCGCATAACAAATTAATTTTACTCCCCTGAAAATTTATCGTCAAGCTGGTTTTTACGTCATGTGGTTGCTGCATAAAGCCTGTGCCTTGGTCATATCCTCCAGTAGAGAGGAAAGGGCGTGAGATTTATGCAGTTTATTTCAAACATCAAACACTATTTTCAGTCGCCTCGGCTGCGTCGGCGTACGGCGCTCATTTCCGCGCTTTTGGCCGTCGTTCTTATTTTCTATGCCGTCAATTGCCCGGCCATTGTCGGTGTCGCGGCGACAACGCGGGTGCTGCCGATCTATTGTGTCCGGCGCGACGCCAAAATGGTCTCGCTGACGTTTGACGCCGCCTGGGGCAACGAGGACACGCAGACGCTAATCGACATCCTGAACACCTATCACGTCAAGGCGACGTTCTTTGTTGTCGGTGCATGG
This sequence comes from Oscillospiraceae bacterium ZGZL, assembly GCA_038405045.1. Taxonomy (GTDB): domain Bacteria; phylum Bacillota; class Clostridia; order Oscillospirales; family Oscillospiraceae; genus Sporobacter. The sequence continues at coordinate 1,015,783 of JBBZIV010000001.1, read as the reverse complement.
GCCGAAAAATACCCGGAGTCCGTCAAAGCGCTCTCGGACGCCGGGAATGAAGTGATGAACCACTCCGACGACCACGCGCACTTTTCCAAGCTGTCCGCCGATGAGATCGTCAAAAACATTACTGCCTGCAACGATAAGGTCGCTGCCGTCACCGGCGTCAAGCCGACGCTCTTTCGATGCCCATACGGCGAGTATGACGACCATGTGATCACGACGCTGTCTTCCATGGGCATGTACACGATTCAATGGGATGTTGATTCTCTCGACTGGAAGGATCTCTCCGCATCCGAAATCACACAACGCGTGACAAATAAGGTCCAGCCCGGCAGTATTGTCCTGTTCCACAACGCAGCATTGCATACGCCGGAGGCGCTGCCCGCGATTATCGAGTATCTTATTGCCAACGGGTATACGATCGTCCCCGTTTCAGAACTCATCATAAAAGGGGACTACTCTATCGACCACACAGGCCGCCAAATCCCGCTTCAGGCCAAAGCAACGCCATAGAACATTTGCCATTTGTAGGGGCGGGTACCATGCCCATCCGCTCGCGCACCTCGTAGGGGCGGATATCATATCCGCCCTGTGCCTCTGCCAACCAGACAACAAACAACCGCCTGCTTTCGCAGGCGGTTGCTTATTTTTAACAGGTTTACTCCGCACAGAGCTTCGGCCCCAGCTTGCGCCCGGCCAGCACGTGGAAATGGAGGTGGCCGACCGTCTGCCCAGCGTTGGCGCCGCTGTTTGTGATGACACGGAAACCGTCTCCTAGCTTTTCCTCTTTGGCCAGATGCGCGATGACCTCAAAGCATTTGGCGATAAGCGCGGAATTGTCCGCCGTGATGTCCGCGGCGCTTTCGATATGCTTTTTCGGCACAACGAGGAAATGCACCGGTGCCTGCGGATAGAGGTCGTCAAACGCTAATATGTCGTCGTCCTCATAACGCTTAGCGGATGGGATTTCACCGGCAATGATCTTGCAAAAAATACAGTCCGACATCGTTTTGTCCTCCTTATTAAATCCCAAGTTTTTCAGAAATCAAGCCGGGAACGGCCGCCAGCGCCTCAGAAAGCTTTGAAACGTCCTTCCCGCCGCCCATAGCTGACTCCGGCTTGCCACCGCCCGAACCGCCGCAGATCTTTGTGACAGCTTTAATAACGTCACCCGCGCGGACGCCTTTTTTAACCGTTTCGGCGCCGCACGCGGCAAGAAACGTGAGCTTTTCGCCGTCGATGGCGGCGAGAACAGCGACAACGGCGCTGTCTTTGTCGCGCAGGTGGTCGCCCATCTGACGCAGCGTATCACCATCGGCGCCGTCAACCCGTGCCGTTACAACCTTCAATCCGCCGATATCCTGTGCGTCTCGTAAAAGGCCGTCCGCACCCGCGTTGGCGGCCTGCGCGCCATAGGCGTCGACGGTGCGGCGCAAGTCACGCAGCTCCTGTGTCTGCTGCTCAAGCCTTGTCATGAGATCACCGGCACTGGCGGCCTTTAAAGCACCCTGCAGCGCCGAAAGTGTTTTCTTATTCTGATGGAGCGAATCCAGTGTCTGCAAGCCGACGGTCGCCTCAATGCGCCGCACGCCGGAGGCGACGGAAAATTCGCTTGTAATCGCAAAAGGCCCGGCCTTGGCCGTGTTGTCGAGATGCGTGCCGCCGCAGAGCTCCATAGAGAAGTCGCCCATCGTCACAACGCGAACCGTCTCGCCGTATTTTTCACCGAAAAGCGCCGTCGCCCCCAATTTCTTGGCGTCGTCAATCGGCATTTCACGAACGGCCACGGGCAGACCGTTTAAAACAGCGTCGTTGACGAGCTGTTCAATTTGGGCAAGCTCTTCGGCTGTCGTCGCGGCAAAGTGGGTAAAATCAAAACGCAGTTTGTCAGGCTCAACGAGCGATCCCGCCTGATTGATGTGGTCGCCGAGGACGATTTTCAAAGCCTTTTGCAAGAGGTGCGTGGCCGAGTGTGCCCGCATGATCGCCTGCCGCCGCAGCGCGTCAACAGCGGCCGTCACCGTCTCATCAACAGACAGCGCGCCAGATACCAGCGTGCCTTGATGCAGGTACTTGCCGCCCTTGTTTTTCGATACGCCCGTGACGTGGAAAATAGCGTCGCCCTTCGTTATGGTGCCGGTATCGGCCGACTGGCCGCCCATTTCGGCGTAAAAGGGCGTTTTGTCAAGGACAACGATAGCCTCCTCACCGGCCCGGATGGTCGAGCACACCTCGCCGCCGGAAACAAGTGCTAAAATCCGCCCCGTGTCGGAAAGCGTCTCATAGCCTGAGAAAACGGTCGGCGTCGCGTCAAGGCCGAGGTCAACGCCCGCCCAGGCAAGATCGCCCAGCGCGGCGCGCGCGGCGCGCGCCCTCTCGCGCTGCTCCTGCATCAGGCGGTCAAATTCCGGTCTGTCGAGCGTGAAACCGTGTTCCTCAATAATTTCCAGCGTGAGGTCGACGGGGAAGCCATATGTGTCGTAGAGCTTAAAGGCGTCCGCGCCGGAGAAGACGGTGCCGCCCTGCGTTTTCAATTCCTTTAAAAGGCCGTTTAAAATCGCCATACCGCCGTCAATCGTCTTATTAAAGTTTTCCTCTTCAACGCGGATGACGCGTGTAATGTAATCCTGTTTTTGGACAAGGTCGGGGTAGGCCGTCGTGTTCTCGCCGATTACCGTCGCGCAGACTTCATATAAAAACGTGTCGGAATAGCCGAGCAGCTTGCCGTGCCTCGCCGCCCGGCGTAAAAGGCGGCGCAGGACGTAGCCGCGCCCCTCGTTGGAGGGGAGCACGCCGTCGGCGATCATCATCGTCGATGAGCGGATGTGGTCGGTGATGACGCGGAGCGAGACGTCCGTTTTTGCACTCTGGCCGTATTGTGCGCCCGTCATTTCCGAAACTTTTTTCGTAATGTTCATGACGGTATCGACATCGAACAGGCTATCAACGCCCTGGCAGACGACGGCGAGACGCTCAAGCCCCATGCCGGTGTCGATGTTTTTCTGCGCAAGCTCTGTATAATGGCCCGCCCCGTCGCTCATAAATTGGGAAAACACGTTGTTCCAGACTTCAATGTACCGGTCGCAGTCACAGCCGACGGTACAGTCGGGTTTTCCACAGCCCTTCTCGGGGCCGCGGTCAAAATAGACCTCCGAGCAGGGGCCGCAGGGGCCCGCGCCGTGCTCCCAAAAGTTATCCTTTTTGCCGAAGCGGAAGATGCGCTCGGTGGGGATGCCGATCTCTTGATGCCAAATATCAAAGGCTTCGTCGTCTTCCTTGTAGACGGAGGGGTACAAAAGAGCGGGGTCAATGCCGACGGTTTCGGTCAAGAATTCCCAGCACCAGGCAATCGCCTCGTGCTTGAAGTAGTCGCCGAAGGAGAAGTTGCCCAGCATCTCGAAGTATGTACCGTGCCGTGCCGTCTTGCCGATGTTCTCAATATCGCCGGTGCGGATGCACTTCTGGCATGTCGTGACGCGGCGGCGCGGCGGCTCTGTTTCGCCGGTAAACCACGGCTTCAAGGGGGCCATGCCGGAGTTGATGAGCAGGAGCGACGCGTCATTTTGCGGAATGAGGGAGAAGCTCGGCAGTCGCAGGTGCCCTTTGCTCTCGAAATACGACAAGAACATCTCCCGCAGCTCGTTTAACCCGTACTTTTTCATGTGTGTGCCTCCAATAAAAACGCGGCCCGCGCGTTGTCTTTTCATTCAAGGGAAATTCAGCAAACGTTATTTTATAATGAAATAAGAGCGCTTGTCAATGCCGGGGCATTATCGTTAGAAACCGTTTCCGCCGATACCGGCGGAAACGGTTTTTAACGCGCTGATTCATGTTACCGCTTTCGAATGTTGACGGAAATTTCCGACAGCGCTTTTGACGCCTCCATGTCAAACGCATGCGTTTTAGCCATATCGCCGATAGCAAGCATCCCAACGAGCCTGCCGCCCTCCACAACGGGCAGCCGCCGCACCTGTGCCTCCGCCATCTGCCGCGCCGCCTCGCGCACATCGTCCGTCGGGCTGACGGTTACAAGCCCCCGTGTCATGATCTCCCGGACGGGCGTCGTCTCTGGGTCATTTTCCGCCGCGACGCAGCGCAGGACAATATCACGGTCCGTGACGATGCCGCGCAGGTGCCCGTCCGCCGAGCAGACGGGGACGGAGCCAATATTATGGCGGTATAACAGCCGCGCCGCCAAAGACGCGGGCTCATCCGGCGCAATGGTAATCACACTGTCAGACATCAGTTCTGCAACGAGCATAATAAACCTCCCCATCAAAAATTGATCTGAGGTGATTATGTACCGCCCGCGCATATTATATACCAGAAATTGAGCGATGCCGGTTGAGATTTTCACCGCCGTGTGATACGCTGAAAGCCTGTAAACCGGATGAAAAGAGGAGACATATGCCGTTAGAGCATGAAAAATACATGAAAGAGGCGCTCGCGCTGGCTGCCCGCGCGATGGCTGAGGGCGAGGTGCCCGTCGGTTGCGTGATTACGGACGCGGACGGTGCAATAATCGGCAGCGGTTATAACCGGCGCGAACAGGCGCAAAGTGCTTTAGGCCACGCTGAGCTCATGGCCATTGAAGAGGCTTGCCGACATCAAAACGACTGGCGCTTGTCCGGCTGCTCTTTATACGTCACGCTCGAGCCTTGCCCCATGTGTGCCGGGGCGATCATCAATGCGCGCCTGCCAAAGCTTTTTTACGGGGCGAAGGAGGAGCAGACAGGTGCCTGCGGCAGTGTTATCAATCTCTTTATGGAGCGCTTCGGCCATGCGCCGCAGATCGTCGGCGGCATTTTGGAGGACGATTGCCGTGCCCTCATGAGCGAGTTTTTTAAAAAACTGCGGGAAAAACCAGCTGATCACAAAAAAATATAACATGAACCATCCAGCTGAAAAGCGTAGTGCCCAATATCACGAATGTAGGGGCGACTATCAGTCGCCCGCGATGGAACGCGTCAGAAAACGGGCGATTAATAATCGCCCCTACTGAAATATTGGAAATCTGGAAGGGGATATCATGGATTTGTTGGCCAAAATTCGAGCGCTCGGCGAAATACACAGTATTGATTTCATCGGCGTGGCCGGTATCGCCCGATATCAAAAGGAGATTGCCGAAATCGGCGGCAACGCGGCAAGCGGCTATCCTCGAGCGCTCTCGATCGGTATTGCGCTCCCGAATTCCATTGTCGACCTTCTCGGCGGCGAGCATACATACGAAAACGTATTGCTCTACAATACGCATGCGTATACGGTAGTGAATGACCGGCTCAATGCATTCAGCTCGACGCTTGCCTCTTTGCTTCAGCGAGAAGGGCACCGCGCACTGCCGGTTCCCGCAGCGGAACGGATTGACGGCGGCTGCCTGTGCGCGTCCGTATCCCAAAAAATGATCGCCCGGCTGGCCGGTTTCGGCTGGATCGGGAAGAGCTGCCTGCTTATAACGCCGGAGCACGGCCCCCGCGTCCGCTGGACGACGGTGCTGACCGACGCACCGCTGGAGGAAAACGAAAATTTCCTTGACGTCCGCTGCGGAGATTGTGACAGGTGTGTGGCAATTTGCCCCGCTCAAGCCTTTACAGGGCGCAATTACGTCGAGGGAGAACCTCGTGAGGCACGTTATGATGCCCGAAAGTGCGAGGTGTATTTAGAAAGCCAAAAAGATGAAGTCGGCCGCGCCGTCTGCGGCATGTGTCTGTATGTATGCCCATACGGGCATTAACAAAAATCGATCACACAAACAAGACCGGCGAAAACCTTTCGCCGGTCTTGAGGCATCTAAACACCCTTTCATATACTTAAAAGCTTTGGCGGCCGAAGCATGGCCGGTAATTTAAATATCCCGCTTCTTGAATGTCAGATAGCTGAAGAACAGGAAAACGGCGACATAACCGGCCGACACCAGAAGCGCCAAGGGGAGCGTCATCCCGCCATATGGCGACCCGGCAATAATAAAGCGCGAGAAGTTGGACACCGCGAAAACGATATAGCGCCCCCAGTCTGTGTACAGCGCCAGCAGCTGGAACAAGCTCGCGCCGACAACGAGGACGAAAATTGAAAGACCGGTTGCCAAGGCGCGTGAGCGGGACAAGACGGCCAAGAGGAGTGCAAACGAGAGGTAAACAAAGACCTGCAGAAAATCAAGCCCATAGATCATCAGCGCGTTTAAAAACGCCGGAATTTCAATAACCGTGTCGCCCGTCCAGAAAAGGCTCGTCGCGCCGAGGCCGCCGAAGCCGAAGAAGAGCCCCAGTGACAACAAGCCGATGACGAGTGCTTCAACGAATAAAACAAACGCATAGATAAGAGAAGATAGAAGCTTAGCCGATAAAATCTCGCCTCTTGAAAACGGCCGCGGGATCATGAGTTTCATCGTCCCTTCCGTATACTCCCCTGCGACGAGGGCAGAGAGCGCGATGATGACGAACAGCGCCACAAGACCGCCGACGTTCGGATTGGAGGAGACGTCCAAGTCGACGACTCTGTTCCAGAGGGACTTAAAATAGTCGCGGTCAAGGTGATGCTCAAGGGTGTAAGTATCCTTCGCAATCGTCATTTTCAAGGCGTCGATCCGGCTTTGACTGACGGCTTCGCCGCTCGATTCCGCCTGTGTGAGCTGCTGGCGGCTTGATTCTATTTCAGTGCGCAATGTCGTTTCCCAATCGGCACCGGCGCTGACCGTCTGGCCCGAATAGGCGGCAAGCATCTCCTGATTGTCGTCGATGAATTTTAAAAGACCGGACAGCGCAAATATGAGAACGGCCATCACAAGAATCATCACCCAGGTTGACACGCGCCCACGGATTTTTCTATTTTCAATGCCGATCAGTGTTAATATGCCGCCCATCAGTTGCTCACCTCCGTCAGCTTCATAAAAATGTCTTCTAGCGTCTGTGTTTCAAGGCTGTCCATGCCGTAAATAGCAACGCCTTCGGCTGTCAGCGCCGCAACAATTTTCGGCACACCGTCTTTTTCTGTTTCGACGGTGAGTCCGTCGGCATTTTTTGTAAACGCCACGTTCGACCGGGTCAGGATATCGGCGGCCTTGTCGTTGTTGTCTGTCTTCAAGAGCAGCTTGGCCGTCTGGGCGTTGTTGGCCATGTCAATGAGCTCGGCAACCGTCTTGATGGTGACGATTCTGCCCTGATTGATGATACAAACGCGGTCGCACAGCTGCTGCATCTCGCTCAAAATATGGCTGGAAACAAAAATTGTCATTTTTTGCTCAGCAGCCAGCTTTCGAATGAGCTCGCGGAACTCCCGGATGCCGGAGGGGTCAAGCCCGTTTGTCGGCTCGTCAAGGATGAGAAGCTTCGGCTCGTGCAGCAGTGCCTGCGCGATGCCGAGCCGCTGCTTCATGCCGAGCGAGTAGGTTTTTACCTTGTTGCGTGCAACATCGGCAAGCCCCACGGTATCGAGCAGCGCCCGGATGCGTTCCTCGGAAACCTTGTACATCGCGCCGTACAGGCGCAGGTTATCAAGACCAGACAGATACTTGTACAAATCCGGGTTTTCAATAATGCACCCGACGGAACGGATGGCCGTTTTAAAATGATGCCGGATGGAATAATCACCGATGAAGATATCGCCCGCTGTGATGGCGGCAAGGCCTGTCATCATCCGGATTGTCGTCGTTTTCCCTGCACCGTTCGGGCCGAGAAAGCCGAAAACCTCTCCCTGCATTACCTCAAAATCAAGGTCTGTGACGATTGTTTTTCTGCCGATCTTTTTTTTGACGCCATGGAGCTTCAGAATCGTATCAGCCATCGGTTTCTCCTTATTGGAATAAAATTATAATTGTGTAAAAACAATCATAATAATATAATTTATGGTGAATCGTGTCAAGAAGAAAAGGCTGCGCTTTTCAGGAGGCGCAGCCTTTGATTGGATGTGTAAAACCGTTAAAAGTTAGAAAGCGTTTTGCTTACGGTATTTTTTGAAATAAAATACCGTTTTCCTCGGCATATGCTTCGACGGTAGAGCCGGACGGCGCCCGAAGCGTCAAACCGACGCTTTCTGAAAATACGACGGAACCGAACGATGCGGTTTTGCTCTCAATAGTGAGTGTTTTAAGCCCTGCGCCATAAAACGCGTTATCGCCGATTGCCGCCACATGCGCGGGCAGTCGAAGCGATTGAAGCGCCGTACAACCCCAAAAAGCGCTGCTGTCGATGGCTTTCAAACCGTCTGGCAACGCCATGGTCTTCAGACTGGTGCAGCCTGAAAAGGCGGCCTTGCCGATTGCCGTCACACTGGTCGGGAGCGAGACGGATGTGAGACTGCCGCAATCGGCGCACAGAAAATCGCTGACGGCCGTGAGGCCTTTTGGCAGCGTGAGCTTTTTAAGCCCGGCGCACGCCTCAAAAACGCGCACGCCGATGGTTTTAACGGTGTTCGGCACGGCGATTTCACGAAGCTCGGTGCACCCGAAAAAAGCACCGCCGTGCAGCTCGGTAACATCTTTTGGAATTTTAAAGTCCGTCGAGCTTCCCGGGACATAATACAAAACAGTGCCGTCGTCTGAGTATAGGGGATTTGATATGGCTGTCCCGGCAAAAACAGCATCGCCAATGGTACTTAACTGGACAGGCAGTGTCACGCCGGTCAGCGCGCCGCAGTCGAAAAAAGCCATGCTGCCAAGGGCTGTGAGCGTCTCGGGCAGCACAACTGTTTGTAAGGACGTGCAATAGGCGAAGGCGTAGTCGCCGATCATCGTGAGGCCATCCGGCAGTGTCACAGCGCGCAAGGCGGTGCAGTCGGAAAACGCGTCGTTTGGGATGGCGGAAACGCCACGCGGAATCGTCACGGTCGTGAGGCTCGCGCAGCCCTTAAAAGCGCCGTCACCCAGGGTGCACATCGTATCCGGCAGCGTGACGGTTCTAAGCGCTGTGCAGTAAGACAGCGCCAGCGCGTCAAGGCGCGTTACGCCGGTGGGGACGACAAGGGATGTAATGGTTGTATTAGCCACGTCACCGTGAATGGACTGGGTGAGGAACGCCTTTGCGCCAATCGCCGTCATGCCGAGATTGCCGGGAATCACAACGTCGCCGCCCGCACCGTTGTATTTTGTCAGCACACCGTTTTTAATGACAAAATCGCGCCGGTTCGGCACGGCGTTTGAAAAGGTGCAGACAAGTAAAAAGATGACGGAGACAATGAGTATGGCGGGTAGAATCCGTTTCATCACGTCATTCCTTTAAGCGTATTTGATTTTTTGCTATCCGATGGGGTTTCCGGCTTTATCAAACAGCGGCAGCGGCTCCAAATAAATGATGTCGTCGCGGCCGATGGCGTCGCCCTCGGCTAAAACCGCCATTCGCCCGGCAACGGTACCGCCCGCCTGTGTCACAAGCTGCTCCACAGCGCGAAGCGACTCGCCCGTTGAAATAACGTCGTCAATGATCAAAATACGGCTGCCCTTGATTTTCGCGGCGTCGGCGGCGTCCATGTACAGCGTTTGAACACCTGCCGTCGTAATCGAGCGGACTTCGGTTGAAAAAACGCCGTCCATATAAAGCTTTGGTGCTTTCCGCACGAGCAGATATGTATTCCGGCCGCTTTGCCGCGCCATTTCATGAATAATGGGGATGGCCTTCGCTTCCGGCGCAATCATATAGTCAAAGTGGGGGGCTTTTTTTAAGAGCGCCGCCGCGCAGGCGCAGGTGAGCTCCACATCGCCAAAAGGCGTGAAACCGGCAATCATGAGGTCGTCTGAGAGCTTGCCCATCGGCAGCTTGCGTGTCAGTCCGGCAATTGTCATGGTGTAATACATGGTCCTGTCATCTCCGTTTGCGAATTTGTACAGACTGATTATAGTAACGCGGCCATGAAAAGTCAAATTTCAATGCCCGCCCGCCCGTTCGCGGAGAGCGCTGCGTCGGGGCAGACCTTGTGTCTGCCTAGGTTAAAAGTCGCAAAGATTCTTCGCTGCGCTCAGAATGACGCATATGGAAGAGCCATAGCCTTCCCCGTTGGGGAAGGTGGCACGACGAAGTCGTGACGGATGAGGGCCTTCGCTCGCCAGAAGGGCACGACGACCTCAGCGTGCCAAAAGGACGGCCATTGGCCGTCCGTCCGAACGCCCTGCATCTTCACACTCTAGTAAGCAAACGCCGCGCGGTACGCCTCGGCAGTGCCGACCTTCCCAACGGCGGAAAACGACATTTGTGAAAAATCAAGGCAGTGCGCCGACAGCACCGAAATATCTGAAACGGTAACGGCGTCGTATGACGCAATGATCTCCTCCGGTGTCGGCACACGGCCGAAATATAATTCGTTCCGTCCGAGCCGGTTCATGCGCGTCGCTGTCGATTCAAGCCCCATCAGAACATTGGCCTTAACTTGCTCGCGGGCGCGTGAGAGCTCGTCCGCCGTTACGCCATCCTCCTGAAATCGCCGGATTTCTTCGGTGATGACGCCAAGAGCCGCCTGCTCCGTCTCACGCCCGAGCGCTGTGTAGATACAGAAAAGGCCGGTATCGATAAAGCTGGAGCCGTAAGAATAGATACTATAGCAAAGCCCCCGCTTTTCTCGCACAGTTTGAAATAACCGGGAGGACATACCACCCCCCAAAATATCGGAGAGCAGTTGCAGGGCATAGCGCCGCCCGTCTGTTGCGGCAACGCCGGGAAAGGCCGCCGTCAGGTGATTTTGCTCCTGCGCTTTGCGCCGTACAGTGAAAGACGGCGTATACGAGGCGGATTTAAAGGTGTTTTTCCCGCCTGTGGGCATGGCTGAAAAGCGGTCGGAAAGACGCCTGATATCGTCGGGGGTAAAGCTGCCAGACAGGGCGACGACGATGCTGTCGGCCCGGTAATGCGCCTGCATGTGCTGCTTTAAAGACGCACCGGTCATCGCTTCAAGAGAGGCTTTCCGGCCCAAAACAGGCCGCGCGAGCGCGTTGCCCTTATAAGATGCGGCATACAGCCGCTCGGATACGAGATCCTCCGGTGTGTCGGCGTACATATCGATTTCTTCTAAAATGACGCCGCGCTCACTCATTACGTCGCTTTCGTCAAATCGGGCGTTGAAAAACATATCGCACAGCGTGTCGGTCAGGCGGTCGAGGTGTGTATCAAGAACGCGCCCGTGAAAGCACGTACATTCCTTTGTCGTAAAGGCGTTAATCTGCCCGCCGATTTCGTCCATTGCGGCGGCCAGCTCGGCGGCCGAGCGTGTTTTTGTCCCCTTAAACACCATGTGCTCGATGAAATGGGAAGCGCCGCTCTCTCCAGGCGTTTCATATCGCGCGCCGGTACCCACCCAGATGCCAAGCGTAACAGATCGCACGGTTGGGATATATTCGTGCACGAGTCGCACGCCGTTTGGGAGTAATATTTTTTCGTACATAGAAGACCTCTTGTATATATGACGTAGGGGCGGATTTAATATCCGCCCCCTGTTGTTTTAATCTAAAATTTCGCTTATGCCTGATCGATCGGCAGGCCAGCCGCCTGGCGCTCCTTAATGGCCTCCTTGCGCGAGAGGTTAACGCGGCCGCGGTCGTCGATATCGGTGACCTTGACCCAAGTCATGTCGCCCTCTTTCAGAACATACTCGACCTTTTCAACGCGGCGGTTTTCGAGTTTTGAGATGTGAACCATGCCGTCCTTGCCGGGGGCCAGCTCGACGAACGCGCCGATCGGGATGATGCGCACAACCTTGCCAAAGTACAGCTGCCCGATCTCCGGGACAAACACAATGGCATCGATAATTTTTTTTGCCGCGCGGCAGGCTTCAATGTCGGCCGAGGAGATGTAAACGCTGCCGTCGTCCTCAATATCAATCTTCGCGCCCGTGTCGGCAACGATTTTCTGGATGACCTTGCCGCCTGAGCCGATGACCTCGCGGATTTTATCAGGGTGGATCTTCATGGTGATCATCTTCGGCGCCGTCGGGGCCAGCTCATCACGCGGCTTGTCGATGACGGGCAGCATAATTTCGTCGAGAATCTGAATGCGCGCCTCGCGTGTGATGACAAAGGCGTTTTCAATGATGTCATATGTCAGGCCGTCATTTTTCAGATCCATCTGAATGGCCGTAATGCCCTTTTTCGTCCCGCCGACCTTGAAGTCCATCTCACCGTGGAAGTCCTCAACGCCCTGGATGTCAATAAACGTCGTCCAGTCGTCCCCGTCGGAAATGAGGCCGCAGGAGATACCGGCGACAGGGGCCTTGATCGGCACACCGGCGTCCATTAAAGCCAGCGTCGAGCCGCAGATAGAGCCCTGTGACGTCGAGCCGTTGGAGGAGAGGACTTCGGAGACGACGCGGATGGCATAAGGGAATTCGTCAACGGTGGGGAGGACGGGCTCAAGCGCCTTTTCAGCCAGCGCGCCGTGGCCGTACTCACGGCGGGAGGTTGAGCGGCTCGGCCGCGCCTCGCCGACGGAGAACGAGGGGAAGTTATAGTGGTGCATATAGCGCTTTGATTCTTCTTCAAAAATTGTATCAAGCTTCTGCGCCAAGGACAGCGTCCCCAGTGTACAGATAGAGAGCACCTGCGTCTGACCGCGCGTAAAGAGGCCGGAGCCGTGCACGCGGGGCAGAACGGAGACTTCAGCGGCCAGCGGGCGGATTTCGTTCATCGCCCGGCCATCAACGCGCTTGCCCTCTAAAAGCCAAGCCTTAACAACCTTCTTTTGAATTTTGTAGGTGATTTCTTCAAGCTGCGCGTTGATTTCGGGATACGCTTCACCGAACTCCGCGAGCATTTTTGTGACGACAGCGTTGTAACGTTCCTCACGAACGTTTTTGTCGTCGGTGTCCATGCAGTATTTCACATCGTCGAAATACTTGTCGACGATTTTCTTAAACAGCTCCTCGTTGAAAGAGGCTTTGGCATACTCAAATTTCGGCTTGCCGACCTCGCTGACCATTTGGTTAATAAGGGCAACGACGGGTTTAATGGCCTCATGGGCGGCCTTGATACCCGCGAGCATGATGTCCTCTGAGACTTCATCGGCACCGGCCTCGATCATGACGATCTTCTTTTCCGTCGCGGCGATGGTGCAGAACATAGCGCTTGCGGCGCGCTCGGCGCTCGTGGGGTTAATGAGGAACTTGCCGTCGTGATAGCCGAGGCCAACGCCCGCAATCGGGCCGGCCGTCGGGGAAAACGGGATGTCCGAGATGGAGACGGCGGCGGAAGCGCCGATCATGGCGGCAATCTCCGGCGAATTGTCATGATCGACGGACAGGACGGTGCAGGTGATGATAACGTCGTTACGCAGGTCACCCGGGAAGAGGGGGCGCATCGGCCGGTCAATCATGCGGCTGGCGAGCACACCACGCTCGGAGGGGCGCCCCTCGCGGCGCAGAAATCCGCCCGGAATACGGCCGACGGCGTAAATCTTCTCTTCAAAGTCAACGGCGAGCGGGAAATAGTCGATGCCGTCCTTCGGGCGTGCGGAAGCGGTGGCCGTTACAAGAACAGTTGTCTCGCCATACTTGACCAAAACGGCGGCGTTGGCGAGCTCGGCGAGCTGGCCGACCTCGAGCGTCAGCGGCCGACCGGCAAGGTCAATCGTGTAAGCTTTGCGGCCCGGGAATTCTCTTTTGCTGATAATCATATGATACTCCTTTAAAGTTTGTTTTGGCGGAGCATCACGTTCTTAGCATTTGAAAATAGATCCGAGCCGGTCTCAGACGCATTTTCAACTGCTATGAAAGCGCATGCTCCTGTGTGGATAACGATGGGTTAGGGCTTATTATTTCATAAAAGGGCTGATCTGATACGCTCAGACCAGCCCTCATACGTCCGTTTTACTTTCTGATGCCGAGCTTTGCGATAATGGCTCTGTAGCGCTCGATATCTTTCTTGGCCAGATAGTCGAGCAGGCTGCGGCGCTTGCCGATCATTTTGTACATTCCAAGGCGGCTGTGGTTGTCCTTGGCGTGTGAGCGCAGATGCTCTGTCAGCTGGGCAATGCGCTCGGTCAGAATGGCGATCTGGACTTCCGGAGAACCGGTGTCCGTGCCGTGGGCGCGGTTTGCTTCGATAACAGCTGTTTTTTGATCTTTCGTAATCATCGTTAACAAATCCTTTCTTTTTTATTCCCCGGCTTCTGAGTATCGGGCGGAAAGGCACCGGATAAAGTCCGGCTTTGTCCCGAAACCAAGAGGCGGCGTGCCGTCGGCGTCAACCGTCGGCTCAATCCTTTGTATTTTAACACGCCAGTAAAATGTTGTAAAGTAATTTTTGCAGGAATTCCGGTATTACGCCATGACGGCACTAATGTAGCCCGTTGGGCTGTGTTGGCGCAGTGTCGGAATGTCGCCCGACAACGCCGCTTTCAACGAGATTTTTAATGATCAAAACAGTGATCGGAAATCCGAACAGGCCGATACCGCCAAAGAGGTGCGCACCCATCCACATACAGAAAAGCGTGACAAGCGGATGCAGGCCAACTTGCTTGCCGACAATTTTCGGCTCGATAATCTGACGGACAACGGTGACGAACACATATAAAATGGCAAGGGATACGCCGATTTTAAAATCGCCCAGAATGAAAGTAATAATCGTCCAGGGTATCAATATAAGCCCGGAACCGATGATCGGGAGAATGTCAAAAACGGCGATAATCAGCGCGATTAAAACTGCCCAGCGCTGCCCGATGATCAAAAGGCCGACGGCGATTTCCGAAAAAGTGATGAGCATGATAAGCAGATACGATTTAGCAAAATTGGCGAGAATGGTTTTCAGGCTCTGCCCGGCCGCCAGCGTCACGGAGACGACGTTTTTTGGGAAAATTGTTTTAAAAAAGCCGGTAATTTGATCGTAATCAACTGTCGCGTACACAGAAACGATAATGCAGATTATCGCTGTGAGAATCGCCCCAGGAATGCTGACGGCCACGCCGGAAACCCAGGTGACGACATAGACGGAGAAATCCGTCACCGCGCCGCCAATTGACGTAATGATCTGCGGCATTGAATCGTTGACGATGTTGACGGCGGAGACGTTGAATCGGGTCAGAAGCGCCACGAGTGTTGTGCTGAGCTGGCTGAGCGCCGGAACAACGGCAGAGGTGAAGATGCTCGGCATGACCTTGATGAGCTCCAGGATGCCGACGATGATCTGGCTTGTAATCAAAAACAAGAGGCCCGCCAAAGCGAGATAAACAAAAATGACAAGGACGAGGCCGGAGAGCCCTTTTGGAATTTTAAATTTTTTGTATAAAAATAAAATGGCCGGGCGCAATAACACTGCAACAGTGAACGCAATCAGAAAAGGCAGGGTAAAGGCAAAGACATACCGGAAAAAGACGTAAACGATCGCAAAGATCGCCGCCCAATAGCCAAATCTCAATAAAAATCTCTTATACTTGTCAGTGTTCATGTTGCCCCCACAGTACGATTGCGCCGTTTGCAAAAACCGCTCGCCGCTTTTTTATTTATAACACATCTCCGCGTATCGCGCCACAGTCAAAATGGAAAATTACGTTAATATTTTGCCCGTTTTTTGTCATCCTCTACCCAAATGAATCATGAGTGCCGCAATATCGGCCGGTGACACACCGGATATGCGCGAGGCCTGCCCGAGGCTTAACGGCCGCACGCGCGTGAGCTTTTGCCGCGCTTCGATGCGCAGCCCGTGCAGCGTGCCGTAGTCAATGTCGTCCGGCAGACGGACGTCCTCCATCCGCCGCGCGTCCTCAACCTGCCGCGTTTGGCGCTTTATGTACCCGTCGTATTTAATCGAAATTTCGGCCTGCTCACGGACGGCGGGGTCAAGCCCCGGCCTGTCCCGGTCAAACGGCGCAAGGATCTCATAATTCAGCTGTGGTCGGCGCAGCAGGGAAGCTAGACTCACGCCGGACGGCGGCGCCGTCGTCCCATTCTCTTCAAGCATGGCACTAAGCTCTGGCGTCGGCGGGATAAATGTCGTCTCCAGACGTTTCATTTCGCGCGCAACAGCCTCGTATTTCGTGACAATCTTTTCATACCGCGCGTTCGAAATGAGGCCGATGCGGTGCCCAATGTGGGCAAGGCGACTGTCGGCGTTGTCTTGTCGGTGATAAAGCCTATATTCCGAGCGTGACGTCATCATGCGATACGGCTCGTTTGTGCCCTTCGTCACGAGGTCGTCGATGAGCGTGCCGATATACCCGTCGTCGCGCCGGAGGAGCATCGGCGGCTCACCTTTGATCGCCAATGCGGCATTCACGCCCGCGACAAAGCCCTGCACGGCAGCCTCCTCGTAGCCGGACGTGCCGTTAAACTGCCCCGCGCCGTATAGCCCGCGGATTTTTTTCGTCTCCAGCGTCGGGAGAAGCTCTAAAGGGTCAAGGCAGTCGTACTCAATGGCATAAGCGCTGCGCATCATTTCGGCGCTCTCAAGGCCCGGAATGGTGTGCAGCATTTTAATCTGCACGTCCTCCGGCAGGGAAGAGGAGAAGCCCTGCACATAGCATTCCTCGGTACCAAGGCCCATCGGCTCGATAAAAAGCTGATGGCGCTTTTTATCGGCAAAGCGCACGACTTTGTCCTCAATGGACGGGCAGTATCGCGGGCCGACGCCCTCGATGACACCGGAATACAGCGGGCTGCGGTCAAGGTTTTCGCGGATGACGGTATGTGTTTCTTCATTTGTATACGTCAGATAGCAGACGGCGCGGTTTTCGGGCGGAGACGTCGTTTCAAACGAAAATGGCACCGGCACATCGTCGCCCGGTTGAATCTCCATTTTGGAAAAGTCAACGCTGCGGGCGTTAAGGCGCGGTGGCGTGCCCGTTTTAAACCGGCGCATGTCAAGGCCGAGGGCTTTTAGCCGAGAACCGAGGGATGTGGCTGCAAACATGCCGTCCGGTCCGCCTTCGCAGACAGTATCGCCAACGATCGTTCGGCCCGATAAGTACGTACCAGAGCAAATAATGGCGGCCTTCACGCGGTAAACAGCCCCCGTGTGTGTCGTGACGCTTGTAACCGCGCCATTTTGAACAGCGATATCAACGATTTCCGCCTGTTTAAGGCTCAGGTTTTCCTGCTGCTCAAGCGCTCGTTTCATTCGCGCCTGATAAGCCCGCCTGTCGGCCTGTGCGCGCAGGGAATGGACGGCGGGGCCCTTCCCGCGGTTTAAAAGGCGGTATTGAATGCACGTTGCGTCGGCGGCCTTCGCCATCTCGCCGCCCAAGGCGTCTAGCTCCCGGACAAGGTGGCCCTTCGCCGTACCGCCAATAGCGGGGTTGCACGGCATGTTGCCGATAGCGTCGAGGTTAATGGTAAAGCAAATGGTTTTCATCCCAAGGCGCGCTGACGCCAGGGCCGCTTCAATCCCAGCATGCCCTGCCCCGATGACGGCCATATCAAATTGTCCGGCGTCATACGTCATAGAGCGCCTCCTTATTACTATAAATATAACCCGCCCCCAGAAGCCTTCCCCTGGGGGGAGGTGGCACGACGAAGTCGTGACGGATGAGGGCAATTCGTCCTCCCCGTAGGGGCGGATTCCATATCCGCCCGTGTCCGCCAACGACGGACGGCCAATGGCCGTCCCTACAAAAAGCAATCGAAACAGAAGCATATTTTTGTTACGGCGATTATCACCCATGAAGCCTTCCCCTAGGGGAAGGTGGCACGACGAAGTCGTGACGGATGAGGGGGCTTTGCTCCTCGTAGGGGCGGATTCCATATCCGCCCGCTTTTTTGCAAAACTCGCCGTAGGGACGGCCAATGGCCGTCCGCGTGCTGAAAACACATTGTAAGCTAAATGCATGATAATTGCAAGACGCGCCCGCCCAATAAAGGCCTTTTTTAACCATCCCGCCAGTTGACAAGAGGCATCGATAGGATATAATTAAAAAATGTGTAAATGATCATTCGGGCGCGCTTTGATCCTGTCACGCTTTAGGGCGGAACTGGAATCCGCCCCAACGATGGAGGATATATGCTGAAAAATACGGAAAAAACGATGGACAAGCTCGTAGCGCTCTGCAAGGGGCGCGGCTTTGTGTATGCGGGCAGCGAAATTTACGGCGGCCTTGCCAACACGTGGGACTACGGCCCATTAGGCGTCGAGCTGAAAAACAACATCAAACGCGCCTGGTGGAAAAAGTTCGTGCAGGAGAGCCCGTATAACGTCGGGCTTGACTCGGCCATACTCATGAACCCGCAGGTCTGGGTCGCCTCCGGCCATGTCGCGACCTTTAATGACCCGCTTATTGACTGCAAGGCCTGCAAAACGCGCCACCGGGCTGACAAGCTCTGCGAGGAATGGAATCACGCTAATAATGTGACGGACGTTGTGATTGAAGCGATGGATAACGACGCGCTCATCGCTTATATTAAGGATAAGGGCATCACCTGCCCGGACTGCGGTAAAGCAGACTTCACAGACATCCGCAAATTTAACCTGATGTTTAAAACATATCAGGGTGTCAACGAGGATACGGCGGCGCAAATATACCTCCGTCCGGAGACGGCACAGGGTATCTTCGTCAATTTTAAAAACATTCAGCGCACTTCGCGCAAGAAGGTACCGTTCGGCGTGTGCCAAATCGGCAAATCGTTTCGGAATGAAATCACGCCCGGCAACTTCACCTTCAGAACGCGCGAATTTGAACAGATGGAGCTGGAGTTTTTCTGCAAGCCCGGTACCGACCTTGAATGGTTTGATTACTGGCGCAGCTTCTGCCGCGATTGGCTCTTCGCGCTTGGCATGAATGAGGAGAACATCCGCCTGCGTGACCACGAAAAAGAGGAGCTGTCCCATTATTCCAACGCCACGACCGACTTTGAGTTTCTCTTCCCGTTCGGTTGGGGCGAACTGTGGGGCGTTGCCGACAGAACGGATTTTGATCTCAAAGCCCATCAGACAACGTCGGGCGAAAATATGGAATACTTCGATCAGGAGACGAACGAAAAATATATCCCTTACGTCATCGAGCCGTCGCTCGGCGCCGACCGCGTAACGCTCGCGTTTCTCATTGACGCCTACGACGAGGAGGTTGTCGACGCGGAGAAAAATGACAGCCGCGTCGTCCTGCGCCTGCACCCGGCGCTCGCGCCGTTTAAATGCGCCGTCCTGCCGCTGTCGAAAAAGCTGTCGGAGGCGGCCGGGGAAGTCTATGGTACGCTCCGGAAGCATTTTATGGTGGATTTTGACGACGCCGGCTCCATTGGCAAGCGTTACAGAAGGCAGGATGAAATCGGCACGCCGTATTGCCTGACGTTTGACTTCGAGTCCCTGGAGGATGGCTGTGTCACCGTGCGCGACCGTGACACCATGGCGCAGGAGCGCGTCAAAACGGACGACCTTGTCCATTATTTGCTCAAAAAAATCAGTTTTTAAACACACAGAAAAGGAATAGAGGTGTGAGATGGAACATCAAGTAAGCGCCAAGGAGCTTCGCGTCATCGCTGAGGGTATCCGCCTTGTCACGCTGCAGGAGCTGGAGGGCTTCGGGGCGGGTCATATCGGCGGCGCGATGTCAATCGTGGAAACCCTGGCTGTTTTATACGGCAGCGAGCTGCGCTGTGACCCCGCCAATCCCGGCTGGCCGGAGCGGGACAGGCTCGTTTTGTCTAAGGGCCATGCGGGCCCGGCGTTGTACGCAACGCTCTCTTTAAAGGGCTTTTTCCCAAAGGAGATGCTCGCAGAGCTTAATCAGGGCGGCGGTCGGCTGCCCAGCCACTGCGACCGGAACAAGACGCCCGGCGTCGATATGACGACGGGGTCACTCGGACAGGGCATCTCGGCGGCCATCGGCATTGCGCTCGGGTGCCGCCTGAACAAGTCCGATAGCATCACCTATCTCATCATCGGAGACGGGGAGTGCGACGAGGGTCAGGTCTGGGAGGGCGTCATGGCCGCTGCCCAGTTCAAGCTTGACAATATGATCACGTTTGTTGACCGCAACAAGCAGCAGCTTGACGGCTTTACAAAGGATATTATGGACCTCGGCGACATCGGCGAGAAATTCGCCGCCTTTGGCTGGTTTGTCCAGACGGTTGACGGCCACGATACCGGGGCGATTCTTGACGCCGTTTTGACGGCTAAAAAGACAAAAGGTGTCCCGTCGGTCATCGTCCTGGACACGGTTAAAGGCTTTGGCACGTTTGCCGCCGGTGTTGAAGGCAACCATCACATGAGCTTTTCAAAGGAGCAGATGGAAGAAGCCGTCAAGGTGGTGACAGAGCGCCTCGAAGGTGCCCGCGCGGCCGCCGCAACAGAGCGGCTGGAGAAGAAGGCCGCCGAAGAAGAAGCCACCGAACAGGTGGTGTCATCAGAAGATGCGGCATCACCGACCGAGGAGGCGCCGCCGGCTATGGCGGAAGAGACAGACCCGGAAGAGGGGGAAGCAGATGTTTAACGTCCGTGAATCATTTTCAAAAAGCGACGCGCTGATGCGTGACGCGTACTGCAAAACGCTGATGGCTCTGGCGGAGGAAAACGAGGACATCGTCGTTTTAGACGCCGACCTCGTCAGTTCCTCCGGCATGAAACCGTTTTTCAAGGCGTATCCCGACAGGGCTTTTAACGTCGGTATCGCCGAAGCCAACATGGTTGGCATCGCCGCCGGGCTCTCTGCCGTCGGCAAAATTCCCTTCGCGCACAGCTTCGGTTGCTTTGCCTCGCGCAAAACATGTGACCAGATCATGATCTCGGCGGCCTACGCCAAATTAAACGTCAAAATTCTCGGTTCCGACCCCGGTGTGACGGCCTCGTATAACGGCGGCACGCACATGCCTTTTGAGGATATGGGCGTTCTCCGCTCCATCCCCGGCATCACGCTCATTGAGCTCACGGACCCCGTTATGGTGAAAGATGTCGTCCGTCAGCTCGCCGGGCGATATGGCGTTTATTATCTCCGTATGCCGCGCAAAAACGTGACGGCTATCTACGAGGAGGGCTCGACATTTGAGATTGGCAAGGGCAATGTTTTAGCCGACGGCAAGGACGTCACGATTTTCGCCTCCGGCATTCTGGTGGCGGAAGCCCTCGAAGCGCGGGAGATGCTTAAAAAAGATAAAATTTCGGCACGTATTGTTGATCTCTTCACCTGGAAGCCGATTGACATGGCGCTCATTGAGAAATGCGCCCGCGAGACGAAGACGTTCGTCACAGCGGAGAATCACAATATCTTCGGCGGCCTCGGCGCCGCCGTCTCGGAGGCCGTCGTGAAAACTTATCCTGTGCCAGTTGAAATGGTCGGCGTCACCGACCGCTTCGGGCAAGTCGGCACGGAGGATTATCTCAAAAAAGAGTACGGCCTGACGGCGGAGGCGATCGCCCTGGCAGCAGGTCGCGCCGTATCCAGAAAAAAGCGCGGCATCTTTTCACTGTAACGTTTGGCGGGCGTCTCTTGCCCCGGCGGTGACAGAAGCAGAAACATACCGCAGGGGCAGGCCTCGTGTCTGCCCCTGTTTCCGTGTCCGGCCGTATCCGGCAACGGCGGACGGCCAATGGCCGTCCCTACAAAATAGCAATCGAGAAAGTTGCTATTGCCGTAGGGGCGATTATCAATCGCCCGCCTAGCGCCCCCCCGTCGGGGCGGATTCCATATCCGCCCACCGCACAGCCGAATCAGTTCAAAAAAGGAGGCATCATCATGGCGGATACCATCGCAGCCCTTGCAACAGGCACCGGCAGAGCCGGGGTCGGCATCATCCGATTGAGCGGCCCGAACGCCATCGCCGCGGCTGACAGAATATTTCGTTCAAAAAGCGGCATAAAAATGAGTGATGCCGAGGACAGGAAGCTCCTATACGGCGCAATTGTCGACGAGGCCGGTGCGCCGCTCGACTATGGCCTCTGTGCCGTCAGCCACGCCCCCAACAGCTATACGGGTGAGAACACAGCTGAACTGCACTGCCACGGCGCGCCCGTCGTTCTGGCCGCCGTTCTCGACGAGCTATTCCGCGCGGGCGCGCGTCCTGCCGAGCCGGGGGAGTTTACACAGCGCGCTTTTTTGAACGGGCGGCTTGACCTGACGCAGGCGGAGGCCGTTATTGACCTCATCGACGCCGAAACAGAACAGGCGGCTAAAAACGCGGCCGGTCAGCTCGGCGGCGCGATCGCGCAGAAAATCCATACGGCTTATGATGCGCTTGTTGACGTCTCCGCCCATTTTTTTGCCGTTATCGACTATCCCGACGAAGCGCTTGAGGATTTCAAAACGGAAGACTGCCTTGCTGTGTTGGATGGCGTCGCCCACGCGCTTGAAATGCTTCTGAAAACATATGAACGCGGCCGGATTTTAAAAGACGGGGTGAAAACGGCCCTCATCGGGCGGCCGAACGTCGGAAAATCCTCGCTTTTGAATGCGCTGGCCGGTTACGAAAGGGCCATTGTCACCCCACACGCCGGAACAACGCGCGATACAATTGAGGAAAAGCTCCGCTTCGGCGGCGTCGTCCTGCGCCTTGTGGACACGGCCGGTATCAGGCACACGCAGGACGCTATTGAGTCGCTCGGTGTCGACCGGGCGCTTGGCGCGGCGGAAACAGCCGCACTCATCCTCGCCGTTTTTGACGGCAGCACGGATTTGACGGACGACGACCGGCGCATTTTGGACATCGCCGCCCGAGCGAAAAATGCCGTCGCCGTTGTGAGTAAGAGCGATCTTGCGCAAAAGCTCGATAAAACGTTTCTGAAAGCACGCTTTCAGAATATCGTTGAAGTCTCCGCGGTGACGGGAGAGGGTCTCCCGGAACTCGGCACGGTACTTGGGCGACTGTTTACCGGCGCCGACGGCGTGCCCGGCGGCGAAATCCTCACAAACGCCCGGCAGGCCGGTGCCATAGCGCGAGCGCGGGAGGATATCGCACGCGCGGCGGCGGCACTCCAAGCCGGTGTGACACCCGACGCCGTCTTGACGGACATTGAGTCGGCGATGTCGGCACTCGGCGAAGTTACCGGCAAAACGGTTCGGGAGGACATCGTTTCGCGCATCTTCGAGCGCTTTTGCGTCGGGAAATAAACAAAGCGTCAAACTTTTTTGCACTATCGCATTAAATTGATGGAAGTTTTCACGAATATTTTACGAAAATATTGTTTTATCAGGAAGGAATAGCTATAATATTTTTGTTTGAATCCTTGCAAAATCATTCTTTAGGGGGATCATTGTGGACAAAAAATACGTCTACCTCTTCTCGGAGGGCAACGGCAAAATGAAAGCGCTGCTTGGCGGCAAAGGCGCCAACCTCGCTGAAATGACAAATCTCGGCATGCCCGTTCCGCAGGGGTTTACCGTGACGACGGAAGCGTGCACCAAATACTACGATGACGGAGAAGCGATTTCGCCCGATTTGCAGCAGGAGATCATGGCATACGTCGCGACGCTCGAAAAGCTGACAGGCAAAAAATTCGGCGATCAGGAAAATCCGCTTTTAGTCTCCGTCCGTTCCGGCGCGCGCGCGTCCATGCCCGGAATGATGGATACGATTCTCAATCTCGGCCTAAACGAAGACGTCGTTGAGGTCATGGCGCGCCGCTCGGGCAACCCGCGCTGGGCGTATGACTGCTATCGCCGCTTTATCCAGATGTATTCCGACGTTGTTATGGAGGTCGGTAAAAAATACTTCGAGGCACTCATCGATAAAATGAAGGAAGAGCGCGGCGTCCAGCAGGACACCGAGCTCACGGCTGACGACCTCAAAACGCTCGCGCAGCAATTTAAGGACGCGTATAAATCAAAGCTCGGCGTTGACTTCCCGACAGACCCGAAAGAGCAGCTTATGGGCGCTATTCAGGCTGTTTTCCGCTCCTGGAATAACCCGCGTGCCATTGTCTACCGCCGCATGAACGATATCCCCGGCGACTGGGGCACGGCTGTCAACGTGCAGGAGATGGTCTTCGGCAACCTCGGCAACACCTCGGGGACAGGCGTTGCCTTCACACGTAACCCGGCTACCGGCGAGAAAAAGCTTTTCGGTGAATTCCTGATGAATGCGCAGGGCGAGGACGTTGTGGCCGGTATCCGCACACCGCAAACGATTGACCAGCTCAAAGACGTTATGCCCGGCGCTTATGACGATTTCGTCAAAATCTGTGACAAACTCGAAAATCATTATCGCGACATGCAGGATATGGAGTTTACGATTGAGGATAAAAAGCTCTTCATGCTGCAAACGCGCAACGGCAAGCGCACCGCCGCCGCCGCATTCAAAATTGCCTGCGATCTTGTCGACGAGGGCCTTATCACGGAGAAGGAAGCCGTTCTCATGATCGACCCGAAGCAGCTCGACGCGCTCCTGCACCCGCAGTTTGACGCTGAGGCGCTGAATAACGCCAAGGTGATCGGCACCGGTCTCGCCGCGTCGCCCGGCGCCGCTTGCGGCAAAGTTGTCTTCACCGCCGAAGAGGCCAAAGCCTGGGCGCAGAAAGGTGAAAAGGTCATTCTCGTCCGCCTCGAAACGTCCCCGGAGGATATCGAAGGTATGGCGGCCGCGCAGGGTATCCTGACGGTCCGCGGTGGTATGACGTCGCACGCTGCCGTCGTTGCGCGCGGCATGGGTGCCTGCTGTGTCGCCGGCTGTGGCGCCATCAAGATGGACGAGGAGAACAAAACGTTCGAGCTCGGTGGCAAAACGTATCAAGAAGGCGACTGGGTGAGTCTTGACGGCTCAACCGGTAACATCTACGGCGAAGCCATTAAGACGACGGACGCCGCCATTGGCGGTGAATTCGGCCGCATCATGGCTTGGGCCGATTCCTACAGAACGCTTAACGTCCGTACGAACGCCGACACACCGAAGGACGCCGCGCAGGCGCGCAAATTTGGCGCGGAGGGCATCGGCCTGTGCCGCACCGAGCATATGTTCTTTGATGCCGAGCGCATACCGGCGATCCGCGAGATGATTTGTGCTGACACGGTCGATCAGCGTGAAAAGGCGCTTTTGAAGCTCGAGCCGATGCAGCAGTCCGACTTTGAAGGCATTTACGAGGCGATGGAGGGCTGTCCCGTCACGATCCGATATCTCGATCCGCCGCTCCACGAGTTCTTGCCGACTGCCGAAGAAGATATCGAGCTTTTGGCAAAGGATCTCGGCAAATCCGTCCACGACATTAAAGAGATAATCGCCTCGCTCCACGAGTTTAACCCCATGATGGGCCATCGCGGCTGCCGTCTCGCCGTCACGTATCCTGAAATCGCCGTCATGCAGACGAATGCCGTTATCAAGGCTGCCATCAATGTCAGCAAAAAGCACCCCGATTGGCATCTCGTGCCGGAGATCATGATCCCCCTCGTCGGCGAGGTTAAGGAGCTTCAGTATGTTAAAAAGATTGTTGTTGACACAGCCGACAAACTTATCAAAGACAGCGGCTCAGACCTGAAGTATAAAGTCGGCACCATGATCGAGATTCCGCGCGCCTGCGTCACGGCCGACGAAATCGCCAAGGAAGCCGAGTTCTTCTCCTTTGGCACAAATGATCTCACGCAGATGACGTTTGGCTTTTCACGTGACGACGCCGCGAAATTCCTCGATGCGTACTATCAGAAAAAGATTTTGGAGTCAGACCCGTTTGCCCGCCTCGATCAGGCAGGCGTCGGCAAATTCGTCAAGATGGCCGTTGAGCTTGGCCGAACAACGCGTCCAGACCTCAAAATCGGTATCTGCGGCGAGCACGGCGGTGACCCTTCCTCCGTTGAGTTCTGCCATAATATCGGCCTTAACTACGTCTCCTGCTCGCCGTTCCGCGTCCCCATCGCGAGACTTGCCGCGGCTCAGGCCGCGCTGAAGGCTCGGGCGTAAGCGCAAACAAATATGCATTAAACAGGGTATTGCATGATTCATGCAATACCCTGTTTTTTATTCGCCAATAGAAATGTAAAATGAACTTGACATTCTGTGTAAAGTTAACTATACTTAAAATGTAAAGCACGCCATACATAAAAAACAGGAGGTTTTGGATTGAAAAATAAAATTGCACAGTTGCGAAAAGAGCGAAAGGAAACACAGGAAGACTTGGCTTTAGGAGTAGGCGTGACGAGACAAACAATAATATCACTTGAGAATGGCAAATATATTGCTTCGCTGCCACTTGCATTCAAAATTGCAAAACATTTTGGGACAACAATTGAAAATATTTTTATGGAGGAAGCGTAATGCTGTTTAAATCAAATATCGGCAAGATGCCGTATAAAAAGGTTCTTAAAATTCAAATGATCATTCATGTCGTGTTGATATTAATTGGATTGAAATGTCTTTTACTCGTTTTGCTTAATCAAGTGGGAAATCTACAAAGTCTGACATCGAAATTCGGTATCGCGTTAATAAATTTGAGCTTCATGCAAGGGTTTTATTCAGGATTTGGGGCTGCGCTCATTATTGCCGGGATTGTATTGTTTATTAGAAGCGTTATATTACTCAGTAATGGCGAGAAATTTCAAAAGTCTGAAATCAATTATCTTGATGAACGTAACCGATTTATAAAAAGTATAACTTTTAGCACCACATCGTATATTTTCCTTATCGCACTAACATTTGCTGTTGTCATTTCAGGGATGTTTAATTTGGTTGTCTTTTTAACTTTACTCACGACGTTATTCGCGTATTTTTTTCTTTTGCTCTCAACGTACTTAATCATGAAAGTTAAATATTAAAAAACCGTCTGCTGAATACCCTGTTATATAACCGTTGAAATACTGATAAGGAGTGGTATAATATCCTAAAAATCAGCTATATACCGCTAAAACCGGCGTATTTTGCTGAAAGGCTGTGGATATGATTGAGTCATGTATCACCGATAAAAGACACGCGCTGCCATACAAAATACCCCATTATGCTGCTGCACGGTGTCGGGTTCCGTGATTTTAAAAGCCTCAATTATTGGGGCAGAATACCCAGGGTTTTAGAGGAACACGGTGCCACGATATTTTACGGCATGCAGGACAGCTGGGGGACGATCAAAGAAAACGCTCTTGAGATTAAAGAGAACATCGAAAGAATTTTTAAAGAGCACGGGTATGAAAAAATCAATTTAATCGCCCATTCAAAAGGCGGGCTGGACGCCCGGTATCTCATATCGTCGTTAGGCATGGCGGATAAAATCGCCAGTTTAACAACGCTGGCAACACCGCACCGTGGCATGAAAGCAATAGACGCCTATAGCCGGGTTCCTGATTCGCTCTATAAAATAGCCGCGGCGCTCGTCGATGTCTCCTTTCGCGCGCTGGGTGACAGGCACCCCGATTTTTATAACGCCACGCGCGGCTTCTCAACGCTGGAGGCTGAGCACTTTAATGAACAAAATCCGGATGATGATAACGTTTACTATCAAAGCTACGCTGCTGTCATGGATCGTTCCTCCAGCGATGTGTTTATGATTTTGCCGCACTTTTTCGTTAAACGCCTGGAAGGTGAAAATGATGGGCTCGTCTCAGTGGCGTCGGCGCAGTGGACGAATTTTCGGGGTGTGCTTCGCGGCGCTTCAAAACGCGGGATATCGCATTTTGATGTCATTGATTTGCGCCGGTCGTTTTTCACACGCCAAGTAAAGCCCGGGTACATATCGGATATCACCGATTTTTACATGGATCTCGTTGCAGAATTGAAGACGATGGGTTTTTGAGAAAAATGCTAAAAGCGAAAACTCGTGTTGATTTTATTTGAAAACATTATTAGAATTTATAATAGACAGCCGCTTAGCGCGGCTGTCTATTTTTCTGAAATGCCTAATTTATTTAAATATACTAAAAATGTTGAAAAGATAATAATTTTATCTTTATTAGAAAATTTCTTTAAGTCTCAAAAACAAGTAAAAAAGATGAATTTATATAAAATATAAAAAATTTGTCTATGATGCTTAAATAAGTGCAATTAATGCACGATAATATATGATAAACAACAATGAATTGTTCGTGTTCAGCAAGAGTAAGCAGAGGGAGGGAACGCCAATAAAGTAAATAATTGCGCATTTAGAAAATAAAATACACGGACTTTCTGCAATTCGTGCGACGGAATAAGATGATAAAAGAGGTCTGTCGGGCTCAGGCGATCGCAGCATGCCGGAAAAGGGAGCTTGACTGATGAAGTGGTTTTATGATTTAAGAATTACGTCCAAAATGCTGTTGGGGTTTTTAGCACTCGCGATGATTACTGTCTTCGTCGGCGTTTTTGCCATCATCTGCATGAATACTCTTGGCGCGTCGGACAATCAGCTTTATGATGAGAATACGACAGGCATCGAATATATCGGCGACATCTCGGAATATTTTCAGCGTGTCCGGGTCATGACGCTCAAAGCAATCGTGACAGACGATTTAACAAAACGCGCAACATTTCTTACAAAACTTCAAACGTTTACAGGAAATGTGGATACATATATCGACAAATATGACAGACATATCATCTTCAGCGAAGACAGAGAGATGTTTGACGCGATCGAAAGCCAATGGGAGCACTATAAAACACATATTGACCAAGTCACCGCTGCGCTGGCATCAGGTTATATCGATCAGGCCAAAGCGCTTGTCATCAATGATCTGGAGACGGACGAGGTCGCGTTGCAGGATGCGCTCGACCAGCTTGTCGATTTTAATACAACCGACGCACAGACTTTAATGGATAAAAACGAAAGCCGCGAAACAACGTTGACAATTGTGATGATTGCCCTGATTGCCCTCGGCTTGTCGGGTGCCGTTTTCATCAGCATTAAAATCGCGAGGACAGTTGCCAAACCGATTATTAAAATGGTTAATGCCGCGGAGCAACTGGCGGTTGGAGACCTGGATGTTGACATAAAAATCTCTTCGAACGATGAGATCGGCACGCTGGCCAAATCGTTTTCTAAGTTGATTGAGGCCACGCGCGGCCAGGCCGCAATTGCCGAGCGCTTGGCTGATGGAGACCTGACGGTTGATGTTGTTATTCGATCAGAAAAAGATCAGCTTGCTAAAAGTATTGCCGTTTTAGTGAATGCGCTTAACGAGCAGGCAATCATTATCCAACAGATAGCAGAAGGGGACCTCACAGCCAACATTGAAATCCGCTCGGAAAACGACATTTTGGGAGCCAGTATAGCAGACTTGTTATGTAAGCTTAATGAGACAATTGTAACGATTTTGCTCGCGGCCGACAACGTTGCCTCCGGCTCGGGGCTTGTCGCCAACTCCAGCATGGACCTCTCCCAAGGCGCAACGGAGCAGGCCAGTTCGATCGAGGAGCTGACGGCCTCGCTTGAAGAGCTTGCTACCCAGACAATGCATAACGCGGAAAAAGCCAAAACGGCAAACGAACTGGCAAAAGAAGCGGAAAACAACGCCAGTCAAGGCCAAGCCCAGATGCAGGATATGCTCACGGCGATGGCCGATATTAACGAGGCTTCAAACAGTATCAGCAAAATCATCAAGGTGATTGACGATATCGCTTTTCAGACAAACATTCTCGCACTCAACGCAGCTGTTGAGGCAGCCCGAGCCGGTCAGCATGGCAAGGGGTTTGCCGTCGTGGCTGAAGAGGTGCGGAATCTTGCAGCCCGTTCCGCCAATGCCGCCAAGGAGACGACAACGCTGATAGAAAGCTCCATCAAAAAAGTTGACGCCGGTTCAAAAATTGCTACCTGCACGGCTACCGCGCTTGATCAGATTGTCGACCAAATCAAGAATGCCGCAAGCCTTGTGACAGATATAGATAAACTGTCTACCGAGCAGTCTGAAGGTATTGAGGAAATCAATCAGGGAATCGGCCAAATTTCAAAAGTTGTTCAGACAAATGCCGCGACGTCAGAAGAAAACGCCGCCGCCAGTGAGCAACTCACGACGCAGGCCTCGCAATTGAAGGAAGCCATCCGCATTTTCAGGCTCCGAAAAAGTAGTGACGCCCCGCAGATGGGCCGGTCCATAACCTGTACCAATGCTGACCGGATGACATCGGATAACAAATCGCGGCGTCAGAATATCATCACGCTCAGCAAGGCTGAATTTGGTAAATATTAAACTTTAAAAAGGCCGCCTGTTTAGGGCGGCCTTTTTACGCGCTTCGTCGTCGTTTAATTTTCCGGTACGGCCGTAAACGTTAAAGGGCCGATAATGCTGGCCGCTGCCGATGCGTTAACGAGCTCGGCCGTCAGCGTATACGTGACCTGTCCGGTGCTTGTGAAGCCGCTGTCAATGGTGCCGAGAGCTGTTACCTTGAATTTGTCAAAGCCTGTCTCGCCGCTGTCGAGTGTGCTGTAGATCAGTATGCCGGTGTTCGGTGCGCCGCGCCATATTTTATAGAGGACGGGAACTGTGCCGGAGCTGGTACCGCTTGAAAAAGCCAATCCGGCGGCGGCGCGCAGGCTGACAAGCATCCCGGCGCTTATCGGCAGCGTGAGTGACGCCAGTGGCGTTCCGGCTGTCGTCAGCGGAATACTGACGCTGCCGGACGTGTTCTGCGGCAAGACGGCATACGCGCCGATCGTTTGAACAGACGCCGTCACCGTCAAGGCACCTGTGATATTAGCCGCGTGGTTTATATCCGGCGCTTCGGCCGTCAGGACATAGGTGACGGTTTGCGCCGCGGTGAAGCCGGAATCGACATGTGAAAACGATGTGACGGCGGCCCGCTCCACGTCGGCGCTGTCGTCAGCGCTGCAGACGAGTGTCCCGGTGACGGGCGCGCCGCGCCACAGCTTGAACAGCACATCGACTTTCGGAAGGGAAGAGCCGGTGATGTTCCAGCAGACACTCGGCCGCAGGATAACGGTTTGCCCAGCCTGGACGTTTACGGTGAAATAGGCGAGCGGCACAGGCGCCTGCGCAATGGGGATATTAGCGCCGCCGACCGTGTTGTTAATGAGCTCATAGTAGCTAATGACAGTCAGATTTGTCCCGAAAGCAGTAAAGGACAGCGGTCCGACAACGGACGCCTGCGCCCCAACGTCAACGGTCTCCGCAGTCAATATAAAGGTCACGGGCTGGTTCGGTGTGACGGAGACGACGTCCGAAAAATCGGTCGTTGCAGCGTAATCGTTGAAGTTTTCCGCGCCGTCCTGAACACTGCAGACAAGCGTGCCCGTCCCGGGTGCTGTGCGCCAGATTTTATAAATAATGCGTGTTGTCGACAGTGCCGCGCGCCAGCCAATATTCGCCCGCAGCGTGACTAAATTGTTGGCGTCGTCGGTCACTACGGTCAAAAACGCCAGCGGCGTTGGTGCGTTCGAAATAGGGATGAGCGCCGCCCCGGAGGTGTTTTGGGGCAGTGCGTAATACTGAAAACTCATATCGTTTTCGCACTCCAATTACAAAAATTAAATAATGTTGCAGGGCATTATATGCCGGCTTGTCACACAGCGTCACAATCTGTTCTTCCGGGGCGAAGGCTATTAATCGCTGTCAGCCCATTTAATTGGTACGCGCCGTAGGGGCAGACCTTGTGCTTGCCCTTCAAAGCTCGCCGCCATGCAACAAAACAGGCCGCCTCGTTTGAGGCAGCCTGCTTTGTTGCGAGTAAGTCTGTAAGCCGGATTCTGTCGTAGACAGCCATCTATCTAGGCCCATCGTTGCCAATGGGCTCAAGCCACCTCCTGAGAGCGGTCGGGCCAACCAGTACACTCAAGTACGGCTCTCTCCACGGTGTTGCTCCGGATAGAGTTTACAGCACCGGACTGTCTCCAGCCGATGAGTGAGCTCTTACCTCACTTTTCCACCCTTACCGCCTCCGTAACACCGGAGACGGTGGTATATCTCTGTTGCACTTGTCCTGAAGTCGCCTTCGGCGGGCGTTACCCGTTATCCTTGCCCTGTGGAGCCCGGACTTTCCTCACGGGAAACCTTTCGGCTTTCCCCCGCGGCTGTCCGACTTACTCGCTCTTATATTTTACAATAAAACGAGCTTTATGTCAACGTCACGGTGCTGCGCATCCGTCGGGGCGGATTCCATATCCACCCTTTGATACAGGCGCGCCGGTCATAATATTTATCGTAGGGGGCGATGCCCACATCGCCCCGTCAGCCTCTTATTGCACCCGCCTGCCTGTAAAGCATAACGACCTCAGTACGTAGGGACGGCCATTGGCCGTCCGCCCGCCGCTTTATCCTGCATAACGCCCTACCGCACTTATCGTTCCCGCTGTACCTGCATAGGGGCGAACGGCGTTCGCCCGCCCCGTCCCCGCCGTCCGGGCAGACCTCGTGTTTGCCCATTTCAACCAAGAGCGCAAAGCCTTCTCGCTTCACCTTGAAAATGACGCGCGCGCAGTATATAATAACCGGTACAATAGGGTAAGATTTCCTTAGGGTCAAATAAATTCCGGGGTGATGAATTGAAACTGGCCGATTATATAACGTTCCTAAAACACAAAAAAGTCGCCGTCATCGGCATCGGCGTGAGCAACACGCCGCTCATTGAAAGGCTCCTCCAAAACGGTATTGCCGTCACCGCCTGTGACAAAGCAGACCGCGCCAAGCTCGGCGCGTCGGCAGACAGGCTCGAAGCGCTGGGGGCGTCACTCTGCCTCGGTGATGACTATCTGAAATCGCTCGACGCCGATGTCATCTTCCGGACGCCCGGCATGCGGCCGGACGTGCCGGAACTCTTGGCGGCTGTTGCCCGCGGGGCAATCCTTACCTCTGAAATGGAGGTCTTTTTTGATGTTTGCCCCTGCCGCATCATCGCTGTAACGGGCTCTGACGGCAAGACGACGACGACATCGATTATCGCCGCGATCCTACAGGAAGGCGGCTATACCGTCCACGTCGGCGGTAATATCGGCACGCCGCTTTTAACGCGCGCCGACGCGATGGCGCCGGATGACATCGCGGTTTTAGAGCTATCGTCCTTCCAGTTGATGACGATGGCGAAAAGCCCTGCCGTCGCCGTCGTCACAAACGTCTCGCCGAACCATCTGGACGTGCATCGTGACATGGCAGAGTACGTCGAGGCCAAGCAGAATATTTACAAGCATCAGGATGAAACGGGCTGTGTCGTTTTAAATTGGGATAACGAGACAACGCGTTTGTTTGCCGACACAGCGCGCGGCACCGTCCGCTTTTTTAGCCGCCAGAGCTGCGTTCAAAACGGTGTGTTCCAAGAAGGTGGGACGATTTTTGAAGCATCCGGCGGCGAAGCGTCGCCGATCCTTGACGCCGAGCAGATTCTCCTGCCCGGTGTCCACAACATTGAAAACATCATGGCCGCTTTCGCTGCGGTGCAGGGCCTTGTGGGTCGGGAAGCATGCGTGCGCGTCGCTGAGACGTTTCGCGGTGTTGCCCACCGCATCGAGCTTGTCCGAATGCTTCGCGGCGTCCGATATTATAACGACTCCATCGCCTCCAGCCCTTCGCGGACCATTGCCGGGCTGCACGCCTTTCCCGAGAAGGTCATTTTAATCGCGGGCGGCAAGGACAAGGGCGTTGCGTTTGACGATCTTGGCCCGGCAATCATAAACCACGTCAAAACGCTCGTTTTAACGGGCCTCACGGCCGGAAAAATCCGCGCCGCCGTTGAAAATGCGCCCGGCTATCAGGGCTTGCCCGAGATCATTGAAAAAGCCGATTTTCAAGAGGCCGTCCTCGCCGCGCACCAAGCGGCGCGGGCAGGGGACGTTGTGCTCCTCTCCCCGGCGTGCACGTCGTTCGACCGGTTTAAGAATTTTGAGGAACGCGGGAATACTTTTAAAGACATCATCCTTGGATTGGAGTAATCATATGGCATTAATCGACACCATCTTGAAGCTGTCCGCCCTCAAAGGCCCCGCCGGGTTTGAAGCGGAAGCTGAAACAGCAATCAAAGCGCTGCTCGCGCCTTTCATGGACGACGTCATAACAGACACGCTCGGCAATATCATTGGTACACGGCGCTGCGGGCGCGACGGGGCACCGAAACTGATGCTGGACGCGCATTTTGACGAAATTGGTTTTATCATCACAGGCGCCGAAGAGGGTTTTCTCCGCTTTGCGCCCCTCGGCGGCGTTGACGCGCGCATGCTTCCAGCTTCGGAGCTCGTTGTTCTGACAGAGCCGCCCGTCATTGGCGTTGTCACCGCCCTGCCGCCGCACCTTTTAAAAGGCGAGGAAGGGGACAAGACGATCAAAATAGAAGACCTCTATCTCGATGTCGGCCTGACAGCGGAGGAGGCCCTTCAAAAAGTCCCGCTTGGCACACCGGCTGTCTATGCTGCCGAGGCACGGCGCTTCGGGGATGACCTCGTCTGCGGCAAGTCGCTTGACAACAGGGTCTCCGTCGCCGCTGTTTTGCGCGCGCTGGAGCTGATCGGTCAAACGCCGCTCGATGTGGACCTTATCGTTCTGTTCAGCGTTCAGGAGGAGGTCGGCACACGCGGGGCCAAGCCGGGCGCTTATGCCGCTTTTCCAGACTGGTGTATCGTCATTGACGTCGGCCACGCCAAAACACCCGACTGCAAAACGCCGGAGACAAAAGAGCAAGGCAGCGGCGTCGTCATCTCCAAAGGCCCGAATATGAACAGGCGGCTGGCGGAAAAGCTTCAAGCCCTCGCAGAAGCCAAGAACATTCATTATCAAATCGGCGTCGAGCCGGACGGTGACTCCGGCACGAACGCGCGGGTCGTACAGGTCACACGCGCGGGCGTTGCGACCGCGCTTGTCGGTGTGCCGCTCAAATATATGCACAGCAGCCATGAGGTCATCAGCGTTCAGGACGCCGAAGCGACGGCCGCGCTCCTGTGTGAAATCGCCAAAGC
This sequence comes from Oscillospiraceae bacterium ZGZL, assembly GCA_038405045.1. Lineage (GTDB taxonomy): Bacteria > Bacillota > Clostridia > Oscillospirales > Oscillospiraceae > Sporobacter. Next base: position 981,192 of record JBBZIV010000001.1, on the reverse strand, counting down.
GCTGAAAGGAGACGACCGCCATGCTTGAACTTATTAAGGCCCTCTGCGAAAAAAGCGGCGTCTCTGGGACGGAGGACGCGGTTCGTGCGCTCATCCGCGCCCGTGCCGAGAAGTGTGCCGACCGTGTGACGGAAGATGTTCTCGGCAACCTGATTGTCTTCAAAAAAGGCCGAAAAACGCCAAAAAAATCGATCATGCTCTGCGCACATATGGACGAGGTAGGCGTGATTGTCACCGATATTGCCGACGACGGTACGCTGAAATTCGCTCCCGTCGGCGGCATCGACAGGCGCGTTCTCTTTGGTAAGGCCGTCTTACTCGGCCCGTCGCGCGTTTATGGCGTTATCGGCAGCAAGGCATATCACCTCGTCAAAAAGGACGAGCGGGAGAAAATCCCGCCCGTGGAGGATATGTATATCGACATCGGCGCAGCAAGCAGGGAAGAGGCTATTAAAAGCGTCGCCCTCGGCGACACAGGCGTTTTCGATTCCGGCCTGCGTACCTTCGGAAACGGCCTTGTCAAAGCCCGGGCGCTGGACGACCGCGTCGGCTGCGCCGTCCTGTTAAAGCTATTGGAATCCGACCTGCCGGTCGATGCGACGTTTGTGTTCACCGTTCAGGAGGAGGTCGGCACGCGCGGCGCACTGGTGGCTTCTTACCGCGTCGCCCCAGACATAGCGATCATCATTGAGGGCACAACAGCGGCTGATTTGCCGTCTGTTTCATCCGGCAAAAAGGTCTGCTTCGTCGGCAAGGGGGCCGTTATTCCGTTTATGGACGGCGGCACGATATATGACAGGGAGCTTTTTGCGCTGGCAACAACAGTGGCCGAGGAGCACGGTATCCCCTGGCAAACGAAAACGACCGTCGCCGGGGGGACGGACGCGGCCGCCGTTCAGCGGTCACTTGGCGGTGTTCAGACGCTGGCAATATCAGCGCCCTTGCGATACCTTCATTCACCCGCCTGCGTCGGTGCGCTCGACGATTTCGATGCCGTTTTCAAGCTTTGCGGCCTTTTATTAGAAAAAGTGGGAGAACAGGAATGATTGTATCGCCCAGCCCGGAGATAATGAAGCACGCGGAGACGGCGCTGCGCGAGATTGCCCCGCGCCTTGCGGAGATTGACCGCGTCGCATTTTACAACACACAAAAGGTGCTTGCGGCCTTTCAAAAGCACCGCGTTTCGGACGGCTGTCTCACCGGCTCGACGGGGTACGGCTACGGCGACAAGGGGCGGGATACGCTCGACCGGATTTATGCCGACGTTTTCGGCGCCGAAGCGGCGCTCGTCCGCATCGGCTTCGTCAACGGGACGCACGCCATTACGACAGCCCTGTTCGCCGCTCTCGCGCCGGGGGATGCGCTCTTGTCGGTAACGGGCCTGCCGTACGACACGCTGCGCGGCGTCATTGGACTCGAGGGTGGCTATCCCGGCTCGCTTGCCTCTTACGGCGTCACATATAAGCAGGCCGATCTAACACCCGGCGGCCGCCCGGATTTAAACGCGATTACCGAAAAGGTGACGGACAAGGCCATTGCCGCCGTTTATGTCCAGCGCTCGCGCGGGTACGATACACGCGCGGCGCTGTCGGTTTCCGATATCGGCGATATCTGCGCGCTTGTCCACAGCAAAAACCCGCGCGCCGCCATCCTTGTTGACAACTGCTACGGCGAGTTTACCGAGGAGCGCGAGCCAACCGATTTGGGAGCGGATCTCATGGCCGGTTCGCTCATCAAAAACCCCGGCGGCGGCCTCGCGCCGACGGGCGGTTACGTCGCTGGGAGACAGGATCTCGTCGAAAAGGCCGCCTTTCGCCTCACCGCGCCGGGCATAGGCGGCGAATGCGGGGCAACGCTTTTCAACAACAGGCTTCTCTATCAGGGCTTTTTCACGGCCCCGCACACAACAGCCGAGGCGCTCAAGACGGCTGTTTTTACAGCGCGGCTTTTGGCGCTTCTGGGGTTTGATACGTCGCCAAAGTGGGATGATCATCGGTCGGACATCATTCAGATGGTCTCGCTCGGTGCCCCTGAAAAGCTCCGGCGCTTCTGTGAGGGGATACAAGCCGCCTCGCCGGTGGACGCATTCGTAACGCCCGAGCCGTGGGATATGCCGGGCTATGGTTGCCCCGTTATCATGGCAGCGGGGACGTTTGTGCAGGGCTCGTCCATTGAGCTCTCGTGCGACGGGCCGATGCGCGAGCCGTATGCCGCGTATCTCCAGGGCGCGCTCACCTTTGAGTCCGGCAGGCTAGCCGTCATGCTGGCCGCAGACAGGCTCCTTGACAAATAATTCGGTAAAACGACGCATACAGTTGCTCTAGGCGGGCAATAGCGGCTTAAACGGCCTGCCGGGGAGGTGCTACGTATGTTTTACCGGCGGGCAAAAAGAAAACAGCTGCGGCTTAATTTTTATTTCAAGCCAATGAGCCGTGTGGAACGCCTTTTTATTTTTCTCCTCGTCAATTTCCTCGTGCTGACAGCCGCTTTGTCGATTATTTTTCTCCAGCTGCGGCCGCTGATGCAGAAAACGGCCTGTGCCATCGTCGGCGACCGGATTCTCGAAGAAATCAGCGACGTCGTAGACCAGGAAATTTCCAACGGCGCGTTTGACTATTCACAGCTCGTCACACTTGAAAAAGGCGATAACGGCGACGTCACGGCGCTTGTGACAAACATGGCGCTGATGAATTCGCTCAAAGCGCGGCTGACAAAGGGTATTTTAAACGCTGTCAGTTCGCAATCCATGACTGACCTGAAAATCCCGATCGGCAACGCCATCGGCGGCGTTATCTTTTCCGGCCGCGGCCCAAAGTTCACGGTCAAAATCATGTCGGTCGCTGCCGTTCATGTTGATTTCATCAATAATTTTTCGGCGGCCGGCATCAATCAGACGCGCCATCAAGTCATGCTGGACGTTTCCGTCGGCGTCACGCTGTTTGTCCCCGGGTCGCCGCCGGTCGACAAGACGGTCACCACACAGCTGGTCGTATGCGAGACGGTTATCGTCGGCAGCGTCCCCAATGTCTACGCCGATTTCAGCGGCAACGGAGGTTAAACCCGCATGAATGCCAAAGAAGAAATAGAAGCCCTGCGCGCAGAGCTTAACCGCTATGCCGCGGCCTATTATGACCGTGACGATCCGCTCGTGAGCGATTATGACTATGACCGGTTGATGAACAGGCTCAAGGCATTGGAAAAAGCGCACCCCGCGCTCGTCGTGCCCGACTCGCCGACACAGAAGGTTGGCGGCACGGCCTCGGCAGTATTTTCACCTGTTCGGCACGAAGTCCCGCTCGAGAGCCTCAACGACGTTTTTTCTTTTGACGAGCTTCGCGCCTTTGACGAACGGGTAAATGCCGCCGCCGGTAAAGCGGGCTATATCGTCGAGCCGAAAATTGACGGCTTATCCGTTGCCCTGTATTACGACAACGGCGTATTCGTGCGCGGTGCCACGCGCGGCGACGGCCTTGTCGGCGAGGACGTGACGGATAATCTTAAAACGATCAAAAGCCTGCCAAAGAAGCTGGATAATGCGCCGGAACACCTCGTCGTCCGGGGCGAGGTTTATTTAAAGCGCTCTGTTTTCAAGGCGCTCAATGACGTCCGCGAGGTCGAGGGTAAGCCGCTTTTGGCAAACCCCCGCAATGCGGCAGCCGGCTCCCTGCGCCAGCTTGACCCCGCCGTGGCGGCGTCCAGGCGGCTGTCTATCTTTGTTTTCAATATTCAGGCTATCAGCGGCACGCCGTTTGAAACACACGATGAAACGCTCTCCTATCTCAATACGCTTGGCTTTCCCGTCGTCGACTGGTCGAGCGAGCAGTCTATGGACGCTTGCATCGATAGAATAGAGCGCCTCGGTGACAGCCGTGATGCACTCGATTACGACATTGACGGGGCAGTCATTAAAATCAACGCACTGGCCGCGCGCGAGGCCCTCGGGAGCACGGCGAAAGCGCCGCGTTGGGCTGTCGCCTTTAAATACCCGCCGGAGGTAAAGGAGACAGAGCTTCTCGATATCACCGTGCAGGTCGGCCGGACGGGCGTTTTAACGCCGAAGGCCGTCGTACGCCCGGTGCGTCTGGCCGGGACGACGGTGACGAACGCCACGCTTCATAACGAGGATTTTATCCGCGACAAAGATATTAGGGTGGGTGATACCGTCCTGCTGCGCAAGGCCGGGGAGATCATTCCCGAGGTGCTCGGCGTCGTCTTTGAGAAAAGGCCGGTGACTGCCGAGCCGTATGATTTCCCCAAAAAATGCCCCGAGTGCGGCAGCCCCGCCCTGCGCGACCCGGACGGCGCGGCTATCCGCTGCCGCGGTGCCGAGTGCCCGGCGCAGCGCCTGCGCCACATTGTCCATTTTGCCTCGCGCGGGGCGATGGATATCGAGGGGCTCGGCATCGCCGTCGTCCAGCAGCTTATTGACGCGGGCCTCGTCCAAACGCCCGGCGATCTGTACGGGCTCGACGCACAGACGCTGTCATGCTTGCCGCGCTTCGGCAAGAAATCGGCTGAAAATCTTGTCAGTGCCATCGACCGTTCAAGGGATAACGATCTCTCCCGCCTCATTTATGCGCTTGGCATCCCGCAGGTCGGGCAAAGCGCCGCCAAGGCGCTCGCCGGGCGGTTTCTGTCGCTTGACGCCATACAAAACGCCGCCGAAGAAGACCTCACGTCCGTTGGCGATATCGGCCCTGTGACGGCACAGAACATCCAAGCGTGGTTTTTAGACCGGCAGTCGCAGGATCTTATCGGCCGCCTCCGGGAAGCGGGCGTGAACATGGCGGCGCGTGAAACAGCCCGCAGCACGCGCTTTGAAGGCCAGACGTTTGTTTTGACCGGCGCGCTGTCCCGCTACACGCGAGAGGCGGCGACGGCGCTCATCGAACAAAATGGTGGTACCGTCTCCTCATCCGTATCGAAGAAAACGACGTATGTCGTCGCCGGGGAGGACGCCGGGTCCAAACGCGTGAAGGCCGAGAGTCTTGGCGTTCCGGTCCTGTCGGAGGAAGAATTCGAGCAGATGCTCGTATAAAATCCCCCGTTTGTGTCTTTTTTCAGCGCGGTACTTGCATTCAGACATGCCATATGGTAATATTTTGACGATAAATTCAGAAAAAAATGTGCAGTCAGTCATTTTAAATTGGGGAGGAACTAAAATGAAAGTCAATCCGCACAGATCATCACTCGGCATGGACGCGAACATAATGGCACTTTTATGCTATATCGCAGCCTTCGTTATCGCTTGGATTCCTTTTATCCAATATATCGCTTTCGCTGCTCCACTTGTCATATTTTTCTTAGAGAAAGACAGCCCATTTGTTAAGTTTCATGCCATTCAATCCTTAATAATGAGTATCATTGCTTGTATTTTTACCATTATTGCGTATTCAATCAGTTTTGCTGCTTACTTTTTTTTCGGATTTTTCATTCTTATAACGGTTCTGTTGGTGATCGGGTTTATTGCCGTTGCTGTTTTTTCTATCTATGCCATGATTAAGGCTTACGGGTATGAGGAATATAAAATCCCGCTTATCGGCAATTTGGCCGAAAAATTCAGCAAGGGCGGCACTGCACTGTAAAAATCCTTGAAAGCGGCTTGTGTTTATGCCAATTAATAGAACGGAGAGTTTTATGAAGAAGCTAATAGCAGCACTCATGGCGTCAGCTATGCTCGTGTCGCTGTTGAGCGGCTGTGTCCGCATCCCAAAAAATACGGCCGGTCCGTCAACAAGTGATAATACCCGTGTTTCGTCGCCGTCGCCTTCAAACGCAAAAAGTCCGTCCGATGGATATAGTGCTTATATGGATATGAAAGGTGATGCGATTGATAGAATCTCGAATTCTGTCAGTTCGGATGACCCTGAGTCTCTCGGCGTGGCGATGACGCTTGTTGGTTATTCCATGATGGATATGTCCATGCTGTGGCTGACCGCCTTTACGCAGGACGCGGCGGTGGCGCAGTCGGCACTGGCCATGATGGGCGTGAAGGATGTCAAGGTCACCGGCAGCGGCAATAATTACAGCATTACATACAGCGATTCAGACGGTAAAGCCGTTACACAGACGTGCCAATACGACCCCGCGAAGGATCAGCTGACATCAACACTGAAGGATGCCGACGGCACCGTGACGATGTTCTTCGAGTATATCAATCTCGGCGGGGCTTATGCCGCGCAGTATTACTATCCAGATGAAAACGGCACATATCAGGTTATCCGTTCCTTCTTTGATAAGGACAATATTGCCGCCTTCGGCACGCTGACGGCGACAGCGGAACCGGATAGCATCATCGGCAAATCAAGTCTCAACGAAGATTTTGTCGTTAACAGTGAGTCCTATATCATCTTCAAAGACGGCGAGCTGACGACGTTTGATCAGGGTGGGGAATAAACCGCCACCTTAACTGAAAATATCCCGCGCCAGAGGCGCGGGATATTTTTTTGCCTGTCAGAGCGGAGATCAGCCCACTTGTGCCAATGTAACCGCCGCTTTGAAATTAACACAGCCATAGCCGTAATAGGGGTCGTGCCCGGCATTACCCAGATCGGTTGCCGTTTTCTCCATGATGTCGGCTACGGCGTCAGGCGTCAGCGCGTCGTTTTCACTGAGCACAAGGGCGGCGAGGGCTGAAACGAAGGGGGCAGCAAACGATGTGCCTGTGGCGACGGCATAGCCGTGCTTACCGGCAGAAAAGTTTGTCGTAAACACACTGCTGCCGACGGCTACAAGCGCTTGCTTCTCGCCGTAATTGGAGTAGCTGGCAAACGCCCCGGCATTCGTCACGGCACCGACGGCAATGGCGTTGGTGCAGGCAGCCGGGTACTGAACGGCACCGCCAGTGTTGCCGGAAGCGGCAACGACGACAACGCCCAAAGCATCAGCGTAATTGACGGCATCCTCCAGCGCTTTGTCATAAGACGGGCAGCCAAGACTCAAGTTGATGACACGCGCGCCGTTGTCGGCGGCATAACGGATTCCGGCGGCCATGTTGGCGACTGTTCCGTTGCCGTTGGCGTCCAGAACACGCACCGGCAAGATCAGGCAGTTTTGCGTGGCACCGGCGATTCCGGCTGTGTTGTCGACGGTTGCGGCGATGATACCGGCAATCATGGTGCCGTGGCCGTTGACGTCTGAGGTGTCGGTGTTATTGTCGACAAAATTGTAGCCTGTCGCTAAAACATTGCCCTGAAGGTCCGGGTGGCTGGCGTCAACGCCGCTGTCAACAACGGCGACGATTATATCGCTGCTGCCCGCTGTAACGTCCCATGCGTCCGTAATGGCCATCAGATCAAACGGCTTTTTCTGCATGACTTTATAATAGGTGTCGTCTGGTGTCACCGACGCCATCGTAACGATTTGGCTGTCGCCTTCGGAGACGGCAGCCCATTCGGTCAGCCCGGCCGAGACGGGCGAAGCCGCCGCCAGCAGAAATAATATGGTGATAATGACTGCAAAAATCGCTTTTTTCATGAAAAAAACTTCCTTTCAACATGGTGTCAAAGGAAGCCAGCCGCATGAAAACTGTCTTGAAAAGACAGGCAACTGGCTGGCATAGCGTCTAACCGCTTTAGCCCCTTTAGCTTTGCGCCGCCACCTTTCGATGACTTTGCCGAATATGAAATTTAACTGATCAGTACGATTTTATGCTGTTGCCGAGAGAGTGTTGTGGAGAAAACAAAAATGCACACGTTCGGCGCGTGCCAAAAGTGTGCTCAATTGCTGAAAACGTCTGGTAAACAAGAGTTACCAATACGTGCAACTGGCTGGCATAGCGGAGTATCCCGCTTTAGCCCCTTTAGCTTTGCGCCGCCACCTTTCGATGGTTTTGCCAAATATTTATTTTTACTGTCATACTTATCGGATGATTATGAGATAAACTTTAGCCCGAAGTAAAAAAATATTCTCAAAAAATCGATAAATCATGATAATTGATAAAAACAACAGCCTAACAGATCATGTTTTAATCAATTTTCAACAATTATACTTTAAATTTGTAAGCTTGTCAATATTGTAATCCAACAAAAAACACCAAAATAGTATATTATAAATATTTATTGCTAAAATGGAAGAAATAAGATATTATAACCATGATTCGACAAATTTCGTGTTTTTCCGTCCGCAGCTTGGGGGGCGATGATCTGCAGTCTGTATTTGGACACTTGGGCTGCAGGGAGCCACTAGTGTAACCGACCCTCTTAAAATTTTAAGAGGTGTTAAAAATGAAGTTCATTAAAAAGAGAAAGGGTCTGTTCTTCATATCCTTGATCCTTGCGCTGGGTCTAATTATGGCAGTTTTCGTGCTGGCGGATGCCCAGATATTTACGCCATACAGTAACACGGCCCCCGCGCAGTCAGCGTCGGTTATGATCGATCCCACCGCCATCACAGACACGACCAACTTGAAATACACGTGGTCAACAATTGACGGGTCTGATCCGGCATCCACCCACCCCAACAGCGGCTTCCAAGACCTGCCCGGTGACAATACGTGTACAAAAAGCGCTGGAAATGGCGATTGGTACCTCTGGGTGCGCACGGGCAGTTCCGGCGGCTACACGTATTATGTCTCCGGCAAGTTTGTTCTTGACAATACGGCGCCGGCCAGACCGGTCATCACCGCCCAGACGGTTTCCGGCGGCGGCACGGTAACGATCCCGGCCGTCACAGACGGCAATACCGCGTGGCTTGCCAAAGCCGGTACATCGTCGTTTACGCCAAACGTGGATATGACGTGCATCAGCACGGACGGGGCAACAACCATGACGGCGCCAGCTGTGTCCGGCAATTACCGGCTCTATCTCGTTGATCCTGCTGGAAATGTTTCGCAGGCGTCAACTGATTTTGTCAAGGTCGACGCAACTGCCCCAACGGCGACAGTTAAAGCCAACCATACTAGCCCGACGAATTTAAACAGTCTTACCTATACCATTCAGTTTTCAGAGGCTGTAACAGGCTTTGAATTTTCGGATATCACCGTGACGAATGGGACAACGGACGCGATGCAGTTTACAGCGGTTGACGCGGATACGTATAAACTTGTCGTAACGTATGTCGGCGACGGCGACCAGACGGTTGCCATCGCTGCCGGTGTCTGTCAGGATGGCGTCGGCAATCAAAATGCAGCCGCCAGCGCGACAGTCATAATGGACAAAACAGCGCCAAACGTCACGATAACGCCGGGCGCGGCAAGCCCGAGCAGTGCCAATCCCATGCTCTATACCATCACGTTTAGTGAAGATGTAACAGGCTTTGCCGACGGCGATGTCCGTGTCGTTAACGGCACCAAGAGCGCAGTCAACGTTTTCACAGCGATTGATGCAAGAACGTACACCATCGGCATCGATTATAAGGCGGACGGCAACCAGACGATTAATATTAACGCCGGTTCCTGCAAAGACGCGGCGGGCAATAACAATACGCCGGGCAGTGTCTCCGTCTTCATGGACCGCACAAAACCGGCAGCAAGCGTGACGGCGGCGTCTCAGTTCTGTGACGATCCCGTCACAACGGCACGCAGCACGGAGCTCGGCACCGTCTATCTCGTCAGTGACACTGTCGCGGTGACGGATAAGGCATCGCTGGACGCTGCCGTGACGGCCGGGACAGCGTCCAAAGCCGCCGTCGCTGCCGTCAATACGGATACGACGATTGTGACAACAGGGCTTGCTGCCGGGACATATTATGTGTATTCAACCGATGTCGCCGGAAATGTCTCGAATGCCTCAGCCGGGACAATCACACTCGTTGCGCATACATACACCTTGTCAGTCGGTGATGTTTCGTTCTCTGATGTCGTCTACGGCTATGCCCAGCCTGCCGCGCAGGGTCTGACGATCACGAGCAGCGGCAACACAGACGCTACCATTTCATCCGTTACTTCCGGCAACGCCGCCTTTGTCATCGGCGGCAGCGGTGCAACAGTCCCGTTTGGGACGGTAATCGACACATGGACTGTGCAGCCCGCAACAGGCCTTGCCGTCGGAACGTACACAGGGACGGTTACGGTTACCTATAATAACAACGCCACAGCGACGGCCACTGTCAGCATGAACGTCACGAAAGCTCCACTTACCGTGTCGGCGGACAACAAGACCATAACCTACGGTGATGCGCTGCCAACATATACGGCAACAGCTGCTGATCTTCAGAACGGCGATACGGTTTCAAGTCTCGGTTTGACGTTTACAACCTCACCCGCAGCACCTGTGAATGTTGGCACTTACCCGATCGCGCCGCTAGTCACAAACGCAACAGCGCTTGCCAATTATGATATCAGCTATACTAACGGCACGCTGACGATTGAGAAAGCAGAGCTGACGGTAAAAGCTGACGACCTGTCAAAGATTTACGGCAGCAATAACCCGACGCTGACGTACTCGATTACCGGGTATGTCAACGGCGAAACGAGCGCCGTCGTCTCAGGCTCACCGAAGCTGACGTGCACGGCAACCAAGAAGACGGCTGTTTCCGCATCACCCGTCACGATTTCGCTCAGTCTTAACAATTTAAGCGCGGCGAACTACAAGTTCAAGGCTGTCAACGGCGCGTTGACGATCAACAAAGCACCGATGACGGTCACGGCAACAGGCCCGCAAAAAGTATATGGTATGGCGCTTAATCAAATAGATGGCATATTGGCACTTGCTTTCACCACATATAGCGGCACAGTCAACGGTGAAATCGTTACGAAGGTGACGCTGACGCCGGACGCCGCCGGAGCCTCGGCAACAACGGCGGCTGGTGCTACCTATTCCGTGACGCCATCGAACGCGACTGGTACGCTTGGTTTTAACGCGAACAACTACGCCATTAATTATGTGGCATATAACGGGACGGTTGCCAAACGGCCGCTCGGTGTAACGGTTCTGCCGGTGACAATGAAATACGGGGAAGCCGTGCCTACGCTCAAACTGGTTGGCGTCGGTCTGGTTAACGGCGATACGCTCGATACTTTGTCGATAACGGCGGTAACGTCCGCCACATCGACGAGCAGTGTCGGTTTTTATCCAATCACAATAAACCACCCGGCCACCTTGGCCAACTATGAAGCCGGTTATCTAAACGGTGTTTTGGTGATTACGCCCGCCGACCTGACTGTCAAGGCTGACGACAAGTCGATGACATATGGCGCATCGCTTCCAGCCCTGACAGCTACAACGACAGGCCTTGTCGGTGGCGATACGCTCACGAGCCTCGGTATCACACTGACGACGGCAGGCGGTTCGGCGAGTACCGTCGGCACATATCAAATCACGGTCAATCATCCCGATCAGTTAGAAAACTATCATGCAGTCTATACTAACGGCACGCTGACGATTGGGAAAGCGACGCCGATAATCAGCTGGAGCAATCCCGCCGACACCACCTTCGGCACGGCGCTTGACGGCACACAGCTTAATGCAACAGCAAAGTGGACGGTCAGCGGTGTCGAAGCGGCGGTTGACGGTACGTATGCTTACACCCCGGATGCCGGTACGGTGCTTGATGCCGGTGCCGGGCAGACGCTTGGCGTCGTGTTTACACCGACCGATACGACAAACTACATGACGGCATCATCGTCTGTTCAGCTGAATGTCAGTCAAAAAGACATTTCAGGCTATAAAATCGATGCCATTTCCTACAAAATTTACACCGGTAAGGAAATTAAGCCTACCGTCACGGTTCCCGGCTTGACAAGCAGTGACTTTGATGTGGCCTTTGAAAACAATATCATGCCCGGTACGGCAACCGTCAAGGTGACCGGCAAAGGCAATTACACCGGGATACTGACGACGACATTCAGTATTTTTGTTCTTTCGCCGGATCAGAAAAATGTTAAAGCATCGGGTGTCAGCGAGCTGGACGTTACGACAGTGTATAATGTCACGACAGTGACAGCCACACTGACCGGCAATAACTTTGACGATGAAGAAGGCATGCAGTCGATTATCGAGACAGCCAGCGCCTTTGAAGCGGACAACGGCGTCGTTGTTGTGAAGCTGTATAATCCGGAGGCAAAATCCGGCACGCAAACCTTTACAGTCAAAGGCGCGCAGCTGGCGCAATTCGCCTCCGGTAGCGATGCGGCCTTGGAAATCGGCGGTCCTGTCGGCTCCGTCATGTTTGACGCAGCAGCGCTCGACAGTATCGTTTCCCAGTCCGCGGGCAGTGACCTGTCGGTGACGATAGCGCCGCTCTCTGACGCAACGATTGCCAGCCAGTATCCCGCCTATGCGGGGAAGCCGGTCTATGATATTTCCGTCATGGCCGGTGCTACGAAGCTGACGACGTTCGGCGGCGGGGAAGTGACGGTCACAATGCCGTACACACCGGCAGCCGGTGAAGACATCAATAACATTGTCATCTACTATCTGTCCGCCAGCGGCGACGTTTTGATGCAAAATTGTGTCTATGACCCGGTGACAAAGACCGTCTCGTTTACGACAACACATCTCTCCGTATACGGTGTTAAAGATGCAACACCTACAGCGTACAGCGATGTCTCCGGCTGGTATGCGGGCTATGTCACCTACTTGTCTGACCGCGGCATCATGACGGGGACAGAGGCGGGCAAATTCAGCCCGGATATGACCCTTTCCAGAGCGCAGTTTGTTAAAATACTGGCTAACCTCGCCGGCGCTGACCTCAGCAAGTATACAACATCACACTTTACAGATGTCAGTACGAGTGATTGGTACTTTGGCGCCGTTGAATGGGCGTTCGCCAACGGTATCACAAAGGGGATTGACGGCAAATTCAAACCGGAAGATGCCATCAGCCGTCAGGATATCGCCTTGATGCTGCAATCCTACGCCAAGCTCGTCGGCTTCACCCTGCCGCAGACGGTTGATGCCAAAACGTTTACTGACAGCGCCGCTATCGCATCTTACGCCAAAGACGCGGTCACGGCGATGCAGCTGGCAAATATCATCTCCGGCAAGAGTGACGGCAGCTTCGCCCCAACAAGCGGGGCCACGCGTGCCGAAGCCGCCAAGATGGTCGCCGCCTTCATGCAGCTGATGATTCAATATTAAAACGACTGAGAGCCGCCGGGTTACCCGGCGGCTCTTTATCAACCCAGCATGTTAAAGCAAACGCTTGCAGCTGACACCGTCTTGTGCTACAATCGAATGCACAGCGCGCCTGTGATGGAATTGGTAGACATGCAGGATTTAGGTTCCTGTGCTGCGAGGCGTGTGGGTTCGAGTCCCTTCAGGCGCATGAGTTAAAAGAGACAGGCAGCAGCCTGTCTCTTTTGATGTTGCAATCATTGCGGTATTGGCCCTCTAAAAATTCTCGCTTAGCAGGTAAACGGAAATGACCTTACCGTTTAAGTCAGACTGCTCACGCAGCGTGGAGATGTAGATATCGCCGTATTTGAAATGCGCGTCACCATTAGTGTCGCTGACCGGCGTGCCGAAAACATCCTTGAAAGCCCCGAAATTGTCGCCGAGCTTGAGGCTGTTGATATCAATCGTATCGTTCATAATCAGGACCTGCGCGACGGTTGTGTGCGTCTTATCGTCGAACCAGACGCGGATGCCGGTCTTCTCAAAGCCGAGGCCGCCTTCGTCAACGGTCACCGGTGTCTCAGGAATGGCTTTTAACAGGCTGTCCTTCGTCATCCCAAGCAGAGCGGTGAGGTCTTTTAAGGTCAGTGCGGCGTTTGACGGCGCAGCACTATCGGCGGTCTTTTTCAGCTCAGAAATGCTATCAATCTTCAGAGTCCCATCCTCCGTCTTAAACGTCAGGTCCTGTTCGTAGGAACCGGCCGGGCCGGTTGAGGTGGCATAATGGAAGACAACAGCCGCGCCGCCGTCCTTTTCAGAAACGGTGTAATCTGTTACCCACGGGCTTGACGTGCCGGTGACCCAGTTAAGCCCGGCAAAATCGTTATAAACTTTCTCCTGCAACGCCTTTGTCATCAAATTATACTGGCCCTTCCCGTCGCGGGCTTTGACGGCCTCGGCCCAGGCGGTTGCTTTTTCAAGACGCCCTTTTTCACCGGTGTCCGAGGCGGCAGGGGAGGTGGAGACTTGTCCGCCGCCGACGGCGGCGTTCGAGGCGCAGGACGCGAGCAGCAAAAGTGACAGGAAAACAGCGCTGAGTAAGACTGCTACTTTTATAAACCGATACATTTTTATGCCCCCATGAAACTTTTTGTTTTATTATTCGTCAATATCAGAAGAGACGGCTGTCAATTGATTTTGTTCCATTGAAATAAAAATATTCTAATGTGTGCAGCGGCGCTTGGCACCGTTGCGTCGCTGAGAAAACATGGTATAATGAGGCTGTAAATTTCACAGAGAGAAGGCGTCTTATGAAAAAGTGGTTTCTTCTTTGCGTCGTCACGCTTTTTGCGCTGTCCCTATTATCCGGCTGTGCCATTATTGACAAGCTCACCGGCGCGGGCGGCACCTCGCCCGGCGCACCGTCACCATCCGCTTCAGATAAAAAGGCTGTTGATACCGTCACCGTCGTTTCGGACAAAGCGTCAAATAAAACCGACTATATGACGCTTACCGTCGATGTGCCAAAGCTCACCGGCTTGCAGAACGCCGAAGAGCAAAACGCGATTAATTCGATCTTCAAATCCTATGCCGACGCGGCCAAGAAAGACGCCGGGATGTATGAAGAACTGGCCAAGCAAGACGCCGAATCGAACCCAGACTATGCCATGCCGTACGAAATTACGATCAACTATTCGGTAAAATACAATCAAAACGGGCTTCTTAGCGTCTTGATATCGGATTACCGTTATATGGGCGGCGCGCATGGCGGCGTCGCCGAAACCGGCATCACGATTGACCTTAACAGCGGCACGCTGTTGACGCTCGGCGATTTGATGGTCTCCGGCAGCGGCTACAAAAACGTCATCAACAAGGCCGTCCGAACTGAAATTGATAAGCGGACAGGGACGGACGAACTCAGCGAGCTTGTCACCTTTGAAGATATCGGCGATTATCCGGATTTCTATATGACGAAAGACGGTTTAGTGTTCTTTTTCCAGGAATATGAATACTTCCCCTATGCCGCCGGTATTCAGGAGTTCCCGATTTCATATGAAGCACTTAAAGGCATGGTTAAAACAGAATTTCTACCGAAATAAATGTTTTCAGAAAAATGCGTCAAACTAAAGGCATGAATATAAGGAGGCCTTTTTATGTAAAAACTGTCCGATACCAAAACGATGAAGCTATTCGCCGTCGTCCTCATTGCGCTGGGGCTGCTCTATCTTGCCGGATGCCGTAAAACAGGCGCGCCGGCTGTCTCAACTCCGGCAACACCGGCGTTTTCACAGAGCCCGTCACCAAGTCCGTCGCCTTCACCGGCGGGCCCTTCGAAGACGGAGATCGGCAAAACGCTCACGACGCAAAAGGCTTATGATGTTACATGGTCGCCGGATTCGTCCATGGTCGTCTATATTGTTGACACAGCTGATTCGAGCAAAATATTCGCCTGGAAAACAGGTGAAAACGACCCGAAATTTTTAACGGTCAACGGCGGGACAACGTCGGGCTTCAGCTGGTCGCCGGACAGCGCGTATTTTCTAATTAACGTCGGCCATATGGGGCCGGGCACGATTACGAGCACGCTTTATGACGCCAAAACGCTGGAATCCGTAACGCCGGACCTCGTCACCGTTTCGCCCTCGCCGCCCGTCTGGAGCCCGGACAGCCGTTATATCGCGCTATCCACGGCAAGTCAAGATAACAGCGGGTCTATTGCCGTTACGGTGTATTCCGTTGCTGACAAGAAAACAACAACGCTCGTGAGCAAAACGAACACGACAGGATTTTTCAAAATTTTATCGTGGACGGATGGTATCATCAGTTATATGGAAACGGACAGCTCCGGTAATACGACGAATAAGACCGTCGCGTTCCCAGGCTAATCGGCTCAAACGCGCGGGCGGAGAGAAAGTGTGACACGGATGAAAAAGGTTCTTCGATGGCTTATGGCGCTGAGCATGCTCGCTTGTATGCTTCCCGTCGGTGCACGCGCGGCGGCGCCAGCCACGGCGCCCGTCACGTTTGACGGCATGACACTCGCGGCACCGGCCCGGCTGGACGGGCAATCGGTGCTTCTGCCCGTGCGCGCCGTCTGTGAGGCGCTCGGTTACACCGTCGCCTGGTCAACTGCCGACGGTGTTCAAATGGTCACCCTCACAAAGGGCGATGACACGATTGTTCTAGACGTCTCCAAACAGACGGTCACGAAGAACAACCACACATTCTTCGCGGGCGTTGTCAGCGGTGCGGGGATACAAGTTCTGTCCGGCCGCACGTATATCGATTCCGGCCTTCTTGGAACGATCATCCCAGTCAATACGCATTATGATAGCGTGTCTGTTACGCTCACGCGTCGGCTCGAAAACAACATCACCGTCAAAACCGTTAAAACAGCCGACGAGAAAGAATTTCTTAAGATAACAATACAGTATCCCCAAATTTCCGGGCTGGATGACAACGCGGTGCAGACGGCCATAAACGCGGCGTTTAAAAAGCTGGCCGATCAGGCCGTCACAGAGGGTGAGCAAAACGCCTCTGATATGCAGCAGGCGATTAAAGACGGCTACACGGGCTCGGTTAACCGGTGCGAAACGGTTTTTGATTATCTCGTGATGTATAATCAAAACGGCCTTCTCAGCGTCGTGTTTTATAATTATCAATACGCCGGTGGCGCGCACGGTTCCACGGTTCAAACATCCCTGACGTATGACCTCGCGACAGGGAAGGCATTGGCCTTCGCCGATCTCATGCAGTCGGGGGCAGACTATACGGCCTTTATTAACGCGGCCATCCGGCGAGAAATCGACCGGCGCGTTGCCATGGGAGACTTGTATGAGTTTGACTTCAGCCCGTTTGAGGACGTCGGAGCAGACCCCGACTATTATCTCTCTAACAACGGCGCGGTGTTTTATTTTCAAGAGTACGAATACTTCCCATACGCTGCTGGAATTCAGGAGTTTATTGTGCCGTACGGTGATTTAAGCCCGTATCTCAGCGATGCATTGAGCTTTCTGTATGCGCCCGTCACACTCCGGCCTGGCGAGAACACACTCGCCGTCGGCGATATTGGCCGCGTTTCCTTAACGTCAAACCCGTCCACCGGCTACAGCTGGCACCTTGCGGTATCGGACGAAAGCATCCTCGCCCCGGCTGGAGAAGCGTATGTGCCACCAGCGAATCAAAACCTCGTCGGCGCTGGCGGCACAGAAGTCTGGAACGTCAGAGCGCTCAAGCATGGAAAGGCGACGCTCACCTTCAAGTATTACAGAGACTGGGAAGGTGAAGCATCAGCAACAGCCGACAACACCGTTGTTTACAGCGTCACCGTCAAATAGTCGTACCCCAGTAGGGGCGGATTCCATATCCGCCCGATATGCTGAAAGGGCAGACCTTGTGTCTGCCCTTTGTTTGTTGCGTTGTGAGTGCCGCTTTTTCCCCCGTCGGGGCGGGTTCCCATGCTCGCCCGTATCCGTCAACGGCGGACGGCCAATGACCGTCCCTACAAAAACAATGTCGTTAGGCGTTTATCAATCGCCCAAAGGCTTCCCCTGGGGGAAGCTGTCGGCGAAGCCGACTGATGAGCGAAAAGGCGCCGATCCCACCACTTATTTTTCCACCATCGTCACAAGCGCCGCTTCAAACGCCGTAATCAACTGCTGTACCATATCGTTCGCGCCGCGGTCTGTAGCCGCTAAAGAAATCCCGGCAACCTCAAGCAGCTTTTTCGCCCCGGATTGCGCGTCGGCAGGGGAGATAAGGCCCCACTGCAATTGGTCGAGGAGGTGGACAAATAAAGACGTCATGACAACAAGTTCACTGCTTTTTGAAAGAGCATCGAGCCGCAAAACGTCAACCGCCGGATGCTTTTCAAGAAAACGCAGGCGCGTCAAGCCGAACCGCTCTGTTCGGGCGAAGACGTCAAACTGCTGCGCGGGACAAAGCCCCGTTTGCAGAAAAAGGGCTTTTTTGACAGCGGACATGACGCAGCGCCCAATGAGCTCGCCGAGCTTAGAATGCTTCCCGGCAAACGTTAGGACCAGCGAGGATGCCGCGTTTGAAACAATCACCGTCCCGTCTGTTCCGGAGCCTGTTGCGATGCCCGTTGAATAACGGCTCGGCGCGAGAAGCTCCTGCAGCGCCGCCGTCTTGGCCTCAGTGCAGGTGACGAGCGCGCGCGCGAGCGTCCCTTCCGGCAGGTTTGCGTCAATAAAAAGCAAAATATTAATGGTGCCGGAGACGGGGATACACCCCCCGGCACCCTCGTGCCAGTCCGCCGGGTCGCCGACGCGCCCGCCGTTGACGTCGATCCCGCCCGTCACGGCCGCCGTCACCGTCAAATCATCGTATGTTTCGCTGACGACAGCGACATTGTCCATATCGGCCGCCGTAGACAGGCCGGTTGCAAAGCGGGCGTCAAGCCCAAACTCTTCGGCGACAAGTGCCAGATGCGCTTCATACGTCGGCGCTTTTAAAGGCGTATTTTTAACGCCGTTATCCTTACAGTCATGGTTGAAGACGGCTTGAAGGTTATCGCGGCATCCGCCATTTAAGACGGATGTGCTCAAAACGCGCCGCTCCCCGTGAAAGCGGGCAATCAGCGCGCGATCCTGCTGCTCCAGCGTGTCCCCGTTTTGAAAGGCGTGAATAACCATCTCAGCGCCCCTTTTCCCACTGCGAAAGCAGCTGGCGCATCCACGCACAGACATCCATACTGTAGACGTCGTTGAGATTTTCGGGCGACAGAACGCTGTCGACGTCGCCCTTGGCAACGATGCGCCCCTTGTCGAGCAAAACGGCGTGCGTGCCATAAGCCTTGGCGAGGTTTAAATCGTGCACAACGGAGACAACGGCCCGTCCCGGTGTTTTAAGCCACTCCCGTATGAGCTCAAAAATCTGTTTCTGATAGACCAGATCGAGGTGATTCGTCGGCTCGTCCAAAATGAGCAGGCGCGGGTCCTGTGCCAAAAGCTGCGCGAGGAATGCCCGCTGCAGCTCGCCGCCGGAAAGCGTTAAAACAGACTGCTTTCGGTAAGGCTCCATGCCCGTTATCCGGATCGCCTCATCGATTTTAAACGTGTCCTCCGGGCTGCCTTCGGCAAATAGGCCTGTTGAATACGCGTACCGCCCGAGCCGGACGACCTCCTCAACGGTAAAGGAATAGCCGACAGTGTGGTTCTGCGTCAAAACACCGAACAGCTTAGCTGCCGCCTTCGGCTTGAGCTTCGCAATATCACTGTCCTCAAACAGCACATCACCGCTGTAGGCAACAAGCTGTGAAACAGCGGAGACAACAGTGCTCTTGCCCGCACCGTTGGGTCCGACGAGCATCAGCCACTCCTGCGGCCGGACCTCAAAATTCAGGTCATCAACAATTTTGAGGCTGCCGAATTGAACGGTGAGATTTTTAACGTCAAGCATACCTCACTTCGCCTTTCTCGTCCGATAGAAAATAAAAACAAATGCAAACGCCCCGAAAAACGACGTGACAACGCCGATTGGCAGCTCCCGCGGATTGAGAAGCGTCCGCGCTAAAAGGTCGGCCAGCATCAGAAACGACGCGCCGGAGAAGAGCGACGCCGGCAAAAGCCGCTTGTGATTTGGCCCCACGAGCATGCGTGTCATGTGCGGGATGACAAGCCCCACAAAGGCAATCGTCCCGCCGATGGACACGCAAACGCCGATCAGCGCGGAAACGGCGATCAGAATGATATATTTTGACCGCTTGACGCTGATACCGATTGTCCGGGCGTTGTCCTCGCCGACGGCAAAGGCGTTAAGCTCGCGGGCGTAGTATAACAGAACCGTTCCAAAGAGTAAAAGCGCCCCCAGCAGAATTAAAACGTCTTTATATTTCGCCCCCGAGAGGGAGCCCATCAGCCAGAAGACGACGGTGCTTGTTTTACTGCCGGCAAACGTGATGACGAGGCTGATGATGGAGCTGCCGAACATGGTATAAACCAAGCCGATTAATATGATCGTATTCGTCGAGAACGAAAAATCGATCTTATTCGAGAGGGAAAGGATCACAACGATCGAAATAAACGCAAAGATCATTGCACTGGCCATCGTTCCGACGCTTTGCAAAACAGGGATCGTACTGCCGAAAGCTAAAAATAAAACAGCGCCGACGCCCGCACCGGTCGAGACGCCCATGGTTGAGCTGTCCGCCAGTGGGTTGCGCAAAAGGCCCTGCGTCGTGCCACCACAGAGAGATAGCGACGCGCCGACAAGCGCGACCGCCAAAACGCGCGGCATCCGGACAAAAACAATGACGGCCTGTGATATACCGGCGGGTACCGGCAGGCCGAAAAGAGTATTCCAGATGACGGTCATCGTGTCTTTTAAAGGGACGCTGACGCTGCCGACAGAGAAGCAGACGACCATCACGATAAAGGTGACGGCGGCAAAAATAACATATTCAACGGGGCGAAAGCCTTCCGGCCGAGCTTTTATTTTCATATTCAACCCTATTTCAGTCTGTTTAGATCGCGCGCAAAGAAGATAAAAAGGAACGAAAGGGGACGGCTGGCGTCCCCTTTCGCGCGAGGGATATGTCAGTTGGACGGCACAGGGGTGCTGGCCGTGCCGCCGTAGATAAAGTTGTACAGCTCCGTTGCCGCGTCGGCAAGACGCGGGCCGGGATGCATGAGCGCGCTGGAATTTGAGTCGGCATTATAAATTGTCTTGTTCATAACGGCGCTGATGTTTTCCCAGCCCTTGCGGCCAAGAATTTCATCGATCGGGTTGGGCGAGCCGTCGTAAGACATCGCCGTTGTCACGATGAAGTCTGGGTTGCGCTGGATGACCTGCTCCTCGCTGACCGTTGCCCAATCCTTTGTGTCGCTGAAGATATTCGTCAGGCCGAGCATCGTGGCGATTTCGTCCATGTATGTTCCGGAACCGGCTGCGTACAGACCGTACTGCAACGGGGAAACTTCGAAATAGATGGATTTCTTGCTGGTGGCCGCCGTGTTGGCCGCCACTTTTGCCTTAAGGTCGTCAAACGTCTTCTTCATGTTGGAAACGACGGCTGTCGCTTCCGTGTTTTTGCCGACGACCTGGCCGATGAGCGTAATGGCCGAATAGACATCTTCAATCGTCTGGGCATTCGTCATGATAACCTTGATACCGGCGTCTTCGAAGGACTTGACCTGATCGGTCGACTGATCCATTGTGCTCATGATGACGACGTCGGGTTTGAGGCCGATGACCTGCTCAATGTTTGTGTCGCTGCCGGACTGGACAGATGTCACGCTGGACACCTCAGCCGGATAATCGCAGTATTCACCGCGGCCGACGACTGTATTCCCCGCGCCAAGCGCATAAAGAATTTCACAGTCGGCCGCCGTGAGGACGACGATTTTTTCAGCCGGTTTGTCGAGGGTGACAGAGCGGTCCGTCATGTCTTTGACGGTGATTGCCGTCGATGCGGTCGCGTTGTCTTTTTTGGGGGCGAACAGGGAGCAGGCGGATAAGGAGATAAGGAGAAGTGCTGCCACAAGGATTGCCGTTACTTTTTTCATCGATTGGGTCCCCTTTCAAAATTGGAAAATGAATAGAGAAAGGAGCACAAAAAAGCCGCTCCCCCCAGTTTGAGGAGCGACTCAAATAAACATAGTATGCCTATGTCTAGCATGATCCCAAACCCAGGGTGTTCATGTGTAAGCAGGTCTCCCGACTTAGCATCATCCTACGAGGGCGTCTTCCCGTCATGTAGACAGTGACATATTGCCCGCTCGTCCGCTTCACGGTTACTGGGATAGTCCGGAATTTTCATCCGCGTTCCCTCGGCAATTTCTTGCCGGCACAAAGTGTGCACAGACACAAGCTATTCATTTTGACGGCATTTTAACATATTTTGAATATAACGTCAAGCTGTTTTCACCATACAGTGCATTGCTCACGCTTTCTGGGCATTCAGGCAGGCTTCGGCCAGATCCTCGGCTGATAAGAAAGCTCTGAAGGGCTTCGAAAAATATGCCGGTAAGGAAACAAGCAGGCCGCAGGCGAAGGCTCCTGTGATAATAAGCCGGAGCGGCAAAAACCCGCCGAGCACACCGGCTAGCGCCATCGCGAAGGGCGTCAGGCCCGTCGTCGTCATGCGCATGAATGACATAACCTTGCCGCGCAGCGCCGCCGGTGTCGACGCCTGAACGGTTGACACCATCAAAACATTCATGGCAGCGTTGGCTGCCCCGGCAAGGACGAGTAAAACATCCATGACAACGAGATTCGGCTGATTAACGGCAATGATGAGAAAGACATAGCAGCTAAAATTTGAGATAATGAAAACCGCCATCTTGTGCTGCGGTTTAAAACAGAAAATGGAGAGTGCGGTGAAACCAGCAACGGCGCCGCCCATGAAGCAGGCCATCAAAACACCATAAGCGACGGCGCCGAGGCGTGGGTTAAACTGGCAGTACGGCAGAATCAGGGTGATGGCGACAAAGGAAAAAAAGTTTATAAGTGCCGCGATGACAAGAATCAGGCGCAGGCCTTTAAGGCGCCACATATAAGTAAAGCCGTCGGCCATATCCTTCCAGAAATGCGGCTTTTCGATATGACGGACACTGGGTATTTTGACAAAAGGCAGACAGACGCCTGAAAACAGGTAGGACAGGCCGTTTGCGAGAAATAATAGCGGTGCCCCGAGCGCCTGATATAAAAAGCCGCCCCCGGCGTTGCCAATGAGGCTTGCCCCCGTGAGGACGACAGAGAACGCGGCGTTGGCGTTGGATATCTTTGATTTCGGGACAATGTCGGGGACGGATGATTGTACGCCCGGCGTGAAAACAGCGCCACAAACACTCAAAACAATCCCGGCGGCGAAAACCATCCAGATTTTGATGATACCCGTCAAAGACGCTGCCGCCAAAAGGACGATGGCGACGCCGCGGATGAAATCCATCGCAATCATCAGCCGCTTTTTGTTTGAACGGTCAACAAGTACACCGGCAAACGGGGAGACGAGGACGCCCGGCAGCGTGGAGGCGGCCATCAGCGCGCCCATCAGCGCCGTTGACCCTGTTGTGGCCAGCACCCAGAAGCCGAGCGCAATCGCATAAACGGCGTCTCCGACGGTTGAAACAAGCTGGCTCTGCCATAAAACGAGAAATCCGGGTGTCCAAAGCTTATCGCGGTTTGTCATAAAAATCCTCACATTCGGCACCGTCGGGCAAATAAACGCGGCGTCGCCCCGGCGGCGCCGCGTTTATAGAAGTCTATTGATCCGGTGGTTTACACGTAGTAGATTTCAACGCCGCCGAGCGAAACATTACCCGTCAGGGTGACGGTCGGCGCACCCGAAGCCGGTTTGCTAAAGCGCGTATCGTTCGAGACGCCGCCAAGGCTGGCGCTTAGACTGTCAACAATGCGCCACGTTTTTGGGAAATAGAGCTTTATGGCGCCAAAACTGCAGTCTAAGAAGAGCTGGGCACCCTCTGCTGCAAGCTGCACCTGATCGAAATAGACGTCAAGCGCGCCGAAGGATACAGAAAACTGGCCTGTCTTTAAAGCATCGGCGTGCAGATATTTGCTGGAAGCGCCGAACGAGACCTTGACGCTCGGGTTGTTGTCGTCGATGTCCTCAATGGTGTGGTACCGCTCCTCGCCATGGTGCGCGTAGCTCGTGCAGCACGGTGGTTTCGGCTGCCTGCGGAAAATAATGTGCAGGCCGATGCTGACGAGGACAGCTGCTAAAATGAGCAGCCACGGGGAAATAAGCGGGAGTGCGAAAGGGTGCATATAGATGAGGTAAGCGAGTGCCAGTGAGAGGAAGATGCCAAAGAAGTTAAGCTTTATGAGGCTCTGAATGAACACAGCTGCAAGCAGAACCGTTGCGAGGATTGTCAAAAAGCCGATCTGGGTAAACGAGAGAATTTGGCTGGCAACGACAAAGACAGCCGCCAGTACAAAGAAGACGCCCCAGAACCAATTATTGTGTTTCATGATGACTCCTTTCTGTCATACGTCATATAGTGAAATGAATCGATGTTTTTATGCCGTCCTAGCCGGACGGCGCGCCACCCCGGCTGGGACTGAGCCGTAGCCGCAGCGCTTTATAATAATTGCGTGAGACGTAAACCTGTTTATGGCTCCCGGCGAAGCGGACGAGACTTGAGGCCGTGAGATTGCGCGTTATCGAGTAAACCTGCCGGGCGTTAATGATCGTTGACTTCGACGCACGCACGAAATCACTTGGCAGCATTTCCGCCAGTTCGTACAGGCGGTGCCGGATGCGGTAGGCGTCGGTCGCCGTGTGGGCGTAAATATGCTCGCCAGCTGTCTCAAAGAACAGCACCTCTTCCAGCGGGAAGTAAAACTCCTCGTTGTCTTTATAAAAGGTCAGCTTGGCGCCCGGTTGCGTCTCGCTTTGGATGTACCGGTGAATTTTCATGATGGTGTCGTCCACGCGGCCGCAGCGGATGAGCACCTCCTCGTCGGCTGGCTGCTCGACAAGCTCAATACGGACCTTCACCGGATCACCTCCCCATGCTCGCATTATAGCGTTTCTATCGCAAAGTTTAAAGTGGTTTTCCGCATGAGGCATGTTAAAGCCGCCAAGAGGTCGAAATTGACGGGTGAGATGTACTTTTTTCCATGGCACGATGACCAATGATTCTATCCTTGTCTCTCGGTGCCCGATGTTATATAATTTAAGTACCAGAAATGGCGGTTTAACGCGAATTTACGCGAGAACACCGTCTGTGGCTGGATACGGCACGAAAAAGACCGATAAATAACAGAGATGAAAATGATGCAGAAAAAAATTTATCTCGCCGCCCCGCATATGAGTGACGCCGGTTACGAGCAGGCATTTGTGCGCGAGGCATTTGAGACGAACTGGATCGCCCCCCTCGGCGCCAATGTTGACGGCTTTGAGCGTGAACTCGCCGAGATGGTCGGCGCGCGGCACGCCGCCGCGCTCTCCTCCGGGACGGCGGCCATTCATATGGCCCTTTTGGCCGCGGGCGTTGCTCGCGGCGATACGGTCGTTTGCCAGAGCCTGACGTTTGCCGCATCGGCAAACCCCATCGTCTATCTCGGCGCTGTGCCGGTCTTTGTCGACAGCAGCCGGGAGACGTGGAACCTCGACCCCGAGGCGCTCGAGACGGCTTTGAAGAAATACAAGCCAAAGGCCGTCATCGCCGTTCATCTCTACGGCCTGTCCGCCGATATGGACGCGATTGTGTCCCTCTGCCGCCGCTATCACGCCACGCTGATTGAAGACGCGGCCGAAAGCCTCGGAACGCTTTATAAAGGCTGCCACACCGGCACGTTCGGCGATTTCGGCGTTTACTCGTTCAACGGCAACAAAATTATTACAACGTCGGGCGGTGGTATGGTCGTGTCCGACAAGGAAGAGCGTATTAATAAAATCAAGTTCTGGGCCACGCAGTCGCGCGACCCGGCACGTCATTACCAGCACAGCGAGCTGGGGTATAATTACCGGCTGAGCAATGTCCTTGCCGGCATCGGCCGCGGCCAGCTCAAGGTGCTCGGCAGCCGCGTCGATCAAAAGCGGGCGATATATGACCGCTATCAAAAAGCGCTCGCCGGTCTCGAGGGCGTTGCCTTTATGCCGGATAACGCGTGGGACTTCAGTAACCGCTGGCTTTCGTGTCTGACGCTCGGCGGCCCCGTCCGCCCGGCAGAAATTATCGAAGCGCTTGAGCGCGAAAACATTGAAAGCCGTCCCATCTGGAAGCCACTGCACTGCCAGCCGTTTTATAAGGCATGTGAAACAGTCGGCGGCGCTGTCGCCGAGTCGATCTTTAACGATGGCGTCTGTCTGCCGAGCGATACGCGCATGACGGTGCCGGAACAGGACCGCGTGATCGACATTATCAGAGATTTATGGCGCGCCTGACAAGGCGCGCTGCGGAGATGGCATGAAGAAATACGTTTACATAAAATATTTGCTCGACTGGCTCCTTGCCGCCGTCCTGCTCGTCCTGACGGGTTGGCTCCAGTTGCTCCTCGCGCTTGTCATCAAGCTGGACGATCCGTCGTCGCCCGTTATGTATAACGCCACACGCATCGGCAAGGACTTAAAGCCGTTTAAAATGTACAAGTTCCGAACGATGAAGCCCCTTTACGAGGGCGCGGGCCGCGTTGAGGCGGCTTCTTTAACGGCACCGGGTCGCTTCCTACGCCGGACAAGTCTTGACGAATTGCCCCAGCTTTTCAACATCCTGCGCGGTGAGATGAGCTTTATCGGCCCGCGCCCCCTCATCTTACGCTATGTGCCGTGGTATACGAAGCGGCAGAACAGCCGCCACGATGTCAGGCCGGGGCTTACGGGCCTTGCGCAGGTCAACGGGCGCGTCAACTGCGCGTGGGACAAGCGCTTTGCGTATGATGCCGACTATGTTGACAATATGTCATTGGCTCTCGATCTTAAAATTCTGCTTGCAACGGTTTTTAAAACGCTGCGCGGGGACGACGCTCTGGTGGCCGACGACGGTGAGAGCTTCGATTACTTTGATGATTTTCAGCGCGACCAGCTCAGGCGCGGCCTTGTCCTCGCGGCCGACTTAGCACATGAGCAGACGTCGGAAGAGGCGGTCGCCGCGTTCAAATAACTGCCGGGAGGCTTTATGGAACATCTGCCCGATATTTACTTCACGCCCGAATACGGCCGCCTGTATGAGACGCATGAGGGCGGTGTGCTTGAAAGCTTTGAGCATCAAACGCCGGACGGCACCGTCTACTTTCAGTTTCTCCGACGGCCGCTCACGGGCTTTCAGGGCTTCGAGCGTTATGGGGACATAACAACGCCTTACGGGTACGGCGGGCCGGTCATCCTCGGTACCGCGTCGGACAAAAAAAGGCTTGCCCAAACATTTGCCGCCGCCTTCCGGGAATACTGTCTCGATCATCAAATCGTCGCGTCCTTTATCCGCTTTCACCCTGTCATCAATAATGCCGCAGATTTCACACAGGCGTTTGATACGGTCATCCCCCTCCGTAAAACGGTTGCCATCGACCTGACGAAGGATATTTTTAACGAGGAATTTGACCAGACGGTGCGCAATAGCTACCGTCATGCCGCCGAGCGCGGCCTGTCTATCCAGTTTGACAGCGCACTGGAAACAATGGATGACTTTACGCGGCTGTATTATGATTTGATGGCCTCAAAGCAGACGAGCGCGTATTACTTTTTTCCGCCGTCGTACTTCGAAGCGCTCAAAGGCCTTCACGGCCGGGTGGAGCTCGTTAACGCCCTTATGGACGGCGAGATTGTCGCCAGCGTTTTATACCTCAAATATCAGCCCTACATCCACACTCATCTGACGACGACGACTCCGGCAGGCAATAAAACGAGGGCCATCGGTTATATCAAGGCCGCGCGGGCTTTGCGTGCCAAGGAGGAGGGCTATCTCCTCAACCATCTCGGCGGCGGTTTTTCAAACAGCCCGGACGATTCGCTCTTTCATTTCAAAAGTCGGTTTTCAAATAGTCCGCCGTTCGATTTCTGCGTCGGCAAAAGCATTTACGATCAAAAGACGTATGACGCGCTCGTCGCAGCCGCCGCCCGACAGGGAGAAACGACGGACACGGGGTATTTCCCGCGCTATCGCGCGCCGCGCCTGAAAGGATCGTCATCATGAGGATACTCATATTAGCAAATGCCGACAGCGGACTTTACCGCTTTCGTTACGAACTGCTCCACACACTCATCCGCGAGGGTCACGATGTGACAATTGCGCTTCCCAATGGGCCGTTTATCGGCAAGCTCACTACTCTCGGCTGCCGGTTCATCGACACACCGATGAACCGCCGCGGGACAAACCCATTCGGCGAGCTCAAGCTCTTGAAAACGTATTGGGATATCATCAAAGAGACAAAGCCGGATGCCGTCCTGACGTACACCGTTAAGCCGAACCTTTACGGCGGCCTCGTTTGCCGACTTTTGGGCGTGCCTTACCTCGTTAACATCACGGGGCTCGGCGCGTCGATAGAAAACGGCGGCCCACTGCGCGCCGTGATGCTCACCTTATACCGCACATCGCTTAAAAATGCGGCGTGCGTCTATTTTCAGAACCAGGAAAACCTCAACTTCATGGTACGACATCGCGTTCTAACAAACCAGCACCGCCGCCTCATCCCCGGCTCCGGTGTCAACACGGCGCAATTTGACCTGCTCCATTATCCCAGCGGCGATACAGTCAACTTTTTGTTCATCGGCCGGATCATGGCAGAGAAGGGAATCGAAGAGTATCTGGCGACGGCGGAAGAGATCAAGGCGCGCTACCCAAACACGTCGTTTCACATTGTAGGAGCCTTCGAGGAGCAGTATGAGGAACAGTTGCACACACTGTCTGCACGCGGCGTTATTGTCTATCACGGCGTACAAGGCGATGTCCGCCTTTTTCATAAAAATTCTCACGCCACAATTCACCCCTCCTACTGGGAGGGGATGAGCAACGTGCTTTTGGAGACGGCGGCATGCGGTCGGCCGATCCTTTGCAGCGATATCAGCGGCTGCCGCGAAATCGTTGACGACGGCGTCAGTGGCTTTCTTTTTGAACGCCGGAACAGCCGGGCGCTGATTGATGCCGTCGAGCGCTTTTTAACGCTCGATAACGCAGAGCGGCGTCAAATGGGCCTGAATGGCCGCGCGCTTGTCCTGAAACAGTTTGACAGGCGGCTTGTCATCGCGGCCTATATCGAAGAAATCGACAGGATTAAAAGTGAAACGACAGGGAGAAAATAATGTCAGCAACATATCGAATTTTGCATGTTTTCGGCAGCCTTGACAGGGGTGGTGCCGAGACGATGGTCATGAACCTTTACCGTCGGCTCGACAGAGACCGCTTCCAGTTTGACTTTGTCGTCTGCGCCGACCAAAAGGGGGATTATGCAGACGAGATCAAATCGCTTGGCGGCAGGGTTTACGTTCTGCCGCGCTTCTGCGCCAAAAATATGCTCACTTATTTCAGGGCGTGGCATCAGTTTTTCACAGCACACCCCGAATACAGCCTGATTCACGGCCATCAGCGCACAGCGGCTTCGTTTTATCTTGGTATTGCGCGTCAATACGGTCTCATCACGGTGGCCCATAGCCACAGCACATCGTCCGGCCGTGGTGTCTCTGCGCTCGTCAAATCGCTGCTGCAGCGGCCGATTCGCAAACGGGCCGACTATCTGTTTGGCTGCTCCGAGAAGGCTGGTGTTTGGCTTTTTGGTGAAAAGGCCGCCTGTAAAGACAACTTTTTCATTCTTCCAAACGCTGTCGACACGCAGGAATTTGCTTATGATGCAGACCTCCGGCGCCGCGCCCGGCGTGCTCTCGGTATGGAAGACGCGCTTGTCGTCGGTCATGTCGGCTCTTTTATCCCCGTCAAAAACCACGCGTTTTTAATCGACACGTTCGAAGCCGTGCACCGTCAAAACAGCCGGGCAAAGCTCTTGCTTGTAGGTGGCGGGCCGCTCGAGGCAGCCATTAAAAAGCGCGCGGCCGACAAGGGGCTGTCAGGCCACATCATTTTTACCGGTGTGCGGCATGATCTGCCGGATCTGTATATGGCAATGGATGTCTTTGTATTGCCGTCGTTTTGGGAGGGCGTCCCGCTTACGGCCATTGAGGCGCAGTGTGCCGGTCTTGAATGCATCCTGTCCGATACAATTGCCGAGGACGCCGCCGTCACGAGCCACTGTTCATTTGTGCCGCTCTCCCGCGGGGCAGACATCTGGGCTGCGAAAATTCTTGCAAGTAACAGCGAACGGCAGGATCAGTCGGAAGCGGTGCGCGCGTCGGGCTATGATATCGCGGACACTGTTCGCTGGCTTGAAAAATTTTATTTAAGCGCGCTGAAAAAACTGTAGCATACCAGGGGGGCCGTCATGAACAAAGCCGCGCGGCTTAATGGATTTGAGCTTTTTAAATACGGCGTCTTGGCGCTCATGCCGATTCTCGGCGCCTATAAGGGCATCTCGGTGTTCAATTTGGGCACGGTTTTGTTGCTGTTTGTATTGGTTGTCGATGTGCTCGTCAAACGTGGCCGCGTCCTGCTCAATTTAAAGCTCTTGCTGGTTATCGTCACGCTGGCCGTTCTGAACATCGTCACCGGTCTGCTTCATATGCGCACACTGCCGCTTACAGGTGTCATGAATAACAGCTTTGACATGATTGTAACGGCCATTCTCTGCGCTTATTTTATCCACAGCGAAATTGTTGATCGTGATGTTTTTTACCGCTTTTTGCAGGTGGTGGCTCTCGCCTGTGCCGCTTTTTTATGCGTTCAGTATTTTCTATATACGCGCGGCATTATCTTAACAGGCCTTATTGTCCCGGCTGTTGAGCCGAACCTGATGGCGGCGTATCCGTCAATTGCCATTACATACGGGCGGCCGAATTCCGTGTTTCTCGAACCGGCCTATTTTGCCATTTACGTTCTGCCCGTATACGCCCTGTCTCTCAACCGCAAAAAGTACCTGACGGCCATTTTTCTGCTCGTGACGCTCTATTTGTCGACAAGTACGACGGGCGTCGCCGCCGCGATTGTCATTTCCCTCATCTTCATCGTGCGGAAAAAAGAGATTCCCATTATCGTCAAATGGGTGCTTTTTCTCATTGGGCTTGCCGTCCTCATCATGAATGTTTCCGCCTTTGCCGATGTCAAGGTGTTTGAAAAACTGCGCTTTTCCAATTTGAAGGATAACATCCGCGTTTTCGGCACGCTGCAGTATTTCCGCTATTTCGGCGTGAAGGAAATTTTGCTCGGTGCCGGTCACAACCAACTGGCGGTCTACGTCAAATCTGTCTCGACAGAAATTATCGACAACGGGACAAACGCCTTTTTCTTCAGTTTTTTCAGTTTTGGTGCCGTGGGCGGCCTACTCTGGAATACTTATTTGGCAAGCCTTTTCAAGGTCAGCCGGAACAAGGTTTTGTTTCTTGTTTTAATCCTCATCTATTTGACAGACCAGATTCTCTTTAACCGCCACCTGTTTTATCTGCTGCTCCTGCTCTTCGTGTTTGCCGACCGGGAGACGGACGGCGCAGCCGAACCGATTCAAGCCGCGCCGGAAGGCGGTGACGCCTTGTGAGAACGCGCAAATCGCTCCGCAACGTCGTCGTGACGCTGCTGCTTCAAGCGCTGACGATTCTCGTCACTTTTTTCACGCGGCAGTATTTTATCCGCAATCTTGGGGCCGATTATCTCGGCCTGAACGGTGTTTTTTCAAACGTCCTGTCCATTCTCTCCATGTCGGAAATGGGCTTTGCAACGGCCTTTCTCGTCGTCCTTTTCCGGCCAATCGCCGAAAAGGACGAGGCGCGCATCCGCGCGCTGATGGGCTATTTCCGGCGTCTTTATAACAGGGTCGGCCTGTTTATCTTTTTCGCCGGGCTTGCCGTCATTCCGGCGTTCCCGCTTTTCGTTCATTCGCCGATTCCGGGGCGCGACGTTACGGTATATTACATGCTCTATCTCGCCGCCATGTCGGCCACCTATTTTTTCTCCTACAACAAAACATTGCTGGTGGCGTATCAGGACAAGTATTTAACGGCCGTCATCGCGTATCTCGTCTATATTCTTTTAAACGCGCTGCAGGTTACTCTGCTCATTCTCTATCACAATTATTATTTGTACCTGACGGCGCTCTTGCTGTGCAACCTTCTCGAGGGTGTTGTCGTAACGCTCGTCACACGCAAAAAGCACCCCTATATGAAGGTTCCGGTGCGCGAGACAGTCGACGGCGAGACGAAGAAATCGATCTCAAAAAGCGTCCGGGCACTCTTCCTGCATGGACTCGGCGGGGCCGCCGTCAGCGGAACGGACAATATTATTATTGCGGCCTTTGTCAGCGTCGTCGCCGTTGGCTTTTATTCAAACTACAATCTCGTCCTCATCGCGCTGTCAACCATTATCGGGCAGGCGTTTGCTGCGCTCACGGCGAGTGTCGGCGACCTGAGCGTGACGGAAAATCAAAAGCGCATGTATGAAGTGTACGGTATCGGGCTTTATTTAAATGCTCTCGTCGTCATCACCGCAACGGTGATTTTGTATTTCGTCATCGACGATTTTGTGGCGCTCTGGGCGGGCGATTCATACGTGCTCGATAGGGCGACGGTCGTCGTCATTCTCGTGTGCTTTCTCTTAAACGGCATGCGGCGCATCACCATGTCGTTCCGTGACAGTCAAGGGCTTTTTTGGCATGACCGGTACAAGCCGCTTGTTGAAGCCGCCGTCAATCTTGTTTTATCCGTCGTGCTGGCCATCCATTTCGGCATCGTCGGCGTCTTTCTAGGGACGCTTGGAAGCCTTTTGGTGACAAGTTTTTGGGTCGAGCCGTATATTCTGTATAAGCATGGCTTTCACAGGCCGTTTGTTGATTACTTCAAGCGCTATTTGCTTTATCTTGCCCTCGGCGCCCTGGCGTTTATCCCGCTTGTATTTCTTGACAGGGCACTCGGTCCCGGCGCGACGTATCTGGTGATTATCGGGAAAAGCGCACTTTACGGTACTATAACAGCCGCTATTTTCGTTCTCGGAACGATTCGGTCGGATGCGTTTGCCGGCCTTCAAAAGATCGTACGCGGTTTTTTAGCGAGCAGACTTCAAAAAGGGCAGGGGGGCGTGTCGTGACGGAGGCATCGGGCGGCGTGCAGCCAAATGCCCGCCATCACATTGTCGGGTTTGACCTGCTGAAATTTCTGCTGGCGCTGCTTGTCGTCGCCCGCCACGCCGTTCAGGGCGCATACCCGGCGTCGTCGGCCGCCTGGCTTTTTGTTGTCGAATGGCTGTCAAACCTTGCCGTCCCGTGCTTTTTCATCATTTCCGGTTCTTTGCTCTTCGGCCGCGCGGATGTATCGGCGGCAACAGTTAAAAAATATCTTTGGCGCATCCTGCGCCTGTATGCGCTTTGGTCGCTACTTTATCTGCCCGTCACCGTTTACGGCTGGCTTACCGGCGGCAGGCCGATGTGGGAAAACCTGCTTCGGTACGCCCAACAGTTTGTCTTCGCCAGTGACATTGTCCAGCTGTGGTATCTCCCGGCGCTTTTCTTTGCCGTTGCCGCGCTGGCGCTATTGTTAAGGCTTGGGCTCAGCCGCCGGGCCATTCTCCTGATGGCTTTCGTGCTGCTGCTGATCGGCGCTTTTTGTGACAACACAGCTCTTATGACGCGCTTTCCGGTCGCCGAACGGCTTCTTCATGCTTACAACGCTGTTTTTCTCACAACGCGCAATGGTCTGTTCTACGGCCTTTTCTACACAGCCCTCGGAGTGCGTCTCGGTCAAACAGCAGCACGGTGCCGGACGGCGCTGCTTGCCGCTATTCTTGCCGTGTCACTCGCCGCGATGCTTATGGAAGCTACGGTGCTGCACAGCGTAAACATGCTGGTGTCGGCGGTCCCGGCCGCATGGGCGCTTGTCCGCCTTTGTGAGCGGGTACCGGCCATAATCAATCAGGGCAGGGCCGTCTTGCTGCGTATGGCCTCGTCACTCATTTATTACGATCACATCCTCATACTGTTAGCCCTCACGCTTTTATGGCGTTTAATGGGCGTATCACCAAATGGTGTGGCGGCTGTTTTGGCCGCTGTGACAGTCTCGGCGCTTGTTTCGCTTGCGGCTGTCGCCCTATCCCGCCGCCGCGCATTCCGCTGGCTGCGCGCTTTTATCTGACGAAGCTGCCTTGACGTGATTGGAGGAGGTTCTATGCGCGTTACCTTTCGAATAGACGACGTCTCACCTTATATGGTGTGGGAGAACTTTCACCGTCTCGTGGGCATGATGATAAAGCACGATATCCGCCCGCTCCTCGGCGTCATACCTGACAATCAGGATCCCGCGCTTTTGCGCCTTGCGCATAACAGCGGCGGCTGGGACGAAATCCGCCATCTTCACGAACGCGGCTTTTGTATCGCGCAGCACGGGGCGCGCCACGTTTACACAACGCAAGACCCCGGCCGCCTCGGCATCAACGCCTACAGCGAATTTGCGGGCCTATCCTATGACAGGCAGCATGCGCTCTTATCCGAGGGGCAGCGGATTCTCACAGGCCTCGGCCTTCAGACGGATATCTTTATGGCCCCGGCGCATTCGTATGACGATACGACGCTGCGCGCCCTTCATACACTCGGTTTCCGCTATGTGACGGACGGATACGGTCTGTTTCCGTATATGCGCCAAGGCCTCAAGTTTATCCCATGCCAAACATCGAAGCCACTTAAGGTCCCAGCGGGCCTTGTCACCGTCTGCCTCCACCCGAACACAACGCCGCCGGAAAGCTTCGACGCGCTGGACCGCTGGCTCGCCAGAAATAGGCGTGTAGTCTGCAGCTTTGATGCAGCACGCGATATCCCAGCCCGCACCGTCCTCGGTCTCGGAAGTGAGAAAATCGTTTTGCTGATACGACGCGCCGCTCGCCGTCGGGCTGGCTTGCATCCCAACTAGGAAAGAGAGGGCTCATGAATACAATCGTTTTATTCACCTCCAACTTTAAAGGCGGCATCGTCCAGCTGTCCGTGACGCTCGCGGAAACGCTGACGCGCCTCGGTTATGAGGTGACGCTTTTCCTGCCAGACACAGCAGACGATGTCCCGGCGCCCGTTTTTACCATTGAACGCTACAGGCGATTTAAAAACATTTTGCCGAACAACGCGCCAAGTGCGCGCGTGGCCGCGCGGATTGCCCACAAAAAGCCGGGCCTCGTCGTCTTCTGCGACGAGGGGATCATCTCCGCGCAGACGCTTTGCGCCCTGAAAGGCCGATGGCGGACAGTATTTGTCCTGCACGATGTGTCGCCGCATCCGGAAACACTGAGGCTTTTAGACCGTCTTAAGCAGGGCTTTGAGCTGTACAGCCGCAAGCATGCGCTGCGTGCCGCCGGTCGCGTCGTCCTCCTATCGGAAAACAGCCTGCGCCTCTTTGACAAACTTTATGCCCCCTTTGCCGACAAAGCGCTGCTGATGCCGCTCGGCGCGCATCTGCCGGACGCCGCGCCGAAAAAGCCGCAGGAACTGGCGCAGTTGGGCGGCTATTATCTCTTTTTCGGCCGTATCAGCCGCTATAAGGGTATTGTCAATCTCTTGCGCGCGTATGACCGTGTCGGTGAAAAGCTGTCCGTCCCCCTTGTTGTGGCGGGAAACGGTCGGCTCGAGCCGGAGGAGGACGAGCGCGCTCAGCGTAATAACAGCGTTTTTCTAATCAACCGCTTTATCGAGGACGGCGAGATGCTCTGGCTTGTTCAAAACGCACGTGCCGTCGTCCTCCCGTATATCGAGGCCTCGCAGAGCGGGGTTTTACCGATTGCTTACGCCTTCGGCGTTCCCGTTATTGCCGCCGATGTCGCAGGGCTGCGTGAAGTCGTCCTTGACGGGGAGACAGGCCTCATATCGCGCGGCGACGCGGCATTGGATGACGCGCTTCTCCGCCTTCAGGACGACGGCCTCCGTGCCCGCCTGTCGCAAGGCGCCCGGCTATTCTATGAGCAGCACTTGAATTGGGAAGAAAACCTCAAAAGCCTGCTCGGCGGGCTCAAACTTTAAATTCAGCAGGGTGCTCAAACAGCGTTGCGCATCTTGACGAATGGGAAGGGGCTTTACCATATGATCATCACACAAACGCCGTTTCGGATGTCCTTTTTTGGTGGCGGCACCGATTTTCCTGATTTTTACCGGGAGCACGGCGGGCGCGTTCTGTCCACAACGTTTGATAAATACTGCTACGTCACAGTGCGCCATCTGCCGCGCTTTTTTGAATACGCCACCGAGGTGTCCTACTCGCAGATCGAGCGCGTATCAACGGCCGACGAGCTGCATCATCCCGCCGTCCGCGAGGCGATGAAGTTTCTTGATATTCATGAAATCCGCCTGACGTATGAGGCTGATTTGCCCGCGCGCACCGGCCTTGGTACGAGCAGCGCCTTCGCAGTTGGGATGCTTAATGCCTTTTACGCACTGAAGGGAAAGTACGCCGACCGGAAAAAGCTGGCCGACGAAGCCATTTTTTTAGAGCGCGTCCTCTGCGGTGAAAGCGGCGGCGAGCAGGATCAGATCGCCACATCGTTTGGCGGTTTCAACCGCATTGACTTTGCCTCGGACGGGTACACCGTGTGCCCTGTTATTATCTCACCGGCGCGTAAAAAAGCGCTCCATGAGAACCTGATGCTATTTTTTACCGGCTTCTCGCGGGACTCCTTTGCCATCCAGCAATCAACGCAGGCGCATTTGAAGGACAAAACGCCCGAGCTTCTGGAGATGCTCGGCCTTGTTGACGCGGCGGAGAAAATTCTCACGTCCGAGGGGGACCTTGATGATTTCGGCCGCCTGCTCGATGTGGGCTGGCAGCTCAAGCGCGGTCTCAACAGCCGCATTTCAAGCGACTTTATCGATGTCGTTTACGAGACGGCGAAAAGGTCCGGTGCCCTTGGCGGCAAGCTTCTGGGGGCGGGCGGCGGCGGTTTTGTGCTCTTGTATGTTGAAAAGGACAGACAACAGGCCGTAAAAGACGCGCTGGAGCAGCTCTTATACGTTCCGTTTGACTTTGAAAACGGCGGGTCGCGCGTCCTCTTCTACGCGCCGGAGCCGTATGATGCGCGTGGCGACGCTGAAGGGGGAACTTGACATGAAAGAGACAACGACAGCCCTTATTGACGCACTCCTTGGCGAAACACCGGCGCTCAGGCCGTGCCGCACACCGCTTCTGAAGGCTGTTGAGGCGGCGGCTGATGCCTTTAAAAGCGGCGGGAAGCTCCTCGTCTGCGGCAACGGCGGCAGCGCGGCGGATGCCCAACATATTGTCGGCGAGCTGATGAAGGCGTTCGTCCTCCCAAGAACGCTTACCCCGGGCGAGCGCGAGTTGCTTCAAAGCGCCTGCCCCCATGGCGCTTACCTTGCCGCAGGGCTCCAGCGGGCGCTGCCGGCTGTCTCCCTCGTCGGCGAGACATCGCTTATAACGGCTTGTGCCAACGATAATGGGGCTGACCTCGTCTTTGCCCAGCAGGTGTTCGGCTACGGCAGAAGGGGAGACGTGCTGCTTGCCTTAACGACGTCGGGCTGCTCGCAAAATGTCCTCTACGCCTGTGAGGTCGCGGCGGCGCTGGGGATGACGGTGATCGCCTTTACCGGTGAAACGGGCGGCTTTGCCCGCGAAATCGCGCATATTCTGGTGAATGTCCCCGCAAAGGACGCATTCCGTGTTCAAAATCTGCATACACCGGCGTACCACCTGTTTTGTCTGGCCGTTGAAAACGAGTTGTTTGGCGCCTGACCGATAAGCGCTCATAGAGAGGTTACA
The DNA here is from genome assembly GCA_038405045.1 of Oscillospiraceae bacterium ZGZL. Taxonomy (GTDB): domain Bacteria; phylum Bacillota; class Clostridia; order Oscillospirales; family Oscillospiraceae; genus Sporobacter. The sequence goes on along the minus strand of JBBZIV010000001.1, from coordinate 943,944 downwards.
ATGAAAGCTGTTATCATGGCCGGTGGGAAGGGCACGCGCATCGCATCCCTGCAGCCGGACGTACCGAAACCGATGATCCGAATTCTCCAAAAGCCAATCCTTGAGCACCAACTGGCCGCGTTAAAACGCGAGGGCATTACGGAAATCATCCTCGTTATCGGCCATCTCGGGCGCGTCATCCGCGACTATTTCGGCACCGGAGACTTCTTTGGCGTCACGATTACTTATCTTGAAGAAGAAGAGCCCCTCGGTACGGCAGGCGCGCTGTTTCTTTTAAAAGACACGCTGACAGACGATTTTCTCCTCATAAACGGGGATATCGTTTTCGATATCAATCTGCAGCGCTTTTTATCGTTTCACCGCGCAAAAGGCGGCGCGGCGACGCTATTCACACATCCGAACGACCACCCGTATGACAGCGGCCTTGTCATTGCCGACGACAGCGGTGCCGTTCAAGCATGGCTGCACCGCGAGGATACGCGGGGCGACTGCCCCAACCGGGTCAACGCCGGTATCCACATCCTGTCCCCCCGCGCGCTCCAGAGCCTCACGGCACTGAAAAAAACAGACCTCGACCGTGATTTGCTCGCCCCGCTGATTAGAGAAGGCGCGCTTTTTGCTTACGCATCTACCGAATACGCCAAGGATATGGGCACGCCCGAGCGCTTCGAACAGGTCACGCGCGACATCCAGCGCGGCCTCATTGCGGCCCGGAATCTCCGAAACAGTCAAAAAGCTGTTTTTTTAGACCGCGACGGGACGATAAACAGCGCCGCTGGGTACGTCACACAGCCCGATGCGCTCGTGCTGCTGGACGGTGCCGCCGAAGCGATCCGAAAAATTAATCAAAGCGGGTATCTCGCCATCCTTGTGACGAATCAGCCCGTCGTCGCACGCGGCGACGTGACGGAAGACGGTCTCCGCGCCATTCATAACCGTCTAGAAACGCTTTTAGGCCGACAAGGCGCATATCTTGACGCCATCTATTACTGTCCGCACCATCCCGATGCCGGGTTTGTGGGGGAGGTACCGGCGCTGAAAATCGACTGCGCCTGCCGCAAGCCGAAGCCGGGTATGCTTTTAAAGGCCGCCGAGGATTATCATATCGACCTTCGGCGCTCTTATATGATCGGTGACGGCCCGCGCGACGTGGCGGCCGGGCAGGCCGTCGGCTGCCAAACGCTGCAAGTCGGTGACGGCATGAGCCTTTTAGACGCCGTCGGCGTCATTTTGTAACGCGCGAAACCCGTTTTGTCTTTCTGCGCAGGCCACTGTCATTCTGAGCGCAGCGAAGAATCTTTCAAATCAGTGTACAGAAGTTTCCTTAAGAATAGAGATATAAACAAAAGGAGCTTTTATGGTCGATACGATTTACAGCAAGTGCGGTTTGAAAATCAATACGCTCTGGTTTTGCAAGGACGCGCCGAGCGCCGCACGGAAAAGCCATGGTGACCTTGTTTTTTTACACGGCATCGATACATATGATTATCCCGGCTGCCTTTTTTGCCTGCAGCACTCGCTGATTACCGATTTAACACAGCCTCAGGAGGCGCTTTTTGATCGCATGGTGCATGGTTATAAGCGCCAGATCCGTAAGGCCGAAAAAGACGGTGTGATGTTCAGGGTCATATCATCGCGGGATATGGCTGCCGAGCCCGGCATTCTGGAAGAATTCAAACGCCAATTTAAAGTATTTACCAACCTCAAGGGCGTTGGTATCCGCCTGAACGACAGTGCCTTAAAGAGTTATCAAAAAAACGGCAGCCTCGTGCTTACAATGGCGTACCGCGGTGAGGATGTGTTGGCCCAACATCTGTATGTCACGGACGGCGCGTCGTCCCGCTGCCTCCATTCCGTTTCAAATTTCAGGCTTCCGGCGTTGGACCGCAACACCATCGGCATGGCCAATAAATTTCTCCACTGGTGTGATCTGTGCTATTTCAAAGAGCGTGGCTACCAGTCATACGACTGGGGCGGCGTCACAAGCGTCACCGCACCCAATGGCGTTGACGCTTTTAAGCTTGGTTTCGGCGGTGTGCCGAAGAGCTATTATCAGGTCGTTATCGGCAAAAGCCTGCTCGGCAAAATCGCCGTTTACTGCCGCAAACTCAAACGGGAAAAGTTTTATTCCTGACGATGTCATCCAGATCGATTTTTTTCGGCAAATTATTGAAATTTTCTTGACAATTCGATTTTTTGTGCTATTATGAAGCTATAAAAAACCGAAAAGGCAAACTTACCGAAAGGTGAGGACGCAAAGCCAAGGGTCTAAGGCCGCTTATGCGGTGATGACAGCCGGTTGCCGAAGTGATGGGATTAGTCTATTGAGCCCCGTCTGTGCAGCCGCAGACGGGGCTTTTTATATTTAAAAACCGAAAAGGCAAACTTATCGAAAGGTAAGGACGCAAAGCCAAGGGTCTAATACCGCACGAGCGGTGATGACAGCCGGTTGCCGAAGTGATGGACTCACGATTACGAGTTCCGTCTGCGCAGCCGCAGACGGAACTTTTTTGTTTCAAAAAGCAAAGATACCTAAATCGCAAACTTGCCGAAAGGCAAGGACGCAAAGCCAAGGGTCTAAGGCCGAAAGGTTATGACAGCCGGTTGCCGTGTGCTCTGCTTGCAGAGCCTGTAAAAGGGGTTATCATCATGAACGGAAAGAAACTCAGGAAAACAGCAGTCGTTATTCTCGCCGCTGTCCTCACAGCGGGCCTTTTGGGATTCAACACCCTCGCGGCTAAATATGCACCGAACACCGCCAAGGCGGCGGCAACGGCTCCCGCGTCCGCCGCAGACGTGACGAATTACGGCGCGAAGGGGAGCGACAGAATAGATGACACCGCCGCCATCCAAAAAGCGCTGAACAGCAGCCAAAACGTCTATGTCCCGGGCGGCACTTATTATATCAATGTTGATATCTCCTTAAAGCTTCGTTCCAATCAGACGCTCAAGCTGGCTGATAACGCCATCCTGCAGGCCCTGCCGACGGCCAGCGCCAACTACAGCGTTCTTGACATCAGCGGCGTCACCGGCGTCACGGTGACGGGCGGCAAAATCGTCGGCGACCGCGACACGCACCGCGGGACAAGCGGGGAGTGGGGTATGGGCATCCTCATTGAGAACGGTGCCAATAACGTGGCCGTCACAAATATAACAATCACGAACTGCTGGGGCGACGGCCTGTATCTCGGCGGCGGGACCGCTGTTACGAATATCCGCCTTGAGGGCGTCACAGCGGACAACAACAGGCGTCAGGGCCTGTCCATCACAAACGCAACGGGCGTCACGGTGACGAACAGCACCTTCAAAAACACACAGGGTACAGCGCCGGAAGCCGGTATTGACCTGGAGCCGAATGAAGGTCAGGTCGTTGCAAACGTCACCATCACAAACACGGTCTGCACCGGTAACGCCGGCTCCGGCCTTGAGATCATGGGCTGGCTCGAGCGCATCAAGGATGTGACCGTCACAGGCGGCAACATGTCCGATAACGAGGACGCGGGGATTTACATCGAAAATGCGGAAAACCTCCATTTTACTGGCACCACTGTTAACAATAATTACACCGGCATCAACATCCCACGCGACGCCGCCAACGTCACCTTTGAAAATATGACGGTGAATAATAATCGTGATCGCGGCGTCTCCCTTGTGACCAATGATCAGCAGACAGGCGTTAACAACATCGTCTTCACAGCCTGCGCCTTCACGAACAACAGCGCCGCCGCCGCAAACAACGTTGACGGTGTCCGTGTGGACAATTGCGACGGCACGCAAACAATCACAAACGTCTTTTTCAATGGCTGCACCTTCAGCAATACCCTCGCGGACAAAACACAGCGCTTCGGCCTGACGGTTGGCTTTTCAGGCGGCATGAGCACCGTCGTTATTGGCAGCGGCTGTGTCTTTAAAGCCAATGTGAGCGGTGATTATCTCGGTGGTGACGCATTAACCGTCGCCTGAACATAAATAAACCCTCATACAAACGACAAAAAAGCGGGGAGACGTCGGGCTTAAATGCCCGGCGTTTTTCTGTCGTGTTTCCGATGCGCCTGTTCTGTCAGATATACGGCCGTTTGATTAAACTGGATATTTTCTGTATCCTGTGATAAGATTATTTTGTCCGGTGCTTCAGAAAAGAGCAAAATATGCCGATATTTACAGGTAGCGTCGGATGCACACGCGCGTGCGGCTGTGCCGCGCGATCACGTCAGATTGGGGCGCTTTGTTATGAATCAGCAGGTCGATTTAAAACAGGCGGTGAAAAACGTGCTCAAGAAGGGCTGGGCCCTTCTGGCTTTCGTTGTTTTAGCAGCGGCGGCAGCGCAAATTATCAGCGCTAATTTTATTCCGAAAGTTTATCAGGCGCAAACGACGATGTTCATCGGTCAGGAGCAGGGGTCGTCTCAAAACCTTACCTTGTCGGATATGGAGGCGTCGAGCCAGCTAATTGTCGATTATAAAGAGCTTGCCAACTCCCACCGCGTTATCGACCCCGTCATGAGTAGCCTGAATATAAAAATGGATTTTGAGGACTTTAAAAAAGCCCTTAAGCTTGACGTGCTCGACACGTCGCGTCTCTTCTCGGTCGCCTTCTCAAGCGAGGACCCGGAACTGGCATATAAAGTCGCCAACGCCATGGCCGTCCAGCTTGTCTCAGTCGCAGGGGAAGTCGTCAAGGTTGAAAACATTCAGATTGTCGACCGCGCGACGATTCCGGCAGAGCCCGTTTCACCCAACGTTAATATCATAACGGTGCTCGCTGCCGTGATCGCCCTTGTCGTCGGTTTACTGTTTATTTATCTGCACGAGCTGTTCAGTGATACGTTTTCAGGCCAGGAGATGGTTGAAAACGAGCTCCAGCTGGACGTTGTTGCTATTATTCCGCGCTTTAAAGAGGAGAAAAGCAATTATAACAAAGGGCTTGTGACGATTACGGAGCCGAACTCCTACCTGTCCGAGAGCTTTAAAATGCTCCGAACGAACATTAATTACATGACGAAGGAAGACGGGAACAAGGTCATCATGCTCACGAGCTCCGTCGGCTCGGAAGGGAAGACGACAACGTCCTGCAATCTTGCCATCGCCATGGCGCAAGAGCATAAAAAGGTTCTCCTTATTGACTGTGATCTCCGCCGCCCAAATCTCTTTAAAACCTTCAAAATAAACATGCTGCCTGGCCTGTCCGACATTATTTACGGCAAGTATGCCCTGGCCGAGGCCATTCAGCACGCCATTGATGTGCCCGGGCTTGACATCTTAACAGCCGGCCGCATGACGTCCATGACGACGGAGCTGTTATCCTCCGTGGCGTTTAAGCGCGTCATTGACGAGGCCCGGGAAAAGTACGACTACATCCTGATTGACGCCCCGCCCGTCCTCAACGTTTCGGATACGGTCATCATCTCCCGGATTGTCGACAAAGTACTCTTTGTCGTCGCGATGGAATCGACGAACAGGTCGCTCGTCAAGGAAGCCAAGCGCAGCCTTGACAAAGTCAACGTTAAGCTGATGGGCATGATCCTCACCAATATGCGCATCAATCCGAAGAACTATTATTATGGCGGCACCGAGACGCGCCGTAAAAGCAGACGGTAGCGCCGTGACGGATATTCACTGCCATGTTCTCTACGGCGTGGATGACGGCGCAAAAACAATCGAGGAATCGCTACAGATGCTCCGTGCCGCATGGCAGGACGGCGTCCATACCGTCATTGCAACGCCGCATTGGAGCGGTTCAACAGAGCGGGCTATGCTGGTGTCACGTCTTCAGGCGCTGCGCGCACGCCTTCGGGAAAACCTGCCCGATTTGACGCTTGAACTCGGCGCGGAGTGCCGTCTCACAGAGGCGCTGCTGCCCGCCCTTCTAAGCGGCGCGTGCCCCACGCTCGCGCAAAGCCGATGTGTCCTCACTGAAATCAGCCCGCTGATGCCCCAGGCGCAGGCGCGGGCGCTGCTTGAAGCATTGCTGTTAAACGGCTTTATCCCCGTCGTGGCGCATTGCGAGCGCCTGTTAAGCCGCCGGGAAGACATGGGGCGTCTTTTTGCTCTGAAAGCCATGGGGTGCCGTCTGCAGGTCAATGCCGAAACGGTGCTGCGCACCGGCCGCCTTGGTCGATGGGTGCTGGAGCTGCTACCCGCCGTCGACTTTATCGCCAGTGACGGGCATAATCTGACGACGCGTCAGCCTCTCCTCGGCAAAGCGTATGACAAAACGGTTGCGCGCCTTGGTCAAAAGGAAGCCGACAGCCTGTTTGTTTTAAATGCCAGGGCGCTTTTGGGCGTCGGCTAACACCGGTCTTTACGCGCGCCGAAATTGGCGTTATAATAGACAAAACAAGTCATAACAGGGGGCACATTATGGACCGACACGAAGCCGACACCAAACATGGAGATCTGGAGCCTGTTAATATTAATGAGGAATTCGTCAAGCAGTGCGTCAAGAAAACGATGGAGGAGCTGGATGTCTGCCGCTGCCCCGTCTGCTTTGCAGACGCGTGCGCCTTAGCGCTCAACGAGCTGCGCCCGAAGTATGTCACAACAAAAAAAGGGGCGCTTCTAACAGGGATCACCACAACAAAGGTGTCAAACCATACAGACATCATGGTGGAGGCGACAAAGGCCATCCTCAAGGTTGCGCAAAATCCCCGCCACTAAGGCATAGAAAAATACTGTTAACTAGAGCTTGCGAAGGCTCTGCAAAACGCCGGGCATTTAGCCCGGCGTTGTCGTGTCTTCTGCCGATATTAAGTATTGTTTTTGTATGGGCGCTGCGCGTCGCGTTCAGCCCTTGATATGGCAGCTGCGCCAAATGAGCTTGCATTGTTTTTTCAGCGCGCTCGCGTATTCGGCCAGCTCCTGCATACTGGCAAACAACCTTGTCTGATTGCTGACGCTCGCCACAGAGACGCTCATAATCGGATACTGTTCGTCCTCACCCTTGCGATTTTTCGTCACAATAAAGCCTTGGCTGAGATCAGCCTCGGAATAGTGGGCGAGGATGCCCGCGTCAAACCGGCTGATAAACGTCTGGCAGACATCGTCCGCGTCACAGGTACTGAGCATGGCCACAAAGTCGTCGCCCCCGACGTGGCCGACAAAACAGGCGGCGGGGACAATCTCTGATAACAGCGAAGCCACAAACTGAATCACACGATCGCCGTTTGCAAACCCATATGTATCGTTAAACGCTTTGAAATTATCCAAATCAATGTATAGGATGGTGTATGGCTCTTCCGAAGAGATAAAATGCTCAAAAGTCCGCTCGATGGCCTGATTGCCCGGCAGGCCGGAGAGCGGATTCAGCTGCCGGGAGTTAAAAATTTCGATTTCCATCGTCTTTTCGAGCAAGTCCTTGATCGTCACGGTGCCGAGGTACCTGCCGTGTTCGACGACGATGATAAAATCGTACAGTGTTTTTCTGGGGCGAGACATGGCAAGCTTGGAGACAATATCGATGGATGTTGTGCGCTCTGTCACAAGCGGCACATCATCCATGATGTGTGTGACAGGCCTCTTGGCATGGAGACTAAAGCCATACTGGCCGCTCATTCTGTGTTCAATCCGCGAACGGGATACCGACCCTAGAATCTGCATGCCGTCGTCAACAACAGTAACGCCCATCAGATTGTCATCCCTCAGAAAATACTCATACACGTCCCCGGCAAAGTGGGTTGGCGGCACGGTGATCCCTTCACAGCTGAGATTGCCGATATAATAATTCGTTACAGTGCGGTACTGATGATTTTTCTGCGCGTTGCATGTGTGAATCGTTGAGACGACGTGCGCGGCAATTTCCGCCATCTCTTTCGACGGATACTGTATGTAATAACCCTGCCCGTAGTGCACACCGATTTCAATCAGCGTCCGAAGCTCTGTTTCCGTCTCGATACCCTCGGCGATCAAAAAGACGTTTGTGAGTGCGCAGAAGTCATGAAGGCTCTTCACGAGTGACTTTTTATAGGCGTCCTTGTCGACATCGCGGACGAGATTCATGTCGAGCTTGATGAAATGCGGGTGAACGTCGGCAATAAGATTCAGGCCCGAATAACCGGCCCCCGCGTCGTCTATGGCGATTTTGTAGTTCTGATTTTTATAGTGGTCGATGGTCTTCTTAAAGCCACTCAAATCGCCGACGGCATTTTTTTCGGATATTTCAAAAAAAATGTTTGATGGGTCGATGTTATAGCTTTTAAGATACTCTCTTGTGAAGCCGAGCTTAAATTTCTCGTCGTGAATGACCTGAGGGTTGACGTTTAAAAAAAGCTTATGAGTATCGCTTTTCTCGTACGCAGCCTCCAATGCCTTCGTCCGGCACAACTGTTCAAGTTCCCAAAGCTTCCCGCATTCGGTAGCAACACTGAATAAAGCATCCGGATTTTGCAGCGGTGATCCTTCCGGCCCGCGGCTCAGTGCCTCGTAGCCGAGAATCGTGCCGTCCCGCAGGGAAATTATCGGCTGAAAAACGATTCGGATGTTCGAAGCACGCATGATGTCGGCCAGCTGATTTTCAAGCGTACTACCGGTCGGATGAACGGTTAAATTAAACATGTCTCTCTCTCCTTCGCCTTCATTGTAAACCGTACGGGAAGAAAGGCAATCGTCAAGCTGTTAAATCAAAATCAAATTTAATTAAACAGGCGATTTTCCTCTTATTTCAAATTGTTGCGAATAAATATTCAATTGCTGTGCCGACATGGTCATGAATATTGTACAAAAAATCTAATTTTGAAGAGCCAGCCGGAATTCTGTATTTTTATCTTGTACATTCCATAACAATTTGTTAATATATTTGATGGCTTAATCACAGCATCAGCCCGGGTGAAGGCAGAGGATTCATTGAGAGGGATCGTTTTGCGTGAAAAGCTGTATTGCAGGTCTGCGCGCATTGAAAAAGATGGGTGCAGATGAAAGCTTTAGATGAAAGGACGTAGAAAAATGACTCTATTAAAGAAATGGGTCAAATCAAGCAAGCTCTTAAAGGCGTCGCTTGCAACGATGATCGGCGCATTGCTGACGGCATTGTCACCGGTTGCGTTTGCCAGCGAAGCGGATCTGCACATTCCTGATTTGGCCGAATCCAAGTTCTTCGGTCAGGTCAACGGCAACACCATACTTATTATCGGCATGGTCATCTGTGTTTTAGGTCTGCTTTTCGGTTTTTATCAATTCTCGAGAGTTCGAAAAATCAAGGCGCATAAATCCATGCTTGCGGTTTCGAACACCATTTTTGAAACCTGCAAGACATATCTTGTGCAGCAGGGCAAGTTCATTGCCATCCTTCTGCTGATCATCGGTGCCTGCATCGCGTTCTACTTCGGCGGCCTTCAGAACAAGAGCTTCAGCGATGTTCTTCTGATCCTTGTCTGGACGGTCATCGGTATTCTCGGCTCCTATGGCGTCGCGTGGTATGGCATTCGGATGAACACGCTGGCCAACAGCCGTATGGCTTTTGCGTCCCTTGAGAAAAAGCCCTTAAAGCTTTTAAACATCCCGCTTGACGCGGGCATGAGCATTGGCGTTCTGCTCGTTTCCGTCGAGCTCATCATGATGCTCTTTATCCTCACCTTTGTCCCACGCAACCTCGCCGGTGCCTGCTTTGTCGGCTTTGCGGTCGGCGAATCCCTCGGTGCCAGCGCCCTGCGTATCGCGGGCGGTATCTTCACAAAGATTGCCGACATCGGCTCCGACCTCATGAAGATTGCCTTTAAAATCAAGGAAGATGACCCGCGCAACCCCGGCGTCATCGCCGACTGCACGGGTGACAATGCCGGCGACTCCGTTGGCCCCACGGCGGACGGCTTTGAGACATACGGCGTCACGGGCGTTGCGCTCGTTTCCTTTATCGCGCTTGCTGTCAAGCCGGAATTGCAGGCGACGCTCCTGCTTTGGATTTTCATCATGCGCGTTCTCATGCTTATCACCTCCGTCGTTTCTTTCTACATCAATAAGGCGTTCTCTAAGGCCGCCTACAGCAAAGCTGAGGAGTTTGATTTTGAAAAACCGCTGACGAATCTTGTCTGGATCACCTCGATCGTCTCAATTCTCGTCACATATGCCGTCAGCTACTTCGTTATCGGGCCGAACTCGGCTGTCGGGGCTGAAAAGGCGAATCTGTGGATTGTGCTTGCGTCCATCATCAGCTGCGGTACGCTTGGTGCGGCGCTCATCCCCGAATTCACGAAGATTTTCACAAGCCCGAAATCGACACACGTTCAGGAGACTGTCACCGCCTCCAGAGAGGGCGGCCCGTCCCTTAACATTCTCTCCGGTCTCGTTGCCGGTAACTTCAGCGCTTTCTGGCAGGGTATGGTCTTCTTTGCGCTCATGTTTGTGGCCTATCTCTTCAGCGGCAAGGGCCTTGGCGATGTTATGATCTTTCCCTCCATCTTTGCCTTCGGCCTCGTCGCCTTCGGCTTCTTGGGCATGGGCCCTGTCACCATCGCCGTCGACAGCTACGGCCCTGTGACGGATAACGCGCAGTCGGTCTACGAGCTGTCCCTCATTGAAAGCATCCCCGATGTCGACAAGGAAATTGAGAAAGACTTCGGCTTCAAGCCCGACTTTGAGACGGCCAAGCATTACCTTGAGGCTAACGACGGCGCGGGCAACACCTTTAAGGCAACAGCCAAGCCCGTTTTGATCGGCACGGCCGTCGTCGGCGCGACGACGATGATCTTCTCCCTCATTCTCGTTATCCAGAATGTCCTCGGCGTCAACCCGTCGGAAATCCTGAATATCTTAAACCCCTTCACCATTCTCGGCTTCCTCTGCGGCGGCGCCGTTGTCTACTGGTTCACCGGCGCGTCCACGCAAGCTGTTTCCACAGGCGCGTACAGAGCCGTTGAGTACATCAAGGCCAACATCCAGCTCGATGAGAACGCCAGCCAGTCGGCTGCCACGGAGAAATCCAAGGAAGTCGTCAAAATCTGCACACAGTACGCGCAGAAGGGCATGTTCAACATCTTCATTGCCATTTTCAGCTTCGCTTTGGCGTTTGCGTTCTTCTCCGCGCCCTCCGGCGCCAACAACAACCCCGTCAGCTTCTTCGTATCCTACCTCATCTCCATTGCCGTCTTCGGGCTCTTCCAGGCCATCTTCATGGCCAACGCCGGCGGCTGCTGGGATAACGCCAAGAAAGTCGTTGAAGTTGACTTGGACGAAAAGGGCACACCGCTGCATGACGCGACCGTCGTCGGCGATACGGTCGGCGATCCCTTCAAGGACACGTCCTCCGTTGCTTTAAACCCGATCATCAAGTTCACAACGCTCTTCGGCCTTCTCGCGATGGAAATCGCCCTGAGTGACGCCTTCCGTTCCATCGCACCGTACATCGGCGGTGTCTTCATCGTCATCGCGCTCGTCTTTGTCTGGCGCTCCTTCTACAAAATGCGCATTAGCACGAGCAAATAGAACCGCTTGACAAAAGCCCCATTTTAAGGTTATAATAGCCCCATTAAAAATTGCATTGACCTGCGCATTCCGACAACAGAATGTTCAACAGGCAGTACAAACTGAGCAGGCGACGGGCCATTCGGCTCGTGGGGCTGGGCCGCAAACGCGGCAGCAGATGATTTTAAACACATCTGTGGGACAGTGTATGTCTCACAGATGTGTTTTTTTATCGTCTTGAGACAAATGCCATTGAGCCAACAAAATCTGCGAAAGCATATGGAGGGGACTTATATGACACACAAGAGCGATCGTTTTAATGGCCTTACAAGCCGAGAAGCCGCCGCGCTTGGGGAGCGGTACGGGAAAAACACATTGCAGGCGGAAAAGCATGAAAGCTTTGCCGCAAAGGCTTTTAGCATCGTCAAAGAGCCGATGTTTGTTCTGCTGCTCGTTGCGTCGACCATCTATTTCCTGCTTGGCGAAGCGCGTGACGGGGCCATCATGCTCGTCTTCGTCCTTGGCATCATCAGTATTGATATCATCCAAGAGTGGAAGACAGATAAAACGCTTGCCGCCCTTAAAAATCTCTCCGCACCCCGCGTCACCGTCATCCGGGATGGCGTGGAGACAGAGATTTTCAGCGTTGACCTCGTCCCCGGTGACGTGATGCTTCTGCACGAGGGCGTCAAGGTGCCGGCCGACGGCGTCGTTATACGCTGCAGCGATCTGTGTGTCGACGAGTCGACGCTGACGGGCGAGTCGGTGCCTGTCTGGAAGACAGTGTGCATCGCTGATACAGCTGACGGCGACTATTGGCGGCGCGACGCCGTCTACGCCGGGACGCTCGTCACTCAGGGCACAGCCGCCGTCTATGTCGAAAAAATCGGCATGGAGACAGAATACGGCAAAATTGGCGCCCAAGTCACCGCTGCCCGGGAGGAGAAAACGCCGCTCCAGAAGCAAACATCGTCCATTGTTAAAATCTCAGCCGGCATTGCCGCCATTCTGTTTGCACTTGTTGGCGCGGCAACGTATATCAATATCCCTGATATCCCCCTTGTCCCGCGCCTCATCCAGAGCCTTTTGTCCGGTGTCACACTGGCCATGGCGATGATCCCGGAGGAGTTCCCCGTCATCCTCACGGTGTTTTTATCGATGGGCGCGTGGCGTCTGGCCAAAAATAACGCCCTTGTCCGCAGACTCCCATCTGTTGAGACGCTGGGTGCCGTGTCTGTCCTCTGTGTCGATAAAACAGGCACCATCACGCAAAACAAAATGACGGTCCGTGAAACTTGGGCGCCCGACAGCGACACGGTGCCATTGTGCGAAATTGCAGGGCTCGGGTGCGAGACGGACGCGTATGATCCGATGGAGAACGCGCTTTTAGAGCATTGCCAGAAGCTCGGTATCACGAAGGAGCATCTCTTTAGTGACGCGCTCCTAACTGAGTTCGCGTTTACAAATGAACTGAAAATGATGGGCCACGTCTGGCGCCACGAGGGTGAAATCATCCTTGCCGCCAAAGGCTCGCCGGAGCGCCTTTTAGCGCTCTGTGACCTCAGCGACGCCGCGCGACGCGACGCCGAGCGCAAGCTCTGCGAGATGTCGGGGGAGGGGCTGCGCGTTATCGCCGTCGCTTCGGCCAAATACGACGACATTGCGGAGATACCAGAGAGTCTCACCGCCAGCACACTCCGTTTTAACGGCCTTGTCGGCTTATACGACCCGCCGCGGGAGCATGTCGCGCGGGATATTGCCGTGTGCAACAGGGCAGGTATCCGCGTCGTCATGATTACGGGTGATAATGGCATCACGGCGTCGGCTATCGCGCGGCAGGTGGGCATCCCAAACAGCGATCAGATCATCACAGGCGATATGCTCGACGCCATGAGCGACGCTGACCTTCGCGAACAGGTCAAAACGGTCAGCCTTTTCTCGCGCGTCATTCCGGCGCATAAAATGCGTATCGTTCAAGCGTTCCGCGAAAATGGCCATATCGTTGCCATGACGGGTGATGGCGTCAACGACGCCCCAGCACTGAAAAACGCCGACATCGGCATCGCCATGGGTGGCCGAGGAAGCGAGGTCTCGCGTGAGGCGGCCGACCTGATCTTGCTGGACGACAACTTTTCAACAATCGTTGACACCGTGCACGACGGACGCCGGATTTACGACAATATCCGTAAAGCGGTTGGCTATGTGTTCACAATTCACATCCCCATCGCGTTTTCCTCGCTTCTGGGCCCCATGCTCGGCATTGCCCCCGAGAGTCTCTTGCTTCTGCCGCTCCACGTCGTGCTCCTGGAGCTCATTATTGATCCGACATGCTCCGTCGTTTTAGAACGGCAGCCCGCGGAAACGAGCGTTATGGACCGCCCGCCGCGCAGCCCGCAGGAAAAACTGATAACGGGCAGGGGCCTTCTCAAAAGCATTATGCAGGGTCTTGTTATCCTTGCGGCCTCTTTTGGCGCATTCTATGTAACACTTCTCTCCGCCCCCGGGAAAGCCGCCGAGGCGCGCGCAATAGGTCTCGTCGTCCTCATGCTTGCCAATCTCTTTCTCGTTTTCGTCAACAGCTCCGAGCGCGACCATTTTCTGGCGTCTGCGCGGCGGATGGCGGGCGATAAAATTGTATGGGCGTCGCAGCTCGGCGTGCTTTTGATGATCGCCGTCATTTTATATACACCGCTCAACACGTTATTAAAGCTTGCACCGCTGTCACCCGGCTCACTTCTTCTCGCATTGGCGCTTGCAGCTATGTCCGTTTTGTGGTATGAAATCGTCAAGCTGCTGAAAAGACGGCGGAAAAATGCAGGAGAATAACATTAAAATTGCATATTGCATTTTACAGTACCGTATGTTATAGTATCATCAAATTTAAGATGTGTAAGGCAATGGGGCCGAAGACTGCAAGGGTAACCGTCTGCAGTCGGCGGCCTTTACTTTTTCAGCGCGCGTAAAAAGTAAAGGCTTCCGACCGTGCGGGACAGCCTCTTGCCGTCTGAGGCCCTGTTTTCATCAGCCTGCTGATGAAAACAGGGGCTTAACAAACAAAGGTGTACATATGTGTTTGCTTGCCGCCCGTTTTCTGACGCTGAAAATCGAGCGGCTTTTTGCCGTAAAAATGTAAAAGGGAAGTGGTTTTTATGACGCTCAATTCCGGCGACGTCTCCTGGATGCTGACCTCGTCAGCCCTCGTTCTCATTATGACCCCAGGTCTCGCGTTCTTCTACGGCGGGCTCGTCAAACGCAAAAACATCATCAACACGATTATGTCCTCTGTCATCCTGATGGGCATTGCCTCGCTGTTATGGGTTCTCATCGGCTTTACGCTCTCCTTCCACGGCGATACGGGCGGTATCATCGGCGATTTGAAATGGTTCGGCATGAGCTTCGATACGCTCAAAGATATGACACTGCCGTTTCCAAACACGCTCAGCTTCGCCATTTTCCAGATGATGTTTGCCATCATCACACCGGCGCTCATTACAGGTGCCATCGCTGAACGCATGAAATTCGGCGCACTCGTCGTCTTCACAACAGTCTGGTCGATCATTGTCTACTATCCGCTGGCGCATATGGTCTGGGGCGGCGGTCTTATCTTCCAGTTCGGTGCCGTCGACTTCGCCGGCGGCGACGTCGTCCACATCAGCTCCGGTGTCTCGGCGCTCGTTTTGGCGATTTTACTCGGTAAACGTAAAAACTTCGGCAAAGCGACGTATCATCCGCATAACGTCCCGTTTGTCCTTCTGGGTGCCGCGCTCTTATGGTTCGGCTGGTTCGGCTTCAACGCGGGCAGCGCGCTGGCGGCCAACGGCCTTGCCATCCATGCGTTTATGACAACAAATACGGCTGCTGCCGCCGCCCTCGTTTCCTGGCTTGTCATTGAAGTTGTCAAAAACGGCAAACCAACGCTTGTCGGTGCATCAACAGGTCTCGTTATCGGCCTCGTCGCCATCACGCCGGGCGCGGGCTTTGTCCCGATCTGGGCAGCCATCATAATCGGCGCTTTGGTCAGTCCGATCTGCTACTTCTTCATCAGTGTTGTCAAGCCGAAATTCGGTTATGACGATGCGCTGGACGTCTTCGGCTGCCACGGCATCGGCGGTATCTGGGGCGGAGTCGCGACAGGCCTCTTCGCACAGACATCCATCAATTCGGCGGCGCAGTGGAATGGCCTCGTCTTTGGTGACGTCAACCTCTTTGTCCGGCAACTGGCTGCCATCGGCCTGACAATCGTCATCGCCGTTGCCGGTACGCTGATTGCCGCCGGTATCGCCAAGCTCGTAGCGGGCAGCCTCAAGGTTGCCGCCAAGAGCGAGGATATGGGCCTTGACAGCGCCGAGCACGGTGAAACGGCATATCCTGCCTTCAACGGCATGGACTAAAGGAAAAGGGGACTCAAATATGAAAAAGATTGAAGCTTATATCAGACCGGAAAAGCTCGAGGAGATCAAGGCGCATCTTGATTCACTCAATTTAAACGGTCTGTCCATCAGCCAGATTATGGGCTGCGGCCAGCAAAAAGGCTGGAAGGAGTTTGTCCGCGGGACAGAAGTAGATTATAACTTCCTGCCGAAAATCAAGCTTGAAATGGTCGTCTGCGACGAACGAGCGGAGGATATCGTGAACCAGATTTGCGATATCGCCCACACCGGCGATGTTGGCGACGGTAAGATTTTCATCTCCGATGTGGGTGATGCGATCCGCATCCGTACCCGCGAGCGCGGCCTCGACGCCGTAAAATAAGGATAACAACCTAAAAGGCAGCGGTCTTACCCGCTGCCTTTTTGCATTGTTAAATTATAATCTTGCATTTCGTCGAAACATATGATAAATTGAATCAAACATTTGAATACTGTGTAGGCAATGGGGCCGACGGCAAGGGAGCCAGGGGCTGTTGTGGCGTGTGTCACGACGGTCTTTGTGTTCCTATTTTCTTTTTTCCGGACGTGTTTTTGTGTGCATGTCCGGTCTTGCCGCCTTTGGTTGACGATTGCCATACGGAATACTGATGGCAAAAGCAATTAGGGGAGGAATATACATATGCTTAATTCAGGTGATATTTCATGGATGCTCATTTCGTCGGCGCTCGTCTTACTGATGACGCCGGGGCTTGCTTTTTTCTATGGCGGCCTCGTCCGGCGGAAAAACTCAATCAACACGCTCATGTCATCCATCGCGATCATGGGGATCGCCTCGATTCTGTGGGTTCTCATCGGATACTCGCTGTCGTTTGTCGGCGATATCGGCGGCCTCATCGGCACATTGAAAGCCTTCGGTTTAAACGGGATTGATGCGCTGCCCGGCCCCTACGCGCCGACAATCCCGCATCTGCTGTTCGCCATTTTCCAGATGATGTTCGCCATCATCACCCCCGCGCTCATCACAGGCGCCGTGATTGAACGTATGAAATTTGGGCCGCTGCTCTTGTTTGCCGCTTTGTGGTCCGTCATCGTCTACTATCCGCTGGCGCACATGGTTTGGGGCGGCGGCTGGCTCCAAAAGCTCGGCGTTTTGGACTTTGCGGGCGGCACGGTTGTCCATATCAGCTCCGGTATCGCGGCGCTCGTCATGGCAATTCTCGTCGGCAAAAGGAAAAATCACGGTAAGATGGCATACAGGCCGCATAATATTCCGTTTGTGCTCCTGGGTGCCAGTCTTTTATGGTTCGGCTGGTTTGGCTTTAACGCGGGCAGCGCGGGTGCCGCCAACGAAATTGCCGTTCGCGCTTTTATGACGACGAACACGGCGGCCGCTGCCGGTATGCTCGTCTGGATGCTGCTCGAGACGCTCACAAGCGGCAAGCCGACGCTCGTCGGCTGCTCGACAGGCTTTGTCGTGGGCCTCGCCGCCGTCACAAACAGTGCGGGCTTTATTCCGATTTGGGCTGCTATCGTTATCGGCGCTCTCATCAGCCCCATCAGCTTTTTCTTTATCACACGCGTCAAACCGAAATTCGGATATGACGATGCGCTGGACGTTTTCGGGTGCCACGGCATCGGCGGCATCTTAGGCGCTTTGACGACGGGACTCTTTGCTCAAAAGGCGCTCAATCCGGTCATCCAATGGAACGGCCTCGTCTTTGGCGAGACAACGCTTTTTGTCCGCCAGCTTCTCACCATCGGCTTCATCATCGTTTTCTCAGCAGTCGCCACGCTTGTCGTTGCCGGTATTGTCCGCCTTGTCGCTGGGCCGCTGAAGGTCACTGCGCGTGACGAGGACTATGGGCTTGATCTCTCCGAGCACGGTGAGACGGCATACCCAGCCTTCAACGGCATGGATAACTAAAATAAATGATTTGAATAATGCCACATCTGCTGATATAATAGACCCACTTTGACAAAGGGGTTGAAGCGATGAAAAAAATAGAGGCATTTATCAGGCCGGAAAAGCTTTCAGAGATTAAAGAGCTCCTGAACACAATGAATATCAACGGCCTCTCCATCAGCCAGATCATGGGCTGCGGCAATCAGAAGGGCTGGAAGGAGTATGTCCGCGGTTCTGAGGTGGAATATAATTTTCTGCCGAAGCTGAAGCTTGAGATCGTCGTCGTAGACGATCAGGTCGATGCCCTCGTTGACAGAATTTGCGAAAAGGCATATACCGGTGACGTTGGAGACGGCAAAATATTCATTTCCGATGTGCGTGACGCCATCCGCATCCGAACGCGCGAGCGCGGAGACGCAGCTGTAAAATAATCTAGAACCAATAAAAAAGGAGACGCTTGGGCGTCTCCTTTTTTATGTTAGGTCACGGCTTGGAGGATGTCTTTGGGGAGGTGGACGGCGACGTCCCAGGTGATGTTGACGGCGATGTCGGCGGCTCTTCAGACGTGTCCGGCGGCGGTGTTGTACCGACAGGCTCGTAAGTAAACTCAATAACATTGAGCGTTGAATCTTCTGAAATTGTCAGCGTCTTTTCCGTAGCGCCGACGATCGTGTAGCCGTCAACAGCAGCGGCCGTCTCCGTCACGTCTCGTGTTTTAACGCCCGACTTCGTGTTTTCGTACAGCACCTGGCCGTCCGTCGTCACACCGCGGACAATGTAGGGTACCGCCGGGTCAACACCGGGAATCGGCGAGAGATAGGTATTACCGGGCTTTGAGAAGGTCTTGTACGGCAGGTCTTCGTGAATAAGCTTCATAACCTTTTTAAACAGCTGTGCCGAGGGGTTTCCGCTGACATACATTGTCGCCGGTGTCGGGAAGCCCGTCCAGACGACGGCTGTGTAATACGGCGTATATCCGGCAAACCATCTGTCCTTTTTATCGGTCGTCGTACCAGTTTTACCGGCCGTCGGCATAAAGCCGAGGTTCGCCTCATGGCCGGTGCCGTTCGCCGCCGCGTCCTGCAGCATATTTGTGACCCAGTAGGCCGTCACGTCGCTGATAGCAACGGTCGTTTTCGGCTTATTTTCATAAACCACGTTGCCGTTTGAATCCAGCAATTTTGAATACGTCCGCAGATCGGTCTTGACGCCGCCGTTGTCAAACATGGTGTATGCCGCCGCCATCTCGCGCACTGTCACACCATACGTCAGCTGGCCAAGGGCCAGCGGTGCGTACGCATCGTCGTTCGGTGAAAGATTCATACCGAGCTTATTCGTCACGAAGTCAAACGATTTGTCGGGCGTGAGCTTATCCATGATTTGCGCGGCAACGGTGTTCACGGAGCGGCGCAGCGCCTCACGAACGGTGATAATGCCGCTGTAACTCAAATCGTCGTTTTTGGGCATCCATGAAGAGCCTTGCAGCTTCACGTCGGCACTGTCTTCAAAGCGGGTCTCGGGCGTTATGAGGTGGTTTTCAATCGCTGGGGCATAGACAGCCAGAGGCTTGATAGAGGAGCCCGGCGGCCGTCGGCTCTGTGTGGCGAGGTTGAAAAGTCGGTTGCCGGGCTTCTCGCCGACGCCGCCCTCCAAGGCCACAATATCACCGGTGTATGGGTCGGCAATCACAATGGCAGACTGAATCTGCTGGCTGGACCCGCTGACCTTTGGAATGGCGGATAAATCCTGATAGACACTGTCCACCTTAGCCTGAATGTCGGGGTCAATTGTTGCATAGATCTTATAACCCTGCGTGAACAACAGATCCTCGGCCACGCGTCTAGAGCAGTCCTTGAGTGTCATCAGGTCCGTGATGACGTCCTCAATTACTGCGTCCTCAAACCATGTGTAAGTGACCTGGCTCGGGTTTGCTTTGCCGGAGTTTTTAAAGACGAGCTTCTGACTGATGGCCTCGTCGCGCTGCGCCTTTGTTATGTACCCCTGCTCATACATCTGATTTAAGATGTTTTCCTGGCGCTCTTTGTTGGCGGCCTCGTTGATGTAGGGGTTATACATGGACGGGTTATTTGTGATGCCGATGATCGAGGCACACTCTGCCAGTGTCAGGTCCTTCGCTTCTTTGCCGAAATAGTACTCCGCGGCCGCACCAATGCCGGAACGGTTGCCGCCAAAGGTGACGGTGTTTAAGTACCATTCAATGATCTGCTGCTTGCTGTACTGCTTTTCAAACTGCAGCGCCCGGAAGATTTCGAGCAGTTTTCGCTGGACGGTGACCTCACTTTCGTTGGTGAGGTTTTTGATGAGCTGCTGCGTGATGGAGGAGCCGCCGAAGTTGCCGTCACGCAGGCTTAAAAACATGTTGCCGAACGCGCCGAGCGTTCTGTACCAGTCAACGCCGTGATGCTTATAAAAGCGCTTATCCTCAATCGAGACGAGAGCCTTTTCGGCATACGCCGGAATCTGGTCATAGTCAACCCATTTTCGGTATTCGGTGCTCTGCAGCGTCACAAGCTCCTGATATGTGCCGGTTGTCTTGTCCTCATAATAAATGGTGCTGGAGAGATTCATTTTGAAGTCATCCATGCTGATGCCGATTTGTGAGGAGAGGTTTGTCTCCACGTAGACGGCAAAAATGCAAGTAAAAATGAGGGTGGTCGTCACCAAGATCAGCAGCAGTGTGCCAAGTATTCGCAAGGCTAGAAAGAGGGCATTTTTGGCACGTCCGTCAGCTTTTGAATCGTTGTTATTTGTCTTGCCTTTTTTATTTGAAGACAAGGCCTTCACCTCGCAGTCGATGCGCATTTACTCATGCTACAGACATTGTAACATATTTGTCAAATTTTTTTTGTAACTATTTTATTTCCGTTTAGCACAAAGACGAGCCGGGTATAATTTTTTTAATTACACCCGGAAAGGTCGTGAAAATGGTGCGTATCAGGCTCAGGGGGGCTGTTCTTTCCCTTGCTTTCTTAGCCGCGGCTGTCATGCTCATCCTCCTGGCGGCAACGGCCGTCATTCAAGACGCCTCGGCGGGGACGCCTGCCGTTCAGGCGGACAATCAGGAAACGGGACGCTATGTCATCGGTGCCTACAATGGCCGTGTTGCCGTTTTTTTTGGTAGTGACCGGCAAGCACCGGTGATCGAAACGACAATAGAGATTTCGTCGCTGCGGGCTGTCGACAGGCAAAAGCTGGATCAGGGGATCGATGCCAAGACGTATGAGGATGTCCTGCGGCTTTTAGAAGATTTCAGTTCATAACGGGACAGGCAGGCTCTTGAATATTCGCGCGTTATGCGGTAAAATATCAGCACAGTGATGCATTGTGCTGTGTTTTGCATTGCTGAAATTAAACGTCGGAGGCAGCGATGAGCGATCAGTACGGGAGTGACTTTATTACCGTCACCGATGATGACGGTAATGAATTTGAGCTCGAGCATTTGGATACAATAGAGTTGGACGGGGCACTTTACATGGCGTTTCTGCCGGCCGACATGGATGAGAAAGACGACGATTACGGTATGGTGATCCTGAAGGTCATCGAGGAAAACGGTGAAGAAATTCTCGCAACTATTGACGAGGACGCCGAACTCGACCGCGTTTACAGCCGCTTTTTGGAACAGCTTTTTAGTGACGACAATGATGAGGCTGAGTGACAAGCTCAAATAGCAGCCAGTATTTAACACGGGCGTTGCCGGTTGAAAAACGACCGGCAATGTGCTAAAGTCAAATAGCCGGGTGATGCTTGCCCGGCCGAAAAGAATAGTGCAGTCGGGGCGTTTGCGCCCGTGCACCCTGCTTTGTTCGTGATAAGCCTTTTTAAACCCACATTTAAAATAAGGGATTCCGATCTCTTTAGGTGAATTGCAGGCCTCCCGTTGCGCCCCGCGCGTTAATGGATGTTGGAAGCAGAGAAACTTGAAGGAGGAAACCCACCTGCCGAGTCGTGCAGGTTTTAATGGGCTTACACGGCACGGTGGGGTCGTTTTTTGCCCAAAAATCCGGCGGCGGCCGGAAATTTGTAAAATAATTGTTCCCCGCTCTTATTTAAACTTGAAAGCGCACCGTCTTTCAAGTATAATATCCCACGTTATACCGGTTTTACCATCTTACATATCAGAAGGAATGACGGACGTATGAGTGCATCTTCGGATAAAAAAAAGCGCAGCGCCAGCGGCTTTGAAGCCGCCAAACGAAATGGGAAAGACGAGCAGTCTCATAAAACGACAAAGACCGCTTTATACTCGGTCATCGCTTTTGCCGTTTTGTTTCTGTTGGCGATTTTCATTAACTCTGACCTCCTGCGGCAAAAAATCCCGGCGGTGACGGTGGACGGTGTGAAATACGCCGTGGCGGATTTCAACTACTATTTTGAAAATGCCTATATGCAATATTATTCACTCATGTCAAACGCCGGCATGACGGACAACCTGCCCAACTCGCAGACGTCGCTGAAAAGCCAGATTCACAATAAGGATACAGGCGAGACGTGGGCGGCGTATTTTGAATCAATGGCGCTGGAGCAAATGAAAAATGACACAAAGATTTATAAAGAAGCGCTCAATGCCGGTTATACGCTCTCAAGTGACGAAAAGCAGCAGATTGACGACCAGCTTTCCCAGATGAAAGCACAGTATACGATGTATGGCTATACGTCTCTCAACCAATACCTCAAAGCCGTCTACGGCAAGGGAATGGACGAGAAGACATACCGTAAAAATGCCGAGCGCACATTGCTCATTTCCTCCTATTCTGAGCATGTGAAAACGAGCTACACCTATACGCCGGACGAGTTGGAGACCTATTATCAGGAGAACAAAAACGATCTCGATATGTTTACGTATCGCGTCTTCACGGTCGAAGCCGCAACGATTGACGCGTCGCAATACAGCGACGAGGCCGCTTATACGCAAGCGCAGACAGCCGCGCTTGATGAGGCCGGTGTGACGGCAAAGGCATACGCTGCCAAAATCAAGAGTGAAAAATCCTTTATCGCTCAGGCTAAGGCGTATGACCCCGTTGCCTATGAACAGGCCGATTCAACGAAAAGCGAGACGCAGGGCAAATCGCTCTCGTCAGACTATGTCGACTGGCTCAAGGACGCAAGCCGCCGCGCGGGCGATGTGGAGGCGGTCAAGACGTCGGGCGGTTATGAGGTCGTTCTCTTCGTCGGTCGCTTTAACAATCATTATGCGACCGTGACCTACAATCAAATCGTTGTCAAACCGGCCGACACGTCGTCCCCCGACACAACCGACCAGGCCGCTGCCGACAAAGCCGCTTCCGATGCCAAACAAGCGGCGGCCAACACGGCCTCGGCGATCAATGACGCGTGGTCGGCGGCCGGCGCCACGGGCGACAAGCTCTCAGAGCTTGCAACGACCTATAAGGATCAGATAGATACAGCAAGCAGCAAGCTGCAGGAGAATATCGCGAAAAACGTCGCGCCGGACGAGGTGAATGCCTGGCTTTACAGCACCGCGCGCAAATCGGGTGACCATACGATGCTGACAACGGCTGACGGCACTGTTTACCTTCTCTACTTCTCGGGCACCGGCCGTCAATACAGCGACGTGCTTGCCGAAACGGCACGGCGCGACCAGGATGAAAAAGCTTGGGAGAACGCCCTCACCACAAGCGACGCGAAAAAAACGATTTTCTTCGCTTTCGCTAAATAGCGATTGTTACCGTAATATTACGGAACCGGGACAAGGCTTGACCACGGCAGTACTGTCGTGTATCATGACGGTAAGAGAAAAAACAGCGGCACACCACGCCGACCTTCAAAGCAATGAAGAGCGCATGACGTATTCCGGTCATGCGCTCTTTTTTTGCAAGCTTGTTAAAAGGCGGGGGGCAGGTTGACAGAAAAATACCGGGCATAAAGCCCGGTATTTGACATGACTGTTTTAACAGTCTTACTTAACTTCGACTTTCGCGCCGACATCCTCAAGCTGCTTTTTGAGTGTCTCGGCCTCTTCCTTGTTGACGCCTTCTTTGATCTTCGCGGGAACGCCTTCGACAAGGGCCTTCGCCTCGGCAAGGCCGAGACCGGTGATGGCGCGGACTTCCTTAATAACCTTGATCTTCTCAGCACCGAAATCAGTCATAACGACGTCAAACTCGGTCTGCTCTTCAACGGCAGCGGCAGCGGCAGCCGGAGCAGCGGCAACAGCAACGGCAGCGGGCGCAGCGGCGGAAACGCCGAATTCATCCTCAAGGGCGTGTACGAGCTCGGAGAGCTCCAGAACGGTGAGCTTCTTGACTTCTTCAACAAGAGCGGTAACTTTTTCACTGGCCATTTTTATGTCCTCCAAATAATAATTCATTTAAATATTCCAGCCGCGGCTGCAACCGGCGCGTGGGTATGTTACGCTGATTTTTGATCGGCAATCGCCTGCAGGGCGACGGCAAGACCGCGGATGTTCGCGTTTAAGACGGTTGCAAGGCCGCTGACCGGTGCGATCATTGTTCCAAGCACCTGTGCGACGAGAACCTCCTTCGGCGGCAGCTCCGCCAGTGCGGTAACCTCGGCAGCCGAAATGAGCTTGCCGCTCACAAAACCGGCTTTAATGGAAATCTTGCTGTTGGGCTTGCCCGCGTATTCACTGAGAATTTTAGCGGGGGCGACGGGGTCGTCCGCCGAGACGGCCAGGGCCGTTGTGCCGTTAAGGAAGGGGTCAAGAGCATCGAAACCGACATTCTTGGCGGCAAAGCGTGTAAGCGTGTTCTTAACGACGGCGTAGTCGACATTGGCGTTGCGCATCGCGCGGCGCATTTCCGTGTCCTCAGCAACGGTAATGCCCGAGTAATCGACGAGCACACCGGCCGCACCCTTGAGCTTTTCGGTCAGTGCTTCAACCACGGCCTTTTTCTCGCTGAGTACCTTGTCGTTTGGCATGTATTTTTCACCTCCGGATAGTCAAATCCGCGTCCAAATAAAAAATGCCCTTGTGCCAAAGGCAAAAGGACATAGAGCAAACAAAAAAATTTGTCGCTGTCCTCGGCAGGACTTACGGACGAATCCACCTGCTGTCTTTGGAACGCTCAATCATATTATCAGAACAGTATTTGCTTGTCAATACATTCTTTCGTGACTGCTGCTCGGAATATTTCGAATCCGTGTCACGATTTCAAATCCCACCCGCCGCCCAATAAATGAATGGGGCTTCGCCCCATACCCCATTTCGGAATACGGGATGCGCAAAAATGCGTCACACACGCTTATTGCCTTGCCGTAGGGACGGCCATTGGCCGTCCGGCCGCCCCGCCTGCCGCACACGCTTATTGCCTTGCCGTAGGGACGGCCATTGGCCGTCCGCCCACCCGTGTGCCACACACGCTTATTGCCTTGCCGTTGGGACGGCCATTGGCCGTCCGCGCCTTATCGCAGCGCGCCAATCACTTTCACGGCAATGTAAACGAAATAGCCCGTCACCAGAAAAATACCCGTCAGGCGCCGGATTGTTTTTTTCAGCGCGGCAACGGCAAAAACGGTAAGCGTCAGAAAGAGAATAACCCCAAAATCAAACACAAGGCTCCCCGGTACAGCGATCGGGGAGATGGTGCCGGACAGGCCCAGGACGAGCAGAATATTGAGTATGTTGCTGCCGACGCAGTTACCCAAAACGATGTCGGGCTCTTTTTTGCGCGCGGCGACAATGCTTGTGATTAGCTCCGGCATTGACGTCGCTATAGCGACGACGGTCAGACCAATCAGCGTCTGGTTCAGACCGAGAAATTCGGCAAGGTGCGTGCTGCTATCCACCGTCAGCTTGCCGCCGAGAAAGAGGCCGCATAATGACAGGAGTGAAAAAATCCAAAGCTTCGGCACGATGTTCTGATTACCGGCATCGGCAGGCTCAGGCGGGAGATTGTTGCCATCGCCGTCCGTGTCGATATCTCCCTCGGCGTCGATGTGGATTTGCATCGATTTTTTAGCGTCACGGGCGATGATGAAGATGTAAACGCCAAATGCCGCCAGCAGAAGAATCCCCTCGGCTCTTGACAGCCGTCCATCCGTCAAAATCAGCGCGGCCAGCAAAATCGAAACGGCAATCAAAACAGGGATTTCGCGCCGGACGGCTGAATCATGAACACGAATAGGGAAGATTACAGCCGCCAAACCGGCAATCAGTGCCATGTTGGCAATGTTGCTGCCGAGCACGTCACCCAGCGTCAGCTGATTGGTGTGCGAAATGCCCGACACGATGCCAACGGCCAACTCCGGTGCGCTCGTGCCGAAGGCAATGACGGAAATGCCGATAATGAAGGTGGACACGCCATACCGCCGCGCAAGCTTTGCCGCGGAATCGACAAGGATATCGGCGCTTTTTATAATCAGCACCAGCCCAAGCATCAACAGAAAAAGCTGAATCAGCATCACAATCACGTCCTTTCTAAACTTTAGTGGCCTAAACAAAATGAAAAAAGGCAGGGCGCTTTTTAAAGCTCCCCACCCATTAAGCTAAAATCTTGAAGCAGCTGCCTGCCCAACCGGAAAAAACCATATTCTAACACCGGTAATATACCATGTTTCATACCACGTCGTCAAGGGGCGGGGAAGCGGACGAGAAGCACCGCCGCTTGCGCCACCGGCTGGGCTTATGGTATGATTTGTCATACTAGGAAGAGGAGGAAGCGTTTTGAAGGAAGCAAATAAATTGTTGCATGTGTTGTTAAAATATGCATTGCTGGCGGTTGGATCTGTTTTCGCCGCGGCGGGGCTTGATATTTTTCTCGTACCGAACAGTATTATTGACGGCGGCATCGTTGGCGTATCGATCATCGCGAGCTTTTTAACGGTTATTCCGCTTGGCGTTTATACGTTTGCCCTGAATATACCGTTTTTATTTATTGGCTATAAGCAAATCGGAAAATCCTTCGTTGTCTCGTCGCTGTTTTCAACAGCGGTTTTCTCCCTGTTTGTCACGCTTTTTCATGCTGTGCCGAGCCTGACGCACGATGTTCTGTTAGCTACTGTTTTCGGCGGGATCATTTTGGGCGTCGGTGTCGGCCTCATCCTTCGATGCGGCGGTTCGCTGGACGGGACGGAGATCATTGCGATCATTCTCAGCAGGAGGTCATTTTTATCAGTCGGTCAGATTGTCATGGTCATGAATATCGTCATTTTTACTTTTGCGGCGTTTATCCTGGGCTGGGATAGGGCGCTGTATTCCATTCTGGCCTATTTTATCGCGCAAAAAGCCATCGACGTTATTCTGGACGGTGTTGATGAGGCAAAAGCGGTGATGATCGTTTCGGATCAGTCAGAGGAAATATCGGAAGCAATCATGGCGCGCTTGGGGCGCGGCGTCACGGTCTGGGAAGGGCAGGGCGGCTTTTCTAAAGAGAAAAACCGCATCATCTTTTCCGTCGTAACACGCCTTGAAATAACAAAACTCCGCGCCATCGTGCACGAAAAGGACGAAAACGCCTTCATAACGGTGCATGATGTCGCGGATGTCACCGGCGGCCGCTACAAAAAGCGGGCGATCCACTGATCGCCGTCAGGATTTCAAAACCCACCCGCCGCCCCACAAAGGAATGGGTTTCGCCCAATACGCCCAAAAGCCTTCCTCGACAAATTATTTTTACAAAAAAGTAATGATAATCAATTCTATTCCGATATAATTTATATGATATATAAATCTGGGAGGAAAACAATGAAAACAAATTGCTGGGAATATAAAAAATGCGGCAGACAGCCGGGTGGGGAAAAAGTCAAGGACTTTGGCGTTTGTCCCGCTTCGACGAGCGCAGTATTAAACGGTATACATGACGGGAATAACGGCGGTAGAGCTTGCTGGGTTATCAGCGGTACTTATTGCAAAGGGCAGGTTCAAGGTACATTTGCGCAAAAATTCAGCAATTGTAAAGTTTGTGATTTTTATAAAAAAGTTCAGGCTGAAGAAGGTTCAAAATTTGTCCTTGCGTCGGCGCTTGTATCAAAACTATAGAAAATTCATGCGGGCAGACCTTGTGTCTGCCCGCGTTATTGCCCTGCCGTCTCCGTAGGGGCGGATTCCATATCCGCCCGCGTATAGAGTGTGACGATCATCATATGCCGTAGGGACGGCCATTGGCCGTCCGCCGCCCATCGTCGGGGTGAACGGTATTCGCCCGCAGGGTCATTGCCTGCCGTCCCCGTAGGGGGCGATGCCCACATCGCCCCGTCCACGCATCCGCCACCCCATCAAAAAAGCCTCCCTTGCGGGAGGCTTTCGCCATTTTAAATCTCCACCGTGCCGTCGAAGCATTTCTGCGCGCTGCCCGTTAAGAAAACGCCCGCATCCGTGTAACGGACCTTGAGGTCGCCGCCGAGGAGCTTCACCGTGATATCGGTGTCCTTTTGGCAGAAGCCGTTTTCAACGGCAGCCACCGCCGCGGCGCACGCGCCGGTACCGCTGGCCTGCGTTTCGCCGTTGCCGCGCTCCCAAACGCGCATCGAGAGCGTCGTCTCGTTCATAACGAGGACGAATTCCGTGTTCACGCGCTCTGGGAAGAAGTCGTGGTGCTCGAACAGCGGGCCGATTTTTGGCAGGTCTAAGCTGTGGATGTCGGGCAGGAAGACAACGCAGTGCGGATTGCCCATCGACAGGCACGTGATGCTGTACCGCTTGCCGCCGATCACCGCCGGGTGGCTGACAATCCGCTCACCTGCGAGCTTCACGGGGATGAGGGGCGGGTTAAACACCGCTTTGCCCATGTCCGCCGTCACGGAAGAAACCTTATCGCCAGTCGTAAAAACGTGCATCCGGCGGATTTTGCCGTTTGTTTCAATCGTCATATCGCGTTTTGGCACGATGCCATTGTCGTAGAGGTACTTGCAGACGCAGCGCAGAGCGTTGCCGCCGATGCCGCCGTTCGTGCCGTCCATGTTGTAAATCTGGACGGACGCGTCAGCGATAGAAGACGGGCAGATGAGCACAACGCCGTCGCCGCCGATGCCGAGATGGCGGTCGGACAGGCGGATGGAGAGGCTCTCCGGGCTCGTGATGCTGCAGCCGGTGAGGCAGTTGAAGTAGATATAGTCGTTGCCGCATGTCTGCATTTTGGAAAACGGCAGCACAAGCTTTTCGCGGCGCATGTTGTTGATATCGACAAGTTCAATCGTTTGCTGTGAGTATTTGCTCATCAGGCAGTCGGCAACGGCGTTGGCCGTGTCGATAGACGTCAGGCACGGAATCGAGCGCTCAACGGCCTTGCGCCGGATTTTGACGCTGTCGCGTGTCGGCAGGCGTCCCTTCGTCGATGTCGAGATGACATAGTCCACCTTGCCGCTTTCAATGAGCGAGAGGCCGTTGTTGTCGTCCTCATGGATTTTGCCGACCGTCGTCGTCTCGATACCGACGCTGCGGAACAAATCGGCCGTTCCGGACGTGGCGTAAACGGTAAAGCCGAGGTCAGAAAACTTCCGCGCGACGTGGACGATTTCGGCCTTGTCACGGTCACGGACGGTGATGAAGATGCCGCCCGTCTTGTGAAGCTTATAGCCCGCCGCGCGCAATCCCTTGTACAGCGCCTCCTCGCGCGTCGTGGCGATACCGAGCACCTCGCCCGTCGATTTCATCTCCGGGCCAAGCGCGGTGTCGACGTTGATGAGCTTTTCAAAGGAGAATACAGGTACCTTGACGGCAACGTACGGCGACTTTTTGTAAAGCCCCGTCCCGTAGCCCATATCGCGTAATTTTTCGCCGACCATGCAGCGCGTGGCGAGGTCGACCATCGGCACGCCCGTCACCTTGCTGATGTACGGGATCGTGCGGGACGAGCGCGGGTTGACTTCGATGACAAAGAGCTTGCCGTTGGCGATCAGGTACTGGATATTGACAAGGCCCACTGTCTTCAGCGCCAGCGCCAGCTTTTCCGTGCTTTGGACGATCACGTTCTTCATATCGTCGTCAACGTTCCACGCAGGGTAGACGGCAATCGAGTCGCCGGAATGGATACCGGCACGCTCCACGTGCTCCATAATACCGGGTATAAGGATCTCCTCGCCGTCGCAGATGGCGTCGACCTCTAATTCCGTTCCCATGAGGTACTTGTCGATGAGCACCGGGTTTTCGATATTCTGTGTGAGGATGATCGCCATGTACTCGCGGATATCCTCCTCGGAGAAGGCGATAATCATATTCTGGCCGCCGAGCACGTACGACGGGCGCATCAGAACGGGGTAACCGATTTCCTGAGCAACCACCAGCGCCTCGGCTTCCGTCATGACGGTGCCGCCTTTCGGGCGGGCGATATCCAGTTCCTCTAAAAGCGCGTCGAAGCGCTCTCTGTCCTCGGCGGCGTCGATGCTGTCGGCCGCGGTGCCGAGGATTCTGACGCCCATTTTGTCAAGAAAAGCCGTCAGCTTGATAGCCGTTTGGCCGCCGAAGGCGACAACGACGCCATAGGGCTTTTCCGTTTCAATGATGTTCCAGACGTCCTCCGTGGTGAGCGGCTCAAAGTAGAGCCTGTCGGCCGTGTCAAAGTCGGTGGAGACTGTTTCGGGGTTGTTATTGACGATGACGACGTCGAACCCCGCGTCCTTTAAAGCCCACACGCAGTGGACGGACGCATAATCAAACTCGATGCCCTGGCCAATGCGGATCGGCCCGGAGCCAAAGACGAGCACCGTCTTCTTGCCGCTGTTTCTGTTTTCGATAAACTCGGCGGCCTCATTGACGTCGTCGTACGTGGAGTAGAAGTATGGCGTCTCGGCGGAGAACTCGGCAGCGCACGTATCGACCATTTTAAAAACGGCGCGGCGCGGCGATGTAACCTTCTGCCCGGAGAGCGCTTCGATGAGCTTGTCGGGGTAGCCCATGCGCTTGGCCTTGAGGTAGAGCGCCGCATCAAAACCCGTTGCAAGCGCCGCGTCCATTTTGGAAAGATTTAAAAGCTTATTCAAAAACCATCTGTCGATTTTCGTGATCTCAAAAATTTCGTCAACCGATACGCCGCGGCACAGCGCCTCATAGACGACGAAAATGCGCTCATCGGTGCAGTCGGATAGGCGTTTTTTAATTGTTTCGTCATCCTGTGCACGGCAAATTTTATCGCGCAGGCTGTCGTGGCCGATCTCCGCGCCGCGTACGGCCTTCATCAGCGCCTCTTCAAAGGTGGTGCCAATGGCCATCACTTCGCCGGTGGCCTTCATCTGGGTGCCGAGCGTCCTTTTCGCGTAGACGAACTTATCAAACGGCCACTTCGGGAACTTGACGACGACGTAGTCGAGCGCCGGTTCAAAGCAGGCGCTTGTTTTGCCGGTAACGGCGTTTTTGATCTCGCTGAGCGTATAGCCAATGGCAATTTTCGTGGCGACCTTCGCGATCGGATAGCCG
This sequence comes from Oscillospiraceae bacterium ZGZL, assembly GCA_038405045.1. Lineage (GTDB taxonomy): Bacteria > Bacillota > Clostridia > Oscillospirales > Oscillospiraceae > Sporobacter. The sequence goes on along the minus strand of JBBZIV010000001.1, from coordinate 912,929 downwards.
GTGGCTTTTGAAGCCAGCGCCGACGAGCGCGAGACGCGCGGGTTAACCTCGATGACCATATAGTCAAAGCTGTCGGGATTTAAAGCAAACTGCACGTTGCAGCCACCCTCTACCTTCAAAGCGCCAATGATATCCAAAGCCGCCGTACGCAGCATCTGATACTCCTTGTCGGCAAGCGTCACCGCCGGAGCGATAACAATCGAGTCGCCCGTGTGAACGCCGACGGGGTCGAGGTTTTCCATCGAGCAGACGGTGATGGTGTTGGCGTCGGCGTCGCGCATGACCTCAAACTCAATTTCCTTCCACCCGGCGACAGACTGCTCCACAAGCACCTGCCCGATGGGGGACAGACGCAGGCCGCCCTGCGCGATCTCTATGAGCTCTTCCATGTTCGAGACGATACCGCCGCCCGTCCCGCCGAGCGTAAAGGCGGGCCGGATAATGAGCGGAAAGCCGATCTCCTCGGCAAACGCTTTCGCGTCTTCCAGCGTCGTTACAACCTTTGAGGGGATCACGGGCTGGCCAATCGATTGCATCGTGTCTTTAAACATTTGGCGGTCTTCGGCTTTGTCAATCGTCTCCGGGTTTGCGCCGAGAAGGCGCACGTTATTTTTTTCTAAGAACCCGTCCTTTGCCAGCTGCATCGACAAGGTGAGTCCCGTCTGGCCGCCGAGTGTTGACAGCAGGCTGTCGGGCTTTTCCTTTTCGATAATGCGCTCAAGAACGGGGAGGGTCAGCGGCTCGATATAGATGCGGTCGGCCATGTGGTTATCCGTCATGATGGTGGCAGGGTTACTATTGACCAAAACGACCTCAATACCGTCTTCTTTAAGTGCCCGGCAGGCCTGTGTGCCCGCGTAGTCGAATTCTGCAGCCTGGCCGATAACGATGGGGCCGGAGCCGATCACCATCACTTTTTTGATGTTTTTGTTAAGAGGCATGGTGTTTTTCCTCCGCCATCATCGCAATGAATTTGTCAAACAGCCAGCGGGAATCAAGGGGGCCGCCGCAGGCTTCGGGATGGAACTGCACCGAGAAAACAGGCATGTTCCGATATGTAACGCCCTCGCACGTCTTGTCGTTGGCGTTTAAAAAGCTCGTCTCGGCCGTTTCTGGCAGCGTATCGCTCATAACGGCGTAGCCGTGATTCTGGCTCGTGACGAAAACACGGCCTGTCTCGGTTTCTAAAACGGGCTGATTGGCCCCGCGGTGCCCGTAATGGAGCTTTTTTGTCTCAGCCCCCTGCGACAGGGCAAGCAGCTGATGGCCAAGACAGATGCCAAACGTCGGGATGTTGTAAGTACAAAGCTTCTGAAGCTCCGAAATGATCTGCGTGTTGTCCTTCGGGTCGCCGGGGCCGTTTGAAAGCATGACCCCGTCGGGAGATTGGGCGGCGATCTCTTCTGCCGTTGACGACCACGGCATAACGGTTACGGTGCAGCCGCGCTTATTAAGCTCGCGGGCAATGTTGCCCTTTGCGCCGAAGTCCCAGAGGACGACGCGGAATTTTTCGTTGTCGGCTTTGAGCGTGTAAGGGGCTTTTGTCGACGTGTTTTCAACGCTCTCGCGGATCGTATAGCCGCGCAGGTCGCGCCACTCGTCCGCCGTCAAAGTTGGCTTTTTCGAAATACGCGCGTTCATCACGCCGGATTCGCGCACGATTTTCGTCACAGCCCGCGTGTCGATGCCGTACAGCCCGGGAATATGGTGATCGCGCAAAAAAGTGTCAAGCGCGCCTTCACATCGAAAATTCGAAGGCTCCTGACACCACTCTCTGACAATATACGCTTTTACCTGAACATCGCCGCTTTCAAAATCGGAAGGAATAACGCCGTAATTACCGATCAGCGGAAAAGTTTGAATAACAATTTGTCCATAATAGCTGGGGTCGGTGAGCGTTTCCAAATACCCGGTCATCCCGGTGTTAAAAACAAGCTCGCCGGTTGTTTCGCCCTCATATCCGAAGGTGCTGCCTTCAAACACAGCGCCGTTTTCAAGTATCAAATAAGCGGTGCCCATGTTCTTGCCTCCTAAAAGTTACTCTGAAGATTGTACCATAAAAGCACCGCCTCAACAAGAGGATTTTTCATGTAAAAAAGAAATTTAATCATCTCCCGCTATCGCTCCTTTGCATTTCCGTAGGGGCGAACTGCGTTCGCCCGCCGCGTCGCCGCCTCGCCGTCCATAGCCTTCCCCCGGGGGAAGGTGTCACGGCATAGCCGTGACGGATGAGGGCGTTTGGCCCCGAATATCTCATAGGGGCGGATTTCATATCCGCCCGTGTCCAGCAAAGGCGGACGGCCAATGGCCGTCCCTACAAAATGGCTATTGAGACAGTCGGTATGGTGCGACAATCAATACGTGCCGTAGGGACGGCCATTGGCCGTCCGGTTCACCGGCGCTGTCCTGCCCCTGATTGAGGGTTGTCATGAACAAAAGAAAACGGCGGGATGTTATCCCGCCGCAGCTGCCGTTATCTTTTCATTTGTCGTTTTAATCACGGATGCCGAATTCTGAATGAGGTCACTCCTGAGAATCCAAGTATTGCAGGATGGACAAAACTTCAACTTTTTGAGTTCTGTAAAACTAAGCGTCATTTTTTCACCGCACTCGGGGCAAATGTAAGCGAATGATAGCAGGTCAAGAATGTCTTTATTTCCCATCATATTGATACCCTTTCTCAGATTATACATCTATATAACTACATCTTGTTTCTAAAATCAAGTTAAAAAATAAACAATATTACTCGCAAAACGTTAAATCGCATTAGTAGAAATACTTAAAACAACCCGAAAAAGAGGAATAACACGCCCGTTTGGGCGTGTTATGTGCTATTCCCAGTTCTTCCACACGTCGGGGCAAAACCCGACGGTGGCTTTTTTGCCGTTGCGGACGACGGGTGTTTTAATAAACGCCGGGTTCTCTAAAAGCTTTTCCTCTCGCGCCGCGTCACCGGCGAGGTACTTCAGAATTTCAGCGTCCTTCGCGTTATGATCCGTCATGGCGTCGAGACCGACGGCAGCCTTGACGCTTAAAAACTCGCCGCGGCTCATGCCTTTTTGCAGCATGTCGATACTTTGGAACTTGACGCGCCGCTCTTTAAAGTATCGCTCGGCCTTCTTTGTCTCAAAGCACTTTGATTTTCCGAAAATCTGTATGTTCATCTCTCGCTTCTCCGTCTGTTATTAAAGATTCCCCCGCCGGCGGCGGGGGAATACAAACGCTTTCTGTGTCTAAATCTCTGTCACAACCGGCAGAATCATTGGGTTGCGCTTCGTCTTCTTGTACAGGAAGTTTGACAACTCCGTCTTGATAACGCCCTTGAGCGAAGCGAAGTCGGTGATGCCTTCCATGCGGCAGTAGTCAAGCGCGTTAATGACAACATCCTTGAGCTCGCGCATCATATCTTCCGATTCCTTGACATAAATAAACCCGCGCGTGATGATATCCGGCCCTGTTATAAGGCTGCCGTCCTCGCTGGAGAGATTAACGATCACGACAAGCATGCCGTCCTGCGCCAGATGCTTCCGGTCGCGCAGTACGACGGCGCCAACGTCGCCAACGCCTGTGCCGTCGACAAAGACCTTCCCAGCCGGAACGCTCCCGTTTTTCTTGATGCTCCGGCTCGTCAGCTCGATCACGGTGCCGATATCGGATATTATAATGTTTTTCGGCTCAATACCCATCTGTTGGGCCAGCTTGGCGTGGGTTGACAGCATGCGGTATTCGCCATGGAGCGGAACAAAAAATTTCGGCTTCACAAGCGCCATCATCATCTTCAGCTCTTCCTGATAGGCGTGGCCGGAGACGTGCAGGTCCGAATATTTGTCGTAAAAGACTTCAGCACCCCGGCGGAACAGCTCGTCGACGACGCGGCTGACGGATTTTTCGTTGCCGGGGACGGCGGAAGCGGAAATGATAACGCGATCGCCGGGTCGGAGCTCGACCTGCCTGTGGTCGGAAAACGCCATGCGGTAGAGGGCGCTCATCGTCTCGCCCTGGCTGCCCGTCGTGATGATCACGACCTTGTCGTTCGGCATGCCTTTGATCTGGTTAAGCTCGGCAAGCGTCCCCTTTGGGATTTCCATGCAACCAAGCTCGGTGGAGACACGGATAATGTTCTCCATGCTCCGGCCGGTGACGGCCACACGCCGTCCATACCTGGCCGCGCAGTTGATAACCTGCTGGATGCGGTGGACGTTCGAGGCGAACGTTGTCACAAGGATACGCGATGTACACCCGCGGAACAGTTCGTCAAGGCCAGAGCCGACCGTGCTTTCCGAGATCGAATAGCCCGGCTTTTCAACGTTTGTTGAATCGGACAAAAGCGCAAGAACGCCGCGGTTTCCAAGCTCGCCGAGCCGCGCAAGATCGATCATGCCGCCGGAGATCGGCGTCGTATCAATTTTAAAATCGCCCGTGTGAATCAGCATACCGACGGGCGTTTTGATCGCCAGCGCGACAGCGCCGGGGATCGAATGGTTGATGTGGATGAACTCGACCTTGAAGCAGCCGACCTTGAAGGTTTCCCCGGGATTGAGCGTCGTCAGCGTCGTCGTCTCCAAAAGGCCGTGTTCGGCAAGCTTAACGGATATGAGGCCGATTGTGAGGGGGGTTGCGTAAATCGGGACGTTCATTTCGCGCAGCATGTAAGGGATGCCGCCAATGTGATCCTCGTGACCGTGTGTGATGACAACGGCACGAATCCGGTGCTTGTTTTTGACAAGATACGTAAAATCCGGAATAACGATGTCAACACCGTACATCTCGTCATCGGGAAAGCCAAGCCCGCAATCAACAACAAGAATGTCCGCGCCGAATTCATAGACGGTGAGATTCTTTCCGATTTCGTTCAGACCGCCCAGAGAGATGATTTTCAGTTTTTCTGCCATGAAATAAAATGACTCCTTAAAATTAGAAAATTTGCGTTATGTAATTTGGGCGTGAATATAACACGGCAAAAGCTCAAAGAAAGCTTACGTCCCGGCCCTGATTCGCCGTTTAGACTCATTTCTTTGACCTTGTGCAGGATATGCTTCACATATTAAAAGTACGACAGTACATAATGCCTTATTAACGGCTATAGCGTCCGGTCGCCGCGGCAGCGCGCCGCAGGACTCAGGAATCAGTATAACCAGTTTCTATATTTTATATTATACGAAGCACCAATGTTTGTCAAACAGTTACCATAAAAATGACTATTTTTTTCAAATCCCGCCCGCCGCCCAAAAAAGGAATGGGGGCTCCGCCCCCATACCCCCAATTAAATGGGGAGGCCCGCTAAAAGCTCCTGAGGCAAAGGAGCTGTCGCCGAAGGCGAATGAGGATTGTGCCTGTGCCGCGCCCTCGTCGCGCCCATTACATCTCCTGTCGGCCCTCTAAGGCGCGCATGAGCGTCGCATCGTCGGCGAATTCCAAATTAAGCCCGACCGGGATGCCGTAAGCCAGGCGTGTGAGCCTGACGCCGAAGGGCTTTAATAGCCGCGCGATATATTTGGCTGTTGTCTCACCCTCCGTGTCGGGGTTCGTGGCAAGGATTATTTCTTCAACAGCCCCGTCAGACACGCGCGTGACGAGCTCTTTGATTTTGATGTCGTCCGGCCCGATGTGATTAAGCGGGGAGATGACGCCGTGCAAAACGTGATAATGCCCGTTATATTCATGGCTGCGCTCAATGGCGACGACGGCCTTCGGGTCGGAGACGACGCAGACGGTTCGCTCGTCGCGGCGGGGGCTTTGGCAAATGCCGCACACATCATTGTCCGTCAGGTTCTGGCAGATGCGGCAGCAGTGAACGGTTTTTTTGGCGTTTGTAATAGCCTCGGCAAATGCTGCGGCTTCATGATCCGGCAGCGCGAGGACATGAAACGCGAGGCGCGTGGCGGATTTAACGCCGATTCCGGGCAGGGAGGCGAATTTTTCAATCAATACTTCAAGCGCAGACGGAAAAAAGCTCATACGAGCCGTCCTTTCAGGGGCTTAGCCCCGGAGTTTTGTAATCATCGATGCCCGGTCGGCAGCACCGAAAACGGCGCTACCCGCGACGAGGACGTTGGCGCCGGCGGCGATGCATAAGGGCGCTGTCACGGCGTCAACACCGCCGTCAACGGCCAGCTCGCAGGCAAGCTGCCGCGCATCGAGTTCGCGGCGCAGAAATGCAATTTTCGGCAGCATGTCCGCCATAAATTTCTGCCCGCCGAAGCCGGGCTCAACGGTCATCACAAGAATCATGTCAAGTCTGTCGAGATAGGGGAGAAGGTCTTCGGGCGGTGTCTTCGGCTTGATGGATAAACCCGCCTTTTTGCCGAGCTGCCGGATACGGGCAAGCGCCTCGGCTGTTTTCTCCGGCGTGTCCGCCTCGGTATGAATGACGACGATGTCGGCCCCTGCGGCAATAAAATCATCAATATAGCGCACAGGCTCCGTCATCATGAGGTGCACGTCAAGCGTCATATCGGTTGCGCGGCGTACAGATTTTAAAACAGGGATACCGATTGAAATGTTCGGCACGAACACGCCGTCCATCACGTCAAAGTGGAGGTAGTCGGCGCTTTGAACGCTTTTGATCTCGTCTCCAAGGCGTGTAAAGTCCGCCGAGAGGATCGAGGGCGCGATTTTAACCATGATAAAGTCTCCTTAAACGGGTCGTTCGGCTGGCGCAAATTGACCGTGCCAAGAACGCCACGGCATGACCCGGCATACTATTAATTAAGCGGCTGGCGCGCCGCTCGCTTTCAAATAGGGGCTGTCTCCGGCTTCACAGTCGGATGCGGCCCCAAAGTTCTGTCCGTATCGACTATAATATACGGGAACAAACACTGTCAAGAACAACCGTCTCGCTTGACAGCCAGTCACCGGGAGAATACAATATATAAGGTATTCTGCCAGTATCAGGATATGGAAGGCGGTGTGTTGCGCCATGAAAAAAGTGCGCCAAAAATCGGTGCTGCCCGTTTACGGGCTGGCTGCCGTCTGGCTTTTATATTGTCTCTTTTTCCCGCTGCTGCGCCTGACGGATTATCTTCTGCTCATCGGCTGCTCGGCCGCGGTTTTTATCATTCTCTCGCGCCTTTTCCCGGGGAAGACGATCATGGTTACAGAGCCGGAAAAGCCCCATACGACGGGGAACCCGGCGGTGGACAGGCTCCTTCATGAGGGGCGGCTGGCCGTTTCGGAGATGAGCCGCCTGCGCACGTCGATTCAAAATGAGGTTGTCTGTGGGAAAATCGCATCGCTCATTGACGTAACGGAAAAGATATTCAAGTCGCTTGAAGACGATGTAAACGATTTGACGCAGGTCAGGCGTTTTGCAGCTTACTATCTGCCGACGACGCTGAAGCTTCTAAACGCGTATGACCGTCTGGGCGACCTCGGCGACGTGGGTGACAATATCACAGGAACACGGCATCGCATCGAGGCGATCCTTGACACAACGCTCGACGGCTATAAAAAGCAGCTCGACGCCCTGTACGCCAATCAGGCGCTTGACATCGAAACGGACATCACAGTCCTTGAAAATATGCTCAAACGTGAAGGATTATCCGGCAAGGATTTTTAGAAAGGAAGAAAAGAAATGCCTGACAACGCTATGGACTTTACACCGAGCCTGACACTCGCGCCGGACGACGTAACAACATCCCCAACACCCGTCAAGGCTGACCAAGTGCAGGAGACAGCGCTTGACATGAGCCGCCTGAGCGCCTCTGAACAGCAGCAGGTGCACGATTTTGCCCAGAAGATTGATATTACCGATACGAACATTGTGTTGACATATGGCGCGGCCGCGCAGAAGAACATCGCCGATTTTTCAGCGGGCACGCTTGACAGCGTCCGGACGAAGGATATGGGCGAGGTGGGTGACATGCTCTCCGGCCTCGTCGTCGAGCTCAAGGGGATGACATTCGGCGAAACCGAGAAAAAAGGCCTCTTCGGCATCCGCAAAAAAATCGAAACGCAGATCGCAGCGCTCAAAGCCGAGTATGACAAAGCCTCCGACAATGTTGACAAAATTGTTGAGATGCTTGAAAAGCACCAGATCACGCTTTTGAAGGACGCGGCGATGCTTGACAAGATGTACGATATGAACAAGGCGTATTTCAAAGAGCTCACGATGTATATTCTCGCGGGCAAAGAGACGCTACAAGCTGCCAAAACCGTCTCCCTGCCGCAGCTGCAGGAGAAAGCCGCGGCATCGGGCAAGCCGGAGGATGCGCAGGCATTCAGCGATTATATGAATCTCATCGATCGCTTTGAAAAGAAGCTCTATGACTTAGAGCTGACGCGGACGATCTCTATGCAGATGGCGCCGCAGATCCGCCTGATTCAGAATAACGACAGCCTGATGGTTCAGAAGATCCAAACGTCGCTTGTCAACACGATTCCGCTCTGGAAGAGCCAAATGGTGCTGGCGCTCGGGCTGCACCATTCGCAGCAGGCGATGCAGGCCCAGCGCGAGGTGACGGATATGACGAACGCACTTCTCAAAAAGAACGCCGAAATGCTCAAAACAGGCACCGTCGAGGTCGCCAAGGAATCAGAGCGCGGCATCGCGGATATTGAGACGCTTCAAGAGACGAATCGGATGCTCATCGAAACGCTTGATGAGGTGCGCACGATTCAGGCGGAGGGTGCGCAGAAGCGCCAGGCCGCCGAGCTTGAACTGGGGCGGATTGAAAATGAACTCAAGCAGAAGCTCCTGGATTTGCGGAAATAATGGACATTTTGAAAAAACGCCCCGTCGCATGGCTTGTTGTGCTTGTCGTCATCGTTTTCGGCACGCTCTATGGCGTTCACCGGAGTGTTTCGGCCGCATCTCAAAAGATCGAGGCCACATTTTATAACGGTGTCTATCTCGAAAACGAGAAGTATACGCAGCCAAGTATCCAGTCACAGCTGGATAAGCGCTCGGAGGCCGCATTGGGTCTCGTCACGCTTGGCAGTCGCTTCAGCGCCTTGGAGGCGGAGACAGGCGCGCTGCGCGCAGCCCGCCAGAACTTGCTGAGCGCACAGACCATCACTGAAAAATACACGGCCAACACGCAGCTCCAGTCGGCTTATCAGGTGCTCTACGCGGCGCTCACCGCGCAAGACCTTGGCAACCGGGCGGAAGCCGCAAGCTATTACGCATCCGTTCTTGACGGGGCGCAGGCCGTGATCCAAAACAGCGCGTATAACGGGGCCGTCGCGGCCTATCGCAATATGACGCTCGCCGCCTTCCCCGTCGTTTTGCTTAAAAATCTGGCGTTTGTCAGCTATCCCGATTATTTCGGGCTGGAGGGTTAAAATTGAAAAAGCGGATTTTATCAGTTCTATTGATGCTCTTCATCATCGGCTTTTGTACTGCCCCCGCGCTCGCACTTGTCTCGCAGAGTCAGGCCTACTATGTGGCGGACGATGCTGGCGTCTTGTCGGACGCCTTAGAACAGAAGATCATCTCATCCAACGTCGGCCTCGAGCAAAAGTGTGACGGCGCGCAGATCGTCGTCGTCACCGTTCAATATTTAAACGGTATCCCCACCGATGAATACGCCGCACAGCTTTTCAATGATTGGGGCGTCGGCAGCAAAACGGCCAATAACGGTATGCTGCTTCTGTTGGCGACGGGGGAGAAGAAGGCATGGCTCCATGTGGGGGCTGGCATCTATGGGTCATTTACGACGCAAATGGTCAATGACTATTTTGACCGTTATTTCTGGTCGGATTTTGACAAAGGCCAATATGAAACGGCCACGTCAAACATGCTGGAAGCGCTGTTCTCGTGGTACGCTGTCTATTACAACGTGGATAACGGGAATGCGACAGCGTCAGCGGGGCAGCAGGCGCCCGCACCAAACTTCGGTCCAAACACGTTTGGAAACAGCCTTGTTGCGTATAACGACAGTAGCGCGGCGCTCGTCGGTTCGCTCGTTGTGTGGCTCACGATTGCCGTTGTTGTCGTTTTTGTCATCGTTGTCGCTGTCTTGACCGACAGAAGGCGGTACAGGGCATATTATTCGCAACTGGGCATACCGATACCGATGTATTACCCGTGGTTTATCTGGTTCGGGCCGCATTTGAACTGGTGGTACGGCCCCGGCGGCCCCGGCTGGCGCGGCGGGCCGCGCGGTCCCGGTGGCTGGGGCGGTGGCGGTGGTTTTGGCGGTTTCGGCGGTGGCGGTGGTTTTGGCGGTTTCGGCGGTGGCGGCGGCTTTGGCGGCTTCGGCGGCGGTGGCGGTATGGGCCACGGCGGCGGCGGCTTTGGCGGTGGCGGTGGTGGCCGCCGGTGACACAAACATCAATCCAACATCCCGAAATGGCGGATTCCATATCCGCCCGCATATCGTGATTTCAAATCCTGCCCGCCGCCCAATAGAGGTATAGGGGCTGCGACCCTATACCCCCGCGAAAATAGTGCCGTAGGGACGGCCGTTGGCCGTCCGCTCACGCCGCAAAGCAATCCCAAATAAATATGCATAATATTCATGAATATACAGAATATTATGCATATTGTGTTTTATGACAGCAATTAATACCTGCAATAAACTTAAATATATATAAATTATTATATAAAACCCTATTGCATAATAATCCAACGCGTGTTATCATATCATCAATGTAATTCTGGAGGTATTTGACAATGAGCGCCATTAAAAAAGTTGTTCTCGCTTATTCCGGCGGGCTTGACACATCGATTATAATTCCGTGGCTGAAGGAAAATTATGATAACTGCGAGGTCATCGCCGTCTCCGGCGACGTCGGTCAGGGCACAGAGCTTGACGGGCTTGAGGAAAAGGCGCTGAAAACGGGTGCCTCCAAGCTGTATATTGAAGACTTGACGGACGAATTTGTCAACGATTTCATTATCCCAACGCTGAAGGCCGGCGCGAAGTATGAAGGCTACCTGCTGGGTACGTCTTTTGCCCGCCCCGTTATCGCCAAGCGCATCGTCGAGATCGCGCTTCAAGAAGGGGCGGACGCCATCTGCCACGGCTGCACTGGCAAGGGCAACGACCAGGTGCGTTTTGAGCTGACGATCAAGGCCTTTGCGCCCCATATGAAGATTATCGCCCCGTGGCGTGAGTGGGACCTCAAAAGCCGTGACGACGAGATTGATTATGCCGAGGCGCACAATATCCCACTCAAAATCAGCCGCGAGACGAATTATTCAAAAGATAAGAATCTCTGGCACCTTTCCCACGAGGGGCTTGACCTTGAAAATCCCGGCAACGAACCGCTGTACAATAAACACGGCTTTTTAGAGCTCGGCGTCTCCCCGGAATCGGCACCCGACAAAGCGGCGTATGTTGAAATTGACTTTGTCAAGGGTGTCCCGACGGCGCTGGACGGCGTCACCATGAAAGCGGCGGACATCATTAAAAAGCTCAACGACATCGGCGGTCAAAACGGCATCGGCCTTTTCGATGTTGTGGAGAACAGGCTCGTCGGCATGAAAAGCCGTGGTGTGTATGAAACACCGGGCGGCACGATCCTCTATCACGCGCACGACGTTCTGGAAACGCTCTGTCTCGATAAAGAGACGTCGCATTATAAGAGCCTCGTTGCCGTCAAATTTGCCGAGCTCGTCTATAACGGCCAGTGGTTTACGCCGCTGCGCGAGGCGCTTTCCGCCTTTGTGGACGACACACAGAAAACGGTAACCGGCAAGGTTCGCCTCAAGCTTTACAAGGGCAACATCATTAATGCGGGCGTCTGGAGCGATAAGAGCCTCTACAGTGAGGAGCTGGCCTCCTTCGGCGAAAGTGATTACAAACAAGCTGAGGCAGAAGGCTTCATTAACCTCTTTGGCCTCCCAATCAAGACAAAAGCCCTCCTCGACGAACAGCGCAAAAAAATCTAACCTAATAAGGTTATAGGGGCTGTACCCCTACGACCTCTCCATAGGCTTCCCCTGGGGGAAGCTGTCGGCGAAGCCGACTGATGAGGGGCCCCGCGCCCGCCACCGCACACCGTAGGGGGCGATGCCCACATCGCCCCGTCAGCCTTCTCCCGCAACCGTAGGGGCACAACGACCTTGGCACCCTGTAGGGACGGCCATTGGCCGTCCGCTCACCCCGCCCGTAGGGGCAGACCTTGTGTCTGCCCAAAATAGGGCGAATACTAAGACACGTGTTTTGTCGTAGGGGCGAACTGTGTTCGCCCGCCATATAACGCACAAACATCACGAAAGGAAGTCATCGCCATGAAGCTCTGGTCAGGACGGTTTGAAAGCGATACCGATGCGCTCGTTGACGAACTCAACGCCTCCATCACGTTTGATAAGAGGCTTTATAAAGAGGATATCCAGGGGTCAACAGCGCACGCAAAAATGCTGGCCGAACAGGGCATCATCCCGAGAGAGGACGCCGACAAAATCGTCGCGGCCCTCGGTGATATCAAAAAAGACATTGACAGCGGCAATTTTGATTTTAAGCTGTCCGATGAAGATATTCATATGAGCATCGAAGCCGAGTTAACGCGCCGCATCGGCGACGCGGGCAAGCGCCTGCATACGGCCAGAAGCCGCAACGACCAGGTCGCGCTCGACTTCCGCCTGTACTTGAAAAACGAAATCGAAACGATCCGAAGCGCGGAGCTTGATCTCCTCGCCGTCCTTCTGAACACAGCGCTCAAGAATACGTCAGCCATCATGCCCGCCTATACGCATCTGCAGCGCGCGCAGCCGACGACGTTTGCCCACTATATGATGGCTTACGCCGCCATGCTCCGCCGGGACGTCACGCGGCTAGAGGATTGTTTGGAGCGTATGGACGCATGCCCCCTCGGCAGCGGCGCGCTGACCGGGACGACGTATCCCATCGACCGGCACATGGTCGCCGACGCCCTTGGCTTTGCGCGTATCACAGAAAACAGCCTTGACGGCGTGTCCGACAGAGACTATGCGCTGGAGCTGCTGTCAGACCTCGCTATCCTAATGATGCACCTGTCGCGCTTTGCTGAGGAAATCATTCTCTGGTGCTCGTGGGAGTTTAAATTTATCGAGCTGTCAGACGCGTATTCAACCGGCTCATCGATCATGCCCCAGAAGAAAAACCCTGATATCGCGGAGCTTGTGAGAGGCAAAACGGGCCGTGTATACGGCAGCCTTATGGGGCTATTAACCGTTATGAAGGCGCTGCCGCTGGCGTATAACAAGGATATGCAGGAGGATAAAGAGCAGGTGTTTGACGCCGTCGACACCGTCAAAAAAGTCCTCCCGGTTTTCACGGCAATGCTTGACACAATGACGGTCAAAGCCGAGAATATGCGACGCGCGGCGGCGGAAGGGTTTATAAACGCTACTGACTGCGCCGATTATCTGGTCAAAAAAGGCCTCCCGTTCCGGGACGCGTATACCGTGATCGGCAAAATCGTCCGCGCCTGCATCGACGGCGGCAAAACACTCGAATCGCTTGACCTGGAGACATACAAAAGCTTCTCGCCGCTGTTTGACAGTGACGTGTATGACGCCGTCCGGCTTGAGACGTGCGTGGCGCTCCGCAACGTTCCCGGCGGCCCGGGCGAAGCGTCTGTCAAAGCCCAGATGGACAGTGTTCAGGCCTTTTTGGACGCCAGAATGAAATGAGGTTTTCATGATGAAACCGACAATATATATTGACGGGCAGGAGGGGACGACGGGCCTTCAAATTTATGACCGGCTCGCCCACAGGCAGGACATTGACCTGCTCGCCATTGACCCCAACAAACGCAAGGATACAACAGCGCGAAAAAAACTTTTAAACGAAGCCGACCTTGTGATATTGTGCCTGCCGGACGACGCGGCAATCGAGGCTGTAGCACTCATTGAAAACAGCAAAACGCGCGTCATTGACGCATCAACGGCCCATCGAACATCAAAGGGCTGGGCGTACGGCTTCCCGGAGCTGACAGCCGCGCAGCGCGAAACAATCAGAAACGCTAAACGTGTGGCGAACCCCGGCTGCCACGCCATCGGGTTTGTCTCGCTCGTCTATCCGCTCGTGACGCTCGGTATCCTACCGAAAGACTATCCGCTGACATCGTTTTCGCTGACCGGCTATTCCGGCGGCGGGAAGAAGATGATCGCCCAGTATGAAACAGAGAAAACGGCGGATCTCTTCGCGCCGCGCCTCTACGGTCTCAACCTCAGGCATAAGCATTTCAAGGAGATGACGGGCATCACCGGCCTCACGCGCCCCCCGATTTTCTGCCCCGTTGTCGACGATTATTATAAGGGCATGGCAACGACCATCATGCTCCATAACGACCTTCTCGCTTCGAAGCAAACGGCATCATCCATCCGTGAGGCTATCGCAGCCTATTACGCGGGCGAGCGGTTTGTCACGGTCGCGCCGGAGCTGGGCAGCGGCTATCTGGCAGCCAACTGGGGCGCCGGGACCAACAATTTGGAGATCACCGTCAGCGGGACGGACGGGGAGACCATTCTGACGGCCCGTTTTGACAATCTCGGCAAGGGCGCTTCCGGCTCAGCCGTGCAGAACATGAACCTCATGCTCGGATTCCCCGAAGAAACCGGCCTCTAAACCCACCCCCCACCCAGAAGAAGTATAGGGGTCTTCGCCCCCTATGACCCCCACAAAAATGGGTTGGGCCCACCCCCGTCCCATAGGGGGCGATGCCCTCATCCGCCGTAGGGACGGCCATTGGCCGTCCGACAAAACGGCACCCCCCGCAAACAAATTCCAACCAAACGAGGTAATCACCATGACATTTATTAACGGCGGCGTCTGCGCCGCACAAGGGTTTAAAGCCGGCGGCATCCATGTCGGCGTTAAAACAAATAATAAAAGCAAAAAAGACCTCGCGCTCATCGTGTCGGACGCAGACTGTACCGCCGCCGCCGTCTACACGAAAAACGTCGTCAAAGCAGCGCCGCTCTTACTGACAAAAGCGCATTTGAAGGACGGCGCGGCACGCGCCGTGCTTGTCAATTCCGGCAACGCCAACGCCTGCGCGCCCAACGGCGAAGAAAACGCCGATCTCTGCTGCAAAGCGGCCGCCGTCGCGCTTGGCTTGATCGAAACGGACATCATCGTCGCCTCAACGGGCGTCATCGGTCAGGAGCTCCCGGCGCGTGTTATCACGGCTGGTATTCCAAAGCTCACGGCTGCCTTGTCGTCAAACGGCTCGCTTGACGCGGCCGAGGCCATCATGACGACAGACACCACCGTCAAAGAGTTTGCTGTTGAACTGACGCTCGCCGGCAAAACGGTTAACATCGGTGGCATTGCCAAGGGCAGCGGCATGATCCATCCGAATATGGGCACAATGCTTTGCTTTTTAACGACAGACTGCGCCATCTCGGCCTCGCTGCTTCAAAAGGCACTTCTCGCCGCCGTTCAGGTCAGCTTCAACCGAATTTCTGTCGACGGCGATACATCAACAAACGATATGGCCTGTGTTCTGGCAAACGGCCTCGCTGCCAATAGCCTCATCGACACAGAAAACGACGATTATAAAGCCTTTGCAGACGCGCTCACGGCGCTGTGCACAAAGCTGGCCATAGCCATGGCGTCGGACGGCGAGGGTGCAACGCACCTCATCACTTGTACTGTCTCTGGCGCGCTGGACGAGGCGACAGCCGAGACGCTCTCGAAATCTGTTATCTCCTCCACGCTGACGAAGGCTGCCATCTTCGGGGCGGACGCCAACTGGGGTAGGGTCCTCTGTGCTATGGGCTATTCCGGCGTGACGTTTGACCCCGATACGGTCTCCGTCGCGTTTGAGTCCAAAGCCGGGAAAATCGACGTCTGCGAAAATGGTCGCGGCCTTGCGTTTGACGAAGCGCTGGCGAAAAAAATCCTGACGGAGCATGACGTCACCATCGCCATCAACATGGCGGGCGGCGCGGCCGCCTGCACCTGCTGGGGCTGCGACATCACATATGACTATATCAAAATTAACGGCGATTATCGGACTTAACCACATCCAGGAGGTGCCTTATGCTCAACAATCTTGAACGGGCGCAGACGCTTGTCGAAGCGCTGCCATACATCCAGCAGTATAACGGAAAGGTTGTCGTCATCAAATACGGCGGCAACGCGATGATTTCGCCGGAGCTGTTCGATGCCGTCATGGAGGATATTATCCTCCTGCATCTCGTCGGCATCCGCGTCGTCCTCGTCCATGGCGGCGGCCCCGAAATCAACGATATGCTGAAAAAAATCGGTATTGAGCCGCGCTTTGTCAAAGGCCTCCGCTATACCGACAAGGAGACGATGGACGTTGTTCAGGGCGTCCTGTGCGGCAAGGTCAATAAAGACCTTGTGGCAACAATTGCCCGAAAGGGCGGCCGCGCCATCGGCCTGTGCGGGATTGACGGGAGCCTGATTGAGGCCAAAAAAATGGCCCGCGGCGACGGGGAAGACTACGGCCTCGTCGGCGATATTACAGCCATTAATCCCGGCGTCGTCGATAAAGCGCTTGAAGAGAATATGATCCCGGTCATCGCCACCGTCGCCACCGGCGTTGACGACGACACGGCCTATAATATAAACGCCGATACAGCCGCTTCCCAGCTTGCCGTCGCCCTCGGCGCGGAAAAGCTTATCATTTTAACCGATACGCGCGGTGTCCTGCGTGACGCGAAGGATGACCAAACGCTCATCAAGGTCATCCGCCGGGCTGAAATTCCGGAACTGCATGACGCGGGCGTCATCTCCGGCGGCATGATCCCGAAAATCGAGTGCTGCGCCGATGCCATTGACGGCGGCGTCAAGCGCACGCATATTTTAGACGGGCGCATCCCGCACGCCATTTTGATCGAAATGCTCACCGACGAAGGAGCAGGCACCATGATCTATTAATACCCACCCGCCACCCAAAAGAAGTATAGGGGCTTCGCCCCTATGACCCCCATATGAATGGAGATATGCCCCTCTAAAAGCCGTAGGGACGGCCATGGGCCGTCCGCCATCCGGTGCCGCGTCACCCCGTCGCACAACAACTGCAAAGATTCTTCGCTGCGCTCGGAATGATGCCTATCGGTTTATCAAAGGCTTCCCCTGGGGGAAGCTGTCGCCGCAGGCGACTGATGAGGAGAAAAGGCACCTGAACAAGATGTAACATGTGTTTTAGCCGTAGGGACGGCCATTGGCCGTCCGCCCATACGGTGCCGCGTCACCCGTCGCACAACAACCGCAAAGATTCTTCGCTGCGCTCAGAATGACGCAGATCGGTTAATCAAAGGCTTCCCCTGGGGGAAGCTGTCGACGCAGCCGACTGATGAGGGAAAAATCAGGGGCAGACCTTGTATCAGCCCAAAATAGCTAATTCTTCAAAACAAGGAGCTGATTTCTATGAACAGCACAGAAATAAAATCACTGTATAACGACCACGTCATGCCCACCTACGCCCGGTTTGACGTCGTTCTTGACCACGGCGCGGGCGCAACGCTTTTTAGCCCCGAGGGAAAGGCGTATATCGACTTTACAAGCGGCATCGGCGTCAACGCGCTCGGCTACGGTAATAAAAAATGGGCCGAGGCGATCTATCAGCAGGCGCTGAAGCTCCAGCACACGTCAAACCTGTTTTATACAGAGCCGGGTGCTCTTCTCGCCAAAGAGCTGACAGCGCGCACCGGCCTCAAAAGCGTCTTCTTCGCCAATTCCGGCGCCGAATCGAACGAGGGCGCCATTAAGCTCGCGCGCAAGTATGCCTTTGACACATACGGCCCCGGCCGGAGCAAAATTATCACGCTCGTCCAGTCCTTCCACGGGCGGACGGTGACGACGCTCGCCGCCACAGGGCAGGATAGCTTTCATAATTACTTCTTTCCCTTTACAGAGGGGTTTGTACACGTCAAAGCAAATGATTTTGACGCCCTCGCAGCGTCCATCGGCTCCGACACCTGCGCCGTGATGCTCGAACTCATCCAAGGCGAGGGCGGCGTCCTGCCGCTCGACAAGGCGTATGTCAAGCAGGTGGAAAGCCTCTGCCGGGAGAGGGACGTTCTGCTTCTCATCGACGAGGTGCAGACGGGCATCGGCCGGACGGGCACACTCTTTGCCTTCCAGCAGTACGGTATTGAGCCCGATGTTGTGACGTTTGCCAAGGGTATCGCAGGCGGACTGCCGATGGGCGGTATTTTGGCGGGTGAAAAATGTGCCGCCGTGCTCACAGCCGGGACGCACGCGGCCACCTTCGGCGGCAACCCGATCGCGGCAGCGGCAGCGCTTGAGGTGCTGGGTCAGCTGACGCCGGATTTACTCGGCGGCGTTCTTCAAAAAGGCCAGAAAATCCGGGAGACAATCGCGGGCTGGCAGCTGCCGGTTGTGCAGGAAATCCGGGGCATGGGCCTCATGCTCGGCGTCTCAGTTTCGAGTACGCCAAAGGAATTAGCCGCCAAATGCATCGAAAAAGGCCTTCTCATGCTCACGGCGGGGAAAGACGCCATCCGGATGCTCCCGCCGCTGAATATCTCAGACGCGGAAATTGAACAGGGCCTCGCGATTTTGAAAAACGTTTTGGAGGAAGCCGTATGAAAAAAGACCTCTTAAAGCTCATCGATCTGACGGAAGGCGATATCCTGCGCATTCTCGACACAGCTGACCGCCTCAAAGCTGAGCAGAAAGCGGGGCAGCGTCACAATTTCCCCGTCGGGAAGACGCTGGCTATGATCTTTTCCAAAAATTCCACGCGCACGCGCGTCTCGTTTGAAACGGGCATCTTCCAGCTCGGCGGTCAGGGGATTTTTCTCTCGAATGCCGACAGCCAGCTTGGCCGCGGCGAGCCGATTCAGGACACGGCGCGCGTTTTAAGCCGCTACTGCGACTGTATCATGATCCGCACGTATGAGCAGGACGAGGTCGAGCAGCTGGCGAAGTATGCCTCCATCCCCGTCATCAACGGGCTGACGGATTTTGAGCACCCCTGCCAGGTGCTGGCCGACCTCATGACGGTGCGTGAGCATAAAAAACAGCTCAGAGGCCTCAAGGTCTGTTATATCGGTGATGGGAACAATATGGCAAACTCAATCATCGCTGGTGCACTTTTATGCGGGATGGATGTGTCGGTCGCGTCGCCGGACGATTACAGGCCGCATCAGACGATTCTCGACTTTGCTGCCCGCCAGACCGGCGTCACATTTGAGTTGACGAATAAACCGGCACAGGCTGCTAAAGGTGCCGACGTCATTTTTACGGACGTATGGGCTTCCATGGGCATGGAAGGGGAGGCCGAAGCGCGGATGAAGGCATTTCAAGGCTATCAGGTCAATGACGATATTATGGCGCAGGCCAAACCCGGCTGCATGATCCAGCATTGCCTGCCTGCGCACCGGGGCGAGGAGATCACCGAAAAAGTCTTTGAAGCGCACGCCGATGAAATTTTCGACGAGGCAGAAAACAGGCTCCACGTCCAAAAGGCGATCATGTACCTCCTCATGGGCGGCCAATAATAGATTTCAATTCCCACCCACCGCCCAATAAAGGTATAGGGGCTGCGCCCCTATGACCCCCCAAAAATATAAACTCCCGTAGGGGCGATTATCAATCGCCCGCGTCGTCGCCCCGTCCCCCGCAGGGGTGGTTTCATCTCCGCCCGCGTCCATGTGCGCTCATCAATTAACCGCAGGGGTCGGCATGGAAACCGACCCCTACATTCAACCCGTTTTCTGAGCGCCGTAGGGACGGCCATTGGCCGTCCGCTCGCCGCCCCGTAGGGCGGACCTTGTGTCTGCCTTTTTCAAACCGCTAAGATTCTTCGCTGCGCTCAGAATGACGCATATTGGTTTGTCAAAGGCTTCCCCTGGGGGAAGCTGTCGCCGCAGGCGACTGATGAGGGAAAAAGGCACTTGCAAGAGGTGTAACATGCGGTTTCACCGTAGGGACGGCCATTGGCCGTCTGACTTGATGGTATATGCCCCGTCCCCTGTAGGGGCGGATTTCATATCCGCACACACGCAGCTAAGCCGCCCTCTTGTGTGAGATGGCATACGCGCAGCGATGACGGAGAGAGTTAGCCCGCAACTCCGTAGAGGCAGACCTTGTGTCTGCCTCTTTTGCACAATAGGAAAAATCTGTTGCAATATCCTATAATTCGTATACACTATTCACATGAAAATTGATAATAATTGGAGGGTGGATAATGAGAAAGATAGCTCTCGCATTATTTCTATGCATGCTGCTCGGGTTGGCCGGATGCGCTACTTTCAAAAAAAACGCGCCACAAGCAAATGCTGGTAACGTGTCACCCTTAGGGACTGCACAGCCATCTGATACAGACACAGTCGAAGAGACAGGCCCAATCAACGTGGAGAACATGGATTTCTCAAAACCAGGTGTGTATAAGATAACGGATAATACTCTGTATTCCGTGGATGTGAACGGCGACGGAGTTATGGAAAGACTATTAATACATAATCAAAAAGATAACAATGCGTTCGAGTATCAAATTTTAAGTGTAAACGATAAAGATAGTGAACCGGTGGGGCTTCGTCAATCCGGTTTAAAAGAATATCTCATCAGGAAAAATACCGGAGACGTCGGAGTCATCATTTCGGGTGAGGATGATAACGATTTTGCGTATTCATATGTATATAGCTTTAGCGGCATTAAAGCAGTATTAAAATCAGAAATATATTACGAGATTAATGCGGCGACAATCGATACAGTAACCATTAGCGGTATTGCATTTATTTTTGGTAATTGGTCAGTAAGCGATACCTTATCTATAAATAATGATTTTACATTAAAAACTGATGATGGTTTTTTAAGTTTGAGCGGGTGTATAACAGGTGATTATCTCGATACGAAAATAGAAATTCCAATACAACTAGAAAATAATGGTGCGTATATTGATTCAACGCTTCCTGCTGGAAGCAGAATATATCCGAAGCTTGTTGGCTATATCGATCATAAAACGTGCATCGTTTTTGATTTACAAGACGGCAAAAAAGGCAGACTATTTGCTAAATACGATTCTGACGAGGGTTATTTTGTAAACAATATATATGAAGAAGATGTCTTTGCTAATATTCAATATGCCGGGCCAGGAGCCGAACCAGTTACGATACCCTAAACTTGCCCCCACAAACAGCAACAGCCCCGCCATCGGCGGGGCTGAACTATTTTATAACATGTTACACGACGCGGTATGTCTCGCGGCCTTCTTTAAACAAATCCCCGCCGTGGCAGTCAAGCGCTACGATGAGCGGCAGATTCTCAACAGTCAGCCGCTTGACGGACTCGCACCCGAGCTCCGGGAAGGCGACTTCGTGAGCGTCCGTAATATGGCAGGAAATAAGCGCCCCCGCGCCGCCGACGGCGCAGAGGTAAATAGCGCCGTTTCGGACGATGGCCTCGGCGACAGCAGCGCTCCGCTCACCCTTGCCAATTGTCGCGACGAGACCGAGGTCGTATAAACGCGGGGCAAATCCGTCCATCCGGCCGGATGTCGTCGGCCCGCATGCACCGATTTTAACCTCGCCGTGACCCGGCGTCGGCCCGGCGTAATATATGGCGGCGTCCTGGAGGTCAAACGGCAGCGGGGCGCCGTCGTCAAGCAGGGCGGACAGGCGTTTGTGGGCGGCGTCACGCGCCGTATAAACCGTCCCGCTCAGAAAAACGCGGTCACCGGCGTGCAGGCTTGGCGCTGCTGCACGCAGGTCGGAAACCGATAGCGTTACAGTCTTCAATGGCTGAGCCTCGGGAGCCTGGCAGCCAGCGCCGCCGCTTTTTCGCGCTCCATCGTCGTCTGAAGCTCCGAAAAACGGTCGCCCGTCTTATCGAGGACAGAGGAGAGCTGCGAAAGCGTCCCGTTTAATTTGTTCAGCTCCTCGCAGATGGTCGAGGTTGTCGTCTCCATCTCGGTTTTGATGTTTGAATACGTTTCTTGAAGCGTTTGAATACTGTCAGAGGCGTCTTCGAGGGACTTGACCTTGATGTCCATAATCCGCCGGTCAGCCTCATCCAAGTCACCCTGAAGACGACGGATCTCGGCATTAAGATTTTTCAGCTCTGCTTCCAGCCGATCTCCCGTCAGTTTATACTTGTTGCGCTGCGCGGCCAGCTCTTCAATATACCGCATGACGTCGTTGCCGTCAAAGCCGCCGAAAAGCCTGCGTCGAAAATGCCTGATTTCTCCGCCCATCACTGTTGCCGCCTTTCCATCATCAAATCGCTTTCAACCATCACGTATGCGCGTAAAAATCGCGGTACGTCAGCGGCCCGTCGCAGACCGCATAGTGTGCTGTATCCCAACTGTAAGAAGAATTCTTCATTTCCGTATCATTTTTTAGAAATGCCGCCGCAATGCCGTTTTCGTCGCATTGGCTCACGTCAATATGATAAGCGTGCCCCTCGAGGGTGACGATATTCCACGTGTGTGCCTGCCCGGCGAAAGTCCCGGTGACAATAACACACGGGATTCCAAGCTTGTCGCACAGCGCTTTGAAGGCTCTGGCGTACCCGCTGCTGTCGGCAACGCCCGTAATCAGAGCGTCATACGCGGTGTTTGGTGCTATCGACGTTTTTTCCTCCGCCGTCATAACTGGCTCGGTGCTATACGTAACGGTCACCATGAGCTTTTGGCAGAGCGCCAGGAGGATATCGCCGTCTCGCGTCCCGGAAACGGCGCTGCAAATGCGCTCAACCGCGCTTTGAAGCGTTTTTTCCATGGCCTTTAAGGTGCTGGCCCCATACTGGTAACTGAAGGTCAAAACGACAATTTTGTCTCCGTCCGTATCGGTGTCGGGATAAAAGGTGAGCGATGTCGTCGGCAGCATGACAATGTCTGACGGATTTTCATTATACACAGCCGCGACAAGACTTTTGGCTGCGTCAGATGTGAGTGAGAATCCTTTTGCGTATACAGCCGTCGTCACGGCGCCGTTTGTGAGCGACGTGTGGAGCACAGACTTGAGATAACGTATCGTCGAAACGGTCGTAATATTTTGAAGCTGTTCCTTCGTGATATTTTTATACGTGATGCGGACTTCAACACTATTAAACGCGTCTGCTGTGGTGACGCTGCCGCTCATGGAGGACACGGCGTATGCGCCGAGCGGTGTGTTTTTCGGGATTTCGCTGACGGCTCGGTCCACATCGGCTTTGAGGTCTCCGGTGTAAGTGTCGACGCGAATGTCGCCTTTTTCCTCACGAGTTTCGATGAGCCGGAGGATGGCTGTCACAAGTGTCTCATACGAGTCGGCTGTAGCCGGGCCGCTCGGCGAGGGACTCACGGTTTCTGCGTTTCGCGTCACAGAGGACGTCTGCCCGTCCAGGATAGAGGCGCAGCCGACAGCGGCTGTCAAAAGCGCGCCGGTGAGCAGTAAACACAAAAGCCGCCTAACCATCGCTATGCCTCCTCCGTGAATTAAAAATTGAGCGTCAGCTGCTGTTCTTCAAGGTCTTCTTCTTTTAAGAGTGCCCCGGCCGCCGGAATTCGGGCGACGCGGTAGCGCGGTTTATTTTTAATGGCCGTCTCTTCCAGAAACTGTGCCCGCGCAAGTTTGTATTGCCGCTTGAGCGTTAAAACACCAACGCCGATGGTCGAGCGCGTCGTCTTCGGTGCGAGCAGGGAAGAGGAGAACACGATAACGCGCCCCTCGGTGGAATACACAGCGATTTCATGCTCAGCCGTCAGGTGCATGATTGAGGCAAGCGGGCTTGACGCGGCATAAGCACCCGTCAGCTTTTTGCGGTTTGTTTTTGTGGCGTAAGCGGAGAGTTCGACGCGCGCGGCCTTACCGTTTTCAAAGAAGAAGAGGACATGGCCCGAATAATCGCCGGGGTCTATGACGTATAAAACGCTCTCGCCCTCGTCCATCTGTAAGGCGGTTGGGAGATACGTGCCAAGGACAGAGGCTTTCGTATCCTCAAAGTCGCGCAGCCGCGCTTTATATACCTGCTGCCGGTCGGTAAAGATGAGCAAATCGTTTTTGTTCTGCGACTCAAACGACAGAAACGGCCCGTCCGACTCCTTGTATTTCTGGTCGCCGCCCATCCGAAGCGACAGGGGCGTGATCTTTTTAAAGTACCCCTCGCGCGAGAGGAAAACGCAGACGGGGTAATCGAGAACCTGCTCGTCCTCCAATAGCTCCTCGGTCTCATCGTCGTAGACGATGGCTGTTTTCCGCTCCTGCCCGTGCTTTTTGATAACGGCCTTCAGTTCGTCAATAATGATGGCCTTGATGCGCCTTATGCTGCCAAGCGTCTCTTCAAGGTCGCGGATGTCATTTTCCAGAGAACTTGTCTCCTCGGTGCGCTTTAAAATATATTCCCGGTTAATATTGCGCAGTTTGATTTCTGCCACATATTCCGCCTGCACGTTGTCAATCCCGAAGCCAATCATGAGGTTCGGCACGACCTCAGCCTCTTCCTCGGTGCCACGGATGATGGCAATGGCACGGTCAATGTCCAAAAGGATTTTTCCGAGGCCGTATAAGAGATGCAGCTTTTCTTTCTTTTTCGTCAGCTCGCTGTAAACGCGGCGCTTCACGCAGCCCGTCCGCCAGGCAAGCCACTCGTCAAGGATTTCGGTGACGCCGAGCACGCGCGGCATCCCGCCAATGAGAATATTAAAGTTGCAAGAGAAGCTGTCGAGCAGCGGCGTGAGCTTAAAAAGCTTGGCCATCAGCTTGTCGGGGTCAGTCCCGCGCTTGAGATCAATCGTGAGCTTCAGGCCGTTTAAATCGGTCTCGTCGCGCATGTCGGCAATCTCGCGCACGCGCCCGGATTTCACAAGCTCGGCGACCTTGTCAATGACGGCCTCCGCCGTCGTCGTGTACGGCAGCTCATAAACCTCAATCAGGTTTTCCTGCTTTAAATAACGCCACCGCGAGCGAACCTTGATGGTCCCGCGGCCCGTTTTATAAATGGCCTCAAGCTCCGCGGCGTTGTAGAGAAGCTCGCCGCCCGTTGGGAAATCAGGGGCCTTTAGTGTCGACAGGAGCGGGTGGTTCGGGTCGGCGATAAAGTCAATCGCCGTTTGGCACACCTCTGTGAGGTTAAAGCCGCAGATGTTTGACGCCATGCCGACGGCAATGCCCGTGTTTGCGCTGACGAGAACGTTCGGGAACGTAGTTGGCAAAAGCGTCGGCTCCGTCATTGTGCCGTCATAGTTGTCGGCAAAATCAACGGTATCGCGCTCAATATCGCGAAACAGCTCCGCGCAGATGGCAGAGAGCTTGGCTTCCGTATAACGCGACGCGGCGCACGCCATATCGCGGGAGTAGACCTTGCCAAAGTTGCCCTTGGAGTCGACGAACGGCGTTAAAAGCGCCTCATAGCCCTTCGATAGGCGCACCATCGTGTCGTAAATCGCGGCGTCGCCGTGTGGATTCAGGCGCATCGTCTGGCCGACGATGTTGGCCGATTTCGTCCGTGCACCCTGAAGAAGGCCCATTTTATACATCGTGTACAAAAGCTTCCGGTGCGATGGTTTGAAGCCGTCAATCTCCGGGATGGCGCGCGAGACGATGACGCTCATGGCATATGGCATATAGTTGACTTCCAGCGTGTCGGTAATGGGCTGCTCCAAAACCTCGGCACGAAGTCCCACAACATTGGGGTTTATTGATTTGTTGTCGTCGGCCTGTCTCTTTTTAGCCATTCGATAACCCCTTTTTATCAGGATAAGCGCGATTGTATCAATATCTGAACCTGCCAAGCCGAAAACCCGGCAGGGGAATAGAGGTTAAATGTGTTCTGCCGTAACCTTTTTCATACACAACCTCCATTCTCATCGACCATACTGAATTTCAAATCCCACCCGCCGCCCAATAAAGGTATGGGGCTTCGCCCCATGCCCCAAAAGGGGAATACGGTGGAAGAATGCGTTTTAACGTAGGGGGCGATGACACATTGTCCTGTCGGGGAATTGATAACGGCCTGTGTCTTTGCTGTTCCAAAGGCTTCCACTGGGGGAAGCTGTCGCCGCAGGCGACTGATGAGGGAACTCTCGCGCCGTTCTCACGGTGCTTGCCGCTCGCGTAGGGACGGCCATTGGCCGTCCGTCTAAGGCAAAAGCGTCAAACGTACTGCCCACCGTAGGGGCAGACCTTGTGTCTGCCCATCATAGGACGAATACAAGATTCGCCTCTGCTACGAAATATCCGCGGCATCAAGATACTTATAGCCGTTTTCTGAAATAAAATCCTTCCGCCCGGCGAGATTATCGCCAAGGAGGAGGTCAAAAGCCGCGCTTGTCGCTTGCGCATCCGTCGGCATGACCTTGATAAGCCGTCTTGTCGCCGGATTCATTGTCGTCAGCCACATCATGTCGGGGTCGTTTTCACCAAGCCCCTTCGACCGGCTAACCGTGTGCTTCACCCCGTTAAAACCGCTGATGATCTCCGCCTTTTCGCGGTCGGAATACGCAAAATATGTTTTGCCCTGGCAGACGATTTCATACAAGGGCGACTCTGCGATGTAGACAAACCCTTCCTGTATGAGCGTCGGGACGAGGCGGTAGAGCATCGTTAAAATCAGGGTCCTGATCTGATAGCCATCATAGTCGGCATCCGTGCAGATGATGACGCGGTGCCAGCGCAGGGCGCCCAGATCAAAGGTGGAGAGGTCTTTGGAGTGCTTGTTGTTGACTTCGACGCCGCAGCCAAGAACCTTGATGAGATCGGTGATGATATCGTTTTTAAAAATTTTATCATAGTCGGCTTTTAAACAATTGAGAATTTTGCCGCGCACCGGAATAATACCCTGGAACTCGGCATCGCGGGAGAGCTTGCACGCGCCAAGGGCGCTGTCGCCCTCAACAATGTAAATTTCACGTTGTGACAAGTCTTTAGACCGGCAATCGACGAATTTTTGAATCCGGCTTGTGAGGTCAATAGCACCGGAAAGCTTTTTCTTAATGTTCAGCCGCGCCTTTTCCGCCTGCTCGCGGCTTCGTTTGTTGACGAGCACCTGCTCGGCGACGCGGTCGGCTTCCGCCTTGTGCTCGATGAAGTAGACCTCCAGCTGGCTGCGGAAAAAGTCCGTCATTGCCTCTTGAATAAACTTGTTCGTGATAGCTTTTTTCGTCTGATTTTCATACGATGTCTGCGTTGAAAAGCAGTTGGTGATGAGAATCAGGCAGTCTTGGATATCATTAAAGCTGATTTTGCTCTCGTTTTTCTGATATTTCCCCGTCTTTTTCAGGTACGCGTCAACCTCGGAGACAAAGGCGCTTTTCGCCGCCTTTTCCGGCGCGCCGCCGTGCTCCAGCCAGGAGGAGTTGTGGTAATACTCGATCACGTTGACTTTGTTTGAAAAGCAGAAGGCGGCCGACAGCTTCACCTTATATTCCGGCTTGTCCGCGCGGTCGCGCCCGCGCCGCTCAGACTCGATAAAGCAGGGCTGTGTTAAAGCGTCTTCACCGCAGAGCTCGGCGACATAGTCGGTGATACCGTTTTGATATAAAAATTCCGTCGTCTCAAAACCGCTTGCGGTCTGATTGCGGAACCGGAACGTGACGCCGGCGTTGACGACGGCTTGTCGCTTGAGGGTATCAATAAAGAATGCCGCCGGAATAGCGATATCCGTAAAGACGTCAAGGTCCGGTTTCCAACGGACGAGCGTCCCCGTGCGTTTGCCGGTAAACGCTTCGCTTTGCAGACCGCCCACATTGTCGCCCTTTTCAAAGCGGAGGCTGAATTTCTTGCCTTCGCGCCAGACGACAACGTTCATGTATGCCGACGAATACTGCGTGGCGCAGGAGCCGAGGCCATTGAGGCCTAAAGAGTATTCATAATTTTCGCCCTCGGCGTTTTGATACTTGCCGCCCGCGTATAATTCGCAGAAGACAAGTTCCCAGTTATAGCGGTTCTCCGTCGTGTTCCAGTCAACGGGGCAGCCGCGGCCAAAGTCTTCCACCTCGATGGAATGATCCGCATACCGCGTAACGGTGATAACGGTGCCAAACCCCTCGCGGGCTTCGTCAATGGCATTACTCAGAATCTCAAAAACGGCGTGCTCACAGCCCTCCAGCCCGTCCGAGCCGAAGATAACGCCCGGCCGTTTCCGAACGCGGTCAGCGCCCTTCAGTGCCGAGATACTCTCGTTGCCGTATGAAGCTGTCCTGACTGCTGCTTTCATCGTGATCCCCTATATATTGAGATGTGAAACCATGCTCCTACGGATATATAGTATAAAGGATTGTTTTTAGAAAATCAACCCTTTTTCCGGGCGATTTACACCGCCTGTCCGGCATAAAGATACGGTGGCTGTCATTTAAAACAGCCACCGTGCCGGACACAAAAATTCGATTCTCACCCGAACATACTATACGGAATCTTAAACCTGCCGACTGTTGGCCATTCGCCAAAATCGCCGTGAGCTCACACTATTACACTTCTACACATCCAAACCGGCTTTACACCGGTCAAAACGCTGGCACCGGCCTGATGCACAGCCGGGTTTTCGTGTCCGATTCTAGTATTGCTTGACAGGTGATCGAATAAACGTTATTTTTCAAAATAATTATGACAATCCTGAATATATTTGTTATCGGACAATCTTGAGGGGAGTGACCAATTATGACAGGTTTGCAGACCGCCGGTATTATTATTATCGCCGTCGTCCTCGCGCTGCTCCTGCTCGTCATCTTCAGAAAGCCGATGAAAATCGTTTTTAAGCTGCTGCTCAACACGCTGCTCGGCTTTTTGGCGCTTTTCGCGCTGAACTATCTCGGCGCGTTCATCGGTATATCAATTGGCATCAATTGGATTAATGCCGCCCTCGTCGGCATTTTCGGCGTGCCGGGCGTTGCGCTTATTCTATTGCTGAAGTGGCTGACCGCCATTTAAAGCGGATTAAATTTTTAAAGAAGCGGGGCGGCAGCGGCCGCCCCGTTTGTCTGTGCCGGGCCTTGTGCCGATTTGTCTCGACATGGTCAATTCTGTCAGGTATAATGTTTGTGGAAAAAGACGGAAGGGAGCCCGTAATGAAAAAGACAAAATTATTAGCCATTCTGCTGTCCTTTCTCCTGCTGGCAGCACTCCTGTCTGGGTGTGTGAAAAAAGGCAGCCCAGCGTCATCAGAGCCATCGCCGTCCACGGCGGCGGACCTTGTCGAGCAATACAGAAATGACCTTGCCGCGCTGTCGGTGCACGACAGCGGCGCCGTATTAAAGGCGCTCAATCAATACAAAGCGCTGGCCGCGTCCGCCGACCAATCCGCGAAGGACGCGATGTTTGAAGCGTTTTTGCCGTTTTATGAGCTGGCGATGCAATCGCTTTCCGAAAAGCTCGCCGACGGCGTAGACCTCGAAGCGATCACAGCCCAAGCCGACGACGGCTGGTATTACCCGGTAAAGGACGCGTCGCAGCTCAGCGGCAGCGATCAGGCCGCCGCCGCCCTAATTCGTGATAACGGTTTTGCCGCCTATCAGACGGAGGGGGATTTTTTCCTCGGTGAGGACCCCGCGTTTCTCTTAAACAATTTTAAAAGCACTGTTTCAACCGCCGTCACAGACTATTTGACGCTGCGGCACGACAGTCTCGTTAAAGGCCCTCTTATCAGTGACGCGGGCCTCACCGTCTCGTGGGACGAACTGAGCGATCTGATTGCTACCTGGGAAAATTACGCCACGGCCCACCCCGGCACGCGCCTTGGGGACGATGCGCTGCTGAAAGCGCGAGACGACATGAAAATATACCTCTCCGCCGACGTGCTGGATAATACGCCCATGTTCCCCGGCGGGACGCTGGACAGCACCCTCAAAGCAAGCTATGCGCGTTTTATAAAAGCATATCCGGCCTCGCAGTATCACGACCTCATTTCCGGTTACTATGACGTTCTGTCACAAAACAGCTTCAGGCAGACCGACGCTGTGAAAAAATATCTCACGGACAACGGATATCCCTACTTCTCGCAGCCCACCGAGAACACGTCGTCCGTTATCGCGTCATCGGCCTTGTATGCCGTCCGCCCGACGGGTGTCACGCGCGTGTCGCTTTTAATGACCTCCGGGCAGCCCGCCGGGGATGAAACAGTGTCCGGCGCAGCGCCCGACAGCGGGACCTTTGAGCTCAAAGCGCTTGATAAAGACGGCAAGACGGTCTCAACGCTCGACCTCAATAAAGTCTTTGGTGAAGACGCGCTGACGCTCAGTGATTTTTCCGTCCTGCAGTTTGACGATTATAACGGCGACGGGTACACTGACTTTACAATCGGCACGCGCTGGGGCTCGAACGGCTCAGTTTACCGGATATTTACGGTGACGGGAGACGGCAACCTGGCGCAGCTGCCGGTGTCGGACGGCAAAACGCTCTACAGCGCCACGTTTGACATGTCCGCCGTCTTCACCAGAACAGCTCCGAACGCGTTTTCGATCAAAAGCTATGACAACACGACAGGGAAGACGACGACAGCCGTTTTCACTTGGGAAAACGGGTCCTTCCACCTGACAGGCACGACGGACGCCGCAACCAATTAATCATCGGAGGTCTGATATGAAAAGAGTTTTAAAAGGCGTTGGCCTGATGCTGCTGCTGCTCGTCATCTACTATCTGGCGCAGACGGTTGTGACGCTCGTATTTGGTATAATCTTTCTCGTTTCGGGCGGCGCCGCGTCGCTCGTCCCCGCAGTACCGGGCGTCATGCCGGATGTCGAAGCCATCATGTCTGAAATGCTCGGCTTTATCAGCCGCCAGACGCCGTGGATTCTCCTGCTGTCGGTCGTCCTCTCGCTGCCGTTTTATTATCTCCTGTACAGAAAGCGGCAGGAAGAGCTGTGGACGTTTGTCCGCATACAGCCTGTCGACGCCGTCGCCTTACCGGCGCTCATTTTCCTCGGCTTTTCACTTAACATTGTCATTGACATTCTTGTCGCCCTCATCGGCCAAATTGGCGCGCTGCACACTGTTTTCGAGCAGTATGACGCCCTCGGCGAGGTACTCACGGGCGGCAGCGTCTGGTGGACGCTTTTGGCCGTCGGCATTGTCGCGCCGATTTTCGAGGAGATTCTTTTCCGCGGCCTAATTTTCGGTGAGCTGCGCAAGCTCATGCCAATCCGCCTCGCGCTGGTAATTCAGGCGCTCGCCTTCGGCATTTATCATTTAAACGTCGTCCAGAGCACGTATGCCGTTGTTATCGGCCTTGCCCTCGGCTTTGTGTATTACAGAAGTAATTCCATCGTTTCCGCCATCCTCGTCCATATCACCGTCAATTCCACATCAATTCTCCTGTTCCAGCTCGTCCCAGCCGAACAGTTTGACCGTTTCGCCGTTTTAATTGTCTGCGCGGGTGTTGCCCTGCTCGTCATCTCCTCGGTCTTTATTTTCCTGCATAAGAGCTTCCGGCACACGATGGACAACAGCCTGTATCATAACAGCCGCCAGACGCCGCCATATGGCCCGTCCGGCGATGTGCTGTAGCGAGGAGGACTCAATGGTACTGGACATTTGTGATATCAGCAAAAGCTTTGGCGACAAAGCCGTTTTACAGAATATTTCGCTCCGCGCCGAGAGCGGGCAGGCGCTCGGGCTGCTCGGCCGCAACGGGGCAGGGAAGACGACGCTCATCCGCATCATCATGGGCGTTTTTAATGCCGACAGCGGCGACGTCCTCCTCGATGGCAAGATGATTGACCGCAAAAGCATCCGCCTTGGCTATCTGCCGGAGGAACGCGGCCTGTATCCGAAAAAGCGCATCCGCGACCAGCTGCTCTATTTTGCCGCGCTCAAGGGTATGGCGGCGTCGGATGCCCGCCACTCAGTTGATATGCTCCTCGACCGCGTCGCGCTGTCGGAGGCTGCGGATAAAAAGCTTGAAACGCTCTCAAAAGGCAACCAGCAGAAAATTCAGCTGGCGGCCGCCCTGATAAACGACCCCGATATTCTTGTCCTTGACGAGCCGTTTTCCGGCCTTGACCCCGTCAACGCCATGCTTTTAAAGGACATTGTCCTCGAAATGATCGGTCGGGGCAAGCTCGTCTTTTTCTCAAGTCATCAAATGAACTACATCGAGGAATTCTGCCGCGATATCGCCATTTTAAACGGCGGCAAAATCGTCCTCTCCGGTCCGCTGAAGGATATCAGGCGCAGCTATGACAGGCTTCGCCTCATTTTAAAATCACCCGATGCGGCAGCCGTCGCCCGATTTCTTGACGCCGCTGCCAAAGACCTTGTGACGAACATTGAAACACAGGAGGATACGGCAGTCGTCACACTCCGCGCGGCCGATCAAAAAATGGCGCTTTTAAAGCGCCTGTCGGAGCAGCAGCTTAATCTTGACAGCTTTACTGTCTTTGAGCCGTCACTCAGCGATATCTTTGTCGAGTATACGGAGGATGCGATATGAAGCAGTTCTGGACGGTTTTGAGATTCGAATTCTCCCATTACGCCAAAAGCAAGCCCTATATCATCATCACAGCCATCCTTGTGGTGCTCATGGCGGGGCTTTTATCCTACCCGCGTCTGTCGGGTTTGTTTCATAAGGAAGGGCAGCCAAGCGCCGAGAAAAGCAAGCTCGCCGTTGTCGACAAGGCCTATGGCGGCAGCCTCACAGCCGCGCTCAGCCGGGTTTTCCCGGATGACGCCCTCGTCGAAACAGACGAATCGGTTGACGTTTTGCGGGAGAAGGTCGAGAGCGGGGAATATCGGGCGGCCCTTTATCTGGCGTCCCCGCTTGACTTTACTTATATCACCGTCAGCCTCAGCGTATATGAAAGCCCCGGCCAGACAATCGGCGCGATTTTAAAAGCCAAATATCAAGAGACAAAGCTCGCCGAGCTCGGCCTGACGGCGGAGGAAGCCGCCGCGCTGATTAACCCCGCCGTTAATGCCACCGTCACCGAGACAGGCAAAAGCCAGACAGAATCGATCATCTACACCTATATTCTCATCTACGCCTTATATATGGCGATTATTCTGTACGGTCAATTTGTGGCGTCAAGCGTTGCCAGCGAAAAGTCAACGCGCGCGATGGAGCTGCTCATCACGAGCGCCAATCCCATGAGTCTCCTATTTGGCAAGGTCATCGGCACAGGGCTTGCAGGCCTTGCCCAGTTCGGGCTCATCTTCGGTTCGGCGTTTCTGTTTTATAACCTCAACGCCGACGTTTGGGCAAACAATCTTATTATCCAAAATATTTTCAATATCCCGCTTGATATGTTTCTGTACGTGCTGCTCTTCTTCTTCATCGGCTTCTTCTTCTACGCGTTTATTTACGGGGCGCTCGGCTCGCTGGCCAGCCGCATGGAGGATGTCGGCACGACGATTTTGCCGGTTACCTTTTTGTTTATCATTGCTTTCTTCGTTGTCTATTTCGGGATCATGGCCGGGAAAGTATCGTCACCGCTCATGATTGTCAGCTCGTATATCCCGTTTACGCTCCCGATGGCGATGTTCACGCGCATCGCCATGAGCAACGTCGCCCCAGTGGAGATCATCATCTCCATCGCCGTCGGCATCATCTCCACCGTTGGGGTCGGCTATCTTTCGGCAGCGATTTACCGGATCGGTATCCTCCTGTACGGCAAACCGCCAAAGCTCTCCGAACTCGTTAAAACCCTCCGCCAAAAGAACTAACCCGCCCGCCGTTTTGAGCTGTATCAGCCCGCTGCACCCGGCCAGGCCGTAGGGACGGCCACTGGCCGTCCGCCCCGCGCCGTGTTGCTTGACGAATCCTTTTTTGTTTGCTACAATCAGGCTGCCGGTAAAGGAGGCACAAACATGGCGCTCGTTGAAAAAAATGAAAACCTCAAAGGTAAAACGGTCAAGATGGACGGCCTCGTCATCTCTTGGGACGATGGGCCGGACGCCATCCCCGATGACGCCCTCGCCGTAGAGGACGGCAGCACGACGGCTGACAAAAAGCCGCTTAAAACAAAAAACGACGACCTGAAAACGAAAAAGGTCGTCATCTAAGCGCGGGAGGGTCTCGCAATAGCCCGTCACAGGAAGACGCAAAGAACAGCACTTCATTATGTAGACAACGCGTTGTCAACCGCCAAGGGCGGTATAATATAATGAAAGAGGGCACGTTCATGAAAGCGGTCAAACTGATTCTCGGGATTCTCGGCATTCTGGCAGCGCTCGTCGTCGCGCTGGAAGTCCTCGCACCGGATGTTTTGGCAGGCCTGTTCGGCAGCATGTTCCCGGCGCTCGATCTCGTCTCCGGCTTGATTGTGGCAGCAGCCCTGCTGCTCGGCGGCATCATTGGTATTCTCGCAGGCGGCAAACTTGGCGGCATCCTCGCGGGCATCCTCTTTATTCTCGCCGCGGCGGCATCGTATTACTTTGCGCTGCCGCTCGTCATCGTCATAGCATCCGGTATCATCGGTCTCGTCTTCCTGTTGGCGGCGCTCCTGATGAAAAAAGTGCCGGTCGCGGCCTGACAAAAACCATAACGAAGAAATTCAGGAACCGGTCGGCTGAAAAGCCGCGGTTCCTGAATTTTATTCTGTCTTCGCTTCGTGATAGTCGGATTCGGTGTTGACGTTCCAAACGTCGTTTTTGCTCGTTTTGCCCTCCCGAATACAGCGGACGGCCTCCATAGCCGTCAGCATGGAGTGATCCATGTTGTTATACTTGTGCTGGCCGTTGCGACCGATACAATAGAGGTTTGATACGGTATCAAGGTACCGCCGCACGTCCGAAAACGTCTCATATGTGCCAAAATAGGCGGGGTAGGCCTTGGGGACGCGGATGCAGACGCTGTCTAAGACGTTCTCGCGGCGGATCAAACCGATTTTCTCAAGCTCAAAGGCGGCAAAGTCACAAAACGCGCGGTCGGTCATTGTCCACATTGCGTCACCCGCGTTGCAGAAATATTCCAGCCCGATAAAAACGGTGTTTTCAGGGTCTTTCACCATATAAGGCGACCAGTTGTTGAAGATCTGCACCCGCCCGAGCTGCACCGCGCGCTCCTGCACGTAAATCCAGCAATCCGGCACGATGTTGGCGAGTGTTTTAAAGGGCGTCTCGTTCTGGATTTCAAGCTTTTTAACGAGCAGACCGGCCGTCATGAAATCGCGGTAGGGGAGCCCCTCGGCAATCGCCCGGACATTTGCGGGGACATCGCCGCCCATATTGGCGACAAGGTCCCTAACAGGCATGGACGAAAGGACATAATCACCCCGGAAAACGCTTGTTTCCCCGTCCTTCACGGCGGTAACGGCCGTAACCTTGCTGTTTTCAACAGCAAACGAAGCGGCTTTGGTAGACAAATGAATCGTGCCGCCGAGGGACACAACGCGCTCGGCAAGGGCCTCCCAAAGCTGCCCCGGTCCCTTTTTCGGATAATAAAAAGACTCAATCAGCGACGTTTCAATGTGCTGATTATTTTTGCGTGCAAACGGCTTTTGCAGCATATTCAAAACCGCCTTCGACAGGGACAGGCCGCGCACGCGCTGTGCGCCCCAGTCCGGCGCAATGCGCGACGGGTGCACACCCCAGACCTTTTCGGTATAGTCCTCGAAAAACATGGTGTAAAGCGGCTTGCCGAAGCGGTTAATATAAAAGTCCTCCAGCGTCTTCTCCCGCCGCTTGAAAAGCGCGGCGTGCAGATAACCAAACCCGGCCTTCAGCGTGCGCAGAAGGCCCATGTTTAAGAGTGTCTGTGCCTTGAGCGTGATCGGGTAGTCAAAAAAGCGCCGCAGGTAAAAAATACGTGAGACCCTGTCGCGAAGGAGCAGGACGCGGTCGGTTTTTTCCGGGTCCGGCCCGTCTGGGAAGAAATCCTTCTGCCGGGAGAGCACCTTATCGTCATACGCGGGCGCGCCCTGTACAGGCATCAACTCCCGCCAGAGTGTCATCACGTCTTCATTTTTTGAAAAAAAGCGGTGCCCGCCGAGGTCAAGCCTGTTGCCGTTAAACACAGCCGTCCGCGAAATGCCGCCGATGAATGGCGTCTCTTCAAGGATGATGGGGCGGATATCGGTATCACGCAGCAGCATATAAGCCGCCGTGAGACCGGCTGGCCCCGCCCCGATGATGATCGCCGTTTTTTCAGCCATCGTCAGTCTCCTACCTGAAAATCAGTATTTTCCGCGCGAGGTAATTCCAGAAAAAAACAATCCCTGTCACAAGGATTTTGACAAATAGGTAATGCCACATGAAAAGGGCAACGCCAATATACATGCCAAGCTCCGTCAGCCCCAGCCCCGTGCCGCCGATAACGGCAAAAAGCATAAACGCCGCCGCCCCGCGCCCTGCGCCCTTTGTCTTTGCCGTCTGAAAGACAAAGGCGAGCGACAGGACATAGTTGAATACAAGACCTGCCAAAAAGCCGAGTGCCGCAGCGATATAAAGCCTGTACCCGTGAAGGTCGGGCAATGTGTTGTTAAAAAGGTAGAGCGTTGCAAAGTCAATCAGCGTTGACGCGCCGCCGACAAGGAGATAGCGGAACACTTCGAAAAATAGCGGCTTCATTTTTTCCATATAAGACACCTCAAATGATGAAAAAGACGGCGGAGAGGAGACAGAACGCGCCGCTGACGGAGCAGAGCGCAACAGCGCCCGCCGCTTTTAGGCCGCCGCCGCGGAGGCGCTCTAACAGCAATCCGAGAAACGCAGCGCCCGTTATAACAGTCGGCACGATGTAGCGGAAGTCCATCGTGCAGCCGAAAGGGTATTGGATATTGAAGAAAATAAACGACGCGATTAAAATCGCCCAAACGGCGGCAAAGCTCCGCACGGCAAATCGTTCTTCCCGCCGGGCAAAAAAGAGGAAAAAGAGCATAGCACCCAGAGAAATAACGATCAGCGCAAGGCTAAAAACGATGAGCGCACGGGCTACCGGCTCGTGACGCGCCGGAAAGACAAACTCCCCAAATAGCGCACAGCGCACGGCGTATTCCCACAGCCGGGTGTCGGAAAAGGGGTCGCAAAACGGCGTTTGAAGCATCTGGCGGAGGGAAAACGTCAAAAACCGTTCGCTCGGCGGCCTGTCCCCAACGTAGAGCTGGCTCGTCACTGAAATAGGTGCCACATAGCCAAGCGGCTGGCCGAAGAGGCGAAGGTTTCGCAGCGGATACCACAAGCCAAGCGGAAAACAGACGGCGGAAAAAGCGGCAAACTGCCCAAAAAGGGGCAGCGCGCTGCGTGTTCTAAGGCGCTGCGCCAACACCAGAAGAAACACAAACCCCGTATAAAAGGCCATCAAAGCGCCGGACAGCTTCGTCATCATGGCGCAGCCGATGAAGACGGCAATGATCAAGATGTTACGATATGTTGGGGCGCCGTACCAGCGGACAGTGTATAAAAACGCCGCCATGAAAAAGAAGATCATCAGCATGTCATTGTTAATGCTGGCCGACAGCAAAACAAACGTCGGGTGAAACGCCACGATTGAAACGGCAAGGAGCACGGCCCGCTTTGAAAAGCCGAGCGCCTGGAACAGGCGATAGGAGAGTATTAGAAGCGCTGACGAGGCAAAACAGGGGACAAGGCGGCACGCTTCAAAGATCGTGTCCTGCTTTGTCTCGCCCGTCAAAAAAGCAAAAAGGCGCGCCGTGAGTGCCGCGGCAAGATGGTCAAGCGGCGGGTGGTAATACTGCCCGGCAGACGTGTCGGCAAGGCCCTCTCCGGCAAAAAGGCGATAAATATACGCCAGATGGCCGTACCCGTCAAGCGTTGACACATCGTGTCCCCGCACAAAAAAAGGCGTATACAGCATATAACCGAAACGTAAAAGGATACCGGCGAAAAGGAGAAGGGAAACGCCCCTTTGAAATGTCAGCTGATGCCCCAGCGCCCAGTAAACGGTGAGCAGAAGCGCCAGAAGAAGTGACACCGCCATAAAAAACCGGACGAGCCCATCTCCCTCATAGGGGAGAAAAGCCGGGTAGTAAGCGGCGCTTGTTCCGTCCAGACGGACGTAAGGCGATAAAAGCAGATATAAGACAAATAAGCCGCAAAATAACCAGATATACGTCAAAAAGCCGCCAAACGGGCCATGCGTCTGTCCGGCGGCGCGCTGTCTTTCCTTCAAGGCAAAGCCCCCGTTTCAACCGGAAAATTCTGCAATCCGTCATATTTTATCGTATATCGCGCGTCACTTTATGAATAAAGTGTGAACAATCGGAGGCGATGTCATTTCCCGCGCCCTTACGCCAGAAAAAAATAAAATCTGGAAATATATGATAATAGCATTGTGTTATGGCAAGCCGTTAGATATAATAGACCGTGTGTGCAAGGGGGCCTTCAAAAAGCCCGCGGGGCCGCGACTCAATCTCTTGGAGGCATGTTCATGAAAAAGCGACTTCTGCCCGTTTTCCTCATTTTTCTCCTGCTGACGGCGCTCATTCCGACGACGGCGCTCGCGTCAGGCGGTTTATCCAACTTCGTCAAAACGCATACATATAAAAGCGGGTATTTTAAAGACGTCGCCGTGACTGACTGGTTTACGCCTTACGTGCAAGCCTCCTATGAATACGGGCTAATAAGCGGCAAAGGTGCCGGGCGGTTTGACCCGAACGGCCGCCTCACGCTGGCAGAAGCCGTCAAGCTCGCCGCCTGCATCCACGACATCTATTATAACGGCGCAGCCAATTTTTCAAACGGGTCGCCGTGGTACCGCCCCTATGCCGATGAAGCGCTGAACGCCGGGATACTCGACGTTGACTATCCCAATTATGACGCACCGGCTACGCGCTCGGAATTTGCCCTTATACTCTCCAAGGCGCTGCCCGCCGAGGCGCTCGCCGTCAAAAACAAGGTGGACGACAATGCCGTGCCGGACGTGCCTCTCGGTTTTACATACAGTGATGCCGTCTATGAGCTTTACAGGGCGGGCGTTTTAACGGGGTGTGACGCAACGGGGGTATTCCAGCCGAACAATACGATCACGCGCGCGGAAGCCGCGTCCATCGTCACACGCATGGCAAACGCCGCCTTCCGCCGCAGCCAAACGTTAAAGCTCAGCCTCACAGCCGAGCAGCTTTATAAAAAATGTGCCCCCGCCGTCTTTTACATCCTGATTTATGATGTCAACGGCAAGGCCGTCAAATCCGGCAGCGGCTTTTTTATTGACGGCAATGGTACGGCCGTTACGAATTACCACGTCATCGTCGGCGCGTCGAAAGCCGTCGTGACGACGGCTGACGGTAAGGAATATAACGTCTCCGGCGTCTATGATTACAATGAAGACAAAGACCTCGCGCTCATTCAGGTCGATGGGACAGGCTTTGCGTCCCTCACCTTGGCTGACGGTGATGTCCGTACGGGCGCGCCCGCCTTTGCCATCGGCAGCCCGCTTGGGCTTAAAAATTCCTTCTCCGAAGGCCTTGTTTCTTACGCCGCACGCGATATCGGCGGCCAGACATATATTCAGACAACGGCGGCTATTTCTTCCGGCAGCAGCGGCGGCGCGCTCTTAGACGCCTCCGGTAAGGTGCTCGGCGTCACGACGGCGACGGCTGACGGCGCGCAGAATCTCAATATCGCCGTCCCTGCCGGTGAGATTCAATCACTCGCCAAAGATACATTGCAGTCGTTTGCGTCCATTTTGCCGG
Organism: Oscillospiraceae bacterium ZGZL; assembly: GCA_038405045.1. Lineage (GTDB taxonomy): Bacteria > Bacillota > Clostridia > Oscillospirales > Oscillospiraceae > Sporobacter. Next base: position 873,560 of record JBBZIV010000001.1, on the reverse strand, counting down.
ATACGGTGTATTATAACGCCTATTTCCCGGCGCCGGACTTTGGGGCTATCGCGGGGGCGAATCCGTTCCTGTCGCAGCCGGGTGACGACGCGATCGCATATTATTACGCTGTTGATGCGATGAACGTGCCCGTTGATGACGCGCTGGCGACGTATGAAAAGCTCCTGGAGCAAAACTGCTTCAGCTTCTTTGGTTACACCATTGAAGAAAGCGGCGTCATCAGCTATTACATCAACGGCTCATATAGCATTCTGCTGTCCATCGGTTATGTGACGTATAACGGGGTCGACAGTATCCGCGTCGAGCTCATCCAGATGTAAAAAGCATCCGGCTTGTACAAACCGGCCATGAGCTATAACAAAAAATTAAAATTCGAATTCTGTCGGGTCTTGACAATTTATAGCAATAGGTGTAACATATGAGATAACTCAACAGGATTTGAGGTCGATTTTTAATGAAAGTTCAGATTGATCGGACAACAGCTGGTTTTTCAGCTGAAAAAATCGAAAATAACGGCAAGCGTTCAAAGGTCAAAGAAGCCGAGGTCAAGTTCTCCCTGCAGGGGAAGGACGAGATTGAGCTCTCCGGCAGAAAAGCGTCTGTCTTAAATGCCGCGTCACAATCGGCAAAAGTCAGTGCGCCCGAATCGCTTGGAATTGATATGAATGCGATCCGGCAGAAGCTTGCAACGCTCAATGCCTATATTGTGCGCAATCCTGAAGAGGCGCTGTCAGCCCAGGGCAATATCGCGGCGGATACGGTCGAGCGTCTCATCGGCTGAACATCTGTACAGCGCCTGGCAAGGCATAAGCCTGTCTGAAAAAATATTGTGAAATAACCGGCGGGGGCGTGCCCCCGCCGATTTTATGCCAAAAGCCGCTTTGTTTGACAAAACAGTGCGCCTTTAGTACAATAAACAAGACTCAAAACAAAGCAAGGAGAATGACCGTGCCGCTTAGACAGCTCAGAACATTTCAGGACCCTGATTTGGAAAAACAGTGCCGCCCCGTTGCTGATATAAACGCCCATGTCCTGGCCCTGCTCGATGACCTCGCCGAGACACTTGAAAGCCTGCCCGAAGCCGTCTCTCTGGCGGCCAATCAGATCGGGATATTGCGCCGCCTCGCCGTTGTCAGAACAGACAGCGGAATTCAAAAGCTCATCAATCCCGCCATCGTTGAGCAGTCCGGCAGTCAGGAGATTGATGAAGACTGCCTGTGCTATAAGGATATCGAGGGCATCATGCTACGACCGGAAAAAATCGTTGTGGAAGCGCTCAACGAAAAAGGGGAGAAGCTGACGCTCGCATTGGAAGGCGCAGAAGCCTCAAAATTCTGCCACCTCATCGATCATCTCGACGGCAAAGTCCTCATCAAACAGATTCACCGCTTCGTCAGCGCCCCCCTCGACGGCGAAGAATAAAGAGCAATAAATAAGGCGTTCTGAGGCCTCGAACTGGCTGAAGAATCTTTAAATGCCGGGCTTCATGCCCGGCATTTTACGTAAATCCATCATTTTTCCATGGGAGACGTCCATTTTTCCTCTTGCATTTCTCACCCATATCCGCTAAAATATGGTCATCGAGAATAATGAATGCGGCAGGCAGGGAGTGCTACCAACACTCCCTACCCTGTGCAGGATGTACACGCATCCGTACACAACAGCATATGCTGTACCACAAATGTATTATAATGTCTCTGCCTCTTTTTGACAAGGCATTATCATCATGTGTTGCGCATTTTTATGCGGTGTAAGGAGACGTCCTTCACCGCGTTTGTTATTTCTCGGTGAAGCAGCTGCCCGGGGGCTGTGATTGGCTCCGGCCTTCCGGGCTGCGCTTTATTGAGAAAGATAGAAGGGAAAAGGCTTGGTAGACTTTGAAAAAATGTACAAGGCCCTGTTCAACGGCATATCGGACGCGATATGTATGCTCGAGCAACACAATTATTCGGACGCTTGGGTATGCCTTGTCAAAGCCCAGCGGGAGGCGGAGGCGCTCTTCATAGAAGCCGAAGACTGATAACGTGCTTTTCACCCCGTAGGGGCAGACCTTGTGTCTGCCCTTTTACGTTCCTGCAATCTTTCCGTTATTCCGTAGGGGCGGGTTTCCATGCCCGCCCGTCCGGGGCACAGTGACTTCTGCATGCCGTTGGGGCGGATTCCATATCCGCCCACCTCTGCAGCACCGGCGGGCGAATACGATTCGCCCCTGCAAAATGCCGAGAAAATCATGTTTTCGTCTCTTCACACCAAAAAAAATCCCCCCGACTGTTGTCGGAGGGATTTTTGCTGTTTGGTATCGTTATTTCGCAGCGCACTCGTTGAAGTTGCCGCGCGGGGTGTAAGTTGTGTGCAGGAGGTGATGCGCCACATGGCCGTTGGGCTCGTGCAGGAACTCCGTGTAAAGCTTCATCATATCCGGGTTCTCGTGGGATTTACGCAGCGTCTTGCTCTCGTCCTCGTCGTAGATGGCCTTCATGCGGCGGGCTCTGTAATCCTCCGGCTTGCCGACCATACGGGGCTGGCCGCCGCCGTTGATGCAGCCGCCGGGGCAGCCCATGATCTCGATGAAGTGATACGGGCTTGTGCCGTCTGCGATCTGCTTCATCAAAACATCGGCATTCTTCAGGCCGCTGGCAACAGCGATGTGCGCCGTGACGCCTTCGAGGAAGGAATACTCCGGCTTAACGTTTTCAAACGTGACGGCAGCTTCCTTGATGTTCTCAAGGCCGACAATCGGGGTGACATGCAGCCCGGCGAAGGGCAGCTCGCGGCCCGTTGTGAGCTCGTACACCGTACGGAGAGCCGCTTCCATAACGCCGCCCGTGACGCCGAAGATGTCGGCGGCGCCGGTGGAGAAGCCAAGCGGTGCGTCAAACGTGCCGTCCGGCAGGTTGACAAAGTCGATGCCCATCGTCTTGATCATGCGGGCCAGTTCACGCGTTGTGAGGACAGCGTCAACGTCGAAGTTGCCGTCAACCTGCATCTCCGGGCGCTGGATTTCGTACTTCTTCGCCGTGCAGGGCATAACAGAGACGACGTACATGTCCTTCGGGTCAACGCCGATCTTCTGCGCGTAGTAGCTTTTGGCGAGCGCGCCGAGCATTGTGTGCGGGCTCTTGCAGCTGGAGAGGTGGTCGAGCTCGTTCGGGAAAGCGTGCTCAATGTGCTTGATCCAGCCGGGGGAGCAGCTCGTGAGCATCGGGAGCACAGCCTGACCGCCGGTGAGGGCAGCCTTCAGGCGGCCGAGCAGCTCGGTGCCTTCCTCGATGATGGTGAGGTCGGCCGTGAAGTTGGTGTCGAAAACATCGTCAAAGCCGAGGTCGTGCAGAGCTGTCGCCATTTTGCCGGTCACACGCGTACCGACTTCCATGCCGAACTCTTCGCCAAGCGCGGCGCGAACGGCAGGCGCAACCTGAACGACAACGCGTTTGTTGGGATCAAGCAGCGCGTCCCAGACCTTCGTCATGGCGTCCGTCTCAACAATAGCGCCCGTCGGGCAGACGGCAGAGCACTGGCCGCACATAGCGCAGTTAACGCTCTCAAGCGGCAGGTCCATCGCCGGGGAGATCGTCGTGTCGAAGCCTCTGTTCTGGCTGCCGATCGCGCCGACCGCCTGAATTTCGTTACAGGCTGTCACGCAGCGGCGGCAGAGGACGCACTTGGACGGATCGCGCGTGATGGACGGGGAGATGTCCAGAAGCGCGGGTGTGTACTTGTTGGGGATGCGCGTCTCCATAACGCCGAGGGTGCTGCCGAGCTCCTGAAGTTCGCAGCTCTGGTTGCGCGAGCAGAAGTTGCAGTCCTGCGGGTGGTTGGAGATGAGAAGATCGTAAAGCGTTTTTCTGGCCTTGCGAACCTTTTCGGTATTCGTTTTGACGACCATGCCGTTCGCCGCTTTGACGATACAAGAGGCCATCAGGTTTCTCTGTCCCTCGACCTCGACAACGCAGATGCGGCAGGAGCCGTTGACATGAATGCCGGGAAGGTTGCACAGTGTGGGGATTTTAATACCGGCAAGTTTGGCGCACTGCAGAATCGTCGAGCCGTCGGGGGCAGACACTTTCTTGCCGTTAATTGTCAATTCAATCATTTTTCTGCCCTCCATTAATTATAGGCTACCGCATCGAATTTGCAGGCTTCCATGCAAGCGCCGCACTTGATGCATTTTTCCAGGCTGATCACGTGGGGTTTCTTGACCTCACCGGTGATGGCGTCGGCCGGGCACTTCTTGGCGCAGGCGGTGCAGCCGCGGCATTTCTCGGGGTCAATCGTGTAGGTGCCGAGTGCCTTGCAGATATGGGCCGGGCATTTCTTGTCCACGACGTGGGCAAGGTACTCGTCCTTGAAGTATTTAAGGGTCGTGAGAACGGGGTTCGGCGCTGTCTGGCCAAGGCCGCACATTGCCGTCGCGCCGACGGTAACCGCCAGATCGGCGAGCTCGTCGAGGTCTGTCATCTCGCCGCGTCCGGATGTGATCTTCAGAAGGAGCTCAAGCATGCGCTTTGTGCCGTTGCGGCAGGGGACGCAGTGGCCGCAGCTCTCGTCCTGAACGAATTCCATGAAGTATCTGGCCGTGTCAACGAGGCAGGTGTTCTCGTCCATCGCAATGAGGCCGCCGGAGCCCATGATGGCGCCCATCGCGGAAAGGCTTTCGTAGTCGACCGAGACGTCAAGGTGCTCAGACGTCAGGCAGCCGCCGGACGGGCCGCCGGACTGAACGGCCTTAAAGGCTTTACCGTCTTTCATGCCGCCGCCCATCTTGTAGATGACGTTGCGCAGGGACATGCCCATCGGGATTTCAATAATACCGGCGTTGACAATGTCGCCCGCGAGCGCAAAGACCTTTGTGCCGCGGCTCTTGCCGACACCGTAGGAAGAGAACCACGCGGCGCCCTTGAGGATGATCGCCGGGACGTTTGCGAGTGTCTCAACGTTGTTGATGATCGTCGGCACATTCCACAGACCGGACTGGAAGGGGAAGGGCGGCTTCTGGCGGGGCTCGCCGCGTTTGCCTTCGATGGAGTTGATGAGTGCCGTTTCTTCGCCGCAGACGAAGGCGCCAGCGCCGATGCGGATTTCAATGTCAAACTCGAAGCCGGTGCCGAGGATGTTGGTGCCGAGTAGACCGGCTGCGCGAGCCTGGTCAAGGGCGTTGCCAAGACGCTCAACAGCAATCGGATACTCCGCGCGGACGTAAACGTAGCCCTTGTTCGCGCCGATGACAAAACCGGCAATCGCCATGGCCTCGATAACGCTGTGCGGGTCACCTTCCAGAACGCTTCTGTCCATGAACGCGCCCGGGTCGCCTTCGTCGGCGTTGCAGATCATATACTTCTGGTCGCCGGGCTGATTCATACCGGCCTGCCATTTGATGCCGGTGGGGAAGCCCGCGCCGCCGCGGCCGCGGAGGCCGGAATCAAGAATTTCCTGAACGGTCTTCTCACGGCCCATATCCATTATAACCTTGGCAAGAGCCTGATATCCGTCGTTGGCTATGTAATCCTCGACGGAAGCAAAGTCCACGCGGCCGCAGTTGCGCAGCGCGATTTTCACCTGCTCGGAGAAGAAACCGATATCTTTCATGAAAGGCAGATATTCGCCTTTATCTTCGTCGTAATAGCAGAATTCCTTAGCAATTTCGCCGTTCTTGAGATGGCGGTCGACGATTGCGAGAACCTTTTCGGGTGTGAGGTTGCCATAGAAAACGCCGTCGGGATCAACAACGAGGCAGGGTCCATAGGCACACAGGCCGATGCAACCCGTGACAACAATCCGAATGTCCTTTGAAAGTCCGCTGTCTTCGACAGCCTTTGTGAGTGTTTTGACAATCTCGTCGCAGTGTGAGGACACACAGCCCGCGCCGCCGCAGACGTAGATCGTGTTTTTATAGGCAGACTGCTGGCTCTTAATCGTGTCGCGCAGCTGTGTCAGTTCGTCCCTATTTTTAATGATGTTCATATCTTTATTCCTCCCTCTTACTTGCCGTCGTTGTACCAGGGCTCGAGAATCCCCGGCAGATCGGCGGCCTTCACTTCGGGATAGACCGTATCGTCAATCGTCATGGCCGGGGCCAGACCGCAGGAACCGATGCAGCGGGCGATTTCAAAGGTGAAAACGCCGTCGGCCGTCGTGCCGCCCGCCTGGATGCCGAGTGATTTCTCGAGCGACTCGACAAGGCTGACGCCGCCGCGGACGTAGCAGGCCGTTCCCATGCAGACCCTGATGGTGTGTCTGCCACGCGGCTTAGTTGCAAAAAAGGAGTAGAAGCTCACAACGCCGGACACGGTTGACAGCGGCAGATCGAGCTCTTCCGCCACAATTTGCTGAATGTGAAGCGGCAAATAGCCGTAAACACCCTGAACCATGTGCAGAACCTGTATGAGGCTTCCTTCCTTTCCTTTGTAAGTAGCCGCGAGAGTGCGGATGCGGTCGATGAGTTCTTCCTCTGTGCCGGTGCAAGTGGTTGCGTGTTGCGTCGTGCTCATGTCCTTACTCCTTTTCACAAATTGATGATGCGTTTTCACAGTCGCGTCCGACAAGTGTTTGATGGGAATTTATTTGTAACCAATGATCGTGGGTTGCCTTGTTAATTTTTTATCAATCTATCAACCCAAGGATATATATTAAACTGTTAAGGGCGAAATTGCAATATATATATGTTAATTTTTTAACTAATTTGCGCTCAAACACTCACAATCTTGATAAAAAAATATCGTGATATTTTGTCGAATATCAATAAAACGTTAAAAAAGAGACAAAAAGCCGGTGCGCAACATATAGATGCGCCCGGCTCAGAGTGAATCGAGATGTCGTGGTGAAAGCGCGTGCCGCGTCACAACGAAGCGCACAGCGCCTCGGCGGCCCGGATGCCGTCAACAGCGGCGGACATGATGCCCCCGGCATAACCGGCGCCCTCGCCGCATGGAAATAGCCCTTTATGGCCGACGGCCTCAAAGGCCTCCCGCGCGATGCAAACAGGGGAGGACGAGCGCGTTTCAACAGCTGTTAAAACGGCGTCGGCGCTGTCGAAGCCGCGGATTTTCCGACCCATCTGCGGCAAAGCCTCGCAGATTGCGCGGCAGACAAAGTCCGGCAAGACGTCCCATAAATTGCACCAGTTAACGCCCGGCGTGTACGTCGGGCGAACATTACCCGGCTTTTTTGAGGCGCGCTGCGCGAGAAAATCGGCTACGCGCTGTGCTGGGGCCTTATAACCGCCGCCGCCCGCTTTGAAGGCGGCCTGCTCTAAGGTGCGTTGAAAATGAATCCCGGAGAGCGGCGCGTTGTCAAAGTCCTCCGGCGTTACCGTCACAAGCAGGCCGCCATTAATGTTTGCGCCGTCGCGCGCGTAGTGGCTCATGCCGTTTGTTACAACGCCGCCCGCCTCCGAAGCGGACGCGACGACGCGCCCCCCCGGGCAGACGCAAAAGGTGTAAACGCTCCGCCCGCCGCTTAAATGCACGGCCAGCTTGTAGTCCGATGCTGGCAGCGTTCCAAGCGTTGACGCTTTGCCGTATTGCGCCAAATCGATGTCGCGCTGCCGGTGCTCAATGCGCACGCCGACGGAAAAATTCTTCGGTGAGAGCTGAACACCGTTTCTTAATAACATTTCAAATGTATCGCGCGCGCTGTTACCCGGCGCGAGGATCATATGCCGCGTTTTGAGCGTATAGGGGCCGTCCGGCGCAGAGACCTCAATCTCGCGGAGCTGTCCGCCGTCAAAACGAAGTCCTGTCATCTGGTGCTCAAAGCGGATGTCACTCCCAAGGGCAATAAGTGCTTTTCGCATGGCAGGGACGAGTTTTTGCAGCCGGTCGGTGCCGATATGCGGTTTGGCAAGGTATAAGATGTCCGCCGGTGCACCGAATTCAACAAGCCTTTTTAATACATAGGCAATTCGCGCGTCGCTCACGCCTGTCGTCAGCTTCCCGTCGGAAAACGTCCCCGCACCGCCCTCGCCGAACTGGACGTTCGATGCCATATCAAGTGCCCCTGTTTCCCAGAAGCGTTTGACGTCTGATACACGCGCTTCAACAGGACGGCCACGCTCCAGAACAATGGGGGGCAGCCCCACCTCAGCAAGGCATAAAGCGGCAAAAAGTCCGGCAGGCCCAAGTCCGACGACGACGGGGCGCGTCTCGGCTGACAACGCTTTGTAAGGAAACGCGTATCCCTCCGGCGGCATGTAAGATGAAATTCGCCCATCGGCTGATTGTAAAAGTGCGGCTTCTCCGTCGGCTGAGACAGCGAGTGTGTAGACATACGACACGTCGTCTTTATGCCGCGCGTCGATCGAGCGGCGCAAAATCTGAACGTCTGAGACGGCGTCCGCCGAGATGCCGAGGTGCTTAGCAGCGGCCTTTTTCAGTCCGGCGTCGCCGACGGCAGGGGCGACTTTCAAGTTTGATATTTTGAGCATGCAAGGCATTCCTCTCGTCTTTTGGCTTTTCTTGATGGTAACACCGGCCGATCTCCTTTGCAAGGACTTGACGCTTTGTGTCGTGTATTTTATAGAATAATTACACAAATACTCTTGACAAAACAAAAGATATGTAGTATATTATAGACAGATCAGAAAGGGTGATTCCAATGTGCAGGGTAATGAAGTCCCAATAGGGCGGCCCCTTTCGGGCGACCATCTCAGGTGTCCTTCAAAGAGCCCTTCATGGGTTCATGGCAGCCAGGGCGATATGCCCAAAGGCGCAGCCGCGGAATAAAGTCCGCCGGTATCCGTTCGGGAGCAAGAGTGCGCGTGTGCTGCATCGGAAACTGCTGTTGCAGGTTTGGCAAGGTCATCGGGAAGAAAGGCGGATCAATTTATTGACAAGTGAACAGTGGCGTTAGCCCCGCATCCGCGTTGGACGGATGCGGGGTTGTGCTTTTTTGGCATGTTTTTGCTGTAACACCATTTTACCCAGCACGGGTCGGCATGGAAACCGACCCCTACATCCTTGCACGTCAGTAGTGTACGACGACTTTGTCGTGCCGTAGGGACGGCCATAGCCCGTCCGCCCCCCCGCCCCCGTAGGGGCAGACCTTGTGTCTCGCCCTTTTAAAACCGTAAAAGATTCTTCGCTGCGCTCAGAATGACAAAACCGTCTTGCCAAAGGCTTCCCCTGGGGAAGCTGTCGCCGCAGGCGACTGATGAGGGAAAAGGCTCCTTTGGCAAAGGCGCTGTCGGCGGAGCCGACTGAGGATTGTCGTCCCCATCTCCGCGTTGTCCGTGCGCATGTGTTGTCGCCGCCCCGCCGCCTGTTTACAATCTTTCATCCGTGTGATAATATTTCCATCAGATTTATCAGGTGTGATTACTGAAGGAAAAGGATAAAACGATGCTCGAAAAACTCGTGGATATTGAACAAAAGTACGTTGATCTCGAAAACCGCATGCAAGACCCGAACGTGTACTCTGACCCCGCGCTTTACGCCAAACTTGCCCGCGAGCAAAAAGAACTGTCCAAAGTTGTTGAGGCCTACCGCCGGTATAAAAAAGCCGAGAGCGACCTACAGGGCGCCTGCGACCTGATGGGAGACCCGGAACTCAAGGAAATGGCGCAAGAGGAGTATGACAGGGCAAAATGCGACATGGAGCGTATCGAGGCGGAGATCAAAATCCTTCTGCTGCCATGTGACCCGAATGACGCCAAAAACGTCATCATTGAAATACGCGGCGGCGCGGGCGGGGAAGAGGCAGCGCTTTTTGCGTACAATCTCTACCGGATGTATACAATGTACGCCGATTCAAAGCGCTGGAAAACAGAGATCGCGAACTTAAATGAAACAGAGCTTGGCGGCATTAAAGAAGTCAGCTTTATGATCATCGGTGACGGCGCGTATTCCCGCCTGAAATACGAAAGCGGCGTCCATCGCGTCCAGCGCGTGCCGGATACGGAATCGTCCGGCCGCATCCATACGAGCACCGTTACCGTCGCCGTCCTCCCGGAGATGGAGGAGGTTGACTTTGAAATAAACCCCGCAGACCTCCAGGTTGACACATTTCGCTCCTCCGGCGCGGGCGGCCAGCATGTCAATAAGACAGAGTCGGCCATCCGCATCACCCATCTGCCGACGGGGACGGTCGTCGAGTGCCAGGACGAGCGCAGCCAGCATAAAAATCGTGACAGGGCGATGAAAATTCTCGTCTCCCGCCTGTACGAAGAGGAGCAGCGTAAGCAGATCGAAGCCCACGCTGCCGAGCGCAAAAGTCAGGTCGGGACAGGCGATCGATCCGAGCGCATCCGAACCTATAACTATCCGCAGGGCCGCCTGACCGACCACCGCATCGGCCTCACGCTTTACCGCCTTGAGCAGATCATGAACGGCGATCTCGACGAAGTATTTGACGCATTAAATATTGCCGACCAGACGGAAAAGCTCAAAGCCGCCGGAGAAGAATAAAATACCGCCCACCCACCCTTTAAATTGTATAGGGGGCGTTGCCACCTATGACCCCCGATAGGAAATGGCCGTTGAGACAATGCCCCCACCCTGTAGGGGCGGATTCCATATCCGCCCATTGTGCCGAATACAACAAAAGTTCGCCGTTGGGACGGCCATTGGCCGTCCGCTCAAACTGTAGGGGCGATTATCAATCGCCCGTCTCATGGATTTTTTCAAACGATCGCGCCAACCACCCGCCGTGACGCGAGGGGCAAAAAGCTCCAACAACTCTGCATTGAGAATGACAAAACGAGGTGCGCTTATCCCGAAAATTATTCCGCATTTATGGTTTGACACCGAGGCGCGGGAAGCAGCCGTTTTCTATACCGGCCTCTTTGACCATTCGGGAATTCTCTCTTCAACGCGTCTAGATGATACGCCGTCCGGGACGGCGGAATTGATAACCTTTCAACTTGCCGGGCAGGAATTTCAGGCTATCAGCGCAGGGCCGTTTTTTCATTTTAATCCATCCGTTTCGCTGATGGTTCATTGTACGGAAGCATCGGAAGTCGATTTTCTTTGGCAGAAGCTTGTTGAGGGCGGAACCGTCCTGATGGAAATCGGTACGTACCCGTTTAGTCAAAGATATGGCTGGCTGGAAGACCGTTTCGGCTTGTCCTGGCAGCTGATGTTTGTTGAAGGGGCACCGCCGATTCAGAAAATCGTGCCGAATCTGCTGTTTTCAAACGGCTCAAATGGCATGGCCGAGGAGGCTGTCCAATTTTATACCGCGCTTTTCGACAATGCCGCAGTGTCCGCCATCAGTCGATACGCCCCAGGTGAGGCACACGCGTCAAAGGCAAAGATTAATTATGCCGCCTTTAAGTTGTGCGGGTTCATGTTTTCTGCGATGGACAACGGGTATGACGTCGACTATACGTTTAACGAAGCCTTTTCAATAATCGTCTCCTGTGAAAATCAGGCGGAAATCGATACGTATTGGGAGCATCTCTCGGCAGTGCCGGAGGCGGAACAGTGCGGCTGGCTCAAAGACCGCTTCGGTCTGTCGTGGCAGATCGTACCCGATTTCCTGTCAGAGGTTTTTTTGAAGGGGACACCGGCGGAGCAGGCCCGTGTGACGCAGACTTTCCTCAAAATGAAAAAGCTCAATATTGCCGCGCTTCAGAAAGCCCGAAAAGGGGAGTAAAGACACCGACCATGACAACCCTCTTCATTTCAAACGACGATATAACTCCCGCTGCCGTTATCATTCAAAATGGCGGCGTCGTCGGCGTGCCGACGGAGACGGTGTACGGTTTAGCGGCAAACGGCCTCGATGCAGCCGCCGTCCAAAAAATTTATGACGTGAAAAACAGGCCGGAAACGAAGCCCATCAGCCTGCTCGTCACCAGCATGAAAGATGCCGAGATCTTCTGCCGTGATATCCCGCAAGCGGCTTATGTTCTCGCCGAGAAATTTTGGCCCGGACCCTTGACGATGATCTTATATAAGAAAGCCAACGTCCCACCAATCGTGACGGCGGGCGGGGAAACCGTTGGCATTCGCTGCCCGGACCACCCGAAAACGCTTGCGCTGATCGCCAAAAGCGGCGTCCCGCTGGCAACCCCCTCGGCCAATCTGTCCGGCGCGCCGAGCCTTACAACAGCGGCGGGCGTCTTTGAAACGTTTGACGGGAAGATTGAAGCCGTCGTAGACGGCGGCTCCTGTGCAGTCGGCGTCGCGTCGACAATTGTGGATTTAACCGTCATACCATATCAAATTCTGCGCACGGGCGGCCTGCCGCCGCGGGATATTGAAACGGCGCTCGGCCTGCCGCCGGGCACGATGTAAACTCGCGACATATTATGGAGGGAACATGACGATAATAGGCATAACAGGCCCGTCCGGCGTCGGCAAGACGTCGGCGCTCCGCGCCCTCGCGTCGCTCGGTGCCGAGGTGGTTGACTGTGACGCCGTGTACCACGCGCTGTTACAATCAGACGGGGCGCTTATACAAAAGCTTGGCAAGCGGTTTGACGGCGTCGTACAAAGCGGCTGCCTGAACCGGCGCGCGCTCGGCCAGATCGTTTTCAACGACCCCGCAGCCCTCTGTGATTTAAATGATATCGCGCATGCTTTTGTCAAAGACGAGGTCTCGCGCCGCCTGCTTCAATGGGAAAATGCCGGTTCGCCCCTCGCCGCCATAGACGCCGTCGCGCTCATCGAAAGCGGCATGGCGCCGCTTTGTACAATCGTTGTCGGCATCATAGCCCCGCTGGAGGCCCGTATTAAACGCATCATGGCGCGCGACGGAATAACGGAATCAGAAGCGCTCATGCGCATCCGCGCGCAAAAGCCGGACAGCTTTTATAAAGAGCATTGCGATTATATGCTGTACAGTAACGGTGACACCGTTGAAGACTTTGAAAATACATGCCGGGCTTTTTTCTCCCGGCTTTTAGGAGGGGCCGACCATGCCTGATAAAGACGATCTGCTGATGACAAAGAAGAATTCGTTTGACGTGCTGGACGACGCGGAAAAAGCGCGCGCGGAAGCTTACTGCGCCGGTTATAAAGCATTTCTTGATACGGCGAAAACAGAGCGCGAGGCCGTAAACGCTGCCGTTTCGCTCGCGCAGGAAAACGGCTTTGTGCCGTACGCGCGCGCGATGGCGCTCACACCCGGTCTGAAAATTTACCACAACGTGCGCGGCAAAGCCCTTTTGCTCGCCGTCATCGGCACCGCACCGCTTGATAACGGCGTCATGATCGCCGGGGCGCACGTCGATGCGCCGCGCCTTGACCTCAAGCAGATCCCGCTGTATGAGGACGGGGAACTGGCGTATTTCAAAACACATTACTACGGCGGCATCAAAAAATATCAGTGGGTCACGCTGCCGCTTGCTCTCCACGGCATTGCCGTCCGGCGTGACGGCACAACTGTCGAAGTGACAATCGGGGAGAAGGATGACGATCCCATCTTCACCATCACAGACCTTCTGCCCCATCTCGACAAGGATCAGGCGAAGAAAACACTGGCCGAGGCATTTACCGGTGAGAACCTGAATATATTGATCGGGAGCCGCCCGACGGGCGGGGAGAAGGATACAGACCGCTTCAAGCTTGCCGTTTTGCAGCTCCTCAACACACAGTACGGCCTCGTCGAGGAGGATTTTCTCTCGGCTGAGTTTGAGGCCGTCCCGGCCGCCCGCGCGCGTGACGTCGGCTTTGACCGCTCGATGATCGGCGCCTACGGGCAGGACGACCGCTCCTGCGCCTATGCCGCGCTACGGGCGATCCTCGATATCGAAACGCCTGTGAAAACAGCCGTCTGCATCCTCGCCGACAAAGAGGAAATCGGTTCCGAGGGCGTCTCCGGCATGCAGTCGGCCGTCTTTGAAAACTTCATGGCGGATTTGTGCGACAGCCAAAATGTCAAGCTCCGACACTGCTTTGAAAAGTCCTTCTGCTTATCGGCAGATGTCTGCAACGCCTTTGATCCAAACTTTGCCGACGTGTCGGAAAAGCGCAACGCAGCGAAAGTCAACTACGGCCTGGGGATTTTGAAATTTACCGGCGCGCGCGGTAAATCCGGCTCGTCGGACGCGTCGGCAGAGGTCGTCGCCAGGCTGCGCCGCCTCTTTGCTGAAAACGGCGTTTTATGGCAGATGGGCGAGCTCGGCAAGGTCGATCAGGGCGGCGGCGGTACGATCGCGAAATATATGGCAAACCGCAATATCGACACGATTGACGCGGGCGTGCCTGTTCTCTCCATGCATTCTCCGTATGAAATCACGTCGAAGCTTGACTGTTATATGTCGTATAAGGGGATCAAAACGCTTTATCATGAAAAATAACGCACAGCGACAGGAAATTGACGCGTGGTTTGAAAAAGAAGCCCCGCGCCTTGTAGAAGACGTTAAAAAGCTCATTGCCATCAAAAGTGTCCGTGGGGAGCCGGTGCCCGGCATGCCCTACGGGGAAGGTCCCGCCGCCGCCCTTAACGCGGCGGCGGCCGTCTTGTCGTCATATGGCTTTACAGTACATAACTTTGAAAACCGCGTCATCACGGCGGATTTAAACGACCGTGAGCCTGCCCTTGGGATTCTGGCGCATCTTGACGTCGTCGCGGCCGGGGAAGGCTGGACGACGGACCCTTTCACACCGTCGGTGCGCGACGGCAAGATTTTCGGCCGCGGGGCCGCCGACGACAAGGGCCCTGCCGTCGCCGCCTTGTTCGCCCTGCGCGCCGCGCGCGATTTAGCCCCTGCGCTCGCGAAAGGCTGCCGTCTTATACTCGGTTCGGCCGAAGAGACGGGGCATGACGATCTCGCCCATTACAGGCGGCAGTACAATCTGCCACCGAATGTCTTCACGCCGGATGCTTCGTATCCCATTGTCAACACGGAAAAAGGCCGCCTCGTTTTATCGTTCTCAGCCGCATGGGATCGCGACGAAAATCTTCCGCGCGTCGTTTCCGTAACCGGCGGCACAACGCCGAACATCGTCCCGCATAAGGCCGAGGCTGTCGTCTTTGGCCTGCCGCTGGATACTGTCACGGCGCTTTGCGCCGACATATCAAACCGGATAGGCGCGCCAATTACAGCCGAACAGCAGCCCGGCGGCGTTTGTATCACTGTACACGGCAAAGCCGCCCACGCCATGGCCCCTGAAGAAGGCACAAATGCCCAGACGGCGCTTTTATGGCTTCTCTCGGCGCTCCCGCTGCCCGACAGCCTGAGCTTCACTTCTATCAAGGCTTTAAACCGCCTGTTTCCGCACGGCGATACACGCGGGGAATCTCTCGGTATCGCAGCGTCAGATGCACTGTCCGGCCCCCTAACGCTCAATTTCGGCTGCCTCGCGCTCGATGAAACCGGCCTTTGTGCCAATTTCGATTGCCGCATGCCGGAAGAAGCGTCCGGTGGCGCGGCAGAAAATGGTGCACGCTGCGCGCTCGAAAAAGCCGGTTTTGCGGTGACAGACGCGGTTCGGACGGCGTATCACCACACCCCGTCAGACGGCGCGTTTGTCAAAACGCTTCTTCGGATTTACGAGGATTACACGGGGAATAAGGGCGCGTGCCTTGCTTTCGGCGGCAGCACGTATGTCCACGATGTTGACGGCGGCGTCGCCTTCGGCTGCGCGTTTCCCGGCGTTGACAACCGCCTGCACGCCCACGACGAATTCGTCGACATCGACGATTTAATTCAAAGCGCCAAAATGTTTACGCAGGCAATTTTAGACCTCTGTAAAGCACCGTAGGGGCGGATTCTATATCCGCCCGCCAGGATTTCAAATCCCGCCCGCCACCCAAAAAAGGAATGGGGCTTCGCCCCATACCCCATTTTACAAATGTTGGCCCGCGCCGTAGGGGGCGATGCCCGCATCGCCCCGCTGACCTTCACCATCTGGCGTCCCCGTAGGGGCGGATTCCATATCCGCCCGCCCGTGGGTTACGGCAATACCGCATCCCGTAGGGACGGCTAATGGCCGTCCACCTCCGCCGTAGGGGGCGATGCCCACATCGCCCCGTTAGCCTTCGCTATTTTGCGTCCCCACTGTTTTCCGTAGAGGCAGACATTGTGTCTGCCCAAAATACTTGCCCCCAAACAAAAACAGCGCGGACAGTTGTCCGCGCTGTGTTGCATCAAGGCTGAATATTTATTTCATCCGGTCGTAAGCTTTTTTAACGGCGTCGGCAACGATAGTGTATACGCCGCAGGCGTCCATATGTAAAACGCCCTGCTCCGTCGCGCCGCCCTTTGTGGCGACGGCCTTGACCGTTCCCTTATAGTCCCCGCGGTCGATGGCGTTTTTAAATGTCTGCGCCGCGATTTTTTCACACGTCTCCGGTGAAAACCCCATCGTTTCACCGGCGGCTGCAAACGCGTCTATCAGATAAGCCGCAAAGCCCAGCCCGCAGGAGGAAAAGGCCATCACCTTTTCGATGTCCTCCGGTGCCGCCTCAAAGGCGTAGCCGAGCTTGTGAAAAATGGCGGCAACGTGGTCGGGTGCCTTCGTGTACGCAACGACGCCGTCGCACGCGGCAATCGCAAGGGAGGGCATCCCGCGCACGAGGTCGACAGGCCCGATAAGCCCGAAGATCGACTCAAACTGCACGCCTGCCATAAAGCTGACGACCGTTTTGCCCGCGAGCAATGCCCGGTCGATCGTCGGCGCGAGTTTTTCAAAAACATAGCTTTTCACGACAAGGAAAATAACATCCGAGCACCCGATGGCGTCGTTTACGTCCGCCGTCACCGCAAGGCCGTACTGCCCGGATGCGCGCGCGCGCACCTCATCCGACGCGTCGCAGACGCAGATGTCCCGGCCCGATGCGGTGCCGGACTTTATAAGACCCTCAGCCAGCGAATGACCGAGATTGCCGAATCCGATAATGGCGATTTTCATGCTGGACCTCCCAATACTGTCCTGAAAAAATCATGCTCACAGCGGCTGCTGTGAGCATGCGGGTTTATTTACACTGCACGCGTAACCTTGCCGCTGCGGAGGCATCGGGTACAAACGTAAACATGACGCGGGGTTCCGTTAACAACTGCCGACACTCTTTTGACGTTCGGTTTCCAAGTTCTGTTCGAGCGTCTGTGCGAGTGGCTCACACGGATTCCGAAGGAAACGCCCTTGTCACAAAATTCACACTTAGCCATTCTAAGCACCTCCTTGCGTGCCATTTGGAATTTGTAAACAGCGGTTATTATACTAACAGACAATGCAAAAAAATGCAAGTATTTATTCAAAGGAAATCACAAAATCCGCGCGAAATCCCCGCACTGGGCGCTCAATGTTGGCGAATAAGCACATTTCGGCGTGACGCGGCCACGGCACAAGGGCAGAAAATCCTTGCAAATAAGGGCGGAGTTGTATACAATTTAATGGAATTTAAGCGATCAAGAAATGGCCGGGATATTCCCGCGCCGGAGGGTCTCATGGAACGGGAATACACCATCAATCTTAAAACGCTGGCCGACGAACTGAAGCTCACGGTTGTCAGTCCGTCGTCGGACTATGACCAGGTCAAGGTCACAACGGGGGATGTTCACCGCCCCGGCCTGCAGCTGGCCGGTTTTTACGACTATTTTGACCCGACGCGCATTCAGCTTGTCGGCCGGATGGAAACGGCTTTTCTCACCAAATTCCCGGATGACGAGCGGCGCGATAAGATCGATTTCTTTCTGTCAAAAAAAATGCCGGCGCTCATCATCTGCCACGACGCGGAAATCCTGCCGGAGTTTATTGAAGCCGCCGCCAAATACGATGTTACGCTCCTCTCAACAAGCCTGAATACGTCCGGCGTTTTATCAGAGCTGCTCTGGCTGATTAAAAAAGCGCTCGCGCCGCGCGTCACGCGCCACGGCGTTCTCGTTGAAGTCTATGGGCTGGGGATTTTGCTCATGGGCGAAAGCGGCGTCGGCAAAAGCGAAGCGGCCATCGAGCTGTTAAAGCGCGGCCACCGGCTCATTGCCGACGACGCCGTCGAAATCAAAGCGGTTGACCATAATCAGCTTCAGGGCACGGCGCCGGAGCTCATCCGCCACTATGTGGAGCTGCGCGGTATCGGCGTTATCGACGTGCGCCAGATTTTTGGCGTCGGCGCCGTTAAAGAGCGGCAGAATATCCACCTCGTCGTCAATCTGGAGCCGTGGCGTGAGGGCATGCTGTACGACCGCCTCGGCATCAGCGAACAGACAATGTCTATACTGGGTGTCGACGTCCCGTCGGTGACGATTCCCGTGAAGCCCGGCCGTAATCTCGCCATCATTTTGGAAGTGGCGGCCATGAACCAGCGCCAGAAGTTCATGGGGTATAACGCGGCGCAGGAATTCACGCGCCAGATCAATAAGCATTTTGACGAGAAGCTTTCTTAAACGCGCTTTTGTGCGTCATCCGAACAGATAGGGGCTTTGTATGAATCTGACTTCCGACGCCGTCGCATTGGCGCTTGAAAGGCTCCCGGGCCTTGCATGCCGCCACCTTGAACCGATGAAAAACCACACGTCGTTTAAAATCGGCGGCCGCGTCGCCGCCATGTTTTTTCCGAAAACAACAGCGGAGCTGACGGCGCTCGTCACCCTTTTAAAAGACAGCGGGGCGGAGTCGCTCGTCATCGGCAACGGGACGAACCTGCTCGTTGATGACGGTGACATGGATCTTGTCGTTATCAAAACAACCGGCCTTGCCGCCATAGAGCAGACGGGGGAGACGGTCATAACGGCCGCGTGCGGCGTGCTGCTGTCCTCCCTGGCCGTCTTTGCCGAGGCGCGCGGCCTTTCAGGCCTTGAATTTGCCCATGGCATCCCGGGGACGTTGGGGGGCGCCGTCTCCATGAACGCCGGTGCTTACGGCGGCGAGATGAAAGACGTCGTCACGGAAACCGCCGCCCTATCACCGGACGGGGCCGTCACCACGGTATCCGGCACGGCGCAGAACTTTTCCTACCGGCACAGCCGCTTTTCTGACACGGGTGATGTGATCTTATCGTCAACACTTGCGCTCCGGCACGGCGACGCCGGGGAAATCCGGGCCCGCATGGACGAATTAGCGGGGAAGCGCCGTCAAAGCCAGCCCCTCACGAGCCCCAGCGCGGGCAGCACCTTTAAGCGTCCGCAAATCGGTTACGCCGCCGCGCTCATCGATGAGGCCGGGCTCAAGGGGTACGCCGTCGGCGGGGCTATGGTTTCGGAAAAGCATGCCGGGTTTGTTGTGAACCGCGGCGGGGCAACGTTTGAGGACGTACTCGCCGTCATGTCGCATGTGCAGGAAACGGTCCAAATACGTTTTGGCATCGCGCTGGAGCCGGAGGTCAAGATTATCCGGCAGTCTGGCCGGTAAACAGAAAGATAAAGGTGAATGATGGAAATTCTTATTATTTCCGGGCTCTCCGGCGGCGGGAAAAGCCGCGTTGCCGCCGTTTTGGAGGACATGGATTTTTACTGTGTGGACAATATGCCCGTCGCCCTCATGCCGAAATTTGCCGAGCTGTGTCTGGCAACGCGCGGTCGGTATGAGCGCGTGGCGCTCGTTACAGACGTGCGCGCCATTGAGAATTTAAACGAGCTGTTTGTCGCTCTGGAGGAAATGGGCCAGATGGGCTGCGGCCACCGCATCCTGTTTGTCGAGGCCAGTCTTTACACGATCGTCAAACGGTATAAAGAGACACGCCGCCGCCATCCGCTTGACCCCGACGGCTGCGATCTTGAAAAAGCCGTCCGCCGGGAAATCGAAATCATGACCCCCGTCCGCAATGAGGCCGATATTATCATTGATACGACCGATTTGACGCTCGGGCGTCTGCAACGCCGTCTGTTTTCAATTTTCAACAAGAATAACGCGGATAAGCCTTTAAATGTCAGTCTCGTCTCCTTCGGCTACAAATACGGCATCCCGATTGAATCCGACCTCGTTTTTGACGTCCGTTTTCTGCCCAACCCGTTTTATATCGAAGCCCTGCGGAGTCTGACGGGGCTCGACACGCCGGTGCGGGACTATATTTTTGATTTTGAGCAGACGCAAATTTTCTTTGACAAGCTCACAGACCTTCTGGAGTTTCTCCTTCCGGCCTATATTGACGAGGGGCGGCGCAACCTTGTTGTTTGCATCGGCTGTACGGGCGGGCGACACCGCTCCGTCGCGCTTACGCAGGCGCTCTGCGCCAGACTCGGCGAGAAGGGCTACCCGGTTGACGCCACCCATCGGGACATTGACAGGTCGTAACCTCGGATTCATATAATAAGATGTGAATTTGCTTGGAAACGGGGAAGACATCATGGAATCGATTTTTGAGCGCAGCCTCAAGGCGCCTTCAATCGCCTGCCTCGGCGGCGGCACGGGCCTGTCCACCATGCTGCGGGGCCTTAAGCGCTATACATCAGATATAACGGCCATCGTCACGGTGACGGATGACGGCGGCGGCTCGGGCGTCCTGCGGGATGAATTGGGTATGCCGCCGCCCGGCGATATCCGCAACTGCATTCTGGCGCTGTCGAATATCGAGCCGACGATGGAAAAGCTCATAGCCTACCGTTTTGAAAGCGGTTCGCTGGAGGGGCAGAGCTTCGGCAATCTCCTCCTGGCCGCGATGAATGGGATATCCTCCTCGTTTGACAGGGCAGTTGCGCGTATGGGCGAAGTACTCGCCATCACGGGCCGTGTCCTGCCGGTGACGAATGAGGACATTCGTCTGTTCGCCGAGCTTGAAGACGGCAGTGTCGTCTTTGGGGAATCAAAAATATTTGAAGCCAAGCGGGCACGGAACTGCCGGATCAGGCGCGTGCAGATCGTCCCGTCACCTGTATCCGCCCTGCCGGAGAGTATCCGGGCGATTGAGGAGGCCGACCTTATCATTCTCGGCCCCGGCAGCCTTTACACAAGCGTCATTCCGAATCTGCTCGTCGGCGGCATCGCCAAAGCCATTGAAAAATCGCGCGCACAGAAGCTTTACATCGCCAATATCATGACGCAGCCCGGTGAGACGGAGGGGTATACGGTCTCCGATCATATTAAAGAGCTCTTTCGCCATGCCTCTGGCGGTCTTTTTGATATGTGCCTCGTCAACAGTGCCCCGGCCGATCCGCTGCTTTTAGCGCGGTATGAGACAGAAGGTGCGCTGCCGATAACGGCTGATCTTGAAGAAATTGAGCGCCTCGGCGTCGCGGTGTACACAGCGCCGCTCGTTGCGCGGCGCGGCGCGCTCGCCCGGCATGACCCGGACCTATTAGCGCACGAAATTATGAAAATATACAGGGCAAAAGCCCCGACGCGCCTCTATGATGGGCGCAAGGTCTTATAAGAGGGAAGGAGGCCGTCATGTCGTTTTCCAATGATACGAAGGCGGAGCTCTGCCGGGATCCTATTGGCCGGAAATGCTGCGCCCTGTCGGAGTGTTACGGCCTGTTGTTATACTGCAACACGTTTACAGCCCGGGAAATACGCCTTATCACCGAAAGCCGGGAACTGGCCCAGCGCCTGCCAAAGCTCTTCCGCCGCGCATTCGGTTTGTCGTTTGATTTGACGCCGCAGGAGCAGTCCGGCAAGCTCCCGTTCGTGATCCATGACACCGACAAGCTCCGGCTGATTTTTGAAGCGTACGGCTTTACGGGCAGTACAATGCTGGCGCATCATATTAATCTCGGCGTACTGGAAAGCGACTGCTGCCGCCCCAGCTTTCTGCGCGGCGCATTTCTCGCGGGCGGCTCGGTGACGGACCCCGCCAAGCGTTATCACCTCGAACTGGTGACGGATCATTTTAACGTCAGCCGCGAGACGTTTGCCCTTCTCCTCGAAATGGGCTTTGAGCCAAAGGAGGCCTCCCGGAACGGGACGTTTATTACCTATTTTAAGCAGAGCGCCGCCATCGAGGATTTTTTAACGACGATCGGCGCGCCCGTCTCCGCCATGGCGCTCATGTCGCAAAAGATCGAGAAGGACATGCGCAACAGTGTTAACAGGCGTGTCAACTGTGATACGGCAAACGTCTCCAAAACGGTCGACGCGGCGCTGTCGCAGATCGAGGCGATTGAAAGTCTTGTTGGGTCGTCCGGGCTTGACAGCTTGCCGGACAAGCTGCGTGAAACAGCCGAACTGCGGCTTCAGAACCCCGAGGCGAGCCTTGTGGAGCTGGCAGCGCTCTCGTCGCTCACAAAATCCTGCTTGAACCACCGCCTGCGCAAGCTTGTGGCACTTGCCGGAAAATCAACGGAAAAACATTAAACGTTGACTTATTCTTATCAAAACGATAAAATAAAGCAAATTTAATATTTACAGGGGGACTGAAAAGTTGAGAAGGTTAAAACCTGACCCTTAGAACCTGTCGGTTAATACCGTTGTAGGGAGTAACATTGTTGAAAATAAAAATGCTTACCTATTCAGGTAAGCATTTTTTATATTGGAGGATCAGCTGAAATGAATTATAAAACACAAATGGATGCCGCGAAAAAAGGATATATCACAAAAGAAATGTCCGTTGTCGCAAAAAAGGAAAACATCGGAGAAGAAAAGCTCAGGGGACTTGTTGCCTGCGGCAGGGTCGTCATTCCCGCCAATATCCGTCATAAATCGCTGAGCGCCGAGGGCATCGGCGATGGACTCAGGACGAAAATCAATGTCAACCTTGGTGTTTCAGGCGACTGCGCGGATTACGCAAAGGAAATTGAGAAGGTAAAACTGGCCATGAGTTTTGGGGCGGAAGCGATCATGGATTTAAGCAATTACGGCAAGACGAATCGTTTCCGCAGGGAGCTGATCGCCTGTTCTGCCGCAATGGTTGGAACCGTCCCGATTTACGATGCGATCGGCTATCTGGAGAAAGATTTAAAGGAAATGACAGCCTCAGATTTTTTAAAAATTGTTGAAGCGCATGCTGCCGAGGGCGTTGATTTTATGACGATCCATGCGGGCGTCAACAGGCGGGCGCTCGAATGCTTCAAACGGGATCAGCGGCGGCTGAACATCGTATCCAGAGGCGGCTCACTCCTGTTCGCGTGGATGGAAATGACCGGTAGCGAGAACCCGTATTATGAACATTACGACGAAGTTTTAGATATTCTTCGCGAATATGACGTGACGATCAGTCTGGGGGACGCATTAAGGCCCGGATGTATTGACGACAGCACCGATGCCGGCCAGATCAGTGAACTCATTGAACTCGGCAGCCTGACGAAGCGAGCCTGGGAAAAGGACGTGCAGGTTCTGGTTGAGGGTCCCGGGCATATGGCGCTCAATGAAATTGCTGCAAACATGGCCGTTCAGAAGAGACTGTGCCACGGGGCGCCCTTTTATGTGCTTGGCCCGATTGTGACAGACATCGCGCCGGGGTACGACCATATCACCTCGGCCATTGGCGGCGCGGTCGCGGCGGCAAACGGCGCGAATTTCCTGTGTTATGTGACGCCTGCGGAGCATTTGCGTCTGCCGGATTTGTCGGACGTCAAAGAAGGCATTGTCGCGGCAAAAATTGCAGCCCATGCCGCTGATATCGCCAACGGTCTGCCCGGCGCCAGAGATGCTGATAACAAAATGAGCGACGCCCGTCGCCGTCTGGACTGGGAAGAGATGTTCGCCGTCGCCATCGATCAAGAGAAAGCAAAGCGCTATTTCGAAGCATTGCCGCCCGCTGAAAAGCATTCCTGCTCGATGTGCGGTAAAATGTGTGCGATCAGAACCACAAACAGTATTTTGGAGGGCAAAGACGTCATATTTGAGTCCGTCATATAAAACGCGACCAGATAGTACCACGCGCCCACCGTTTATGTAGGGGCGATGCCCATCTGCATGCGCCAAAGCCCCCACCGCCCTGTGTCTGAAAATTTTTATTGAAACATGACATATAATGTACTAATATGTAAAATATGGTCTAATTCGTCAGGGGGCTGCCGCTATGATAAAAAATGTTAAAATATATCGTTATCTTGAAAGGATCGCCTTGATCCAGCGGCAATACATATCACAAGAGGAGCAGGAGCGGTTTTCTGCCTTAAGAGACGAGGACTTGCCGGAGGGTGTCCTGACGGATACAACGCCATACGGTGTAAAGGTTTATTACAGATACCCGCTCATGACAGAGCAGGAATTGAATACATGGCTTGCCATCTACAACACGGAAAATATCCGGACAATTAAAAATTCCGCCGTCATTTTATCGGTCTTAATGGCTATTACACTCTTCATCGTTCTTGTATCGGCGTCAGCGCATTAAATCAAAGCCCACTCCCGTCTAAATAAGCTGTAGGGGCGGGGTTCCGTACCCGCCCGTTCCCCGTAATGCACAGCATCGCTTCCGTCAGGGCAGACATGTGTCTGCCCTCTTTTTTGCCGCCGCCTATCAGCCCCCTTTACACCTTGCCCTCTTATATGCCATAATGTCCTAAATACAGTAGTGATGACAGCCCGCGAGGTGACGACTTGTGACATTTGAAGAACTGCGCGCCAAAGCGCTCGGTTTGCCTTTAAAACCGGGCGTTTACATCATGATGGACAAAATGGGGAACGTTATTTACGTCGGCAAGGCAAAGCTCTTAAAAAACAGGGTCGGCAGCTATTTTCACGGCGGTCATGCGCCGAAAACAGAAGCAATGATCGCAAAAATTTTTGATTTTGACGTAATCATTGCCGCGTCAGAATTTGAAGCCCTGCTCCTGGAAAACTCCCTCATCAAGCACCATATGCCGAAGTACAATATCCTCCTGCGCGACGACAAGGGCTATCCCTTTATCCGTGTGGACGTGAAGAGTGCCTATCCGGCTTTTTCAATCGTTTCAAAGCCGGAGTCGGACGGGGCGAAGTACTTCGGCCCCTACGGCAGCCGAGGGACGACGAAAAGCGCCATCGACGCCGTCAAAAAAGCGCTCCTTATGCCGACGTGCGGAAAAAAGTTCCCGCGTGATATCGGGCGAGAGCGCCCGTGCCTCAATTACCATATGGGGGCTTGCCGCGGCTATTGCCAGAAGGACGTTACAAACGCCGAATACAAAGAGGCGGTGGATGCCGCGCTCACGATCTTTGAAGGAAAAACGTCGGAGCTGACGCGCCGCCTGACTGATGAGATGGCTTCGGCCGCTGAAAACCTCCGGTTTGAGCTGGCCGCCGAAAAACGTGACCGCCTGCGCGCCGTCACCCGTCTGGAAACAAAGCAGCTTGTCGTCGCCGGGTCGTTTGCCGATACAGACGTCGTCGGCTATGAAAGAGGCGCTGCGAAAACGTGCTTTGTCGTCCTGCATTATATCGGCGGGACGCTCTTGGACAAGGATTTCGAGCTTTTTGACAGCCCGTTTGAAGAGGACGGGGAGGCCATGTCCGCCTTCCTGCGCCAGTACTATCTCACCCGCGGTACCGTGCCGAAATCAGTTTGCCTGCCGTTTGAAATGGAGGACGCCGCGCTTTTAGAGCGGCTGTTCTCGGAAAGCGCGCAGTATCGTGTTTATCTGACCGTTCCGCAGCGCGGTGACAAGCTCCGGCTTGTTGAAACAGCCAATATAAATGCCAAGGAAGAGGCCGAACGCGCCTCAACGTATGAGGAAAAAACGTCCAAAACACTCGAATGGCTTCAGAAAGCGCTCCGAATGGACGTTTTACCCGAGCGTATCGAGGCGTATGATATTTCCAACACCGGCTCGAGCGACATTGTCGCAGCTATGACGGTTTTTGTGCGGGGCAAGCCGCTCAAACGCGATTATCGGAAATTTAAAATCAAAACACTAACCGGGCAGGACGAT
Source organism: Oscillospiraceae bacterium ZGZL (assembly GCA_038405045.1). GTDB lineage: Bacteria > Bacillota > Clostridia > Oscillospirales > Oscillospiraceae > Sporobacter. The sequence goes on along the minus strand of JBBZIV010000001.1, from coordinate 847,948 downwards.
TACGGCAGCATGGCGGAGGTCGTCTCCCGCCGCATTGCCCGGTATCAAAGCGATGACGGGAAGTTTTCAAACCTCTCGGACCTGCTATTGATTGACGGCGGCGCCGCCCATGCTAAAGCGGCGCTGGACGTTTTGGTTTCGGCGGGCGTCCGCGTTCCTGTTTTCGGCATGGTTAAGGATGACCGGCATAGAACGCGCGCGCTCGTCTCGCCGGATGGGGAGGAGATCGGCATCAGTACCAATCCCGCCGTCTTCGCGCTCATTGGCACCATCCAGGAGGAGACGCACCGCTTTGCCATTGAATTTCATCGAAGCCGGCGTTCCAAAAACAGTACCCGCTCGGCGCTGGACGACATTGACGGCATCGGCGAAAAACGCCGCGCCGCGCTTTTAAAGAGCTTCGGGAGTCTCAAAGCCATTAAAGCGGCGGATCTGGCGGCGCTTTCGGCCGTCGTGCCGAAGGACGCGGCGAATAAAGTGTTTAACCACTTTCATCAGCAAACAAAAACCCCGGAAATAAAAGAAAACGGAGAATAATATCATGAGAATCATCAGCGGCAGTGCCCGCGGCAGGCGGCTCAAAGAGCCAATGGGCCAGGACATCCGGCCGACAACCGATATGGTCAAAGAGTCGGTCTTTAACATTATTCAGTTTGATATTGAGGGTCGCCGCGTACTGGACCTTTTTGCGGGGACGGGCCAGCTCGGCATCGAGGCTTTAAGCCGCGGCGCCGAAAGCGCCGTGTTTGTCGACCAGTCGAATGATGCCCTCGCGCTCGTGCGGGAGAACCTCAAAAACGCCGGTTTTATGGACAAAGCATCTGTTCTGAAGGGGGACGCGCTGGCTTTTCTCCACCATGCCGGGCCGTTCGACCTGATCTTTATTGATCCGCCATACAGTGTGGGGCTCGTCGGAAAAGCACTTGACATAATATTTAAAATTGACATATTGAAAGAAAATGGTATAATTATCTGCGAAACGAAAGCCGATCAAACCTTGCCGGAAGCTCCCGCGCCTTATGAAAAAGGCCGGGAATACCGCTACGGCCGTATCAAGATATCGCTCTACGGTAAGCGCGCGGCAGGCAATCCGCCCGGCGCGCAGCCCGATGAATAACCGGCGTGCCGTCGCTTTATAACGGCAGCCGCAGAACAAGGCAGATGAAGGCGCTACTCACCCCGGTGTTGTCGCGATTGCGTTTTGCGGGGTATGGAGAATCAAGATGTTAACAGCCGTCTATCCCGGCAGCTTTGACCCTATTACGCTAGGGCATTTGAATATTATTAAGCGTGCCGCCGCCTTATTTGACAAGGTCTATGTCTGTGTCATGAAAAATTCGGAAAAGGACCCTCTTTTCACACGGGAAGAGCGCGTTAAGTTGATTGAGCGAACCGTTACCCGTTTTCCCAATGTCGCGGTAGAAACGTCGGACGGGCTGCTCGTCCAGTATGCGCGCGACAGGGGTGCGAGTGTCATTGTCAAGGGCCTCCGGGCCGTCTCGGATTTTGACTGGGAATTCCAGATGGCACTGGCCAACAGAAAGATCGACCCGAAGATTGATACGCTTTTTCTGGCCTCCAGTGAGAAGTATACATTTTTAAGCTCGACGGTTGTCAAAGAGCTTGCAAAATATGGCGCCGACCTGCGGGACTTTGTTCCCCGGGAAATCCTTGGCGATGTCGTCGATAAAATCAACTGCAAGAGGTGATGGACAGTGGGCAGCAGAGTGCAGGAATTGCTGGAAATGCTATACGCGATGATCAACGAAGCCTGGGGTATCCCGCTTGGGGCTGAAAAATGCGTCATTGAACGGGACAAGGCTCTCGATCTGATAGATGAAATCAAAGCGCAGTTTCCAAACGAGTTGGCAGAGGCTAGGCGCCTCGTGGAAGCGCGCACCGAATTTATCACAAACGCCAAGCGCGAAGCTGACATGGTCCGCAAGACGGCGGAGGAGCGCGCCCGTCAGCTCGTTGAGGAGCAAGAGGTTGTGCGCGCCGCCAAGGCCAGAAGCGGGGAGCTCATTACTGCGGCAGAGAGCTCGGCGGCTGAACTCAAGCGTGCCGCCAACGATTATGTAGATGATGCGATGCGCCGCACGGAAGAGGCCTTGGCAACAGCCCTGGAGGAAATGCGCCAGACGCGCGGCCGCTTCCGCAGCGCCGCCGGCACGTCGTCTCGACCGGCCCGCCAAGGCCGCGAGTTTGACACGGGACGTATCGATATCGACATGGATAACTGAATCAGCAGTGATGACCCCGGTGCCTAAAGCACCGGGGTTTTTATGCCTCAAAGTTCCCCGGGAAATTTCCCGGGGAACTTTTTCGCGCGCGGCTGTCAGGCGGCAAGCTGCCGATAGCATTCTACAAAGGAAGAACATTTTTGACACAAAATTCAAAAACAGCGGAAAAAGTTCGAAAAACGTAGATTATTTTTAAAATAACCTCTTGCATTTTGATTTCAGCCTCGCTATAATGAGCATAAAAGTGGGGCGTAGTGGAGTAAAGTGTATCAAAATCCCACGATCGTCGGAAAGGTGGGGAAACGATGACCGGCATTTATGCGCACAGTCTGGATGCCAAAGGGCGTCTTTTTATCCCTGCCAAAATCCGTGAAGAACTCGGCGAGGTTTTCTTTGTGACGCTCTCGATGGAAAAGTGCCTGACGGCTTATTCTTCAGAGAGCTGGGACAAATTTATGGATAAAATCAAGGCCATGCCGAAGGTCAAACAAATAAAAATGCGCCCGCTTTTTGCGCACGCGGCAAAATGCGAGCTGGATGGGCAGGGGCGTATTCTGCTGCCGACCAATTTAAGAGACTTTGCCGGCCTTGTGAAAGATGTCACCGTCGTCGGCAGCGGCGAGTCGGCTGAATTTTGGGATAGTGAGGCTTGGGCGAAGGTCGACGCCGTCGAGACGACGCCGGAGAACATTGCCGATGTGTTTATGGAGCTTGATTTTTAATGGCCCATACGCCGGTGCTCTTAAAAGCCTGTATTGACGGGCTGCATATCAAACCGGGCGGGACATATGTGGACGCAACGCTCGGCCGGGCTGGCCACTCACTGGAAATTGCCAAGCGCTTGGATACCGGCCGCCTCATCGGCATCGACCGGGATGAAGCAGCCATCAGCGCCGCGGGAGAAACGCTTAAAGCATTCGCCGGGAAGGTCACACTCGTCCGGGGAGACTTTCGAAACATCGGTGCGATTCTGGACACGCTGGGTCTCAGAACGGTTGACGGAATGCTTTTTGACCTCGGTGTCTCATCACCGCAGCTCGACGAAGCGGCGAGGGGCTTTTCATACAGGACAGACGCGCCGCTCGATATGCGGATGGACAAGAGCGCGGCTTTGACTGCTTTTGATATCGTCAACACTTGGCCGGAAAACGACTTGAAGCGCATTCTTTACACGTACGGCGAAGAGCGACACGCCCCGCGCATCGCAGCCGCTATCATAAAACGCCGCGCCGTTTCGCCGGTTAACACAACGCTGGAGCTGTCAGACATTATACGCGCGGCGATGCCGGGAGCGGCACTCCGCGAGAAGCAGCATCCGGCCAAGCGCACCTTTCAGGCTATCCGCATTGCTGTCAATGATGAACTGGGCGCTATAGAGGAAATGCTGAGCACTGCGCCGGATAGGCTCGCATCTAACGGCAGGCTTTGCATCATCAGCTTTCATTCGCTGGAAGACAGGCTTGTAAAAAACGCCATCGCGCGGCGCGAAAAGGGCTGCACATGCCCGCCAGATTTCCCGGTCTGCGTCTGCGGCTTTGTGCCGACGCTCCGAACCGTCACCAAAAAACCGATCACGCCGGATGCGGCTGAATTAGAGCAAAACCCACGTTCAAGAAGCGCCAAGCTCCGCATTGCGGAGCGCATCTAGAAAGGAAGACAACAATGGCAACGCAGGCAGCGACAATGAGATATGCCTCCCGCGCGGCTGTTCAGGGCAGCAGCGCCTACGATTTAAGCCGGACGCGCCGCCCGGAAGCGAATAACGTCAGGCCAAAAAAACCGACGCCTGAGCTTGAAAGGCCGGAAAGTGCGCCGAGAAGGCGAGAGCACACGCAACAAGCACCGTCGGTCGCTGCGCGGCCGAATGCAAAAAATCAGAAGGTTTATGGCATCTCCGCCTTTGCTGTCGTTGGCTTTGCCGTTGCGGCTGTTTTAATGGTGTTTGTGCTCTTGGCGCATGTCAAATACGACGAGGTGACGAACGAAACGGTGCAGCTCCAGTCACAGCTGAGCGATTTGAACGAGCAGGAGAGAAAGCTGGAAATTGCGTATGGAAATGCGTTTGACGTCAACACGGTAGAGCAATACGCCACACACGAGCTTGGCATGTCCAAGCCCGCGCAAAGTCAGATCGGCACCGTCTCGGTAACGGCGCAGGATAAAGCCGTTGTCGTCAGCGCCCCGAGCGATAATAGCGGCAAACGGGAAAGCATGCTCACATTTCTCCTGTCTCTTGTTGCATATTTTAAATAAATACCGTAATATATTTGATTGCTGAGCTAAAAAATGGCGCGGACAAAAAACTCCGGTTGAGGAGAAAATCATGGCGGATTCATCAAAAGGCAGAGCAAAACGGCATAAAGGCGCCTTGCAGCGGCCGAATAAAACAATTCTCAGCCGCACACTTCTACTCATGGCAGTGTGCGGTGTTGCTGCGTTTGTGGTCCTCGCCATCAAGCTGTATCAGGTGCAGATTATTCAGCATGACGACTATGAACGACGTGCCGTGGAGCAGCAGACACGCGAATCAAAGGTCACGGCGGCGCGCGGGACGATTTATGACACCAACGGCAAAGTGCTGGCGATGAGCGCTTCCGTCGAGACGGTTTTTATCAGTCCATACGAAATGAAGCTCTACAAAGAAAATCAGGAGCTGATTGCCGACAATCTTTCGTCTATTTTAGACGTTGACAAAAATGAGATCCTCAATAAAATGAAGGATACGTCTTCGTGGTACAAGACTGTGAAGACAAAAATTGAAGCAGACCTTGCCGACAAGGTGCGCGCGTTTATTAAGGCGAACAACATCAAATGTGTTCATCTTGAAACGGATACAAAGCGCTATTACCCCAACAGCAGCCTGGCCAGCCATATCCTCGGGTTCGTCGGCAGCGATAATATCGGTCTTGAGGGGCTTGAGGCCAAATACAATAAGTATCTGCAGGGAACGGACGGTCGCGTCGTACGTCTGAAAAACGCCCGCGGCACCGATATGCTTCTAAACGACTTTGAAAACTATTACGATGCCAAAAACGGCGACAATATCACCCTTACGATTGATGCGACGATACAGTATTACGTTGAAAAGCATCTGGCGCAGGCCATCGAGGATTACGATGTTCAAAACGGCGCAGCCTGTATTGTGATGAGACCCTCGACAGGTGAAATTCTCGCACTGGCAAGCTACGGCAACTATGACCCGAATAATTATATGGCCCTCAGCACAGAAGTTCAGACAGATCTGTCGAAAATAACGGATGAGGCGGAATATAAGGAAAAGCTGAAAGAGGCGCTTTTAGCGCAGTGGCGTGATAAGCCGATTGCCGACACCTATGAGCCGGGATCTGTTTTTAAGATTATTACGTGCGCGATGGCGCTGGAAGAAAACGTCGTCAGCCTGGATGATACGTTTTACTGCGGCGGCTCCATCAATGTATTGGGGCGCTCGGGTCCGCTCAAATGCTGGAAAACAATCGGCCATGGCTCCCAGACGCTCGTTGAGGCCATGCAGCATTCCTGCAACGTTGCCCTTGTGAGCATCGGGCTTAAAATCGGAGCTGACACATTTTATAAGTACATCGACGCCTTTGGTTTCTTTGACAAAACGGGCATCGACCTGCCTGGTGAAAGCGGCAGCATCTGGTGGCCTTCCAAAACGTTTGAAGACCCGAATAATCTCTCACAGCTTGCCGCTGCCTCCTTCGGGCAGACATTTAAAATCACACCGATTCAGCTGGTTTCCGCCGTCTCGGCCGTCGTCAACGGCGGCGATCTGATGAAGCCCTATATCGTCAAGCAGATTACCGACCAGAGCGGCAACGTCGTGGAGGCAAACGAGCCGACAACCGTTCGGCAGGTCATCAGTGAACAGACGTCAAAAACCATGCGGGACATTTTGGAAGCCGTCGTCTCCGGTGAGGAGGGTACCGGCAAAAACGCGGAAGTTCCCGGCTACAAAATCGGCGGCAAGACGGGTACCTCGGAAAAGGTCGCCGAGGATGCGAAGAGCGACGGGCCAAAGCAATATATCGTCTCCTTCTGCGGCGTCGCGCCGACGGATGATCCGCAGGTTGTCATTTTGCTGCTTTTGGATAATCCAAATCCGAATACGGGTATTTACGTCAGCGGCGGTGTGATGGCGGCGCCTGTCGTCGGCCAGATCCTCTCCGACGTGCTGCCATATCTCGGCATTAAGCCGGTCTACACGGACGAGGAGCAAAAAGAGCTTGATGTCATCGTGCCGAAAGCAAATGACAAATCGGTTGAAGAGGCAACGAAGATGATGGAAAACCTCGGCCTCACCGTGAAGGTCGTCGGCAGCGGCGCAACCGTAACCGACCAATTGCCAATGGCAAATGCCGCCGTGGCACCGGGCAGCCAGATCATTCTTTACGCAGGCGCGCAGAAACCGACTAACACCGTCACCGTCCCAGACCTGCATGAAATGAGTTTCGCGGAAGCGAAAAGGGCCCTTTCTGCCGTCGGGTTATATATTAAATCGGGCGGTGTGCTCTCAACATCACCGAACGCCCTCGTGTCGATGCAGTCCATTTCGAAAAACGAGCAGGTGACGGTTGGTTCCGTCGTTGAGGTTACCCTCGTCGATAAAAGCATACTTGGACATTATTGATGCAGCGTGCAGATTGGAGGCCATTTGTGAAACTTCGCGATTTACTTCATGAGATTCAGGTCGTGGCGCAGACGGCCGACATGGCGCTTGACATTACCGGCATCAGCTACGATTCGAGAACGACGCGGCCCGGTGAAGCTTTTGTCGCCGTAGAAGGCTTTGAAAGCGACGGCCATCGGTATATCGCGGCAGCGGTTGAAAAGGGCGCGGCGGTTGTTATCTGCCAGCGACCGCCTGAGTCGGATGATGTCCCCTACGTTTTGCTTGACGATACGCGCCGGGGCCTGGCGGCCGTTTCCGCCAACTGGTTTCACAAACCGGCCGAACGCCTGAAAATCATCGGTGTCACCGGCACAAACGGCAAGACGACGACAACGCACCTCATTAAAGCCATGATCGAGCACTGCACCGGCGACGACGTCGGCCTCATCGGAACAAATCATAACATGATCGGCCAGACTGTCTTGGAGACAAGCCATACAACGCCGGAATCATATGAGCTCCAAAAGCTTTTTGCGGAGATGGCGGACGCCGGATGTACATGGGTTGTCATGGAGGTCTCGTCTCATGCGCTGATGCTTGAAAGAGTTTACGGCGTTCAATTTGACGTGGCTGTTTTTACAAACCTCACACAGGATCACCTTGATTTTCACCGGACGATGGACGCCTATGCCGAGGCGAAAGCACGCCTCTTTAAGCAGGCGAAAAGGGGCGTTGTCAACGCCGACGACGATTATGCCGGTATGATTACAACGGCATCATCGTGCCCCGTCTTAACCTATTCGGCGAAAAACGACACATCGGATCTTGCTGCCAAACGCATTCGCCTGTATGCTGACCGTGTGGAGTTCTGCGCTTTGACATTGGAGGGGCTTCTGAAGATTGAGCTGCATATTCCGGCTGCTTTTTCCGTGTATAACGCGCTGGCGGCCATTGGTACCGGCTTGCAGCTCGGTTTTTCTATGGAAACGATCGCATCGGCGCTTTTCAGTTGCCCCGGTGTGAAGGGCCGCGTCGAAGTTGTCCCGACGGGGCGGGATTTTACTGTTATCATTGATTACGCCCACACGCCTGATGCTTTGGAAAAAGTGATTGCCACGTTTAAGGCGCTGAAGACGGGTCGCGTCGTCACGCTGTTTGGCTGCGGCGGTGACAGGGACAAGACAAAAAGACCCCTGATGGGAGAAATTGCATCGCGCCTGTCCGACTTTGTCGTTGTCACGTCCGACAATCCGAGGACAGAGAAGCCTGGGGAGATCATCAATGATATTCTCAAAGGCATGAAACGGACAAAAACGCCGTATATTGTCATTGAAAACAGGAAAGAGGCGATTGGCTGGGCACTGGAAAACGCACAGCCGGGCGATATCCTGCTGCTAGCCGGAAAAGGACATGAGACGTATCAGATTATTGGCAGGGAAAAGTCGCATTTTGACGAAAGAGAAGTCGTCAGAGAATTTTTAGCCGAGTGATTTTACCGAATTGAGAGGACGCCTACATGCTGTTGAGACTTCTAGCCGCATTTTTCATATCATTGGCCGTGACGGCGATTGCGGGGCTTATTCTTGTCCCATACCTGCGCCGGAAGAAGGCCGGGCAGTCGATCCGGGAAGACGGACCGGTGTGGCACCGCTGCAAGCAGGGAACGCCGACAATGGGGGGCATCATGTTCATAATCGGCATCACGGCGGCGTGCTTCACAGTGGGGCTTAGTGATCTGAAAAACGGCCAGTTTGGACATATTTACATCCTTCTCTTTGCGCTGATATTTGCCGTTATCGGCTTTTTGGATGATTATGAAAAATTGATCAAAAAGCGCAATCTCGGCCTTACAGCATTGCAGAAGTTTTTGCTCCAGCTCGCCGCCGCCATCGTTTTTGTTTTGCTCATGCGCCTAACGGGGCATTTAACACCGAATCTGTATATCCCTTTTTGGAATGTGTCATGGCCGATTCCGGAGCCGCTGTATCTCGCGCTGTCGGCTTTTATTATTGTGGCAACCGTTAATGCCGTGAACATTACAGACGGTGTTGACGGTCTTGTATCGGGTGTTTCGGTGCCTGTCGCCGTTTGCTTTGCCGCGGTGGCTGTTATCTGGAATCTATCATACGCCGGTGTGTTTGCCGCGGCTTTGTGCGGCGGCCTTTTAGGCTTCTTGCTTTTCAATTTTCATCCGGCGCGTGTTTTCATGGGTGACACCGGCTCGCTTTTTCTCGGCGGCGCCGTCTGCGCGCTGGCGTTTGCGCTTGATATGCCGCTTATTCTTGTACCGCTCGGCATTGTCTATCTCGTTGAAACACTTTCGGATTTAATTCAAATTGCATATTTTAAGCTGACAAAGGGTAAGCGCGTTTTCAAGATGGCACCGCTGCATCATCATTTTGAAATGACCGGCTGGAGCGAATACAAGCTCTTTTTTGTGTTCACAGGTGTGTCAGCATTTTTTGCGATTATTTCATTCCTGTCGGTCGCCGCGCGCTACGGCGTCTGGCCGCAATAAGATTTAACCGAATTTTGGAGGACGGATGATGACAACGCGTGGAACAAAACAGGATAGGGCACCGTCTCAAAAATATGACACTGGTGAAAGACTCGCAAGTCATGAAGGCGGTGAAACACGTTTAAAGCGCGGGAGCTTTGATCTGCCGTTTTTTGTTCTGACACTCGTCATTTTGACAATCGGCGTTGTCATGGTTCTGTCGGCCAGCTTTGCCAGTGCGTACTATACGTCCGGCAATCCGACCAAATATTTTGCCAGACAGCTCTTTTTTGCCGTCACAGGCGTTGTGATCATGATTTTTGTTTCGAAAATAAAGGTAGCAACGTTCCGAAAGTACGCCTTTGTCCTGTTTGTTATTGCCGTTGTGCTGCTGGCTGCCGTACCGATTATCGGTACAAAAGAAAACGGCGCGAAAAGATGGATTGACTTGGGTTTTACCACCTTTCAGCCCTCGGAAGTTTTGAAGCTTGCGGAAGTTTTGCTTTTTGCCGTAATGATCTGCGTCTATAAAGAAAAAATGAAAACGCTGAAATATGGTGTTCTGCCGTTTGCCGGCGTCGTCGTCCTCGTCGTTGGATTACTCTTTTTGGAACCGCATTTGTCGGCCTCCGTCATTATCGTTTTGTTGGCGGCGATTATGATGTTCGCCGGCGGAACGAAGGCGCGGTGGTTTGTTTTGGCGGCGTTCGTTGTAGCGGCTGTTGCGCTTATTACCGTGACGCAGTTTTCATACGCCTCAGACCGTATTACAGCCTGGCTCCACCCGGAGGCAGACCCGGGCGATGCGGGCTATCAAGTACTTCAGTCGCTCTATGCCATCGGTTCCGGCGGTTTGTTTGGGCTTGGGCTTGGGCAGGGTCGGCAAAAGTATTTGTATCTCCCGGAAGAGCATAACGACTATATTTTTGCAGTCGTCTGCGAAGAACTCGGTTATATCGGCGCGATCATCATTCTCCTCTTGTTTGCACTCCTGATCGTCCGCGGATTCTGGCTGGCGCTGCATGCTAAAGACCGCTTCGGGTCGCTTGTCATAACGGGTCTGACGAGCCTTTTGGCCATACAAGTCTTTTTAAATGTTGCCGTCGTGACTAATTTATTGCCGAGTACCGGTATCTCGCTGCCGTTTTTCAGTTACGGTGGTACGGCGCTTTGGCTGCAGCTTGTGGAAATGGGTATGATTTTGTCTGTTTCACGCGACATACCCATCCTGCGCGCGGGTTGACACGGCGCTTACTATAAACCTAAGGAGAGAACAATGAAGGTTCTGCTGACATGCGGGGGAACGGCCGGGCACATCAATCCCGCGCTGGCAATTGCCGATGAACTGAAAAAAATCTGCCCCGACTGCGAAATCCTGTTCGTCGGCTCCGGCAGACGGCTTGAAAACAGGTTGATCCCGATGGCCGGGTATGATTTGGACAATATCAAGATCAGTGGTTTTGAACGAAGCCTTTCGCCGCGTAAATTGCTGTTTAACGCCAAGGCGCTGTTGAATTTGATCGGTGCTTTTGGCCAAACAAGGGAAATATTCAGGCACTTTCAGCCGGACATCGCTATTGGAACAGGCGGTTACGTCTGTTATCCCGTCCTGAAAACGGCGTCAAAAAAGGGGATACCAACGCTGATCCATGAATCAAACGCCGTCCCCGGCCTTACAACGAGGCTTCTATCATCAAAGGTGGACAAGGTTCTTGTCGCGTTCGCGGATGTCGCAGATTTGTATCCGCACCCGGAGAGAGTTCTTTTTACCGGAACACCGGTGCGGGGCGATTTCACGAGCCAGCGAAAAAATGAGGCGCGTCTGCGCCTTGGGATCGACGGCAGGCCGCTCGTCGTCTCATTCTGGGGGTCTCTTGGGGCCGAGAAAATGAACGGCGATATCATCGATTTCATCCCGTACAACATCGAAAGCCGTCTGTTTAATCACATCCATGCAACGGGCGGCAGCGCAGCCGTCACGCAGGATGTTAAAAGAAAAATACGAGAAAAAATGACGGGCGACCTCCCACGCTGGATTGATATCCGAACGTATATCGATAATATGCCAACCGTGATGGCGGCGGCCGACCTTGTTGTCTGCCGCGGCGGCGCGTCAACGCTTGCCGAGCTGACACTGATGGGTAAGCCTGCCGTTATTGTTCCCTCCCCGAACGTGACGAACAACCATCAGGAGAAAAACGCCGCGCAGCTGTCTAAAGCGGGCGGCGCCGTTGTCCTTCACGAGCGCGATTGCACCGGCGAAAAGCTGTATCAAACGGTAAAAAGACTCGTTTCAAACAAGCAGCAGCTTGCGGAAATGGCCGTCTCCATGAAGAAAGCCGGCGTTCCTGATTCAGCCAAAAAGATTGTTGAACTCATCATTTCCATGTCCTGATTAACGAAAGACAGCCCCCGGACATAGGATACGGCGTAGAGAAATTCTATGCTGTTTTCGGGGGTTAAATATGAGCATTATACGGATTGACGGCGGGAACCGGCTGGATGGTTCTGTTTCCGTACACGGGGCGAAGAACAGTGTTTTGCCGATCATGGCGGCGTCATTGCTGGCGTGCGGCGAAACAGTCATACATAATTGTCCGAGTTTAAGCGATGTTGACGCGGCAACGCGCATACTGACGCATTTAGGCTGTCAAGTCAGACGCGACGGCGATGCGGTTTTTATTGACTCAACGGCGCTGAGCCGCTGCGAGATACCCCATGACCTGATGCGCGAAATGCGCTCGTCCGTCATTTTCCTCGGTGCCATTCTGGCGCGTCTCGGTGAGGCTGTTTTGTCAATGCCGGGCGGCTGCGAGCTGGGACCGCGCCCGATTGACCTGCACCTGTTTGCACTGCGTGCCATGGGCGCGGAGATTGAGGAGGAAGGCGGCAACATCCACTGCAAAGCAAAAGATCTCCACGGCTGCCGCATCAACATGGCGCTGCCAAGTGTCGGCGCCACGGAAAACGCGATGCTGGCCGCCGCCAGCTGCGATGGGACAACAATTATTACAAATGCCGCCTGCGAACCGGAAATATGGGATTTGCAGAATTATATGCGACGTCTTGGCTATAATGTTCACGGTGCCGGGACGTCTGTTGTGACGATTTCCGGCAGAGGGGATAAGGGTGACAGCGCGCATTGGGTCATCCCGGACCGTATCGTTGCCGCGACGTATCTGACATGTGCCGCGGCGGCTGGCGGCGTTATTGAACTTAAAAATGTCATCCCCGGGCATTTGTCAACTGTTGTCGACACGCTCTCCGAGATGGGATGCGACATCTCGACGGGGCGCGACTTCATTATCATCCGTGCCGATCGAAAACGGCGCGCCGTCAAGCCGATCATCACGAGGCCATATCCCGGATTTCCGACGGATGCACAGCCGCCGCTCATGGCGGCAAGCCTCACAGCGGAGGGGACAACGGTTTTTGTCGAGAATATTTTTGAAAACAGATATCGCCATGCTGCCGAGCTTTTGCGCATGGGCGCCGACATCAAAACAGAAGGGCGCGTTGCCATCGTCAGCGGCGTCAAAAAGCTGCGCGGCGCGCCGATCACATCAACCGACCTGCGCGGCGGCGCGGCACTCGTTGTCGCGGCGCTGGGTGCGGAAGGGACGACGGAGATTTCGGGTGTTGGTCATATCGATAGAGGATATGCTGACCTCGTCGTAAACCTACGCGCCTTGGGCGCTGATATTGAAAGATTAAGTTGACAGGATTTGAAGGGAGGCAGGCACATGCCGGAGGAAAAACAGAAAAAGCATCGTGGGCAAGCGCCTGCCGTTTACGGCCCGATTGCCGTCTTACTCGTTGTCTTCATTGCCGTTATCGGGTCAAGCGTCTTTTTCCGCGTTTCCAGCATTGAGGTCGATGGTGCCAAGAAGTATTCAGCTGAGCAGATCATTTCAACCTCCGGCATCAAAAAAGGCAGCAATCTGATATTGATTGACGCCCCATCGGCTGAGGCTCTGATTACGACGAATCTTCCGTATCTCACTGACGTGACGATTGAAAAGCGCGTTCCGGACAGAATTGTGATCCACGTGACGGAGAGCCAGCCGCTTGCTGTCATCAGCGATCAGGGCATCTGGTGGATCATCGATCAGAAAGGGCGCGTGCTTGAAAAGACCGACGCGTATAACGCCTCGCTCAAAATCCAGATTAGCGGCCTAACGCCGACGGCGTTAATCCCGGGCCGTCAAATTGCCGTTGACGACGGTGACAAGACGAAGCTCTTGTATTTAACAAATATTCTCTCGGCGCTGAATAACGCGGGTATATCGAATGATGTTAAAACGATTGATATGACAAGCATCGCAAACATCAGCCTGTCTTATCTCGATCGATTTAACGTTGTCATGGGCAGCGGCGAGGATGCCGACTATAAGCTTGCCATGCTTTCAGACATTGTCGCACAGCTCTCGCCTGACGACAGGGGGCGGATTGATCTCTCCAGCAGGCCCGCTTTGTTCAGTCCCGCATGACGCCTGTATGCCCAAAAAAACCCTCAAAACTGGCGGAATATTGAAATTAATATTATGTGAACTCTTGACCGGAACTCAAAATAGCGATACAATAGTGAATAATATTGTTTTTTTGTGAAAATGACTGGTGATTCTGGCAATCCTATACTTCATGGAATACAAATTGCCTGCTGAAAGAATTATTCAAATACAGGAGGATTGAAATATGTCTTTTGCACTCGAAAGTGGTCCGGACAACGTCGTCGTCATCAAAGTCTGCGGTGTTGGCGGCGCTGGCAACAATGTTGTCAACAGAATGGTTGAGGCCGGTACACAGGGTGTTGAGTTTATAGCAATCAATACGGACAAGCCTGCCCTTGGCGTCTCGAAAGCCGACCAGAAGATTCAAATTGGCGAGAAGCTGACGCATGGTCAGGGCGCGGGGTCAAATCCAGAGGTTGGCAAGAAAGCCGCCGAGGAAAGCCGCAATAATATCGCCAAAGCGCTTGAAAACGCCGACATGGTTTTCATCGCCGGTGGTATGGGCGGCGGGACGGGAACGGGTGCGTCTCCCATCGTTGCCGATATCGCCAGAGAAGCCGGCATCCTCACTGTCGGTGTCGTAACAAAGCCGTTTGGCTTTGAAGGGAAAAGACGCATGCAACAGGCGGAAGAGGGTATTAAAAGTTTGTTGGGCAAGGTTGACTCACTGCTCATCATTCCGAATGACCGCCTCAAATTTGCAACCGACCAAAAGCTCACGTTTGCCAACGCCTTTGCCATTGCCGACGATGTGCTGCAGCAGGCCGTCGTCAGCATTTCGGAGCTCATTAAAAATACCGGCTTTATTAACCTAGACTTTGCCGATGTCACATCAATCATGAAGGACGCCGGGTTTGCCCATATGGGCGTCGGACATGCCGCCGGAAAAGGCAAAGCGGAAGACGCTGCCCGCGCAGCTGTTTCAAGCCCTCTGATGGAGACCTCAATAGACGGTGCACGCGGTGTTCTCGTCAACATCACCGGTTCGCTCGATATCGGGCTGGAAGATGTTGAGGCAGCCGCCTGTCTCGTCCAAGAGGCTGCCCATCCCGATGCCAATATCATTTTCGGCGCAACCTTTGACGAGACGATGGACGACGAGATCCGCGTGACCGTTATCGCTACGCGTTTTGATGAAAAGCAGCCGGAACGCGCCGTTGCCCCAGTTTCCGTTTTTGAGAAACCGGCTCAGACGCCCGGGCTTTTTACGGAAGCATCGGAGAAGAAAGAAGCCGTCGAGCCGAAACCGGCGCCGGAGCCGGTCGTTGAGGAAGACCCTTTCGACACGATTTTCAAGATTTTCAACTCGAAATAAGATAACCTCTGAGACAGCGCAATGATTGAAGATGCGGGGCGGGCAATAACGTGCTCGCCCTGTTTTTTTAACGAGGTATCACATGGAACATTTAAAACGTGTCGTTTTTGAAATGGCGGATATTTTTACAAAGCAGCGTGTCACGCGCTCGGCTGCCGCCATGTCATACTTTATCACCATTTCCATATTCCCGGCGCTGATTTGCATCTGGGCTGTGATGACGACATTGCATGTGACAGACGAGCGGCTTCTCTGGCTGTCAAAAGAGCTTATCCCGAAGGACGTTGCAAACGTCATCGCCAGCTATCTTCGCTATGTCGGCCAGAATCAGTCGTCTCTGATGATTTTGATCGGCGTTTTTGTCACCTTCACATCCTCGGCAACAGCCTTCGGCACTTTGATGAAAATCATGGCCGACATTCAGGGCCGCGCGCGCTTTTCGGGTTTTTGGGCATTTCTTTTTAATTTTGTCGTTTCACTCGGCTTTTTGCTCGTCATCATCGTCTCCGGCCTTGTCATCGTCTCCGGCGAATGGCTTTTGGTGCATTTGGAGCGCAGCATCGGCACAAGCGCTTTTCTGGATATTTGGGAGTGGCTGCGCTTTGCTTTGTTGTTTGGGCTTCTCTTGATGATGATCTATCTCGTCTACAGAGTGACGGCACCGAAGGAGACAAAGCGAAAACATCGCCTGCCGGGAGCCGCACTTGCCGCCATTTTGCTTGTTTGCGTGAGTATTGTTTTTTCCAGAATGATTGGTTCGGCCGTCAACTACCCTGTTGTGTACGGGTCGCTTGCGTCGTTTATCATCCTGATGCTCTGGATTTATATCTGCAGTATAATTATCATTTTGGGTAACGTTTTCAATATCGTGGCCTTCCGGCCAAAGCCGACGGCGTAAAAAAGAGAGAAGGTTATCATGACGGACTATCTGTCAATTCAATTATCGGATGATGCGCTGCATCAAACATCCGTTCTCGGTCTGGCACAGCTCGGTGACGCCGTCTACAGCCTGATGATCCGCTCGTGGCTGTGTTTAAGCGGCCGGGCGACGGCGCACGGCCTGCACAAGGCTTCTGTCGGCTTTGTCGCCGCACCGGCGCAGGCACGGGCGGTGGCAAAAATAATGCCGGAGCTGACGGCGGCGGAAGCCGCCGTTTTTAAACGTGGCCGTAACACCCGCGTGCGCACCATCCCACGCGGGGCGACGCAGGAGGAATACCACGCCGCCACGGGGCTCGAGGCACTCTTCGGCTATCTGTACGCCAAAGGCGAAACAAAAAGGCTTAACGACTTGTTTGCGCGCATTGTAGAAAATGCCGGGGGAGAATAGCGATGCCGCTTGACGCTTTCTGCCTGACGGCGCTCTGTTCAGAGCTTGCGCACGCCGTAACAAGCCTGAAAATCGACAAAGTCCAGCAACCGGAGCGCGATCAGATTTTACTCACGCTGCGCGGCTATGGCGCGGCACGCCGGTTGCTCATATCGGCTGGGGCACAGGACGCGCGCGTTCATCTTACGGAGTATTCGTTTGAAAACCCATCGGCACCGCCAATGTTCTGCATGCTGCTGCGCAAGCATCTGGCCGGGGCAAAAATTATTTCACTGACGCAGGCGCCGTTGGAGCGCGTCGTCGATCTCCGGCTTGACGCGCCGGACGCGCTTGGCGAGGCGGCGGAAAAGCATTTGATTCTGGAGCTCATCGGACGGCACTCGAACATCATTTTGACGACTGGTGACGGCCTTATCATAGACTGTCTGCGCCGTGTTGACGGCGTAATGTCTGCCATCCGGCCCGTTTTACCGGGGCTTTTCTACAGCCTGCCGCCTGCGCAGGATAAATGCGACCCGCTGACCATCACGCGGGACGCATTTCTTGCGTTATTGAAGGCGTCACCGCCTGAAAAAGAGGCCGACGTCTGGCTCGTTCAAACATTTCACGGGCTCTCACCGCTCGTGGCGCGCGAGCTTGTGAACAGGTCTTATGGTGAGACGGACAAGCGCCTCGGCACCGTCTCAGACTGGGACGGGGGCAAATTGCTTTATGCGTCTTTTGCTGCGCTGACGGATGCCATTGCAGCGGGGCATTTTACACCAATTCTCGTTGTTGGGAAAGATGGTAGAATGCTGGAGTTTTCGTACACGCCAATTAGCCAGTACGGCGATGCGGCGGCGATGCGCCCAATGGCAGACTTTTCCGAACTGCTTGAGACGTTTTATACGCGCCGGTCTCAGGCCGAGCGCCTGACGCGGCGCGCGCAAGCCCTCCATAAAACAGCTGCGACGGCGCATGAACGCCTCGTGCGCAAATTGGCACTTCAGCGGGAAGAGCTTCAAAAGACAGAAGGCCGGGAGCGCCTGCGTGAACTCGGTGATCTGCTAACGGCGAACCTTTATGCCGTCAAAAAAGGTCTCGATAGCGTGACAGTAGTGGACTTTTACGCACCGGACGGGCAAACGGTTAACATTCCGCTTGACCTGCGAAAGACACCACAGCAAAACGCGGCGCGGTATTACCGGGATTATCAAAAGGCAAAGAACGCTGAAAAGGTTCTGACAGTGCAGTTAGCACAGGGCGACGCGGAGCTGATATACCTCGCAAGCGTTCTTGACGAGCTCAAACGTGCCGCCTCCGAGCGCGAGCTTCAGGAAATCCGGCGTGAGCTTATTTTTACGGGTTATATTAAACGTGAAAAAACAAATAAAAAAGAGAAGACGGCGGCGCTGCCGCCGATGACGTTTAAATCGTCGTCGGGACTCGATATATTTGTCGGGCGCAACAATGTCCAAAATGAGGCACTGACGCACACGCTAGCCTTTAAAAGCGACGTTTGGCTTCATGCGCAAAAAATCCCCGGTTCGCACGTTATCATTTCAACGCATGGGGCAGTACCTGACGCCCAAACACTTTCAGAAGCCGCGTCTCTGGCCGCATGGTTTTCACAGGGGCGTGGCGGCGGTAAAATACCCGTTGATTACACCCTAGTCAAGCACGTCAAAAAAATGCCGGGCGCCCGCCCCGGTATGGTGACGTATACCGACTATCAGACGATTATCGCCATACCGCAGGAAGACATCGCAGAACGCCTGAAATAGGAATAAGCTACAGTACATAATAATAAAGCACCCTGCGGCCTTGAAATTCAGGTCCTGCCTGTTTATAATGATAAAGCTTTGTAATGCCAATGAGGGGTTAACACAATTGGAACAATCTACAGAACGCAAGCGGGCAGATAGCCGCCTTCTCTATATCGACCTGCTGCGCATTATTTCATGTTTTGCCGTCATCATCATCCATGTCAGCGCATCGAACCAATACAGCGTTTCCGTTGCCAGCACGGCCTGGAAGGCCTTTAATGTATATGACGGCCTGGCGCGCTTTGCCGTTCCGGTTTTCGTCATGATCAGCGGGGCGATGAATTTAAATCCGGACAAGCCATTCACATTTAAAGAGCTCTTTAAGCGACGCCTATTAAAAATAATCGTCGCGTGGGCTGTATGGGAGCTTTTTTACGCCTTTGTCGATTTTATCTGGCGCGGCGCGCCACTCGGGCCGACAGCGCTTTCGGATTTTCTGGAGACGGCGGCGCGGGGGCATTATCACCTCTGGTTTCTGCCGATGCTCATAGGCCTGTATCTCGCCGTGCCGATTCTGCGCGCGGTGACCGAAAAACGGGACAAAAACCTCGTTTTATATGCGATTGTTCTCTTCTTTTTATTTTCTGTTCTGAAACCGGCGTTGATGCTTCTTCAAATTCCGGAAACCGTGAAAGAGCTTTTAGACAGGATACCGCTTGGCGTCATCGGCGGCTATGCGGGCTATTTTCTGCTCGGTTATTATCTCAGCACGTATCCGGTCAGCCGCCGCGCCACAGCCGCCTTGGCGGCGCTCGGCCTGCTTGGGGCGGGGGCGACGGTTCTCATCACGGCCCTTCGTTCGGAGGACAGCGGAGTCACATACGGTCTGATGTACGACTTTATGTCCCTGCCGGTCTTTTTCTTAAGCATTGGCGTTTTTATCTTGTTTCAGAAAGCAGCACCGCGCCTGCATCTGGGTGATAAAACTGTCAAGTGCATAACAAGTCTTGCCGCGTGCACACTGGGGATTTACCTTGTTCACGCCTTTGTTACCGAGCGTGTTTACAGCTTTGGGCTGACAACGCTATCTTTTAATGCTGCTTTTTCTGTTCCGCTCATTGCGGCGCTGGATTTTGTGATAAGCTGGCTGATCGTCGTTGCGCTACGCCAAATTCCCTTTGCCAGAAAATATCTGACGTAGCGGCGCGATCAGGCTAGATACAGCCGTGTAGGTTTGGAGGATATCAAATGAGCTATGAATCAACGCTTGAATACATCCACAGCGTCAAATGGCAGGGCAGCAAACCCGGCCTCGACAGGACAAAAACGCTTCTCAAAGCGCTTGGCAATCCGGAAAAGACCTTAAAATTTATTCATATAGCCGGGACGAACGGCAAAGGCTCAACGGCGGCATGCCTTTCTTCGGTACTTCGGAAAGCCGGTTATAAAACAGGCCTGTACACCTCGCCGTACATCCTGCGCTTTAACGAGCGCATGCAGGTCAACGGGGCGCACATTGCTGATAGTGAGCTGGAGCGGCTGACGGATGTGATCCGTCCATTTGCCGACGCGATGGCAGATCCGCCGACAGAATTTGAGCTCATCACGGCGTTGGCAATGCTGTATTTTAAGGAGCAACAGTGCGATATTGTTGTGTTGGAGGTTGGCATGGGCGGCGAGCTCGACTCCACAAATGTGATCGACACGCCGGAGGTTGCCGTTATCACCGCCATCGGCCTTGACCATGTGGCTGAGCTTGGCGCAACGCTTGAGGAAATCGCCAAGGCAAAGGCCGGGATCATCAAAGAAGGCGGCGACGTTGTTGTCTACGGCGGCGATCCGGCCGTTGAGGCTGTTTTTGAGCAGACGTGCCGCGAGCAAAACGCCCATCTGATTAAGGCCGATTTTACGCGCCTGACCGTTCATGACTTCGGGCTTGACGCCGTGACGTTTGATATGAAGCCCTATACCGATTTGCGTCTGCCGCTCGTCGGAACATATCAGCCATATAACGCGGCGCTGGCAATCACCGCGCTCGAGTGCATGCGATCGAAGGGGTATCATATAACGGATGACGATATCAAAACAGGGCTTGCGGCAGTCAGCTGGCCGGGGCGCTTTGAGGTGCTTTTAAAAGCGCCTGTCTTTGTGCTGGACGGCGCGCACAACCCGCATGGCCTCACCGCGACGGCGGAAAGCCTCGCCCGCCATTTCGGCGGCCGAAAGATCGTTTTTCTCATGGGCGTTATGGCCGATAAGGATGTTGACGCGATGGCAGAGCTGCTTGTGCCGCTGGCGCAGGCCTTCGTCACCGTCATGCCCCACAACCCGCGTGCCATGAAAGCCGAACGGCTGCGGGATATTCTCGCGCCCTACGGCAAGCCGACGACTGCCTGCGCGACGATACCGGCGGGCGTATCGGCGGCCATCCGTCAGGCGGGGGTAGACGGCGTTGTCTGCGCATTGGGGTCGCTCTACTTCTCCGGCGACATCCGCGAAGCTGTGTCGGCACTAGGAAAGTGATAATACCGGCATCATGTAGCGGCGCGGGATTCCCGCGCCGCTGAATCTATCTTGACGAAAAATGGAAAGCGGCATATAATCGCCTTGGAGGCGATTTGCGTGGACAGTAACGAGCTCTTTAAAGAGATTAAAAAGCTGATTGAAGATCAGACAAAACGGTTTGCGCAGCAGGATGCACGTTTTGAGGCGATGTTGGCGAGGCAAAATGAGCATACCGATGAACGCATTACCAAGCAGGACGAGCATTTTGAAGCGTTGCTGGCCAAGCAAAACGCAAATACTAGTAACCGGCTTGCCGAGCAGGACGCACGTTTTGAGGCGATGCTGGCAAGTCAAAACGCCGCCGCCGATACCCGGTTTGCAGAGCAAGATGAGCATTTTAAAGCGTTGCTGGCCAAGCAAAACTTTGATACCAGTAACCGGCTTGCCGAGCAGGGCGCACGTTTTGAGGCGATGCTGGCAAGTCAAAACGAGCATTTAGACGCGATTATTCATGATCAAAAGCTATGGGTTCAAGAGCAGCTCGACCGGCAGACGCTTCGGATTGAACTGAAAATCGAAAACGATGTGACAAAAAAGCTGGATGCGCTTTTTGACGGGTATCAGATAACGCATGATAAGCAGAAAGAATTAGACAGTCGTATTGGTTCGCTTGAAAAGCGCGTGGACAAGCTGGAAATCAAAGCGTGCTGATCGAATCAAGTGGCAATTATAGATATTGACGTAAAAAGAACAGGTAAAGACCTGTTCTTTTTTGTTGCGGAAACAGTGGCGGCCGGAAATTATTCAGCGGCTTGGAATTCCTCATAGTAGCTGAGCATTCGGTCGTAAGGAGATTTATTATATGGATACGCGGGCTTATACCAGCGCTGCGTTCCATCCGTTTCCACACACAAAAGGCTATCCTGCTTATAGAACGTCAGTGTTTTTTCCCCACCGCTGTTGCGGCAGATCACGGCGTTGCCTGAAATCGACGACGGGGCCTGTGCTATAATCCATAAAATCGGATACAGGCTGGAGCCTGTATAATTACTAAGCGGACCATTGTAATAGCTCGGCACGCCGTAGGCTTTTGACAAGTAGGACTTACCGCTTTCGTTTGTCAATTTTTGCAGTGTTCCCATGTCGTCAAAGACAACGTTAAAGCGCCGTAAGACATTACCGGCTGGTTCACCGTTTACGGGTGAGAAGCTGTCGACCGTCACCGTTGCATAGTCAAATTTCGTTTTGGCAAATGAAACTGCGGCAGAAACGGGGTCGAGCAGCGCAGTGTCTGTGCCGGTATCTGCTGCTTTTTGAAGCACGGCGTAATAGGCCGCCGCCGGTTGGCTGGTTGCCGGAAACTCGATGTACAGGTTGCCGTATGTTGTGTCATACCAGCGCTCAACGCACCAGATACCAGCTTCCCCCTGTGTGGCGGGTTGAGACAGGACGAGCGTATACGAGACATCCTGCCAATTGATACCCTGCTGCTCGGCATCGCTCCTATTATTAGCGTAGGGATAAAAGGTCAGATACAGATGCGCGCCGTCATACGTAAAGTCTCTGTCCCAGAATTCGTCGTCGCTGTAGGGGGTTAAGTTATTGCGCGCTGTAAAATCGTTTTTGATTGCGGAGAGGTTTTCGCATAGGTCAACCCACGCTTCCCAATCGCTGGATTCTGTATTCACAACGCCGCCGGAGCGGTAAAACTGTACGTCCGTCGCCGTTGCCCACCCATAATAATATTCAGCGTCTTTTGCAAAAAAAGAAAGACCGGAGCCGTCGGAGGACAAATACTGCTCATACTGCGCTTGCGTAAAGCGCACGATGGAGAACAAAAAGCCCATATAGAAAGCGTCGCCATTGTCCTTCTGACTATCTTCATAGCTCTTTTTTTCATAAACGGAAATCAGAGATTTGTTTTACGAGTCAACCCATTTTGACTCGTTGAACACGAGCAGTTGGTCGGCGTATGTATTGGGGATGGCGATTGACAAACCGTATTTCTCGTATAGGGTTGCATCAGCTATGAGCTGTGCCGGAGCTGTTGGCTCATTTTTTGCCGTGTTTGTGCCGATCGAAGCGGCGCATCCAGAAAGGCCAACCGCGACAACCACAGAGAGTAAAACGAGATTCCATAACGCTGTCATTTTCATGGTGAGCCCTCCAACAAGACGAATACAGTCCGAATCCATCTTATGGTGAAATCCAAAAAATGTCAAGCGCCACTCATGGATGCCGTCCATCAGTCTACGCCTCACCCCAACGATATTTTTTCTTTTGCTTCAGAATATCGATTTGACATGTCAAGCATAACCCGTTGTGACAGCATATCGGGCTGCCGCACGTACGACAGCGCCATTGTTCCTTTTGCTGTTGAAGAAATGTTTGCATGCCGTTTTCTTTAATAAAATCAAGATTGTCAATCATACTCATGTGGTATTTTGCGCGGTAGCGCTTGTCGAGTGATTTTAGTCGTTTGCAGGGATAATTTTTGCATTCAAAGCAAAACCGCACCAAGCCTTTTCCAAGCAAGTCGCACTGATCGCTCATATGCGTGCAGTTTTTCCCTCTTGGAATGCAGCCGGGGCAATACTTCCTGTGAAAACCTTTCCTATTTAAGTCTCTTTCCATAAACTGATAAGAGATGCATAAGCTGCAATTCATCCCGCAGGGAGCAATGAGCTTGTCTTCCATTTCCACATCATCGCGCTTTATTAATATAAAATAAACCATTTACTGAAAAACATTGTTTAACAAATAGATGGTCTTACTTTTGGTGTGAGTGTTGTTGCAGCGTTTAAGGTATGCGGGTTAGAGCGATACATAAGTAACAAACAGGGTGGGAAGCGAATTTACAACTTATTTACAACTTGGAAGTATTTCTTAAATACATTTAATCTATAATAAAAAAATACATAAGAGCAGACAACCGCAATTGGGGGTACATCATGGAGAAAATTCTTATCGTCGAGGACGACGCTGCAATATCTGATCTGATCAAATTGAATTTGGATCTGGCAGGTTACAGCAGCAGACAGTCTTTAGACGGGAAGACAGCGCTTTGTGCACTTACCGATTTTTCACCGGATTTGATTTTACTCGATATCTCCCTCCCCGACATAGATGGGTTCGAGCTGATGTCTCAGCTCGGTGTCAGGGACACACCCGTCATTTTTCTGACGGCAAGAAGCGGGCTGTCAGATAAAGTAAAAGGCCTGAAAATGGGTGCCGAAGATTACATTATCAAACCATTTGAGGCATTGGAGCTTCTGGCCCGCATAGAAGTAGTACTGCGCCGTTATGGAAATAGAAGTGATATCATCAAATTTGAGGATTTGGAAATCAATACGGCGGAACGCTCCGTTAAAAAAAACGGTGTTTTGATCGAACTCGCAATGAAAGAATACGAACTGATGCTGTTGCTGATAAAGCATCGCAACAAAGCGCTCTCTAGGGAGAAAATACTTGAACTTGTCTGGGGATACGACTATATCGGCGAAACGCGCACCGTGGACATACATATTCAGAAAATCCGGAAAAAGCTCGGCTGGGAGGAGCAGATTAAAACGGTTTACAAATATGGCTACCGCTTGGAGGACAACGCATGAAGCTCTGGCAAAAGGTGTTTCTGTGCACGTTTCTCCTCTTTGAGGTCCTGTTCAATGTCTCGTTCTTTTATCTGATAGAGCATAATTTCAATCAGAATCTACATAACGAGATAGAACGGGGCCTGTCCGATCAGCTGATAGTGCTGTCGCAGATTCAGACGGACTGGTCATATGTGAGCACCCTGCCCGGGCAGATGGGTATGACCGGCGGCGTACAGGATTTTTTGAAAAATAACGCACGGAAATATATACAGTATTATGACGCAAATAAAGTGTTCCTCGAAATACTCGACACTCAAAACAACACGGTATTTACTGATTTCACAGGTAAAACAGACGGACAAAGGCTGGAACTCAGCAGCCTTGATTCCGGCGAACGGAATTACATCATTCGCGATATCGAAAGCGAGACATATCTGTTTGTCTGCAGTGACCTGACCCTGGACAATAAGGCTTTTAAGGTCAGCTATATCCGCGATATCTCAAACGTCTACCGGGATAAATCGTCACAGATCAGCTTGTTTTTTAAAATGAATATCGCAATCACCGTCATACTGGCGGGCGGCTTGTACGCACTGATCTGGTTTCTGACGCGTTCGCTCAGGTCGCTCAACAAGACCGCTCAGACAATAGCGGACGGAGACTACACCCGGAGGACAACCGTACTGTCAAATGACGAAATCGGCGTTCTCGCCGGGAACTTCAACCAAATGGCAGAAGCCATCGAGAGCAAGGTAAACGAACTGGAACTGACGGCAAATAAACGCCAGAACTTCATTGACTGCCTAACACACGAACTGAAGACGCCGCTCACATCCATCATTGGCTACGCCGAATTCCTGCGCACCGCAAAATATAACGAGGAGATATTTTTCAAGTCGCTTACCTATATCTATAAGGAAGGTAGGCGGCTTGAGAGTCTTTCTTTTAAACTTATGGATCTTATACTCGTCGGTAAGGAGAAGCCGGAAATGCACTATGAAAGTGTTTCATCTCTCTGCTCCGATATTGAGGAGGCACTGAAACCACAGCTTGAAAGACTTAATGTTGCACTGCGTACAGATATCGAACCTCAAAAAATTTTAGTCGAACGTGATTTATTCAAGCTTCTCTGCACAAACCTTGTAGACAATGCCATCAAGGCGTCAAAACCGGGTGGGTGCATTTACCTTAGAGGTCGCGTCACAGGGGACGTCATTTACGCAATGGAAATTGAGGACGAGGGTATCGGGATTCCCGAGCAAGACATCCAGAGGATCTTCGAACCGTTCTTCGTGGTTGACAAAGCACGGTCAAAGGCCCATCACGGTGCCGGTCTCGGACTCGCCATCTGTGCCGAGATCGTCCGGCTGCACGAGGGTAAAATCGAGGTCACGAGCCAAATGAACGCGGGAACAAAAGTCCGGATTGAATTTCCTCAAATATACAACTAATTTACAACTCTTCGATACTTATGAAATATCGCGCTTTTATATTGAATATGCAAGCTGACTTGCACACACCACACAATATAAAAACGGAGGTCAATAAATCATGAAAGAAAAAACAGCAAAAAACGGCAAGAAGGTTGCCGGTGTCATTCTATCCACGCTCCTCATCGTCGGTAGCCTCGGGGCGGCGGCCACCCTCGCCGCCAACAGCAACGACGCTGTCCCTAAGGACGCGGTCATTTCCACACCGGCGTCTCCCTCCCCCTCGGACACAGCCTCAGTCACCCAAGGCGCGATCCAGTACAGCAAAGACGTCTACGTGCGGGCAGACAACAGCCAGAACGTCTCATTAGAGACATGGTTCAATCCAATGACGAAAGATAGGAGATCAGACGTCAAAGAATATGATTCAAATCATCAGTTAACGAAGTACCAAAGCATGTATTATATCAACGGCGGCACTGAATATATCATCATTCAGAGAGACTTGAATACCGGTAATCCCGTAAGCGGCACGATTTTAAAGCAGTCGGATCATCCGGAAGTGTTTGCAAAACTAGGAACAAATGAAGGTTTTGATACGATCAAACAGTATATTACAGGCAGCAGGTGGACAAACGTCGGCACCGAGCAGACGGCGGACGGGAAAACGCTGAATAAGCTCATCGCCGCCACCTATCAGTCTTATATCAACGATACGACCCAGGCCAATATGCAGCTTATCGAATTCGTCGACCTGGCCACCGGCCTCCCGGTTAAGGAAGAGCTCTACGAGGACTCCACCGGACAGTTCAAGCTCTTCAGTTCGGACACCACGGAATACCATTACGTAGCCGACGACGGAACGCTCTTTAAGCCCGCTGATGGTGTCCCAATGACCACCCAGACCCTGACAGACGGATACGGAAACTCCAATTAAAAGCGCCGGCTGATTAAAAACAAAATTGGCTGTAGCAAACCACTGAACGAGCCGAAGCGACTGTTTAAACAGACGCAACGGCTCTGTTCATCTTTACATTGATCATAACACGCTTTTCTGCATAAAAAAAGACATACCTTTCCTTTGGCGGAAAGCTATGTCATTTTGGTCGGAGTGGCGGGACTTGAACCCGCGGCCTCATGGTCCCGAACCATGCGCGATACCAAACTTCGCCACACCCCGATAGGATGAGTCTTTTGACTCGTAGGTAGTAGCATAAAACACTTTTGGATTCATGTCAAGAGTTTTTACGCATGTTTCTGCATTTGGCAGCACCGGATAAAATCATTTAAAACGCCCCCGCCAAAGGCGGAGGCGTTTTTTAATCAGTTGTCCCAGCTCATCACGAAAAGGCCTGCACTGTCCGTAAAAGAGCCGACAATAATCATGACGACATCAATGAGGTAGCCGATACCGAAAACGCCGCCGGTCAACAGCCACAAAATGCCTGTACCGACCTTGCCGACGTAAAAGCGGTGAATGCCGAGATAACCAAGAAGAATGGCAAGCAGCAGGACGACGGTTCGGCTTTTCGGCGAAATAGGTCTGCTGTACATGTTGAACACTCCAGTCAAATTATTTGTTGAAATTTGCTTATTAATAACATTATAGACCGAATCAAGTTGAAAAAAAATAGATAAATGATAAAATGACGATTAAAATAAGATTAAAATAACGGGTGGCTAGACGGCCTGCCGGTGTGCCAAAAAGGAGAAAAGCTTTGGAAACATATAAAAAAATTGAAAAAGCGCTGAAAATATTGAAGCGATCGACTTCAATTATTCCGGAAGTCGCGCTTGTGTTGGGCTCCGGCCTCGGCGCTTTTGCTGAGGAAATCGACGTCGTCTCAACGCTTGACTATGCGGAAATTGACGGCTTTCCCGTCAGCACCGTGCTGGGGCACAGGGGCCGCTTTGTCTTCGGCCATATCGGGGACGTCCCCGTCGTTTTAATGCAGGGGCGCGTTCATTACTACGAGGGGTATGAGCTGTCGGATGTCGTGATGCCGATCCGCCTGATGGGACTTATGGGGGCCAAGACGCTTTTTTTAACGAACGCCTCCGGGGCGATTAATACGGCCTATTCGGCGGGCGACTTCGTCCTGCTGCGTGATCATATCCTGTTCGGCGTGCCGTCACCGCTCATCGGTCCGAACATCGAGGAACTCGGTACGCGTTTTCCGGACATGAGCGCCGTTTATGACCCTGTGCTGCGGGCAACCGTCCGCGAAGCAGCCGAAAGCCTTGATATCCGCCTTCAAGAGGGCGTTTATATTCAGGTTTCGGGCCCGAATTTTGAAACGCCCGCCGAAATAAGGGCCTACGGCACGCTTGGCGCCGATATTGTCGGCATGTCGACAGCGGTGGAGGCCGTTGCGGCGCGGCATATGGGGATTAGGGTCTGCGGCATCTCCTGCGTTGCGAATATGGCCGCTGGCCTTTCCAAAACGCCACTGACACATGAGGAGGTGCAGGAGACGGCAAACAGAGTGGCGCCGGACTTCAAGAGGCTTTTAACAGCGGCGATCCGCAGGGCGGGGACGCTTTAATTCGTTCAGTAAGCGGCAGCAACAGCTGCCGCTTTTTTTGGCATTGTGTGCACAAGTAAAATCTGGGATTGTTCATAATATGTTCTAATTTTGTTCATTAATCGGCAATTATCACTCGATATAATTACAAAACATATAGAAAAAGTGTGAATCATCTGATCTCAGGCTTTTTTATTTCCGACCAAGCAACCTGCAGGTCTGCTCTTTGAAGCATTATTTTGACGCGACATGGAAAGGAGATTATTTATGAAAGGCAAGCTTCTCATCAGCATAGCGATCATCACAATTTTGGCCGCGGTTATATCGGGGTGTGCAGGGGGCACGGCCAGCACGGCAACAAAAACGGACGGTGCTGTAACAACGGCTCAATCACAGCCGAGTGCTTCGAATGTAACACAAACCCCAGCAACGACAACAACGGCGGATACAACGACAACAGCGACAACAAAGCCAACAGCGACAACAAAGCCAACAGGAACAACGGCAACACCAACGGCGGATACAACGACAACAGCGACTACAACGACGGCAGCACCAGCAAAGGCAACTCCAGCGGCACAAAAAGTGTTTACGCTTACGGAACTCAGCAAATATAACGGGAAAAACGGCAATCCGGCATATGTCGCCGCTTTCGGTATCGTGTATGACGTGAGTGGCGTCAGCGTATGGCGCAGTGGAACCCATGAAGGCAATATGGCAGGCACAGATATTACGGCAGCCATTCAAAACGCCCCACACGGCACAGACGTTTTAAAAGGCCTTCCGGTCGTTGGGAAGCTGCAATAACTGGCGCCTTTAAACCTCCGGTTTTATGCCGGGGGTTTTTATCGACGTTTCTAGCGGCGCTTTTTCGGAAAACACATCACAAATCCCAGAAATTGCATATGCCTGGCCAAATCTGAATATAATTACCCCACAGGGGGTGTGACTTTGGAACGGTACAGGACATATGACGGGCGGCACAGCGCGGCGCGCCGCCGACGCTCGTCGTTAAAAATATCAAAATCGGACAGGTCGGCCAGACGCGTTTTTAAGCTGGCTGTTTGCGCCGGGATTTTTGTCGTGGCTGCCGGTGTGAAGCTGCTCTTTCCGTCGGCGATGAAGACGGTCGGTGACGAGCTCAACGCCGTCGTCAACTATAAAGCGGCTTTTACGGCCATCGGTGAAGGTATCAGCGGTGATAAAAAATTCACAGCGGCGCTCGGTGAGGCGCTGACATATGCCTTTTCGGGCAGCGCACCAACGCAGGACGGCGCGACACCCGCGCCGAGTGCGACAAACGATGCTGCCCCAACCCAGACGGACGGACAGAGCAGCGCAGACGATACGACGGGAGACGGCGGCACCGTTGAAACCTTTGCGGAAACGGACGGCAGTGCGGAGACAAAAGAAGTACCGAGCAAAAGCGAGGCTTTTACGAACGCTGTCGTCTCGGCCTTTGTCCAGAGTCAGGAGCAGTATTCCGATTACGCAATACCGGCCGGCGTTACCTACGATATGCCGAAGCTCGGCATCGCATATACAAAGCCGGTAGACGGCGTTGTGTCCTCCGGCTTTGGCTTTCGCATGCACCCGACAGACAACACCGTCAAATTCCATTACGGAACGGATATCGCAGCAGACGCCGGGACAAGCATTGTCGCGTTTGCCGACGGTAAGGTGATCGCCGCCGGACAGAGCGCGACGCTCGGCAATTACGTTATCTTAAGCCACAGTGATATTGAAACGCTGTACGCCCATTGCGGCAAAATTAATGTAAAAAGCGGACAGGCCGTTAAAAAAGGCGATCCGATTGCCACCGTCGGCATGACGGGAAACGCGACGGATACGTGTTTGCATTTTGAAATTAAGGTCAGCGGCGTGTCCGTTAATCCTGAATATTACGTCACATGGTGACAGTCGGACGCGTCACGGTCGGTGCGGGCGCGCTTTTGGCGCTCGCGTTTATCTATTTATTCAATGACAGTGCTTTTTTTCTGGCAGTCCTTACGGCCGTTGTTTGGCATGAGCTTGGGCATTACGCGGCACTCCGCCTTTTAAAGCACCGTATTGTCAGTCTTCGGTTGGATATCTGGGGCGGTGATATGCGCTGTGACGGGCGCCTGTCTTACAGTCATGAGATGATCACAGCGGCTGCCGGGCCGATGGCAAGCTTTCTGCTGGCCTTCCTGGCCTCTCAATTCGGGCCGTCTTGCCGGGCATTATTTTTTTTATCGGGTCTCAGCCTTGTTTACGGCGCGTTCAACATCCTGCCGGTGCAGGCGCTTGACGGCGGACGGATGATTTACGCGCTGACGGCACAGCAGCGCGGGCTTTTAGCGGCCGAGCGTTTGACATGCGTCCTCAGCTGCAGTATCATCGGACTCCTTCTGGTGGCCGGTGTCTGGCTTCTTATCCGGACACACGTGAATTTTACGCTGCTGCTTGTTGCGGTCTGTTTGTTAATCAGCTATTGTCAGACGGGCTCTGTTCAGGTACAATCAAAGGGAAAAAATGTCGGATGTGTGTGAATGAACAGACAATTAGAGAGAATTTTAAAAACCGTTCAGAAGCCGGCCCGCTATACAGGCGGGGAGTACGGCGCGATTGTAAAGGATAAAGGGCGCGTTCAGACGCGCGTGGCCCTGTGTTTTCCCGACACATATGAAATCGGGATGTCAAACCTCGGCATGCGGATTTTATATGCCGTCGCCAATAAAATGGACGGCGTCTGGTGTGAGCGTGTCTTCGCCCCGTGGGGGGACATGGAAGAGGCTATGGAAAAAGCCGGACTGCCGCTTTTCGCGTTAGAGAGCGGCGATCCTGTCGGCAACTTCGATATCATCGCGTTTTCGCTGGGGTATGAGCTGGCGTACACAAACGTCTTGAACATGCTGCGCCTTGCCGGAGTGCCGCTGCACCGTGCCGACAGGCCGGGTCTTTCGCCGCTGGTCATCGCGGGCGGGACATGCTGCTATAACCCCGAGCCAATGGCTGACTTTATCGATCTTTTCATCATCGGCGAGGGTGAAATAGTCAACGGTGAAGTCATTGAGGCGTATGGCCGGGCGAAAAAGGATGGACTGACGAAAGAAGCTTTTTTGGCGTTAGCCGCCAAAATTCCCGGCGTCTACGTCCCGAGCCTGTATGACGTCGCGTACGGCGGCGACGGGACAATCACCGCTATCACACCGCGCGGCGGCGCGCCGCTGCCTGTCGTCAAACGGATCGTTGAGAACCTTGATGACGCGTATTTCCCGACTGAGACAATCGTCCCGTCGACGGAAATCGTCCACGACAGGGTTGTATTAGAGCTTTTCCGCGGGTGCATCCGCGGCTGCCGGTTCTGCCAGGCGGGGTACGTTTACCGGCCTGTGCGTGCGCGCGCCTCGGACAAGCTGATAAAAATGGGTATAGAGGCGCTCGAAAAATCAGGCTATGAGGAAATTACGCTTTCATCGCTGAGCACAAGCGATTACAAAGGGCTGGAGACGCTGTGCGACGGGCTTCTCAACTGGTGTGAGCCGCGAAAGGCGAGCCTGTCTCTGCCGTCGCTGCGCGCCGACAACTTTTCGATGGAATTGATGCAAAAGGCGCAGAAGGTGCGCAAATCGGGCCTCACGTTCGCCCCGGAGGCGGGCAGCCAGCGCCTGCGCGACGCTATCAACAAAAACGTCACGGAAGAGGCGCTTTTGGAGACATGTCGCATTGCCTTCGCAGGCGGCTGGAACAGCGTGAAGCTCTATTTCATGCTCGGCCTGCCGACCGAGACGGATGCCGACGTTGTCGCCATCGCCGAGCTCGCGCAGAAGGTGCTTGGCATTTGGAAGCAGCACGCGGCAAATAAAAGCCGCGGCGTCCGGCTGACGGTCAGTACGTCCTGCTTCGTGCCGAAGGCGCACACGCCGTTTCAGTGGGCTGGGCAGGTGACAATGGCGGAATATGAGCGCCGCGTGGCGCTTTTGCGCGACGCCATGCGCAGTAGAGCAATCGTTTACAACTGGCATGACGCAAAAACAAGCCTTATCGAGGCAGTTCTCGCGCGGGGAGACCGGCGCGTCGGCGCCGTTTTAGCGCATGTCGTCCAAAACGGCGGGCGTTTGGACGCCTGGGAAGAGTATTTCTCCTTTGAGCGCTGGCAGAAGGCCTTCGAGGCAACCGGCCTTGACCCGGCGTTTTATGCAAACAGAGAGCGATTATATGGCGAAGTGCTGCCGTGGCGCGTCACGTCTGCCGGTGTCGGCGAGGCTTTCCTCTATGGGGAATATGAAAAAGCGCTGCGCGCCGAGCTGTCACCGGACTGCCGCACGGCCTGTACGGCATGCGGGGCGTCAAGCCTGACGGGAGGGCGCTGCGATGGCTAGAGTGAGACTTCTTTTTGAGAAAATGGGCCGCAGCAAATACCTGTCACATCTGGATTTGATGCGGACATTCCAGCGCGTGTTTATCAGGGCGGGCGTCCCACTGCGTCATACGGAGGGGTTTAACCCACACCCGTATCTATCCTTTGCGCTGCCGCTGTCAGTCGGCGTTGAAAGCGTGACGGAGCTTCTGGATGCCGAGCTCGGCTGCAGCGAGGATTTAATGGCGCTGCCAATGCGGCTGAATCATCAGATGCCGGAAGGAATTCGGGTGCTGGAAGCCTATGAACCGGCAACGAAGTTTGCGGCGCTTGCGTGGGTTGCCGTTGAAGGATATCTCGACTACGACGCAGGTATTCCGGCGATTGAGGTGCTGTCATCGATTTTTGCGTCGAAGGAACTCGTCATAACGAAAAAGACAAAAAAGGGTATGGCCGAGGTGAACATTATCCCCGCTATTGGGGATATTAGCTTTGAAGACACAGGCGACGGGCGCGTGCTGCTGCGCGCCGTTATCGCCGCGCAGAATCCGTCGCTTAACCCGGAGCATTTAATAACGGCTATTAAAACGCACTGCCCTGATTTGACGCCGGATTTTGCGGCGTTCAAGCGGCTGGCTGTCTATGACGGCGCCAAGGCCGTCTTTCACTGAGCGACACAGAAGATGAAGGGAGACTTTCCATGGAGACGACCATCAGGCGTATCGGCGTCTTAACGTCCGGCGGTGACGCGCCGGGGATGAACGCGGCAATCCGTGCCGTTGTTTTAACAGCGCTGCATCTCGGGATTGAATGCGTTGGTATCCGGCGCGGGTATAACGGGCTGATCGGCGGAGACGCCGTGACGATGACAGCCGACGACGTCAGCCAAATCGCAAGATGCGGCGGCACAATTCTCTACACGGCGAGAAGCCCTGAATTCATGACGAAAAAAGGGCAGAAGCGCGCGTCAGAAAACTGCCGCTTTCTGGGGCTTGACGGCCTCGTCATTATCGGCGGGGACGGGTCCTACCGCGGGGCCCTCGTCTTGTCCAAGCTTGGTGTGCCCGTTATCGGCATTCCCGGCACGATTGACAACGACATCGGCTGCACAACGTACACCATTGGGTTTGACACAGCCTGCAACACGGCCATCGACGCCGTGGACAAGCTCGACGACACGATGCAGTCACACGAGCGCTGCTCTGTCGTTGAGGTCATGGGGCACCGCGCCGGTCATCTGGCACTTAACGTCGGCATTTCAACCGGGGCGACCGTGACACTCATTCCGGAAATGCAAATTGATTTTGAAGCGGATGTGGCCGACAGAATCCGAGCCGCGCGCCTTGCCGGGCATACGCACTTTACCGTTATCGTCGCCGAGGGTGCGGCATCCGCCCATGAGATTGCCGCGAAAATTAAAGAGACGACGGGTGTTGAAACGCGCGTGACGACGCTCGGCCATATCCAGCGCGGCGGTTCACCGCTCGTGCGCGACCGGGTCACGGCCTCGCGCATGGGCTTTAAGGCCGTTCGCCTGCTCTATGACGGGGTTTATAACCGCATCATCTCCATGAATGGTGAAAAGTGCGTCGATATCGATATCGAGGAGGCACTCGCTATGACAAAGGGCCTCGACGAAGACGCCTGCATGATGCAGGACGCGTTGATGAGTTAAGGGTGTGTTTTGATGTCGGCCGGATACTGAAAAACGGGGATGCCCTCGTAATACGGCGCAATGGCGTATTGGTCGTAGAAAATGACAATATTGCCGGGCTCAATATAGAATTTCGCCGGGCTGAAGTATTTTTTAATGAGCTTTGGATAGTTTTCAAAATAATGATGCGTGCCGGCGCGGGTTTGCTGTGTCGCGATGACGATGGCATTGTCAATTAAAAGGCGCTTGTAATTTGTACCACGCGGAAAAAAGTCACTGAGCATGATAAACCAGCCCGTCTCCGTGCGCCAGGTATCGCCAAAGCGGCGTGTCGCGCCGTGCGCGCCGCCTGTAAAGTCATACACATCAAAATAAAGGCTAAGCAGATCGTTTTCATTATATGTAACGGTGAATTTCATGACCGACTCGAATTCCCGGAAGGGATAACCGTTTTCCGTGGCGTACCGCCACTCGGCAACGGCGTCGGGCAAAAGATCACTTTTTGCCTTCTTCATCAGTGTTTTTGCCATATGCCGGTAATAGCTGTTAATGCGCCTGTCGGCCTTGCCGCCGCCGCCGGACACAACAGGGTAATGAAAATCGGTACGTACCATTGTTACGCCTTCGAAGGTGAGGTCCTCTGTGAGGGTTTCTTCTGAAATCGTCATCATACGCTCACGCCCTTTCGTTCATACAATATGACGGTGGTAGGTAAAGCGTTAATAAATTGCTCTTTACTTTAGCGATTTACTCCTGTAAAATATAGAATGTGAATCGAATTCGAACCCGCCCGCGCGACAGCGCGCCGGAATTTATTGGCCGGGAGGGACTGCCGTGAACAAGACTGTGAAAGGCACCAAGAAAGACAGAAATACGGAGATGTATGAGGCAATCTTAACGCTTCGGACAGTTGACGAGTGTATGCGTTTTTTTGACGACCTCTGTTCGGTCACAGAACTGCGGGCAATGGAGCAACGCTTTCAGGTGGCGATGCTGTTAAGTCAGGGGAACATCTACAATAACATTCTAGAGCAGACGGGTGCCTCGTCGGCGACGATCAGCCGCGTCAACAGAAGCCTCATGTACGGTGCCGACGGCTACGAGATTGCTTTTAAGAGGTTAAAGGAGAAAGAATCGTGACGTCGTATTCCTCACTGGCGCGGTTTTACGACAGCCTCACGGGCGATGTGCCATATGCGGCGATGGCGGATTTTTACGAACAGCTATTTCGCGAACGCGGGCTTGCCGTTCGGTCGATTGTCGATCTCGCGTGCGGAACAGGCACGTTGACAAGCCTTCTGGCCGGGCGCGGGTATGACATGATCGGCGTCGATGCCTCCGAGGACATGCTGGCACAGGCCGCCGAGAAAGCAGAGGGCCTATCGGGCAGGCTGCTTTTTTTAAACCAACCGATGGAATGCCTGGATCTTTACGGAACGGTGGATGCCGCCGTCTGCTCGCTTGACGGCATGAACTATGTCAAGCCATCGCTTTTGAAAGACGTTTTTCACCGCGTCCGGCTCTTCTTGGAGCCGGGCGGTCTGTTTGTCTTTGATATTCACACACCGGCGCGTCTCAAAAGCCTCGACGGGGAGGTATATCTGGACGAAACGCCGGACGTCTTTTGTGTGTGGCGCACTTTTTTTGACAGCAGGGAGAATGCCTGCTATTACGGCATGGATATTTTTGAGCGTGTCGGCTCAAAATGGTTGCGTAGCCGTGAAGAGCATGTTGAATACGCCTACGACCCACGAGACCTAGAAAGTCTATTAGTGAACGAAGGGTTTACAGACGTGCGCTTATATGGGGATTTAAAGCATACACCGCCCGATGAAAGCGATACGCGCATTTTTATCGCCGCAACGAAAGGAACAGGCAATGGATGAAATCGTCAGAGCCGTCTCGGATGACGGGTTTATTCAAATATCGGCTGTGTCCTTAAAGAACACGGTGGAAAGGGCGCGCGTTATTCACAAGACAACGCCTGTCGTGACGGCGGCGCTTGGCCGGACAATGGCGGCCTGCTCGATGCTTGGGCACATGCTGAAGGACCCATTAGCGTCCGTCACCGTGCGCATTAACGGCGGCGGGCCGGTCGGGAGTATTATTGCCGTCTCCGACAGCACGGGCAACGTGCGCGGCTACGTCCAGAATCCATTAGTCGATATTCCCAAGAAGCCCAATGGCAAGCTCGATGTCGGCGGGGCCGTCGGCACAGACGGCATGCTGACCGTTATCAGAGACCTGCACCTTAAAGAACCGTATGTCGGCAGCGTCCAACTCGTCACCGGTGAGATTGCCGAAGACTTCACGGCGTATTTTTACGCCAGTGAACAAACGCGCACGGCCGTCGCGCTCGGCGTTCTCGTTGGAACGGATCAGTCCGTCCTGGCGGCGGGGGGCTATATTGTGCAGCTTTTACCGGGGGCGCCGGATACGCTGCTTGATACGCTCGAGCGCAACATTGCCGAAACAGGCCCTGTGACAGCCGTTTTGACGGACGGCACCGCCGAGGTGCTCTGCGAGCGCGTCCTCGCGGGGTTTACGATGCGC
Source organism: Oscillospiraceae bacterium ZGZL (assembly GCA_038405045.1). Lineage (GTDB taxonomy): Bacteria > Bacillota > Clostridia > Oscillospirales > Oscillospiraceae > Sporobacter. The sequence continues at coordinate 811,093 of JBBZIV010000001.1, read as the reverse complement.
GTATTAGAGACGACACCAGTCGAATACCGGTGCTACTGCAGCCGCGCGCGTGTTTTACAGGCTGTTGCCGGTGTCGGCCGTCAGGAGCTTCTCGATATGGAGAAGAAGGGCGAGCCGGTCGAAGTTACATGCCAATTCTGTGACACCGTCTATCAATTAACACCGCGCGAGGTAATCGCATATCTTGAAGAAAACAAGACACCGGAAGAGTTCGAAGGGCATGAAAACAGCTCTGAAAAATAGCCTTTCAAAATCGCGTTTTACTGTTGACAAGAGATAGGGGTTTTAGTATAATAACAACCGTCGCTAACAACGGCAGCGGTTGGGGGAGCATAGCTCAGCTGGGAGAGCACATGCCTTACAAGCATGGGGTCACAGGTTCGAGCCCTGTTGTTCCCACCACAAAAATGGCCCAGTAGTTCAGTTGGTTAGAACGCCAGCCTGTCACGCTGGAGGTCGACGGTTCGAGCCCGTTCTGGGTCGCCACAGGGCACTTTAAAGTGCCCAAATATGCCTCTGTAGCTCAGTTGGTAGAGCAGAGGACTGAAAATCCTCGTGTCGTTGGTTCGATTCCGACCGGAGGCACCACGCGCAGTTTATATAAATTGAATAAGTTCATATGATATTGCGCGATGTGCGGGCGTAGCTCATCTGGTAGAGCGCCACCTTGCCAAGGTGGAGGTAGCGAGTTCGAGCCTCGTCGCCCGCTCCAAATAAAGAGGTGCTTTTGCGCCTCTTTATCGCCTATGGCGACATAGCCAAGTGGTAAGGCATGGGTCTGCAAAACCCTGATTCCCCAGTTCAAATCTGGGTGTCGCCTCCAAAACCGTAGAACCCGAAGAGCAATCTTCGGGTTCTACAACTGAATATGCGGGCGTAGCTCATCTGGTAGAGCGCCACCTTGCCAAGGTGGAGGTAGCGAGTTCGAGCCTCGTCGCCCGCTCCAAAAAGAGGTGCAGATGCACCTCTTTTTAATTAAAAAATTTGACTGAACAGGTTAATAGGCTCAAGTCGTTCGTCTTATTTTAAGAAATGACAGATTGTGGTTAACATTTCTACAAAAAATGCCGACAGTATCTATAAGGAGATAAACGGCGGAGACATATCGGCGCTGTTTCGGAGGTATTGATGACAGAACCAACCACCATCTTTCAGGCCGTCTTTCAGAATTCGCCTATCGGGCTCGTTCTAGTTAACCCGGATACAACGGTTCGTGACGCCAACCGATATATGCTGAAAAGCTTCCATTTAACGAAGGAGGCACTGAACGGCGCGCGATTTGGCAATGTCTTCAACTGTACGGATATAATCCGAGAGGGAGAAGTTTGCGGGCACGGAGAGGCCTGCCGTTTTTGCCCGTTGCGCAGTGCGCTCGAGTGCGTTTTGAATACGGGCACAGTCATCACGGATGCGGAGGTCGACCATAATTTTTATATTGACGGCGTCGCGCAGCAGAAATGGTTTACCGTCAGCGCCACGCGGGTCACTAACGGCGATGACGTTTTTGCTGTTGTTTCCTTTGCGGATATTACAGCACAGAAGGAATATGAACAGCTGCTCAACAGCCAGCTCTCACTTGACCTTGCAACAGGTATAACAAATAAATATGCGCTGTTAAACGCCTTAAAAAATCTCTCCGTTTCAAAAGAGAGCATGACGCTGGCGATGATTGATCTGGACAATTTTAAGCTTATAAACGATACGCTCGGTCATCTCGCCGGAGACCGTGTGCTATGTCTCTTTTCGGAATGCGCGTCAGAACAGTCGCGCAAACAGGATATACTCGGTCGCTTTGGCGGTGAAGAATTCATGCTCATTATGCCGGGGCACTCTAAAGCGCTGATGACGCATACTTTGCAAAATATTTCTCGCCAGTTTCAGGAGCGATGCGAAAAAGAGCTGAATATCCGCCCAACATTCAGTGCAGGCGTCACAGAAATTACTCGGGACGCTGACGGGGAGCTCGATGTTTGGGCCGTCATCTCGTGCGCGGACACCTATCTTTACGAGGCCAAAAAAAGAGGCAAGAAAATGGCCGTTTTTGACGGACGTGAAATTCCGCTCTGAGGCAGCGCCGCGGCGCCGGTATGCCGCGTGGTAAGAGTATAAATCGGGGACTGCCAAGACTGGCAGCCCCCGATTTTTGAGACAATCAGCTGATATAATCAAGCGGATTGACAGGTGTTGAGTCGGCGTTGGCGATACAGTCACTGTTTGACTTTCTCAGGCAGACCTCAAAATGTAAATGAACGCCGGACGATGTCCCGCTGTTGCCCATAACGCCGATTTTTTGCCCGGCTCCGACAACAGACCCGGCCGTGACAAGCGGCATGGACGCCAGATGGGCATAACGCGTCTGAATCGGCTGGCCGTTGTAGATGGAATTGACGTACACAACGTAGCCGTAGCCGTTGAGCCACCCGCTATAGACAACCTTACCGTATTGGGCGGCAACGACCGCGTCGCCGGATACGCCGTGGACAGAGGCGCCGATGTCAAGCCCTTCGTGCGCGGCGGAAAAATACTGATTGATTTTATGACTGGCCGGGACGGGCCAAGCCATCACTGAGCGCAGCGCTGTATCCGGTACACAGCCGGTTTTTGAGCCGTTATATAAAATCCAGCTCCAGGAGCCGTTGTCGTGCAGGACAAGAACGGTTCTGCCGCTTGTGACGGTGCCGGAGACGGGATAGGAAGACGCCGAGCTGCTTCGAACGGAAACGGACCCGCTGCCGCTCGTGGCTGTCGCGGCAAATGTGCCGCCGACATATTTTATGTAAGCGCCGCTCATATACCCATACGCGCCGGGCGCGTACTCCACGCGCCACCACGTGCCTGACGGCGAAATCAATGTCACATATGACCCATACGGCAGGCTCGTCAGGATTTTGCCTGTTGTGCCTGGCGCGCTTCTGACGTTGAGCGCCCCGGTGGTTATTTGACCAGCCGCTGATGTGACGTCCGCCGCCTGTACAGAGAACTCCGCGGCGGGGAAGAGCAATGCCGCAAAGAGGAGCAGCACAGCGGCTGCTTTATGAAGTGATTTGACCGTTTTCATCGTTATATCCTTTCGTTCGCTTCGGTATTCCCAACGGATAAATAGGATTTATTTCGGCATCCCCAAAGATACACAAAGAGTAACAAAAGGTTACAGCGCCGTCAAACGGTATATAATTCCTGTCGCTGCGGCAGTATGAGGGAAAGCGGTAAAAAGGCATCAAAAAGACTGGCCCGGCAAGCGGTTGACTTTTTTTATGAACCGATGCTGTACCGGGATGCCAAATGTAGCCGACTGTGCGCTTTAGGGGTTGTAAACAATCCTATTGGGTGTATACTGAAGTGCATCATCATCCGAGTGCGTCAAGAAGGGCAAATACTATGACACAAAGAATCGGCGGTCCAGTCGGCAATCCGTTTGCGGCGCTACGGCATAAAAGCTTTCTTTTTTATTGGATTGGTATGGCTGTCTCGACGACAGGGACATGGATGCAGAACATCGCACAGCCGTGGCTGGCCTATCGACTGACAAATTCGCCGTTTCTCCTCAGCCTTGTCAGCGCCATGCAATATGTGCCGGTGCTGTTATTTTCGCTTGCTGCGGGTGTTTTAATCGACCGGTATAATAAAAAATCACTCCTGTTTATGACACAGACGGCATCTTTGCTCATCACCCTCATAACAGCCGTCCTCTCCCTTTTTGGGGTTATCCGATTTTGGCACCTCATGGTGATGTCAACGCTTCTCGGCATCGTCAACACCATTGATATGCCGGTGCGTCAGGCCTTTGTCATCGAGCTTGTGGGAAAGGAAGACCTGACGAACGGAATCGCACTCAATTCGGTACAATTTAATTTTTCCCGCATTATCGGCCCTGCTGTGGCAGGCATCGTTATGGCACGGTGGGGTGTGACGACGTGCTTTTTCGTCAATGCCGTCAGTTTCGGAGCCGTGATTGTGAGCTTGTTTTTAATCAAACCTTATTCGGTTGAGAAAACGCAGCTGCAACGCGGGCGGTTATTTGCCAATATTGCCGATGGGCTTGGCTTTATATATCATGACCGATATCTTTTCATCACATTTTTGATTCTAGCAGTGACAGGGACGTTTGCGATGAACTTTAACGTTCTCGTGCCCGTATTTGCCATTCAGACGCTCCACCAGCAGGAGATGGGATTTGGCCTTTTGATGTCGTTTGCCGGTGTGGGGGCACTGACGGGCGCATTGACGGTGGCGTCGCTCAGTCAAGGCGGCCCCAAAAAGGCAATCATTTTTGCTTTTCCGGTCATCGTAGCTGTAATTTTGATGTCGGTCGGCTGGATGACGGCCTATACCCTGGCCGGGTTAATCCTAGCACTCGTCAGCTTTTTCTTCATGATCTTTATGGCAAGCGCCAACGCCACCTTTCAAATGCACGCACGGCAGGAATACCGCGGCCGTGTGATGAGTGTTTATACGCTTGTTTTCGTCGGTACGACGCCGCTCGGGAATCTGTTTTCCGGTGCGATTGCCGACCGTTTCGGCGCGGGGGCTGCATTTGCTGCCTGCGGGGCGGCTGTTTTGCTGTTGCTTGTGCCGATTTACATCATTGCACTTCATCAGGGTATACTGGCTTCTGGCAGCGGTAGGCGGCCATTTGATGGGAATGGTCAGTAACGACAAAAAACAGAAGACATTCTTGTTGGAAATTTATAAATCATAGTATTGACTTATGGATTTTAGATATATATTCTTCATATATGCCTTTAAAAGCATATTGTGTTGAAAGAAGGTAACGGTTATCAAACGGAATACACTCAAAAGCTTCTTTTTTGGAAGACCATTGCACAGCGATGCGCTCAATGACGAGCGATATGCTGTTGCGTGGGGACTGCCGATTCTCTCGAGCGATGCCATTTCATCCGTCGCTTACGCCGGGCAGGAAATTTTAACGGTACTGCTGCCGGCGATAGGGCTTATCGCCTTCCGGCAATTGACGGTGATTTCTGGCATTATTATTGTTCTGCTGTTCATGCTGATGCTGTCCTATAGGCAGACGATTGACTGCTATCCCAATGGCGGCGGCGCTTATACCGTTGCTAAGGAGAACATAGGGACATTGGCCGGAATTATTGCCGGTGCCGCTCTTGCCGTTGATTATATCCTCACGGTCTCCGTGAGTATTTCCTCCGGCGTCCAGCAGATTGCTTCGGCTTTTGAGCCAATCGAGCCATATACGGTTCCGATTTGCGTGTTTTTGATATTACTTATTGCCGTCGGCAATCTCCGCGGTCTGCGCGAATCCTCCCGGATTTTCGGCGTACCGACATATGCGTTTATCCTCGGTATCGTCATCATGCTGGTGACAGGGTTTATCAAGGTCGCAGGCGGGTATGTGCCGCCGGCGCCGGAACCGACGTTTCAGGGCATTGCGGGGCCGATCACGATGATTCTCATGCTCAAAGCCTTTTCAAACGGCTGTGCGGCCGTCACCGGTATTGAGGCCGTCAGCAACGGTGTGCCAAATTTCAAAGAGCCGTCGCGCAAAAACGCCAAGCTTGTGCTGCTGCTTTTAGCGCTGATCATTTTTCTGTTGTTTGGCGGTACGGCGATCCTCGCCAACTTTTACAAAGTAGACCCAACGCACGGTAAGGCCATGCTCGTGCTCATTGCTGATGAAATATTCGGCCACGGCTTTATGTTCTACTACATTACAATTACGACGTTTATCATCCTGATTCTGGCGGCAAACACGGCGTACTCGGGTTTCCCGATGCTGATTTCCGTCATGTCGAAGGACAAATACATGCCGCGACAGCTGAGCATGCGCGGCAACCGCCTGAGCTATGACAGCGGCATCGCCGTTTTATCTATCGCGGCGGCGCTACTGATCATCCTGTTTAATGCGAAGGTCGAAAAGCTGATCGGCTTATACGCCATTGGCGTTTTCATATCGTTTACGCTGTCGCAGTCCGGCATGTTTTTACGGTGGATTCGCACGCGTGAGAGACACTGGCACTTAAAGGCGCTGATTAACGGAATTGGCGCAATTGTGACGGCCTCTGTCGTCGTCATTATTGCCATCACCAAATTTAATCAGGGCGCATGGATCGTTGTGATTCTCATCCCGATTCTCGTCTTAATGATGTTTAAAATCAAAAAGCACTACACCGAGGTGCACGACCAACTGCGTATTGAGCCGGAGGATTACTACGCCGCGCTCCATTGCGCCAATTATATAAACCGTGTAATCGTCCCGGTTGAAAGCATTAACCGCGCAAGCATCCGCGCGCTGCGGTATGCCAAATCAATCTCCGACAATGTGACAGCCTTCAACGTTGTCATCGACAAAGAAACGGGCGAAAAAAACAAACAGAAATACGACATGCTCAAATCAGACATTCCGCTTGTTATCAAGTATTCGCCATACCGCGAAATTGTCGGCCCGCTTGTGGAATTTATTGAATCGGCGGAGTACGACCTCACCGAAAACGACATCGTCTCCGTTATCCTGCCGCAGTTTATGGTGCAGAGAAAATGGCATCGGATCCTCCACAATAACACGCGCGTTCATATCGAGCGGCAGCTGTTAAAGCATAAGCAGATTGTCGTCTGCACGATTCCATTGCAGTTGCAGGACGACAGCGCAACATAAAAAACGGTCCATGGCTGACAGGATGCGTTTCCCGGACGGAAACGCATCTGCCGTTTTTCAGACCATTTTTCTGAAACGTGTCGATTCTTTTGTTGATTCTGCAGCCAATTTGCTTTAAAATACAGAAAAATACATCACATAGAGATTAAGTTTAGGGGAAGCGCGATGAAGAAACCATTTGTCACCTTGGAGCAGCTGAAAACGATAGCCGAAACAGTCTCGACGCCTTATCATCTTTACGATGAAAAGGGCATCCGCGAAAATGCAAGGCGCCTTTACAGGGCCTTTTCGTGGAACAAGGGCTTTAAAGAATATTTCGCCGTGAAGGCCACGCCGACGCCTGCGATCTTAAAAATCCTCAAGGAGGAGGGCTGTGGCGTTGACTGCTCGTCGATGACGGAGCTGATGATGAGTGAGCGGTGCGGCTTTGCCGGTTCGGACATCATGTTCTCGTCCAACGCCACGCCCGTTGCCGAATTTGAAAAGGCACTTGCACTCGGCGCGATCATCAACCTCGACGACATCACGCATATTGATGCTTTAGCGGCTCTCGGCCCAATTCCGGAGACGATCAGCTGCCGGTTTAACCCCGGCGGCGTCTTTGCCATATCGAACACCATTATGGACAATCCGGGCGACGCCAAGTACGGCATGACAAGAGAGCAGCTATTTGAAGCCTATCGCAAGCTCAAGGCGCTTGGGGCGAAAGAATTCGGCCTGCACGCGTTTTTGGCCAGCAACACGATGTCCAACGACTATTACCCGCAACTGGCGTCCATTCTCTTTGAGCTGGCCGTTGACCTCCAGCGCGAGACAGGCGCTGAGATCGCCTTTATCAATCTCTCCGGCGGCGTTGGCATCCCATACCGCCCGGAGCAGGCGGAAAATGACATCATGCGTATCGGCGAAGGCGTCCGTCAGGCTTATGAGGCGGTTTTCGGCCCGGCAGGGATGGCACCGGCCATCTGTACGGAGCTCGGGCGCTTTATGCTTGGGCCTTACGGCTGCCTCGTGACCCGCGCCATTCAGGAAAAGCATATTTATAAAGAATATGTGGGCCTGGATGCCTGCGCCAGCAACCTCATGCGCCCGGCGATGTACGGGGCGTATCATCACATCACAGTGATGGGGAAGGAAGATGCGCCCTGTGACCACGTCTATGATATAACGGGATCGCTTTGTGAAAATAACGACAAGTTTGCCATCGACAGGGCCCTGCCAAAGATCGATATGGGCGACTTTCTGGTGCTGCACGACACCGGCGCGCATGGACACGCCATGGGCTACAACTATAACGGCAAGCTGCGCTCGGCCGAGCTCCTGCTCCGCGAGGATGGGAGCGTGACCATGATTCGCCGCGCGGAAACGCCGGAGGACTATTTCGCCACGGCGATATTTTAACGAAAGGGGGCGCGCCGGTTGAAAAAGAAAAAGCGCGTCGTCATCAAGGTCGGCACGTCGACGCTGTCGCACGGCGGGAAGGGTCTCAATTTCCGCAATATCGACGGCTTGGCCCGCGTGCTGACGGATATTAAAAATGCCGGTCACGAGGTTATTCTCGTCTCGTCCGGTGCGATCGGCGCCGGCTGCGGGAAGCTGAATATGAAAGGCCGCCCTGTCGACGTGCGTTTAAAGCAGGCAGTCGCCGCCGTCGGGCAGTGCGAGCTGATGCACGTTTATGACAAGTTTTTCAGTGAGTACGGCGCGCCGGTCGGGCAGATATTGCTCACGCGTGACGATGTCGACAGGCCAAACGTCCGCCTCAATCTTTTGGGGACGTTTGAGGCGCTTTTAGAGCTCGGCGTCATCCCCGTCGTCAACGAGAACGACTCCGTCTGCATCGAGGAGATTGAATCCGAACACAAGGTGTTCGGCGATAATGATACGCTTTCAGCCGTCGTGGCAACGCTCGTTGACGCAGATTTGCTCGTCATCCTCTCCGATATCGACGGGCTCTTTGACAAGGACCCCCGAAAAAACAAAGACGCCAGCCTCATCCCGGTTGTCGACGCGCTGGACGGCGGCCTGCTCGCCGAAATCGGCGGCGCGGGGACGGCGTTTGGTACAGGCGGGATGCAAACAAAGCTGGCAGCCGCTAAAATAGCGACGGAAAACGGGATCGACATGGTGATTACAAACGGCGCCAACCCCCGGAATCTCTATGACATTCTGGAAGGGAAGGGCGTTGGAACGCTGTTTCGAAAGAAGGAAAAAAGGCATGACGGCGATTGAAAAACAAGGGGCTGCGGCCAAAGCGGCATCCCTCGTGCTAATGACATGTCCCACAGCAGATAAAAACAAAGCGCTCTTCGCCATCGCGCAGGCGCTGATCGACAATAAACAGGAAATCCTCGCCGCCAACGCGGAGGATATGAAAAGAGCGCGTGAAAACGGCATGAGTGCGTCGCTCCTAGACCGGCTGGCCTTAACGGAGGCACGCATCGACGCGATGGCCGATGGTGTCCGTCAAGTTGCACGGCTTGACGACCCGATCGGGCAGGTTGAAAAAATGGCTGTCCGGCCCAACGGGCTTGTCATCGGGCGGAAAAAGGTGCCGCTCGGTGTGATCGCCATTATCTACGAAGCGCGCCCGAATGTGACGGTTGACGCTGCCGTTCTCTGCTTGAAGGCGGGCAGCGCCGTTATTTTACGCGGGGGCAAAGAAGCTTTTTCGGCCAACAATGCGCTGACAAACATCATGCGCCGCGCCATCCGGGAAGCCGGTCTACCAGAGGACGCCGTGAGTCTCGTGCAGGACACGTCCCGCGAGAGCGCCGACGATGTGATGCGCCTTGTCGGTTATGTCGACGTGCTGATCCCGCGCGGCGGGGCGGGCCTCATCCGCCGTGTCGTCGAAAACGCCCGCGTCCCTGTTATTGAGACAGGCGTCGGTAACTGCCACATTTATGTCGAGTCATCGGCTGACCTCGATATGGCTGCCGAAATTATTTTTAACGCCAAGTGCTCGCGTCCGTCCGTCTGCAACGCCGCCGAGACGCTGCTTGTCGACCGCGCCGTCGCCGCGGCGTTTCTCCCGAAGGCCAAGGCGCTGTTAGACGGGAAAAACACGGAGCTGCGCGGCTGCCCGGAGACGGCGGCTATCCTCGGTAATACCGTCATACCGGCGACAGAGGCGGACTACGAGACGGAGTTCGGCGATTATATCCTTGCTGTCAAGGTTGTTGACGGCCTTGAGGAGGCCATTACGCACATCAACAAGTACGGCTCAAAGCACTCCGAGGCCGTTGTGACAAACAGCTATCCCGTCTCGCAGCGCTTTCTCGACGCCGTGGACGCCGCGGCCGTTTACGTCAACGCCTCAACCCGCTTTACGGACGGCGGCGAGTTCGGCCTCGGCGCGGAGATCGGCATCTCGACGCAGAAGATGCACGCGCGCGGCCCGATGGGCCTCGAGCAGCTGACGACAATGAAATACATCATATACGGCAGCGGCCAAGTGCGATAGAGTACTAAATAAAGGGGCCTGCTGCAAAACAGACCCCGGCTAAAAAATAAAGATTCTTCGGGGCATCATGCCCCTCACAATGACAAAACCATGTCATTTAGAGCCGTGAGGCGAAGAATCTTTTTCTTATTTCGCAGCAGTTATTTCAGCGCCCAGCTGAGAAGGGAGGTGCCGCCTCGGGCATCTTGGAGCGCCATGGCGGAGACGATCATGTCGGCGGCTTCGGCGCGAGAAACTGCTGTATTATATGAGTCCGCGCCCGGCGCTCCGATGATGTTGCACGCGGCGAGGTTGACCTCCGCCTGATAAGCCCACACAGGGCAGCTGTCCGACGAGACGGCGGCAACGCTGGCAACATCGGAAATGTCTAAAATATTATTGAGGATGACAGCGGCTTCGGCGGCTGTTATTGGTTTGTCGGCGCCAAAAACAAGGCGGCCCTCTTCATTTTTATACCCGCTAACATAGCCGGACAAAAGCGCCGTGGACACATACGGCTTGACCCAATCCGGCATGGCAGCGTCATCGGAAAAGCCTGTGCGCGTGATATCGCGCAGCGTTTCAACATCTGTCATGCCAAGACACATAGTGAGGAATTCACCGCGCGTGACGGCAGCCTGCGGCCGGAAGAAATACTGGTCGCCGATTTTTTCGCCGACGAGCAGACCCTTTTCGGCTAATACGAGAGCGGCATAGTGGGCGGCATTGTCAGACATATCGGCATACGTCAGTTTTGTTGACTGCTTTTCGATATCAATCGTTACAGATGCCTTGGCGGAAAGGTTACCGGCATCATCAACCGCGAGATAAGAAAAAACATCCTGCCCTTTTTTGTTCTCTCCGGGCGTGTAGACGAATGTGCCGGCACTGTCAAATCGGAGCGTACCTTTTTTCGGCAGGTCGGTTACTTCGAATAGCACAGCGTCGCCCTCCGGGTCGGACGCTGAAAACCGGCCGGTGATCGCGATGCCTTTATACGTCGTGTAGCTGAGATTCTCCGCAATCGGGCGGGCATTTGCGTTTGAAGTGCCGCCGTCTGCCGCCAGTGCCGGAATGCCCGCAAAAAGGAGACAGCCGGTGACAACGGCGAGAAAAGCGGCGAAGACAGTGCGGAAATGGGCGGTGTTAAGACGTTTCATCGTTCGTTCCTCCGAGAATCAGAATATATCAACCATAGTTTCTGCTATAAAATGGGTTTTATTCCAAAAGACTAAAAATGCGATAAGCGGCAAAGTTATCTGAAAGGGAAAATGCAGGAAATGATAAAACTTCATGCATTTTATTGACAACAATCGCTTGGCGCTGTATATTTATAATCTACAACAAAAAGGGAAGTGATCACCAATGCACGCTGACAAAGCGCTAAAAACAATAGATTTTTTAAATAAGCGCGCCGCCCAAATGCAGCAAAGCATTGTTGTCGATAAAAGCTGTTACTCAGAACTCGACGTGAAACGCGGCCTCCGCAACGCTGATGGCACCGGTGTGATGGCCGGCGTGACAAAGGTCGGCAATGTGCGCGGTTATTACGTGCAAGACGGGGAGCGCGTCCCAATCGACGGCCAGCTCATTTACCGCGGCATCGACGTGTCCGATATGATTGACGGCTTTATGAGCGAAGGCCGGTTTGGCTTCGAGGAGACGGCATATCTGCTTATCTTCGGTACACTGCCGGACAAAGCGTCGCTTGACTGCTTTAACGGTATTCTGGACGAATACAGGCACCTGCCGAGCGGCTTTACGGAAGACATGATTTTAAGCGCGCCCAGCAAGGACATTATGAACAAGCTTGCGCGCAGCGTTCTCGCGTTGTACTCCTACGATCAGGACCCGGAAACGGACATCAATAACCTACATAAAGAGCTCGATCAGGCGCTTCATCTCATCGCGCGCTGCCCTGTCATTGTGGCAAACGCCTATGCCGCCAAACGCCATTATTTCGACAAGGAAAGCCTCTTTATCCACCACCCGAAGGAAGGCCTCTCGACGGCCGAAAACTTCCTCTATTCCGTCCGTCATGACAACAGCTTTACGCGGGAAGAAGCACAGCTGCTCGATTTAGCCCTTGTTTTACATGCCGAGCACGGCGGTGGGAACAATTCGGCGTTTGCCTGCCGCGTCCTCTCCTCATCCGGTACCGATATTTACTCCTCAATGGCTGCTGCGGTCGGCGCCTTAAAAGGCCCCCGTCACGGCGGGGCTAACAAAAAGGTCATGGAGATGTTTTCCTATATTGAGCGCGACGTGCCCAACTGGGAGGATGAAGCGGACCTTTTAAACTATCTGCGAAAAATATTACGGCGTGAGGCCGGCTGCGGCGACGGGCTCATTTACGGCATCGGCCACGCTGTCTATACGCTCAGCGACCCGCGCACCGTCCGGCTCAAAGAGCTGGCTAAAAAGCTGGCTGATCAAAAGGGGATGCTTCAGGAATTCGAGCTGTTCGAAGCCGTTGAGCGTCTTGCGCCGGCTGCTTTCGCAGCAGAACGCCATGTTGACAAACCGATGTGCGCCAATGTTGACATGTACTCCGGATTTGTCTATAAAATGCTCGGCATTCCGCATGAACTCTTCACACCGCTTTTTGCCGTGGCACGGATGGTGGGCTGGTGCGCCCACCGCATCGAAGAGGTGTACAACAGCAACAGAATTATACGCCCGGCGTATAAGGCCATCACGCCGAAATCGGCTTTTGTGCCGCTTGAGCACCGCTAGTTAAACGCGAAAAAATGAGACTGCCGCTTTTTTAAGCGGCAGTTTTTAATCTGTCAGAATTTATACTTTATGTTATCGGCGTATTGTGGTATAATAAATAAAATTATGAGAAAATATGTCAAAGGAGACGGCATCATGACAAACAGGATTTTTACGTCGGAATCCGTTACAGAGGGGCACCCGGATAAAGTCTGTGACCAGATTTCCGACGCGGTACTTGATAATATTCTGGCCGGTGATAAAATGGCCCGTGTGGCCTGCGAAACAATTGTCTCAACCGGTATGGTTCTTATCATGGGTGAAATTACGACGAATACTTATGTCGACATCCCCGGCATCGCCAGGGAGACGATTAAAAATATTGGTTACATCCGCCCGGAGCTTGGGTTTGATTATAACGGCTGCGCAGTTCTCACATCCATCAAGGAACAAAGTCAAGACATTGCCATGGGCGTTAACAGCGCGTTTGACGACGCTTTTGAAACGGGTGCCGGCGACCAGGGCATGATGTTCGGCTTTGCGTGTGACGAGACGCCGGAATATATGCCAGCGCCGATTTCATATGCACACGCGCTGTCGATGCGCTTGGCCGCGGTGCGGAAATCTGGTCTGTTGTCCTTTCTTCGACCCGACGGGAAAAGCCAAGTGACGGTAGAATACGATGAAAAGGGGCGCGTTGCTTCCTGCCCTGCAATTGTTGTCTCCGCCCAGCACGACCCGGACGTGACGGTCAAAGACTTGCGCGAGAGCATTATAGAAACAGTCATCAAACCGGTCATTCCGAAAGAACTTATCACTAAAGAGACAAAATTTTATGTCAATCCAACGGGTCGGTTTGTCATTGGCGGCCCTGTTGGTGATTCCGGGTTGACGGGGCGGAAAATCATTGTTGACACCTACGGCGGCTACGCCAGCCACGGCGGCGGCGCTTTTTCTGGTAAGGACCCGACAAAGGTAGACCGCAGCGCTGCGTATATGGCGCGTTATGCCGCCAAAAATGTCGTCGCGGCGGGTCTGGCAAGAGCTTGTCAGATCGAGCTGGCATACGCCATCGGTGTGGCGCGGCCCGTCTCCATTCAGGTCGACACGCGTGGCACCGGGTCGATTCCTGATGAAAAGATTGAAAAAATTCTTGAGGCCGTATTTGATTTCAGACCGCGTGAAATCATTGACCATCTGTGCTTGTTAAACCCGATTTTCAACCAAATCGCCGCTTACGGTCATTTCGGGCGGCCGGAGCTCGACCTGCCGTGGGAGCGGCTTGACATGGTAGACCGTATCAAGCAGCACGTCTGAAATAACGACTTATAAAGGACTATTGAATGAGCGATAACAATCACCCGAGAAAACGCCCGATCGAGCGCCATATGGACCCATATCATCAGCGCCGAACGATGCCGGATACGGAGCCGGAGGATGATGCCGGTGTTCTGGAAGGCCGCAATGCCGTTATTGAGGCGCTGCGCGCCGGGCGGCCAATCGATAAAATCTTTTTAAGCGCCGGTGAGACAGACGGCGCTTTGGGTCATATTGCCGCGACGGCGCGCGCCGCGGGTACCGTCGTTGTCGAGGCGGACAAGCGCAAGCTTGACGCGATGAGCAAAACGGGCGCGCATCAGGGCGTCGTCGCCGTCCTGTCGGCCGCTGTCTATGTGACGGTTGACGATATTCTCAGCAGGGCCAATAGCCTTGGGCAGACGCCGCTGATCGTCGTTTGCGACGAAATTTCAGACCCGCACAATCTCGGCGCGATCATCAGGACGGCTGAGTGTGCCGGGGCGCACGGCGTTATCATACCGAAAAGGCGCAGCGCCGGTTTGACGGCCATCGTTTCGAAAACGTCTGCCGGGGCTGTGGCGCATCTGCCTGTTGCCCGCGTTGCCAATATCACAGCAGCCCTACAGGACTTGAAAAAGGCTGGGCTCTGGGTTTACGGCATGGCGGCAGACGGCCAGTCCGGCCTCTGGCAAACAGACTTAACGGGGCCGACGGCTCTTGTCATCGGTTCGGAGGGGAAGGGGCTCTCCCGCCTCGTCGCCGAAACGTGCGACTTTACTGTTTCGATTCCGATGACCGGGAGAATCGCGTCGCTCAACGCGTCTGTTTCGGCTGCAGTCGTCCTTTATGAAACGCTGCGCCAGCGGCAGTCGGCGGCTGCATCAAACTGATCTGACCGGAGAGAAGGTGACGTTATGGCTCGTGATAATTTTAACATGGATGAAAAAGACACGCGCAGGCCGCCGGACGACGACGGCCCCACTGGGGATGATGACGTAACCGTCGAAGGCGATATTTCGCTGGAATCTATTTTAGCCGAATACAAAGGCTCTGCCTATATAGCCGGTGACAAAAAGACACCGAGCGGTGTGCTGAAACAAAAAGCAGATAAGATTGTTCAGGAAGCAGCCGGTGGGAAATACCGGCAAGCAGCGCCGGAAACCGCAGCACGGGGCAAGGCGGCCCAGCCGCTCGATAAAACGGTACCGCTGCCGACGCTTTCTGACCTTAAAGACGCGGCCGCAGGCAAAACACACGAGACAAAGCCGGAACCCCGCGACGATGAACTAAATTCTGGTACGAAAAATGTCATCCCGATCACACGCGTCTCAGCCGCTGATGACGAAACGGATGAGGACGTGGCCGAAGCCATCGCGCGGCAGACAGCCCTTGAAAACGAGACGCGAAAAACGGCCAGAAAGGTTTTCGGCCTATTCGGCAGAAATACATATGCCGACGACGACGAGGAAGAGATCGTTGACGACGCGGCACTTGAAGGCGAGCCCGTACCGGAAGAAATATTTGAAGAACCGGATTTCCGCTCCGCTGTCAAGCGATTTGCGCATATTTGCAATTCCTATTCGTTGCGCAGCTTGGCGAGCCTTGCGATTTCGGTCTTAATGGCTGTTTTAACGCTGATGTACGAGGCGGGCGCGGCGCTGCCGTTCGGTATCGGGCGCAGTCTTGTTTTAACAAACGGCATTTTAATGATGCTGATGTTTTGCGTGATGCTGCTGGCGCTTGATACCCTCATCCGCGGTGTGATGACACTTGTGAAGGGGGAGCCCGGCGCGGAAACGCTTAACGTTTTCTCATGCCTCGTCACGGCGGCCGCAGCAACATTTGCCATTTTAACGCACAATGAAAGCTATGGCGTGCCCTATTGCGTCGTCTCCGCCCTCTCGCTGACGTTTACGCTTTGGGGCGAGAAAACGTATGCCCGCGCCATGACGGAGACACTGAAAACGGCGCAGGCCGCCTCGGAGCCTGTCGGTATCATCGCAGAAATCTGCGACGACCTTGGCCGAACAATTATTAAAAAAGTGTCCGATAGAACGGCCGGCTTTTACAACAACCTCATTCAGGAGGATTTTACGGCGATGGCCTACCGGTATGCCGCGCCGCTGCTTTTGGTGATGGCGGCTGTTTTCAGCCTGTATGCCTCATTTGGCCACGGACAAGGGCCTTATTTTCTGCACCATTTTGCGGCCATTATGGCGGCCGCTGCGCCGTTTTCATCGGTTTTAGCGTTTGCAGTCCCCTTTAACGCCATAGCCCGCCGCGCTAGACAGTCCGGTGCTGCGATCGCCGGCTGGGGCGGCGCGGATGACCTGTACCATACGGACGGCGTCGGTATCACCGATGAAGACCTTTTTCCGACGGGGACGCTCTCGCTCGGCGGCATAAAAATATTTGAAGAAGTTCAGCCGGATAAGGCTATCCGCTATACGGGCAGCCTCATCATCGCCTCCGAATCCGGTCTGTCAAAGCTTTTCGCCGACCACCTTTCCAAGCAGGGGATGAATCAATACCGCGTGGAGGACTTTACCTGCTATGAGGGCGGTATCGGCGGCCTGATTCGCGGAGAGCGCGTCTATACAGGCTCCGGGGCCTTTATGAACCTGATGGGCGTGCGTGTGCCGTCAAGCCTCAATATGAAAAACGCCGTATTCACGGCGATCAATAAAAAGCTGATTGCCGTGTTTGCCGTCAATTACGTCCCCGTCAAATCTGTACAAAACGCGCTGGTCTCCGTTTTGCGCCACCATGTTAAGCTCTTTTTCGCCGTGCGCGATTTCAACATAACGCCGATCATGCTCGAACAGAAATTCAAAGTATCGATTCATGACGTCGAGTATATGCCGATTCAAAAATCCTATGACATATCCGACGATTCGCTTCATGAGGCCAAGCGCATCACAGCCATCGTCAGCCGTGAAGGGATGGGGCCGTATGTCGAGTCGATCACGGGGGGCAGACGCCTTCGGACGACGGCCATTGTTTCGACAATCTTTTCCGTTGCATCGGCCTTGTTCGGTATGCTCATTATGTTTGTCGTCAACTGGTCTGGTTCTCTCGCGGCGGCAAGCGCCGGAAACCTCATTTTCTACATGATGTCAATGCTTTTCGCCGTCCTCGTGATCTGCGGCTTTGCCCGCTACGGCCACTGACGGGCGTCTGCCTCTCCGCATAGTGTCTAAACATTTTATTGTGTTTTAAAGAATCTTAGTATATAATTGCCGATAGATTTTTTAAAAGGAGTGGAACGACACAAATGACCTATGCCACTGATAAAATCCGCAATATTGCATTGTTTGGACACGGAAGCAACGGAAAGACAAGCCTCGCCGAGAGCATGCTTTTTTTAACAGGCGGTACAGACAGACTCGGCAAGATCGCAGACGGCAACACCGTCGGTGACTCTGAGGCAGAGGAAATTAAGCGTCAGATTTCAATATCCTTGGCAACGATGTTTGCTGAATATAAAGACTGCAAAATCAATATCCTTGACACGCCGGGCTATTTCGATTTCGCCGGTGAGGCTGTCGAGGCATTGCGTGTTGCAGACGGCGGAATCATTGTGTGCGGGTCGAAGGACGGGCTCACCGTCGGTGCTGAAAAAGCATGGAACTATCTAGCCGAGCGGCAGCTCCCAAGAGCTATTTATGTCTCAAAAATTGATGAAGAGAATGGTAATTATAAAGACGTTTACACGGCTTTCCGCGAAAAATACGGCACGTCAGTCTGTCCGATGATTGCGCCGATCGTCAATGACGCCGGGAAGGTCGAAGGCATCGTCGACCTGATTTACAGGAAAGCATATACCTTGGAAAACGGCCAGACGAAGGAAATTGAAATTCCGGCGTCCATGTCCGAGCGGCTTGAAAAGCTCTATACGGCTGTTAATGAAAGTGTTGCCGAGACGAGCGAAGCGCTCATGGAGAAGTATTTCGCCGGTGAGGAATTTACGACGGAAGAAATTATCGCAGGCCTCAAAACAGGCGTCAAGGATTTAACGCTGTTTCCCGTTTACGGCGGCTGCGCCTTAACCGGCCTCGGAACGAGAACATTGTTAAATTCGGTCGTTGATCTTTTCCCATCACCGCTGGAAGGCCGCAAAGAGAGAACCGACGACGGTGACCCCATTGACGTCAGCCCAACCGGCGCAACCTGTGCCATTGTCTATAAAACGTTGTCCGACCAATATGGTAAATTCAGCTTATTCAAAGTCATCTCCGGTAAGGTGACGACCGATATGACCCTTGTCAACGCCCGCACCGGCGCGCACGAGAAAATCGGGCACCTGTATAAAATGCAGGGAAAAAAGAGCGTGGAGGTCAAAGAGGTCATCTGCGGCGATGTCGGGGCTGTTTCAAAGCTCACAGACACGAAGACGGGCGACACGCTGTGCGACCCCAAAAAGGTCGTCTCGGCTGCCAGTATTGAATTTGCACCGCCGTGCTACGCCATGGCGATTGCCCCTAAAACGAAAGGGCAGGAGGACAAAATTGCCGCCGGTCTCGTCCGCCTATCAGAAGAAGATTTTACGTTTACCGTGACAAATAATGTTGAAACGAAGCAGATGGTGCTGGCCGGTGCCGGTGACATTCAGCTTGACGTCTTGTGCGCCAAATTAAAGGACAAGTTCGGGGTAGAGGTTGTCCTCTCGCCAGCGCGCGTCGCCTACCGCGAAAAAATCCGTAAAAAGGTACAGGTCAGAGGCCGTCATAAAAAGCAGTCCGGCGGTCACGGCCAGTTTGGCGACGTCGTCATCGACTTCGAGCCGGGCGATACGGAAGACCTTATTTTCGCCGAAAACGTGTTTGGCGGCAGCGTACCGAAGAACTTCTTCCCGGCTGTTGAGAAGGGGCTGCGCGAGAGCATTCAGAAGGGCGTTTTGGCCGGATACCCAATGGTTTATCTGAAAGCCACACTCGTCGACGGCTCGTATCACCCTGTCGATTCTTCGGAAATGGCGTTTAAAACGGCCGCGCAACTGGCCTATAAAGAGGGCATTCCACAGGCCAATCCCGTTATTCTGGAGCCAATCGGCTCCCTGACGGTGACGATTCCCGATACGTACATGGGCGATATCATGAGTGACTTATCCAAGCGCCGCGGCAGCCCGATGGGCATGAATTTAAATGCCGACGGGATGCAGGTCGTTGAAGCCGAGGTGCCGATGGGTGAAATGTCCAGCTATGCCATCGACCTGCGCTCGATGACACAGGGGCGCGGCTCGTTTACGCTCCATTTTGAGCGCTATGAGGAAGCCCCGGCACTTGTTCAGGCGAAAATTATCGAAGAGGCCAAAGCGCTGGCCGACGCCGAATAAAGAAAACAGACAGCATGACGTGACGGGCGGGATAAAAGGGCAGACTGTCGGACGACGCCGACGCCCCTTTTGCCCGCCCGCCGATGCTTGATGACCTTGAAAGCGGGGGGAAAACGGTTGGATGCGATCACAGGGCTAACGACAAAGCTGCACGAAGCCGTCAGTGCGGACGCGGCGGGCATCTTTTCCTATATCACGCTATTTATCCGGTTTTTGCTGCCGCTTTGCGCGGGGCTCGTGGCTTATCGCGCCATCCGCTCACTTCTTCGCGGCCATGACGACCCGGAAGAGTGGGGTTATCTCAGCTTGCCGAACGGCGCCCGCGTCGGCCTGTATCACTGGGAGAATATCATCGGCCGATCGCAGACAGCCGATGTGCGCTTAAACTACCCGACGCTGTCGAGAAGCCACGCGGCGCTCATCCGTGACGACAAAGGCGCCTGGCGGCTTTATGATCTCCAGTCAAAAGGCGGCGTATTTTTAAACAAAAAGAAAATTGACAAACAGGCGGAAATCGACAATGGTGATATCATCAAGCTCGGCGGCGTTGAGCTTGTTTTTGTGACGATGGGGCCTGTTCATCAGGCCGTACAAGCGATGGAGCGTGAGCGCCCAGGCCGCGTCATCAAGCCGTCTTTAACGCTTACTTTTCTGACGCTTTTTCAGCTCCTGCTTGGTTTTGCGCTGTGCATCGCACCGGGAGAGGCGCTGTCACCGGCCGTCCCCATCGCTTTTTTGGCGCTGACGGCGCTCACATGGCTGACGTATATTGCCACGCGGCTGCTCCGCCGCGTGGCGTTTGAAGCCGAAACACTGGCTTTTCTGCTTTGCACCATCGGCATGGCCGTAACGGCGTCCGCGGCGCCGGGGGACCTCTACCGGCAGACCGCAATTCTAACGGTCGGTGTCGGCCTCTATTTTCTTATCGGCTGGTTTCTGCGTGATTTAGCGAACGCCGTGCGCCTGCGCTGGCCCATCGGCATCGCTGGCCTTGTTTTATTGGCACTGAACCTCCTGCTCAGTCCAACGGTATTCGGCGCGCGCAACTGGCTCTCAATCGGCGGCATGAGCTTTCAGCCATCTGAATTTGTCAAGCTGGCGTTTGTTTTTGTCGGGGCGGCGACGCTCGACCGATTGTTTGCCAAGCGCAACCTCTTTTTATTCGTTGCATATGCCGGTGTCTGCGTTATTGCGCTCGCGCTCATCGGCGATTTCGGCACAGCGCTCATCTTTTTTGTGGCATACCTCGTCGTCGCGTTCATCCGCTCTGGCGATCTTGGCACTGTTTCGCTCAGCGTCGCCGGTGCCGGCCTGGCCGGTTTTCTGGCAGTAACGTATAAATCACATGTCGCGGCCCGCTTTGCCACATGGGGTCATGCGTGGGAAGCGGCCAGCACCGGCGGTTATCAGCAGACAAGAACAATGGCTGCCGCCGCCAGCGGCGGGCTTTTCGGCGTCGGTCCGGGTAACGGCTGGCTGAAAAACATCTTCGCAGCCGATACCGACCTTGTTTTCGGCATGGTGTCCGAAGAGCTGGGGCTTATTCTTGCCGTCATCGCCGTCGCAGCCGTTTTGGCGCTCGTTCTCTACGCCGTGCGCGCATCGCGGACGGCGCGCAGCTCCTACTATGTCATTGCCGCGTGTGCGGCGGCGGCTATTTTGGTGTTTCAAATGCTTTTAAACGTTCTTGGCTCCGTTGACATCCTGCCGCTGACGGGTGTGACATTCCCGTTCGTATCGAAGGGCGGCTCAAGCCTTGTGGCCTGCTGGGGCCTTTTGGCCTTTATCAAGGCTGCCGATACGCGCCAGAATGCAAGTCTTGCTTTAAAAATGCCAAAACGTCTGAAAAAAAGGCAGATCGATCTCGACGAAGAATATTAAAGATTCCCAGCGGATAGAAGCTGATGGGAGGTGTGCTGAGATGAAAAGAGTCGGCAAACGGTCCATGGCCGTTTTACTGCTGGCGGCGCTCGCCGTTGTTGGGCTCTCGCTGTATATCGTCCGTCTTGCCCTTGACGGGCGGAAATGGGTTTCCTTCCAGTCTAACGCGACTGTTTACACCGGCGGCGTTCTCAATGTCGGCACGGTGCTCGACCGCAATGGTGTCGTCTTATCATCAGTTGAAGACGGAACGCGTGTTTACGCCGACGATGCAACTGTCCGCAAGGCGACGCTGCATGCCGTCGGTGATTTAAGCGGTAATATTGGGACGGGGGCATTATCCGCCTTTGCCTCGCGTTTGGCCGGATATAATTTCATAACGGGTGCTTACTCGAGAACAGGGCAAGGGCAAAACGTGACGCTCTCGATTGACGCAGCGCTGAATGTCGCGGCCTATAAGGCGCTAGCTGGACGGAACGGGGCTGTCGGCGTTGTCAACTACAAAACGGGCGAAATCCTCTGCATGGTTTCCACACCGGCCTTTGACCCGGAAAACGTGCCGGATTTGTCGGACAGCCGGTATGACGGCGTCTACATCAACCGTTTTCTTTCTGCCGCCTATACCCCGGGCTCTACTTTTAAGCTGATCACGCTCGCGGCGGCCATCGACAATATGGACGATTTGTATTCCCGGGTTTTTACCTGTAACGGCGGTCTAACCGTCGGCGGTGACTACGTCAAATGCACGGCTAAGCATGGTGAATTGTCGATTGAAGACGCGCTGGCTGTTTCCTGCAACACGTCATTTGCCCAGCTCTCGCTTGATTTGGGGGCTGATACGCTCGCATCGTACGCCGATGCCGTCGGTGTGACAAAAAGCTTTTCAATTGACGGCATTAAAACGGCCACAGGAAAATTTGACAAGGCAGCCGCCAGGTCGGCCGATCTCGCCTGGTCGGGAATCGGGCAGTATAACGATCTTGTTTGTCCGGCAGCGATGCTGCGCTATGTTTCGGCCATTGCCAACGGGGGACTTGCCGTTGATATGACGCTTCTGCACGAGACAGGCGTCACCGGCATCATCCCGCCCAGCTCCGAGCGCCTTTTGAGCCGGGAAACAGCCGAGAAAATCGCCACGATGATGAATTACAACGTCTATAAGACGTACGGAAAAGATAATTTCCCCGGGCTGCAGCTCTACGCGAAGTCCGGTACGGCGGAGGTTGGCGGCGGCAAAGCGCCGAATGCCTGGTTCGTCGGCTATATCACCAATCAAGATTACCCGCTGGCGTTTGTCGTCGTCGTTGAGAACGGCGGCTACGGGGCGCACACGGCTGGGGCTGTCGCCAACACGGTGCTGCAAGCCGCCGTCGGGAAGAAATAAGAGGGACAAAATGCCGGATCAGTTTTCAAGAACAAGAATGCTTTTGGGTGACGCAGCTGTCAAACGGCTTTCGAAGGCGCGGGTTCTCGTCTTCGGTATCGGCGGCGTCGGCTCGTTTGCGTGCGAGGCGCTCGCCCGCGTGGGCGTTGGCACGCTCGTGCTCGTCGACCATGACGATATAGCACTGACGAATATAAACCGGCAGCTCGTGGCGCTGCACTCGACGCTCGGGCAAAAGAAGGTCGATGTCATGGCCGCGCGAATCCGAGATATTAACCCTACGGCTGTCGTTGAAACGGTCGATCAGTTTTTTTCGGCTGAAACGGCAGGCCTGTTTGATTTTGCGGCCTATGACTATGTTGTTGACGCCATCGATACCGTGTCGGCCAAGCTGCTCATTGCCGAGTGCTGTCACAACAGTCAAACACCGCTTATCAGCGCGACGGGGACGGGGAACAAGCTTGACCCGACGAAGCTCACCGTCGGCGATATTTATGAAACAAGCGGCGACCCGCTGGCGCGTGTTTTCCGCCGAGAGCTTAAAAAGCGCGGGATACCGGCCTTAAAAGTCGTCTGGTCAACGGAGACGCCGCGCAAGCCGGTTTCAGAAACGGACGAGGCGCTTGCGCGCCGGTCGGTCCCGGCGAGCGTATCGTTTGTCCCCCCAGCGGCGGGCATGATGCTTGCCGGGGAAGTCGTCCGCGATCTCGTGCGGGACTGTCTGTAAAAGACAAGGCCGGAGCGATGGCTCCGGCCTTTTATGATGGCGTTTAATTACTGAAAATGTACGTGGCTGTTGATATGGTCGGCACAGAAGCAGTGATAGCCGTTGCAGCGGGAGCAATAGCGAAACTCCAGATTTGGGAATTCGGCATCCGTCTTGCCGCAGACGGCGCATTTGTGGCGGTAGGGGCGCGACGATTCCTCCCGCTGAATTTTTTTTGCCGCCTTTTTGAAGCTGATCGTCTGATACGAGGTACGCGCCCGGATCGGGCCGAAGAGGCGGTGAAGGTCGCTGTAGCAAAACAGGAGAAAGTTCAAGACGGCCACGACAGGCAAAAAGGCCCCGACAAAGTCGGCCTGCACAAGGCTGAGCAGCATCATCAGTGCAAAGTAGGCGGCATCAACAATCGCCAGCCATTTGATTTTGATGGGGATAATGAAAAACAAAAGCACCTGCTGCTCGGGATATAAAACGGCAAAAGCAAAGAACATGGAGAGGTTCAGGTAAGACGCGCTGAGAAGGTTTGTGTAAAAAACAGCCCCCGCGCCCGTCAGCGCCCAGACGACAAAGCCGTATACGATATTGATGAGAATGCCAATTAAATAATAAATATTGAATTTCGGCGTGCCCCATTCGCGCTCAAGCGTTGAGCCGATGAAGTAATAGAAGTATAGCATGATGGCCGTGAAGAGAATGCTGTCACCGACTGGGATGAAAACCCACGAAACAAGACGCCAAATTTGACCGCGCAGGATCAAATACGGGTCAAACGTTAACAGGCCAGTAAAAGTATGCGTCGTATCGAGCATCGCAATGAATAAAACGGCGGCCGTGCCGATGATAACCGTCATCATCAGGCGCGGAATGCCAAAGCGGCGGTGCGTCAGGCAGAATTTATCAATGGCTTTCATCAGCGATCTCACGGTGATCCCCCTCAGGCAGATTTAAACATTTTTAGTATAGCATGTTTTACCCGCTGTTTAAAACAGTTCACAAAAAATTTAATCTGACCGGGATGATTAAAATACTTGCAAATTAGTAACCACCGTGGTAATATATCAAAGCGTTTATATCGATTCGGGTCAGGCAACCGTTTGACTCGGGCGTTTTGATGAACGCATGCTGTTGACCATCTGGGCGGTCCTCTGCGGGTAAACCCCACATGAACGTCTTACATGAAGGGAGGATACAAATGGATCTCATCAAACTGCTCAGTGAAAGATACATGAAGCCGGAGCTGCCCACCATGAATGTGGGTGATACAGTGCGCGTCACGGTTCGCGTCAAGGAAGGCAACCGCGAACGCAATCAGGCTTTTGAAGGCACGATTATCGCCAAAAAGCACGGCGGCATCAATGAAACGATTACGGTTCGCCGCATTTCCTATAATGTCGGCTGTGAGAAGGTGTTCCCGGTGCATTCCCCGTCAATCGTCTCCGTTGAGACAATTCGACAGGGTAAGGTCAGAAGGGCAAAGCTGTACTATCTGCGCAACAGAGTCGGCAAAAAAGCCAAAGTTAAGGAACGCATTTAATCAAAAAGTTACTCAGAATAGAAAAAAAGAGGCCGCGGCCTCTTTTTTTTATCCTCGAATTGTGTATAATCATATAAAGACATGGCGAAACGACATGACATGGATGCCGATACTCAACGACTGAGAGGTTTGTTTTATGGACGAAAACGAAATTGACTATGACCTTCTTGAAATAAAATATGGCATCAACCTCCGGCCAGACGCCGATGACGAGGAAACAACCGACGGGGCCGATGGCGAACCGGCCGATGAAGCGGCGGTGGACGAGAGCCCGGCAGTTCCGAAAGACGAGAAAAAGCATGAGACGTCGGCAGCAATGGAATTATATGATTGGCTGCAGTGTATCGTGTCGGCTATTTTGTGCGGTATCCTGATATTTGTTTTTATCGGCCGCGTGATGGGCGTTGAAGGCCCCTCCATGATGCCGACGCTTGTGAATAACGACAAGATTATTCTGACAAACCTGTTTTACACGCCGAAATACGGCGATATCGTCATCATCAAAACGGTCGCCTTCGGCGATACGCCGATTGTCAAACGAGTCATTGCGACGGAAGGCCAAACAGTCGATATTGATTTTGACACGGGCGATGTCTCAATTGACGGTAAGGTCATTGAAGAAAAATATATTAACGATTTAACGCACAGCCGCGAAGATTTTGTCGGCCCCGTCGTCGTCCCGAAGGGCAATGTTTTTGTCATGGGTGATAACCGCAATGAATCAACCGACAGCCGCAGCAATTACGTCGGCATGGTTGACACACGCCAGATTCTCGGCAAGGTGCTTTTTGTGCTCATCCCCGGGCAAAACACGGATGGGTCGCGGTCGTTTGCCCGAATCGGCACCGTGTACAGATAACGGTCGATGCAGGAAGACATCAATATCCAGTGGTTTCCCGGCCATATGACGAAGGCGCGGCGGATGATCGCGGACAATTTAAAGCTTGTCGACGCCGTCTGTGAAATCGTTGATGCGCGCATTCCATACGCGAGCCGAAACCCCGATCTGGACAGTATCGCCGGTGCTAAACCGCGCCTTTTAATCCTCAACAGAATCGATCAGGCCGACCCGGCTGTGACGAAACGCTGGGCCGCTGCTTATCGCTCGGCGGGGCTTTCCGTTTTGGAGACGGACTCTAAAAACGGCAAAGGGACGGCTGGGTTTCCAGACGCCGTCCGCCGTATTCTGAAGGATAAAATCGAAGCTTATGCCGCCAAAGGGCAGGCCGGACGGACGATACGCCTGATGATTGTCGGCATTCCGAATGTCGGCAAATCGTCGTTTATTAACCGCGTAGCCGGGCGAAAGGCGGCGGAAGCCTCCGACAGACCGGGTGTCACGCGTGGCAAGCAATGGATCACTCTTGGGCCGGGTCTCGAGCTGCTCGATACGCCGGGCATCCTCTGGCCGAAGTTCGACAGCCAGACGGTTGCGGAGAACCTTGCTTTTACAGGTGCTGTTAAAGATCAGATACTCGACAGAGAGGCTCTGGCAGCAAAGCTCCTGTTGCGCCTTCGTGACGTCTGCCCGGAAAAGCTTGCCGAGCGCTATAAAATTGACTTAACAAGTGATGATGGCGTGGCCCTTTTGACGGCAGCAGCGAAAAAGCGCGGCTTTTTACTGCCGGGCGGCGTCGTTGACACGGAGCGCATGGCCGTCATTCTTCTCGATGAATTCCGGGGCGGCCGTCTCGGCCGTGTGAGCTTAGAGAGACCGGAGTGATGATGCTGTGGACTGGTGGGCATACGAAAATGAAAGCTTCTCCGACGGTTGGCAGATTGTCTGCGGCGTAGACGAGGCGGGACGCGGATGTCTTGCCGGACCCGTCTATGCCGCTGCTGTTATTCTGCCGCCGGGCGTTATCATATCAGGTCTGAACGACTCTAAGAAGCTCAGCGCACAGCGGCGCGAGATGCTTTTTGATGTGATCACGCAAACGGCTGTTTCCTGTGCCGTCGGCACGGCGACAGCCCGTGAAATCGATGACGTGAATATTTTAAACGCCACATTTCTCGCGATGAATAGAGCCATCGAAGCCCTTGACTTGCCACCGGAAGTCGCCCTCATTGACGGCAACAGGGCGACAGGCGTCACGGCTGTCTGCCGCTGCATTGTCGGGGGGGACGGCAAATCGGCCTCGATCGCCGCGGCGTCGATACTTGCCAAAGTAAGCCGAGACCGCTTTATGCGGACGCTGGCTCTTGAGTATCCGGAATACCTATTCGACGTTCACAAGGGCTATGGCACGAAAGTGCATTATGAGCGCATCGCCGCGCACGGCCCGTCGCCCGTCCATCGGCGGTCGTTTCTGAAAAAGCTGTTCGGCGGCGGTGCTGATCGGAGGCCCTTGGATTGAATACGAAGCTCCGCGGCAGCTGGGGCGAGGCCAGAGCCATGAAATACCTCCGGGACCGTCACTATATCCCTGTCGCAATGGGATACCGGTCGCGCTATGGGGAGATTGACCTCATCGTGCGCGACGAGCGGTATATCGTCTTTGTGGAGGTCAAGCTGCGGAAAAACAGCAGCTTTGCCGAAGCGCGCGAGTTTGTCGACAGAAACAAGCAGGAGCGCCTGCGCAAAACGGCAGCCCTCTGGCTATGTGCCAATGAGACGCCGCTGCAGCCGCGCTTTGACGTCATCGAAATTTATGCGCCGCAGGGCGCTATAACAGAAAACCCGGTTATTAACCATCTTATCAACGCTTTTGAGTGAAAGGACTAACGGAACATGCAGTATCAAAGCACCAGAGATCAGGGCATCAGCGTATCGGCGGCCCGCGCCATCGCGCAGGGCTTATCACGAGACGGCGGCCTTTTTGTCCCAACAGCACTGCCGAATTTAACAGCCGAGACGCTTGAGCGCCTCATCCATATGACGTACATTGACAGGGCAATAGTCCTGATGGGCCTCTTCCTCGATGATTTTTCACCGGAAGAGCTGCGCGCGTTTGCCGAAAAGGCCTATGGCCCAGCCGCCTTTGACAGCCCGGCTGTGGCACCCGTCGTCCCGCTCGACGCGCAGACAGTATTTTTGGAGCTGTGGCACGGGCCGACGTGCGCGTTTAAAGATATGGCGCTTCAGATACTGCCGCACCTCTTGACAGCCTCGCTCGACAAAACGGGGGAGACGAAGGATGTCTGCATCCTCGTGGCGACGTCCGGCGATACGGGCAAAGCGGCACTCGAGGGCTTCCGGGACGTCCCGCGCACGAAAATCATGGTTTTTTATCCGGAGGACGGCGTTTCCGATGTGCAGAAGCTCCAGATGACGACGCAGGAAGGTGAAAATGTCGGCGTTTGTGCTGTTGTGGGCAATTTTGACGACGCACAAGCCGGCGTTAAAACGATATTTTCGGATGAGCACATGCGCCATGCGCTTGGCAGCGCCGGATATTTCCTCTCATCGGCCAACTCCATTAACTGGGGTCGTCTGTTGCCGCAGATTGTCTATTATGTATCGGCATGGTGTGACCTGATTCAAACGGGTGCGCTTCAAAAGGGCGAGGCGCTCAACTTCTGCGTGCCGACGGGCAATTTCGGTAATATTCTTGCCGGTTTCTATGCAAAAAAAATGGGCCTGCCGATCGGGCGGCTTATCTGCGCCTCCAATTGCAACGACGTTTTGACCGAGTTTATCACAACGGGCGTTTACAATAAAAACAGGCCGTTTTACACAACGATTTCACCGTCAATGGACATTCTCGTCTCAAGTAATTTAGAGCGCTTGCTCTTTGAACTCTCCGGCGGTGACGACGCACTTGTGGCGGGGTATATGAAAGCGCTTGCAGACAAAGGCGTCTATTCGGTGTCTGACGATATTAAAGCCGGTATCGCCAAAGACTTCACGAGCGGCTGGAGCTCGGACGACGAGACGAAGAAGACGATTGCCGAGACGTTTAAGGAATGCCGCTATCTCATCGACACACATACCGCTGTTGCGTACAGCGTTTTGAAAAATTACCGGGCGCAGACGGGAGACGCCACAAAAACCGTCGTCGTCTCAACGGCGAGCCCCTACAAATTCTGCGACAGCGTGCTTGACGCGCTTGGTGATGATTCGGGTGCCAAGGATCTGGACGGCATCGACCGGCTCGAAGCTGTCACCGGCGTTAAGGCGCCGCTTCCGCTTCATCAGCTGCGCGGCAAAACAAAGCGTTTTGACGCATGCGTCGGAAAAGAAGATATGCCCGCCGTCGTCGAACAATTCTTGAAATAACGGCAGCAGCAATCGTGCAGGAAGCGGGGATGGCTTTGCCATCCCCGCTCGAGGTCACTGGACGCCCGTTGCGCGGGGCGCAAATGTGCTGCAGAAGGTTTCCGCCTTTTTATGCGCATCGGGTGATTCGACCATAATGCTGTCGGCAAAGCATCTGTTGTCATGCCCGTGGAACTTGCAGTTGACGGCGTCGCAGCCGACCCCGTAGAGAACGTCACTGTGTTTACTGTCAGTCATAGCTTCCTCCTGATGTTTGTCGTGCCAATTGGCATGATTATTATCACCGGCGATGATTTTTTATATGTATGAAGGAAAGGTATGCCATGTCAGTATACGCAATCGGCGATCTGCACCTGTCGTTTGGAACCGACAAGCCGATGGATGTTTTCGGCGCGCGGTGGGATAACTATGTTGAAAAAATAACGGCCGGGTTCGCAGCGCTCGGCGACGGTGACACATGCGTTCTCTGTGGTGACATTTCATGGGGGATGTCGCTTTCCGAGAGCGCCGCAGATTTCAAGTTCATCGACCGTCTGCCCGGCCGAAAGCTGATTTTAAAGGGAAACCACGATTATTGGTGGTCGACGGCATCGAAAATGGCAGCCTTTTTCAGCAAAGAAGACATCACGACGATTGATATTCTCAACAACAACGCCTTTATCATCGACGGCGCGGCGCTTTGCGGAACACGCGGCTGGTTTTTCGAGGAGGAAACAGGCTCCGATCACGATCGCAAGGTGATGAACAGGGAAGTGCTGCGTCTGGAGGCATCCCTGAAGGCGGCTGGAGACGCCCCAGAAAAGCTCTGTTTTCTGCATTATCCGCCCGTTTTTAAAAATTATGTCTGTCGCGGCATTCTGGACGTTTTGCACCGCTATAACGTTCGTGACTGCTGGTACGGCCACATTCACGGCCTCGGCCATCAGTACGCCGTTACGGGGCTTTATGAAGGTATATCCTTCCATATGGTCTCGGCTGACTATGTGCAGTTTTCGCCCGTGAAAGTCCGGTAAAATTGTTGCAATTGGGCTTTTTCTATGATAGAATACCCCGACTATGCCATAAATGCGACGTGTTCGTAGGAGGAAAATGTTTTGAACGTAACGAGCTGTGAAAAGAAAGACAACAAAATAGCGGAGCTGACCGTCGTGATGACGGCGGAAGAATTCGAGCAGGCACTGGAAGGCGCTTATAAAAAGAATAGGGGCCAGATCGCCGTGCCCGGTTTCCGAAAAGGCAAAGCGCCGCGTAAAATCATTGAGAGAATGTACGGCGCCTCCGTTTTTTATAACGATGCGTTAGACGCCCTTCTGCCCACCGTCTTCACGCATGGCGTGACGGCGGAGAAGCTCAAAACTGTCGGCTATCCGAAGGTGACGGATTTCAACTTAAACGACGATAAATCCGCCGAGGTGAAATTTACCGTCGAGCTCTATCCCGAAGTCAAAAACGTTGTCTACAAGGGCCTTTCGGCCGTTAAGATGCCGGCCGATGTGGACGAGAGCGCTGTGGACGGCGAGGTTGAGAGCGTGCGCGCCCGCAATGCGCGCATCCAGTCAACAACAAGCCCGGCCAAAAACGGCGATACGGCCGTGATTGATTTTGAGGGCTTTATTGACGGCGTGCCGTTTGAAGGCGGCAAGGGCGAAAACTATGACCTTGTGCTCGGTTCGAACACGTTTATTCCCGGCTTTGAAGATAAAATTCTTGGCATGGCCACCGGTGATTCGGCAGACCTGGATCTTGTCTTCCCGCAGGATTATCACGAGCACCTTGCCGGAAAGCCCGTTGTTTTTAAGGTGACGGTTAAAGACGTTAAAGAGAGCATTCTGCCGGAGCTTGACGACGAATTCGTCAAGGATGTGTCAGAATTTGACACCATGGCAGAGTATAAAAAGAGCATTCGGGACCGTCTGGCTGAGACGAAGCGTGAGGAGGCCGACAAGGCCTTTGAAAACGCCTTGATGGCCAAAATGGCCGAATCGGTTGAGGCGGAGATCCCCGACGCGATGGTGGAAGAACACCTTGACGGCTCGGTTCAGAACATGACGCGCCAGCTGGCCGCCTACGGCATGGACATTAATTCCTACGCCAGCATGATGGGCATGACGCCGGAGAGCTTCCGTGACTCGATGCGCGCCAGCGCCGTTCATCAGATCAAAACAACGCTCGGCCTGGAGAAGATTGCCGAGCTTGAAAACATTACCGCCACGGACGCCGATATCGAAGCCTTTTACGAGGACTTGGCAAAGAAGTATAAGGTTGAGCCGTCCGTCGTCAAAGAATCTGTTCCGCGGGAGACGGTGGAACACGAGGTGATGCTGGAGGCCGCATCAAAAATTGTCTGCAGCCATGCAACGGTTGAAGCGTATAAGCCGGCTGAAGAAGAAGCCGAAAAGGAACCGAAAGCGAAAAAAGCAAAAAAGGTTAAGACGGATAGCGAAGCTGCCGATAATATAGTAACAGAGGAAAAACCGGAAAAACCCGCCCGCGCAAAAAAGGCGTCAGCCGATGAAGTGGCGGAAAAACCGGAGAAACCGGCCCGGAAGAAAAAAGCAGCGCCGGACAAAGCGGACAGTGAATAATCCGTCACAAAAGGAATATCGGACGGATAAACTGGTTAACATCATTGACGTGTGAACGGCGCAGACAAATTCAAGGAGTTGACATTATGAGTTTAGTGCCATACGTTGTTGAGCAGACCTCGCGCGGTGAGCGTTCCTACGATATTTTTTCAAGACTGCTAAACGACCGCATCGTTTTTCTTGGCGAAGAGGTCAACGATACGACGGCCAGTCTCGTCGTCGCCCAGCTGTTGTATCTCGAAGCGCAGGACCCCGACAAGGACATTCAGTTTTATATCAACAGTCCCGGTGGTTCCGTCACAGCCGGTTTTGCCATCTATGACACGATGCAGTATATCAAGGCGGATGTTTCCACGATTTGTATCGGCCTTGCCGCCAGCATGGGTGCTTTTTTACTCGCGGCAGGCGCCAAGGGCAAACGCATCGCGCTGCCCAATTCAGAGATTATGATTCACCAGCCGTCCGGCGGCTTCAGAGGTCAGGCGACCGATATACAGATACATGCCGAAAACATCCTGAAGATGAAAGACAGGCTCAACAAAATCCTCGCCGACAACACGGGCAAGCCCATTGAAGCCGTCCGTGAGGCGACGGAGCGCGACAACTTCTTGACAGCCGAGGAGGCAAAGGCGTTCGGATTGATCGACAGCGTTATTACCAAGCGTTAGGAGTTATTTCCGTATGGCAAAATATGACGATAATAAAATCGTTCGCTGCAGCTTCTGCGGAAAACGGCAGGATCAGGTCAACCGCATTATTGCCGGTCAGGGTGCGTCGTACATCTGCAATGAGTGCATCGCCCTGTGCACAAGCATTCTAGGCGATGAGTTTGTTCCCATGAAAATCGTTCGCTCGGACGATCGCGGAGACCTTTCTGAAAAGCTCCCGAAGCCCGCGGAAATCAGGGCGGTGCTCGACGAGTATGTGATCGGGCAGGAGACGGCGAAAATTTCCCTGGCCGTCGCTGTATACAACCATTACAAGCGTATTTTTTTCGGCGGCACGAACGACACGGAACTGCAAAAGAGTAACATTCTGCTCGTCGGCCCGACCGGGAGCGGCAAGACGCTGTTTGCGCAGACGCTGGCGCGCATCCTGCAGGTGCCGTTCGCCATTGCCGACGCAACGACCTTGACCGAGGCGGGCTATGTCGGTGATGACGTTGAAAACATTCTGCTTCGCCTGTTGCAGGCGGCAGACTTCGACGTTGAGCGCGCGCAGCGCGGCATCATTTATATCGACGAAATCGACAAGATTGCCCGCAAAAGCGAGAATACGTCCATCACGCGCGACGTTTCCGGAGAGGGCGTTCAGCAGGCGCTGCTGAAAATACTGGAGGGGACGGTTGCCAACGTTCCGCCGCAGGGCGGGCGCAAGCACCCGCATCAGGAATTCATCAGCATCGACACGACGAACATACTTTTCATCTGCGGCGGCGCGTTTGACGGCGTCGAGCGCATCATTGAAAACAGGCTCGACAAGAAGAGCATGGGCTTTGGCGCGGAGATCAAAAGCAAAAAGGACAAAGACATCGGTCAGACGCTCAAGCATATTCAAGCACACGATCTGCTCAAATATGGGCTTATTCCGGAGCTTGTCGGCCGGATGCCGGTCATCACGACGCTCCAGTCCTTAAGCCGCGATGATCTGATTCGGATTCTCAAGGAACCGAAAAATGCCCTGACGCGGCAGTATACCGTTTTGATGAGCTACGATCATGTCACGCTCGAGTTTAACGAAGACGCCCTGGCGGCTATTGCCGACAAGGCCATTGACATGGAAATCGGCGCGCGCGGTTTGCGCAGTGTTATGGAAGGCATTATGATGAACATTATGTATGACGTGCCGTCCGATAATAAGATTGAAAAGGTCGTCATTACTAAAGAATCTGTTGTCGGCACAGAATCACCGCGGATTGTTTACCGGCCGAAACCGCAGCTTGACCCAGACGTTATCAACGCATCGTAAAATGATGAGCCGCACTTTGGTGCGGCTCTAAAACCATTATCGGAAAAGCGTACCACAGCCTGGAGGGACACCATGAGCGAAACAGTCAATAACGCACTGACCGGCGAGCATCTTCCGATGCTCGCTTTAAGAGGCCTGTCCGTTTTCCCGAACATGCTTCTCAATTTTGACGTCGAACGGCCGATGTCTGTGGCGGCACTGAATGCTGCGGCAGACGGCGCGCGCAAAATATTTCTCTTGGCGCAAAAGGATATTTCAAAAGAATCTCCGGCGGAGGCGGACCTTTACAGGGTCGGCACAATTTGCGTCATCAAGCAGCTTTTGAGAATCCCGGGCGGCGGCATCAAGGTGCTCGTCGAGGGTGTTCGCCGCGCTTCGCTGACGAAGATTTTAAACGACCGGAAGTATTTCTACTGCGAGGTTGAGCCGATCTATGAGGAAGCGCCGGAAAAAATGACGGCGCGCGTCGAGGCGCTCATCCGTAAAAGCGTGAATTTGTTTGACACGTATTCAACGATCACCGGCAATGTCAGCCGCGACGCTGTCATCTCCGTGTTTACGGCGACAGAGCCGGGATATATTGCCGACTTTGTCGCGCAGCATCTGTACTTAAAACCGGAAAAAAAGCAGCTCATTCTGGAGACGCTGTCGCCCGTCAAGCGTTTGGAGCTCATCTGCGATATGCTCCTGCGGGAGATCGACGTAGTCGAAATCGAGCAGCAGATTGACGAGCGCCTGCGCGGCCGCCTAGAACGCCAGCAGCGCGACCATGTCCTGCGGGAGCAGCTGCGCGTTATCCAGTCGGAGCTTGGCGAGACGCCGGAGTATACGACGGAGTTTGACGAGTATCGCCATAAAATAACCGCGTTGAAGCTGAGCGCTGAGATCGAAAAAAAACTTGTGCGTGAAGTGGAGCGGCTTGAAAAGCAGCAGGCCGGCTCATCGGAGGCGGCTGTCATCCGCAATTATCTTGACATCTGTCTTGAACTGCCGTGGCATGCCGTTTCAAAAGAGCGAACGGATACTGCCTTGGCGCGCAAAATACTTGACGCGGATCATTTCGGTCTGGAAAAGGTCAAAGAGCGTATGGTTGAATTTATCGCCGTCCGTCAGCTGTCCCACAAAGCAAACGGCACCATACTCTGCCTTGTCGGGCCGCCGGGCGTTGGCAAAACGTCGATTGCCATCAGCGTGGCAAAGGCGCTGAACAGGAAGCTCGCGCGCTTGTCTCTCGGCGGCATTCACGACGAGGCGGAAATCCGCGGCCACCGCAAAACATATGTCGGCGCGATGCCGGGGCGCATCATTGCGGCCATCAGCCAAGCCGGGACGAAAAACCCGCTGCTCCTGCTCGACGAAATTGATAAGCTCGGCAGCGACTATCGCGGCGATCCGTCATCGGCGCTCTTGGAGGCGCTCGACCCGGAGCAGAATGCGACGTTTCGTGACCATTACCTCGAGCTGCCGTTTGATCTGTCGGAAACGATGTTTATCACGACGGCCAATACAACGTCCACCATCCCGCGCCCGCTTCTCGACAGGATGGAGGTTATAGAGCTCTCCAGCTATACCGATGTGGAAAAGCTTCATATCGCCAAAGATCATCTCCTGCCGAAGCAGCGGAAAAAGCACGGGCTTACATCCCGGCAGTTAAAAATCAGTGACGACGCGATTTTAGAGATCATCTCAAGCTACACGCGCGAGTCCGGCGTCCGCCTATTGGAGCGCGAAATTGCCGCCGCCTGCCGAAAGACGGCATCAAAAATCGTCGCAGGGGAAATTAAATCGGCAAGCCTGAGCACAGGCATGCTGGAAGAATATCTCGGCGTACGCAAATTTAAGCCGGAAAACATTGCGGGGAAGGACGAAATCGGCCTTGTCAAAGGTCTTGCGTGGACATCGGTCGGCGGTGAGACGCTTGATGTCGAGGTGAGTGTTTTAGACGGGAGCGGCAAGCTTGAACTGACGGGCAACCTCGGCGACATCATGAAGGAATCGGCGCACGCGGCCGTCACTTATATCAGAAGCCGTGCCGAATGGCTCGGCATCGACCCGGATTTCTATAAAAACCGTGACATCCACATTCATTTCCCGGAGGGCGCCGTACCGAAGGACGGCCCGTCGGCCGGAATTGCCATCACCGTCGCCGTCATTTCGGCTCTTACCGGCGCACCGGTGCGCCGCGACCTCGCCATGACAGGTGAAATTACCTTGCGCGGGCGCATCCTTGCCATCGGCGGCTTGAAGGAAAAGACGATGGCCGCCATGCGGGCCGGTATTAAAACCGTCATTATTCCGGCGGAAAATGAGCCAAATCTGGAGGAAATCGACCAGACGGTGCGCCGCGCGCTCAATTTCGTCACGGCCGACCACATCGATAACATCATAAAAGTCGCGCTTGATTTTTCTTCAGTCGTCCCGTTTAAGCCGGAGGAGGCACGCTGCCCCGTCCTCGGCGAAAGCGGCGACCGTGTTGAGTCGGGCCCGTCTATCAGACAGTAGGGATCAAGTTGAATATCCACAAAGTCGAATTTATCAAGTCAGCGGCAGAGCCGTCGGGTCTTCTGACCGGCGGCCTGCCGCAGATCGTATTTGCCGGAAAATCAAACGTCGGCAAATCCTCCGTCATTAACGCGCTTTTAAACCGAAAAAACTTTGCGCGTGTCGGCGCGACGCCGGGGAAGACGGTGCACATCAACTATTTTCTTATTGACGGCGCAATCTATTTTGTCGATTTGCCCGGCTATGGCTTTGCGCGTGTTTCCCCCAGCGAGAAAAAGCGCTGGGCGACGCTGATGGAAGCATTTTTCCAGCGGACGGATACGATTGCTCTCGGCATCCTGATTGTTGACGCGCGCCACAAACCGACGGCCGACGACGTTATCATGGCAAATTGGTTTGTCGCGACGGCCCGGCCATATATCGTTCTGGCCAACAAGTTTGACAAGCTCCGCCCGTCAGAGCGCACAGCTAATCTGGCGCTGATTGCCGAAACGCTGCCGTCAGACGCCGAAATACTGCCCTTTTCAGCGCAGAAAGGCACAAACAGGGACAGACTGCTCAAAGAGATTGAAAATATTGCTAAACATTGATATAATAAGCGCTTGAGGGGGACGAGTATCTTTGACGAACATCATACAGAACTTCAATTGGACAACGCTTCTGAACATGGCTGTTTCACTCGTTGCCGCCTTAACCTGCATCGTTTTTCACGAAATGTCACACGGCTTGACGGCCGCACTCTTAGGTGACAAGACGGCCAAGCAGATGGGAAGGCTCTCGTTTAATCCGCTCCGGCATATCGACCCCGTCGGGATTTTGGCGTTTGTATTTTTGGGCTTCGGTTGGGCAAAGCCCGTTCAAATCGACCCGCGCAATTTTAAAAACCCGAAGGCCGGTATGGCGCTCACGGCACTGGCCGGGCCTGTTTCAAATTTTGTTCTGGCAGCTATCTTTTTGTTTATACTGGGTATCCTGCTGCACTTTTTCGGGGCAGCTGCCCTCGTGTCTGAAATAACGGCGAGAATCGCCTATTTCAGCATCGTGCTCGGCATTTTTAATCTGGTGCCCGTCCCGCCGCTTGACGGCTCGAAGATTCTTTTTGCCGTCGCGTCCGACGAGTTGTGGGCCAAACTGATGCGTTTTGAACGCTACGGCTTCATTCTGCTCATTATTCTCATCATGCTCCCGGCAACAGGAAACCTGCTGTCCGCAGCAAGCACGTCGGTGTTCAACTGGATGCTGAACATCACCGCTTTTTCCAATCAGCTATTATCAGCATGACGGAGGGCCGTGATGGAAAATCCGATTTTTACACTTAAAAGCGTCGTCAAGTCAAAAGGAGAAATGGAAGATTTCTCCGGCCCCTTAACACTGATTTTGCAGCTTTTGAGCAAAAACAAGATTGAAATTAAGGATATCAGCGTCTCGCTGATTTTAGAGCAGTATCTCGGCTACCTCGATATGATGACATCCATGGACCTTGAAATCGCCAGTGAATTCGTCACGATGGCATCGCACCTTTTGTATATTAAAACAAAAGTTCTCCTCTCCGGCGAGCACGATGTTGACGAGCTGGACGCGCTGATCTCGTCACTCGAGGAGGTCCGACGCCGGGAAGCTTATTCGCAGATCAAAGACGTTACGGCGGAGCTGGCGCTTTTAGCGCAGCGAAACGGCTGGCTGATGGTCAAGCTGCCCGAATATTTCGAGCCGGACGACGCTTATCGTTATGAGCACGACGTTTCGGAGCTACTGGCTGTCATCACACGCCTGGTGACGGCTGATGAGCTTGAATCCCAGCTGGCGCAGAAAACCGTTTTGTACCCCAAACGCATGACATATCCCGTCACGGAAAAAACATCGGAAATCCTGCTCCACCTGCGGCTCTATGGTATGTGCCGCATTGCCGAGCTCATCGGCGTCTGCCAGAGCCGAACCGAGATGGTCGCCGTTTTTGTTGCCGTTTTGGAGCTGTGCCGTGCCGGTGCCGTCTGTGTCGACGGCTGTGACGATGCGCTGACGCTCTCTCCTGGCACCTCAGACGGCGGACTCTATGATGAAACAACAGACGCCGGAAGCGGCGATGGTAACCCTTAAAGCAAAGGGCCGCGCCCTGCGGCGGAACGGAAAAGGTTATGGAAATTAATGACATAGAACGCGTTATAGAGGGCATACTATTTGCGTCCGGCGAGCCCGTTGCGCTCATGAGAATCGCACAGGTGCTTGGCGTTCCGGAAAGCGATGTCACCGAAGCGGCTGAAAAGCTTCGTGACGCCTATGTTTTTGATCGCCGCGGCATTCGCCTCGTTTTTCTTGACAGGGCTGTACAGCTCTGCTCATCCCCGGAATATGCCGATACAATCCGGATGGCGCTGGAGACGCGCAAGCAGCCGCAGCTGTCACAGCAGGCGCTGGAGGTGCTGGCGATTATCGCGTATTTCCAGCCCGTCACAAAAACGTATATCGAGCAGGTGCGCGGGGTTGACAGTGCGTATACGGTGGGGCTATTGCAGGACAGAGGGCTCATCGAGCCGTGCGGCCGCCTCTCCGTCCCGGGCCGCCCCCTCTTATTCAGGACGACACCGGCGTTTTTACGGACGTTTGGGATTTCCGCCGTGACGGACTTGCCGGAACTCCCGGAAAGCGGCCAGCCGGACGCGCTTGACGCACCGGACAGTGATGAAGCGGCAGACGATGGTGCTGCTGCAGATGGCGAAGACTCAGTGCCCGGCCCTGTCCTAATGCAGGCGGCGGAGGTTTAACATGCTCGCGCTTATATTGATCCCGGCGATCCTGCTGCTGCTGGCTATCTTGCGCCTCGGTGCCGAGCTCGTTTACAGCGCCGATGGCTTTTCAGCATGTGTCTTTATCGGGCCGATTAAAATAAACGTCCATCCCGATCAGCCAAAAAAAAAGCCGAAGGAAAAGACGGTGTCTGAAAAGAAGCAGATGCCCGGCCGCGCGGCGCTTTTAAAAGAGGCGCTGCCGACGGTTACCGAGGCGCTTGGGCGGCTTAAACGACGTCTGCTGATCAAAGAGCTGACGGTTTACTATGCAGCCGCGTCCGGCAACCCGGCTGAAACAGCGCTTTTGTTCGGGGCATCGTCGGTCGGATTCGGGTTTTTGATACCGATTTTAGAAAACAATTTTAAAATACGGCGTCGAGACTTTCGCTCCTCATTTAGCTTTGACAGCAGCGAGCCGTATATTTATGTCAAAGCCCGGCTGTCCCTTGCCGTGTGGGAGGTTATTTATATTGCCTTTAACCCGGCGCTCGCACTTTTAAAAAGCGGCATACATGAGAAAGGCGGTTTGAAACATGGATAAACATCCGATTGGCGATTTGATGGAGACGACGATGCAGAAAATCAGGGAAATGGTCGACGTCAACACGATTGTCGGTTCGCCGATTATGACGGCGGACGGTATTACGCTCATTCCGATTTCGAAGGTCAGCTTCGGTTTCGCCAGCGGCGGGTCCGATTTTCAGACAAAACATCAGCGCGAAAATCAGAACAATTCGTTCGGCGGCGGAAGCGGCGCCGGTGTCAGTATTGTGCCGGTGGCATTTCTCATCGTCAAGGGTACGAGTATTCGCCTGATGAACATCTCAGAGCCAGCGGCGACAACGGTTGACAGGATCATCGAGCTTGTTCCTGAAGTAATTGACAAGGTCTCGGAGCTGTTTAAGAAGGACTGACGCCGCCTTCGGCATCTCTCTGGATATGACTGGTATATCGGTGCGCGGCGGATAATGACACGCCGCGCGCCCATAATAAGCACTGCCTTTAACAAAACAGGGGTGGTGCTTTGCCGTGAAAAGAAGAAAAATCGCATATATATTGAACGAGCCTCTGAGCCGCGCTGCGCATGTCTTAACAGTGTGCTGTCTTATTGCCGCAATTCTCGCCGTGGGTGCACAGGCAACAGCCGGGAGCGCCGCGCCGGAAAACTCGGCGTTTGCTGCCATTGTGACGTCGCTGGATGGACAGACGGTACTTTATGAGAAAAATGCCGACGCGCCGCAGCTGATTGCCAGCACGACGAAAATTATGACGGCGCTTGTTGTTTTGGAACACGCCGGTTTAAACGAGTCGGTGCGGATACCGGATGATTTTCCGCCAGTCGACGGCTCGGCAATTGGCCTCGTCCCGGGCGAGACGCTGACAGTGCGCGCACTTTTATTTGGGCTGCTGCTCGATTCCGGCAACGACGCCGCCATTGCGCTGGCGCAGCATGTCTCGGGAGACGTTCAAAAATTTGTCAATCTGATGAATACAAAAGCGGCCGCTCTTGGCTGCCGGAACGCGCATTTTGCAAACCCGCACGGCTTGGATGAAGATGGCGCGTCCTGCTCGGCGCGTGACCTTGCCGTGATTACGGCGGCCGCTATGAAAAACAATATGTTTCGCGAAATTGTTTCAACGAAGACGGTGACGATTGACGGGCGGACG
This sequence comes from Oscillospiraceae bacterium ZGZL, assembly GCA_038405045.1. GTDB lineage: Bacteria > Bacillota > Clostridia > Oscillospirales > Oscillospiraceae > Sporobacter. The sequence goes on along the minus strand of JBBZIV010000001.1, from coordinate 770,417 downwards.
TTTGTCAGTCATAACAGACTCCTCTGGACGTGCCCCGGCGTCACTGGCGTCAAGACGGGGTATACGGAAAAAGCCGGGCGCACGCTCGTCTCATCCGCCGAGCGCGGCGGGCTCTCGCTCATCTGTGTTACGCTCGGTGACACCAACGACTGGGCCGACCATTCAGCCCTGTATGATTGGGCATGCGGGGAATACCGCGCGCTCGATATCCATGCCGTTCGTGACCGGCTGCAGGACGTATCCGTCGTTTCCGGCGTTTCTGAAAACGTGCCCATCAGGCCTGACGGCGTGGCTGATATCGTCTGCCGCAAAGACGACAAAGCTGAATATTCGTGGTCAGCACCGAAATTTGTCTATGCACCGGTGACGGCGGGGCAGACAGCCGGGACGCTGACGGTTAAAATTAACGGCAAAGCTGTCAAAACGATTCCGCTCGTGTACGACGCGTCGGTCGCGCTTGACAAAACCGTGCCGCTTTCGGTGTGGGAAAAAATAAAACGGGCGCTGTCACTGCCGACGCCGCTGCCATCCGTCCGTGAAAGCTATGCGGTACCGCAAAGTACCGCCATTAAAGGAGATCGCATGAAGGAGCGCCTTCAGAAAATACTGTCTGCCCGTGGTGTGGCTTCGCGCCGCGCTGCGGAAGAAATGATCCGGGAAGGCCGGGTGCGCCTAAACGGCGTGACGGCCTTGCTCGGTGAGAGCGCCGACCCCGACATAGATGTCATCGAGGTTGACGGCGCGCTCCTGCAGCAAGCGTCGGGCAAGGTCACCATCATGCTCAACAAGCCACGTGGCTTTGTCACGACGGTGCACGACGAGAAGGGGCGGCGCAGCGTCTGCGACATTGTCAGAGACTGCGGCGCGCGTGTCTATCCGATCGGGCGGCTGGACATGAACACAGAGGGCCTTTTGCTGCTGACAAACGACGGGGAACTGGCGAACATCCTCATGCACCCGTCGCACGAGAAATCAAAGACATATTGGGCGCGCGTGAAAGGCGACGTTGACGCAGCGCTCACCCCGCTGTCACAGCCGATGGTGATAGACGGCTACACAATAAAACCAGCCAAAGTGCGCCTTTTGAACAAAACGCCGGAGGGCGGATTTCTGGAAATAATCATCCACGAGGGGCGCAACAGACAGGTGCGAAAAATGTGCCAAGCGGTCAATCTGGATGTCAAATCCCTCACGCGCGTTGAGGAGGGCGGTCTGACGTTAGGGAGCCTCAAAACAGGCGCTTGGCGATTTTTGACGGCAAGCGAAATTGCCCGTCTGCGCGGAAATATGCAGGAAGAAGAGCGCAAAATTGCAAAATTGCCTTGATTTATCAAAAAATCATAGTATGATATTCCCATAAGGCGCCATGCGATGAAAAGCGCCGTACGCAATGGGAGGCATACCGATGGATCAGGACATCCTGAGTGTAATTGAAGCGGCGTCGCCTAGCTTTTCCAAAGGACAACGCAGCATTGCCAAATATATTCTTGAAAACTACGAGAAAGCAGCGTTTATGACGGCCAGCCGCCTTGGCCAGGTTGTCGACGTCAGCGAGTCGACGGTTGTCCGCTTTGCCGCCGAGCTCGGCTATAACGGCTACCCCGAAATGCGCCGGGCACTGCAGGATACGGTGCGCAACTGTCTCACATCCGTTCAGCGGATTCAGGTTTCTCGTGAATTGATGGAAAGTCAGGACATTCTTTCACTCGTCTTGTCATCCGATATTGAGCAGATCCGCCAGACGATGGAGGAGACAAACAGAGATGATTTTGAAGCGGCGGTGAGCACCATCGTCAAAGCTAAGAATATTTACATTTTCGGCCTGCGGTCGGCCTCTGCGCTGGCCAATTTTATGGGCTTTTATTTCAATCTGCTGTTCGACCGCGTCCGGATCATCAATGGCAGCTCGGCCGGTGAAATATTTGAGCAGATTTTGCGCATCACGAAAGGCGATGTCTTTATCGCGCTGTCGTTTCCGCGCTATTCGCGACGCACCATCAAAGCAATGCGCTACGCGCGCGATATGGGGGCAGACGTCATCGGTATTACCGATACGCCCGCCTCGCCTATCGCCAAGCTGGCGACGACGGCACTTTATGCCAGAAGCGACATGGTTTCTTTCCTCGATACCCTCGTTGCGCCGTTAAGCCTTGTCAACGCCCTTATTGTTGCTGCCAGCGCGAAGGCGGAGGGCGACCTCTTTTCCAACTTTGAAAAGCTGGAAAGCATTTGGGACGAAAACGAGGTTTACGAAAAGACAGATGTATGATGCTGTTGTCATCGGCGGCGGCGCTGCCGGCATGCTCTGTGCCGCCGTTGCCGCCTCAAACGGGCGGCGCGTTTTACTGTTGGAGAAAAATGAACGGCTCGGCGTCAAGCTCTCCATCACCGGCAAAGGGCGCTGCAACCTGACCAATAACTGCACAATTCGTGATGTTTTGGACAACATCCCGACGGGTGGCCGTTTTCTCCAAAGCGCATTGAATGCCTTTTCACCGCAGGACGCGATGGCGCTGTTTGAAAAGCTCGGTGTGCCGCTCAAGACAGAGCGCGGGAACAGGGTTTTTCCTGTTTCGGACAGGGCTTCCGACATCGTCTTAGCCCTCAGGCGTTTTGCCGAGCAATCGGGCGTTTTGATAAAGCGGGCTGCGGCAACGTCGATTTTGACTGATAATGGTTCTGTAACGGGTGTTGTGACGCCTGGGGAAACGATTCTTTGCAATGCCGCCGTCCTCTGTACCGGCGGCCTCTCTTATCCGCGAACGGGCGCGACGGGCGACGGTTATGCGCTGGCTGAATCCTTAGGCCACACCATCATCCCGCCGAAGCCTTCCCTCGTGCCGCTGGAAGCGTCGCCAGACATCTGCGCGCGCATGCAGGGGCTGACGCTTAAAAATGTCCGCCTGACAGTGCGAGACGGCGGCCGGAAACCGGTCTTTGAGGATTTCGGCGAGCTGCTTTTTACGCATTTCGGTGTCTCGGGGCCGCTCGTTTTATCGGCAAGCGCGCACATGCGCGATTTTTCCGGGAAAACATATACGCTCGCAATTGACCTCAAGCCGGCGCTCGACGAGCAGAAGCTCGACGCGCGCATCCGGCGCGATTTTGAAAAATACCAAAACCGGGACTTTGCCAATGCTTTGGGCGACTTGCTGCACAGGACGATGATTCCAGTCGTCATTGAGCGCAGCGGCGTTCCAGCGGACACGAAAGTCCATTCGGTGACGCGCGCGCAGCGCGCCGCGCTTTTATCCGTCTTGAAGGCGTTTGTACTTGATGTGATAGGCCCGCGCCCGATTGACGAGGCCATCATCACGTCCGGCGGCGTCGATACGCGCGAGATTAACCCGACGACGATGGCATCAAAGCGTGTTAGCGGTCTTTTTTTTGCCGGAGAAATTATCGATGCCGACGCGTACACCGGCGGCTTTAATCTACAGATTGCGTGGTCGACGGCCTATGCCGCCGGCAGCCATATACAGCCTTCTCGATAAACTGGGGCACCTTGAAAGGATACATCTCATGGAAAAACGAAGCATCGCCATAGACGGCCCGAGCAGCGCTGGGAAGAGTACCCTGGCCCGGCTGACGGCACAAAAATTCGGGCTAATTTATGTCGACACGGGCGCTTTATACAGAACAGTCGGCCTCTATGTTCTGAAAAACAGTGTTGCGTCCAAGGATGAAGCCGCTGTGACGGCACTTCTGCCGGAAATTCACCTTGAAATGCGCTATGATCCCTCCGGCATCCAGCGGATGATTTTAAACGGCGCGGACGTCACGGAAGAGATCCGGCTGCCAGAAGCGTCGATCTACGCCTCCGATGTCTCGGCGATGGCGCCTGTTCGCGCTTTTCTCCTATCCATGCAGCGGGAAATTGCATCAACGTACGATGTTGTGATGGATGGGCGCGATATCGGTACGGTTGTTTTGCCGAACGCAGGTCTGAAAATATTTTTAACGGCTGAAACGGATGTCCGCGCGCGACGGCGCTATGAGGAGCTGTGTGTGAAGGGTATCGATACGACGCTTGATGATGTGCGCCGCGACCTTGTTTATCGTGATGAAAACGACACATCGCGCCAAAACGCGCCGCTTAAAGCGGCAGCGGACGCTGTCCTGCTCGATACGACGGATATGACGCTGGACGATACGCTCCTGAGGATTCAATGTCTGGCGCAGGAAAGGCTGGGCTTATGAACAAAGAATTCCGTGCATACAGATGGCTTTACATTATTCTAAGACTATTTTTGTTTCCGTTTTACTGGCTGCGGTTTCGCGGCCGTGAAAACGTCCCGAAAGGGGCGGCTGTTTTCTGTGCAAACCACACCAGCAACCTCGACCCCATTTTTGTCGGCTTAGCCGCGGGTATCAATAATCACCTGCACATGATGGGTAAAAAAGAGCTTTTTGACGTACCGATTCTGTCGGCGATATACAGGGCAGCCGGGAGCTTTCCTGTCGACAGGAGCATCAGTGATGTCGGCGCAATCCGCAAGACGCTCAAATACCTCAAGGAAGGCGAGAAGATGCTCATCTTCCCGGAGGGCCAACGCGTGCGCAGTGATGAGAAGGTTGAGGCGAAGCTCGGCGCTGTCAAAATGGCCGATCAGATGAACGTGCCTGTCGTGCCCGTTTATATCCCATCGGACAAGAGGATTTTTCATCGGTACACCATTGTGATTGGCGTACCGTATCTCGTCAACCCCGAACGGAAAAAGCTTTCTAACGACGCTTATATGCGCCTTGCCGACGACATGATGGAAAAAATCGCGCTGCTCCGACAGTAAGGAGAGACGATGAAGATTATTCTGGCCAAATCGGCCGGCTTCTGTTTCGGTGTTCGCCGGGCCGTCGCGCTTTGCGAGGAAGCGGCAGAGAAATACTGCGGCTGCAAGACACTCGGCCCCGTAATTCATAATAAAAGCGTTACCGAGATGCTGGCGCAAAAGGGCATCGGCGAAATAAATAACGCGACGGCCGCGCAGTCGGGCGACACGGTGATTATCCGCTCGCACGGTGCTAAAAAAGAGGAGCTGGAGGCACTGTCCTATAACGGCGTCACCATTGTTGACGCCACATGCCCGGATGTGCGTAAAATCCATGAAATTGTCCGCGGTGAGTCGGCCGCTGGCAGACAAGTTTTAATCATTGGAGAGCGGCACCACCCTGAGGTGGAAGCGATATCCAGCTGGTGCGCGGGGTGCCAGATTATAGAAACACAGCAAGAAATGGAAGAATTTTTTGGCGCATTCCCGGACTGGAAAAAAGCGCCTGTATCCATAGTTTGTCAGACAACGAGCCTTCGCTCAAACTTCGAAAAATGCTTAAACACAGCAAAAAAAGAGTGTACAAATCTTAAAATATTTGATACAATATGCAACGCCACGTTTAGACGCCAGGAAGAGGCAAAGGAATTATCCCGTCTTGCCGACGCGATGATTGTGATCGGCGGCCGCTCCAGTGCCAACAGCCTGAAGCTGGCCGATATCTGCAGAGAGTTTTGCGATAGGGTCACCTTTGTTGAAACAGCTGATGAGCTTGATATCTCCAAATATTCGGAAACGGATACGGTCGGGATCACGGCAGGGGCCTCGACGCCGGCGTGGATAATTAAGGAGGTCTGTCAGAGAATGAGTGAAGAAACAAGAATCGAAGGCATTACCGGACAAGCTGAGGAGCCTGCAGCGGGCCAGTCCGGCGCCGCGGAGGTCGCGGAGTCCTTCGAGGAAATGCTCGAAAAATCAATAAAAACTTTAAATACTGGGGAAAAAGTGACCGGCGTTGTCGCCGCCATCACACCGACAGAAATTTCCGTCGATCTTGGTACAAAGCAGTCGGGATACATACCGATTTCCGAGCTGACGGATGACCCGACGGTCAAATTGGAAGATATGCTCAAGGTCGGTGACACGATCGAGACGTTTGTCCTTCGTGTTAACGACATTGAAGGAACCGTTATGCTGTCTAAAAAACGCCTTGACTCTGTAAAAAACTGGGAAGACGTTGAGACGGCCAAAAATGAAAGAACGACCGTAGAGGGCGTTGTTACCGAGGAGAACAAGGGCGGTGTCGTCGTCTCTGTCAAGGGTGTCCGCGTTTTTGTTCCGGCATCACAGACGGGCCTTTCGAAGGATGAGCCGATGTCAGCGCTCGTGAAGACGAAGGTTCGCCTTCGCATTACCGAGGTCAATCAGCCCAGACGCCGCGTTGTCGGTTCTATTCGCGCCGTCGCAAATGAGGAACGTCGTGAAAAGTCCGACCAGATCTGGAACGAGATTGAAATCGGCAAAAAATATCAGGGTGTTGTTAAGTCCATGACGTCATATGGCGCTTTTGTCGATATCGGCGGCATTGACGGTATGGTGCATGTTTCTGAGCTGAGCTGGACGCGAATCCATCAGCCGTCGGATGTTTTGAAGATCGGCGACGAGATCACGGTCTACGTCATCGGCTTTGATAAGGAAAAGAAAAAGATTTCTCTCGGTTATAAGACGAAAGACGACAATCCGTGGGAAAAATTCGTCTCCACCAACAAGATTGGCGATACGGTTACCGTTAAAATCGTCAAGCTTATGCCGTTCGGTGCGTTTGCCGAGATCATGCCGGGTGTTGACGGGCTGATTCACATTTCGCAGATTACTGACCATCGGATCGGCTTGCCGTCTGAAGCCGTTGCGGAAGGCGATACCGTTACTGTCAAAATCACCGATATCGATCAAGATAAGCATAAGGTATCACTTTCTATCCGCGCGCTGATGCCCGGTCAGGATACAGCTGACGACGCCGATTCGGCGGAATAAAAACGAAAAATCGACAGACCGGAAACGGCAAAAGCCGTTTCCGGTTTATTTTTCTGCCGTAATGGGAAAATATAGTAGTATTTAAAATCAGATAAAATGACCGAATTTTGCCGAAAACAGTACCTCCAACATCTAGAAATGAAAATCAGATGAGAAAAAAGCTTGATATCACACGCAAAAAAGGTATATAATAGTTATGTTATCCAATCGGCAGACTGGGTGGTGCCCGGCAGCGCTGAGCGGAAGCAGAGGAGTAGGGTATGTTCAGAATTGGTGATATGATTGCGCACCCGATGCATGGGGCGGGTATTATTGACAGTATTGAGGAAAAAAAGATCAACGGGATGACGCGGCAGTATTATATTCTCAGGATGCCGGCAGGCGGCATGGTCGTTATGATTCCGACGGAGAGCAGCGCGGCCATCGGCGTTCGGCCGATTGTCGATTTTGATGAAGCCGAATCTCTTTTAAACGCCATTGCCAGTATTGAAGCGGATATGACCGCCAACTGGAACAGACGTTACCGGGAAAACATGCAGCGTTTGAAAAGCGGCGATTTGCTGGAGGTTGCGCGTGTTGTCAAGGGCCTCATGGCGCGTGACGTTGAAAAAGGCTTATCCACCGGTGAGCGTAAAATGCTCCACTCTGCCAAACAGATTCTGATATCCGAAATCGTTTTATCACAGCATTCCAGCTATGAGGAAGTAGAAACGCGTATTAACGCGGTTTTAGCATAACGCGGCCGGTTTTGAATCCGGCCTTCTGCGGCGAGCCTGACTCGCCGCTTTTTATCTATTCGGCGTACGAGGAAAAGGGGGAAGCCGGATGGCCTTCGGGCTGACGAAAAAGAAAAAAAAGCAAAGCGGCATCCGGTGTGCGGCCGTTGTTGCCGCTGCCGGCTCATCAACCCGGATGGACGGACGGAATAAGCTGTTTGTCGAGCTTGACGGCAAGCCTGTGCTGGTATGGACGTTATTGGCACTCGATAGCTGTGACGCCATTGACGATATTGTCGTTGTCACGCGCAAGCCAGATATCGATGCTGTTGCCGTTTTATGCCGCGCACATCATATTAAAAAGATCTTCAAGGTCGTCGCGGGTGGGGAGAGCCGTCAGGAATCCGTTTACAGGGGCGCGCTGGAGGTTCCGGAGGACACGCAACTGATCGCCGTTCACGATGGGGCGCGCCCCTTTGTGACGGAGATGGTTATACAAAGCGCCGTTTCAGCCGCTGCGCAATACGGCGCGGCTGCGCCCTCTGTCCCCGTTGTGTCGACGGTCAAGGAGGCGAAAAACGGGACGGTTATTAGAACGCTTGACAGAAGCACTCTTTTTGAAATTCAGACACCGCAAGTCTTTGATGCAGCTATTCTTAAAGGTGCGTTGCATCACGCCCTGGAAAAAGGCATCACGGTCACAGACGACTGCATGGCCGTTGAATCGCTTGGCTATCCCGTGCATCTGACACCCGGTGCGCGTGAGAACATCAAACTAACGACGGCAGCAGACATAGCTTTTGCAAACGCCATCCTTGACATGCGGAGGAAATCATGATGAGAATCGGTCACGGTTATGATGCACACCGCTTTCTAAAAGATCGTCCCTGTATTCTGTGCGGGGTCGTTGTGCCGAGCGACGTTGGGCCCGACGGCCACTCGGATGCCGACGTCCCCGTTCATGCGCTGATGGATGCATTTTTAGGGGCGCTCGCGCTCGGCGATATCGGCAAAATGTTTCCCGACAGTGACGAGACGTACCGCGGTGCCGATAGTATGAAGCTGTTAAAAACGGTTTACATGCGCGTGAAAGCGCTTGGCTATCAGCTCTCAAATGCTGATATGACCATTATTTGTCAAAGCCCGCGCCTTGCGCCGTACATTGACGCGATGCGCGAAAACGTCGCCGTGGCGCTTGATGTGCCGGTTGATACCGTCAGTGTCAAAGCGACGACGGAAGAAAAAATGGGTTTTACGGGCGAAGGGCTCGGCATGGCGGCCCACGCCGTTGTGCTTCTTGAAAAAAGAGGATAGTACGGTCTAAACGTCTGTCAAATAATGAAGCTTCCTGTCGCACGCCGAATAAAATCGGCGTGCGTTTTTTTTAATCGCAAACACGGTGCGCGGCATATGATAAGTTGAACGGCGGGCGGACCGCCGGTTTAATACAAGTTGGGAGGAGAGCCGTTTCGTGGTTTATTATCTTCTGATCTGCCGCTCGCTCACATATGCGCAGCGTTCCGCCAAAGCGCTGGAACGCGCCGGAATCACTGCTATTATTACAAAAATACCGCAGCATGTCTCGTCGGACGGCTGCGGCTACTGTGTCAAGGTGTCGGCAAAGCACTTGTCGGACGCGCTTGTGTTACTGAAAGACGCCGCGCTATATCCGCTGAAAATATTTGTTTTATACGCTGATGGGAATCTCGGCGAGGTACAGCTGTGATCTACCTCGATAACGCCGCGACGACACTCGTTAAACCGTTGGCCGTCGCGCGCGCCGCTTCAAGGGCTGTGTGCCGCCTCGCTACGCCGGGCAGAGGCGCGCATAAAGCGGCTTTTGACGCGGCAGAAACGACGCTTGCCTGCCGGGAAGCGGCTAGTGAACTCTTCAATGTCAAAAACCCGGAGCAGGTTGTTTTGACGTTTAACGCCACACACGCTTTAAATATTGCCATCAAAAGCCTTGCCAAACGCGGTGATAAGGTCGTGATATCGGGATATGAGCATAATGCGGTGACACGTCCGCTCCACGCTGTCGGCGCACGTGTCGTTGTCGCCGCGGCACCGCTGTTTGACCCGGAGCTGGCTTTGTGCGCCTTTGAAAGCCATCTGTCGAGTGATACGGCGCTCGTCGTTTTAAACCACGTTTCAAACGTCTTTGGATATATCCAGCCTGCCGAGCGGCTGGCGGCGGTCTGCCGTGCGCGTCAAATTCCATTCGTATTAGATGCCTCACAGTCGGCCGGCGCTCTGGATATTGATTTTGAGGGCCTGGGGGCAAGTTATATCTGTATGCCGGGGCATAAAGGCCTTTACGGGCCACAGGGGACGGGTCTTTTATTATGCGCTGGCGTTCCGCAGGGCATAATAGAAGGTGGAACGGGCAGCCATTCGCTCTCGCGTGATATGCCGCCGATGCTGCCCGATAGACTGGAAGCCGGAACGCACAATATGCCGGGGATTGCCGGGCTTTTGGAGGGGCTTCACTATGTGCGCAAAAAAGGCCCAAAAAACATTCTCGCGCATGAACGTGACCTTGTGAAATATGCCGCCGAGATGCTCATTCGCCACAAGGGGGTACGGCTCATGATAAGCGACGATTTAGCGTTTCAAAGCAGTGTGTTATCGTTCGTTGTCGATAACATGGCGTGTGAGACGGTTGGGGAAGAGCTTTCAAAACGCGGCATTGCCGTCCGCGTCGGCCTGCACTGCGCGCCCCTTGCGCATAAAACGGCGGGGACGCTTTCAACCGGTACGGTGCGCGCGAGCGTCTCGTCCTTCACAACGATGCGGGAGATAGACGTTTTTTGCCGCGCCGTCGGGGAGATTGCGTCTCAACACGCTTGAGACGATTGGAAATGACGGTTTTCTCGTGCTTTTGATACAAATTGTTTACACATAAGTAGATTGCCAATTTTCCATATTTATTATATAATGATACAAGCAGCTTAAACCGGTGGTACAACGCCGGCTGGCCGTGAAGTCGGCGTCCGGCTTTTATGAAGATGACGTTTGAGGATGTATTCGGTATGAATTCTGTGAGTGAAATTCTCCGTGTCTCTCTGAATTTTATACAGACCGTGACGATTTGGGATGTGCTGGACATCGCAATCGTCGCTTTTCTGATTTATCGGATCATCACGGTCGTCCGCAAAACAAGCTCTGCCAGCGTCATCAAGGGCATCGTTCTGCTTTTGGCCGTTATGTGGCTGTCAAGCCTATTAAACCTCAGCGTCATTAACTTTTTGCTCGGCCAGACGATGAAGCTCGGGGCGCTTGTCTTAATCATCCTCTTTCAGCCGGAGCTGCGTCGCTTCCTCGAGCAAATGGGCAGCAGCCGCTTCAAATCGTTTTTTGGAAACCCCGTCAAACTGAGCAGTATAGAGGCCAGTATTACAAGCACGGTTGCCGCGTGCACAGAGATGTCTAAAAAGAAAACGGGCGCACTGATCGTTTTTGAGCGCGAAATCGCGCTCATTGATTATATCAAGACCGGCACGCGGCTTGACGCCGTCGTCTCACCAGAGCTTCTTGGCGGCATTTTCTATCCGAAAGCGCCGCTGCATGACGGGGCCGTTATCGTCCGTGACGGGCGCATAATAGCCGCCTCCTGCATGCTGCCGATGTCATCAAATTCGAATATCAGCCGCGAGCTCGGCATGCGCCACCGCTCCGGCATCGGCGTGAGCGAAGTGTCCGACGCCGTTGTCGTCATCGTCTCGGAGGAGACGGGCTCCATCTCCGTCGCCGTGGACGGTATGCTCAAGCGCCATCTGGCGCATGATACGTTTGAAAAGCTTTTGCGCAATGAGCTTTTAAGTGACGACGGCCCGGCGGACGGCCGTTTCCGGGACAAGCTGAGGGTGAGAAAATGACGGTGAGAGAACGCTTTAACAAAATGATCGAAAGCAAGGCGTTTTATATCATATTTTCCGTCCTTGCTTCGGTTACGATCTGGCTCTATGTCGCGTATGTGAATAACCCCGATGTCACGATGACGGTGAGTGATATTAAAATAACATTTGCCGGGCAACAGACGCTTGCCGGCAGAAACCTCGTGATTACGAAAACAGATGCCGACATACTGACGCTCAAGCTCCTCGGCAGCCGCAACACCGTCTCGCAGCTTTCGAATACGAACGTGACGGCAACGGTAGACCTCTCCGGAATTAAAGCGGCAGGCGTCTATGAGCTGTCCTATACAATGGGTTATCCGGCTGGCATCAAACCGTCAGCGATTGCGATAGCGGCAAGGTCTGTTGACAGGATTACAATAACGGTTGATGCCATCGATAAAAAAGATGTGCCCGTCCACGCGACGCCATCGTCAGCGATGGCCGACGGCTATGAAGTTGGCACGACGGTAGTCACGCCGTCAACAATCACAATTTCAGGCCCAAAAGCGGATATTGACAGGGTCAGTTATGCGTCTGCCGATTTGTCGGACGCCGATTTGACGAAAACGGTTGACGGCGACTTTCCGCTGACGCTGATGGATGACGGCGGCAATGCCGTAGAGTCCAGCTTTATCACACTCAGCCAAAAGACGGCGCACGTTCGGATTCCCGTTGTCATCACAAAAACCGTACCGCTGACGGTGACACTCACATTCGGTGCCGGTGCCGACGATTCAAATACAACATTTTCCGTTTCACCGGCATCCGTCACGCTTTCGGGCGACACCGAAACGCTGGGCGGCCTGACCGCCTTAAATCTCGGCACAATCGATACAACATCTTTCTTGACATCGTCAACACAGACGCTGACGCTTGCGCTTCCTGACGGGACAACGAATGTATCAGGTTTCACGCAAGCACAAGTAACCGTGACTGTCTCCGGTCTCGAGACGAAGCACGTGACGGCATCGTCATTTGAAACATCAAACGTCCCCAGCGGGATGACAGCCGTTGTGACGACAAAAAGCCTTGACGTCGTTCTCCGCGGGAAGGCTGATGACTTAAGCAAGGTGACAGCCGCCGACCTTCGCGTCACGGCAGACCTCAGCAGCGTCGGCACTGTGCCGGGGACGTATACCGTCCCGGTGACGGTCACGCTGAACGGCGGGGCTTCAACCGGAATCATCGGCACGTATAAAATCACCGTCAAAATCGCAAAGGCCTAAAAACGATGTTCGGTTATATAAGGCCATATAAGGACGAATTGAAGGTGCGCTCGTATGAAGCGTACAAGTCGCTCTACTGCGGCTTATGCCACGCACTTTCCAGGCAGTATGGCTTTTTGGCCCGCTTCATGCTCACATATGATTTCACGCTGCTTGCCATGCTGCTGTGGGACAATAAAACGGCAATGCAGGTCTGCGCGCGCCGGTGCCCGGCAAGTCCGTTTGTTAAAAAGAAAGCCTGCACACCGTCGCCGGTGTTGGACGACTGCGCCGGGTACAGCGTCATTTTGGCGTATTGGAAGCTGCGTGACACGGCGCAGGACGAGACTTTTTTCAAAGCGCTGCCGGACAGGCTTCTGTCCGTTGCCTACCGCGGCGCTTACAAAAAAGCCGCCAAAAAACACCCGGCGTTTGAACGGCATGTGCAAACCGCGCTAAAGCGCCTCAACGCACTGGAGAATAACGCCTCAGCAACGCTCGATGCCTGCGCCGACTGCTTTGCCTTACTGACGGCGGGTCTGGCGCCGGGCGGGAATAAGCCCTTGGAGCAACTTTTATACCACATTGGCCGTTTTGTATACATCATCGACGCCTGTGACGATTTGCAAAAAGATTTAAAATCAGGCTCGTTTAACCCCGTCGCGCGCCGCTTTTCCTTGGCGGACGGGCAGGTTTCAGACAACGACAGAAAAATATTGGAGACGACGCTTTTACACTCCTGTGCGTTGGCCGCCGCCGCGTTTGAGCTCCGGGAGCCCGGGCCTTGGACGCTGGTCGTCCAGAATATCCTCTATCTCGGCATGCCGGACATGTGTTCGCGCGTGCTGCTTGATATTAACAACGAAACAAAATCAAAGGGAATGGGCCGACAACATGAATGATCCATACAGCGTCCTCGGCGTTGCGCCAAACGCTTCGGACGACGAGATAAAAAAAGCCTACCGCGAGCTTGTTCGAAAATACCATCCGGATAATTATCACAACAACCCACTTGCTGATCTGGCACAGGAAAAAATGAAGGAAATTAACGAGGCGTATGATGCGGTCACAAAAGGCCGGACCGGCGGATACGGCGGCTCCGGCGCGGGCCGCGGCGGATACGGCGGGGGCGCTTATACCGGCTCGACGGGGTCAAGCCCCGAGTTTACGAAAGTCCGCATGGCGATTAACGCCGGGAATATCGCTCAGGCAGAGGAGCTTTTAAACGCCTCCTCGTCACGAAGCGCCGAATGGCATTTTCTCATGGGCAGCGTCTGTTACCGCAAGGGCTGGCTGGATGACGCAATGCAGTATTACCAGACGGCCGTTTCTATGGAGCCGGGCAATCAGGAATATGTACAGGCGCTCAACTTCATGAGCCGCGCCGGGACAGGGTACAGCCCGTTTGGCTATCAGTATGGCGCACCGGCCGGTGGGTGCAGCGCGTGTGATATCTGCACGGCGCTCCTCTGTGCCGATATGTGCTGCCATTGTTAAGGGAATGAGAGGCAGCGCGCGCACCGTGACGGTGACGGCCGTTATGTCGGCCCTGACGCTTGTATTTCTGTATCTGGCAAACATTCTGCCGACGGGACAGCTCGGCATGATTGCTGCCGCGTCTCTATTTGGCGTGGCTGCCGTTATTGAAGGCGGAATGAAAGCGGGTGTTTTCGTCTATCTTGTCAGTACGGGCTTAGCGGCGCTTTTCGTGCCGGATAAGGCGGCGGTTCTTTTATACGCGCTTTTTTTCGGCTATTATCCAGTCTTAAAAAGCCTGGCAGAGCGCCTCAAGCCGGTATGGCTGGGCTGGGCGGTCAAACTCCTTGTTTTCAACGCGGTGCTGACGGTTGTTCTTTTTCTTTTCAAAGCACTTGTTTATGACCGTTTTCTGACTTCCTTGCCCGTTTATCTTGCCTATCTCGCAGGAAGTGCTGTTTTTGTCGTTTTTGACATCGGGCTGCGCCGTCTAATTGGGTTTTATATCGTCCGTATTTCGCGCAATATTCGAAAAAATAACAGTGACAGGTGACTTATGATCAAAAGTATGACAGGCTACGGCTGTGCCAATGGTGCCTCCGGTGATATCGACATTACGGTGGAGCTCAAAAGCGTTAATAACAGATATATGGACTGCACCATCCGTATGCCGCGCGTTTACAGCGCGGCGGAGGAGACGCTCAAAGCGCTTGTGACGAAAAGCATTTCCCGCGGGAAGGTTGACGTTTTCGTGACGATTGATTCATCTCGTGCCAATATGGTGACGATTTCGGTCAACAAGCCGGTTGCCGACGCGTACGCCGCTGCTTTAAAAACGCTCTCTGAAACGTATGGTTTTTCCGACACCATAACGGCCGCCGATTTTACGCGCTTTCCGGACGTTTTGCTCCTTGAAAAGAATGAAGCCGACGCCGACGTGCTCGCGCGCGATATCGCCGCCGTTTTAGCCTCGGCGCTTTCAGACTTTGACAAAATGCGCGCCCGCGAGGGCGAAAATATGGCGTCCGATATCGCCGAGCGCCTCAATGAGATTGAGCGCCTGACGCTAAAGGCCGAAGAGCTTTCCCCGAAGACGGTCGCCGATTACAGAGCACGTCTATTGACGAAAATGAACGAGGTTTTGCAGTCATCAAATATCGATGAAAACCGCATATTGACGGAAGCGGCTATCTTTGCCGATCGCGTCGCGGTTTCAGAGGAGACGGTCCGTCTGAAAAGCCACATCGGTCAGCTCCGGTCCATGCTTTTAGCGCGCGAGCCCGTCGGTCGAAAGCTCGATTTTCTCATTCAGGAGCTTAACAGGGAAGCCAATACAATCGGCTCAAAGGGCAACGACGCCGACATGGCTCGCCTCGTCGTCGACATCAAAGCGGAAATTGAAAAAATCCGTGAGCAGGCACAAAATATCGAGTGAGGTGACGGCGTTGAAGCTTATTAACATCGGATTTGGCAACATGGTCTCAGCGGGGCGGCTCATTGCCATTGTCAGCCCGGAATCGGCCCCCATTAAGCGCATCATTTCCGACGCGCGCGAAAAAGGCCAGCTGATTGACGCAACCTATGGCCGCCGAACGCGTGCCGTTATCATCACAGACTGCGGCTTCATCATTTTATCGGCTATCCAGCCGGAGACGGTCGCCGGTCGCCTCACGGTCAAGGGTGAGCCGGAAGCGCCGGAGGAGGACGATGATGCGGAATAAGCGGCGCGGTCGCCTATTTATCATTTCAGCGCCGTCCGGCACGGGAAAAAGCACTGTCATCGCGCGGCTGATGCAGATGAATCAGGAGCTTGTTTTTTCCGTTTCGGCCACAACGCGGCCGCCGCGACAGGGCGAGGCAGACGGCATTTCCTACCGCTTTTTAACGCGTGAAGCGTTTGAAGACTGCATCCGCACCGGTGACTTTCTGGAATACGCCGAATACGTCGGCAGCTATTACGGCACGCCGAAAAAGGCGGTTCTAGACCATCTGGCCGCCGGGGAAGACGTCATCCTCGACATTGATGTCGTCGGCTGCAAGCAGGTCAAAGCGGCCATGCCGGAGGCTGTGACGATTTTTATCGTGCCGCCGAGTATGGAAGAGCTTGAGCGCCGTCTCCGGTCGCGCGGTACCGACGATGAAGAGAAGCTTGCTGGGCGGCTTTTGCGCGCGCGGTCGGAGCTTTTGGAAAAGGACGGCTACGACTATGTTGTCGTCAACGATACCGTTGAAACGGCCTCGCGTGAGATCCTGCATATCATGGACAGTACGACAGATTAATAGACTACAGCGGGCAGCCGAGAGGCACCCGCTATGATATGGGAGTGCTTTTTTATGTTATATCCGTCTTTATCAGACCTTCTCGAAAAGGTAAACAGCCGATACATGCTCGTTAACGTGATCGCCCAGCGGGCGCGCGAAATTGCCATCAAAAGTGAGGAAACAGGGGAGCCGCTGACGAAAAAGCCGGTCTCCAGTGCGATTTCGGAAATTGCCAATGGCGATGTGCGCGTTAACTATGAAAAAATCTGCTGACGTGGAACGCTCATAACATGGGAAGGGAGCTTCCCGCTGTGGAAAACTTTTCGGTTGCGAAGCTGGCCGTCGCTGTCGGCACGTACCATATCGACAGGCCGTATGACTATAAAATTCCGGCGCACCTTGCCGATACGGTCGTACCGGGCGTCCGTGTCTGCGTCCCGTTCGGGAAAGGCAACCGCAAAACAGAGGCGCTCGTTTTATCGGTAACGGCCGGAAGCGGCGAAAGAGCGCTTAAAGCAATTGAATCGTGTGTCGATGCTTCTCCTGTCTTAAGTCATGCGCTTTTAAAGCTGGCTTTGTGGATGAGCGACCGTTTTTTTTGTACTGTTTATGACGCGGCAAAGGCGATGCTGCCGGCTGGGATGTGGCTGAAGGACGGCGTTTTGCGCAGCGGCGACAAGACAGTGACGCTTGTTTCGCTTGCCATACCGGCGGAGGAGGCGCTCTGTCTGGCCGGTCAAAAGCGTGCGCGCGCGCGCCAGCAGGCGACGATTCTGGAGCTGCTTGCCCAGCTCGGCGCTGTCTCCGTGCCGGAGCTTTTGTATTTTACGGGCGCGTCACGCTCCAGCATCAAGGCGCTTATAACATCTGGCGCTGTCGTAACGGAAGAGCACATTGTCCTGCGCCGTCCGGCCGTCAAGACGGTCACCGGGGATCCGATTACGCTCAATCACGCGCAACAGCGTGTTTTCGACGGGCTCGTTCAGCAGCTTTTTGAGGCAACGCCGCAAGCGGCGCTTTTACATGGCGTGACCGGCAGCGGTAAAACAGCCGTCTATTTAATGCTGATCGAAAAAACGCTTGAAGCTGGCCGCAGCGCCGTCATTCTTGTTCCGGAGATTGCGCTCACGCCGCAATTGCTTTCGACCTTTACGGCGTATTTCGGAGACCGTGTCGCCGTGCTCCACTCGGCTTTGAGTCTCGGCGAACGGTTTGACGAGTGGAAGCGGATTAAAGCCGGTTCGGCACGTGTCGTCATCGGTACGCGTTCGGCCGTTTTCGCGCCCGTCAAGGACCTTGGCCTTCTCATTATTGACGAGGAGCATGAGCACACGTACAAATCGGAAAACATACCGCGCTATCACGCGCGCGACGTTGCCAAGTACCGCTGCGTCAGTGCGGGGGCATTGCTTGTGCTTGGCTCGGCAACGCCGTCTGTCGAGTCGATGTACAGCGCCGAAGCGGGCAAATATACGCTTTATCGCCTTGAAACGCGCTTTAACGACGGTGATCTGCCGCCCGTTATCATTGCCGATATGAAAGAAGAGCTTAAAAACGGCAACGGCGGGATCATCGGGGCGGTTTTGCGCCGGGAGCTGGCATCGAATATCGACCGTGGCGAGCAAAGTATTTTGTTTCTCAACAGGCGCGGCGATACGCCGCTTGTGGCGTGCCCTGCCTGCGGCTATACGTTTACATGCCAACGCTGCAGCGTGTCGCTCACATACCACTCGGCAAACGGGCGCTTGATGTGTCATTACTGCGGTTACTCCGAGCCGTCGCGCGGCGACTGCCCTGAATGCGGCGGCAAGCTCCGCTATACCGGCGCGGGGACGCAAAAGGCGGAGACAGAGCTCAACGCGCTTTTTCCCGGCGTCGGAATCATCCGCATGGATACGGACACTGTGACGCTGGCGCGTACACATGAAGAGCATCTAACGCGTTTTCGCGAAAAACGCATACCGATTTTGCTTGGCACGCAGATGGTGGCCAAGGGTCTTGACTTCGAAAATGTTACGCTTGTCGGTGTCCTCTCAGCCGATCAAATGCTCTATATCAATGATTTCAGAGCGCACGAACGCACCTTTTCGCTCATCACACAAGTTGTGGGGCGCTCCGGGCGCGGCAGCAAGCCCGGCCGAGCCGTTATTCAAACGCTGACGCCGACGAACGACGTGATCCGCCTTGCCGCGCGTCAGGATTATAACGGTTTCTATGCCCGCGAGCTGGCGCTGCGGCAGCTGGCCGGCAGCCCGCCTTTCAGTGACATCATCATGCTGACGGCCTCCGGTACCGACGAGACAACCGTCCTGCGCGGCTGTGTCACGCTGAAGTCGACGCTGTTAAACTATCTGGCGGGAGAAGACGTGCGCGTGATGGGCCCTGTACCCGCCGCCGTTATGCGTGTGAACAACAGATACCGATACCGGATTTTATTAAGCCTTCGGACATCGCGGCAACTGCGTGACACAGTTGCCCACGTTATTCGGCAATTTGCCGCCGATAAAGCGTTTCGCGGGGTTCACGTTTACGCGGACGCCGACCCTTATGACCTGTAACGCTCATTTTCCCGGGCTGGAATGAGCGGCTAACGAATTGCAGCCGGAGAATAGGAATCACTATGGCGCTTCGACAGATTTTAAAAGACGGCGACAGGACTTTAAATAAAAAAAGCCGCGCCGTGACGGACTTTAATGCACGCTTGCATCAGCTTTTGGACGATATGCGCGAAACGCTCTCAAACGCTGACGGCGTCGGTCTCGCGGCCCCCCAGGTCGGCGTTCTGCGCCGCGCTGTTCTCGTTGTTGACACGACGGGCGAGGGCGAGGCGATGGAAGAATGTGTTCTGGAACTCATAAACCCCGAAATCGTCACCGTATCCGGCGAACAGACGGGAACGGAGGGTTGCCTCAGCGTCCCCGGTGTCTATGGGATCGTGACACGGCCCGAAACCGTTACCGTACGGGCACAGGATCGCTTCGGCAGCTTTTTTGAGGTGTCGGGTTCCGGCCTGACAGCCAGAGCGTTTTGCCACGAAATTAACCATTTGGACGGCATCTTGTTCACAGAGCTCGCCACGGAGATTTTAACCCCGGAGCAGCTCGAGGAAATGGCGGCCTTAGATGAGGAAACGGACAGCGAAGCATGAGAGTCGTTTTTATGGGGACGCCCGATTTTGCCGCGGCGTCGCTCCAGCGCCTGTATGACGACGGCTTTGACGTTGTCGGTGTTTTCACGCAGCCGGACAAGCCGCAAAACCGTGGTATGAAGCAGCAGATGAGCCCTGTGAAGTCACTGGCTCTGGCACACGCGACGCCTATTTTTCAGCCAGTGACGCTCAAGGACGCCGAGGTTTATAAACAGCTTTCCGCGCTCAGGCCAGATGTTATTGCCGTTGTTGCGTACGGGAAGCTCCTGCCGCCGGAGATACTGTCGCTGCCGCCTTATGGGTGTATTAACATCCACGGCTCGCTCCTGCCGAAATACCGCGGCGCAGCCCCCATTCAGCGTGCCGTTTTGGACGGCGAGGCGACGACAGGCGTCACCTCCATGTATATGGCCGCGCAGATGGACGCGGGCGATATGATCTTCACAGAAGAAACGCCCATCGGTGACACAGAAACGGCCGGTGATTTGTTTGAGCGCCTGGCCGTCATCGGCGCGGCGCTGATTTGCAAGACACTTCGGGCACTGGCCGATAAGACGGCCCCGCGCACCAAACAGGACGAGCGCTTTGTCACCGTCGCGCCGCCGCTGTCAAAGGATATGAGCCCCATCGATTGGGGAAAAAGCACGCGCGAAATTCTCTGCCATATTCGCGGCCTCATCCCGTGGCCTGTCGCAACGGCCGACATTGGCGGCACCGTTTTTAAGATATTTCGGGCGGAAGCAGTCATAACGGATAAGATCGCCGCGCCCGGCACCCTTTTGTCCGCCGACGCGAATGGTCTTGTCGTCGCCAGCCGTGACGGCGCTGTGCGCCTAGTGGAGGTGCAGGCACCGGGCGGGAAGCGCATGGCGGCGGGGGATTATTTAAGAGGGCACCCCCTATGCCCATGACAGCCCGCGAAGCCGCCCTGAAAGCGCTCGTGCTCTTCCGGCAGAAGAATAACCGGTCAGACGAGGCGCTCAACGAAGTTTTAAAGAATCAGACGCTGGACGCGCGTGACGCGTCTCTCAGTACGCGACTTTTTTACGGCGTCATTCAAAACAGAACGCTGTGTGATTTTTATATCGGTGCGTTTTCAACCGTAAAACCGGGGAAGATGGAGCCGAAGGTGCTTGATATTTTACGCCTTTCTGTTTATCAGCTGCTTTTTCTGTCGAAAATTCCGGCACAGGCCGCTGTGAGCGAGGCTGTCGCCCTGACGCGGAAAAACGCTAACCCGCGCGCCGCGGGGCTTGTCAACGCCGTTTTGCGCCAGATCGCATCCCATCGTGACGCGCTGCCGGACATTCCGGGTGATGATATAGAAAAGCTGGCAACGCGCCACAGTCATCCGCGCTGGCTTGTTGAAGCGTTTGTCGACGCGCTTGGCGGCGATTTATTGGAAACAGAAGCCCTTCTAAAAGCCAATAATGAAAATCCCCCGATCACCGTCATTGTCAATACACTGAAAACAGACGTCATAACGGCGCTGAATGCGCTCCGGGCAGACGGGGCAGAAGTCGAAGCCCATCCGTATCTGGAGCAGGCGCTTATTGTCCGCGCCGCCCGGCGCATCGACCGGCTGCGCGCTTTTCAAAACGGCCAGATATTCGTCCAGGACGCGGCGGCGTTTTTGGCGGTTCAAGCCGCCGCGCCTGAGCCCGGCCAGTTTATTTTGGATGCCTGCGCCGCCCCAGGCGGCAAGTCGTTTGCCGCTGCCGTTTTGACAGGCGGCACGGGGCATATTCTTGCCCGCGACGTGACGGAAGCGAAATGCCGGAAGATCAGCGACGGGGCCAAAAGACTTGGCCTGTCGAACATCGAAATTAAAGCGGCTGACGCGCGAGAGGCTGACCCGTCGCTTGACGCAAAGGCAGACCTCGTCATAGCTGACGTACCGTGCTCCGGCTTCGGCGTCATTCGAAAAAAGCCGGAGATCCGGTATAAAACGCGGGAAGAAGTCGCCGAGCTGCCTGCCTTGCAGCTTGAGATTCTGCAAAATCTCTCGCGTGCCGTCCGCCCCGGCGGCGTCCTTCTCTATGCAACGTGTACCCTTCTCCCGGAAGAAAACGAGCAGGTCGTCCAAGCGTTTTTACATGAAAACAGCGCGTTTGCGCCGGAGGCTTTTTGCTTGCCCGGCCAGGTTGGCGCCGTGCCGTCCGGGATGATCACGCTGTGGCCGCACCGCCATGAAACGGACGGTTTTTTTATCGCGAAGCTCAGGAGGCACGCATGAAGGAAGATATTAAGTCACTCTTGCCGGATACGCTCAAAGAGCGCCTCGTGGCGCTGGGCGAGCCGGGCTACCGCGCGGGGCAGGTTTTTAAATGGCTGCACGCAGGTGCGCGGACGTTTGAAGAGATGACGGATCTTCCAAAAGCCCTCCGGGAAAAGCTTGCCGCGCATTTTGACATCACGGTGCCGGTTGTTTTAAAAAAGCAGGTTTCAAACGACGGGACAATTAAATATCTCTGGCAGCTCCATGACGGCAACGCCGTCGAAACAGTTGTCATGCGCTATCACCACGGGGATACCGTCTGCATTTCAACGCAGGTCGGCTGCCGGATGGGCTGCGCGTTTTGCGCGTCGACGGTCGGCGGTCTTGTCCGCCATCTCGCGCCGTCAGAGATGGTCGATCAGGTGCTTTTCTCCCAGCTGGACGCCGGGCGGAAAATCTCCAACATCGTCTTAATGGGCATTGGCGAGCCGCTTGATAATTATGAGAATGTCCGGCTTTTTTTATCACTTATATCGGATGAAAACGGCATGAATATCGGGATGCGGCATATCTCTTTATCGACGTGCGGCCTTGTAGAAAAAGTTGACAAACTGGCAGAGGATAAATTACAATTGACGTTGTCGGTGTCTCTGCACGCGCCGGATAACGAGACGCGCGCGCGGCTCATGCCGGTCAATAAAGCGTACAACGTTGAGCGCCTCATCACAGCCTGCCGCCGCTATTTTCAAAAGACTGGGCGGCGCGTTTCCTTTGAGTACGCCATGGTAGACGGCGTTAACGACACGCCCGGCCACGCCGAGCGTTTGGCGCAGCTTTTGAAAAACTCAGGCGCGCATATAAATCTCATTCCGCTCAATGCGGTGACGGAGAGCGGCCTTGTACCGTCAACCCCAGCAGCTGTCAAAGCCTTTGCCGATAGGCTTAAAGCACGCGGCGTGAACGTCACGGTGCGCCGCCGTCTCGGCAGCGATATCGACGCGTCCTGCGGGCAGCTGCGCCGGAAGACGATACGGCAGAAAGAGCCGGGAGAAACATAAGATGGACTATTGTGGAATAAGCGATATTGGAAAGGTTCGTAAAATCAATCAGGATGTCTGCTCGGTCGCGTACGACGCACCGTCTGGCATTGCGCTGCTCGTTGTCTGTGACGGCATGGGCGGTGCAAAGGCAGGCAACATCGCCAGCGACATTGCGGCCAATGCGTTTATGGAGGCCGTTAAAGAGCGCCTTGTGGAGAATGCCAACATCATCGATATCATGCAGATGATGAACGAGGCGTCGCGAATGGCCAATACGCGCGTTTACGAGCGAAGCGTCGGCGACAGCGATTGCGCCGGGATGGGCACAACACTCGTGGCTGCTGCTGTCTCGCCGGGCGGTACCGTCGTTTTAAACATCGGCGACAGCCGCGCGTATCATGTGACAAAAAGCGGCATCACACAGGTGACAAAAGATCACTCGGTCGTTGAAGACATGATCGACCGGGGAGACTTAACGCGCCAGGAGGCATCAAGTCACCCGAACAGAAATCTCATCACGCGCGCGCTCGGCACAGCCCCGGAGACAGAGCCTGATTTCTTTTTTATCAATCTCAGTGACGGCGAGCATTTGCTCTTATGCTCAGACGGCCTGTCAAACGTTGTCTCAGAGCAGGCGCTATTAGAGGAAATTACAGCGAGGCAGCCCGTTGAACAGACATGTCGCCGCCTCATTGACCTCTCGCTCGGCCGGGGCGCTCCCGATAATGTCACAGCCGTTTTACTGAGAAAATAACGCGTCCTTCTGAAAGGAGGCATGCTCATGGAGAGCACCGACAGATATATCGGTCAGATTCTCGACAACAGATATGAAATCCTTGAGAAAATCGGAACAGGTGGGATGGCCGTCGTCTATAAGGCGCGCTGTCACCGCCTGAACAGGCTTGTCGCGGTCAAAATTCTCAAAGAGGAATTATCCGACGACGCAGACTTTAGGCGCCGCTTCCATACGGAGTCACAAGCCGTCGCGATGCTGTCTCATCCGAATATTGTGGCCGTTTACGACGTCAGCCGTTCCGGCAATATTGAATACATCGTCATGGAGCTCATTGAGGGCATCACGCTCAAACAGTACATCAGTCGCAAAGGGCAGCTCAACTGGAAGGAAGCGCTCCACTTTGCAACGCAAGTGACAAAAGCGCTCGGCCACGCCCATTCCCGCGGGATTATCCACCGCGATATCAAGCCGCACAACATCATGATTTTAAAAGACGGCAGCGTCAAGGTTGCCGATTTCGGCATCGCGCGGCTGCAGTCGAATCAAAACACACTGACGCAGGAGGCGCTTGGCTCCGTCCACTATATCTCACCGGAGCAGGCCAAGGGCAGCCATGTAGACGCCCGGTCGGATCTTTATTCCGTCGGTGTTGTGCTCTATGAAATGCTCACAAGCCATCTCCCGTTTGAGGGCGACTCTGCTGTTTCGGTTGCCATTCAGCACATCAGCGCCATACCGCTCATGCCGCGGGAATTAAACCCTGACATTCCCGTTGGCTTAGAGAGCATTACGATGCACGCTATGGAGCCTGATTTAAACCGCCGCTACGCCACGGCCGAAGAGCTCCTGGCCGATTTGGAAGAGTTCCGCAAAAATCCGGCGCTTGAGTTTTCGTTTGTGGACAAAAACGCAGCCGGGCAGCCGACGCGCAAGGTGCCCTCGTCGGCCATTGTCAAGGCGGAGAGCATTCTGCCAAAGCCTGTCCGTCCCATCGTACGGACGCCGGAGCTCTCGCGCGCGGAATACAGCCGGAGCGCCAAGCGCGCGATGAAAACGTCATCGCTCGTCTCAATCATTTTGATATCGGTCTTTCTCGTCGCCGCCGTTGTCTTCCTTGCGACGTATTTTATATCAAACTGGAATCAGAAGGCAACAACCGTCACCGTGCCGAAATTTGTCACGCTGACGTATGACGACGTGGTCACAAATCCCGAGAATACGCAAACCTATAACTTTATCAAAACGGAAGTCTATGATGCGAGCATTCCGGCAGGCGTCATCATCTCGCAGGACCCGCAGCCGAACCGCCAGTATAACAAGCAGCCCGGCAGCCTGATTGACGTCAATCTCACCGTTTCACGCGGGCCGGAGCCGGAGCAAAAGATGCCGGACCTGTCGAATATGGACATTTATCAGGCGCAAAGCACGCTGAGCAGCTTAAACCTTGAACTGGATATTAAGACAACGGCGCAATCTGACGATAGCATTACGAAGGATTATGTCATCAAAACAACACCGGCGGCTGACGAAGCGCTCACGAAGGGTATGACCGTCTTTATCATCTACAGTTCGGGGCCGGAGCCTGTCACGGTGCCGGATGTGACGGGTCTGCCGATTTCGCAGGCGGAGTCGCGCCTGAAAAGCTATGGTCTCACATGGAAGATTCAATATCAGGCAAGCGACACGGCGAAAGACACCGTAATATTCCAGAGTATCCCGAAGGACGCACAGGTGCCGAAAAATTCACAGGTTATTTTAACGGTTTCGACGGGCCCGTCAACTGTAACGTCGCCGCCGCCGTCGCCATCAACATCGCCTTCAACGTCGCCCTCACCGTAGCGGCATGAAGGAAGGCGTCATTCTCAAAGCACTCAGCGGTTTTTATACCGTTGCCGACGGGGAGGAAGCATGCGTCTGCAAGGCGCGCGGCCGCTTTCGGCGGGAGCAGATCATCCCGCTTGTCGGCGACCGCGTCGAATACAGCGCTGCCGGAGACGGTACCGGCGTTCTGGAAAATATTCTGCCGCGGCGCAACACGTTTGTCCGTCCGCCGGTTGCCAATATCGACAGGCTCGTCATCATCACCTCAGCCGTCATCCCGGTGACCGATCCGTATCTCGTAGACAGAATGACGGCTATTGCCGCCTTGAATGACTGCGAGGCCATCATCGTCGTCAACAAGTGCGATATTGCCCGTGGTGACAGCCTATATGACATCTACAGCGGCGCGGGGTTTTCAACGATCCGCACAAGCGCCACGACTGGTGAGGGCATTGACGCGCTCTTTAACGCCGTAGCGGGGAAGGTCTGTGCGTTCACGGGCAATTCCGGTGTCGGCAAATCGAGCATTCTGAACGCATTGGAGCCGAGCTTCGGCCTTCAAGTCGGCGACGTCAGCCAAAAGCTGGGGCGCGGCCGCCATACAACGCGCCATGTGGAGCTTTATAAACTGCGAAACGGTGCGCTGATCGCCGACACACCGGGCTTCTCCGCGTTTGACACCGATTTGATGCGTCTTGACGACGAAGAGCAGCTGCAATATCTCTTTCAGGAATTTGCGCCGTATTTAGGCCGCTGCCGTTTTACCGACTGCGCGCATGTCAGTGAGCCCGGCTGTGCGGTTTTGGAGGCCGTCACAAACGGTCTGCTTCATCACTCGCGGCACGAGAGTTACGCGCGCCTTTATGAGCTGGCAAAGCAGAAAAACGACTGGTAAAAATAAGTCGCGTCACAGAAGACCGCCTTGAACGTATACTGTAACGATACCTGACGGATCGGCAGTGTTCGGAAAGGCGGTTTAGTTTATGCGACGGTGGCCGTGTAGATCAATTGGACTATACATAGCAGGAGCCGGTGTGCTTATCATTCTGGCACTAATTCTCCCATTTGAACTGTGGTGGTTTTTTCTTGGCATAGCCCTTGTACTGGCCGGCATTTTGCTCATCCGGTGCTGACGGAAAGGCGAGGGGAGGTCAAAAATTGAAAATCTATGTTTTCAGAGCGCCAAGGCTGCTCCGAGGACTCTTAAAAGCCGTTTTTCATTAAAGCGGCTTTTCCTTTAAAACAAGCCGTCATAAAAAGTCCGACCTTCAAATATATTTAAGCAGAATTCTTTGAAGGAGAGGACGATTGATGGACATCTTTCTCAATAAGGAAAAGATAAATTACGTCAAAAGCGTGCTCAATGCGAGCATGGCAAACGAGGAAACAATGGAGATGATCGTCCCCGACGCGCTGCCGGACATTCTGCGTATCGTGGACACGGACGGTACTGTTTTTCTGCGGAGTAAATCAACAGATAACGGCAGGGCGGTCATTTCCGGTGTCGTCGACGCGACGGTGCTGTACTGCCCGGAGGGTGAAAGCGGCCTTCGCAAGCTCAATACAGAGGTGCCGTTTACCGTCACGGCCCCGAACGGCGATATTTCATCGAATACGCGTGTGACGGCAAATGCCGTGCTCTCGTCGGCCGACGCTTCCATGGTCAACCCGCGCAAGATCATTGTCCGCGTAAACCTGATGACGGATGTATCCTGTTTTAACGACGATGACGCGATGATTGCCGCAGGGCTCGAGGATAACGGCGATGCCGGCATCGAAGCGCTGACAGACAGCGGTGATATTGTAACAACGACGGGCGTTCGTGAAAAAACGTTTGTCATCTCCGATGAGCTCGCCGTTCCGGCGGGGAATCCGCCCGTTGGGGAAATGCTGAAATACCGCATCATGCTATCGCCGGAAGAGACAAAAATGGTTGGCAGCAAGCTCATCCTGCGCGGCAGCGCCGCCGTTATGCTACTCTATCTGCCGGAGGGCGGCGGTGAGCCCGCCAAGGCCGACTTTTCGACGGAATTTTCTCAGATCATGGAGCTTGACAACGCCGGGCAGGACGATGATTTTCACATCGTTCTCATGCCGACCAACGCTTATTTCGACAGTGAGATGTCGCCGCACAACCCAGACGGGCGCAATCTGATCATGGAGATCCACGCCGTCGCGCAATGCGTGACGTCTGAAAAAAAGAGACTGTCGTATATTAAAGATCTGTATAGCACCAAGTATCCGCTGGATATGACGACGACAGACGCGCAGTTTGAAAACAGAAGCCAGACAAAGGTCCCGGCGGTTTTTCACGGTGTTCTGGAGACGCCGAGTGCCGTTTCGCGCGTTCTGGCCCTCAATGTGCACCCGGGCGCCGTCACACTGGCGGCAGGTTCCGGCGAGATGTCATGCCCATTGAATGTCAGTGTCCTGTATGTCAGTGATGACGGGCGCGTGCTGTCTGCCATGCGCCAGTTTGACGTCACGGCGGCAGCAGAATCCATGGAGAACGCGCATTCAACAGCCAATGCCGTCTGCGGGAAGGACGTCTACGGTGTCCCTGTCGGCAACGCCATAGAGCTGCGTATTCCGGTCGACATGACGATTACGGCAACGGCAGCTGTGCCGTTTAAAACCATTGACGCCCTGTCATACGATGAGACGATGCCGCTTGACCGCTCAAAAGAGCCGTCACTGATCGTAACGCGCGCCGCAAACGGCGAGTCACTGTGGGACATTGCCAAAAAGCACCATTCCTCCTCAAAAATGATTCTGGCGGCAAACGAGATGGACAGTGAAGAAAATATCGGCGCCGGTCAGCTGCTCATCATTCCAAAACAGCGGTAAATAGATTTATGAAGACAAAGCCTCTCTGTTGTCACAAACGACAATAGAGAGGCTTATAATTTGTATAATTAGCACTATTCGTCTTTTTCACTGCCAACTATGTTTTTCGGGGGCTTTAAAGAGGCGAGGGGAGAGCGCAGCGCAGCCTCGCGGAGGCTGTCACTTTCGACATGCGTGTAAATCTGTGTCGTGTTCAAATGTTCGTGGCCGAGCAGCTCCTGAAGCGTTCGGACGTCAACACCGTTTCGCAGCATCAGCGTTGCCGCTGTGTGGCGCAGTTTGTGCGAGGAGTATTTGTCGGCGTCAAGACCGGCCGCCGCTAGGTGCGTTTTAACGAGATGGTGAACCGTTGCCGTCGAGACGCGCGTCCGACGTGACGAAAGGAAAAGCGCGCGGCGGTCAACAGGCTTTATATCCATTCGGGCCGCCAGATAGTTGTTAAGTGCTTCACAGCATGCATCGTTTAAGTAAACGATACGCTCTTTGCTGCCTTTGCCGAGCACACGCAGCGAGTCGGGTCGCACGTCGCCGAGATTGAGGCCTGCCAGCTCGGAAATACGCAGGCCACAGTTTAAAAAAAGCGTCAGAATGCAGTAGTCGCGCGCTCGGTTTGCACCGGTGACGGACGTTAATAGGCGCGTGCTTTCCTCAAGTGTTAGGTATCGCGGCAGCGTTTTAGTTGTCTTCGGAGAGTCAAGGTCGGCTACAGGGTTTTTATCAAGCTGCTTCGTTTTGACGGATAGGAAATTAAAAAAAGAGCGGAGCGCCGCGATTTTTCTTGCGCGGGTTGTTGCGGACAGGCCAGGCTTAGACGTGCCGCCGCGGCTTATCTTTGTGCGCTCACGCGCGAGATAGGCCAGATAGTCATAGATATCGGCAAGCGTAACGGATTGGACGACGGCCAGATCGACGTCTTGAATTGAAATATCGTCAAATGCTGTATCTCGCGGCGTTAAGCCTCTATGGCGCTTTAAAAACCGGAAAAAGGTGCGGAGGTCAAGATAATACTCGTCAGCCGTTTTTTTGGAGTGGCCTTTAATCGTTTCGTGATACGTCAGAAAGTCGCGGATCACGGCGGGGGCAGTCAATCTGTCGTCCATTTGAGTACCTCATTTGCAGAAAGTGACGTCATTTTTACAATTATCATACAACATTTTGCCAGGGAGGTCTATTGACGGATTGACCAAACTTTCAACAAAATAAAAATTTTGTTGAATAATGAAGAGGAAAACAAGGCGAGAGGGGGGTTAGGCGTGGCACTTTCCTTCGAATAAATTCACTCATGTATCGTATTGAATATTTGATATTTTAAAATTGCCGCCATCGTCTTTAGAAAGCGTCATTTCTTGAAAATATATGCCGTTTAAATCCTGTACCGTTACGACAACACGTGCTGTATTTTCATTTATTTCTTTAAATGAATTCATAAAACTTTTATTGACCTTAAAGAAATATGTTGTCTTAAAAAAAGCGTTTGGCTTACTGTCAATGTGTTGTAAATAAGCGGAATCAAATACGCTGCTCATATCTTCTGGGGTTCCGCCTGTGTATTCAATAATTATTGATTTTAAAATGAGATTTTCAACAGATGAATTCCCGCGATGAAGAAACAAGTAGCATTTACCATAAATAATTGGGGACAATAAATAAATACAACAAAAAATCAAAACAAAACCCACGATTGATTTTTTCAAAGTAAACAGTCCTTAAATATAAATCTTTTTTATGCGCACATAGATGAATGTAAAAAGAGCCGCTGTATTTTCACGAATACTGCGGCTCTAAATGATGATCAGCAAACTGCCTGAGTTCATGGCTGTTTAGGATGTTTTTAATCGGCGTCCAAAAGGTTGAGGACAAAAATTTGTTAACTTCAAAAAGGCAAAAAATCTCATCGTTATCGAGATTGTATGTAACTGCTTTCACTGGCGGACTCAGCTCATAACCGTCAGTTGTCTGCCAAAGCCAGACGTTGGAGTTTTTCCTGAATTTCATACCGACGATCGGCAAAAAGGGTAGTTTTACGAGGCTTGTATATGCGCCGATCAGTTGATGCTCATCATTGAGTACTTTGACGACCAGTGTAACGTTCAATCATCGCTCCCCCTTTATTCAATTCATGTCAATTATACCTTGCATGACTTGTATTGACAAGCAGAATAAAACCGCCGGAGTTTGTATACATTAGATAAAAAAATCCTAAAAACGTCAATCACTGACAAAAAAAGCTTTCTAATATTTTGTTGAAGCCTGCACACACTAGCATGGGAGGCGAAGGAAAATGAGTCTCATTCCCTGCACCGGAGACTGTGTCTATCAGGCAGATGGCTGCTGCGGGTTGGAACGCGCTGCGTCAAAAGGCATACCGGAACCATCCGGAGAAAACTGCGTCCATTTCATTCGAAAAAATAAACAGACAACGGCGCTTGACGGGGGAAATATCTCATAAGGCCAGGAATTTCGTCGAAAAAGAAGAGATTCAGCCTTCTGATGAAACAAGCGCGAGGCGTATGGCTTCCTCAATCGTACGCGCCTGTAGAAGCGTGAGTCCCTCTGGCGCCGTAACTTTCCCCAGACCGTTTTTAGGGAGCAAACAGTATTTAAAGCCCAGCCGCTTTGCTTCCGATAGGCGCATGCTCATCTGAGTGACAGGACGCAACTCACCCGTCAGCCCGACTTCTCCGACAGCGACGAGCTCGTCTTTAAGGGGCTTGTCCCGATAACTCGAGGCTAGGGCAAGGACGACGGCCAAGTCAGCAGAGGGCTCGTCGATTGAAAGGCCGCCGACAACATTGAGATAGGCGTCACAGCTGCCGAGACGAAGACCGCCGCGCTTTTCCAAAACGGCCAGCAGCATCATTGCCCTATTGTATTCAATGCCTGTTGCGTTTCGGCGCGGTACGTTGTAGCTGCTCGGCGCGACGAGGGCCTGCACTTCGGCCAGGACGGGACGGGTTCCTTCCAGAACACACGTCACGCACGTCCCCGGTGCGGCCGTCGGCCTGCCGGAGAGCAGCAGTTCCGACGGATTGGCGACTTCGGCAAGGCCGGTCTCCAGCATCTCGAAAACGCCGATTTCATTTGTCGGGCCGAATCTGTTTTTCGACGCGCGCAGAATTCTGTAATGAGAGGTCATCTCCCCTTCAAAGGCGAGCACGCAGTCGACCATGTGCTCAAGCACCTTCGGCCCCGCAATCGCACCCTCCTTGTTGACGTGCCCAATGAGAAAGACAGTCAGGCCGCTGTTTTTCGAAAACTGGAGAAGCGACATCGTACACTCGCGCACCTGCGCAACACTGCCCGGCGACGAAGAGAGCTCGCCGTTATAAAGCGTCTGAATGGAATCGACGATCATAATGTCCGGCCCCAGCACCTCACAGGACGATAAGATTTCGCCGAGCTCTGTTTCGGATAAAACAAAAAGACCGCTCCCCGACACGCCAAGCCGCTCGGCGCGCAGCTTCAGCTGGCGGCCGGATTCTTCGCCGGAGACATACATAATCTTTTTCCCGATAGCAAGATGGCGGCAGATTTGGAGCAGCAGCGTCGACTTACCGATGCCTGGCGGCCCGCCGACAAGGACAAGGGAGCCGACAACAGCCCCACCGCCGAGCACACGGTCGAGCTCTGAAAGACCGGTTGAAAACCGAATATCGGCGGACGCGTCTAGCTCCGTTAAAAGCTTCGGCGTCCTGCCTGATGACACACCGCTTTTAACGGGTGCGCTTTTTGTGACTTTTGCCGCCACGGGCTGTTCAACAACTGTGTTCCAACTGCCGCAGGCAGGGCATTTACCCTGCCATTTCGGCGTCTCGTTGCCGCACTCCGTACAAAAATATGCTATTTTAGCCTTCATTCGTGCCTCCATAATTTGTTTGATACAGGCTATCCCTGCTTGTCAGATAACATGCTGCGACGGTCGCGGCAATTTTTATTTGATACCCGGCTGTAAGCAAAAGCTGTTCCTCGGCGGCGTTTGTCAGAAAACCGCACTCAATGAGTAGTGCCGGGCATTTGATATTATTCATCAGCAGAATAGAATCTGGGATTTTTGATGCCGTCCGACGGTTTTTGGGGTCGAGCGCCTGAATAAGCGAGGACTGCATCACATCGGCAAAGGGCTTGCTCCCCCCTGTTGGCGCGTACAGCACCTGCGCGCCGTTTGGGCTGCCGCTGGGATACGTATTCTGGTGAATGCTGATGAGCACGGCGTTTTGTGTTTTATTAATGAGCGCCAGCCGCCTTTTCTGATCCTCCGCTTTTTTCGCCCGTATCGTTGTCGCGCTGGCGGAATAGTCAAGGTCTTGTGTTGTGCGCGTCATCACAACACGCACGCCGTAAAAAACGGCAATGAGCTCCAGCTTTTTTGAAATTTCTAGGTTAATGTCGCTCTCCTTCACACCTGAGAGCGATACGGCACCACCGTCTTCCCCGCCGTGACCGGCGTCTATAATCAGCGTTTGCCGAGACATTGTCTCATTTTCAGAAGAAACGCGCCGCAGCGCGGGTGAATCCAAGGATAATGCAGCTGAAATCATGAAGATTGCTAACAGTAAAACGACAAGAAACCTCAGTATTTTCTGATTGCCCATCTTTAACACGTCCCCTTTCATTTCATGGTATGACTTGAAAAAAGACGTTATGAAAAGGAATCTGCGCTGAGACCCGCGCTGTGTCGAGTCAACAGGATGAACACGGAAAAATGACCTGTCATATACTGGTTCGGGATACTCTTTCCCAAAGAACAAAAGGAGGAAAACACTTGGAGGATCATTACGTACAACCGAGCAGTACCGCGCGGCAGAGAAATGCTGCCGGCACGAACACAATGCCGTCCGGTGCACAGGCAAACAGCAATGCCGGCGTTATGGGCAGTGGTACCGCTTCGAATAAAATGAACGCCCCGAATATGGGCGCCATGCCATATATGTCCGGAAAGCCGAACATGGGCGTTTCGCCGATGAGCACAGCCAACAGCGGTGTCTCCCCAATGAGCATGGGCATGATGCCGCAGCAGGCGGCAAAGCCGAATATGGGCGTGTCGCCGATGGCAAACGCCAACAGCGGTATGATGCCGGAAATGATGAATAAGCCGAACAGCGGTGTCTCCCCGATGAGTAACAGCGGTGTCTCCCCGATGAACATGGGCATGATGCCGCAGCAGGCGGCAAAGCCGAACATGGGCGTGTCGCCGATGAGCACAGCCAACAGCGGTATGATGCCGGAAATGATGAGTAAGCCGAACAGCGGCGTCTCCCCGATGAACATGGGCATGATGCCGCAGCAGGCGGCAAAGCCGAATATGGGCGTGTCGCCGATGGCAAACGCCAACAGCGGCGTATCACCGATGAGTATGGGCACAATGCCGCAGCAGGCGGCAAAGCCGAACATGGGCGTGTCGCCGATGAGCACAGCCAACAGCGGCGTCTCCCCGATGAACACGGGCATGATGCCGCAGCAGGCGGCAAAGCCGAACAGCGGCGTGTCGCCGATGGCTAGCGCCAACAGCGGTATGATGCCGGAAATGATGAATAAGCCGAACAGCGGCGTCTCCCCGATGAACATGGGCATGATGCCGCAGCAGGCGGCAAAGCCAAATATGGGCGTGTCGCCGATGAGCACAGCCAACAGCGGCGTCTCCCCGATGAACATGGGCATGATGCCGCAGCAGGCGGCAAAGCCAAATATGGGCGTGTCGCCGTACATGACTGGCAAACAAAATGTTTCCGGCGCGATGACAGATACGTCCCCTTGTGGGTATAAAAACGGCGAACTGCCGCCGTGCGCGCCGCTGGCCGTCGGATACGTCCCATTCCAGTCAAAAAATCCGCCGACGTATCAAAATGATGAGGCGTTGACGCGCGGAACACTTTTCCCGGGCCTAGATTTGCCGTTCATGAACGTCGCGAACAACTCTAACCCATACGCCGGTACACCTTTGGGCGAGCTGATGGCGCTTGGTTTTGCCATCAAGGAGCTCAATCTCTATCTGGACACGCATCCAAACGACAGGGATGCGCTTGACATGTTGAAATCTCTTAACAAGCTGATGCAGGAGGGCATGGCCAAATACGTGCAGCTGTACGGCCCTCAGACGATTATGGACATTACATCCGGCAATGACTTCACATGGCTGAATAACCCCTGGCCTTGGGAATATGCCGAAAGAGGGGCGGGTAAATAAGGATGTTTGAATATCAGAAAAGGCTCGAATACCCGGTCAAAATCACAACACCCAATCCAGCGCTGGCAAAATTCATCATTAGTCAGTACGGCGGGCCGGACGGCGAACTCGGCGCTTCCCTGCGCTACCTCAGCCAGCGCTACTCTATGCCTTACCCAGAGCTCAAAGCGCTGTTAACCGATATAGGTATATAGTAGACGCAAAGGACCTATTTGTGTTCTTTTACCGTATAACGCTGTGAATAAGAGGCGCTGGCGATGGCTTGTCAGGGCCGTATGAAACGGCGTTGTCGAGATAGGCGCGGGCGGGAGCGAGGCGGCTTTTATCGCTTGTGTGCAAGACGGCGAACGTCTCGCCGGGGGCGCAGAAATCGCCAAGCGATTTATTAAGCACAATACCGGCCAGCGGGTCAACACCTTCTCCGGCCTTCTCCCGCCCGGCCCCGAGGGCGGACGACGCCTTGCCGAAGAGCTCGGCATTGAGGTGCGTTATATAGCCGCCTTGGGAGGCGATAAAAACGTCCTGGACGGGCGCTTCGCCAAGTGCCTTGGGGTCGTCAATAAAGGCCGTATCGCCGCCCTGATAGGCAATCCACTGGCGAAACTTCTCGAGGGCACGGCCGCTTTGAAGGGCATCGTCCACCGCCGCGGCGCTTTGCGCGGGCGGCCAGCCATGGCAAAGGGAGAGCATCTCGGCGGCGAGGGCACAGGATACGTCACGCAGCGCCCCGCCCTCCCCTTTCAAAACACGGACAGCTTCCAAAACCTCCAGCGCATTGCCGATGGCGCCGCCAAGCGGCACGTCCATTGTCGTCACTAGGGCGGCCATGTTGCGGCCTGCCGCTTGGCCGATCGTCACCATAGTCTGCGCGAGCTGTGAAGCCGTTTCCGGCGTTTTCATAAAAGCACCGCTGCCGAACTTCACGTCCAGCACGATATTTTGCGCGCCGGAGGCAAGCTTTTTGCTCATGACGCTTGACGCGATGAGCGGAATGCTGTCAACCGTTGCCGTCACGTCGCGCAGGGCGTACATTTTTTTGTCGGCTGGCGCAAGCGTGCCCGACTGGCCAACGACGGCGATGCCGATTTCCTTAACTTGCTGTATAAACCGATCACGCGTCAGCGTCGTCTGAAAGCCCGGGATCGCTTCAAGCTTGTCCACCGTGCCGCCCGTGTGCCCAAGCCCGCGGCCGGACATTTTGGCGACAACGACGCCGAGGGAGGCGACAATCGGCAGCGCGATCAGTGTTGTTTTATCGCCGACGCCGCCTGTGCTGTGCTTGTCGGCCGTCAGGCTGCCGAACGGTGACAAATCCACACTGTCACCGGACTGTTGCATGGCCAGCGTCAGCGTTGTGACCTCGCGGGCGTCCATCCCGCTGAAATAAACGGCCATGAGAAACGCCGCCATCTGATAATCCGGCACGTCGCCCGCCGAAAAACCGCTCACCGTATAGCGGAGCTCGTCGTCTGTCAGCGCCTGTCGATCACGTTTTTTTTGAATGATATCGTAAAACCGCATAACGCGCGTCCTTTCACCGGAATTTTCCTTATCATATCACATCCGGCGGCTAAAGTTAATCCTCAAATTGCGCCTGAAACGGCGCTGAAAGGCCGAACAGGCGGATCGTCACGCCGCCGTTTGTGACGGTGACGGACTCAACAAGGCTCAGATAAAATACGTCGTCGTCGTCCATACCGGCGCAAAGTACTGACAGCGCTGCTAAAAGTGGCGCGTTTTCCTTGACGGGTATCGCTTCAACGGATTCAGCTTGATGACATAAGGCGCTTTCCTCCCGCTGATACGCCTCTTTTAAAGCATTGTAGACAGCCTTTTCAACATCGCCGGACAGATACGCATCCGTCAGCTTCATCTGCTTTTCCCGCAATGCTGTGACGGCGTGTGCGGGCTCTGGATGCCATTGCATATCGTTTAAATGTTTTAAAACCCGCGATAGGTTCTGCGTGAGCGATAGCCCGTCAAGGCCGGAGACGATTGCCTGCACGCAGGAGACGACAGCTTCCTCCCGCAGGGAGCGCAGAGCATCGCAACAGCGGCAGCCATCCGCCACCCAGAGGCGGTAGACGCTGCCGTCGCGACGTCGGCGCGTCCGGCAGCGATACGTTTTCCCGCACACGCCACAGCTTACTTTGCCGGACAGCGGATAACGGACGGCGCGGGATATGTCGGCGTTTTGTGCAGTGTTTCGGCGATTGAGCTCTTCCTGCGCCGCTACCCACGTCGCGCGCGGAATGATGGGCTCATGATGGTTTAACAGGAGGATATAATCTTTAAAGTCGGGATTTTTGATCTTTTGGTGCGACAGATAATCAACGGTGATGGTTTTGCGCTGGACAAGATCGCCGCAATATTTTTCGTTACGCAGAATTTTATAAATGCCGCCGCCGGACCAAGTTGTTTTCCCGGATGGTGTCAAAATGCCGTCCTCGGTGAGCGTGTGCGCAATCTGGCGGACGCCGCAGCGCCCGTCCAAAAAAAGGCTGTAAATCCGGCGGACGATAGCCGCTCCGCAAGGTTCGACCGTCAGGCTGCCGTTTTCCGCCGTATAGCCGAGGAGACTGCGCCCAAAGACAACGCCGCGCTCCATGCGCCGCCGCTGGCCCCATTTAACGCGTTCGCTCGTTTTCCGGCTCTCCTCCTGCGCGACAGACGCCATGATATTCAGCCGCAGCTCGGCGTCCGGATCGAGCGTCGAAATACCGTCGTTTAAAAATAAAACACCGACGCCCCATCGCTTTAAAGCGCGCGTGTAGCGAACGGTGTCCAAGAGATTGCGCGAAAAACGGCTGATCTCTTTTGTGACAACGAGGTCAAAAAGGCCAAGCTTTGCGTCGCCGAGCATGTCAAGAAAACCGATGCGCGGGGCTGCCGACGTGCCGGAAATCCCTTCGTCAGCGTAGATTTGATAAAGCGACCAGCCGGGTGTGGCCGCAATATAGTCAGTAAAAAACGTTTTCTGGCTGTCAAACGAGGTTTGCTGATCACAAAGCTCGGTCGAAACGCGGCAGTAGGCGGCAACGCGCGTTGTCAAATGTCTGCCTCCAGGCGGTCAAAGCACCATAAGAGTGCGCCCTCCGACAGTAAAGAACGCCGCCGCAGCACGAGTAGGGCTTGCTTTTCAAAAACACGGATGAACGCGGCGCTCACAGCGCTCTGTTGTGCATTAATCATCTTTAAGCTTTTCATCGCCATCCCTCCCCAAAAATCATATTCGGGCGCGCAGGTGTCTTTGCCTGTCTGAGAAAAATTTGTGTTATTGCGTTAACGAAATAGGTACGGAGGAACTGGGCCACCTCGAGATGGTCGGCACGATTGTCCACCAGCTGACGCGCAACATGAAGGTGGAAGACGTTAAAGCGGCAGGGATGGAAGGCTACTTCGTCGACCACACGGCGGGCGTCTATCCGCAGTTTGCCTCCGGTACACCGTGGACAGCCGCGACGATGCAGGTCTCCGGCGACACCATCGCCGACCTGACAGAAAACATGGCTGCCGAACAAAAAGCACGCAAAACGTATGATAATATCCTGAGGCTCTCGGACGACCCGGACGTCAACAACGCCATCCGGTTTCTGCGGGAGCGCGAAATCGTCCACTTCCAGCGGTTTGGCGAGGCGCTCCGCCTCGTCACCGAGCGGCAGAACCAGAAAAACGTTTACGCCGTTAACCCAAGCTTCGACTGATAAAAAAGGACGGCAGCCGGTTCATGAACCGGCTGCCGTTTTTTCATCGAAAAGCGATGACAGAGACCGCCCGCCATCTCGCGACACAAAAAAGCTATACGCAGCGGAACAGTTGTATTATAATAGACAAAAAAGAGAAGGACGGCATCAACATGGACGAGCGGCTCGGGTTTATACGGGACAAGCTGGATATCAAAATTCTCATTTTGTTTATTTTGCGGCGGCTCCCCGAACCGGTCACTATGGAAACGCTCAGCGACCTCACGCTCTGCGACGAGGGCATCAGCTATTTTGATTTTGCCGAATGCGTCACAGAGCTTGTTGAAACGGCACACCTTCAGACGGACGGGCATACGTACACCCTGACGGAAAAAGGCGTTCAAAACGGTGAAATCACAGAGAATAGCCTACCGTTTTCGGTTCGCGTCAAGGCAGAGCACAGCGCAGCCGACATGCGCTTTCGGCTCAATAGAAAATCGATGATTTCAACGAGCCATGCTATACGGCGCAAAGGCGGCTATTCCGTGCATCTGTCACTGTCGGACGGTGTGAGTGACCTTGTGTCCATGGAACTGTATGCTTCAACCGAACAGCAGGCGCGCACGCTTGAAAAAGGCTTTGCGCAGAATGCCGAATCCGTCTATAACCGCCTGATTCAAATGCTTTTGGATTCGTCAAACGACCCCGTACAAAAATAAAAAGGTCATGCTGAGGCCGCTGCCGAAGAAACGTGAAATGCCGGGTTTTTACCCGGCATTTATGATTGCCTCTTTGAACGGCTCAGTATGACAAAATGAAGAGAATCTGGTCCGGCAACTGCGCTCACGCCCGTGGGTGTGACTTGTTGTAGACATCCTTGAGCTGCTTTTTGACAAGCTGCGTATACACCTGAGTCGACGAGATGTCGGCATGGCCCAGCATTTCCTGTAATGAGCGGATATCTGCACCGTTTTCCAGCAGATGCGCGGCAAAAGAGTGGCGCAGCGTGTGCGGTGTGATTTCTTTTTCGATCCGGGCTTTCTCCTGATAGTGCTTAATGATCTTCCAAAAGCCCTGACGCGACATGCGCTCGCCGCTCATGTTGACAAAAAGGGCCACTTCCGTCGGCAGCGCGAGCATCTGATGGCGTACGAGCGTGATATAATCAGCAAGCGCCTTGATCGCCGCCGGATAAAGCGGGATCATCCGCTCTTTTTCGTTGTTGCGGCAAACGATAAGACCTGTTGAGAGATTGATATCATCTTCATTGAGCGATATAAGTTCACTGACGCGAATGCCTGTTGCGTATAGCAGCTCGAGCATTGCTTTGTCGCGGTAGCCCTTCATATCGGTGCATTCCGGCTGCTCTAATAAAAGCTCTACTTCCCGGCTCGTCAAGATCTGCGGGAGCTTTTTAACCGTTTTAACAGTTTCGATATTATAGATCGGGTTACCGGACAGACGTCCCGCCGCCGTCAAAAAATTGAAAAAACACTTGAGTGACGCGACCGAGCGCGAAATTGTCGCCGTCGACTTGCCGTTTTTCGTCAGCCAGTCAATATACCGCTCCACATCACCCTTATCGACACCCGACAGAGAGGTATAACCTTTTGTTTCGAGATACATGAGAAATTGATTGATATCCCGCATATAGGATGAAATCGTATTCTTAGACGCCTGCTTCTCATCCGTCAGAAATATTTGAAAATCGCTCAAAGAAACAGATTCAAGCACGTCTTGTACCTCCCGTCATGAAGTAATATGCGAAGCGGTGAGCGCGATCAGGTGCGCCGTCAAATATGTGTCGACCACCGCTGTGAAAAATAATACAATAAAGCACAGACCACAGGAGAGCAGCATGCGCCTGTCCACAAGCTCAGCGGCCGGCTTAAAAGAACCCGGAAGAGCCCGTTTGAGCAGTGACAGGGAGGCTGAATAGGCGGTGAGCGCGATAATGAAGAAACACGGGAGCGTCAAAAGCGTGTTCATACCGAAAATCGACAGTGAAAGCAAAACGCCGCGGCCGCCGAACAGGCGGACAATGGCGGAGATGGAGAAGCAGAGAAAAAAGCCGCGCGCTGCCGATAGAAGCGGGATCAGGACAACGCCGAATACCGATAAACCGAAGAAGACGGTCAGCAGCTGGTATTTAAAATTCGTCACAACGGCTGAAAAAAGCGCTGGCTTCGATGCCGATGCGCCTGAAAACGAGGCTAGATAGCTCTCCAGGTAATGACGGAGCGTTGCCCCGTCGTGAATGAGACCGGCTGAAACGGTACCGGCAATCGCGCCGCAGATAAATAGTACGGCACAAAAGACAAGACCGGTGCTTTGTGTTCTGCTCGCCTGAAGCGACAAAACAAAGAATCTTTTGTTCAAGTCAATCACCCCATATAAAATATGGGACAAGACTGAAAAAAATGCCATGCTTTTACGCATGTGCTGCCGTTGAAATCGTAACAGTAAAAACACTATAGTACAAACAGGCTCAAGAATCAAGGACGACGGTGGATATTTCGAAAGTTTGTTAATTATGTCCATTTATTATGTCGATTAGATTATGTAAACATTAAATATACAGGCGGCAAAAGAAACAAATAATAACAAAAGAACTATATATAGGACACATGCTTAGCATGCGCCTATATATAGAACGGTATGAAGCAGTTATGTCAATCTCTCTTAACGTTTTAAAGCATTTTTGGTTGAAAACAGTCTCGTTCAATTTCGACAATTAAGCACGCTTGTGATGCGTTTTTTTCATATTTAGCGCGCCGCCGAGTACGCCGCCCAATAAAAAGGCGGCAAGATAAACGGGCGTTCGCGAACTGATGAGGCTGCCGCTTTCGTTCAGCGAGGCCCCCAGAAGCGTGAGACCGAATAAGACAGCCCCGACAAGTGCGCCGACGACGACAATACGGCTTTTATTGCGCCTGCCGGCAACAAATGCGCCGATAAGCGCCCCGGCAAACGCCGCGGCACAAGCGAGCGCAACCATTAGATTTTCCGGCACGGTGCCGGATACAATGAGCGCGGCGAAACCGGCAAACAGGATCAATATGGCGGCAATGCCGACGACAGCGCCAAGGACAACACTGACGGCAAGCTGTCGTGCCGGGCTCATTTGATTGTCGTTTTTACGCATGAAAATGCCCCCCGTGCAAATAGTTTGTACAACATCCTATTCGCACAGAGGGCTCAAAATGACTGACGAGAAGCTTATTATTTCGGCGGTTCTTCCGTGGCTTTGCCGACCGTCGAAATAGCCCATTTGGCGACCTGAACGCGAACCCTGTCCTCGCTCGTCTCAAACGTAACGGTGTCATTTGTGACGGAAACAACTTTGCCGATAAAACCGCCGATTGTCGTGATGACATCACCGACGGAAAGTGTATCGCGCATTTCTTTGAGCTTTTTCTTCTTCTTGTTCTCCGGGCGAATCATGAAGAAATAAAAAACGACAACAAGGACAACGATCATTGCGATCGAGCCATACTGTGAAGCAAAAAATTCCATAATGTACCTCCATGAACGTAATGCTTGCATTATACGTGCCACACCAAAAAAAAGCAAGTATAAATATAGGCTTAAAGGCGTTTATCAAGGATTTCAGCATATTTTGCCCGAAAAGCGGCAAATGTATCCGTCTTCAGAGCGTCCCGTATTCGGGCGGTTAAGGTGTTGTAGAAATAAAGGTTATGGAGAACAGAGAGCCGGAGCGCCAGCATTTCGCCCGCCTTGAAGAGATGGCGCAGATACGCGCGCGAATAGCGGCGGCAAACGGGACACGCGCAGTCGCCGTCAATGGGGCCGTCATCCGTTTTATACTTTTCGTTATGGATATTGATAATGCCGGACCATGTGAACAGGTGGCCGTGGCGGCCGTTACGCGCCGGCATCACGCAGTCAAAAAAGTCGATGCCACGGGCGACGGCCTCAATAATATTGACGGGGGTGCCGACGCCCATCAGATAGCGCGGCTTATCGACCGGCATAAAAGGCTCAACCGTCTCAATCGTTTCATACATCTCGCTGACACTTTCACCAACGGCAAGTCCGCCGATGGCATACCCTGGCAAGTCGAGGGCGGCGATCTCCTGCATATGGGCAATGCGCAGGTCAGGGAAAACAGCGCCCTGATTAATACCGAAAAGCAGCTGCCCGCGGTTGATAACATGCGAACTTTCCGAAAGCCTTTTGAGCTCGTCGCGGCAGCGGATGAGCCAGCGGGATGTTCGGGCACAGGAGGCCTTCACATAATCGTAGGCAGCTGGTATGGCAACGCACTCGTCAAACGCCATGGCGATGTCTGAGCCGAGATTGCTTTGAATGCGCATGCAGTCTTCCGGCGACATGAAGATTTTCCGCCCATCGACATGTGACTGGAACGCAACGCCTTCCTCAGAGAGTTTTCGGAGACCGGAAAGCGAAAAAATCTGAAATCCGCCACTGTCGGTGAGGATTGGCTTGTCCCAAGCCATAAAAGGATGCAGACCGCCGAGACTTTTAATGAGCGCGTCACCGGGGCGAATATGGAGGTGGTACGTGTTAGACAATTCGACCTGACAGCCGATGTTTTCCAAATCTTCCGACGAGAGACCGCCCTTGATGGCCGCCTGCGTGCCGACGTTCATGAAAACAGGTGTCATCACAACGCCGTGCGCCGTTGTGAGTTCTCCAAGCCGCGCGCGGCCTTCTTGTTTAAGGCGTTTAAACATAATAACTCCGATTTATTAAACGAATAAATGCTTGCCGCAGCTTGAAAACGTCCTGTCAGCTGATGAACATCGCGTCCCCAAACGAGAAGAAGCGGTAGCGTTCTTTGATGGCCGTCTCATAGGCATTTAATACATGCTCACGCCCGGCAAGAGCCGAGACAAGCATCAAAAGCGTACTCTCCGGCAGATGGAAATTCGTGATGAGTGCGTCAACGCACTTAAAGCGATAGCCCGGATAAATAAAGGCGTTTGTAAAGCCTGAAAATGGCGCAAGCGTCCCGTCCTCATCGGCGCGGGACTCGAGCGTCCGGCAGGACGTTGTGCCGACGGCAATAACGCGCGCGCCGCTCCGCCGCGTTTTGTTCACAGCGTCGGCCGTCTCCTGCGATATTTCGCAATATTCCGCGTGCATCACGTGGTCTTCAATCTCTTCCGATTTAACGGGACGAAACGTGCCGAGACCGACGTGAAGCGTCACGGCGCAAACGGTAACACCGCGCGCTTTGACAGATTCCAAAAGTGCCGGCGTGAAGTGAAGCCCTGCCGTCGGCGCGGCGGCCGACCCTAAAACACGTGAATAGACGGTCTGGTAACGCTCGGTGTCGGTGAGTTCTTCATGGATATAGGGCGGCAGGGGCATTTTGCCGAGGCGTTCAAGCACTTCCATAAAAATGCCGTCGTACTGAAACGCCAAAAGTCGGTTCCCGCCGTCAATTTCGTCCGTCACAACGGCTGTTAAATCACCGCAGCCAAAAGAAAGCGCCGTCCCCGCGTGCGTTTTTCGGCCGGGGCGCGTCAGGCATTCCCAGACACCGGCGCCCCTGTCACGCAGCAGAACGACTTCAACGGCGCCGCCGTGTTCCCGCCTGCCGTATAGGCGTGCCGGGATAACGCGCGAATCGTTTAATACGAGGCAGTCTCCATCTTTTAAAAGCGACGGCAGGTCATAAAAATGGCTGTGTGCAAGAGCGCCCGAAACCTTGTCAAGCGTTAAAAGCCTGGAGGAATCGCGCTCAGCAACAGGTGTTTGCGCGATCAGTTCCGGCGGGAGGTCAAAATAGAAGTCGCTTTTCTTCATCCAACGGTAACCCCGGTAAAATAAAACGTTAAAATCTGGTCGTATGTCTTGCCGTAGTACTTGGCCATGGAATAAGCGCCCCACTGGCTCAT
Source organism: Oscillospiraceae bacterium ZGZL (assembly GCA_038405045.1). Taxonomy (GTDB): domain Bacteria; phylum Bacillota; class Clostridia; order Oscillospirales; family Oscillospiraceae; genus Sporobacter. Next base: position 726,491 of record JBBZIV010000001.1, on the reverse strand, counting down.
GCCGACATTATGGCCCTTTCCCGCACCGGAAATAACAAACGTCTTGTCCGTCGACTCACCGCCGACAGGGACTGTGTTGCCGGAGCCGTCCACAGCGTACAGCTGGCCTTGCCCCAATAGCGCCGGAACGCCGCTGCCACCGACGGCATAGTACGTCTCCTGGTCGCCCGTGAGCACGCTGCCGGATCCGTTGACGTACAAGTCATCCGAGCCGCTTGCCGTGATCGTAAAATGAATGGAACTGACGCCGAGGGCCGAGCGGATGCTCTCCCCTTTTGTAAATGTAAAGGTCTTGCCGGTATCGTCTGTCAGGGTGACCTTGTAAACATTGCCGACGGCCGTCGTCTGTGTCACAGCCATGCTGACGATTGTCGAGCAATTATACCCCTTGCTGCGCAGGCGCTGCGTAATGCTGCTGGACGTATACGTCACCGTCCAATAATAGCCGGAGGCGATAGACGTGATGTTCTTTTCATACGGGTCGGCGACGCCACGCAGGTACGGTACGGCCGAAGCCCACACATTTTCGCTGCTTTCAGTGGCGCCGCCGTCACAGGAGGAGTAGTAGGCTACGCACAGCTGGCCGTTATATGTCAGGTACTTCCCGGCCGTCTGGTCAACGGCTGCGTCGGTCGTGGCATTGGATAAACTGACGCCGCGGTAAACCTGGCAGTCCTCCGTCGTACAGACATCAAAGCCCGAGTGCTTGCCGATGTTGGCCAGTACATACGTCCGCGCGCAGACGGCCTGCGCCTTTAAAGCCTCAACCGGCCACGTGTTCGACATTTCATATGGGATGACGCCCTTTGTGTAATCTTCTATATTGACACAGTTAATAACGGTCAGGTCGCCGCCGGAAGTTCTCGAATACTGAAAACCGCCGTAATATTTATAGCCTTTAAACCACGTCTGGCATTTTGTGCCCCCGCTAGAAAGCGGCGAAATAACGAGATAGGAAGTTGTGCCATTTTCAAACTCGAAGAGAATTGTATCCGTCCCTGTTTTAACGACGGTGACGGTATTTGACGAACCGGATGTGACGGCGGCATTTTGAATACTGCTTACTGTTATGTATGCGGCGGCTTCATCCTGGGAAATGAAGTCGCCGAAACAGACGTAAAAGCTGCCGCCGGAATACTTCACGAAACCTTTCTCATAAGCGGCAGCCGCCGCTTGCGCGCTATCATATGTCGCGTATGATGTATTGAGCTGGACGTGGTAGCAGCCGACAACAATGGTACCGGCAGAGCCGGGCGTATAACAATTGCCCGCGCTGTCATAAACCATGTTCCTGTCACGCAAAACGGTTAATTTTGTCTCTGCCGTCGAAAGGCCAAGCGGTACAAACTGGCGACTGCCGTCGAGTGTGCCGAACTGATAGCCGCTGCCCGCCCCCGTAACATTCTGGAGATTGGCTGACGCCAGGGCGCTTGAGCCGTAGTATAAACCGACTTTCACAGTTGTAAACGGCGGCGTGTAGGCCTGTGCTGTCTGTAAAACAGCTGCAGATATCAAAATCACCGCAGACAATATCAAATGAAATAAGCGTCTTAATACATTCTTCATTCCAAAACCTTTCAGTAAAAGCGGCCTTCATGATAAAAGACCAGAAACCAGCTGAAAAACAGGCATTTTTATTGACACAAAAATAATGGTGTGTTAATATATATAATTATTATTAAGCGCAGAGGCGCGGTCCTTATCAGTAGCGGCGGCGAGGCGTCCGGTTTTGCCGAAGACCTGCCGTGAAAGGAATGACCGCCGAAGGACGGCCGCTATCGGAAGCGGCACTCCTGGTTTTCGGGTTAACAGCCCGGTGACTGTCACCTTGAACGAGGTGGAGAGCTGACTGCTTTTGAAATATAGCCGCCGCATTAATGGCGACATTATATTACAAAATCAGCCGGTTGACTAGCCTGCTGATTCATTTTTTTAGGCTGGATAATTTTAGCGGTATTTATAAAGGCGCACGAATACATTTTATTGAGGTGTGGGTACGATGAAAAAGTATAAAGTCGGCGTTATCGGCGCAACGGGTATGGTTGGGCAGCGTTTTGTTTCCCTGCTGGAAAATCACCCGTGGTTTGAGTTGACGGTTGTCGCAGCCAGCGCGCGTTCCGCCGGAAAAACATATGAAGAGGCCGTCTCCGACCGTTGGGCCATGACGACGCCGCTGCCGGAGGGCGCTAAAAAACTGATCATTTTATGCGCTGAGACGGATGTTCATGACATTGCCAGCAAGGTTGACTTTGTCTTTTCCGCCGTTGACATGAAAAAAGAGGAAATCAAAGCCTTGGAAGAAGCCTACGCGCGGGCTGAATGCCCCGTTGTCTCCAATAACAGTGCCCACCGCTGGACGCCAGACGTCCCGATGGTTGTGCCGGAGATTAACCCCGAGCACATTGAGGTGATTGACAGTCAGCGAAAACGGCTGGGGACAAAGCGGGGTTTTATCGCCGTCAAGTCTAACTGCTCCCTGCAAAGCTACGTCCCCGCTTTGCACCCCCTCAAGAACGAATTCGGGCTGAAGAAAGTGCTCGTGTGCACCTATCAGGCGATATCGGGCGCCGGAAAAACGTTTGAGACATGGCCTGAAATGATTGACAATGTCATTCCCTACATCGGCGGCGAGGAAGAAAAATCTGAGCGCGAGCCCATGAAAATTTGGGGCTGTGTTGACGGTGGAGAAATCAAAGCAGCCACGCTCCCGTCAGTCACGGCGCAGTGCATCCGCGTGGCCGCCTCTGACGGGCACTTGGCGGCCGTCTTTATGACTTTCGACAAAAAGCCGACCGTTGCGGAAATCCGCGCCAGATGGGCTTCGTTCAGCGGCCGCCCCCAGGCGCTCGCGCTTCCCTCCGCCCCAAAGCAGTTTCTGCACTATTTTGAGGAAGACAACAGACCGCAGACGAAGCTTGACAGAATGTTGGAAAACGGCATGGCCGTCTCCGTCGGCCGCCTGCGAGAAGACACGCAATACGATTATAAATTTGTATGCCTCAGCCACAACACGCTGCGCGGTGCGGCGGGCGGTGCCGTTTTAATGGCGGAGCTTCTGTGCGCCGAGGGGTACATCACAGCCAAATAAGGAGGTTTTATAACCATGAAGACACCTGTATTTACCGGCTCGTCCGTTGCTATTATAACGCCGTTTCGAGACGGCAAGATTGATTTTCAAAAGCTCGGTGCGCTCATTGATTTTCAGATAGCGGGCGGCACAAGCGCCATCACCATCTGCGGCACAACAGGCGAGAGCTCCACGCAGAGCATTGACGAGCACATTGAGGCGGTTGACTTCTGTGTCCGTCACGTCAATGGGCGCGTGAAGGTCATCGCCGGTGCCGGCAGCAATGACACGATGGCGGCGCTCCAGCTGTCCCTCGAGGCCGAGAAGTCAAAGGCTGACGCGCTGCTGCTTGTGACGCCCTACTACAACAAGGCCACGCAGCGCGGGCTTGTGAAGCACTACACCTATATAGCCGACCGCGTCTCGACGCCGATTATTCTCTACAATGTTCCCAGCCGCACCGGCGTGACGTTCACGACCGACACGTATAAGGAGCTCTCCCGCCATCCGAATATCAACGGCATCAAGGAGGCCTCCGGCAGCTTCTCACTCCTCACGACAACGCTTGCCGCCTGCGGTGACGACATGAACATCTGGAGCGGTAACGATAACGAGGTTGTCCCGATGATGGTGCTCGGCGCGAAGGGCGTTATTTCCGTTGCCGCCAACATTATCCCCGGCGTGATGGCGGAGATGACAAAATCCTGCCTCGACGGCAATTTCAGGCGCGGCGCATCGTTGCAGCTAGAGTACTTAGAGCTCATTGACCGCCTCTTTATTGAGGTGAACCCCATACCCATCAAGGCGGCCATGAACCTGATGGGCATGGATGTTGGCGTACCGCGGCTGCCCCTGTGCGAGATGGAACCGCAGAATCTCGAAAAGCTCAGCGCGTCACTGCGCCGTCATGGTCTCATTCAATAAAAAGAGGGAGAGACAACGCATATGCTAAAGATGGTCATATCGGGCTGTAACGGGTATATGGGAAAGACAGTCGCTCGTTTGGCACGGGCGGAAGGCGATATTGAGATCGTCGCCGGCTTTGACGTCAACACGACGAAAACGGACGTCTTCCCTGTCTACGGCGATCCGATGGAATACGGCGGACAGGCAGATGTCGCCGTTGATTTTTCGAATCCGGCAGCGCTTGAGAGCCTGCTTGTCTGCTGCACACATAAAAAACTCCCCGTCGTCCTCTGCACGACAGGCTACTCGGAAGCCGAGCTGGACATGGTGCGTGACGCTGCCAAAAAAATTCCGGTCTTTAAATCCGGCAACATGTCCATCGGCATTAATCTCCTCATGGATCTCATCCGCCGCACGGCACCGTTTCTCGGTACGGGCTTCGACATTGAAATTGTTGAGCGCCATCACCGGCGCAAGGTTGATGCCCCGAGCGGCACGGCGCTAATGCTTGCCGACGCTGCGAAAAGCGCCCTCCCGTATGATCCTGTTTATATTTACGAGCGACAGAGTGTCCGGCAACCGCGCGGTGACCGTGAAATCGGCATCTCTTCAGTCCGCGGTGGGACGATCGTGGGCGAGCACGACGTCATATTCGCCGGGCTTGACGAGGTCATTGAGCTCAGGCATACAGCCTACTCGCGTGACGTTTTTGCCGCGGGCGCCGTCAAAGCCGCAAAATTCATCGCCGGTATCACAAAGCCGGGCATTTACGACATGCAGGACCTGCTCGCGCAATAAACTAAAATAACATTCATTCCAGCCGGCGTTATGACGTTGGCTGGAATTTTTAAAATTTTTTTGTAACTGATGCAAGGATTCGGCATGCCGAATCGTTTTAAGTACAGAGAGGTAAAACGATGGATCAAAAAACTTTCGATACAAGCGATTATGTCGTCCGGGCGATTGATAAATATGCCGACATGATTCGTCGTGTGACGTTTCTTTATCTGAAAAACCGCGACGACGTTGAGGATATTTTTCAGGAAGTGTTTTTGCAGCTTTTGCGCTGTAATAAAATATTTGACAGTGAAGCCCATGAAAAGGCATGGCTTCTTCGGGTTGCCATTAACAAATGCAAAGATTTACATAAGAGTTTCTTTCGAAAAAATGTTCTATATCTTGAAGATTTTGATTTAGCAACAGAGGATGAAACGGATCATGAGGTTTTACGAGCAGTACTATCGCTTCCAAAGAAGTACAAGGATGTTATATATCTCTTTTATTATGAGGGCTATTCGGTTTCTGAGATTTCAGGATTATTAGACAGGAACGAAAATACGATTTATTCGCAGCTTCACCGGGCAAAGACACTGCTTAAAATAAAATTGGAGGATTAGACATGAACGCACTTCAAAAAGCGCTCTCAGCCGTATCGGCTGATGCGCATTTAAAAAGTAACACAGTAGCCTTTATCAAAAGTCAAAGCGCTATCGTCCCGTTGGCACCTGTAGCCGGCACCGGCAACAAGCGTATCTTAAAAAGGATTATTGCCGTGGCGTGTGCCGCTGTGCTGGTCTGCGCCCTCCCGGCCGGTGCTTACGCCTATTACAAGACGCCGACGTCCTACGTCAGCGTTGACATCAACCCCAGCGTGGAACTGGGTATCAACGCCTTCGGTGTCGTCGTCAGCGTGACGCCGTATAACGACGATGGAAAAACGATTATAGAAGGCTTGTCACTCCTGAACCTTGATGTCGGCGACGCCGTCAAACAGCTTGTTGTATCGGCTTCCGATCACGGCTTTATCATGGATGACGGGTCAACGCTGATTGCCGTCACGGCTGAGTCAAACAACGATAAGACGGCGCAGCAATTGCAGGAGGATGCCAAAGAGGGTGCGGAGGACGCCGTATCAGGCGAGCACACAGCCTCTGTGCAAGCTGAGGCAATCGGCCTAGCCCGCCGGGACAGAGCCCAGGCGCTTGGTATCACGCCGGGCAAGCTCAACCTGATAGAAAAGCTTCAAGCACTGGACCCGACGATTAAAGTGGAAGACTACAAAGATGCTTCGGTGATGGAGATCCAAAAAAAATACACTGAGCTCAAGCGCGAACAGCATCAAAACGGACAGGACCGGGACGAATCAGAATCATCAGACACAAATGAGACGCCCGACGATTCCCCCACCGTGACAAGTACCAACGATGTGAAACCAGGCAATGCCAATAAGCATGAAAATTCTGGCGAAACCGAGAAAAATAATACCAAGTCCGATCAGAAGAGTGACAAGCACAATGCGGACGAAAAAGCATCGCGGTCAACGAATAAGCCGAGTGATCATGACGATGACGAAAGCGACGACGAGTCAAATTGAAGACGGTGACAAAAAAGACAGCTTCGAAAGAGGCTGTCTTTTGCGTTTTCAGCTGCGGTATATTTACTTCCCGATGGGAAAAAATATCACAGATTATTGACGCCGGGAGGTAACAGCCATCCATGTCAAGCACTGAAAACGACAATGCCATCAATACGGAAGACCTCAAAAACGGCGCGGCTAAAGCCGCCGCTGAAATGACGCCGCACGGCCGTGTTTCAACGAAGCGCACGGCTGCGAAAGCACTCGCCGATCTTTCCGCTATAAAAGCCGTCATGCAGCGCGCCGCCGCTTATGCCGAAACGCACGTCAGCATACCGCAGGCGCTGGAGTGGCTTTTGGACAACTGGTACATCGCCGAGCGGGAGGGCAAATGCGCCATCCATGATCTCAAGGCTTCTCCCCGGCTTCGCGCCGCCTTTCATAAGAAGCAGACGCTTGTTATCGCGCATGCCGCTGAGGCGCTCGTCCGTGCCGGAGCGGGGCGTGTTTCCGGTGACGGTCTGGGCGTTTTCCTTGATGTCTTTCAGGAAACGGTCTGCCTGTCAGAGGACGAGCTGGCTGCGTTCGTTCCGTCCGTTCGTCTGGCCCTCATTACGAGCTTAGCAGACGTTTGCCGCCAGCTGCGCGCTGTCATGGCGGAAAATGTTTGCGGCGACGGCCTTGCCGCGTATCTCGGACATCTTTTTACATCGCTTCGATTTTTATCCGGTTTCGATGCGTCCAAAACTCTTGAGCGCGTCAACCGTGTTGAAATAGCACTCCGCAAGGACCCTGCCGGTATCTATCCGACGATGGACGAGCAGACGCGCTTTACCTACCGGCGTACTGTTGCCGTCCTGGCACGAGAGACGGGCCAGAGCGAATTTAATGTCGCGGCGCGTGTTTTGGCACTGTCGGCAGAAATAAACGCGCACGTCGGCGTCTTCCTTTTTATTAAGCCGCTTGGCAAGGAAAAAAAAGAACAAAAGGGCTCATTATATATTGGTCTTTTACTGTTAACAAGCTTTTTTACGGCGCTGCTCGTCAGCTTTCTGCTTGACGAGCCGGTGATAGCGCTTCTTCTGCTATTCCCTGTTTTCGAAGTCATCAAAAACGTCATGGATTATTTTGTGCTGCGATTTATCCCGCCTCAGCGTGTTTTTCGGCTGGAGCTTGAGGACGGTATCCCGGACGATGCGAAAACGGTGTGTGTCATTTCACTATTGCTATCAGACGTCAAAAGCGGCGTACGAGCGGCAGCTCTTTTGGAAGAATACAGGCTGGCCAACCGGGACGCCGGAAAAAATCTGCTTTTTGCCCTGCTGGCCGACTTGCCGGACGCGCCGAGCGAAACAACGGCAGACGACTGCGCAGCGCTTCAGGCGGCTACCGACGCCGTCAACACGCTCAACGAAACGTATGGGGGCGGCTTTTTTCTTTTGACGCGCAAACGGCGGTTTAATACCGCCGATCGTCAATTTACAGCCTGGGAGCGCAAGCGCGGCGCTATTTTAGAGCTTTGCCGGTTTTTGAACGGCAGACCTTCCTCGTTGTATTGTCCGGCTGGAAACGGCGGCGCCGCGAAGGGTGCGCGATATGTTTTGGCGCTCGACAGTGACACACGTCTTTCCGCCGGGTCGGCGCTCGAGCTTGTAGGCGCGATGCTGCATCCGCTCAACACACCGACAATTGACGAAATTCGCGGCATCGTCACGCACGGCTGCGGGCTGATTCAGCCGCGCATATCCGTCGACCTCGCGGCAGCCAATCAAACAGACTATACACGTATTTTTGCCGGGCAGGGCGGTATTGACCCATACGGCGGCATCACAAGCGACATATATCAAAATCTTTTCGGCACAGGCAGCTTTGCCGGAAAAGGTATTATTGACGTGGCGGCATACCTGGCTTGCCTCGACAACCGCTTTCCAGAAAACACCGTCTTGTCCCATGATTTGCTTGAGGGCGCTTACCTTCGGTGTGTCTATGCCGGCGATATTGAGTTGACGGATGGTTTTCCCGGCAAGGTTACGACGTTTTATGACAGAATGCACCGGTGGACGCGCGGCGATTGGCAGTCTCTCCCATGGTTGCTCGGCAAGGTCAGAATGGCGGACGGAACGCGCGTTAAAAACAGTCTGTCCCAGCTTGACCGGTGGAAGATTGCCGATAATCTCCGCCGGAGTCTCACACCTGTGTTTTCCTTTGCGGCAGTTGTTATCGGCATGCTGTTCGACAACAAGGATTTTCTCTGGGCTTCCCTGATTGCCGTTTTGGCGGTCGTCTCGCATCTCATCATCGCCTCAGCTGCCGGGATATTTCAAAAAAGATCCGGCAGGGTGCGCTATCACACCACCATCATCAGCGGGCTCGGCGGCCAGCTGCTGCAAACGCTGATCCGACTTGTCCTGCTGCCTTTTGAAGCATGGGTCTGCCTGCATGCTGTTATGACGGCGCTTTTCAGAATGCTCATTTCTCATCGCCATCTGCTGCGCTGGGTGACAGCCGCCGATACGGAAAAAAAGTCAAAAAACACAGTTTATACCGTTATTTTACGCCTCTGGCCCGCTGTTCTTGTCTCTATCCTGTTGATTTTGTTAACGCCGTTTCCGGCTGCGGCAGCCGTCGGCGTCATTTGGGCGCTCTCGCCAATACTTGTCATAGCACTTGGCCGTGACACAAGGAAAAAAGATGTCTTGCCTGTTGAGGACAAGCTCTTTCTGGCGCGCTGCGCCGGTGACATTTGGCGCTTTTTCGATGATTTGCTGACAGCGGAGGATCATTTTCTGCCGCCGGATAATTATCAGGAGCAGCCGGCCGTCGGAACGGCCCATCGAACATCACCCACGAATATCGGTCTAGCGCTCCTGTCGGCACTAGCCGCCGTTGATCTCGGCGTCTGCCAGCCTGAAAAGGCGCTTACTGTCATAAAAAATATTTTCTTAACAATTGACAAGCTGCCAAAGTGGAACGGGCATCTGTACAATTGGTACGACACGCAAACGCTTTCTGTTTTGCAGCCAGCCTATGTTTCAACCGTTGACAGCGGCAACTTTGCCGGTTGTCTGATCGCCTTGCGCGAGGGCCTTTTGGAGCTCAACGAGCCGGTGCTGGCTGAGACGGCTGCCCGGCTCGAAAAAGCCATGCGTTTCGACGTTTTATTTGATGAAAAACGTCAGCTGTTTCGCATAGGCCGCGACATTTCGACCGGTGAAATGACGGCGGGCTGGTATGACCTGTTGGCGTCTGAAGCCCGCCAGACGAGCTATATTGCTATTGCCCGCGGTGACATCTCGCGCAAGCACTGGCGGCGTCTTGGCCGCTCGCTTGTTGCCAAGGACGGTTATCGGGGCATGGCGTCCTGGACAGGGACGATGTTTGAATACTTCATGCCAGAGCTTTTGCTCCCGTGCTATGAAAACGCTTTGATTGATGAGAGCCTACGTTTTTGCTTGTATGTCCAGAAAAAACGCGCCAAAAAGATGCCTTGGGGCATGTCGGAAAGCGCTTTTTACGCCTTCGACCAGTCGCTTTCCTACCGCTATAAGGCGCACGGCGTTCAGCGCCTTGCGCTTAAACGCGGGATGGGACGAGAGAGCGTCATTGCCCCATACGCGACGTTTCTCACGCTGCCGGTCGCTCAGAAGTCGGCTGTTAAAAACCTCAGGCGTCTGTCCAAACTTGGGGCCGAGGGGCGGTATGGATTTTATGAAGCTCTGGATTTCACACCAAGCAGAATGCGCGCGAAGCCTTTTGAAATCGTCAAAACATATATGGCGCATCACCTCGGGATGAGCCTCATAGCGCTTGACAACGCGCTAAAAAACGGCGTGATGCAAAAACGCTTTATGCGCAATCGCAGCATGGCTGCTTTTGCCGAGCTTTTGCAGGAAAAGGTCCCCGTCGGTGGTATTATTTTGCGCCAGCCGCCGCGCGATGTGCCGGAAAAACCGGCGCGCATCACCTCCCCCCACTGGCGGTTTACGAGTGACAGTATCGATATAATAAAGCCGCGCTGCACCCCGATCGGCAACGGCGCGTATACGGTTTTGTGCGGAGAAACGGGTCAGACAAGCTCTGTGTGGAATGGCGTGACCCTGACGAAAACATCGGACGAATCGTTCGGGGAAAACGCTGGGATGGCGTTCTTCTTAAGCTGCGGCGACGAGATCGTCTCCCTCCTTCCCGCGCCTTTTTTTGACGCCAATGTGCATTACGAAGCCGAGCTTGGTGGCGCATTATCCCGCCTGACGGCCAAAACCGCCAGCTTGCACAGCAGTGTAACCGTTACCGTGCCCGAAAACGAGGCGGGCGAAAAGCGCGTTGTGGAGGTTCTGTCAAGCGCCGCGCGCGATATGGAACTCGTTTGTTATTTTGAGCCGATTTTGGCACGACAGTCTGATTATGAGGCGCATCCCGCGTTTTCTAAACTGTCGCTCGAATCAGCGCTGGTTGACGGCGCCATCGTCGTTCGGCGGCGTCCCCGTGCTAAAGGGCGCGGTATCGCACTGGCACTCGCTGTCTCGGCACCGTTTACGTTTGACACATCGCGCGAGAAAGCACTGGGCCGCGGCGGGATTTTGGCGATCAAACAGGCACTGCGACGTCCGGCTGGCGGCTCTCAAGGTGCCGTTTTAGACCCCTGCGTTCTTGTCCGGGTGAAGCTGACACTGCAGCCAAATGTGCCCTGCCGCGTTGCCTTTGCGCTGACGACGGCCGCCACAGACATGGCAGCTGCATCCGCCGCCAACCGTATCCTCACGGCGGAAAGCCCGGCGGTTTATTCCCGTTTGGACGAAACGGCACGTCGGCTGTCTCTCACATCGGAACAGCTGGAAAACGCAATGGCGCTTTTACCGGCGCTCGTCTACCCACCCGCTGACAGGCGTCTTGACGGGCAAGCTTATGACGCCCTTCAAAGCGGGCAGAAAGCGCTATGGGCGTATGGCATATCCGGTGATTTACCCATCGTCACAGCGTCCGTGGCATCCGACTGTGATCTTCCCGCTGCGGAAGAGCTGATTACGGCGCACCGCTTTTTATCGGAAAACGCTGCCGCTTTTGATCTTGTTTTCCTCCTGCGTGATGCCGGTGACTACAGAAGCCGGTTGCGTGAGGGCATCCTTGATATTTTGCGGGCAAAAGGCCTCGACTTTAAGGTCAGCGCGCGCGGCGGGATTCATTTGGCCGACAGCGCCGCCCCATCGGCATCGACGGTACTCGCGGTTTCGTCGCGCGTCATCGCACCCGGTGAAAAACTGAAAAAAAGTGAAGCGCGTCAGTCAGTGCGCCCACTGCCGCTTCGGCTGACGGATGCGTCAGACCGCCCGGCACTCGGCTGGTCGTATAACGACGACAACAGCGTTACCTTCTCGGGACGACTTCCGGAAAATGCCTGGAGCCAGATGCTTTCAAACGAACACTTCGGCTTTCTGGCGACGGATGCCGGAACCGGCCATCTGTGGCACGAAAACGCGCGTGAAAATAAAATAAATAAATGGCAAAACGACAGTCTCAGGACTCTTGGTACGGAAAAACTCGCGCTGTTAACGGCGACGGGGCCTGTTTCGCTTTTCGCATCGCCCGACGGGCCGGACTGTGCCGTGACGTATGGCTTCGGCTGGGCAGCGTGGAAAAAGGAAATCGACGGCGTTTTGTATACGACGACGGCATTCGTCCCGCCGGATGTCTCGGCACGCATTTTCATCGTTTCTGCCGACCGTGAGATCGACATGAACATTGCGTATGAGACAGACCTTGTTCTCGCACCGGATGAAAAAAACGCTGTTTACGTTGTCACCACGCACGATGACGACGGTTTCACGGCGCGAAACCCATACAACAACGACTTTCCCGATACCGTTTTCCGCGTCACGGCAAACGTGAAGGCCGACGCTTTTACCTGTCTGAAAATAAGCGCACTGGCAGGCGTTTATGACGGCGTGACCGGTGCCGGTTTTCTGCCATGCATTGCTGCGCGGTATAAAGCCGTTCAAACGCTTGTCCTTGTAACAGGCTGCGATCAGGATGAAACGCTCCACGCGCTGACAGACCCCGCAGCAGCAAGCACATCACTTGACAAAACGCGCGCGTGGTGGGCGTCCATCACAGGAAAAATGTCCGTTAAAACGCCGAGCGACGCGCTCAACCGCTATTTAAACGGTTGGGCAACGTATCAGACACTTGCCTGTCGTGTGTTCGGAAGGAGCTCACTGTATCAAAGCGGCGGCGCTTTCGGTTTTCGTGACCAGCTTCAGGACGTCGGCGCCTTGATTGACGAGGTACCCGCACGCGTCCGGGCGCATCTCCTGCGCGCGGCGGCACATCAGTACGAGGCGGGTGATGTGCAGCACTGGTGGCATCCTGTCAAAAACAAGGGCGTTACAGGCGACAAGGGCGTCCGCACACGGTGCAGCGATGATCTGCTCTGGCTGCCATATACGCTGTGCCTTTATATTGAGAAAACGGGCGACCGAGACATTTTGAGCGTGCCGATCCCCTATCTCCGGTCAAGTCCGTTGGCGGAAGATGAACAGGAGCGGTATGAAGAGCCCATGCTGTCGCCTGTTCAGGAGCCGCTTTATACGCATGCCGTCCGCGCTGTTGATCTCGTTCTGGCGCGCGGCACAGGACAGCACGGACTGTTGCTAATCGGCAGCGGCGACTGGAACGACGGCATGAATCTCGTCGGCGCGCTCGGCTCTGGCGAAAGCGTTTGGCTTTCCTGGTTTGCCTGTGTGACGGCTGAAAATATGGCCGCACTCTGCCGGGATAACAATGATTCCGGGACAGCCGCACGCTTTGCCGAGGCAGCAGATGCCCTCCGTGCCGCCTCTAACGCATCCTGGGACGGCGACTGGTTCCTGCGCGGTTACTATGACGACGGAGCCCCGCTTGGCTCTTGCACGTCGGAGGAGTGCCGGATCGACTCGATTGCCCAGAGCTTTGCGGCTTTTGCCGGCGGCGAGCCGGACAAGGTGAAAACGGCGCTCTCCAGCGCCGTTCGAAAACTTTATGATAAACCAGACAGTGTCGTGCGCCTGTTTGACCCGCCCTTTGCCGACGGCGGATCAACGCCCGGCTATATTAAAGGCTACAGCCCCGGCTTCCGTGAAAACGGCGGTCAGTACACACATGGTGCGGTGTGGCTTGCGATGGGTCTTTTTCAGTCCGGTATGATTGACGCGGGATGGGATGTTTTGGAAGCATTGCTGCCGCAGGAGCGGCCGGTTGACGTCTACAGAACAGAACCGTATGTGCTGGCGGCCGACGTCTACTCTGCTCCCGGCCACATTGGCCGCGGCGGTTGGACGTGGTATACGGGCGCGGCGGGATGGTTTAAGCGCGTTGCTTTGGAAAACCTTCTCGGCTTAAACCTTGTCGGCGGCGTTTTGCATGTTGCGCCGCGTTTGCCGTCCTCGTGGGATGGCTATGAAGCGGATTGGCAAACAGATGCCGGAACGTATCACATTACTGTGAAAAATGGCGGCGAGACAACCGTCACCTTAAATGGCAACGCGGTCTGTGACGGACGTGTCGTCGTCGAAAAAGCCAGTGAAAAATGTCTGTCGGAAAAAGAGTGAAAAAAACAATTTCCAAAGTTTATGGAATAAGGTATACTATGAGGGAACGTAGGGAGCAAAAAATCCCCGCGTGACCGGGAATTTTGAAGCGGAGGCCGCCAATGCAGGATGTTATTGCAAAACAAATAATGCCGGATGTGACACTCACATGTGTCAAAACAGATAAGTTTAAAACGTGCTGTCTGTCAATGAACCTGATCACAAAGCTTGACAGCGAAACGGCGGCGAAAAATGCACTGCTGCCGCGCGTCTTGCTGCAGGGTACCTCGTCGCTGCCCGATATGGCGCGTGTGAACAATTATCTCGACGCGCTGTACGGCGCGCGCGTTATCCCGATGGTGCGGAAAAAGGGTGAAATGCACTGTATTGGCTTTCTCGCCGATTTTATTGACGATGATTTTGTGCAACCAGGCGAAAATATTTTGGAAAAAGCATCGGCACTGCTTGGGGAACTCTTGCTCTCGCCGAAAACGCACGGCGGCCTGTTGACCGCGGAAGCCGTGGAAAGCGAAAAGAAAAACCTGATTGACGACATCAAATCACTCATCAATGATAAACGCGCTTACTCTGTCGAGCGCCTGTATGCGCTGATGTGTGCTGGTGAGGCGTTCGGTATCGGCCGCCTTGGTGACGAAAAAGAAGCGGAAGCCGTCACGCCTATGTCGCTGACGAAGCATTATAAAAACTTGATCGCCGCGTCGCGCATAGAGGTTTTTTACGCTGGGGCACATGAACCCGCGCGCGTTGAAGCGGCGCTTCTAAACGCTCTGTCCGCCCTGCCGCGAACCGGCTCCATCGCCGAGACCGGCACAGACGTTGTCCTGACAGCGCCAGACGGCGCGCCGCGGTCGTTTGTTGACGAGTTTGACGTAAACCAAGGTAAATTGGCCATCGGGTTCCGGCTGGGCAGCGTTATGCGTGCGCCGGACTATCCGGCGATGCAGGTTTTTAATGCTGTTTTCGGCGCGTCTGTCACTTCAAAGCTTTTTATGAACGTTCGCGAGAAGCTATCACTGTGTTATTACGCAAGCTCCGTCATTGAAAAGCACAAGGGCGTCATGGCCGTTGCCTCCGGCGTCGAGTTTTCAAAGTTTGATGTGGCGCTGCGCGAAATTTTGGCGCAGCTCGACGCCGTCAAAAAAGGCGACATCAGCGATTGGGAGCTCTTGTCCGCCAAACGGGCCGTTATCACGGCCGTCAAATCCACGATGGACAAGCCGACAGGTCTGGAGGAACTCTTTTTCGATCAGGCCGTTGCATCGATCAAATGCACGCCGGACGAGCTGGCTGCCTTGGCCGACGGCGTGACGCGCGAGGATGTTGCCGCCGTCGCTGCCGGGATTGAACTCGACACAGTCTACTATCTCACAGGTCTTGGCAAAGGGGGTGCTGTCCATGAAAAGTAAAGGATATGACCGCATCCGCGAGCAGGTGTTTACGGAAAAGCTGGAAAACGGTCTGACTGTTTTCGTCGTCCCAAAACGCGGCTATAACAAAAAATATGCTTTTTTTGCAACAGATTACGGCGGAGCAGACAGGCGCTTTCAGCTTGCCGGGCAGTGGATTGACACGCCGATGGGCGTTGCGCATTTTCTTGAGCACAAAATGTTTGATACGGAAGACGGCAACGCACTGGCGAATCTCTCGGCTAACGGGGCCTCGCCCAACGCCTTTACGTCGTCAGACATAACGGCTTATTTCTTTGAGAGCATTGATAAATTCGAAGAAAACCTCGAAATACTGCTCCAATTTGTTTCTGTCCCCTATTTCACGCCTGAAAGCGTCCAGAAGGAACAGGGCATCATCGGGCAGGAGATCCGCATGACGGAGGACGAGCCGGATTATGCCGTCTACTACGGTCTGATGAAGGCCCTTTATCGCCACAACCCCCTGCGGGACTCTGTTGCCGGAACTGTTGAGAGTATTGCTGAAATAACGGCCGACACACTTTATAACTGTCACGCCGTCTTTTATAACCCGTCAAACATGGTTCTCTGCGTCGCCGGGGATGTTGAACCGGAACGCATTCTTGAGCTTGCGCGCAAGATATTGCCGAAAGAAGCGGGCGAAATCCCCAACCGCGATTACGGCCCGGCGGAATCTTCCGAGCCTGAAAATCGGCGTGCGGAAAAAAAGATGTCCGTCAGTATACCGATTTTCCTCATCGGTGCAAAAGCAAAGCCGGTCAAAGACGGGGCGGACTATCTCCGGCAGGAGCTGATCGGCAATCTGGCGCTGGACATTTTGGCGGGGCACTCCTCCCCGCTTTACCTCAGGCTGTATCAGCAGGGGCTCGTCAACAGCGGCTTTTCCGCAACATATGAAGCGGCTGCCGGTGCCTTTTATACCATGCTTGGCGGCGAGAGCAAAGATCCCGATACGGTTTTTGAGGCCGTTAAAGAAGAAGCACTCGCCATCGCCAAAAACGGGTGTGACAGGGACCTGTTCGACCGGCAGAAAAAAGCCGCGCTCGGCCGTCAGATTCGCGCGCTCAACGCGTTCGACGCCGTCTGTTACAACATGGCTCACGCCTACTTCAGAAACTACGACGCCTTTGAAGCAACAGAGGTTTTGAATGCGATCACGCCGGACGACGTGACAAATTTTGTCCGTGACAATCTCACGCCGAACGCAATGGCACTGTCCGTTATTTTGCCGAGCGGCGACGCATAAAAGATCGGCAGATTTAAATTGCCGATAAAAGGGTGGTTTCAATGCATGAGATTCCGATTTCGTTTCCAATCTTCGGTGAGCATTTTGTTTTAAACCCGCCGCGCGCTTTCACGGTGTTTGGTTTTGCGATTTATTGGTACGCCGTTCTCATTGCCGCCGGATTTGTTCTAGCGACGCTCTACGTGTTAAAAAGACGCGATGATTTCGGCCTGACGCAGGATGACGTATTAGACCTTTTTATCTGGGCTGTCCCCTCCGGTATTGTCGGTGCCCGGCTGTACTACATTCTCTTCAACGCCTCAGACTATTTCGGTCCAGGCAAATGGCTCAACATCCTAAAGTTCCGTGAAGGCGGCCTTGCCGTCTACGGCGGCATCATTGCAGCCGTTTTATGCGTCTGGATTTATTCCAAAGTCAAAAAAATACCTGTCGGCGTACTCTTTGACGTCGGTGCGCTCGGTCTTTTAATTGGCCAGGCCGTCGGCCGGTGGGGCAACTTTATAAACCGTGAAGCTTATGGCGGTCTGACGGATTTGCCGTGGAAGATGGGTTTGACGACAACAGCCGGAACGGTTTACGTTCATCCAACCTTCCTGTATGAATCACTTTGGAATGCCATCGGCTTTGTCCTGATTCATCTTTTTTCAAAAAAATACAGAAAATATGATGGTCAGGTTTTTCTGCTTTACGCTGCATGGTACGGCCTGGGGCGCTTTATGATCGAGGGTCTTCGGACGGACAGCCTCTATATTCAAGGCACTGATATCCGTGTCTCACAGCTTGTCGCCGCGCTGTCGGTTGCCGCCGCCGTTATCATCCTGGTGCGCAATCAGCTTCGAAAAACACCGAGGCATCCGCTCTATGTCAACGCCGTTTCAGAGACATTGCATTCTGATGACAAACCGAAAGCAGACGCCGCCCAGGACAAAATAGCCAAAAACAGCCGCAAAGCATCTTTAAAGACGAAGACAAGTGACAGCCGACAAAACACTTAAGGAGGTTTTAATCATGACAAATTTCGATGATCTCAAGCAGATTGCCAAGGACACGATGGAGACAATTGCCGACAAATCCGTTGAACTTTATAAAATTGCCGAGGAAAAAACAAAGGTGCTAGCCCGTACAACAAAGCTGACAACGGAAATCGCGCTGGAAAAAGGCAACATCCGCCGATTTTACCGCGAACTCGGCCAGCTTTACTTTGAGCAGCACGGCGCATCGCCTGAACCGGCTTTTGAGCCTGGCTGCACAGCCATTGCTGCATGTCTTTTAGTCATTGCCGAAAAGCAGAAGGAAATTGACGACCTGAAGGCCAGCGGCGTTGACATAGACGACATTGAGGACGATGTTTTAGAAGATGACGAAAACGACATCGCCACGTCGCAAAAAACATCTTCGGTCTCGGAAACCATCTGGGACGCTGAAGACGATATGCAAGAAGGTAGCAAAACAACACCGCCGGAATTCAAGCTTTAAAAGAACAGTGACGGGCGGCACGGCAGCATCTGTGCCGCCCGCCGTGCGCCCTGCTATGTACTGCTAGAAAACCAAATCGTCAAAGACATTTTCTAAAATACAGAAATTTTTGTATTTTTGACTGACTTTTTTGGATTATTGTATTTAATAACCAAATAAACATACGATTTAGCACTTTGTTATATTTACTTAATCTCCTCTTGGTGTTAAAATCATCTGGGTTTGTCGGTACATAAAAAGCGTTTGGCCAAGACGCAACTCAGACGCTTTTTATCCTGAAAGGAGTTACCGACATGACTGTTTGTGATACAATGGCAAGACGCACGGCCTTTTCCTTTGAAGTGTTTCCGCCAAAGACGGACGAGGGTATGGCAAAGCTGATCGGCAAAAATGGCGTTTTAGAAAAGCTTTATACACTCAAGCCGGACTATATATCCTGCACCTATGGCGCAGGCGGTACAAACGCTGGCAGGAATCTTGAGGTGCTTGACGCCGTCAAAAAATCCAATGCAGCAACACCAATAACGCACTTTACCTGCATCGGCAACACGCGGGACGGGATCCGCAGCCAGCTTCAAACGTACCTTGACCACGGTATTGACCACATTCTTGCCCTGCGCGGCGACCTGCCCTTCGGCTGGACTGGCACCGGGGGTGATTTACACTACGCGACAGAGCTCGTTTTGTTCATCCGAAATGAATTTGGCGGCCGGTTTACGATTGCCGTCGCGGGCTCTCCGGAAGGCCACATTCAATGCCGCAGCTTAGAGGCGGATATCGGTTTCTTAAAGCAGAAGCAGGATGAGGGCGCCGACTTCATCATGACACAGCTCTGTTGGGATATTGACCAGTTTCGCCGGTGGCTCGATTTGATTGATAAGGCCGGTATCACCATGCCGGTCGACGTGGGTATTATGCCGGTGTTGGACGCTGGAGCGACGATCAATATGGCGCTGTCCAGAAACGGCTGCGTGATGCCACGGGCTCTTTGCGAAATTATTTCGAAGAACTGGATTTTTCCAAACCCCTTTGCACCGGGTGAATCCGAACAAGCCGTGGCGGCGAAAAAGGCCGCCTTTAAAGAAGCGGGCATCGCTTATACGATCGCCCTCATTGACGCCTACCGCGCCGCTGGCGTCAGCGGTATTCATCTTTACGCCTTGAATAAATATGACGACATGGCCCAACTCGTCAAACTATCCGGCATTCAGGATCTTTAGACATCGCATTAATTTGGTAGATAAGCATTTCAGCTTATATATAAACATTTTTAAGGAGGACTTAAACATGCTTGACCCCAGAGAATACAAAGACTGGCAAATTGCTGAAGACGCAGAGAAAAACTTACCCGGCGTCGAATATTTCCGTGAGAAGATGGGCCTTCTCCCCGAAGAAATCATCCCCTACGGAAAGACACCGAAGCTCGACTTCATCAAAATCATGAAGCGCCTCAAGGATAAGCCGGACGGCAAACTCATCGAAGTCACAGCCATCACCCCGACACCGCTCGGCGAAGGCAAGTCCACAACCTCCCTCGGTATCATCGAAGGCCTCGGCAAGATCGGCAAGAACGTCGGCGGCTGCCTGCGTCAGCCCTCCGGCGCCCCCACGATGAACGTTAAGGGTACGGCGGCCGGCGGCGGCAACGCCCTCCTGATCCCGATGACCGAGTTCTCCCTCGGCCTCACCGGCGATATCAACGACATCATGAACGCCCACAACCTCGGCATGGTCGCTCTCAACGCCCGTATGCAGCACGAGCGCAACTATACCGATGAAGAGCTCGCCAAGCGTGGCCTCAAGAGACTCGACATCGATCCCGATCGCATTGAGTTCGGCTGGGTTATCGACTTCTGCGCACAGGGTCTCCGCAACATCCGCATCGGCATGGGCGCAACAAAGAACGATGGTTTTGAAGTCAACTCCAAGTTCGGCGTTGCTGTCGGCTCCGAGCTGATGGCTATTCTTGCCATTGCCCGTGACCTCAAAGACCTTCGTGAGCGTATTTCCAACATCGTGCTTGCTTACAGCAAGAGCGGCGCGCCTGTCACAGCCCGCGACCTCGAGGTCGACGGTGCTATGTGCGCCTGGATGCGTAACACCATTAACCCCACACTCTGCTACACGATCGAGCATCAGCCCTGCCTCGTCCATGCTGGCCCGTTTGCGAACATCGCCATCGGCCAGTCCTCCATCATCGGCGAGCGCCTCGGCCTGAAGCTGTGGGATTACTATGTCACAGAGTCCGGCTTCGCTGCCGACATCGGCTTCGAGAAGTTCTGGAACGTTAAGTGCCGCCTGTCCGGCCTGAAGCCCAACGTCTCCATCATCGTGGCAACAATCCGCGCCCTGAAGATGCACGGCGGCGGCCCGGCCGTCGTTCCGGGACGTCCCCTCCCCGCCGAATACACGCAGCAGAACCTCGAGCTCCTCGAGAAGGGCTGCGCCAACCTCTTCCACCACGTCAAGAACGTTGTCAAGTCCGGCATCAAGCCCGTCGTCTGCATCAACAAGTTCTACACCGATACAGACGAGGAAGTCGCTCTCATCAAGAAGCTCTGCGCTGAGAAGAACGTCCGCTGCGCGCTCTCCGAGCATTGGCAGTTTGGCGGCGAAGGCGCAGTCGAGCTCGCCAACCTTGTTGTCGAAGCCTGCGAAGAGCCCGTCGATTTCAAATACCTCTATCCGCTTGAGATGCCGCTGCGTCAGCGTGTTGAGACAATTGCCAAGGAAATCTACGGCGCCGACGGCGTTGATTGGGCACCGCTTGCTCTCGAGAAGGCTGAGCGCTTCGAGAAGGATCCGAAGTATGCCGACTACGCGACAATGATGGTTAAAACCCACCTGTCCCTCTCCTCTGACCCGACGCTCAAGGGTGTGCCGACGAATTGGCGTCTGCCGATCCGCGACATTCTCGAGTACGGCGGCGCGAAATTCCTCTGCCCGATGGCCGGTACGATCAGCATGATGCCCGGCACAGGCTCTGACCCGGCATACCGCCGTATCGACGTTGATGTCGAAACAGGCAAGGTTTCTGGTCTCTTCTAAACATCACAACTATTCTCTTCGTCTATGCCGCTATGCCGCCATTCTTTGAATTGGCGGCATAGCCCCATCCATCGCGTGCTCTCAAGCCGCGAAAAATAAAGGAGAATGACTATGTCTTTTGTTACAGTAAGCTGCAACGAATTTGTTGAAGTGCTCGCGTCAAAAGCTCCCGTTCCGGGCGGCGGCGGCGCATCCGCCCTTGTCGGCGCCATCGGCACCGCGCTCGGTTCCATGGTCGGCAATCTGACGGTCGGGAAGAAAAAGTATGCCGATGTCGAAGCCGATATCCTCAAAATCATGGATAAGGCTGCCGCGCTCCAGAAAGACCTTCTGAAGCTCGTCGATGAGGACGCTGTCGTTTTCGAGCCCCTGTCCAAAGCTTACGGCATTCCCAAGGACGACCCGAACAGAGATAAGATCATGGAAGACGCACTCAAGGCCGCCTGCTCCGTTCCGATGGACATCATGCGCGCCTGCTGCAAAGCCATTGAGCTCCATGAAGAGCTTGCCGCAAAGGGCTCTGCCCTTGCGCTCTCCGACGTTGGTGTCGGCGTTGTCTTCTGCAAATCGGCTCTGATGGGTGCCAGCCTCAACGTCTTCATCAACACAAAATCGATGATGGATAAGGCGCACGCCGCCGAGATCGAAAATGAAGCTGACGCGCTCCTCACAAAGTACTGTGCGCAGGCTGACGCGATCTATGATTCCGTCATCAAACGTCTCAGATAGGAGATCAATAAATGGCTGAAGTATTAAAAGGCGCGGCAGTTGTCGCCGCGATGAACGAAAAAATGACGGCTGAAATCGCCGTCTTAAAGGAAAAGGGCGTCACACCGACGCTGGCGATTCTGCGCGTCGGCGAGAGAGATGACGACATTTCCTACGAAAAGGGCGCGATGAAACGCTGCGATACCGTCGGCGTTGCTGTCAAGAACGTTGTCCTCCCGGCCGACGTCACGCAGGACGTGCTCATGCAGAATGTTGAAGCGCTCAACAACGATAAGAACGTCCACGGCGTTCTCATCTTCCGCCCCCTGCCGAAGCATCTGGACGAGGAAGCCGTCCGTCAGGCCCTCAAGCCCGAAAAGGACATAGACGGTATTACCGACGGGTCGCTGGCAGGCGTCTTCACCGGTAACGGCAATGGCTTTGCACCTTGCACTGCGCAGGCCTGCATGGAAATCCTCGATTTCTACAAAATCGACTGTAAGGGCAAGCGCGCCGTTGTGATCGGCCGCAGCCTTGTTGTCGGCAAACCGGCCGCCATCATGCTTATGGGCAAAAACGCAACCGTCACGGTCTGCCACACAAAGACTGTTGATATGCCGGCTGTTGCCCGCACCGCCGAAATCCTCATCGTCGCCGCCGGCAAAGCCAATGCCGTGACGAAGGAATATCTCGCACCCGGTCAGGTTGTTGTCGACGTCGGCATCAATATGACGGAAGACTTCAAGCTTTGCGGTGACGTGAAGTTTGACGACGCCGAGTCCATCGTCGGCGCTGTAACGCCGGTTCCCGGCGGTGTCGGAACGGTCACAACGTCCGTTCTCGTTTCCCACGTTGTCGAAGCCGCGAAGAAATCTCTTTAAGCGATATGATTATTATTGCCGAAAAACTCAACGGTTCCATACCGTCGTGTGCCAAGGCAATCGCCGACCGTGACGCCGCCTACATCCGGACTCTTGCCGCGATGCAGGCGGCCGCCGGGGCGGCTTACATCGATGTTTGCGCAGCCGTCAAGGAAAACGAGCTTGAGACACTTCGGTGGATGATTGACCTTATCCAAAACGAGACGGATACGCCCATATCCGTTGACAGCCCCGATGCGCGCACGTGTATGAGCGCGATGCAGTTTTGCAAAACGCCTGGCCTTATCAACTCCGTTTCCGGAGAGGGCGATAAAATTGACGTCGTCTTCCCTGCCATCGCCGGGACGGACTGGAACGTCATGGCACTTTTGTGCGACGACACAGGAATCCCGCGCACAGCCCAAAAACGCATTGACGTTTTTGAGCAAATCATGAAAAAAGCCGAAAGCTTCGGCATTGACCCGTCAAAAATTCACATCGACCCGCTGATTGAAATGCTTTGCACGTCGGAAGACGGCATTGCCATGGTCTGCGAGGTCATGACACATATAAAAAAGACGTATCCCACCGTACATCTGTCCGGCGCTGTTTCGAATATTTCCTTCAATCTCCCTGCACGCAGACTCATAAACCAGGCATTTACTGTTTTGGCGATGAACGCGGGAATGGACAGTGCCGTTCTTGACCCGTTAAATCAGGACTTGATGGGCATGATTTTTGCGACGGAAGCTCTTCTCGGAAATGACGAAATGTGCCTTGATTTTATTGGTGCATATCGTCAAGGCCTCTTTGGTCAAAAAAACAAACCGTGACGCCGTTTCAACATACTGAACACACTATTTGACAGGAGGAATTTTCGCATGTCAAAAATCAAAGATGTCGCCAATGCCGTCGAATTAGGGAAGGTCAAGCTGATCGAAGGCATCGTTCAGGAAGCGCTGGCTGATGGTGATGACCCGAATACAATTCTCAATGAAGGCATGATAGACGCCATGGGCATTGTCGGCGCGAAGTTTCAAGCAAACGAAATCTTTGTACCTGAAATGCTTGTTGCCGCTAAAACGATGAAAAAAGGCGTTGAGATATTAAAGCCGTTCCTCGCCGCCGGAACAGGTGCCAAGCACGGCAAATACATCATCGGAACGGTAGCCGGTGATCTCCATGACATTGGTAAGAACCTTGTCGCGCTTCTCATTGAATCGGCCGGTTTTGAAGTGATCGACCTTGGCGTCGATGTTCCGGCAGAAAAATTTGTCGAAGCGGTTCGGGAAAATCCCGACTGCAAAGTTGTCGGCGCTTCAGCGCTCTTGACGACAACGATGGATTCGCTTCGACATACTGTTCAGGCAATGATTGACGCCGGTTGTAAAGACCAGGTAAAAATCATGGTCGGCGGGGCGCCTATCACCCAGGCGTTTGCCGACGAAATCGGTGCCGATGCGTATACGCCGGACGCCGCCACAGCTGCTACAAAAGCGCTGGAACTCGTCTGCGGGTGATCTGAATTTGATAATAAGAAAGCCCGGGCTTTACGCCCGGGCTTTTTCTGCTTTTTTCAAAGCTATTTCAAACAGTAATAACCTTATTCCTTATAGTTGTTTTACAGACATTTGCCCTTATGTTAGACTTTTCTCAGATTTGCAAATCGAAAATAAATATGAGAAAGGCGCTGTCATCATGACTGAAAAAGAAAATATTATCTTAGCATTCGACGGTAAAATGCCTGAAAAAACACCGTGTTTTTGGACAGCAGCACAATTAATTCTATCATCAGCCGTAAAAAACATTCCCACTCTTGGCCTAACCGAAGGGTATGACTGGTTTGGCGTCCACTGGACGGCGACAGAAGATACAGGCTGGATGTTTTCACCGACAGCCGATAAACCCCATGTTCTAACTGATATCACAAAATGGCGTGAGCAAGTTAAGTTTCCTGATATAGAAAAAATCGATTGGGAGACTGCGGCTGCAAATGACATGATGTTTTTCAATATTGACAGAGAAAATAAGGTCATGGACTATTATCACGGCAATGGGATATTTGAAAGACTTCATTTCTTAATGGGCTTCGAGGAGGCTATGGTTGCAATTATTGAAGAACCGGAGGCAGTCTATGATCTTATGGGTGCCGTTGCCGACATGTATATTGCTATAGCGGAGAAAATTGATCAGTACTACAAACCTGATTATTACATTTTTCTTGATGACTATGCACACCGACTCGGCCTTTTCGTTTCCCCAGCGACGTTCGATAAGCTTTTTGCACCACACCTTAAACGTATTGTCGATTTTGTTGGCACAACAGGAATGAAATTCAAAATGCACTGCTGCGGCATGCAAGAGCTTTTACTGGACAATTTTTATAAAATTGGAATTCGCCGTTTTGATCCCGGACAGCCCTGCAATGACCTTGTTGCCATGAAAAAGCGTTATCCTGACATTGCGATAATGGGCGGCCTTGATATACAGGGTGTTGTCGACTATCCAGGGGTTACGGAAGAGCAGCTTCGCGCCGAGGTCAGGCGCTGTATTCGTGAATATGGGCCAATGGGCGGCTACATCATATTTGGCGCAACGGTTGCGCTTTATATGCCGGAAGCATACGCGCCTGGTCAGAAAATGGGCATTATTCTGGACGAGTATTATAAAAACGTTACTTAATAAGCATAGAACATCACACTTTTCGATTTACATCGGTACTATTATGACCCTTGGCATGATGATTTTCAGAAATAAGGGAGCATTTTCATGATTATTATTGCAGAAAAGCTAAATGGATCAATCCCGTCCTGCGCAAAGGCAATTGCCGAACGTAATGCAAATTATATACGAGATTTCGCAAAAAAACAAACAGAAGCAGGAGCAACCTTTATTGATGCTTGCGCTTCAGTAAAGGAAAAAGAGATCGAAACCCTTCGATGGATGATTGACTTGATTCAGGAAGTGACTGAAACCCCGATTTCCGTTGACAGTCCTGACGTACGTGTTTGCCTTGAGGCAATGAAGTTTTGCAATAAACCCGGTTTGTTTAATTCCGTTTCAGGTGAAGGCGATAAAATCGATATTGCCTTCCCCATCCTTTCAAAGACGTCTTGGGATATCATGGCGCTTTTGTGCGATGACACCGGAATTCCAAAGTCTGCTGCCAAACGAATTGAAGTTTTTGAAAATATCATGGCAAAAGCTCGGCAGTTTGATATTGCAGACAGCCGCATTCACGTTGACCCGCTTGTTGAAATGCTTTGCACATCGGAAGACGGCATTGCTATGGTTATTGAAGTCATGTCATACATTAAACGAAATTATCCTTTGGTTCACATTTCAGGGGCTGTTTCTAACATTTCATTTAATTTGCCAGCCCGCAAACTCGTCAATATGGCATTTGCTGTACTCGCAATGAATGCCGGGATGGACAGTGCAGTGCTTGACCCATTAAATGAAGATCTCATGGGCGTTATTTTTGCAACGGAAGCCATGCTTGGTATGGATGAGATGTGCATGGCCTACATCAATGCTTTTAGACAAGGAATTTTTGGACGAAAGAAGTAAAGTTTTCAAAATAATTTAATATATGAGAGGGATTTATTATGTCAAAAATCAAAGATATTGCCAATACTGTTGAAACTGGAAAATCAAAATTAATCGAAGACCTCGTTTCTCAAGCGCTGGCAGCCGGTGAGAACCCTAATGACATTTTGAATGAAGGCATGATCGGAGCTATGAGCATCGTCGGCGCGAAATTTCAGGCAAACGAAATATTTGTTCCAGAGATGCTCGCTGCTGCTAAGACAATGAAAAAAGGCGTTGACGTCCTCCGACCGCACCTGTCCGGTGAAACCGGCGCAACACATGGCAAGTATATCATCGGCACGGTAGCCGGCTTCCTGCATGATATTGGAAAAAATCTTGTGGCACTGATGATTGAATCGGCAGGCTTCGAGGTTATTGACTTAGGTGTTGATGTAGCTCCTGAAAAATTTGTTGAAGCAATAAAAGCAAATCCTGACTGTAAAGTCGTCGGCGCTTCCGCGTTACTGACGACGACAATGGAGTCACTTAGAAACACCGTAAAAGTGATGATCGACGCAGGTTGTAAAAATCAAGTTAAAATCATGGTCGGTGGAGCGCCAATTACACAGGCTTTTGCCGATGAAATCGGTGCTGACGCCTACACGTTGGATGCTGGCTCGGCTGCTGCTAAAGCCGTTGAACTATTGAAATAGTCAGTTAAAAAAAGAAACAATAACCCGTGCTTTTAAGCACGGGTTTTGTCTGGTAATGCTTGTTAACAAGTGTGATGTGTGTTATTATTGAAGCAAAATAGACGGTTCACTGCTTGTAAGGTCGCCATTTAATAAAAATTTGGGCTTATGGGGTCGAAAGCAGATGCGTTACTACAATATTCGAAATTTGAGCTTTAACCAAATTGAAATATTTCTAACTGCCGCTGAATACGGCAGCTTTAACGCGGCTGCGCAAAAACTAAATTATTCACAGTCAATGATCAGTAAAAGCATTGCCTGCTTAGAAAGCGATTTAGGCCTTATTCTCTTTTTACGTAATAAGACTAATAATGCGCTAACGCCCGCCGGGCGTCTCCTCTATCAGGATTGGAAACATATTTACAGCGATGTTGAGGCATCACTTGAAAAAGCGCACATTGCTCAAACCGGTTTATCTTCATCTATTTCTGTCGGCAGTGTGGACACGATGATTTATTCAAGCGGGATTGTTGAAGTGATTCGAAATTTCCGCCAAAGGTACCCATTTGTTTCACTGCATTATGAAGAGGATAATATGGGTGTCCTTATTGAAAAGTCAAAAAAACGCACCTATGATATTATTTTTACGGCACGCCACGATGTGGTCACCCTAGAAAAAAGCGGCTATTTGTGGAAGGATTATATAAAATCTTATATTTCAATATTTGTCCACAGATCAAATCCACTGTACTACCGTGATAAGCTGACGATTTCTGATTTGGCAGCAGAGGAATTCATTGTTCTTTCGCCCTCAAGCAATCCAAATTATATGGATTTATTAATTGCATTATGTCGGTTAAATGGTTTTACACCGAAAATATCGACATATATTTCAAACGCACATGCTTTTGTTATGAATTTACTGGAAGGCCGCGGTGTTGTTCTCGCTGACAATTATACAAAAATTGAACATAATGAAATTAAGATGTTTGTTTTGAACGATATTCCAGCAGGTATTGTCGTCTCCTGGCCTGAAAAAACGACTAATATTAATATTAAGAACTTCTTAGCAATTGTTGACGAAATTTCGGAAGAACTTTCTACTGAAACAGAAAAATAAAAGCCCGGGCTTTGGCCCGGGCGTTTTTTATAAATCGGCGTCCGACGTATCCCCGAAATAGTTGTTGCGAAAGCGCTTCGGCGAGACGCCCGTCTCCTTTTTGAAGACCTTTGTAAAGTAGCTTTGATCTTTAAAGCCGCATTGCGTTGAGATAATGGCGAGACTGATGCAGTCTTCCAGAAGCATTTTTTTGCTTTTTTCAACGCGCACCTTTGTGATATACGCCGTCAGACTCATGCCGGTCTCCTGTTTGAAAATACTGCTGAGATAGGATTTGCTCAGGTAAACCTCTTTGGCCAGAGAATCAAGCGTCAGCTTTTCGGCACAGTTTTTCTTAATGTAATTGGTGATTTTGAAAACAACGTCGGAGTGTTTCACCTGCGCGAGGTCAAACGCTTGGACAATAAAGCGGCGAACGATATCGGATATCCAGAAAGCCAGCTGGTCGACATCGACGTAGGATTCGATTTGCAGGATAAAATTTTCCGACAGGCGGAACGTTTCGGTCGGGTCCGCGCCCGCTTCAATTGTTGCGCGCGACAGGATGACAAGCAGTTCCAAAAGACGTGCCTTGATGGCGCTGATATCAAAATTGGAGTAGACATAAATATGCGCCAGCATTTCATTAAGCATCTGGAGCGCCGAGCTTTTTTCGCCGCGCAAAACGGCAATGCGCAGGTCTTTTTCAAACTGGAGCAGCATGTCGGCACTCTGCGTGTCCATATCTTCGTAGTAGTCTTTGGCGACGTAAATTTCCTTCAGGATCTTTTCCTGATCATATAACATATTCTGGTGCTCGACACCTGAGATATGTGCGGTGACGACGGAGACGATTTCAGAAATATGCTGAACCTTTTTTGTCGAAAACTCACTGAGCTGCGAGACAGCCCAAGCCATATCTGGATTCGGCAGATCATACAAAACGTCCTGCATTTCTCCCATGACAAAGGGGCCGAGCACGAGACCGGCCGTTAATTCACCGGCGCTGTCAGAAATAGAGGCGGCGATAAACGTCAGCCCCAGCGGACAGTAATAAATATACTTGCCGTTCCAGCGGTGCGCCTCATGGCAGCCGTACAGATGTGTGGCAAGCTCGTTTTTCTCAAACGTACAGTGTGCGCAGAAGTTCTTCAGTTCGTCTTCGTGTAAAAGAGAAGGCGGTTCCTTTTCCGGCACGTCGACAATTTTGCAGCCGATATCGAGAAGTTCGGAAAAATGTTTTTGATATTTGACGCATTTTTCCTGGAGGCTTTGCAGCACGGTCAGCCCCTCCTTTACAAGTATTTAATATAAACATATTAAGTAATAGAATAAATCTGAATTCGATTTTTGTCAACTTTCATTTTTTTCATCCGTCAGGACTTGATGATTTTACAAAAACATCAGCCATCGCGACGCTGCATGCATAAAAAATCCGTTTTGCCGAAAAAATGGGCAAAACGGATATGAAAGGATTCAAAGCGCTATCTGGAACCGACGCAGACGTTATAAGCGACCTGCGCGGCGTCAATGGCGTTATCGGTATATATATCGGCGCCTATGTGCTCGCAGTAGCGCTGCGTCACTGGGGCGCCGCCAATCATAATTTTAACTTTGTCCCGATAGTCTTTTTCTTTAAAATAGTCGATAACGTGACGGATTTCCTCCATCGTAGCCGTTAAAAGCGCTGAACAGCAAACGATGTCGGCGTTGCACTCAACGGCCGCATTATAAAAACGCTCGGCTGATATATCAACACCAAGATCAAACACCTTCAGGCCTTTTGTCTCCATCATGACGCGCACAATGTTTTTGCCGATATCATGCACGTCCCCTTTAACGGTTCCGATGACAACAACACCCGGCGCATTATTGTCGGCTGATAAATAGGGCTTGAGAACCTGAAGACCGGCATTGATAGCTCGGGATGAAACAAGGATATTCGGAATGAAAACGTCTTCCGTTTTGAACTTTTCAGTGACACTCGTCATGCCGTGCAGCAGGCCTTTGTCGATGATAACCTGAGGTGCTATGTTTTCTTGTAGGGCTTGCGCAACCAATTCCTTGACCTTTGCAATTCGCCCTTTTTGCAGAAAATCGCTGATTTTTTCCAACGTGGTCATCGTTATCTCCTCGACGCTCTTCTGTTTTCTGTGACAAGTTTGACATGGAATTGACAAGGTTTTAACCTGAATTTAAAATTTCTGTTACTATTATAATGAATTTAACAGTAAAATGCTATCGTTTTTCAAAAACACCGGCTGTTTTGCTTCTGCCATTTGCTGTAATATCCTTAATTTATTATAGCATTATAGACAGATTTGCCGACACGTTCAGTTTACTTCTTGTGAGAATGACGATATCCGTTCATTTATTCACAAAATATTCACAATACTTTGTGAAGGACGACGGATAATATGAGGGTCTGACAGACGTATTATGTCAACAAATAAAGAAAAAATTCTCCGCCAAAAGGCCCGGAACGACAAGCGTCACGGGGGGCGCTTGCGCCCCGGAGAATTAATTATGGTTAGTTCAGGAAATCCTTTAGCTTTTTGCTGCGGCTTGGATGGCGAAGTTTGCGGAGGGCTTTGGCCTCGATTTGACGGATACGTTCACGTGTGACATTGAATTCCTTGCCCACTTCTTCAAGCGTGCGCGTGCGTCCGTCCTCAATGCCGAAACGCAGCCGCAGAACCTTTTCTTCGCGCGGCGTCAGCGTCCCGAGCACGTCTGAGAGTTGTTCCTTCAGCAGCGTAAACGATGCAGCCTCCGCCGGTTCCGAGGCATCCTCGTCGGGAATAAAGTCGCCGAGATGGCTGTCTTCTTCCTCACCGATGGGCGTCTCCAGTGAGACAGGTTCCTGCGCGATTTTCAAAATCTCGCGTACCTTTTCGACAGGCAGCCCCATATCCTCTGCAATTTCCTCCGGTGACGGATCGTGGCCGAGTTCCTGCAGCAGCTGGCGTGAAATGCGCATGACCTTGTTAATTGTTTCAACCATATGGACCGGAATGCGGATGGTCCGCGCTTGGTCGGCGATGGCCCGCGTGATGGCCTGGCGAATCCACCATGTGGCATACGTTGAAAATTTATAGCCTTTTGAGTAATCAAATTTCTCGACGGCTTTAATGAGGCCAAGGTTGCCTTCCTGAATTAAATCAAGGAAAAGCATCCCGCGCCCGACATACCGCTTGGCGATACTGACGACAAGACGGAGATTGGCTTCCGCCATGCGTTTTTTTGCTTCCTTGTCACCCTCCGCCATACGCATTGCGAGCTCAATCTCATCATCAGCGGACAAGAGGTTGACTTTGCCTATCTCCTTGAGATACATCCGCACAGGGTCGTCGACACTGAAGGTGTCAACAAGTGTCTCCGGGTCGACGAGCTCATCTTCGTTCAAACTTTCGATTTCCTGAAGCTCTTCAATTTCCGGCGTCAGCTCATCAACAGCGAGAAATGTATTATCGTCGCCATCACTCGTTTCAATGTTAAAATTTTCGAGCGTGTCATAAAAGCGGTCAATCTGCTCCTGCTCAAGGTTCATTTCCTCTAATACGTCAAGAAGATCCTTTGAGCTGAGCCTGCCGCGCTTTTTTCCTTCTTCAATCAGTGCTGTCAGGCGCTCTTCATTGTCCTGCTCTTTTGTCTTTTCCGCGTTATCCTCTTCACGGGGCTTTTTCTTTATATCCATTACTTTCCTCCACACCCTGATTTGTCTCTGTAAGACGCCAATACAAGGAGGGGATCCTCCTTGGCGGTTTTCTTTTTTTGCTCTGTTCTTATTTTATCTATGTAATCCCGCATGGCCTTATTCGCGTTGGCCAGCGACTCCGGTCGTTGCAAAATAACGGATAGCTGCGAGGCCTCTGACGATCCAAGCTCTGCTAAAAGCGCTGCCGTCGTGACATCCAGCCCGGCTTGACGGCGTTTTCGGATGATGGCAAAAACATCAGCTAAAAAAGGCGATGAAAAGTCAGCTTCAGTAAAATCAAGCTTGTCCGCAACGTCGCACATGGTACTGTCTAGGACGGCGAGGCGAACAACACCTTCCTCTGCTGCCGCCGAATAGACGTTTTCGTACCGGATTGCCCTGTCTGTTGGCTGTCGGACATTTGCCACGTTCTGCTCGGCACGGTCTTTGCGCTTTTTCTCAGCAGAAAGTCGCTTTTTGAAGGCCTTTTTAACCTCGTTTTTAACGGCTTCCGAAGAGACACCGGCCGTTTCGGCCACCTTCGCACCGTATATTTCACGCTCGACGGCGTTGTCAACGCGGGAGAGCATGGTTGTGGCTTCGGCAAGGTATTCAAGCCTTCCGGCATCGGACGATAAATCGTGTTTTTCGCGGATCAGCGTCAGGCGATAATCGATATGGTTTTCGCTGCGCTCTATCAGGACGGAAAACGCGTCACGACCGAATTTTTGAATAAATTCGTCAGGGTCCTTCGCCCCCTGCAGGCGCAGGACGCGGACATTGAGCCCGGCCTTCTCCAACAGGCCCAATGCGCGTTGTGCCGCTTTGATACCGGCCGCGTCGCCATCATACGCAACGGCCACGTTCTGTGTGTACCGCGACATAAGACGAACCTGATCTTCCGTCAGCGACGTGCCGAGTGAGGCGACAGCCCCGTCAAAGCCAGCCTGGTGCAGGGCGACAACGTCGATATTCCCCTCCGCCAAAATCAGCATGTCTGACTTTGTTTTTTTAGCAAGATTGATCGCGAAAAGGTTGCGGCTTTTGTCAAAAACAAGCGTATCGGGCGAGTTGAGGTATTTGGGTTCGCCGTCGCCGAGTATGCGCCCTGAAAAACCGACGACGCTGCCGCGGACGTCAATGACGGGAAACATCAATCTGTTTCGAAACGTGTCGTAAACGCTTTTTTCATCCCGGCGGCTGAGCTTCACAAGCCCGGCATCGAGAAGCTCCTGACGCGTGTAGCCAAGTTTGTGCATCGCAATGGATAGGGCCGTCCAATCGTCCGGCGCGGCGCCAAGGCCGAAACGCGTAACCATGGTCTTGGAAATATCACGCTTTTCAATATACGCTCTGGCGGCCGTGCCCTGTGCCGTCTGCAAAACAGAATAAAAAAAACGCGCCGCTTCGCGGTTGAGTTCCAAAAGGCGGGCTCTTTTACTCTGTGTTTCCTTTGACGATTTCAAATCGGGAACTGCCATGCCGGATCGCTGCGCCAAAACGTGCACGGCGTCGACATAGGAGAGATTTTCAATTTCCATCACGAAATTGACGACGCCCCCACCCTTCCCGCAGCCAAAGCAATGATAAATCTGCTTATCGGGGCTGACGGAAAAAGACGGTGTTTTTTCACTGTGAAACGGACAAAGGCCAAAGAGATTGCTGCCGCTTTTCTTCATCAGGCGGACATAGCTGCCAACGACGTCGACGATATCATTTTTTGAAATCAGCTCGTCCAGAAACGATTCGGGAAAAGCCATGTTAACCGTCCTTTCCTCTTGTGCGCGCCGAGGGCTTGACAAAAAAGCGGATTGACTTATTAAGGCATGCAATTTCAGGCTTTTCCTGTTATCACGGTATTTATACCATCTCCGGGGCTGTTTTATACACCGGTGTGATTTTGGCAGCTTTAAAGACGAAACACACAGCGAAAAACTTATTTAACCTGCCACGCCTCCGGGATGAACAGCGTGTTGTATTGTGACATAGCATACTTATCCGTCATGCCGGAGACATAGTCGGAGACGGCGCGCTCGATGCCGTCTCCGTCGGCAATATGGCGGTATTCCGGCGGCAGCTGCTCGGGGTGCTCCCGGTAATAATCAAAAATGGCGGACAAGATGCCGTAGACCTTTTTTTCCTCGCTTTTCGCGCGCATATTTGTATAAACACGCTCAAACATAAAGCTGCGAAAGCTGTTGAAAACAAACGTGACGCCGGGGCTCATGCGGATGGCTGTTCTGTCGGCGCTGGCGACGATTATATCCTTAATAATTGTATCGATTCGCAGGCTGTAATGATCGCCTAGCGCGCAGGCAATTTCCTGCGGGATGTCCGCTTCGCTCAAAATACCGGCGCGAACAGCGTCATCGACGTCGTGATTGATGTAAGCGGCTCTGTCGGCCAGACGCACGACCTGCCCTTCCAGCGTTTCGGGGATCGTGTCACCGGTGTGACAGACAATGCCGTCGCGAACTTCATATGTCAGATTCAGTCCTTGCCCGTCCTTTTCAAGCCTGTCAACAACGCGGAGACTTTGCAGGGCGTGGTTATAACCACCGAAGTCGGATAAAATGAGGTTCAGTGCGCGTTCTCCGGCGTGGCCGAACGGCGTGTGGCCGAGATCATGCCCCAGGGCAATTGCCTCTGTCAAATCCTCGTTGAGCAAGAGGGCACGCGCTATTGTCCGTGCGATGCGGGCCACCTCGATCGTGTGTGTCAGACGCGTTCTGTAATGGTCACCCTCCGGCTGGAGAAAAACCTGTGTTTTATGCATCAGGCGCCGGAACGACTTGCTGTGGATAATGCGATCCACGTCACGCTGAAAGCAGGTACGCACGTCACTTTCCTGTTCCGTGACAGCACGGCCTTTTGTCGCTTCAGACCGCACGCCGGGCGGCAGGATGATGAGGCGCTCGTGCTCTTCGCGTTGCTGCCTGACAGTCATAAATAACGCCTCCGCATTTTTCCGTACATTTTCTTATACCGCGCCGAACCCTAAAATCCTCTTTTTTTTGATTAATAATTATCAAGACCGCGAAAACGCGTCGGTTTCGGGCGCATTTTAATACCGGATATGATGCCCATCGCGGCAAACATCGTGACGATTGACGAACCGCCAGAACTGAAAAACGGCAGCGTCAGCCCGATGACGGGGGTTAAACCGAGGCACATGCCGATATTCTCCAAGGTTTGAAAGAGCAGCATGGCGGCCAGTCCAAAGCAAACAAGAAGGCCAATGGTGTTGTTCGAGCGGATGCCGACGTAAACGCACCGGATTATTATTGCCATGAGTAAAATGATAATGGCGAGGCTGCCGAGAAAGCCGAGCTCTTCTCCGGCAACGGAAAAAACAAAGTCGGTATACTGCTTTGGGACAGCGCCGGATTGTGTCATCGGTCCGTTAAATAGGCCCTGCCCCAAGAAGTTCCCGGCGGCAATGGCGATTTTACTCTGGCTCGATTGCCAGTTGACGGTGAGACCGGAGGGGTCGATGGTCGGATCATACGGGGCAAGAATACGGGCTTTCTGATATGCCGAAAGGAAAAAATTCCAAGCCAGCGGAATAAACGCGGCAAGAAGGCCCCCACCAATAATCATCCAGCGAAAGTCCAGCCCTGCGATAAAAAGCATCATGAAGAGAATAAAGAAATAGACAAGCGCAGACCCAAGGTCCTGCGAAGAAACGATAATAAACAGAAACATGACGCCGAACACAGCCATGATTTGCAAAAGCGGCATGGTCGCATTCAGCGTCCGCCGCTCCTTAAAGTTGGAAATCATCTTTGCCATAATAATTGTAAATGGGATTTTGACGACTTCCGCCGGTTGAATACCGAAGGAACCAAAACGCAGCCACGCCCTGTTTCCCGTGCCGCCTTCAACGCCCCAGATAAAGAGCGTTGAAATAAAAAGCAGGCTCAAGACGTACAGAATTTTCGATTTATCGGCCATAACATCCACATCAAGAAGCGAAAACAGGACGAAGAGAGCGATACCGATCACCAATGAGATAATCTGGGTAATAACATTTGAAAAACTGCCGGTACTCCGAACGGCACTGTCAATGAGAATTATGCCGTAAACGGTGCTGATGACACACAGTGCCAAGAGCAGCATGTCCGCTTCTCTCATATAGCGGATAACGGCGTCCATCTTCTTTTTCACGGTTTCGCTCCTGTCATTCGTTTGAAGTGATACTTCTAATCATTTTATCATTTTTCTCACATGACGTAAACATGAAATTCACTCTTTTACACTTTGTTTAAAAGTGGTATACTCGGCCTATCAATTTGAAATCAGGTGTTTTATGACGATTGTGACACACAGTGCAGAGGAGACGACGACAGCGGGGATAAACCTCGCCGCCAAAGTAAAGGGCGGCAGCGTTGTTGCACTGTGCGGCGACCTCGGCGCGGGGAAAACACAGTTTGTGCGCGGTTTGGCGATTGGACTCGGCATACAAGCACGCGTCACGAGTCCGACATTTACAATCGTCAATGAATATCCCGGCTCCGTGCCGCTTTTTCATTTTGATATCTACCGCCTAAACGACGCAAACGCGCTGTACGACATCGGCTGGGACGATTATCTTGACCGGGGCGGCGTCATTGCCGTCGAATGGAGCGAAATCGCCGAATCGGCTTTTCCCGAAAACACCGTCCGCGTCACGATCAAAAAAGAAAACGACACGACGCGGCGGATAACCATTGATTTTCCGGAGGCGCGCGCATGAAAATACTGGCTATTGAATCGTCGGCGAAAGCAGCGTCTGTCGCGCTGACGAGCGGCGAGACGCTGATCGCCCAATACTTTCAAAATTCAGGCCTCACGCACAGCAGGACACTTTTGAAAATGACCGAGGCACTTTTAAGCGATACCGGCATCGGCTTTGACGCGCTGGATTGCATTGCCGTTGCCCAAGGGCCGGGCTCGTTTACCGGCGTGCGCATCGGCGTGGCTGCTGCCATTGGGCTCGCGTTGGGCTCCGACCTCCCCGTCTGCGGTGTGTCAACGCTCATGGCGATGGCGTATCAGTGCCCTGATTTATCGCATATTGTCTGCCCTGTGATGGACGCGCGGCGCGGCCAGGTTTACAATGCACTGTTTGACAACACCACAGGAGAACCAAAAATGTTTTGCCCCGACCGCGCCATTGCGGTGACAGACCTCATTTGTGAGGCGCGCAGCGCGGAGCGGCGTTACCTTTTCGTTGGCGACGGTGCAGCGCTCTGCGCCGAGCAGTTTGAAAAAGCGGGCGTTTTATTCACGCTCGCGCCGCCGCTTTTACGTCTGCAAACAGCATACGGTGTTGCCCGTGCGGCCTTAAACAGGCCCTTTGGTTCACCCCTTGACTTACAGCCATCGTATCTGCGCGCCTCTCAAGCCGAACGCGAGCGGCGCGAAAAAGGGCTTCCACTATAAAAGACGATACGATAGAAAGGAGTACCAGCATGGCCGCACTCTATATTTCAGACCACCCGCTGGTTCATCATAAGCTGGCGCTCCTGCGCGACAAGAACACAAGCGTCAAAGACTTTCGAGAGCTTGTGGCCGAATTGGCAACGCTTTTATGCTGTGAAGCTGCGCGCGACCTGCCGCTGGAAACGATCAATATCGAAACGCCGGTCGCGATGGCATCCGTCCGGAAGATGGCCTTGAAGGATCCGGCTGTTGTGGCTGTTTTGCGGGCAGGGCTAGGGATGGTCGACGGCGTTTTACGCCTGATTCCGTCGGCGCGGGTCGGCCACATCGGCCTCTCCCGTGACCCTGAAACACTAGAGCCCGTTCAATACTATTGTAACCTGCCGTCGGATATCGCCGCGGGGCCCGTTTTTCTAGTTGACCCAATGCTGGCAACGGGCGGCAGCGCGTCGACTGCGATAACTGTCCTCAAGCAGCACGGCTGCCCTAACCCTAAGCTTCTTTGCCTCATTGCCGCGCCGGAGGGCGTCGCGCACGTTCGCGCCCAGCACCCGGACGTTCCAATTTTTGTCGCCGCTGTTGACGAAAAGCTCAATGACCACGGTTATATTGTTCCTGGCCTCGGCGACGCAGGCGACCGGATTTTCGGGACGCTTTAGCGGTTTTATTGCGCAAGCTTTTCCCATGCGTTGATTTTTTCATCGATTGCAGCTTGAAGCGCCGTCTCGCGCGTTTCAAGCTGTAAAAGCTTTTCGTAATCGGTGCAAAACGTCTCTTTCTCCGCTGCCAAAGCGCGCAGCTGAACCTCTAATGATGTAATGTCGCGCTCAAGCCGGGCGAGCACCTTGTCCGGCGACGGCGCGCCTTTTTTTCGCGTCTGTTTCGCCGTCTCCATGGCGGCGGGGGCTGGTTTTGTAGCTGGCTGCACCGTCATGGCGCGGAAATGCTCATAAGTACCTTTGAAATCGGTTACGCTGCCGTTTTCAAGAAGCCAGATTCTTGTAGCGAAACGGCTGATGAAATACCGGTCGTGCGAGACGAATAGGAGCGTTCCACCGAACGAATCAACGGCATTTTCAATCCACTCGCGCGAGGCGATATCGAGATGGTTTGTTGGCTCGTCAAGTACGAGGAAATTGATATCGTCCTGCATCAGCTGGCACAGCCGCAACCGGCTGCGCTCACCGCCGGATAGCTCAAAGACGGATTTAAAGACATCCTCTCCGGTAAATTGAAATGCGCCAAGCCTGTTCCGGGCCGTCTGCGGCGTGCAGTTGTCGGCATACACGAGTGTGTCGAGGAGCGTTCGCTCGGGATGCGCAAAAGTGACCGCCTGTTCTAAAAAAGCCGTCTTGACGGATGGCCCTAACCGGACAGCGCCCGCGTCGGGGCGCAGCGTCCCGAGCAGGATTTGAAGCAGTGTTGACTTCCCTGCCCCGTTTGCGCCAAGCAGCGCGATACGCTCGCCGCCCTCAATCAGCAACTCGATATCCCGCAGCAGATCCCTTTCGCCAAAGCGCTTGGAGATACCGCGCAGCTTCAGCACCTCGTCACCGCGGAAGTCCTTTTCTAAAAAGCGGGCGTTCGGGTTTTTCTCGCGGGTCGGTTTTGCTGTCATCAAAACGCGATCTATGCGCTTTTCAATCGCCGCTGATTTTTTCATGAGGTTTTTGTTGCCTGTTCCCCACTGGGCCAAACGGTCTGCCGCCGCCTGCAGGCGGGCGGCCTCGTGCTGCTCACGATCATATATTTTTTGCTGTTCTTCAAAGCGCCGCGCTTTTTCAGCAACGTAAAATGAATAATTGCCCGCGTAATGCGCAGCCTTTCCATTTGAGATTTCAATCGTCCGCGTCACGACACTGTCAAGAAAATAGCGGTCGTGTGAAATGACGAGAACGGTGCCCTTGTATTTTTTTAAATAATCCTCAAGCCAGGCGCAGGCGTTTAAATCGAGATGGTTCGTCGGCTCGTCGAGCAAAAGAATGTCCGTATCCTCTAAGATAAGACGCGCCAGATTGACACGCGTTTTCTCTCCGCCTGATAGGGTTGAGAAAAGCTGCTCACGCTGTTTTTGGGGGATTTCCAAGCCGTTTGCCACTTTGTTCCGCGCGTAGTCAAGGTCATACCCGCCACAGCGCTCAAATGTGTCGGCCAGCACATCGTATTCCCGGAGCTGCTCAGTCGTCGCCCCGTGCGCCATCAAGTCCGTCAGGCTAACCATGCGTGCTTTCATATCTAAAAGCCGCTGCTGCGCTGAAATAAGCACATCCTCAGTTCTGTATGCAGCAGGAAAATGCGGAATTTGTGACAAAAGGCCTGGCCGACGCGATTTAGGGATGGCAATAACGCCCTCGTCCGACTCGAGGTCACCAGCGATGATACGAAAAAGCGTCGTCTTCCCAGCACCGTTTCGGCCAAGCAGGCCAACGCGTTCGCCTGCGGTCACGTCAAACGACAGGCCGTCGAGCAGATTTTTGCCGTCTTCAAACGACTTTTTAATATTTTGAACGGATAAATCGATCATATATGACTCCGGATGCATGGTGCGAAATTTGTTGAATTCGTCAACGCATTATAGCATAAACAGTTGTTATTCACAACGCATGATGCTATAATACCTGCTAAAGCAGTATTATGTCAGCCGCGCGCAACGGCTAAGCCGCATGTTAGTTTAATAAAAACGTCCGATGCCGGGTATACCTCGTTATATCCGGTTTAATCTTAACCGAGGTGATCCTGTGCGCTTTGCAATTGACGGCACGATCAATATAGACAAGAAACGGCGCTATGATGTTGTCATTGTCGGCGCAGGTCTTGCCGGTCTGTATACGGCGCTGCATATTGACGAACAATACTCCTGCCTTATTTTGGCCAAGGACAAGATTGACATGTCTAATTCCTGGTTTGCGCAGGGTGGCATCGCGGCAGCCATTTCAAGCGACGACACGCCCCGCCTGCACCTGGAGGACACGCTCATTGCCGGTGCCGGACTGTGCGACAAGGCCGCCGTCACTGTCTTAGTTGACGAGGGGCCTGGCGATATTGCGAAGCTCGTTTCGCTCAACGTTCCGTTTGATATCAATGAGAGCGGCGATTTGCAAATCACGCGCGAGGGCGGCCATCGTAAAAACAGGGTCGTCCATGCCGGCGGCGACGCAACGGGCCGTGAAACCGTGAAGGCGCTCGCCCACATCGTTTCGCTGCGCAAGAATATCTCTTTTTCGGATGACACGTGCTTCTATGATATTTTGACAGATCGGCTCGGTGCCGTCTCCGGCGTCATCATCAAAAAAACCGGTGAGGACTTTCTTCTCATCGAAACGTCTCACGTTGTGATCGCGACGGGCGGCATCGGTCAGGTTTATAAATCGACAACAAACCCCTCCGTCGCGACAGGCGATGGCATTGCCGCTGCCATGCGCGCCGGGGCCGCCGTAAAAAATCTCGAATTTATTCAATTCCATCCGACCGGATTGTGGAGCCCCGTCCCAGAAAACCGTGAGTTTTTAATTTCCGAGGCTGTTCGCGGTGAGGGCGGCCTTTTAAAAAACAAAGCGGGCGTCCGTTTTATGGCTGGGACGCACGAACTTTCCGAGCTTGCCCCGCGCGATATTGTCGCCAGGGCAATCGTCCGGGAGATGCAGAAAACGGGTGACGACCATGTTTTTGTCGACATCACAGCCAAGTCCGAAGAGTTTTTGAAACACCGCTTTCCGACAATTTATCAAGAATGTCTGCGCCGCGGTATCAACATCGCGCGTGATTTTATTCCTGTCTGCCCCGTTCAGCATTATCTGATGGGCGGTATCCAGACCGATTTAAAAGGCAGGTCAACGATACCCGGTCTCTATGCCGCCGGTGAGGCTGCTTTTACAGGCGTTCACGGTGCCAATCGTCTGGCCTCGAACTCCATGCTTGAATGTCTTGTTTTCGGCCGCCGAGCCGCCGAGGACATCAGCCGTCATCTGAAGACCGGGTCTCCCGCCGCTAAAGTCAGTCTGCCGGTCATACCGATCCGGCAAAAATCAACGCTCGACTATGCTGCCCTGCGCCAGAAGATTAAAGACATCATGAATGAAAACGGCTACGTTATCCGCCATGAAGAAGGGCTTCAGGATGCTATTGAAAAAGTCGAATATATCTTAAGTAAGCTTGAAGATGTTTTTGACGCGTCAAGCCTCTATCTCGAAACACTGAACATGGCAACCGTTGCGCTGGCCATATTGAAGGCGGCACTGCAGCGCACAGACAGCATCGGGTCACATTACAGGGAGGATGCTTAATGACAGGTTATATGGACGACATTGGGCTTGACACCCTTATTTCTACAGCCCTCTTGGAGGACATTGGCACGGGCGACGTGACAACGTTCTCCTGCGTTCCGGCTGAAGCCTCTTCAAAAGCTGTATTTATCGCCAAAGAATCCGGCGTTTTCTGCGGCACGACCGTCCTACAGCGCGTTTTTCAGCTGCTTGACACACGCGTTGACGTGACGCCGCTCTTTCAGGACGGCGACCACGTTGATAAGGGCGCGATCATCGCCGAAATTGAGGGCCCGTCCCGCAGCATTCTCACCGGTGAGCGGACGGCTTTAAACTTCATCCAGCATCTATCCGGCATCGCCACACGGACGAATGAGGCCGTCCTGCGCCTTCAAGGGACAGCCGCCGCGATTGTTGACACGCGCAAAACCACGCCCGGTCTGCGCGTGCTTGAAAAATACGCCGTAACCTGCGGCGGCGGCAGAAATCACCGCTTTGGCTTGTCGGACGGCGTTTTGATTAAAGACAATCATATCGTTGCCGCCGGCGGTATCCAAGCGGCTGTTGAGGCGGCACGGAAAAACGCGCCGCATACGTTAAAGGTTGAAGTGGAGACGGAAACGCTTTCGCAAGTCGCCGAGGCACTTGATGCGCACGCCGATATCATCATGCTTGACAACATGACGCTTGAGGCAATGGCCGAAGCCGTTCGCTTTATCGACAAGCGGGCGCTGACGGAAGCCTCCGGCAATATGGGCGACCGAGATTTAAAGGCTGTCGCCGAGACAGGCGTTGACTTTATTTCCGTCGGCGCGCTCACCCACTCTGTTCGGGCGCTCGATATCAGTTTAAAATTTCGATGAGTTTTAAAGACGCATACAGGCGGGACGATTCGTCCCGCCTGTTTTTTTCTTGACAGACATATCGTCATCCGTTATACTAATTTAGTAATTTACTAAATATTAAGGTGTAAAAATGAAAATTCCAACAACACTCAAGCACAAGCCTGTCATCGTCTCATCAGATTACGACAGAATTGACGGTCGGTACGCCGGAACGTCCGACGCGAAGGGTCTCTCCGTCGGCCTTGCGCAGTGGAACGACCGCGGAAAAGTTGACGTTTCGGCGAAAATATGGCGCTATACCGGCGAAAAATGGTCGCGCCAGTCGGAAGAGATGCCGCTGCACCGCGTTTTGGATCTGGCCATGCTTATTTGCAAAACGAAGGCGTATCTGCAGGAATCTTATCGATTCCCAAAGCTCTATGACCCGGAGAACACGACGATTGACCGCGTCGCGTTGCAGGGCGGTGCACTGGATGTTTCTGTCTGCACCGATAATCCGATGCTTGATGCGGATATTGTGCTTCTGCGGGATGCGCTTATGAAGGATGACGAGCTCTTAAGCGAGCGCCTGCACCGCCTCTCGGCACTTTTAAAGGAACTTGGTTATTAAAATGGATAAAGAGCACCGAAAACAGCAAATTACCGATTATAAGGAGCGCCAGCAGACAGGCGGTGTTTATATCATCAAAAACACCATCACCGGCATGGTGCTTTTAGACGCCGCACCCGACATTCAGGCGGCGCAAAACCGCTTTGAATTTGCAAAGCAAATGAACTCCTGCGTAACCCCCAAGCTCAAGGCGTACTGGGATAAAGATTCTGCCGGTGCTTTTACTTTTGAAGTATTGGAAACACTCGATAAAAGCAACACCCAGACGGCCGAACAATTTCGTGACGATATAAATGTTTTAAAAGAGCTGTGGCGAGACAAATTTTCGCTCGATCTGCTCTACTGACGCGTAAAAAAAGGATGAGGCAGAAGCCTCATCCTTTTTGTTTTTTAGGCTTTGCCGTCGCACCCGAGGACGCTTATGAGCTTATTTCTAACGAGCGCCCTTATGTTGTCACGCCCCGGTGTGAGGTACTGACGCGGGTCAAAATGGGACGGATTCTGCGCCATATGCTGGCGGATACCCGCCGTCATGGCAAGGCGCAGGTCGGAATCGATATTAATCTTGCAGACGGCCATTTTCGCCGCCTGCCGCAGCATATCTTCTGGAATGCCGACGGCGTCCGGCATCGCGCCGCCGTTGTCGTTAATGATTTTGACAAGTTCCGGAATAACGGAGGACGCCCCGTGCAAAACGATCGGGAATCCCGGCAGACGGCGGCCGACCTCCTCCAGAATATCAAACCGCAGGCGCGGCGTCTGGCCCGGCTTGAACTTGTACGCACCGTGACTCGTCCCAATGGCGATAGCGAGCGAGTCAACGCCTGTTTTTGTCACGAATTCCTCCACCTCGCCCGGATGGGTAAACGAGGCGTCTTCATCAGAGACGTTCACATCGTCTTCAATTCCGGCGAGCTTGCCCAGCTCCCCTTCGACGACGACGCCGCGGTCGTGCGCGTATTGGACGACTTCGCGCGTTAAACGGATGTTCTCTTCAAACGAATGCTTCGAGCCGTCAAACATGACGGAGGTGAAGCCGCCGTCAATGCAGGACTTGCAGACGTCAAAGCTCTCGCCGTGGTCCAGGTGGACGCAGATAGGCAGGCCTGTATCGGCCTCCGCCGCTTCGATGAGCTTCATGAGGTAGACGTGCTTGGCGTATTTGCGCGCCCCGGCGGAAACCTGCAGAATCAAAGGCGCGCGCACTTCTGATGCCGCCTCTGTGATTCCCTGAATTATTTCCATGTTATTGACGTTGAAAGCCCCGATGGCATAGCCGCCGTCGTAAGCCTTTTGAAACATGTCCTTTGACGTGACAATCGGCACGATATATTCCCCTTTCAGAAGGTTTTTTCTCCTGCATTATTTTACCACAATTTTAACGCATTTCAAGACAAACGGGTCGTATTTCCCGTTTGATTTTAGGCCGCCATTATGATAGTATGAAGCGATTGATGTGATACTCTGGAGGTAACTTATGGCAAATACACTGACGGGCGCCTGCGTTTTCGCCCAGTCCGGCGGCCCCACCGCCGTTAT
Organism: Oscillospiraceae bacterium ZGZL; assembly: GCA_038405045.1. Taxonomy (GTDB): domain Bacteria; phylum Bacillota; class Clostridia; order Oscillospirales; family Oscillospiraceae; genus Sporobacter. The sequence continues at coordinate 682,115 of JBBZIV010000001.1, read as the reverse complement.
TAACGCCAGCGCTTACGGCGTTATCAAAGCAAGCCTTGACGCGCCCGAAATCACCGCCGTTTACGGCGCGGCACACGGTATTATGGGCATTTTAAACGATACGCTTTACGATATGGGGCAGGAAGACCTTTTTGAACTGGAGCTTTTACGCAATACGCCCTCCAGCGAACTCGGCTCCTGCCGCTACAAAATGGCCGATCCTGAAAAAGACGACACGGATTACCAGCGTATCCTTGAGATTTTTAAAAAATACAACATCCGGTATTTCTTTTATAACGGCGGCAACGACTCGATGGACACGTGCGCCAAGGTCAGCCGCTTCATGGAGAAATCAGGTTATGACTGCCGCGTCATGGGCATTCCGAAAACGATTGACAACGACTTGTGCGGCACCGACCACTGCCCCGGCTACGGCAGCGCCGCCAAATACATAGCGACTTCCGTCGCCGAGGTTTGCAAGGACACGCACGTTTACGATGTCGGAACGGTCACGGTCGTTGAAATCATGGGGCGTCACGCGGGCTGGCTCACGGGTGCCGCGGCGCTTGCCACCATTTCCTGCGCGCCGCCGGACCTCATCTATCTCCCGGAGGTTGACTTCAACATGGAACACTTCATGTCGGACGTCTCCCGCATTTACGCCGAGAAAAACAAGTGCCTCATCGCTGTTTCCGAAGGCGTGCACTATGCCGACGGGACGTTTGTCTCCGAGGCGAAGGTCTCCTCCACCGACGGGTTCGGACACGTTCAGCTCGGCGGGCTTGCCGCGACGCTGGCGGGCCTTGTAAAGCTCCATACCGGCTCAAAAGTCCGCGCTATTGAACTCAGCCTTTTACAGCGCTGCGGGGCGCATCTGGCATCCCAGACGGACATTGACGAGGCCACAGCGGCTGGGCGTCACGCCGTATCGTGCGCCATCGCCGGTGAGACAGGCAAAATGGTGGCGTTTGAGCGCGGCTCTGAAAACGGCCAGTACGTCTGCAAGTTGATATTGCAACCCCTTTCCATCGTGGCCAATGCGGAGAAAAAGGTTCCGCGCGACTGGATTAACGCCGAAGGCAACAACGTCACAAACGACTTTATCGAGTATGCCCTGCCGCTCATTCAAGGTGAGAACACACGCGCCGTTGAAAACGGCCTGCCGCGTTTCGCGCATCTTAAAAAAGTGCGTGTGCAATAACGTCAATTAATAAAAGATTCTTCACGGGGCAAAACCTGTGAAGAATCTTTTTATTGTCTGAAAAGCGTTTTTAGAAAACCATTTTCTGCATGGAGACGTTATCAAATTTCTTTAGCTCCGCTTCGAGCTTTGCAATCTCACCGTCGGCATCGTCGAGAAATTCTAATAAGATCACGCCGGAAGGACTGCATGCGTCTTCTGATGCCGCATGCAGGCCGATGCGCGTTTGAATGCTGCAGCCGTACTTGGACAAAATGGTCTGGAATTCAGCGGCGTCTTTCATGCGATTTTTCAGCTGGACACCCATAATAGTTTTTGACATATACATGCCTCCTTATTTATATCTCAATCGCAGTATACCATTTATTTTCTATGTTTCAACACGATTTCATTCATTTTCAAGCGTCAACTGCCAGTTCACGCCGAAGCGGTCTTTCAGATAAGCATAGCACTTGCTGAAGAACGTCTCCTGAAGGGCCATAATAACTTCCCCGCCCTCTTTAAGCTTCATATAGACCGCTTTGACAGCATCCTCATTTTTCAGACCGACGATGACACTGATATTATTGCCAAAAGTGACAGGTCTGTCGGGCGTGGCGTCTGAAAACATTACAAGGCCGCCGCCGATTTCAAGGTCGGCATGCAGCACCAGCTTTTTCATCGCCTCCGGCATCTCCCCGCCGCCCCCCGGGATATCACCATACGTCATGAAGCGTGCCGGCTCCGTTTTAAAAACGTCGGCGTAAAACGTGACCGCCTCACGGCAGTTCCCTTGAAAATACAGATAATTTCCGACTGACATAAGCGCCTCCAAAAGTCCATAGTTTGTTTCAGTATGCCACTGTTTTCGGCATTATATCATTAATAAAAATGAAAAGGAAGCAGTTCCGCTCAGGATCTGCTTCCTTTTTCAGTCCGAGTGACAAGACTTGAACTTGCGGCCTCTTGACCCCCAGTCAAGCGCGCTACCAACTGCGCCACACCCGGCTATTCAATTTAGACGCTCAATGATGATACCATAAATCATACCGCAATGCAACACCGCATTTTACTTTCGCGGTCAAATTTCGATTATTTCGGTACGTTAAAAGTGAAACCGCTTGATCAGCTCGTTCTTATACTTTTTGTCGCCGAAAATAAACATTGCAAGCAGCGTGAGGAATGAATAGACGGCAGAAACGAGGCTGGGCCAGGCTGTCGTCACGAGATGGGCAAGGACGGAAATGACCGGCAGAAGACCTAAGATGATGGTGATAAACTGATACAGGGCGTATTCGCGCCATTTCATCCATTTGATAAGGATAACAAGGGATATAAATGTCGTCGCCGCGACGAACAAAAACGGTACGACATAATCAAGGCTCCACCCTTTCGCGCGAACGACAAAATGCGCCGTGATGAAAAAGACACAAACACTGACGGCGTTGACGGCAATGTGATGGCCGATATTTTTGTGAACGGTCACCGGATAGACAACGGCGGCCCAGAAAACGGCGATACCGGCAGTGACGAGGAGCGACCACAGCATGCCCTGATATGTCAAGAGATTGATGAGAAGTGTTGAAGCCACTGCAAAAAGCGATAAAAACGCTAAAATACGGAGCGTGAGATTATATTTTGCCTTCCCGTTATAACGCGGATAAATATCATACCGAGCCGTCTCAGACAGTAATCCCGACATTTTTGGAAGATCCGATTCACTTGGCTGAGCGGCTAGACGCATCCCACAAAGCGGGCAGAAATCGTATCGTGTGTTGACCGACACACGGCATTTTTCACAGTTTTTCATAAGCCGTCTCCATTGTTTGATTCAATGACGATCTGCAAGCCGCGCGCAGCTAGAAAGCGAAAGAAAAAGCGCTCGATATCGGCCTCCTCCATCACACGCGAAAACGAGACAATCATACTGCCATCAAAGGAGCAAACGGCACAGCTGAAAGCGTTCATGACGGGCGCGCCTAAAATGAAATTAAAACGCCGAATATCGGCTTTCATCGACTCCGGAATCGTGACGACACCAATATTTGATAAAACGGACGTCACCAGACGCTCCCCATACAGCGTATACGCTGTTTTCAGCGCAATGTTCTTTAAAAACAGCGGCGTCAATCGCATGAAAGGGCTGCGCTCGGCACTGACATTCGCGCCGAATCTTTCGATCAGCTTGTCTTTTTTGATCCCGTCTTGCATCTGCGCTTTGACAGAAGCCAATATTTCTTCAAACGCGTATGGCCCGGCACCGAAGGTCATTCCCACATTGACATAAGAGGTAAAGTTGCGCATTGTTGTTGACGGAAAGTGTTTTCTCAGATTGATAGGAATAGACACTTTGACAGGATGCTTGTGCCCGCGCCCTTTAAGCTGCGTTTCAAAGACGGCGTCAATTATGAGCGCCGCTGTATATTCAGTAATTGTTGCCCCGGCATCTTTGGCCAGCTGCTTAAACGCATTGAGCGGTATAATCCCCTGTGTCACACGGAGATTTTGTGGCGGAATCCGCGTTCCTTTAACCTGATAGGCCACCTCCTCCGCGCGGCTGCCGATGGCTTTCTGATCGTAATACTTTTGAAAGCTGTCTTCAATTTCGCTGTGTGACAGACAGCGCTCTCCGGCAACGATACTCTCGTCCGGAACGATCCGCCTGCCGGTCAGTGTGAGATAATGATAGACAAGCGTTTTCAAAAACGTGATGGCACCTGTCCCGTCCGACAGGGCGTGGAAGACCTCCAGACTGATCCGTGCATGATAATACGTGACGCGGAAGAGATAACCGTTTGTTTCGCGCAGGTTGACCGGCCTGCAGATTGGCGCTAATTCCTCAGAAACGGTCGCGCTTCCCGGGTTATGCTCAAAATAATACCAGAAAAGCCCGCGCTGCATCCGGACATCAAAAGTCGGAAAGCGACGCAGCGTCAGGGTCAGCGCTGTCTGCAAGACTTTGGGATTGACGTTTTTCATCAGCTCTACAGACATCCGATAGACGCTGGCGCGGTTAGCGTTGGTCACGGCCGGATAAATTTTGGCGGCGTTATCGAGCTTGTACCATCTGTTTTCATTTTTTAACGCTTTATCGTCGTTCGGCATGGTAATCCCCTCATCTATTTTGCGCCAAAATGAAGCATCGAAATGACATAAGGATACTTCCGCGTCAAGATATTATCCTTCTATTGCCGAGATTTCAACTGCCATTTCCCGCCTTCCAGTGATGTGCCCGGTAACGGCACCGGCCGTCACGTCCGAAAGGCGAATCAAAAAAAGTGGAGCTTTGTCTTCGGTAAACGCTGCGGTTATAGCAATATCGGCCCCATATTGGGCACTGTCCATATGGCCGGAAAATACTTCAATCTCGATTTTTATTCGGTCAAACAGATGATACGGGCAAGCAAGCTCAACAACAGCCATCTGGCGCATCCCGGCAATTCCGGCAGCATCAAGCGCCAATTTTGCAGCCTTTGAGTAGGCCCGCGTCAGGCCGCCCGTTCCTAATAAAATGCCGCCGAAATACCGCGTGACAACGCAGAGAACATTTTCAATGCCACCGCGCCGAAAGACCTCTAGCATGGGCAGGCCGGCCGAGCCCTGCGGCTCGCCGTCGTCCGAATAGCGCACAACGGTGCCGGCCCGCAGGATATAGCACCAGCAGTGATGGCGGGCGTCGTGATGCGCCGATTTGACAGCGTCAAGCTGCGCTTTGGCCGCCGATTCCGTCTCAATGGGCCAAACTTCACCGATAAACCGGGATCTCTTTTCAGTCAGCTCGCCCAAGCCATAGCCGGACGGCGTCAAATACGCCACACGTTTACTCCTTTGCCGTTGTAGGCTCGTCCATCATAAAGCCCTGCAACCTGCCGTACGTCTCTGGATTTAAGACGGCTTCGATTTCAATGCAGTCGTCCAGATAAGAAAGACGGGTCACCGAAGCCTCTCGATGGAGCATTTCGACAATGCCGCCCTGCTCATACGGCAGGCGCAACGTGACCTTTTTCTTTTTCTTTTCTAATATCTCCTCGATCTTTTGAAGCAGCGCCTCAACGCCTTCACCGGTACGCGCGGAGATATCCACCATGTCGCTGCCCTTTGGATGCGTGACACTTTGTGCTTTGTCACACTTATTGAACACTTCAAGCCTTGGCGTCTCCTCCGCGCCAAGCTCTAATATCAGCGCGTCAACAACACGGGCCTGGTCAATCCAGAGGGGACTTGACGCATCGATAACGTGCAGGAGCAGGTCGGCATACTGCAGCTCCTCCAGCGTCGCTTTAAAGGCCTCAACGAGATGGTGCGGCAGCTTGCGGATAAACCCGACTGTATCGGACACAAGCACCTCCAGCGTGTCGCTGATTTTCAGGTGGCGCGTTGTTGTGTCCAGCGTGTCAAACAGCCTGTCTTGTGCCGGAATATCCGCCTGCGTGAGACTGTTGAGAAGCGTTGACTTCCCGGCGTTCGTATAGCCGACGAGCGCGACGACAGGGACGCCGTTTTTCTCACGACGGCGGCGCTGCGTGGCGCGTATCTGACGGACAGCCTCGAGCTCCTCCTCCAGCTTCGCGATCTTCCGGCGGATGTGACGGCGGTCCGTTTCAAGCTGTGTTTCACCGGGGCCGCGCGTGCCGATGGGCGCTGATGTCCCGGCTTGGCGCTCTAGATGCGTCCACATGCCGGTCAAACGCGGAAGCAGGTACTTGTACTGCGCCAGCTCCACCTGCAGGCGGCCTTCGCGTGTGCGCGCGCGCTGGGCAAAAATATCAAGAATGAGCGACGAACGGTCGAGAACGCGCACGGCTAGATCCTCCGACAGGGCACGCATCTGCGAAGGCGACAGCTCGTTGTCAAAAACGGCCAGCGTCGCGCCCGCTGCATCTAAAAGCGCCTTGACCTCCCGAACCTTGCCGTCACCAATGAACGTGCGCGGCTCCGGCGTCTGCCGGTTTTGAAGAACACGGCCGACGGCGACGCCGCCGGCCGTCTCTAAAAGCGCTTCGAGCTCGTCCATACTATCGTCCGTCGAGCGCTCGGAGACGGCCATGCTGTCGGCATTCAGCCCGACAAGTACGGCTTTTTCTTTTTCCTTGGGGGTATCGATAACAGTCACCTGCTTTTTGTTTTTAGCGTTTGAAACCGCGCCTTACTTGGCCAAAACCTCAACGATTTCACCGATGTACATCCGGTGGTAGTCTAGACTCTCATAAACCTTTTCAATTTCAGGCGCTAAAAAGTTTTCTGGATCAAACTCGCCAAAGTAGATTTTTTTACAGACGAGAACGAGCTCCGCCTGTTCAAAATAGACGGCGCCGCAGTCGGCAAAACAGGGCGTTAGGCCCGTCTCGCGAACCTTGTCAATATCACGGCCACTCTGTGAGCCGCACAGATAGAGCTTATCTCTGAGTTTTTCTGGATAAAAGCTGAGCGTATAGTATGTGCCATCATCAATAAACTTTCTCGTATAGCGCTGCGGGCGAACGAAGGTAAACGTCACGGGCTTCTGCCACAAAACACCTGCCCCGCCCCAGCTGGCCGTCATCATATTAAACCCGGCGCGGTCACCCGCCGTCAGAAGCATCCATTTGTCTCCGATGAGCTCAAAAATGTTTTCCTTGATGTCCTTAACGCCGATTTTACGAAAATCCATGCGAAAAACCTCCTAAAATCTGCTGATCTGGAATCATTATATCGCAGGCGGACAAAAAAATATACCCGCACTTTTCAGTGCGGGTAAGTTTCGGTTATTTTTGCAGGCCAAACTTCTTGTTGAACTTATCAACGCGGCCGCTGGTGTCTACCAGCTTTTGCTTGCCTGTATAAAAGGGGTGACACTTCGAGCAGATTTCCACCTTAATATCCATCTTCGTGCTTCCCGTTTCAATAACCTCACCGCAGGCGCACTTGACCGTCGTCTGCTGATAGTTGGGATGGATCCCTTCCTTCATCATGTTCACCTCTTTAAAGTTCTTCTGTAGTTTTTCGCGCTCGTGTATTTTAGCACAGATTCCGCCGGAATGCAACAGATATTTGCAAACTTATTCGGCTTCGGCGATTTCCGCAGCGCTGTCGAGCGCGAAGAAGTAGAGAAATTCCCCGGCGACGGGAAGGCCTGTGATACGGCGCATCGCGCGGGCATATGCGTCAAGCTGCGGTTTGTAGAGGGCTGTTTTTTCCGCCAGCGTCTCATGCGTCACGCGGTCCGTTTTAAAATCGACGATAAAGAGCGCGCCGTTTTCTTCAAAGCAGCAGTCGATAACACCCTGCAGCAAAATTTCGTCATCGCCCCATGCCGGAAAATACAAGCTCGCCTTGTCGAGCAGCGAGAACTTAAATTCACGGTAGAGCTTTTCCGCCGAAAGGACACGCCGACCAAGCGGAGACTCAAAAAATGTTACAATTTTATGCGGCGAGACAGCATCAGCCTGCCTTGCCGTGAGAAATGCCAGATCTGTCAGCCGTTTGAGTTCGTCGCTGATTGCTGCGACCGACGAGCAGCGCGAAAAATCAATAAACTGCATCGCTAAATGCAGCGCGATACCGCGCTCGGCAGCCGTGAGCCCAGTGTTCTCCATCAGAAATGCTGGCCGTGGTGACGGGCTTTGGCCGATAACAGGAAGGCTTTCGGCCTCGTCAGCCGCTTCAAAGTCGGTAAACCGCCCCTTCAGCCCCGTCGCCGTCAATTTGGACGGGAGGGCGGCTGCCGCTTGAAACGGATACGAAAAGGCCAGCTGTTCCCGGATCGTTTCAATATACGAAGCATCCGGCGTTAAAGGGACTTCCGGGGGCGCTACCGTGTCTTTTCGGGAAACTGCGTCGGGCTTCCATGTCATGCGCCGGATCACCCAATCGCCGTCCGCCTGCTGCGTAACACGCTCACCCGAGCGGAGACAATCGGCCTCAGGGCGCGTCAGCACCGGCAGGAGAATAAAACCCGCCAAGTTCCGAACCGTTTCCAAAACCTGTGGCTCAACGGGGCAGGCAGCGTCCCGCAGGAGCTTTTGAAGCGCTTTGTCGGCATCCTGAAATGTCGAGACGATGATGAGCTTTTCGCGCGCGCGCGTCATCGCTACGTAAAGAACGCGCAGCTCCTCAGCCGTCATCTCCGAGACAAGCTTTTTGGCGATTGCCAGACGTGCTAGCGTTGGAAACTCGATGCGGCGGGCGGTATCGCGGCACTTCGGGCCGACGCCGAGGTCGGCGTGGATGAGAAGCTGGCGTGCGGCGTCCTGCAGGTTAAACTTTTTCGTTGTGTCGGCGAGGATGACAACGGGAAATTCGAGTCCCTTTGATTTGTGGATACTTATAATCGAGACGGCGTCAAGACCGGCGGCGGCGTCCTCCTCACCGATGTCTCCCCCGCTATCCATGAGCTTTCGCAAAAACGACAGGAAGGCATATAGCCCCTGATAGCCTGAGGCTTCATAGCGCGCCGCCAGAGCGATCAGTTTCAAAACGCGCGCGCGCCGCATCTCGCCGTCCCGCTGTGCCGCAAGGATCGCGAATAACCCAGTTTGATGCGCGACGTGCCAGATGACCTTGTCGGCCGGAAGCTCCGGCGCCATGAGGCGGAAAGCGTCAAGTTCCTTGAGAAAGCCGGCGCTGCGGGCGCTTGTCTCCGCGTCTTTCTGCAGCGCCGTAAAAAAGTCACCTTTCCGGTCAGCCTGCCGGATTTCCGCCAAGTCGTCCGGCGTGAAACGATAGATGGGGCTTTTTAAAACGGTGACAAGCGGGACGTCCTGGCGCGGGTTATCGATAATCTCAAGAAGCGCCAGCGTCAGCGCAATTTCAAAGCTCTCAAAAAAGGTTTCACCGGCTGGCGTTGTACAGGGAATGTGCCGTTTGGACAGAGCTTCGGCGTAATACCGGCTTTTATCCTTAACCGAGCGGAGCAAAATGGCGATATCCCCACACCGGAGCGGTCTTAAGCCGCCCGCCCCGTCCGGAATGCTCAAGCCGCTTTGCAGGAGCTCTTCAATTCGCCCGGCGACGAACGCGGCCTCGGCCTCAGCCTTTTCGGGGCTTTCCTCGCCGTCGTCTTCCTTTGCTTTGAGGTCAAGGATATTTAGTTCAACAGGCGCGTCCAGGCAAAGCGCGCCGTCCCGCCCAGGGCGGAGCGCCTCGTTTTCGGTATAGGCCATCTCGCCGAACGCCGGAGACATGATGTTTTCAAAGATAAAATTAACAGCGTTTAAAATGGCCGCCTGCGAGCGGAAATTTGTCGACAGGTGGATGCGCTGATTCACGTCCGCCGTATTCTCCGTTAAATCCTGATATCTCCTGTATTTATCAAGAAATATTGACGGGTCTGCCAGCCGGAAGCGGTAAATCGACTGCTTGACGTCTCCCACCATGAAGATATTCGCACCGTCTTTTGATACGGCGGTGAATATGAGCTCCTGTATGGCGCTGACATCCTGATATTCATCGATAAATATTTCACGGTACCGTTCGGATACGGCACGGGCGAGCGCGTTGGGGTTCCCCGTCTCCTGATCCGTCAAAAGCCGGACGGCAAGATGCTCAAGATCCGTGAAGTCCACAACCCCGGCGCGGCGCTTGAGCGCTGAGAACACGCTCTCAAATTGCAGAACGCGCTCTAAAAGCGACGTTATGACCGGGCGGACGGATACCATATCGGCGATCAGTTCATCGGATGTGTATTCAAAAACAAGCGCTGCTTTTTTCATCACGTCACGGCATCGCGCGCGGATATCCTTGATAGCCTCATACCCCTTCACGCTTTTTGCCCGCGTAAAATCGATTACTGAGGCTGCGCGCGCCGCGTCCCACGATGTGTCAAGCGCCGCCACAAAGGCCTCAAGGCTCAAAACCGTCTGCTCGACGCTGGCGCCGTATGCGGCGTAAAGGTCTTCATATAATGCGATATCGGCTGATAAGCTCTCCATAACGCCGTGCCAGTAAACAGCTTTTTTACGGGCGTCATCCATTAAATAACGGCCCCAAACTGTTTCCGACGCGTCCTGCCCCGCCAGCCGGGCGAGTACTTGCAGCTGATCTTTGACCCATTTTCCGGGGTTTGCGTGACTCATCAGCGCCCGATGGGCGTCTAATATAACGGCGGTCAGCTTTTTATCATCCCGCCCGGCCGACATCGCGTCAACAAGGGCTGCAAAGTCCGGCGCGGCGTCAAGCCGGTCATAGGCCTCTTCTAGCAAGGCGTCAAGCGCCTTTTCTTTTAGTATCCGGCTTTCATTCTCATCGGCGACGCGGAAGTCGGACGGCAGATCGGATGATGCGGCATATTCACGTAAAAGGTCTGAGCAAAAGGCATGAATCGTGCCGATTTTTGCCTGATAACAAAGCGCCGACTGCCGCCGGAGATGCCTGTTTTCCGGGTCGTGCGATAAACGCTCGGCGATCTCGTCGAGAATACGCGACCGAAGCTCCCCGGCGGCGGCACGCGTATATGTAATTATAAGAAAATCGGTGATATCGCAGCTGTCATTGGGGTCTGTTATCCGGCTTAAGAGGCGCTCCACAAGCACCTTTGTTTTTCCTGATCCGGCCGCCGCCGAAACGAGCAGCGACGTACCGCGAGACGAAATTGCCGCCTGCTGCTGCGCTGTAAAATTGGTTTTGCTCATACGGCCTTCCCGCCTTCCAGCAGCGCCCAAACCTCTGTATTTTGGAGCTTTTTAAGGGGCCTGTAGGCATCACCGTCTTTTTCACTGAACTGACAGGCCGCGCCATAGTCACAATAGAGGCAGGCTGTTTCGTTTTGGTTTTTATAGTACGGTTCGGCTGTAATGTCTCCCGCGCGGAGCGTTTGCCCAATCGCGCGCAGCCGGGCATCGACAAGGTTTTTTAAAGCATCCAGCTGCGACGGCGTTACAAGGCTGTCACCGCTGCTCTCAGCAGCCGGTATATACTGTTTTTCGTCGCCGTGTTCCATCGCTTCAATTACGGCGTCATCCCCAAGGATAATGCCGCTGCGTCGGCGCTTTTTTGCGCGTTCCTTTTCAACCGTTATGGCATCCGTATTGCGCCCAAGCGGCAAAAGCTCATCGCGTGCCGGGGCATACAAAACGCCGCACGGGACAATGTTATGCCCATATCGCGCCGCGCCGCCGCCGGAGAGCGCAAAGAGATAGATGAGCATCTGGAGGTTCAGGCCGTACCAGACATCCGATAACGAAAACGTCTTCTTCCCTGTCTTGTAATCGATCACACGCAGGTATAGCTTGTCGTCCTGTAACCACCCGTCAACTCTGTCGACAAACCCTTTGATTGAAAGCGCACCGCTTCCATCCGTCATCCGATATGGGGCAACGTCACCGTTTTCGGAGAATTCAAGCTCGAAATCAACCGGGTGGAACGACGATTTTTTCAATTCGCGCACCATATCACCCGTGATAAACGCGGCGTCACCGGCAAGCCGCTCGAAGAGGTAGCGGAACCGGCCGGACTTGTCGGCAAAGTCCCCAAGCGTCTCATGGACGTAGCGGCTGACAAATTGCGCCGTCAGCTCCCGGCAGGCATCATCGTCAATATTTTGAAAACCGACGCTTGTTTCAATGGCGCGTGTCACGTTCTCCAATATATCGTGCAAAAACGTCCCCGCAACGGGCGCATCAAACCCGGCCTGCTTTCTGGGGCGCAGCTTGAGGCCGTACTGAAGAAAATATTGGTACCGGCAGGCATAGAATTTATCAACGCGCGACGCCGACAAATCGGGTGATATACCATAAAGCCCGGCGGAGGCCTCTGGCGACAGCGCGCCCCGCGCGCGGTGCGCCCCGGCTGCGATGTCTCGAAGAAGCGCCGCGGCTTGCGCTTCGGCGCTGAAATACGTATAAGCGGCCGCCGCCCACGCGTTTTCCGGCTGGCGGAGCGCCGACACGGCAAGCTCAAAGCACGGCGTTTTGGCGGCGATGCGCGCGTCCGGCTCAAGGCTTTCGGATATGGCGAACATGGCGTTTAGTCGCCGCACGAGGAAGGACGGGCGCTTTTCAGACCCAAAGGCACTCGCCGGATGCGTGACAACGAGCGTATCGGTCGGCAGCGTGACGGCCGCATAAACGCCGTATAATTCTCTGTACAGCCGTTCCTCCGCTGTTTGGACACCGCTAAGGCCAGCAGCGCGAAGCGCCGTTCTGTCGCTGTCGGTCAAAAAGCCGCCCGCCGACGCTTTTGGCAGGGCATCGTCCGTCGCGCCGAGAATAATGAGCGCTTTCAGCCCGCGCCGCCGAACGCGCGAGAGGTCGCCGATGGTAACGCTGTCGAGCGAAACGGGAATCGACGCGACGTCATACTGCGTGATGAGCAATTCCCAGAGCCTTTTAAAGGCGGCAAGCGACGTGTTTTCCGGGCCGAGCAGTGCGGCAAACTGATCCATTGCCCCAAGCAATATATTCCACAGCTGGTCATATTCGTCGCCAAGCTGCACTTCGCCGACAGACCGATACGCGTCCGCTTTTTCCTGAATCCGCTGATACAAATTAATCTCCGTCAAAAATTCGTATAAGGCGCGCAGCTTTTCCGTGTTGCTGCCCGCTTGAAACAGGCCGTCTTTGAGACGAAGAAGCGGCTTGACGAGTCGGCGGCGCAAAGCATTGAGATGCGCAAGCTTCTTGTCGTCCAGCGCCTTGTCGCCCGGTTCATAACCGGAGGGTGAAAGAACCCAGTCCTCTTCCCGCGTCCAGACGGTGCCCTTCAAATCCCAAAGGAGGGCATAATTTTCAAGCGCATCGGCTTCCGCAAGCGTTAATCCGCAGAGCCCCGTTTTTAAATATCTAAAAACTGAATCAACCGTCCAGCCGTTTAAGAGAAGTTCCAACGCAGCCGTCATGACGGCGATGGGCGGCTTTTGGCGGATACCTTCCTTCCGTCCGGCAAAAGCCGGTATGCCGTATTTTTGAAAAACATTCTCAAGAAGCGTCTCGTAAGACGGCCAGTCCGGGGCGGCAACGGCGATATCGCGCCACCGGCAGCCGCCGCGGACGGCTGCAAGCACGAAGGACGCGGCGTAATGGCACTCCTCCTCCGGAGAAGCAAATCGGCGGCAGATGACAGCGCCGTTTGTCTCGCCAAAACACGTCTCGTCATATTTAAACAAGTGATTTTCAAGGTGCAAAAGCGCCGACGCTTTATTCGTTCTCTCGGTGCAGAGGGTGACGGATGTCAAAACGCCGCTTTTTTCAGCCAGACGGCAGAGCTCCAGTGCTGTTTGTCGCGCCGGTTCGAAAATTTCTGCACTGTCACCAAGACCGTCGCACGTCAGTGAAACGCTCATAGGGACTTTTTGGCGGATGAGTGCTGTGATGACAGCAAGCTCCTGCTGCGTGAAATCGGAAAAACCATCAAAATAAATGTGCGCGGGCTGAATCGGCGCGCGCTCGTTCATAATGCGGGCCAGTCGCGTGAGGCGGTCGTCCGGGTCGGCGTGCTCACCGTCAAAAAAACCGCCGTACATCGACAAAATCAGTGACAGGTCCCGGAGCTTTTCTTTAAGCGGGCTTTGAAGCGCGTCTGCGGCAGCAGAAACAGCCTCCGGTGTGACGGCGGCGCTTTTAAGCTCCTTCGCCAGACCGACAAGGCATTCCAAAAGATCAACTTGCCGCTCCGTTATTGTCAGCGCCTTCAATTTTGCCTGCACAGCAGAAACAGCGCGCCACATTAAAAGCAGTTTGCCGCCGCTGTCGACAATCGGTGCGGCCAGTCCGCCTGCTTCGGAAAAGACGCGGCTTGCAAGGCGGGAGAAACTCAGCACCTCGCCGTGCAGGGTTAGGCTGTCCCCACACGAGGCCAAGAGGCGGCGCTCGGCATCGTGCGAGTACTGCTCCGGCACAATAAAGTAAAGGCGCTTGGCACCGGCATCCATTTTTCTTTTAAAGTCATCTATGAGGCGGGATGTCTTCCCTGTCCCCGCGCGGCCAAGCAGGAGGTTTATCATACTTCATACCTCTGTCGTCATTGTTCTTTTATTATAAACGTTTACCGCTTGATTGTCAGCGCCTTCCTTGAGATTATGAGGCATAATCCAGATTGTTGCAGAATTTATCAAAATGAATCATATTTTGTCATTTCCTTTGACCGCGTGTATGATTATAATATGACATATAGCGATTAGGAAGCGGTGGTTTTATGTCAGCTTTGATTTACCGGCTTGTTGCCTTTATATTGGCATTGATGACGTCATCTAACGCTGCGGCCATCAACACCTCCGGCGCCCCCTCGGCGGCTCATACGCCGCAAATAACATCAGAAATCTCCCTCGTCGCGTATGACGGCCCCGTCGAGCACCTTTTTTTCCATCCTCTCGTCGCCTATCCCGAGCTTGCTTTTGACGGCGATAATAAAGAAAAAGGCATTGATGAATACATGGTCACCGTCTCGGAGTATAACAAAATCTTGCAAAGCCTCTACGATAACAATTATATCATCGTCAGTATGAACGACGTCTGGTCCGAAAAACAGTACAGTGACGGTATTTCCCGGATGGTTCGTAATACGCTCATGCTGCCACCGGGCAAAAAGCCGATCATTTTGTCGTACGACGATGTCAATTACTACAATTACATGATCCAAAACGGTTTTACCTATAAGCTTCTTGTCAAGGACGGCGAAATCTGGAGCTGGGGTCTCGACCCCCAGGGGAAACCCGTTTACTCGCAGGACCTTGACGCGGTCACCATTCTTGACAAATTTGTCAAAGAGCACCCCGATTTTTCTTTTAACGGTGCCAAAGGCTGCCTGTGCCTGACCGGCTACGAGGGCATACTCGGCTACAGAACGATGACGGATATCGCTAACGAGACGCCGGAAGCCGAATCGACCCGTCAGGCGGAAATTAACGCCGTCAAGCCGGTGATTGCGCTTTTGAAGCAGACCGGCTGGTATTTCGGCTCCCACTCGTGGGGTCATATCGATTTGTCAAAATCGAGTTTAAAGAGAGTCGAGGCCGATACGCAGCGCTGGCTTGAAGAGGTCGGCACCCTCGTCGGCCCGACAGCGCTTTATATTTACCCTTTTGGCGCCCGCCCGGATGGAGACGACGTCAAAAAATCAGGGCCGATTTTAAAATATCTCCAAAGTCAGGGCTTTCGTATTTTTGCATCCGTCGGTATTAGTGCCTTTTCAGAAATCAAAACTGATCTCGACGCCGTTATCTGCGATAGGATGCATGCAGACGGATCGACGCTGCGCACACAGCGCGCGCGCTATCTGAAATTCTATGACGCCGCGCTTGTGTTTGACGCGGCCGTGCGGCCAAACTATGGCGTTAACTGGTAGCGGGCGGCAAAAGGGGCATTGCAAAATAAAAAATCAGTAAAAAGAAATGCACAAAGATTCTTCGCCTGACGGCTCAGAATGACAAGGTTCTGTCATTCTGAGGGGCATAAAGCCCCGAAGAATCTTCGTATTTTTGTAGATTATTTTACTTGATGTTTCTTCAGATACCGAGCCAGGCGCGGATTTTGTTGATAAGCTCGATAGACTTAAATTTGAGAACATATTCCGGCTTGTCGGACGAAATCAGCTGTATTTCATCATCCGTCAAATTTGTCATTTTTGAAAAGTCAACGGCGGCGGACGTACAAAGCGGCGGGAAGATGACGCACCACCAGTTATGGCCCGCCCCGGCACCGATGATCACACGGAGGGACATATACGTCCCGGCAGGCAGCGAAAAGCTATCATAGACGCGAGTCGGAAAGTTCTCAAGCCCAATGGTTGCTGTAACATCATAAGAATAACCGTTTACTGCAACCGTCTGTTTCGCGTTGGTGATGATTTCAGGAAGATGCTCTTGAATAATCTTAACGGCCGCGTCTCTGTCGGTGACGCCGTCTAAAAGATCGGCGACCGAGACGAGTATTGTGTCACGCACTTTGAGCTTTAAGGCCTGATCGTCATCGGTATCCGAATTTGCCACAACGTGCAGGCGAATGAGCTTTTCCGACAAATCGGCGTCTTCCTTTGAAAGCGCCGCGCCGCACAAAAATGTTATAACAAGCGCGGCAATGAGCGCTATTTCCCATTTTTTCAGTTTCATAAGTAAAAAAACCTCCGAGCATTTGTATGAGATATACAAATGATTGACGAGGTTTTTTGTTTTTATACCAATAATAAGAATAATTTACAAAATGATCTTTTCAGACGGGCGTGTTAAAAACGTTTCAGGGAATCGCTTTTTTAAGTCGAGGGCGGCGGTTTCGGCCTGCTCGATCTTTTCAAAGACAGCGAAGACAGCCGAGCCCGTTCCCGTCATCATGGCGCCAAGCGCGTTATAATTGAGAAGGCGGTCTTTTATCTCGCCGACGGCACCAGTGCCCTTTGGGAGAACATCTTCAAAGACGTTATACATTCTTCGGGCGACGCCTGTCAGGCTCTGGCTTTTGAGCGCTTCAACGAGACCCTCCGTATCAGGCCGCAGCCGAATTTTATCGCAGACGATTTTTGAAAAAAGCTCCGGCGTTGAGATCGCAAACGGCGGCTTACAGATGACAATCGCGCAATCCGGCAAAGGCGGAAGCGCCGTCAGCCGCTCTCCGCGGCCTTCGGCTAGGGCTGTCCCGCCTGCAACGCAAAACGGCACGTCTGACCCGAATGATGCGCCAAGGCGCTCAAGTGCTTCTTGGCGCAGTCCTGTTTGAAAAAGCCTGTTGAGACCTCTTAATACGGCGGCGCCGTCCGAACTGCCGCCGCCAAGCCCCGCGCCGACAGGAATTCTCTTTTCAATGGCAATTTCCGTCCGATAGCCCGTGATGCCGGTCTCATTATAAAAAACACGGGCAGCGCGGGTGGCGATGTTGCGCTCATCAACGGGCAGATATTTCAAATCAGTCTTGATGAAAATGCCGTCCCCGGGTGTACACATGATTGTCACGCCATCGTACAGCTCGGTGCTTTGCATGACCATGCGCATATCATGATAACCGCTGGTCGTTTTGCAGACAATGTCAATAGAGAGATTTATTTTTGCATAGGCTTTTTCAACAACCGTCATCACAGCGCCTCAAACAGCATGCCCATAAGCTTGACGCCGGCGTCAACAAAAGGTCCTTTCTCACCGGTTGCTTCCGTGTAAGATAAGCCGCTGCCCGTTGCCTTTCGGCTGTCGTACAAGAGAAACGGGACAGGGTCTCCGTCATGGCCGCGTGTTGACGTCAGCGTTTTATGATCGGATAAAAGCAGCAAACGGTAATCGATATCCTGATTCGCCAGCGCTTTCGTCAGCGGCGCGACAACGCGTGCATCCAGCCATTCAATCGCTTGAAGCTTCCCCTTGAGGTCACCGTTATGCGTGCATTCGTCGGGTGCTTCGACATGGATGGCGACAAAGTCATGCGCTTTTAAAACGTTCAAAGCAGCCGCGACCTTGCCCTCGTAATTTGTTTCAAGCTCGCCTGTCGCGCCGTCCACCGTGATTATCTCAAGGCCGACAAGCGCTGCTATGCCATGGCAGAGCGGCACAGCAGAGACGACGCCGCCTGTTTTACCATACGTTTTCTTAAATTGCGGCAGGGCGACTGCCGTCCCCTCCGCCCAGAACCAGATGCCGTTCGCCGGCATTTTACCGGCTGCGCGGCGTTCCATATTAATCGGATGATGATCGAGAAACGCATGTGCCGCGACCATCAAATCCAGCAGCACCGCGGCATTCTCGCAGCCTGACGGAAGAATAGGGCCAATCATTTCGCCGAGATGATCGTGGGGCGGCGTTAAAACAATGCCGTTAATCTGAGCCTTGTCCTGCACGGCAATGTGCCGGAAGGACGGCGACGGGTATACGCGCACACCGGCTTTGGCAGCTAAGCTCTGAAAGGTCGGGTCATTAAACAAAGCCCGAATAAGAGCTTCGGAGTCCTCTCCTTCAATGGAACCTGCCGAGTGCGAGAGAATTCTCTTTTCAGAAAAAGGCACGTCCGAATCTTCAACCGTCACCATATTGCAGCGGTAGGCAATGTTGCCGGGCTGCAACACGATGCCGCTTGCCGCCGCCTCCAAGGGGGCGCGCCCTGTATAGCACGCCCGCGGGTCGCAGCCGAATATCGAGAGAATCGCCGTATCGCTCCCCGCCGGTAGGCCCGCCGGAACATTTTGGACGGAGCCGACGATGCCGTTTGCTGCCAGCGTGTCAATCGCCGGTATATGTGACGCTTCGAGCGGCGTTTTGTTGCCAAGCGCCGCGACGGGGTTGTCGGCCATGCCGTCGCCGATGACAAGAATGTATTTCATGGTAAGCCCTTTCGTTTATAATCTGTTCAGGAAGCGCTCGAGGCGCTTGAGGGCTTCCGAGATATTGTCGATCGAGGAGGCGTAGCACATGCGGACAAAGCCCTCGCCGCTTTTACCGAAGGCGTCTCCGGGGATGACGGCCACCTTTTCCTCCAAAATAAAGCGCTCACAGAATTCTTCTGACGTCAGCCCGGTCGACTGAATACACGGGAACATATAAAAAGCACCCTTTGGTTCAAAGCAGGAAATATTAAGGTTCCGCAGACCGTCAAGCAAAAAGCGGCGGCGATAATCGTAATCCTTCCGCATCATTTCAACGTCCGGGTCACCCGTTTTGAGCGCTTCAATCGCGGCGTACTGGCTCGTCGTCGGTGCAGACATAATAGCGTACTGATGGATTTTCAGCATTTGCTGGATGATTGGTACCGGGCCGCAGACGTAGCCCATACGCCAGCCCGTCATGGCATGGCTTTTTGAAAAACCGTTGACAACAATTGTCCTGTCATACATCCCGGGGATGTTCGCCATGGAGACGTGGTGCTGGCCGTAAGTCAGCTCGGCGTAAATTTCATCCGAAAGCACCATAATGTCCGTTCCGCGCAAAACGTCTGCCAGCGCTTCTAAATCCGAGCGCTCCATGATACCACCTGTCGGGTTGTTCGGATACGGGAGCACCAGAAGCTTCGTCTTTGGTGTTATGGCGGCACGCAGCTCGTCCGCCGTCAGGCGGAACTCGTTTTCAACCTTTGTTTCCACATAGACGGGCTTGCCGCAGGCAAGCTCTGTAATCGGCCCATAGCACACGAACGACGGCACCGGCACAATGACCTCCTCGCCGGGATTGACGAGAGCGCGAATGGTGAGGTCAATGGCCTCGCTGCCGCCGACTGTGACGATGATCTGATCTTTGAAAGTGTATTCCAGAGAGAATCGGCGCTTTAAGTACTCGGCGATTTCGCCGCGCAGGCGTGTTAAGCCCGCATTGCCCGTGTATTTCGTAAACCCCTTTTCAAGCGAAAATATTCCGGCGTCTCGGATATGCCAGGGCGTCACGAAATCCGGCTCGCCGATTCCGAGAGAAATCGCATCGTCGCTGTTGAGTTCTTCCAATATGTCAAAAAACTTTCTGATACCGGAGGGCTTGAGTTTTTTAACGTTGTCACTTAATAAATGATTGTAATCCATCATACGAACAGCACTCTCTCTTCCTGCTCCTCCTGAATGCGATAGACGCATCCTTTTTCCTTATATTTTTTCAGCATAAAATGCGTCGCCGTAGCCGTCACGCCCTCAATAGGCGCCAGGCGCGCAAAAACAAACTGCGCAACGTCCTTCATTGATTTTCCGGTGATGTAAACGGCTAAATCAAAATCGCCGGACATGAGATAGAGGCTGTCGACCTCGTCATACTGATAAATCCGCTGGGCAATCCTATCAAAGCCCTCGCCGCGCTGCGGTGCGATTTTAACCTCGATGAGTGCCATAACGGATTCCTCACCCGTCTTGTCCCAATCCACGAGTGCCGTATATTTTAAAATGATTCCATCTGCTTCGGCTTTGGCAATGGCTGCTTCAACGTCCTTCACATCCATGCCCAGCATCGCGGCAATTTGTGCTGCTGAAAGCCGCGCGTCCTTTTCAAGAAGCTTTAGAATTTCGTCCATGTCAAAACCTCCGTTATATTTTTCGAAACTCCCGGTGCGTCCGGCAGCGCCGGTATGCCATCTGTAATGAGTTATTATACAGTATTCAAAATGATTATAAAACAGTAAATTTCGATTTCTGCGTGAAAAAGTGTTCAAATATCAGGCTGTTGGCAGCTCTTTTTTTGATCGCGCGCATTTCTTTTTTCGACATGCATAGTTTTTTCACGCGCGGTTATATTAATCGTGTAGCATATAAAGGAGGAATCCAGCAATGATTATGGATCGAATTGCGCTTGTCCTTGCAATCATCGGCGGCCTCAACTGGGGTTCGATCGGACTTTTCAAATTTGATTTCGTTGCCTATCTGTTCGGCGGTCAGCTGTCGTCGGTCAGCAGAGTCATATACACCCTCGTCGGTCTCGCGGCTATTTGGCTCATTTCCCTGCTGTTCAGGGACCGTGAAGCGGAACACGAAGAGCGGGTATAACGATATCCAGAGGCTTGACCTCTGGATACATAACAAATCAGTTGAATTTTAAAAACAAAGCTTTCGAAAAACGACCTGCCGCCGGTCAAGTACCGGTCGGCAGGTCGTCAAACTTCCCACGAAAGAGAATTTTAAGCGAATCCTTCGGCGGGCCTTCCAAAAGCGCCCCGTCGGCGTTATAACGGCCGCCATGCGCCGGGCAGTCCCACGTTTTTTCGGCAGTGTTGAAACGGAGTTCCGTTCCCATGTGTGTGCATGTGATATCAAGGATCGTCACATCGTCATTTTCATCTCGATAAATGCCAGCTTTTTGACCCTCAAACCGTATGACGCGCCCTTCCCCCGGCTTGAGGCCCGACAAGTCGTCCGTCCCTTCTAGCTTTGATTTTAAGAGTACGGCAACAGGGCTAAAAATTCCGTATAGTGTTTTCCCGGGTGCGGCGATTAAATCAGTGCGTGTTCTGGAATAGAGGCTCTCAAACCGGCAGGAGCCTTTTTCGATCATATCGGCGATCATCATACCGGCAAGCGTCCCGGTTGAAAGACCCCATTTTTTAAATCCGGTCGCAACGTAGATGTTCGAATCATCGGACGTTCTGCCGATATAGGGTATCATATCGGGCGTGTCATAATCCTGTGCCGACCACATGGCGAGCACCTCTTTGACGCCCGCCAGCCTGTCGGCATAGCCCATAAGGTTATTGAAGTGGACAGTCATATCGCGCACACCGCGCCCTGTCAAATGGCTGTCGCCCACTGCGATTAAAATCTTTTCGCCATTTTCCATATGCGTCCGGAAGGAACGCGTCGGCATCCCGGCTGAAATAAAGCTGCCTTCCGGCCAGTCGGCTTTGGCGCGGACGGCGATGCCATATGTCCTTTTTGGATAAAGCCGGGCAAAAAAGACGTTCGGTCCGTCATATAGTGGGTATTGCGTCGCCTCAACAACATGTTTTGCGGCTATGACGATATCGCCTTCACAATAGACACGGACGACATCGTCTGTTTTTTCAATTTTAATGGCTTTTGTCCCGCCGTGGATAACGGCGCCTTTATGGACGGCGGCATCAGCAAGCGCGTTCACATAGCGGACGGGGTGAAAAACAGACTGGGACGGGAAGCCTATCATGCCGATGTTTTCAACAGGAAAAGCTGGTTTTTCAAGGAGGGCGGACGCGATTCCTACCGACGTCGCCGCTGCGTGTTCCTTTTGAACGTCCTCCCATTCCTTTTCATTTCTGGCATAGATATAGGCGGTGTTCTCTGTCAGCTGACAGTCGATTGATTCAGAAAAAACAACACTTTTTACAAAGTCGAGAGCGCTTTGCTGCGAGACGGCATAGTTACGCGCATCATCGAGCCCGTATTCTTTTCGTATCTTTGAATAAACGATGTCGTGCTGGATTGTCACTTTCCCGGTTGTGTTACCGGTTGTGCCGTCTGCAATGCCACCTGCCTCAATTAGAAGCGGTTTAAAGCCTTTATCCGCGAGACAATAGGCGCAGGTCACACCGGTAATCCCCGCGCCGACAATACAAACGTCGGCCGTCAGGCTTTTTGTCAGGCGTGGATAATGCGTTTTTTCACCGGTGAGATTCCAATAGGAAATTGTGTTGTGCTGCATAACGTGCCCTCCGCCTTATTTTGAGGCAAATTTACCCTCTTGGCGCTAGTTTGAGGTCGGCGGCGTTATTTTATGCATAGATGGTTGTCCGCTAGCATATGTGTTGGCTTTGTCCGCTGAAAAAAGACAGATATCTCCTCTTTTGACAAGCCCAACCCTCACATAACTGCCCTTTTTCATGCATATAGTCTAGCATGACTATTGCCGGGAGTGATGTTTTTGAAATCCAACATCGAGGAGCGCGCCTGTGATTTGGCGGAATACATCATAGAGAGCAAAGCGACGGTGCGGTCGGCGGCTAAAAAGTTCGGCATCAGCAAATCAACTGTACATAAAGATTTATCCGAGCGGCTTGAACACATCAACAGGCCTTTGTATCTCCAGGTTAAAGAAGTTCTGGAATTCAACAAGGCCGAACGGCATATACGGGGCGGACTGGCCACAAGAATGAAATATAAGGGCTTATAACGCAAAAGGAAGTCCGGCTTATGGCCGGACTTCTTTCTCGCAGGGCACCGGCCTTCAGTGCCGGGTGCTTTTTTTTAGTTTTTTTGATTTGTCCTTCCTCTGAGGGAGCCCAGGTTGTTTTTTTGGCCGCTCCGGGATGTTTGCCGGGCGGACAAGGCACTTCTTCCCAAAGCCGATGAGGTCTTCCCGGCTTGCTGTTTTAAGCGCCTCCAGGACAAGCGGTCTGTTCTGCGGGCGCTTCCACTGCAAGAGGGCGCGCTGCAGGGCTTTTTCATGCGCGGTGCGCGGTACATAAACCTGTTTCATCGTGCGCGGGTCCAGGCCGGTGTAGTACATGCAAGTCGATAGCGTCCCCGGTGTCGGATAAAAGTCCTGCACCTGCTCCGGCTGAACGCCGCGCGCACTGAGATATTCGGCAAGGCGGACGGCGTCGGCAAGTGTTGAACCGGGGTGGGACGAGATGAGATACGGCACAAGAAACTGCTTTTTGCCGTAACGCTCGTTGAGTCGGGTGAATTTCTCTTCAAACCGGCTGTATACCTCATGCGGCGGCTTGCCCATCAGAGCAAGGACAGCGTTATCGCAATGCTCCGGCGCGACCTTGAGCTGGCCGGAGACGTGATGCTTCACCAGTTCGGCAAAAAATTCGCCGCTTTTATCTTGCATCAGGTAATCAAAACGGACACCGGAGCGGATAAAGACCTTCTTGACGCCCGGCACCGCGCGAACCTTCCTTAAAAGCTGGAGATAATCGGTGTGATCAGCCTCTAAGTTTTTACACGGCTGTGGGGCAAGGCAGCTTTTTCCTTTACACAAACCGGTTTTGAGCTGCTTTTGACAGGCCGGGGCTCTAAAATTGGCCGTCGGGCCGCCGACATCATGGACGTAGCCCTTAAAAGCCGGATGGCGCGTCATCTCCTCGACCTCGCGGAGAACCGACGCATGGCTGCGGCTTGTGACAATTCGCCCCTGATGGAACGCCAGCGCACAAAAATGGCACGCGCCGAAGCAGCCCCTGTTGTGGATGACGGAAAAAAGCACCTCTTCAATGGCCGGGACGCCGCCTTGCGCTACATACATCGGGTGTACCGCGCGCGTAAACGGGAGCGACGCCACGCGGTCAAGCTCTTTTGTATCAAGCGGCAGCTGGGGCGGGTTCACGACGAGAAATCTTTCGCCGCAGGGCTGAATGACAGCTCGGCCGCAGACAGGGTCGTGCTCATCATATTGCAGCATAGCGGCCTCGACATAGCGGCGCTTGTCCCCCGTCACGTTTTCAAACGACGGACAGGAGACCGACTCAAATGAACAGGCAGCCAAATCGTCCGTCACATAGCACGTGCCTCGGACGTTTCTTATTTCCTCGGGCGGGACGCCGTCAGCGAGCGATTTGGCTATCTCCCGCACGGCGTTTTCTCCCATACCGTAGATCAGCAGATCAGCCTGCGCGTCAAACAAAATCGGGCGGCGCACCGCATCGTCCCAGTAATCATAGTGCGCAAAGCGCCGGAGCGATGCCTCAAGCCCGCCTAGGGCAATCGGGAGCCCCGGAAAAGCTTCGCGGACGCGGTTTGCGTAAACAATGGTCGCGCGGTCCGGCCGCAATCCGGCCTTTTTACCGGGCGAATAAAAATCTTCACCGCGGCGCTTTTTTGCCGCCGTATAGTGGGCGACCATTGAGTCAAGATTCCCCGCGTTAAGTAAGGCCGCATAGCGCGGGCGGCCCATCGCCGCAAAATCATCAGCCGATTTCCAGCCCGGCTGTGCAAGGACGGCTACGCGGTACCCCTCGGCTTCCAGCACCCTGCCGATGACGGCCGTGCCGAAGCTTGGGTGGTCGACGTACGCATCCCCCGTCACGAGGAGAAAATCGTAATAATACCACCCGCGCGACACCATATCCGCTTTGGAGATAGGCAGAAAGTCAAATAATGTCATACAAATTCTTTCCGCCCAGTGCGATATTCATTTCCAGAATATCGTGACGACCGTTCGGGCCATCCTCTTCCCGTACCTTCTCAAAGCCGTATTTGGCGCAGAACCAGTAAGCGCGCTCGTTATGGGCGCTCACGGCAACACGCAGGCGCTCCCGACCGAGCGTGCGGTAGACAGAAACGGCCTGGCCTAATAGCTGAACGGCAATTCCAGTTTTCCGGTGCGAGCCCGTCATATAGAAAAATTCAATGACGCCGACGTTATCAAGAGCACCCTCCTTTGTCGCCAGCTCAATGGCACCGACGGGTGTGTCGCCAATCAGCGCCAGCGACACAGCACGCGAGTGCTCTTGCGCGTGGCGGCGGGCGCTCTCCAGCCAAACCCCCGCCATCGCGTCGCAGGGGCCGTGTGCGTCGCACGCCTCAGCGCGATACTCGAGATAGAGCGGTACATTTTCAGAGAGGTCAAACGGGACAAATCGGATATTTGTGGAGTCAAACGTCGTATTCTCACGCCACCACTTCTGATGGGCAAACGTCGAGTACTCCTCCGGCAGATGCGAATTGTCACCATAATAATCAAAGGTCGTTGTGCCCCCGTCAGCAACCAGACGGGCAACAGCCGTATTGTCGCAATGCGGCACGCGGCGTATTTCCTGCGGCGAAACATTCATGACACCGCTGGCAAAAGCCCTGATGGCCGAACCGTGTGAAAAGATGGCAACCGTCTGGCCGTTGTGGCAGGCGGCTATTTTTTCAATCTCGCGCGTCATGCGCTGCCGGAGGTCTAAAAAGCTTTCTGCGCCGTCAACACGCCACCGCGTCGGATCGTTATTGAAAGCGTCGAGCTTGTCCGGCTCAAAGCGTTCAACCTCGCCCCACGGCGTGTCCTCCCAGACACCCATGTTGACCTCGCGGAGCGCCGGTGTGAGAATAGCATCAAGCCCATGGTTTTTATAAATGGCGGCAGCCGTCAAACGCGTACGTGTCAAATCGCTTGAATAAACGGCATCGATTGAAACATCGGCAAAGCGTTTTTTCAGCGCGCCGATCTGCTTGTAACCGCGCCGCGTAACAAGGCTGTCATACTGCCCGTGGATGCGCCGGTAGAGGTTCCCCTCCGCCTCGGCGTGCCGAATCAGATAAATCGTCGTCATATCAGCTGCGAATAACCCTTCCCGTCAATTCTGTGACCGACGTTATATTTTTCCTGCTGAGATACGCTTTTATGCCCGCCGTAATCGCTATCGGTGCCAGTGGGTCATTAAAAATCGCCGTGCCGACGGCGACCATATCGGCCCCCGCCAGAAGCATCTCAACAGCGTCCTCACCCGTTGAGATGCCACCCATGCCGAGAATCGGAAGCGGGACGGCTGCAGCGACCTCATACACCATTCGCAGCGCGACCGGAAAAACTGCGGGGCCGGAAAGGCCGCCCGTCTTGTTCGCCAGAACAGGCCTGTGCGTTTCTATGTTGATGCGCATGCCAAGCAGCGTGTTAATGAGCGACAGGGCGTCCGCCCCGGCGTCTTGAGCCGCGCGGGCAATTGACACAATATCCGTCACATTCGGTGAGAGCTTCACCATCACGGGCACTTTGGCACGGTCTTTCACCGCACGCGTAACGGCGGCGGCGCCGTCACACGAAGTGCCGAAGGCGATCCCCCCCGCCTTGACGTTCGGGCAGGAGATGTTGACCTCAATCATGTCAACGCCTGCTTCGGATAGCTTTTCGGCCATTTCGGCGTATTCATCTACCGTATTGCCGGAAATGTTGGCAATAATATTGGTGTCAAACTGTTTTAAATACGGCAGTTCACGTGCGATAAATGCGTCAACACCCGGGTTTTGAAGCCCGACGCTGTTTAAAATCCCCATCGGCGTTTCAGCAATGCGCGGCGGCGGGTTTCCGAGCCGCTCCTTCAGCGTCAGGCCTTTAACGGCTATCCCGCCGAGCTGTGACAAATCGAAATACTCGGCGTACTCCCGGCCAAAACCGAATGTGCCGGACGCCATGACAACAGGCGTCTTAAATGAAAGACCAGCAAAATTGACCGATAAATCCGTCATGACCAGCAAACCTCCCCGGCGTTAAAAACAGGCCCATCCTTGCAGACACGGCGCATGTGCTCTGTCCCGTCCTCCTGCGTTTTACAGACGCAGACGAGGCAGGCGCCGACACCGCAGCCCATGCGTTCCTCCAATGACACCTGACAGGGGACGTTAAAGTTTTCAGCCAACTGCGCCACGGCACGGAGCATCGGTCTTGGCCCGCAGGCCAGAACGCCTTCATAAGCGCCTGTTTCAAGGTAGTGCTTGAGGAGGCCCGTCACAGGTCCGTGCGCCCCGGCGCTCCCGTCGTCCGTCGCGATACTGACAGGGCAGAGCTTTCCGATCTCATCAGTCAGGACCATTTGATTTTTTGAGCGAAAGCCGAGAAGCGCTGCGTGCTGCCCGGGTATTGTGCGCGCGGCGAAAAGCATCGGCGGCACACCGATCCCGCCGCCGACAAGCAGCAGGCGTTTTCCATTCAGACTGTAGCCGTTTCCGAGCGGACCGAGAACATCAAGACTGTCACCGGGACGGCGCTCTGAAAGCCATGCTGTGCCCGCCCCGCGCGCGTCGACAACAAGCGTCAAAACGCCGTCATGCCAGTCGCAAACGCTGATTGGGCGGCGCAGAAGATGCTCAGCGCCGCACCGAATATGGACAAACTGACCGGGCTTTGGGCGCATGTCCCGCGCGTCTATACGCAGGGCAAACACCGTATCCGTCAGGCGATCGTTTTGCAAAACCGCAAGGGCTCTGTTTTCCGGCATACTGTGCCTCCTCAATAGTCATTTTTGTTATTTTACCGCAAATATCCTGCCGTGACAACAGCACCTTGTTTAAGTTTACAATTTTAACGTTTTATATTTGTTAATCTTGAAATAACACGGAAATTATTATAGTATACTGAGGGTTAAATGCATTATTTTTCAAGCGCACATTAGATTTTGACCGGAGGAACGTTATGAAAAAAGTTGCGGTGATTATGGGGTCAGACAGCGATTTGCCTGTCGTCTCCGCCGCCATCAAAAAGCTCAAGGCGTTTGACATTCCGTTCGAGGCGCACGTGATCTCCGCGCACAGAACACCGCTTCAGGCCGAGCGCTTTGCCAAATCGGCGCGTGACAACGGCTTTGGCGTAATTATTGCCGCAGCCGGTAAGGCCGCGCATCTTGCTGGCGTGCTCGCAGCGTATACGACACTCCCCGTTATTGGGTTGCCGATCAAATCCTCAACGATGGACGGGCTCGACAGCCTCCTCTCTATCGTTCAGATGCCGTCCGGCGTCCCTGTGGCGACGGTCGCTATCGGCGGGGCTGACAACGCGGCCATTCTCGCCGCGCAAATTCTTTCGCTTAGTGACGACGCCCTGGCCGCGCGTTTACAGGACTTCAAGGAAAAAATGGCATCAGACGTGCTTGAAAAAGATAAAAAACTGCAGGATGAGGTAATGGCATTATGAAAAAGCTGGAGCAACTCTACGAGGGCAAAGCCAAAAAGGTCTATAAAACGGATGACAAGGATCTGCTGATCGTCGATTATAAGGATGATGCGACCGCCTTCAATGGCGAAAAAAAAGGCACCATCGTCGGCAAGGGCGTCATCAATAATAAGATGACCAACCACTTCATGCGTCTTTTAGAAGCCGACGGCATCCCGACGCATTATGTCAAAGAGCTTTCCGACCGCGAAACACTTGTCAAGACTGTGACGATTCTCCCCTTAGAGGTCATCGTCCGCAACATCGCCGCCGGTTCTTTTTCCAAGCGCTTTGGCGTCAAGGAGGGCACTGTTTTTAAGAAACCGACGATTGAGTTTTCTTATAAAAACGATGCGCTCGGTGACCCGATGCTCAATGATTATCACATCTTCGCCATGGAGCTGGCAGCACCGGCCGAGCTCTCACTCATCCGCGAATACGCCTTTAAAATTAATGATTTCCTGAAGGCAACGCTGAAGGAATGCGGCATAACGCTTGTCGACTTTAAGCTGGAATTCGGCAAAACGAACGACGGCACAATCATTTTAGCCGACGAGATATCGCCGGACACCTGCCGTTTCTGGGACGCCAAAACGGGCGAAAAGCTTGACAAGGACCGCTTCCGTCAGGACCTCGGCAATGTTGAGGGAGCCTATCAGGAAATGGCAAAGCGCCTGCTCGGCGCGTAATTTTGTTTGATTGCATCAATTTGAAAGGATGTCAGCATGCTAAATTCTAAGTCGGACAGTTACGCAGCGGCCGGTGTCGATGTCACCGCCGGTTATGAATCGGTTGAACGCATTAAGCCTCTTGTCAAAAGCACTTTCCGTCCCGGCGTTCTCGGCTCTCTCGGCGGCTTCGGCGGTCTGTTTGAGCCCAACACAGCCGATATGACCCGACCTGTCTATGTCTCCGGCACGGACGGCGTCGGCACAAAGCTTAAAATTGCCTTTATGATGGATAAGCATGACACAGTTGGTATAGACTGCGTTGCCATGTGCGTCAACGATATTATTTGCGCCGGTGCCGAGCCGCTCTTTTTCCTCGATTACCTTGCTATGGGCAAGAATTTCCCGGAGCGTACGGAAAAAATCGTTGCGGGCATTGCCGAAGGGTGCCGTCAGGCGAGTTGCGCCCTCATCGGCGGTGAGACGGCCGAAATGCCTGGTTTTTATCCGGAGGACGAATACGATATGGCCGGGTTTGCCGTTGGTGTCGTCGACTATGACAAAATGCTTGACGGGTCAAAAATCCAGTCGGGCGACAGACTCATAGGCCTTGCCTCGTCCGGGGTGCATTCCAACGGTTTTTCCCTCGTCCGCAAGGTACTCGATATTACCCCGGAATCTCTGAAAACTTATATTCCGGAGCTCTCCACAACGCTTGGGGAAGAGCTTTTAAAGCCGACACGCATTTATGTTCCGCAGGTCCTCCACCTTTTAAAAACACTCGGCATGAAAATTAAAGGCATCTGCCATATCACGGGCGGCGGGCTTTACGAAAACGTGCCGCGCATGCTGCCGGACAACGTTACCGCCGTCATCCGGCCGCATGATTTCCCGGAAAGTGCGATTTTCTCCTATATCGCGTCAAAGGGTGACATTCCGGCGCGCGATATGTACAACACGTTTAACATGGGCGTTGGTCTCGTCATGGCTGTTGACAGCCGCGACGTCGGCGCCGTTCTGGACGCGCTGATTCAAATCGGCGAGCGCCCATATGTGATCGGCAGCTGCGTCAGCGGCGACAAAGGAGTTGAGCTGCGTTGGTAAAAACAGCCGTTCTTGTCTCCGGCGGCGGAACAAATCTGCAGGCCATTATCAATTCTCTCAATTTTGGCAAAATTAAAAACTGCGAGCTGACGGCCGTTATATCCTCAAAGCCGAACGTTTTCGCGCTGACGCGCGCCAAAAACGCCGGGATTCCGACGTATGTTGTCGATTACGCGGGCTATCCCGACCGTGACGCCTTCAATGAAGCGATTTATCAAAAGCTCAAAAGCCTTGACATTGAGCTTGTTGTCTTAGCCGGATTCCTCGTTGTCCTCGGTGAGCCGCTCGTCTCCGCGTATGAAAACAAGATTATCAATATTCATCCCTCCCTTGTTCCCGCTTTTTGCGGTGAAGGGCTTTACGGCATCCGCGTCCATGAAGCTGTGCTGGACTACGGCGTCAAAATTTCCGGAGCAACCGTCCACTTTGCCACCGGAAAAGCCGACGCCGGCCCCGTCATCATGCAGCGCGCCATCTTTATCCGGGAAGATGAAACACCGCAATCCCTCCAATTGCGCATCATGCAAGAGGTTGAATGGAGAATTCTGCCGGAAGCGATATCGCTCTTCTGCGAAGGCCGCCTGTCCGTCGTCGGACGCATTGTGCATATTAAGGAGTCAATAGAATGAAGACTTTGACCGAGGCACTTCAATTGAACACGTATCCGGGCCGCGGCATACTTTTGGGCCGCAGCGAGGACGGCAACAGCGCCGTCCTTCTCTATTTCATCATGGGGCGCAGCGAGAACAGCCGTAACCGCGTTTTCGTCACAACTGACGACGGTATCCGTACCGAAGCGTTTGACCCCGCCAAAATGTCTGACCCCAGCCTGATTATTTACCATCCTGTCCGTTTTTTTGACAATCATGTCATCGTCACAAACGGCGACCAGACCGATACGATTTGGGAAGGTATGAAATCAGGGCGAGGCTTCACAGCGTCTTTAAATACGCGCACCTTTGAGCCAGACAAGCCGAATTATACGCCGCGCATCTCTGGCCTTTTAAAGCCTGACGGCGCGTATACCCTCTCTATACTCAAAAGCCACGGCGGCGACCCCGCCTGCTGCTGCCGCTATTTCTTCGATTATGAAACGCCGATATCCGGCGTCGGTCATCTTATCCATACGTACAGCTGCGACGGCGACCCGATCCCCTCCTTTGAAGGCGAACCAAAGGCCGTTGCCATGACAGGCAGTCTGCGGGATATTGCCGACGGCGCATGGCGCGCCTTAAACAGTGACAACAAGGTTTCACTGTACGCCTTTTCAAAAAATCTGCTGACCGGCGAGACGACCAATCTGATTTACAACAAAAACGCCTGATTGAGGTGACGATAATGACAGAACTTGAACTGAAATACGGCTGCAACCCCAACCAGAAACCGGCCCGAATTTTGATGAAAGAGGGCGCGCTCCCCATCGACGTTCTCGGCGGCAAGCCGGGCTATATAAACTTTCTGGACGCCTTTAACGGCTATCAACTCGTCCGCGAGCTCATGGCCGCAACGGGCCTTCCCGCTGCCGCGTCGTTTAAGCACGTTTCTCCGGCCGGTGCGGCCGTCGGGACACCCTTGACCGATATCGAAAAGAAGGTCTTTTTTGTTGAAGGCCTGCCCCTTACCCCGCTGGCCGCGGCGTATGCAAAGGCGAGAGGCGCCGATCGTCTGAGCTCGTATGGCGACTGGGCGGCCCTCTCCGACGTCTGCGACGAGGAGACGGCGTCTCTTTTGGCGCTTGAAGTGTCTGACGGCGTCATCGCCCCGGGGTATACCGAGCGCGCGCTTGAAATCTTGAAGGCAAAGCGCAAGGGCGGGTACAACATTGTGCGCATCGACCCACAATATACGCCGAGTCCGCTTGAGCACAAGGACGTTTATGGCGTCACCTTTGAACAGGGACGTAACGACCTAAATATTGATGAGATGATGCTCACAAACATTGTGACAGACGCCAAAGACCTGCCGGAGCAAGCCCGGCGCGACCTCGTCATCGCGCTCATTACGCTCAAATATACGCAGTCCAATTCTATCTGCTATGTGAAGGACGCGCAGGCCATCGGCATTGGTGCCGGTCAGCAAAGCCGGATTCACTGCACGCGCCTGGCCGGCAGCAAGGCTGATAACTGGTGGCTGCGCCGCCACCCAATG
The DNA here is from genome assembly GCA_038405045.1 of Oscillospiraceae bacterium ZGZL. Taxonomy (GTDB): domain Bacteria; phylum Bacillota; class Clostridia; order Oscillospirales; family Oscillospiraceae; genus Sporobacter. The sequence continues at coordinate 650,143 of JBBZIV010000001.1, read as the reverse complement.
GTGCTCGCACTCCCCTTCCGTTCCGACATTGGCCGCCCGGCGCGCGATAACGCCATCGACGTCTATATTTCCGATGAATATGAGGACGTTGTCTCAGACGGCGCCTGGGAAGCCGTCTTTACAAGAAAGCCGGATATTTTAACAGCCGACGAAAAAAAGGGCTGGATTGCCGGGATGACGGGTGTTGCCGTCGGCAGTGACGCCTTCTTCCCCTTTGGCGATAACATTGAACGCGCGCGGAAATCGGGCGTCTCCTATATCGCTCAGCCGGGCGGCTCCATTCGGGACGACAACGTCATCGATGTCTGCAATAAATACGGTATCGTTATGGCCTTTACGGGCATCCGCTTGTTCCATCACTAAAGCGCCTTTTTCGTAGGGGCGGATTCTTTATCCGCCCCGATATTTGTATAGATGGAGGTCAACATATGAATATCCTCGTCGTCGGCGGCGGCGGGCGTGAACACGCCATCTGCCATGCGCTGCGCCGCTCCCCGCGCACCGACCGTCTTTATTGCGCGCCCGGCAACGGCGGCATCGCCGGTGTTGCCACGTGCGTTGACATCAAGGCAACGGATCTTGACGGTATTGTCCGCTTTACCAAGGATAATCAAATCGACTTTGTCATGGTCGCGCCGGACGACCCGTTAGCGCTTGGCCTTGTCAACAGGCTGGAGGAGGCGGGTATCCGCGCCTTCGGCCCCCGTGCCGAGGCCGCCATCATTGAAAGCAGCAAAATCTTTTCAAAGAACCTGATGAAAAAATACGGTATCCCGACGGCGGAATACGCGGTCTTCGATGACATGGACGAGGCCATCGCGTATGTTCATAAAATGGGCGCGCCGATTGTTGTCAAAGCCGACGGGTTGGCGCTCGGCAAGGGCGTCGTCGTCGCGCCGGATGAAAAGACGGCTGTCAGCGCCGTCAAATCCATGATGGCTGACAAGAAATTCGGGGCCAGCGGCTCCAAAATTGTCATTGAAGCGTGCATGACGGGCCCTGAAGTCACCGTTCTCGCTTTTACCGACGGTAAAACGATCGTCCCAATGCTCTCCTCACAGGATCACAAACGCGCTTTCAACAATGATGAAGGGCCTAACACCGGCGGGATGGGTGCTTTCTGCCCAAGTCCAAACTACACGCCAGAGATTGCCGAAATCTGCATGCAGACGATTTTTCTGCCGACGATCCGCGCAATGGCACAAGAGGGGCGGCTGTTCAAGGGCGTTATTTACTTTGGCCTCATGCTGACACCAAAAGGGCCGCGTGTTGTCGAATACAACGCCCGATTCGGTGACCCGGAGACCCAACCGATTTTAACGATGCTGGAAACGGATCTCTTAGATATTTTTGAGGCCGTTGTTGATGAACGGCTTGCCGATATAACCGTTAAATGGCGTGACGGTGCCGCCTGCTGTATCGTGATGGCAAGCGGCGGCTATCCCGATAGCTATGAGAAAGGCTATGAAATCACAGGACTGGAGACAGTTCCATCAGATATCACCGTATACCACGCAGGAACACTTTTTAAAGACGGTCTATACTTAACAAATGGCGGGCGTGTTCTCGGCGTAACGGCGACGGGCGCAACACTCTCTGACGCCGTTAAACACGCCTATGACGGCGTTAAATGCGTGTCCTTTCAAAATGCTCATTACAGAACGGATATCGGCGCAAAATAACGCGAGTCTTCCCTCAGAAAAAAAGATAGCGGCACGTGCCGCTATCTTTTTATATTTTCACAGTTGTATTAGGTGTATTTCTCAAGTAAAACACCTGTGTAGTCGCTGCTGCTTTCATGTATGATGATGTTTTCTTCCTCATAATCGCGATAAGCTGTTTTGTTGACCTTAAAGTAGGCCGTCTTGTCTTTCAGCGAGGCGGCTTGACTTGTCAGTTCTTCGCTTGCCGCAGCACTCTCCTCGGATATTGCCGCCGTGTTCTGAACGACCTGTGAGACCTCAACAATCCCCTGATTGACTTGTTCAACAGAAGTAGCCTGTTCCTGCGAGGCAATGGCAATCGAACCGATGAGCTCTGCCGCCGTTGTCACACGTTGGACAATCTGTTCAAGTGCTTCGGCCGTTTTGTTGGCAATCATCGTGCCTTTGTCAACACTCTTGACGGAACCTTCGATGAGCGCTGTCGTCTCCTTGGCCGCGTTTGCCGATTTCGCCGCCAGATTTCGAACTTCTTCCGCCACGACGGCGAAGCCTTTGCCATACTGGCCGGCGCGCGCCGCCTCAACGGCTGCGTTAAGCGCGAGAATATTTGTCTGGAATGCAATATCGTCAATAACCTTGATAATTTTGCTGATGTTACTCGACGATGAATTAATTTCTTCCATAGCCGAGAGCATTTCTTTCATCTGTTCATTGCCTTTGGCCGCTTCATTTTTGACGTCGAGCGTTAAATCGTTGGCCGTGTTGGCGTTTTGCGCATTTGTTGTTGTTTGCGCCGCAATCTCCTGAACAGCGGCCGACAGCTGCTCAACCGTGCTGGCCTGAGTTGACGCACCTTGTGCCAGTGAAACACTGGAGTTGCTAACCATATTAGCACCCGAGGCAACCTGATCGGACGCGGCGATAATCGACGCCGTCAGTTCGTTAAATTTTTCAACAAGCTCTTTTAACGCCTTGCCCAAAATATCGTAGTCGGAGCGGACGGTGACAACTGTCGTCAAATCGCCTTCAGCGATTGCCTGCGTCTGCTTTGCCATTTTCCGTGTGGAATCGATCATTTTAAAGAATGAATTGGCGATCCCGCCGATTTCGTCCTTTCTCTGATCCCACGCCATATCAGCTTCATCCAAGACTTTTGACATATCCATGTCGCCAAGCGCCAGCTGTTTTGCGAGGGCCGAGAGCTTCCGAAGCTGCGGTCCGTTGAGGCTTATAAGAATGGCTCTGATGATAAAAACAAACGTTACGGACAGTGCTGCTACAACTGCCAGGATGATTACAAGCAGCGTCGCCTTCAGGTTATCTTTATCAAGTGCGTCCTTCGCCAGATTTTCATTCGTAATAGCGACATTTTCAAGTGCGTCACCTGTTTTATTAGCCACAGCACTTGCGCTTTCAATCTGCGCTAAAATCTGGTCTGCACCCACGCCGGCTTTTGAAGAATGAACAATTTGGATAACGGCTGCTTTATAGCTTTCAAATTGTTTCAGCGCCGCATCAATATGGGCTTGATCCATGGTGCCCGAAACTGTTGCCTGATAGTCGGAAATCAGCTTGTCAATTTCCGTCATATTCGTGTTGATGGCGTCATAATACTTCGTTTTATCCGGCAAGGCATTATAGATATAGAGGTCACGAACGTCCATTCTGATACTCAAAAAGTGGTTCATAACATCTTCCGATACTTTGATACCAACGGTGGATTCATTATAGGTCTTCGCCTGATCGCTTTTTAAAGCAATCAAGCCTGTTATTCCAACGACACCGATAATAACAGAAAATATGGCTGTAATCAGAAAGCTGACGGAAAGTCTTTTTGAAATTGGTATATTGCTTAACCATTTAATCACATTAGGGTCCTCCTTTATGTCTTTGGTACCAAATGATGTATCGGTTGAGACGGTGTACAGATGAACAACGGCCTTCACATTGTTACTGAGAGCCGTTGCTCCTTGTATAATATATCGTCGTTTTTTATCTTTTTTTTAGATAAAATGAATGAAGCGCGAAATATTTTTTTAGGCTTCTCTGGATACAAAAAAGACCGCAACGCATCAACACGCGTTTGCGGTCTTCTGGCGGAGAAGGAGGGATTTGAACCCTCGCTACGCTCATCACGTACTACTCCCTTAGCAGGGGAGCCCCTTCGGCCTCTTGGGTACTTCTCCGAATAAATTAACATATTAAATTTTCAGTTGATTTAATAAGAACGGCAAACACACCGATTTCCGAAAATGATGGCGGAGAGAGTGGGATTCGAACCCACGGTACGTTGCCGTACGACGGTTTTCAAGACCGTTCCGTTATAACCACTTCGGTATCTCTCCGTTTAAGCGCAACATGAATATTAACATAAAACGAAAAGCTTGTCAACGAAAAAGACCTAAAAGGCCGACTCAAAACCGGCCTTAAAAAAGTGTTTATCTGCTCAATCGAACGATGATTTATCTTCTGTTTAATGCCCCGGATAACCAAGATGCAGGACGTTCACCAGCAAATATTTGACGCCCGTTAATGGGCTTGGCAGCGATCCTTTTAGGACAAAAATTACAGCAAGCGTCGTTACAGCGCCGTAAAATCCAAGCAAAACAGTGATCTCCTTTCGCTTCTTTTCGCGAATGAGTCTTGGGAAATCAGCAAGTGCCATAAGAGCAAAGATTATGATGACAACGGCAAGCATTTTCTTATCCCCCTTCATTTGAAATCAACACGATTGACCTGATGTTACTGCCCGGCTGTCTGCGGCTTTTTGAACATGCCGCGGCAAAGTGCTGTCAATACTGTTGCAAGTGGCAGCAATACAGCAAAAAAAGTCACTTGGAAGCCAGCGGTGCCGCTTGTAAACCACGCGCTGTGGTCAAACATGGATTGAAACGCGTTATCGGCATACAAGATGAGCAGCGCGCCCATGATATACACGAGAAACTGATACGATTCAAATTTAAACAGACGTTGTAAGGTGGAGACCGCAGCGTAAAGCGCAACGGAAACCTTGAAGAACATCAGCGCAATAAGCGTAAAAACATAAATAATGTCCATACGCGTCAGAATGTCCCCCACGTCGATCATTCGAACGACGGCGTATGCCGGAAAAGAAAATGTTGTCGACATATTGCCGAGCACGGCAATATCTCTGAAGACGATGATGAGAAGAACGGCCCCGCCAAGCGCAAGGCCTTTAAAAAGGGCTTTTCCGAACGTCCGCGGATTTTGCATATTCGGCTGAAACATAAACAACAAAAACGGATCTGCCAGCGGAACAAGCGAGATCAGATGCGATGCCGCGAGATAGTTGACGGGCGGTTTGACGAAAACGGGGAGAAAATTTTTGTAATGAATAACTTTGTACAGTAGCAGAAGATTCAAAAGAATAATCAGTGTGCTGCCGACGGTGAACAGCATACCGTATTTGAGCATGTTTGATGGCCCTTTGCGGACAGCCCAAACACAGACAGCTATAAAGGATAGGATTATTAAGATTAGGGGCGTATTTTGAAGAACAAAGTTTTTGATAAACGTGCCCATGCTATTCGTATTAAGGGCGGCTAATGTTATAAAAAAATAGAAATAGAGAACCGAAATAATTTTCCCGATGACTTTTCCGAAGACAGCCTCACTGATTTCGACAAGAGAAGCGCCCGGAAATTGAGAGCTTAAACCCGCGTATATTGCGGTATAAAGCGCGCTGAGGAGAAGCCCGATTATAACGGCAACCCAGGCTTCCGTCCCTAAAAACGTATACAGATGCTTTGTCATCAAACTAGTAGCGATGATGATAACAGCCGACGCATACATAATTTGCTTCGCGGTAATTTGAGCTTTCATATTAATTGCCCTCCGGCGCCAGCGGTTTGCCGATGCGGCCGCTACCATCAGCTTTGGCATTTACGCTGACGGTAACTGTGATGTTTTTATAGGCGTTTTTCCAGTTGTCCTTCAGCTTCTCCCACTGTTTCGGATATTTCCGATAGAGCATCTCGCCAAACCCAAAAATGTCGGCGTCAAGCTCCTTGGACTTTTCGACCGCGCTTAATATTTCGCCTTTAATCGCTTCGGCAGTGGCCGCAAGGAACGGCGCAAACGTTTTTTCATCTGAAAGCGTCAGCGTGCCAGTCTGATCGCCGATGCCGATCAGGGTTTTGATATCAATATTGAAGGCAGCCGTTCCGTCTGTGTAAAGCGTCGGCGTGACGCTGCTTGACGCTTCCTTGATTTCAATGGTTGAGGAGACGCCCTCGGCTGAAACGGGGATGACGCCGGTCTGCGTTTTTCCAGTGGCAAATAGAAGCCCGCGGGTCTCAACGGCATTTAATTCTCCCACCATGCGGCTTTGATTAAATACGGCGCAGCCCTCAACCGTCAGTCTCTTTTTTCCGTTGTTTTCATCTAAACGGACGAGCGGCGCATAAGCAGCCGTTGTCTTGCTGCAGATTGACTCGACAAAATCAAATTCAGTGACGATCGGCGCTTCCGACGTAATTTTTTGATCTTTGAGCATTTTTGATAGCTCTGTGCTTGTTATTTTTTCAAATTCTGGCTTAGCACTTAGAATTTCTTGCGCACGTCCTTTCGCGACAAAGACATAAAGCGTCATACGTGCTTCCGGTGCCCGAAGAAAAAAATCCAGACTGTCCCGCAAACCGCTTTTAGCCAGCTCTTCCCCAATGACCATGACCTGGCTGTGCGCGACATAGATACGGCGGCTCATTTCATGCTGCATATCTCGAATGATATCATTTATCAGTTTACCGCTGCCGGTTTGATTAATATAGGCTTCTTCTGTGCCAGTGCCTTTTTCACCTTCCTTCGAGCCCTTAGACGATTTTGATGACGACGCCCCGCCCGGATTAGCCATCTGGACGGTGACGTCCGTCTCCCCCTCCGTCACTGATTTATCAAGGCCGACGCCAAGAACGATCCCGAGCGTATCGAGCTCACGCCTGTCATAGCAGCCAGACAAACCCGCCGTCAGGCAGGCAGCGACAATGAAAGTGACAATATTCCTGACGGCTTTCCCCATTGTCTATTCCCCTTCTTTGTTTTTGTCAGTCGGCGGGATATCATAGTTCCGCCGCTGCCGATCAAGCGCCATCCCTTTCGGGCGGCTGAGCATCATCCAAAGCGGTGCGCGGATGATGGCATCTTTAGAATCCTCAAGGTCAAACGGCACCGTTGGCGACAGGTAATCATACCCGAATGATTCAAGTGACGACATGTGCACCAAAGCCCCCAGAAGACCGAGTGTGATACCGAACCCGCCCAGAACAGCTGCCAGAACAAGCAGAACAAGGCGCAGGATAACAGCCGAGTCGTTTTGCCCCGATACAAGAAAACCAGAAACTGCCGTAATGGCCACAACAATAACCATTGGCGCGCCGATCAGCCCCGCGGCGACGGCCGATTCGCCGATAACAAGTGCACCGACAATGCTCAACGCCTGTCCGACCGGTCGCGGCAGACGCACACCGGCTTCTCTCAAAATTTCAAACGTGATGATCATAATAAGCGCTTCAACGAATGCCGGAAAAGGAACGCCCTCACGCGCACTAGCTGCTGTGATTAAAAGGCTTGTTGGGATGAGTTCCTGATGATACGTCGTCACAGCAACATAAAAAGCAGGCGCTAAAATTGTGATAAGATACCCGATAACGCGGATTATGCGCGTAAAAGTTGCATAGTACGGGCGGAAATAATAGTCCTCAGCTGCTTGGAAACTCTCCAGCAGTAGAAATGGTACAGTCAAGACAAAAGGTGTGCCATCGACAAGAATCGCAGCGCGCCCTTCAAGCAGCTTTGCCGCTACAACGTCCGGCTTTTCCGTATAACCTATTGTTGCAAAAATAGAACCCGGCGAATCCTCAATTAACTGCTCGATATAGCCGGACTCTAAAATCGCGTCAGTTTGGATACCCTCAATACGACGGCGGACCTCCTCGATTAGCTCTTTTTTTGCCAAACCGTTTATATAAGCGATGACGACATTTGTTCTCGTTCGCCGGCCGATCGTCATCGACTCAAAAGTCAAAGCAGGGTTTTTTATTTTTCGTCGGATCAGCGCCGTGTTTGTTCGCATGCTCTCGATAAAGCTTTCACGCGGGCCGCGGATGACAGCTTCGCTTGTTGGTTCCGAAATGCCGCGCTTATCCCACCCCTTTGAGTTCATATCGATAGCTCTCGCCTCACCATCGACAAACAAAACGACGTCGCCAGATAAGACGGCATCCATTGCATCCGACAGTGTTGTGAGCACCTTGATCTCATTAATTGAAATCAGTGTTCTTTCAATATAGCCAATAATATCTTCACGTTTGATTTCCGGCGGCGTCGAAGCTGATTGAAATAGGAGCGGCTTAATAACGTCATCATTGATGAGTTTGCCGTTGACAAGCCCGTCAACAAAAACGAGCGCGCAGTCAGCAGCGATTTTGCCGTCAATATAAAACTGCCGTATCACGATATCGTTGCTTGAAAACGTACTATTTTTTATCGTTTTGACAACATCATCAAGTGCGGCTGAAATATGATCGTTTTTTTCCGGTCGTGGTTTCTGTCGGGTCATTTCCTGCTTCCCAGCAAACCAAATACCCGCTTTTCTCAAAAAATATCCGAACATTCTCGTCTCCAACCAAAAGCTTAGTCCTACTATTATTTTCATAAATAGAAAAAACATAAATGCAGATTTATCCAAGCGCAAAACAAAAACCGGCCTTTCGGCCGGAATTTGTATTATTTTCCATTTTCGTCATAATTCGTTTATATTCTCCAACTTGTGCCGTTATAATGTCGGTATTACAAAAGTGACGGGCGGTATTAGGATGGAAATCAATAAACTTGTTTGCTTACGCGGCGAAAAAGCGGAACAATGGTGCCTTTATCTCGGTTGCTGGCATGGCATACCTGTATTCGTCACGAAAGATGAAAAAGACGCCAAAAGCGCCCTGTATCAAGATGGCACCTGTTTTATCGTTGTCGGCGCAACGCTTGCGCGTTTTGGAAAAACGCTTTTCCTGAACAGGCTGTGGCATGAAGTCTCGCATCTATATTTTGCTGATGTCTGGAAGCCGTGGGACATGCGTTACGAATACAGGGCGGACCTTGTCGCCGCGGCGGCCACAGGGCGCGACGCAACGCTTGAACGCTTGAGCGCAATGCTGACTGCCTGCACAAATCCAGCAGCCGATCGCCTGATTAGGCTGCGACTGTTTAATCTGATGACATGTGAAAAACCATACTCGCCGGACGACGTCTCCTGCATGCTCAAAGCGTTAAAGCCTGTAACTGTCCTTACTTAAATTCAGCCGAGACAACCCCGTAGAAAAACACCCTGATGCAGAAGTGTCAGATATCCATCATGAAAGGACGACGATGCGTTGGCGCAGCTGCCGGCGTTGATGAGCGAGCGAAAGACGGCGCTTGACGTCAGCTGATTGTCGGCGACGGCGGGTACGTCTTCTGCCGACACAGATAAATCAGTTACCGACGCAACTGCCATAAATCCGGTTTCAAGAATTCTTCTATTGACGTCACGCAGCAACGGGTCAAAGCTTGATGTTGTGCAGATGCTGTCAAATGCACGTTTCATGGTTTTTGCTTCCATATCTTTTCCCCTTTTCAGCCGGTCAAACCGGCTTTTTTTATGCCCCTTTATCGAGAATAATGCACAAGTCTTCGCGGATTGCTTCTTCAGATATATAGCGGTTTTTGACGACAATTGTTTCAATCAAATTGTCCAGCAGATGAATGAGCGTGCGGATGATGACAATCCAGTTTTCAACATCACCAAGGTGCGGCATCACGAGCTGGAAATGCCATGGAATGAGAGATTTCTCCCACTCGTCCATAATTTCCGACAGTTCCTCATCACCGTCGAATGATAAGCTCACTTTTACGCCAAGCCGAAACACTTTTTTATCGTAGCTATCGAGCTGGTTAAGGGTGTAAACGTATTTTGTGTAATACTCTACAATATTATTTTCTTTAATTTGTCTGGAATGACTGTTGAGCAGTTCAAAATAGTCTTTTTTAATAATCTCGTGAAAAAGCTCTTTTTTGCTGCTGAAATAGTAATAAACCATTGGCAGAGAGCAATTGGCATCCTTTGCAATATTTCGTATCGTTGCGCCGTGATAGCCGTCTCTGTTGAAATGCTCAACGGCGACTTCCTTGATTCGTGCCCTTAAATCCGAATCCATATGACGGCTCCTTTATATTAACGTTCGATAGTATTATATGACAATTAATTTAATATTTCAAGTATATTTTTAATATTTTCTCATTATTTTAATAATTATGATCAAAAAAGAGGCCTCAAGCCTCTTTTTTGATTCTTTTATAAGATTAAGGCATGTAATACGTCAGCGTCATTTCTGTGACTTTATTGGCAACAATCGTAAATGCTAGCTCGTCATAGTCCTGACTATAGCGGTATATAATGGCTCCTCTTTCATTTTCTGCTTTTTCGGCTTCCGGGAAGACCGTCAGCACCGTATTGAGCGTGTCGCCAACGTGAAGCGCGGCGAACGCCGCAATGGTCTTGTCGGTCACCTGAATCTGCATGAGCCAAAACGTCGTGTTGTTATCCTTCGGTGCAAAGAGCAGGAGCTTAAGGCCACTATACTGAACCGTCCGTACAGACGAACCGGTAAAGGTGTCGTTCCCCTCGCCAAGAACCTCCGTCTTGTCGGCAAGACGCTTTAACGGAATTTTATTAAGCGTTGAGTCGGTAATCTGCTCCTGAAGCGTCAGACGGACAGTGCCGACCACAACGCTGAAAACGCTCCCCGTCGGGCCACTTTCAGACGGCGTTGCTGTCGGCTTTGAGCTTGTGGAGGCAGACGGCGCGTCAGTTTCGGCTGGCAGCGGTGACAGGGTCTCTTCCCCGGCTGTTGGCGCAGCGACACCCGGCAGATAAGAGGACGATGTCGGGGTGGCCGAGCCGTGCGGCGGCGTGGCATATGAAAGCGTCAGACCGCCTGATTTGCAAGCAGATAAAGTTATCAGTAACAAGATGGCGCCGAAAAAGGACACCGGTTTTTTCTTCATGTAAATGCCCCGTTTCGAAAATAAAGATCGCTTCATTATATCGTCAAAAGCCCCCTCTGGAAGGGGCTTTTGGTGGCTTTATGTGTTGTTCACTCAACCCCGCACGGCTGTGACATCTTGTTTTTTGAAGGTTGGAACAAGAATCCCAACTTTCTTAATTGCCGAGCCAAAATCTCTGTTATCGATAGACTGACACAGCTTATCAAATTCAGCCTCGAAAATGATTGGCGGGCTGCCGTTGGCCTTCAGAATGTATATGCGCTGGTTTTCAGTTTTTGAAACGATTTCATCCGAGAGACTCAGCTCTTCAAAAAGCTTTTCACCGGGTCGCAGTCCTGTAAATTCAATTTTGATATCTATATCCGGCTTGAGTCCGGACAGGCGAATCATTGATTTGGCGAGCTCATAGATGCTGACGGGCTCTCCCATATCAAGCACGAAGATTTCCCCGCCCTTCGCCAGCGCGCCGGTTTCCAAGACGAGTTGGACGGCTTCCGGAATCGTCATAAAATAACGTTTGATATTTTTATCGGTCACCGTCACAGGACCGCCTTCTGAAATCTGCTTCTTAAACAGCGGGACGACGCTGCCGTTGCTGCCAAGAACGTTGCCGAAACGAACTGCTGAAAACCGCGTTGTCCCCCAACTGTTCGCCCGCTGAATCAGCATTTCAGCGACGCGCTTTGTCGCGCCCATAATATTTGTCGGATTCACGGCTTTGTCAGTCGAAATCAGAATAAACTTATCAACCTGATGCTTTATGGCCATTTCAACCATGTAAAGCGTTCCCATAACATTGTTTTTCAGCGCTTCCTGCGGATTAAGCTCCATCATTGGCACATGCTTATGTGCCGCGGCATGAAAAACGATAGACGGCTTGTACAGGTCAAAGACCTCGCGCAGGCGGGTGCGGTCCTGGATAGAACCGATTGCCGTGACAAACTGCGTTTTCGGGTATTTTTTTCTCAGCTCGACGTCCGCTTCAAACAGCTTATTTTCATTGATATCGAAAATAACAACAAGGCGCGCGTTGTAATTCAAAATCTGGTTGACTAGCTCGAAACCGATAGAGCCTGCCCCGCCGGATACAAGAACGGTTTTACCGGTGACATAGGCGCTGACGCTTTCTAAGTCGAGCTTGACGACATCGCGCCCCAAAAGGTCTTCAACGTGGATTTCGTTGATCGTTGCCTTTGAGAGGCCGTCTGCCGTAAAGGTTGTCATATTACCGAAGCGTTTGACATTGAAGCTGGCCTCGCTGCAGAGCCTAAAAATATCACGAATCGTTGAATTGTCAACAAACGGGATAGCAATGATAATCGTATCCGCCTTGTATTTTTCCGCTGCGTAAGGGATAAGTGCCCGCCCGCCTACAACCCGGAGACCTTTGAATATTTTGCCGGCCTTGGCGGGATTGTCATCAATAAATGCAACAGGGTACATGTTTTTTGACTTATCATTTCGAAGAAGATCCGCCAGATATTTACCGGCGTCACCGGCACCCATGATAATAACGCGCTGCATCGTTGACGAGCGTCTGAAATTGGAAATAACGTTAAAGGCGCGCCTGAGAAATAACAGCGCGAGTCTATATGTCCCAAGGAAAAAGATCGAGTAAACAAGAATGTTGATGAGGTAAATCACATCGAAGCTCTGGCCATAAACGAGCAGGTGAAACACAAGCGCAAGAGCTAATGCCACTAAAAAAGTCCCCGATGAAAATAAGACACTCAAGGAAAAATTCTCAAAAATCGGATCGTTATACGTTCTCAAAATTAAGCTGAAAAGCCCCATTGTGATAAGAACCATCAGAAGAAACGCGCGAATCGACAAGAAGTTCTCCGTTACCGACGCCTCGGGATGGTATAAGACCGTACACAAAACGCTTCCGAATACAACGCTTAAAGCATCGGCAGCAAACGTCATGATTTTTCTTAAATTGTCGTTAATTTTCATCTCTATTTCACCTCAGTCCCGGTCAGACAAGCGTTTAACAAAGTTTATGCAAGCTTGACCGACTTATCACAAATTTTCTGCTTTTTTGAGCAACTGAAGAACTTTTTTATACGTTGTAACCTCTTCTTCCAGCTCTTCCAACCGTGTGACAATGATGCGAATATCGTCATCGGAAATACACGGGCTATCTGTGCGCGATTTTCGAATCCATCTGTAAAAAGTTGATTTTGGAACGCTGTATTCACAGCAAATCTCTTCTACGCTTTTTCCTTGCCGATAGCGCTCCAGCATTTGTTTCTTGAGTATCTCCTTCGACATACACAATCCCCTTCAAACGTGTTTTTACATGTCGCCGTCAGAAGGCAAAAACCCCCTTCACCGAATCTCGGGAAGGAGGCTGAATGATCAGATATCCTTCAAGTTCGGCAACCGGCTGTCATAGTCATACGACCTTAGACCCTCAGCTTTGCGTCCCTGCTTTTCAACAGGTTTGCCATTTATCGCTTGATCTATTAAATTATATACCAACTCACTATGTTTAAGCTAAAGCTAACACAGCCAAGACGTATTGTCAAGCTTCTTTTCTCAATTTTTCTCATAATTTTTCTATTTTTTGTTTAAACAGTGAATTTTCGGCATGATGAGCTCATATTACGTATTGCCTATTGACGCGTATTTGTCATTTCTGGCGCTTTTTCGCGCAAGCGTCCGAATACTGACAGCCGCTGCAACTGCAGGAGCAGCTGCTGATCCCCTGTTTTTTTCGCCGAACAAACCAAATGATGACACTGACCACAGCCCCGACAAGCAGTGCGCCGATGATAAGCGAAGCTAGATGGAATTGCACAAAGAACAGCATGGCTCTCCCTCCCTATTAAAGCAATTCTATGTTATGCCGTGGATTGGCTTTTTCATACATAACAAGCGCGGGGCACCTTTTTTATCTTTTATCAGTTGTCTGCACGAAACTAATTTTTGTATTTCCTGTCATTTTCCGACTGCTTTCTCACGGTGTAGCCGATAGACTGTACTTGTCCCACCGAGGACGGAACATGCGGCTTTTGGAGGAATGCAACGTTGAAGGCGTCAATTAAATCAGGTCTAATTCTGCTGTGTGCGCTCATCTTTCTGTCGATGCTGACGGAGGTTCGGACGCAGGCCGCCGACTATAAATTCAATATGTCATACATATTCTTCGGTAAATCTTACACAGGTCTCGTTGACAAGACACAAAACAGTCTCAACGAGGTCGCGCCGAACTATTTTTCGCTGAATAAAAACGGGAGCCTTGCCTTAACATCGGCCATCAGCGCTTCATTTATCAGTGACATGCACAAGCGTGGCATTTCGGTCGTCCCCTATCTGACGAATGATTGGTCGCGCTCTGTTGGCCGGGCTGCCATGAAAAACAGGCAGGCGCTGGCACAAGCCCTTGCCGACGCCGTTATCACGTACGGCCTTGACGGCGTCAATATCGACATTGAAAATTTGACGTCATCCGACCGTGACGATTTTGTCGAATTTGTTCAACTCCTACGCGCGGCGCTCCCTGAAGGAAAATCGATTGCCGTCTCCGTCGCCGCTAACCCCTGGGGTATTTCAACAGGCTGGCAGGGATCGTATGACTATGCCAGGCTTGCCGAATACAGCGATTATCTCATGATTATGGCATATGACGAGCACTATTGCGGCGGTCCTGCCGGTCCTGTTTCCAGCCTGTCCTTTGTTGAAAAGTCAATCAAATACGCTGTCAGCGTGATCCCAAAGGAAAAGGTCGTTCTCGGCCTGCCCTTCTACGGTCGTATTTGGTCGAACACCGGCGGTTATCCAAACGGCACCGGCATCACCAACGCGAAAATCGCCCAGCTCGTCAACAGCTATGGCGGCTGTGTCAGTGTTGACCCTGCCAGCCGGTCGACAAAAGCCGTTTTTACAATCAGCCAAGACGCGAAAAAACCAGTCGTAGGCGGTCAGGCGCTTGCCGCCGGGACATATACCATCTGGTACGAGGGCGAGCAGTCGATCAAAGAAAAGCTCTCTCTCGTCACAAAGTACGATATCAAAGGCACAGGCAGCTGGGCCCTCGGTGAAGAGTCGGACAGCACCTGGGATTATTATAAGCTCTGGCTCAACAGCTGCACGTTCGGCGATATCGAAAAAAGCTGGGCAAAGGACAATATTCTGGAGGCATATTTAGACGGCTGGGCCGACGGCATCAGCGACACGCGTTTTTCACCGGACGCACCGCTCACGCGCGCGCAGGCCGTTACTATGATCGTCAAGCGGCTTGGCATCGAGCTCGTCTCCGACCCCGCGCTGCAGTTTGACGATTGCGTCGGTTCCTGGGCGGAACCTTACATTGAGACAGCGCGCCAATACCACATTGCAGACGGCATCGGCAATAATCTTTTTGACCCAGACCGGACCGTTACGCGCGAGGAACTGGCCGTCATGCTCAAAAACGCCACGTCGTATCAGGTAAAAACCGATGTTTCAGACGGCAATAACGCGTTTACAGACGTCTCGCAAACGTCAAACCCGGAGTCGTACAACGCGATTGAAACGCTGCGTCAAAACGGCATTTTGTTCGGCTACACAGACGGCAGCTTCCGACCGGAAAAAATTGCAACACGCGCCGAGGCAACAGTCATGATCTCACGTCTCACCCCCGGGACAGCGGAAACGGCTGTTTTCACCGGTGACGGGGGTTTGTTCTAGCTGCCGCTAAACGATATATCAAATTCAATCACCGATCGAATCGTTTTTCAATTCTTCATGGCGGCGTTTTGCTTTTGGTCTGTTATATGCTTTTGGATTTTCCGGCCGCCTGGTGACTGGGTTCAGGCTGCCCCATGTCCTGCGCTTGCGGGCAAGCTGCTCCCGTTTTTGTCGCTTTGACATTTTCTCAAACGGCACAAAACGCTCCATCGTCATGATCCTTTCAATTCAAATTAACAGAAGTTTATCAAACGCACCGGACCTTGTCAAACTGGCGCACAGAAAGACTTTTCAACAATCCGCTCACACGGATTGTTTTTTATTTAACGAATTTATAAATATAACCGATAAAGATGTTAGATCAAATTTTACACCAAGCGAAAAGGGATGACGACGATGTTAAAAAAAATTCACCTTGATAAACTCAGCATTCAAATGCTCATCTTTATTTCAGTTTTGATTTTTGCATCCGTCGCTTTGACGGCCGTCTTGTCAATCCGCTCGATGTATGATGTTGTCGGTTCGATCAAACAGTCGGAAGTTCAGTCTTCTTTATCTCTTTTGAGTCATGAAATAAGCGATATGGCTGACAGCAGCAAAAAAAATTCCGTCCTCATCGCTTCGGACGGTCAGCTCGTCAGCGCTGTGTTATACGGTGACGCCACTGCCGTCACGCAGAGGGCTGCCGCCTTTTCCGGCGCGCTGCAAAACGCCTGCGTGACCGTTACGGATCGTTACGGCACCGTTCTTGTCCGCTTACAGGGCGCCGACGTATCAGGCGATTCGCTTGCCGAACAGGCCGATATCAAAGCAGCGCTCGCCGGTGAAACGTATTCCGGTGTCCGGTCCGACGAAACCCTTGGCTTGTCCGTCGTTTCCGCTGCACCCGTTACCGACAACAGCGGCGCTGTTATAGGGGCTGTTTCCGTGGCGTTTCCGCTGACGGACACGACGTTTCTGGATCAATTAAAAACGGTCTCCAATAACGACTATACGATTTTTTCCGGTGACGTCCGTATTAATACGACGATCATGCAAAACGGCAAGCGCGTTATCGGCACGAAGCTCAGCGCCGCTGTCGCCGACGTTGTAATTACGAATAAGCGGTCCTATATCGGTAAAACAGCGATCCTCGGTGAAAACTATGTGACGGCGTATCAGCCGATCTTCGCCGCCGACGGATCAACCGTTCTGGGCGTTCTCTTTTCTGGCGCAAAGGTCACGGACATTGAGCAGTCGTACGCGTCCAACCTGCGCAGCATCATCCTTGGCGCACTGGCGCTTGTGGTCGTTTTTGACGTGATTGCCTTTTTCCTCGTCGACAGAAAGATCAAACGGCCGCTCTGCACTGTTGTGCAGGCTGCGCAAGCCATTGAGACCGGCAGTATTGACCCAGCTGTCACAGTAAGCCTTGCCTCTGTCCGCAGTCAGAATGAAATTGGGTCCCTTGCGCGTTCCATGGAGAAAGCCGTCGGGTCGATTGAGCGCATCGCCCGCGATACTGCCTCTTTAGAAGCCGTTGTCGAGACGAATAACCTCTGCATTCGTGTTGACGCCACAGCGCATCAGGGTATCTATAAAAAGATTATGGAGATTGTCTCCAAACTCGTCCTGCAGCTGCATGGCACCGTTTCAAATATCAGCGTCATTGCCGAACAAGTCTCTTCCGGGGCGCAGCACCTGTCCGACGGGTCGCAGGCGCTTTCCCGCGGGGCAACGGAGCAGTCCGGCGCGATTGACGAGCTTTTCGAATCCGTCACGAATGTTGCCGACAAGGCATACAGAAACGCCGAAAACGGCGCCCGAGCAACCGAATACATGAATGAAGCCGCGGAGAGCGTTTCGGAGAGCAACAGCTTTATGAAACAGCTGCTGCAGGCGATGGGCGCCATTAATACATCGTCGGAAAAAATCTCGAGCATTATTAAAATCATTGATGATATATCATTCCAAACGAACATCCTCGCTCTGAACGCCGCCGTAGAAGCGGCTCGTGCCGGTGCCGCCGGGAAAGGCTTCTCCGTCGTTGCCGATGAGGTGCGTATGCTGGCGTCCCGCAGTGCCGACGCCGCCAAGCAAACGGATGAATTAATATCAAATACGATTAACACCATCCGCCAAGGGACAAAGCTTGCCAATGCAACAGCAGACACGTTAAATACTGTTGACGAGAAAGCGACACTCGCGCAAGAAATGAACGCCGACATAACGGCGGCCTCCAACGAGCAGGCGTCGGCTATTCTTGAAATCAAGCAGCGATTAAACGCCATCTCCTCCGTCGTCCAGAACAATACGGCGACAGCCGAGGAAAGCGCTTCAATCAGCCAGGAACTGTACGCCCAGTCGGCAAGCCTCTATAATGAAATCAAAAAATATAAAATCTAGTAACGAGAAAGTCCGCCCGGCACATCATGCCGGGCGGACTGATTTTTTTAGGTTTAGCTTCTTTGAAAGCGCTCGGCAATCGCCGCATTCCCGCGCGCGGGGTCAATGCCCATCTTTGCCAGAAGCGCGTATTCATCGCGTGTCCCCGCCCCTTGCAAGACGCGGTACGCCCCGCAGTCACTGCCGGAGGCAATCAAGACGCCTTTTTGATAAGCCTCAGTTAATACCGCTTTCTGCGCCTCATGCACATTTTTCATCACTGTACCGTCATACCGATCATCACCGATGAGGTTATAAGCCGTCACGGCCGTTGGTACCCAGACGACCTTCGTCTGAAGAAACCAGTCGATGACCGAACTGTCCGGCCAGAAGCCGTGTTCGATGCTGGAAACGCCCGCCTCCATGGCGTTTTTCATGTTTTCTGCACCGTTGCAGTGGGCCATGACAGCAAAGCCCTCGCCCTTGGCGATGTTGACAGCCTCACGCAGCACCGATGTCGGTAAGATAGGCCCCATAATCGCGCCGCCGTCGTTAAAGTCCAGCATACCGGTGACGGTGATTTTGATAAAGTCGGCCGACAGCGCCTTCGCCCGCAGAACAAGCTCTTTGAATTCCGCCATCGTCTCGAAGGCAAGGCCGTACATCCCGCCGTAATACCCCTTCATGTGTGTGATATAAATCGGCGTGCGGTAATCAAGGCCATATTCCGGCGCGATCTGCTTGGCAAACGCGGAAACCATGTACTTGTCTCCCCCGTCGCGGTAAAAGCCGATACCGCTGCCAACAACCGCTTTTAAATGATCTCGGACGGTCGCCTCGTCAACGCCGTTTTTATGGCGGCGCATCGCGTCGGCGTAGCTGACGCCGTCAGCGATGATGTGACCGTGGCACTCGTATTTCACTGTATAAACCCTTTCTCACGCAGCCAGGCGACAGATGGCTCGGCCTCGCGTGTTTCAAGTGTCAGCGTTGCGTCTTTTTGGCCCTCGGCGATGATGCGTATGATCGTCTCCATGTCGATGACGCCGTCGTCCAGGCCGGCATGGTCGTCCCAGGTGCCCGCGTTGTTGTGCAGGTGCGCGTGGCCGAGGTATGGCAGGACAGCTTGCGTCCACGCTTCAAGCGTTATGTCCCGGCGCATGATATTGGCGTGACCGACGTCAATGCACAGGCGAAGCCGCTTGTCGTCAACGAGGCGGACGATGTCAATGAGCTGCTGGGGAGAATCCTCAAGGACATTTTCGAGGACAAGACATAAATCGCTCGGCTTATCTTTTAAAAAGTCGCGCCAAAACGTGACGGAGCGCTCAACGAAATACTCTTTAAAATACACGAGCGGTATGTATCCGGAGTGGACGACGATTCTGTTAATGCCGTAGCTTCCAGCCAGCTTGACTGCCTGCTCGTAGCGCCTTTTGGCAACGTCAAGCACAAGCGGGTCGATGGCAGACGGGCACAGTTCGTTAAACGGCGCATGCAGAACAAGGCGATCGACGCCGCTGATTTTCTCTCTGGCAACGCCGTCCCACAGCGCAAAATCAGCGTCCATATTCGACGCCGTGCAGAATTCGGCAATTTCCAGTCCGAACCCGTTTTCGCGCGCTGTTTTCGGCGCGTCGTCAGCCAGCGTCGACAGATACAGGCGGCCTTGAAGGTCGCCGGTTTGTATAGCCATTTTATCACCTCAAAACATGATAACGTTAGCATGATTCGCCATCCTTGTCAATAAACGCTGTGAAAGGCCGCAAAGGCCGACAGCACTTGACAAAACAGCACGCTGCCGATAAAATGGTGAAAAAATCGACATGCCGGGGAAGCCGGGCCGGCGCGGGCGTGCTTTTGTGCGACACTCTCCGTCACCGGAGAGTTTTTTCTTAACCCTATTTCGACGCCAGATAAGGATACACTATGGATATTTCAAGCCTCAATCAGCACATAACGGGTGCCAGCCTTGAAGCGATGGCGCTGGCGCAACAGCGCTGGGACGGGATCGCCAAGCCGCTTGGCAGCCTCGGCCTGCTCGAAAAGGTTATTGTTCGGCTTGCTGGAATTACGGGCAGTGCCGATGTCTTTATCAACAAGCGCGCCGTCCTCGTCCTCTGTGCCGACAACGGTGTTGTTTGCGAAGGTGTGTCGCAGTCCGGCAGCGAGATTACGCGACTTGTCGCAGAAAATCTGACGAAAAAACAGACATCCGTTTGCCGCATGGCAGAGGCCGCGCACGCGGACGTTATTCCCGTTGATATGGGCATGGCCGAGCGCTATGTGAGCCCCCTGCTGCTCGACCGCCACATTGCCGACGGGACGCGCAATATTGCCGCAGGCCCAGCCATGACGCGCGCTGAGGCGCTATCCGCCATCGAGGCCGGTATTGACCTTGTCCGCCTGTGCCGGGATCAGGGTTATCAGATCATCGCCACCGGCGAAATGGGGATCGGTAATACGACGACGTCAAGTGCCGTCGCGTCGGTACTGCTGCAAAAGCCGGCTGCCGCCGTCACGGGGCGCGGTGCCGGGCTCTCCGACGAGGCCTTGGCCCGGAAAAAGGCTGTCATTGAGAAGGCTCTTGCCGTCAACAACCCCGACCCTTCTGACGCGCTGGACGTGCTCTCAAAGCTCGGTGGTTTTGATATCGCCGGGATGACCGGCATTTTCCTCGGTGGGGCATTATACAGGATGCCTATTATTGTAGACGGGATCATCAGCGCCGTCAGTGCGCTTTTGGCCCATCGCCTGTGCCCGAAGGCGGTTGACGCGATGGTGGCCAGCCACGTCTCCGACGAGCCCGCGGGTAAAATGCTCTTGGAGGCCTTGTCTCTTCAGCCAATTATTCACGGCGAAATGCGCCTCGGCGAAGGGACGGGCGCTGTGGCCCTTTTGCCGCTGCTTGACCTCGCGCTGGCCGTTTATCACGGCTCGTCTTCTTTTTCCGATATCGGCATGGATGCTTACACGCCGCAGGGAGGGTTATAATGCTCACACTCGTCATCGGCGGCGCTGCCAGCGGCAAAAGCGAATACGCCGAATCCCTGGCCATTTCCCTGCCGTTGCCGCGCTATTATGTCGCCACGATGATGCCCTTTGATAAAGAAGACCTCCTGCGTATTGAAAAGCACCGGACAATGCGTGCCGAAAAAGGCTTCACAACGAAGGAGCGCTACACGAGCCTTGCCGGTCTGCGCCTGCCGGAGCGCGGTACTGTTTTGCTGGAATGCCTGGGCAACCTCACCGCTAACGAGCTTTTTGCCGTCGGCGGCGCCGGTGACAAGACGGTTGAAGCTGTTTTGTCGGGCGTTCTGGCGCTTGAACAGCAGTGCGAAAACCTCGTCATCGTCACAAACGACGTTTTTTCCGACGGCGTAGCCTACGACCCCGAAACAGCGCGCTATATCGCGGCACTGGCCGCTGTCAACAACGTTATCGCCGCGCGATGCGCGTGTATTTATGAGCTCGTCTGCGGGATTCCGCTGCCGCTTCGGGAGGCCGCCCTATGAGTTTTATCCGCTCCTTTCTGTTTTCATTTTCAATGTTTTCGCGCCTGCCTATGCCGACACTGAAGTGGCACGACGACAACATGCGCTACATGCTTGCGATGTTCCCCTTCATCGGGGCTGTCGTCGGTCTTTTTGTCTGGGCTTGGCTCGCTGTCTGTCAGACATTTGATTTTGGTGTTCTGCTCCGGTCCGTCGGGCTCGCGCTCGTCCCCGTCGCCGTCACCGGCGGCATCCATTTGGATGGCCTGTGCGACACGATGGACGCGCTATCCTCCCACGCGCCGCCCGCGCGCAAACGCGAAATTCTCAAAGACCCCCGTGCCGGGGCTTTTGCCGTCATCGGCGCTGTGTCCTATCTCGTTTTATACGTCGGCATCGCGTCTGAGCTGCTCATCACGCCGATTACGCCGCTGCTCCTCGGGCTGATCTATGTCCTCTGCCGCTGCCTGTCCGGTCTTTCTGTTCTCCTGCTCAATACAAACGCTGACAAAGGGCTGCTCAGTTCCTTTAAGGATTCGGCTGATAAAACGGTTTCCGTGATTATTCTGGGTTTTATTTTCACTGGTACTACCGTCTGGCTGCTGCTGACGGCCCCCCTCACCGGCGGCATGATGCTTCTTGCTGCTTTCCTCTGTCTCATCTATCTGACCGTTATGTCGCGGCGCCAGTTTGGCGGCATGAGCGGTGATTTGGCCGGTTTTTTCCTCCAGCTTTGTGAGCTGGCCATGCTGGCTTCTATTGTCATTGTCGAAAAGGTGGTTTAATCGTGATATTTGTTATTGGCGGTCTCGGCGGCGGAAAACGCGGTTATGTGAAAACGCTTGGCTATTCCGACGATGAGATGGCAGACGCCGTCATTGACGACAAACCAGTCGTCTATAATCTGCAGAATCTTGTAACAGCGCGTCAGGGTGCGTATATGGACCTTCTGCCGGTGCTGCTTGAGAAAAAGGTTGTCATCTGCAATGAAGTCGGCAGCGGTATCGTCCCTGTTGACAGGGCTGAGCGCTTTGCCCGCGAGGCGACAGGCCGCCTGTGCGTTGAGCTTGCATCTCAGGCAGAGAAGGTCGTCCGTATCTGCTGCGGTATTCCAGCTGTGATTAAAGGCTAAAGGGTGCATTTTTAATGGACGTTGTTTTTTTACGGCACGGCGCGACGAAAAGCAATCAGGAAAAGCGGTACGTCGGTATAACGGATGAGCCGCTCAGCCCGGCGGGAGCCGCCTTTGCCGCGTCAACCGGCATTCTGCCCGACGTCCAAACCGTTTATGTCAGTCCGATGCGCCGCGCTGTAGAGACGGCACACATAAAATTTCCAAACGCCGAATGCATCATTTGCGCCGACCTTCGAGAAATGGATTTCGGCGATTTTGAAGGCCGCACAGCCGATGAAATGGCCCAAGATGCCGACTACCGCCGTTGGGTAGACAGCGGCTGCACGGCGCGCTGCCCGAACGGCGAGCAGCTCGACGAATTTTCAAATCGCACCTGTCGCGCGTTTGACACGATTGTCCATGAGGCCATTGAGCACGGTGCGTCTCGGCTTGTGATTGCCGCCCATGGCGGAACGCTAATGGCCATTTTAAGCCGCTATGCCGAGCCGCAACGCCCATATTTTGACTGGCGCGTCCCCCCTGCTTGCGGCTATCAGGCTTTGCTTGACGCAGGCAACTGGCACAAGGCGCCGCGCCTGATGCGCACTGAATTTTTCGAAACGCTTTTACCAAATCATTTTATAGGTGATCAAAATGTCTAATGGTCTGACGCATGTTTATTACGGTTACGGCAAAGGAAAGACGACGGCAGCGCTCGGACTGGCACTGCGCGCCAGCGGCTGCGGCAAGAAGGTTCTCCTCGTCCAGTTTTTAAAAGACTCGAACACCGGTGAACTCTGCAATCTGAAAATTCTGCCGGGCGTCACCGTCTTGCGCGGGACGGCGGCAAAAAAATTCGTCCGTGATATGACGCCAGACGAGCTTGCTGAAACAAAACGCCTTCAAAACGATCATCTTAAGAAGGCTGTGTCGCTCGTCGAAGCGGGCAACGTTGATCTGCTGATTCTGGACGAAGCGCTGGACGCGTATCAGCTCGGCCTGCTTGATGAAACGCTCTTTTTGGAACTTGTTTTTAACAAGCCGTCATCTTTGGAGCTCGTCATCACCGGCCACCGTCCGGACGAAAAAATCATGGCCGCCGCGGACTATGTCACGGAAATGGTTAAGCACAAGCACCCGTTTGACAACGGCATCAAAGCCCGGCGCGGCGTTGAATTCTAAGTTTGTAAATTGACAGCATGGCAGGAAATATGCTATAATTTGGGTAACGAAAACGAAAAGGATTCGATGCTCATGAAGCTGACGACGCGCTGGCGATAAAATCCTTGAAAGGCTGCTCACACGGCTTTTTAAGGGTTTTTCATTTTTTGTGGCGACGCGTTTTTAGGCGTTCATCACACGACAGGAGACACAAATGAAACTCGACGCTTTTTTTGCTGAAAATCCGCGATTTGCGCTCGCCTACTCCGGCGGCGTGGACTCGACGTATCTGCTTTCCGCCGCCAAGGAGTATGGCTGCGACGTGAAGGCGTATTTCATCAAGTCCATTTTTCAGCCGCAGTTTGAGCTTGACGATGCGCGGCGCATGGCTTATATGTTGTCCGCCCCCATGACGGTTGAGACGATCGAAATTCTCAAAAATCCGGATGTTGCGGCCAATTCGCCGGACCGCTGCTATCATTGCAAAAAAGCCATCTTTACACGCATTTTGGAGCTCGCGCACCGTGACGGCTACACCGTCGTCTGTGACGGCACGAACGCCTCCGACGACGCGGGAGACCGCGCTGGGATGCAGGCTTTAATTGAGCTTGGCGTTCGCTCCCCGCTGCGCGAGTACGACATGACGAAGCCGGAAATCCGCAGCCTTTCCCGCGCAGCGGGCTTGTATACGCACGATAAGCCGTCCTACGCCTGTCTGGCGACGCGCATACCGACCGGCACCGAAATTAAAGCCGACTGCATTGACACTGTCGCCAAGGCGGAAGAGGCGCTGCACGTGCTCGGCTTTTCGGATTTCCGTATCCGCTTCTTTTCGGGCGCTGCCCGCATTCAGCTTCCGGAGGAGCAATTCCGCACCGCCTTTGATAAGCGGCGCAAAATTCTTGACACGCTGTATCCGTACTTTGACGCTGTTTTTCTTGACCTGTTGCCCAGAAAAACAGAGTTTCAGACGCCTGACACATATTGACTTGCCTCAACCAAAAGGAGGATTTTGTGGAACAAGACAAGCTTCTGGCCCTGTTAAACGCAGTTCAAAACGGCATCACTTCGCCGGAGGAGGCGCTGTTAAAGCTGAAATTGGCACCGTTTGAAGACCTTGGCTATGCAACGGTCGATCACCACAGGCGTCTTCGCCACGGGATCCCGGAGGTTATTTACGGTGCGGGCAAGACGCCTGAACAAATTGCCGGTATTGCCGCCGCCATCAAAAAGAGTGGCAGTGATGCCGTTTTAATCACAAGACTGACGCCGGAAAAAGCCGCAGACCTCGCGCAGCTTCTGCCGATTGACTACGACAACGTCTCGCGCCTTGCTGTCCACGGTACGTCGCCGAAACCGTCAACACGCGGCACCATTACCATCGTCGCCGCCGGGACGAGCGATTTGCCCGTTGCGGAGGAAGCTGCCAAAACGGCAGAGGTTTTTGGTAACCGTGTTGAGCGTGTGTTCGATGTCGGCGTGGCGGGGCTGCACCGCCTGCTCGGGCGGCTTGAAGGCCTCATGACGGCGAAGGTCATTATTGCCGTTGCCGGGATGGAGGGCGCTTTGGCAACCGTTGTCGGCGGGCTTGTCGCCTGCCCTGTTATCGCCGTTCCGACAAGCGTTGGCTATGGGGCCAGCTTTAACGGTCTTGCCGCGCTTTTATCCATGCTCAACTCCTGCGCTGGTAACGTCAGCGTCGTCAACATTGACAACGGCTTTGGCGCTGGATATCTTGCCAGCCTCATTAACCATATCGGGGAGGAATC
The DNA here is from genome assembly GCA_038405045.1 of Oscillospiraceae bacterium ZGZL. Classification (GTDB taxonomy): domain Bacteria; phylum Bacillota; class Clostridia; order Oscillospirales; family Oscillospiraceae; genus Sporobacter. The sequence continues at coordinate 624,843 of JBBZIV010000001.1, read as the reverse complement.
CGCGTGAAGCTCTTTTTAGACTGCCAGATGGGCGCTTCCGGCGACATGCTGATGGGGGCATTATTTGAGCTGCTCCCCGGGCAGTCCCTTTTTTTACAGCGTATGAACAGTCTTGGCCTGCCGGGCGTTTCCGTCACAGCCGAATCGATGACAAAATGCGGCCTTGACGGGACAAAAATACGCGTTACCGTCAGTGGCGTTGAGGAGACAAGCGTGGACATGCCCGATCCGGTATCGGACAGCAGCCACGCGTCTCACAAACATAAAAATCAGCCTGGGAAAAAACAAGACGACAGCGGCGCGCCTGCGCCGCATCGGCACTACTCTTATACTGACATCTGCACGCTGATTCAGGGCCTTGACCTTGCCGAAAACGTTAAAACACAGGCGCTCGACGTTTACCGTCTGCTCGGCGAGGCGGAAAGCGCCGTACACAACGAGCCGCTTGAGACGCTTTCCTTTCACGAGGTCGGTGCGCTTGACGCCGTTGCCGACATCGTTGGCTGCTGCCTTCTCTTTCATATGCTCGGCCCTATGACCGTGACTGCCTCCCCTGTCCATGTCGGCGCCGGCTTTGTCCGCTGCGCGCACGGCGTTCTGCCCGTCCCAGCACCAGCGACGGCGGCGCTCTTGAAGGATATTCCGATTTACGGCGGCAGTATCAAGGCTGAGTTGTGCACGCCGACTGGCGCGGCGCTGCTGCGCCATTTTGTCTCGCGGTTTGGCGAGATGGAACCGATGGCTGTTTCAAAAATTGGCTGCGGTATGGGGACGAAGGATTTTGACCGCCCCAACTGCCTGCGTGCCTTTTTAAGCGACAGGACGGCTTCAACCGACACTGTCGTTGAAATCTCCTGCAATCTCGACGATATGACGCCGGAAGCGCTTGGTTATGCAACGACTTATCTCATGGATAAGGGCGCGCTGGATGTGTTTACGACACCTATTTATATGAAAAAAAACCGCCCTGCCGTCCTGCTCACCTGTTTGTGCCGCCCGGAGGAGAAGGATATTTTGACGCAATCAATTCTTGAACAGACGACGACGTTCGGCGTCCGTTTGATGACGCGTCGGCGTGATGTTCTCGACGTGACGCTTGAAACGGTCGAGACGCCTTACGGTATCGTCCGTGTCAAAACCGGCGGCGGTTACGGTGTGACGAAATCAAAACCGGAGTATGAAGACGTCCGCGCCTGCGCCGACCGCCACGGCGTCCCCTTCCAGACGGTCTATAATGCCGTGATGGCGGTAATCGCCCCTTGAAGCAAATAAAAAATCCCGGCCTTGTGGCCGGGATTTTTTTATGCCTTTATATACGAGCAGCAATAATCGGCTGTTTCCTCAACAATCAGTTTGAATTTGCTGTTGGCTTCTACCTCGAAGGCCTCACCCGCCGTAAAGCTCTCCCAGATGTTCTTTCCGGGCAGTTCAACTTGCAGCCGCCCGCCGAGGATTTCCATAATCTCTTTATCTGCCGTCCCAAATTCATACGTCCCTGGGAGCATGATACCGAGCGTTTTTTTGCTGCCGTCCTGAAACACGACGGTCCGGCTCGTCACCTTTCCATCAAAATATATATTCGCCTTTTTAATCACAGCGACGTTTTCAAATCTGTCCATTCCGATCCTCCATAAAAATGATATGTCTTTTGCAGACGTCTAGGGTTTCTGACAGTATAAACCGAAACACACGGCTCGTCCAGAAATATTTCTCTTGACTTATTCCTTATTGATACCTATTATTACTTATAAGGACTATTAAGGAGCTTTAATGTTATGAACGAAACATATTATACGGTCGAACAAGTATCAGAAATGCTGAACATTCATCCAAAGACGATTCAGCGCTATATCAGAGAAGGTAAGCTCCGCGCTGTGAAGCTTGGCAAAAGCTGGCGGATCACAGGGCATGACCTCAGCCGCTTTACCGAAAACGGCCTTATCATGCCGTACAGTGATGACCAAAACGCATCGTTGGCTCTGTCCGTCACGGCTTCCGCCGTCATTGACATCGCTATCCGCGGGAAAGAGGACGCTGTTCGTATCATGAACGCCTTAACGGCAGCCTCCATCTCTAAGCCACCGGAGTACGGCCGCTCGTCTCTCCAGTCTCAGTATATCGTCGAAGAGAGCAAGGTCCGTTTATCGCTTTGGGGCGGCGTCCGATTCATGGCCGCTATCATGGAGTCCGTTGCCTATTTAACGGAAGAAGACGGGAGGAATGATTAATATGGCGACAAGCGTATTCAAATCGACGGAAGCGCGCGACGCCTTCCGCACCGTGTACAACGGTGTTCTCAGCCGTTTCCCTTTCGGGCGACAATACGTGGACACCGCCTTCGGCCGGACCTTTATATTGACAGCGGGTCGCGAGACGGCACCGGCTGCCTTCGTGTTCCATGGGTCGTGCTCCAACAGCGTTTTTATGTCTCAAGAAATCATTGCGCTGTCTCAAGATTACCGCGTCTATGCCGTTGATCTCGTTGGAGAGGCTGGAAACAGCGCTGAATTCAGGCCAAACCTAGAGTCAGATGGATTCACTCTCTGGCTTGAGGACATTTTTGACGCGCTCGGCGTTGGAAGCGCCGTCATGCTCGGCAGCTCTCTTGGCGGCTGGTTGGCTCTGAAATTTGCCACAGCGTATCCAGCGCGCGTCTCTCGCCTTATTCTGATTGCACCGGGCGGCCTGTCAGGACAGAATCGGGATTACACCGATAGAGCCGCCAAAGCCAGTGCAGCTAATGAACCGCTGTCGATGGATGAAGCCGTTATCGGCGGCACGGCTCTGCCAAAAGAGGTCGTCGATTTTATGAACCTCATCCTCATGTCCTACTACCCGATTACGGACATACTGCCGGTATTCACAGATGACCAGCTTAGAAGGCTTGTAATGCCCGTTTTGTTCATTAGCGGTGAAAACGACGTTATGCTTGACGCACCCGGGGCGGCACGGAGAATCAGCGAAAACCTGCCGCATACAGAAGTTCATCTGCTCCCGAATACAGGACATATAATCTTAAATGCGTCCGACTATTTCATCCCATTTCTTCAAAAGGAGGCATCGCCATGAAGACAGTCGAAAATAATGGCGTCAGAGTGGCTGTTTGTGATTTTACGACGAACATCGGCACTATTTCCGATGTCCTCGACCTGCTTGCGACGGCGACATACGGGTCAAATGCCTGCGGACTTGTCCTCTACAAAGAGAGCCTTCCGGAAATCTTTTTTGACCTCAAAACAGGCTTCGCCGGTGATGTTTTGCAGAAATTTTCAAATTACCGGATGAAGCTTGCCATCGTCGGCGATTTTTCACAATATACAAGCCAAAGCCTCAAAGATTTTATTTATGAGTGCAACAAAGGCCGTCTCGTCTATTTTAAACGAAGTCTGGATGATGCGATGACGGCTCTGACAGCCTCGCCCTGAACGGGCGGGGCTTTTTTATGAAAACACACGCCGAATTTCAGGCACCATTTTTTTCGCCGACTCATAGCCCGCGTCAAGACAGGCCGTCATCTGTTCAAAGGTCAAAAGACCGGCCGTATCTGGCAGAAGCGGGACTAAGGAAAGCTTTTCGCCGCTCGTCCTGTAACCGCTCAGGCAGCTCATCAGGATGGATAAGGACTGATTGCAGACATCAAAAATGTTGCCGTCAGCCTTCATAGGGGTGGATGTGTTCACATCAACGCCCAGAACGTTTTTTTCTCCGGCGGCAATGAGCAGGTCAACAGGTACTATATCTGTCACCCCGCCGTCAACAAGGAGCATCCCGTCCAGCTTCTTCGGCTGAAAGACGGCGGGAACGGCAGAGGAGGCTCGCATAGCCGCGCTGATTTGGACGTCTGATTTCCAGATGACGTTTGGCATTTGCACAGCCTTCGCCATATTATTTGAATATGCAATTGTCTTCCTGCTGATGAGGTCAACGGCTGCGATGACGGTTAACATACGAAGGTCTGTCATTTTTTTGCCGCCAGCTAACCCCTCCAAATACTTCTCCAGTTTATCGCCTTTAATAAAACCTGAAAATGTCATGCGCTTCTTGCCAAACAGCTGCAATACAGATCGGAGAATCCCAAAATAATCCGCGTCCATGAGTGACGGGCCCGATTTACTGAGTTTTAAAATAATCTCCTTCATGCTGCTCGGCGTATAGCCTAATGCATACAGCCCGGCGACTAGGCTGCCGGCGCTCGTTCCGGCGACTGCCGTCGGCAAAAGCCCGGCTTCCTCCAAGGCACACAGAACGCCAACGTGTGCCGCACCGCGTGTGCCCCCGCCAGACAGCGCAATTCCAAAACGCATCACCTATGCCCCCTTTATCGGTCTGAGTGATTATATTTTCTGCGCACTGAAAACTTGCCTGTACGCCGTTAAGGGCAAAAAAATCACGGGCAAAGCCCGCGATTTTAACGTTCTGATTATGAGAGTTTGTCAAGCAGGCCGAGCTTCTCCAGCGTTTTGTACAGCGCTGTGGCGACGGCTTCCCGCGTCATGCACTGCTCCCATCCGAAATTGCCGTTCCCATCTCCACTGATGATCCCTGCTTTTGTGAGCTTTTCAACAGCCGCGTCCGCCCATGGACTGTGCGCCGCGCCTTTACCAGAAACGTCCGTCAGTTCTTTTCGCGCCTCTTCGATCGTCATGGTCAATTCACTCCCCGTTCCGCTATTTAAATTCCACATTCCCGTATCGTCATAAGCTTCATCGTAATCCACCGTGATTCCGGCGGCGCTCTGCCCGTTTAAATACTGATAGATCGCGGCATTTTGCGATTTTTTACCACCGGACCAGGAGTACGTTTGCCAAAAGCTATCGCAAGCGCGCCGTTTCGCCATCTCCTCCACAACGGAAAAGCTCCCGTAAACGCCGATCTTGTACGGCCCCATGCTGGTTTTTGCAGCCTTGAGATAGCTTTCGATGGCGTCCATGTCGCCGTCCGCCGCGTTAAAATCTACGGCGAAATAAATAGTCCCTGAGACCGGCATTTTGACCGAGAGTGCCGCTTGCAGCGCATCCATCCCGTCCGAAGTGCCGTATGAAGCACCGCCGCGGGCCCTGCCCGCACTCGTTTCAAAGACGGATACGATAGACAGCCCTGCGTCAGTGAGATGATGGGCTTCGTCCGCCGAAAGATGCTTTGGATATTTGTCCGGCACGAGATATCGGCAGACAAAATGATAGCCCAACTCGTTGAGCGACCTCGCTACCGATGCAGTTATCGGGGTGCTGCAATCAACACCTTTTATAATAGCCATAAGATCCTCCTTCTCGTACTGTCCATCCTATGAAACAAGCAGGATTTTTGAGACAGTCATCGAAGTAAAGTTTAACCATTTTTCATAACTAGCAATTTTTCGATTTCTAAAAAGCCCATCGGTTAACCGACGGGCTTTTCGAAATTGGCTTCTAGTCTCCGATTGGGTTCTCTATTAATGTGGCGACGCGGAAATCGTGCCTATGCCCATCATTAACGGTTGTTTCGGATTCGAGAAAGTGGACATGCCGGTCCCCGACTTTCTCAGCTCCGCGCGTTTTCCCGCAGAATTCGTGAAAATGATCTTCATAGAAATCCGTTCGGAAAGTTATTTCGTGGATATGGTCGCCGCCAGCGATCGGGATAGCCTGACCGCTGACCGTTGCAAAACGGTGGTTGTGCGGGTCTTCTTCACGTTCTGCTATTTCAACACTGCCCAAGACTTCATGGACATGGCGCTGCTCTTTGTGGCAGTCGTCGCCACCGTTTGCATGAATAATGTTCATCAAATGCCTCCAGTCTTTCCCGGCCACATAAACAAACACTTTCGTCACCTATGGCCGTGCAAAGAAATACCGGGGTGTATGATAACCCCGGATATTCTATGCAAATTGAACGGGCATTGCTTTTAATGGCTTGAACTCCACCCAGTCTATTCTCGCACTCGGTGATAAAAGATTTTTTTAATCGTCTCCACGGCGGCAGTATAGAGCACAATGATGCCAGCAATGACGAGGAGAATCCAAGGCTTGAGCGGGCAAAATCCGAGAAGGACGGCCAGCGGCGTATAAGGGAATACGGCCGCAAGAATCGCAATGAGAAAAACAGTGAGTGCGAGATATTTTGACGGTTTGCTTCTATAAAACGGTTTCCGGGTGCGGACAATGAGCACAATGATTGATGCTGATACAACCGACTCAACAAACCATCCGGTCCGGAACTGAACATCCGTGGCGTGGACAAGAAAGAACAGGACGCCAAAGGTGATATAATCGAAGACGGAGCTGACGAGCCCAAAGGTGATCATAAAGCGGCGGATAAAGCGGATATCCCAGCGCCGTGGTTTACTGATTAATTCGGTGTCGACAGCATCTGAAGCAATCGTCATCTCCGGAATATCCGTCATCAGATTTGTGAGCAGAATCTGCTTCGGCAGCAGCGGCAGAAACGGCAGGAAAAGCGACGCGCCCGCCATGCTGAACATGTTGCCGAAATTGGCGCTCGTCGCCATAAAGACGTATTTGAGCGTGTTGGCAAACGTGACGCGCCCTGCCTTGACCCCGCTTAAAAGCACCCGGAGGTCTTTTTCGAGCAGGACGATATCGGCGGCCTCCTTGGCCGCGTCTGCCGCGCTGTCCACCGATATGCTAACGTCAGAAGCATGAAGCGCCGAGGCGTCGTTAATGCCGTCACCCATATATCCAACGACATAACCGGCTTTTTTGAGCGCTAATATGATGCGCTCTTTCTGATTCGGTTCCACCTCGGCAAAGATTGACACCGTCGGCGCTTTTTGTATCAGCGCATCGTCACTCATCTGACGCAGGTCTGACCCCGTTAAAAGGTCGCCGTCGATGCCTATCTGAGACACAACTGTCGCGGCAACGAGGTGATTGTCGCCCGTGATGATTTTGAGGCCGACACCGAGCTCCCGCAGGTGCCCGATTGTCTCGCGGATGTCTTCTTTAAGCGGATCAAAAAACGTTAAAAAGCCAAGAAAGGTCATGTCGTGCTCGTGCTCATTCTCGTGAAGCGTCTCAACATCCGTTTTATATGCGACGCCCAGCGTGCGGTAGCCTTTGCTTGAAAACGCCGCAAAATGTTTTTCAACCACGCTTTTGACCGCTTCAAGGTCGACGATGCTGCCATCAGCCGTCTCCGCTTTTGTGCAGACATCAAGAATATTTTGAAAGGCGCCTTTTGTCACAACGAGCTGCCTTCCCATCGGGTCTGCCAGAAGAATGCTCAGACGCTTGCGGATGAAATCATACGGCTCCTCTTCAAGCTTTTCATATCCGGCGATATCAAACGGCTGGTGTGACCGGATCGCCGCGTCTATTGGGTTATTGAAGCCCGACTCAAAAGAGGCGTTGAGATATGCATAATGAAGCACCTTGTCAGATTCGATGCCGTCGATGCCATACGGTGCGTTAAGACGAACCGTCCCCTCCGTGAGCGTGCCTGTTTTATCGGAACAGAGGATGTCCATACTGCCAAAATTTTCGATGGCCGCTAAACGCTTGACAATCACTTTGACCGCCGCCATCATTTTCGCGCCGTGCGCAAGGGTAATGCTGATGATTGCTGGAAGCAGCTGTGGTGTTAGACCGACGGCAAGGGCGAGTGAGAAAAGAAAGGCGTCGAGCGGGGGTCTTTTTAAGATGATGTTAATCGCAAAAATAGCAAAAACGAGGATAAGCGTGATCTCCATCAGCAAATACCCGAAACGTCTGACGCCGCGTTCGAATTCCGTCTCCATGGGGCGCAGCTTCAGACGTTCCGATATTTTTCCGTATTCCGTCTCTTTGCCCGTTTTGACAATGACGGCATTGCCAGTGCCGCTGATGACGTGCGTCCCCATCCACAGGCAGTTTTTCCGCTCGGAGAGAACGGTCTCCGCCGGGAGAAGAGCGACCTGTTTTTCAACAGGGTATGTTTCCCCTGTCAGCGTTGCCTCGTCGACAAAAAGCGCGTTATCCTCAATCAGCAGGCAATCTGCGGGGACAAGGTCTCCCGCTTTTAAAAGCACAACATCGCCGGGGACGGTTTCCTCGACACTGATATCCACCGCCCGGCCGTCGCGGAGAATTTGCACATTGATCTGCACTAAGGCCAGCAGTTTTTTTACCGAGTTGTCCGCCCCGTATTCCTGCCAAAAGCCGAGCAGTCCGCTTATTAAAACGATTGCCAGAATGATGAGCGCGTCGGCAGTGTCTTTCAGAAAAATGGATAAGGCGACGGCAAAAAATAAAATTATTAGAATCGGGCTTTTAAATTGCGACAGCAGGAGCGTCAGAGCGTTTGTGTTTCGCTTTTCTTTGAGGACGTTTGCGCCAAACTGCTTAAGTCTTACCGCAGCCTCCTCACTTGTCAGGCCGTTTTTTTCTGCTTGAAGGTCTGAGAGGATATCGGCCGTCTGATACGCCCAAAAGCAATCTTTACGTTCCGCCATTGGTTGCCCTCCTGCTTCAATGCTTACTTGTGTATGATTCATTTTAACATGCTGCGCCAAAAATACAAAGGGGGTGTCCTCAGATTTACCCAGTGCTCTTCTAAATCTGTGCTCATTGATATATAATAATGAGCATCCTGACAGGCGCACTGAACGAAAGGTGCCTAAATAATGATTGGAGTGTTAATTTTGCTCATTCAAAAAGAAACGGCGCTCATTGTTGTTGATATGCAGTACGGCGGCGGCGCGCCTGACGGGTCACTTGTTAAAATGCTCAATGTCGATGTCACCCGTCAGGAAGACATTGTTACGCCAATGATTGCGCTCAAAGACTTTTTTAACGCAAACGGGATGCTTGTCGTCAACGTTAAAACGGAATACGAGGCGGATTTCATTGATTGGCCGATGCTGGACGCGCGATTTGAGGTCAAAAAGCACCGCCATTTTGTCAAAGGGACGGCTGATGCCGAAATCATCCCGCCGCTGGCGCCGCGTGACGGCGAAGTCCTCCTTGTCAAAAACAGGTGGAACGCCTTTTTCAATACAGACCTCGACGGTCTGCTTCAAAAGCATGGCATCAAAAACCTCATTATCGTTGGCGCCGCCACCGATGTCTGTGTCCTAGAAACGTGCAGCGCCGCGTTTTCACTTAATTACAACTGTATCGTCCCGATTGAAACGACGGCTTCGTTCACGCCGGAGCGCAAACAGCTCGGCCTTGAAATGCTCGCCTTTGGGCGAAGCCTTGTCGTTCATGTCGACGAGGTTTATGAAATGTTTGCGTAACACGACTGTTATTATTGACATATGCCCATAACTCTGTTATGATGCGGCTAGTATCCGGCATATGCCATGATTTCGATGGTGTGAGGTGATAGGATGCCGCGTCCAAAAAAATGTCGGCGCGTCTGCTGTATGCCCCAGAGCCTCAGCTTCGGGCCGCTTAACGGCGCGTCGGAACAGTGCGCGCGTGTTGTGATGACGGTGGACGAATTTGAATCGATCCGGCTGATTGACCTTGAGGGGCTCAGTCAGGAAGACTGCGCCGGACAAATGGGCGTCGCCAGAACGACGGCGCAGGCAATTTACGGCAGTGCGCGACAAAAATTAGCACAATGCCTCGTCAGCGGCTTGGAGCTGTCCATCAGCGGCGGTGACTACGTTTTATGCGACGAATCGTCCCCACCCTGTACCTGCCGTCATTGTCACAGAAAAAAATGTCATTTGGGAGATGAAGTAAAATGAGTGAATCATGCAGCAGCAGCTGTGCCTCCTGCGGGAGTGATTGTTCTGACAGAACGGAGGAACAAACAGACTTCAGAGAGCAGCCCCACGAACTCAGCCACATTAAAAAAGTCATTGGCATCGTCAGTGGCAAGGGCGGTGTCGGCAAGTCGCTTGTCACGTCCCTGCTGGCCGTTCTGGCTCAGCGTGACGGGTTTAAAACGGCTGTCCTTGACGCCGATATCACCGGGCCGTCGATCCCTAAAGCGTTCAGCCTTTCACAAAAAGCCACCGGCAGCGAGCTGGGCATTCAACCCGTTAAAACGAAAACAGACATTTCTGTAATGTCACTGAACCTTTTAACCCAAAATGAGACGGACCCCGTCGTCTGGCGCGGCCCTGTCATTGCCGGGATGGTTAAGCAGTTTTGGAAAGATGTTATTTGGGGCGATGTTGATTTGATGTTTATTGACATGCCCCCCGGTACGGGCGACGTACCGCTGACGGTCTTTCAGTCAATCCCGGTTGACGGCATTATCATTGTCACCACACCGCAGGAGCTCGTCGGCATGATCGTTGAAAAAGCTGTCAACATGGCGCGGATGATGAAAATCCCCGTCTTCGGGCTTGTTGAGAACATGAGCAGCGTCACCTGCCCCGATTGCGGCAAAAGCTTCTCGATCTTCGGCGAGAGCCGCGTGGAGGCTTCAGCCGAAAAGTATCAAATCCCGGTGACGGCCCGCCTGCCGATCGACCCGAAGCTCGCCGAGGCGTGCGACGCGGGGACGATTGAGCAGTTTGACGGCGACTGGCTGGATGATATCATTAACTTCATTGAAAGCGAGGAAATAATGTGAGAGTTGCTGTAACATACGAAAATGGACTTGTTTTTCAGCATTTCGGCCACACGGAACGCTTTAAAATCTATGATATTGAAGATGGTCGCGTTCAGGCGGCCACCACTGTAAGCACAAACGGCAACGGCCACGGCACCCTGGCGGGTATTTTGAACAATTTAAATGTTGATGCACTCATCTGCGGCGGTATCGGCGGTGGCGCCAAAATTGCGCTCAGCGACGCGAACATTCGTCTTCTGGGTGGCGTCTCCGGCGACGCGGACAAGGCCGTTGAAGCTTTTCTGGCGGGCGCGCTTGCCTATAACATCGAAATCACCTGCAATCACCACGGGTCGCATCACGGCGGTCACAGCCAAGCGCACGCCTGCTCAGAGCACGGCTGCGGCGGTGAACACCACCATCATCACCACGACGCGCATTGAATCATCCGGTAAAACAGCGGCATTCCTGCTTCAGGAATGCCGCTGTTTTGTGTTTTATGCTCACTTCGTCGGGCAGCACGGCGTTATGACATGACCGAGTGCTTTAAACCAGACGTTCATACTCTCCACCCCGCCGGAGATGTGCGTGTTGTTGATGAGCGTCCCGGCAAAAAGATAGCCGCTTTTTGCAAAAGTCATGTTCATGCCATACGACAGGGCCCGCGCGATGGTATACGCCGTGCGGACACCTCTTTTTTTCATTTCGGATTCCATCTCGCAAAGCAAATACCCAGCAAGGCCCTTTGATCGATACGCTTCCAGCGTGGCAAAATCGGTCATTTCTACATTGTTGTTTTCCAGGTCCATCTCACAAGAGGCGGCGGCAACGAGCGCGCCGTCAGCCCTGATGCCAAAGTAGACAACATTTTCACGCATCGTCTTTTTCAGATAGGCCGGATCGAATATGGGGAATGGGTAGGATGGAAAAACGCGCCGGTAAAGCGCCGCCAAATCGTCAGCATCATTTTCTGCCAGTAAGCCGAAGCGAAACCCGCTGTCGAGAGCAGGCGTTTTTAAGCGCATTTTTGTTTTTCCGGCAGCTTCAAGTATTTGCGCGATTTCTTCCCCGTTTGTCTGAATTTTTCTGGATGGATCCAGATATCGGGCCATAAAGCGTGCGTCTTCCCTCCCCTGAAAGAAAAGAGGAATGCGCGCCTCTGTGGTATATCCTTTTTTTTCGAATTCTTCAGCCGCCCATTGCGGAATCTTGGCAAAAATTTTTGTATAATGATGACGGGCCGCAAAGTCGTCCATCTGACCAATGATTTGCGGGTAGTCGGCTTCTGAAAGCTTCATCAGATAGACCCTGTTGTTCAAGGGGCCGTGCTGGAGCGTTGAAGAGCCCAGTATTATTGTTGTGTCAGTCATGCCCTCACTCCAAAACGGCATCCGACCGTCTGTCGATTCTTGCATTGTTTTCTGGGATCAACGAGATGTCTTCATCATAGTCCGCCAGCAGCCTGCTGATGCCGACGGCGTTTATTTCCTGCTTTTCATCGATATTCAACTGCAAATCGCATGTATCACAATCCCTGTCACACGAGATCGATTTGTAGGAATCCGGTTCGCGATATGTCGTGATGATCCCTTCGTAATTTCTGAGAACGACTTTATTGTCCGACCACGAAATGAGGTAATTCGGCATAACGGGAATCTTGCCACCCCCGCCGGGTGCGTCAATGACATACGTCGGAACCGCGAAGCCGCTTGTGTGGCCCAACAGGTTTTCAATAATTTCAACGCCTTTACCGACGGAGGTCCGAAAATGGGTCAGCCCTTCCGAAAGATCGCATTGATAAAGGTAGTAGGGGCGCACTCTGTTTTTTACGAGCGTATGCACCAGCTTCTTCATAATGATCGGGCAATCGTTAACGCCTGCGAGCAAAACCGACTGATTTCCCAGCGGTATCCCAGCATCAGCCAATTTTTTCAATGCCGCTTTTGAGGACGCTGTTATTTCTTTCGGATGATTGAAATGCGTATTGATCCAGATGGGATGATGTTTTTTGAGCATGTTTACAAGTTCGTCCGTTATCCTGTAAGGCAAAACGACAGGCATCCGCGTCCCAATACGGATGACTTCAACATGCTCAATTTTCTTGATTTCACTTAAAATCCAGTCGATAAAGTCATCCGGCAGCATCAACGGGTCACCGCCGGAAAGCAGCACGTCTCTGACGCGCGGCGTATTCCTGATATAGTCGATCGCTTTCATGATAGATTCCCGGTCCGGTATATTTTCAACGTCGCCGACTTTCCTTTTCCGCGTACAGTGTCTGCAGTACATAGAGCAGATATTGCTCACATGCAGCAGGACTCTGTCGGGATAGCGGTGCGTTAAGCCCGGAACAGGGCTGTCCTTTTCCTCGGCAAGCGGATCGGCCATTTCATGCTTCTGAATAATCAATTCGCTTGGGTTCGGGAACGCCTGTTTATATATAGGGTCATTTTTTAAATCTTTTTTATCGATCAGCGACAGATAATAGGGCGTGATTGACAGCGGAAATTTTTCCAGCGTTCTGCTCAGTTCCTGCCGCTCTTCAGCGTCAAACTTTATATGAAGCAGCTTTTCAAACGTGCCGATATCTTTTATTCTGTGCTTGAGCTGCCATTGCCAATCCGTCCACTGTTCATTTTTCGTGTTGATCGTATCTGTCACCATTCGATTGATCATTTTTTTCTTTCACCTTCCTTTATAAAATTAAAAAAACCAGAGTCAGATATAATACAAATCACCGGAATTAAGGCACCGGTTGATTCAATTATATATAACTCTGTATAAAAGGTTATCATACATTCGTCATAATGTCAATTTTGCAACCGTTCTCTCTACCCTTCTTTGTATATAATGGAAATATGTCATGCTTCTTATTGTTTATTCATTCCCTTAAATCATGAATCTCTTAACGTTTGATTTTTATCATGTTAAAATAAATAACAAGCCATACGGATACATCATCCTGCAAATAAACTTCAAAGAATGGAGACACTTTGTTTGCTTTACGGAATTATTGATCTCGGTTCAAACACCATTCGGCTTTCGATATTCACATATGAGCAGGGCGAGGCAAAGCTGCTGCTCAATAAAAAAGTCATGGCCGGTCTTGTCTCGTATGTCGAAGACCAAAAGCTCTCAAGCGCGGGAATCGCCAAAGCTTGCGCAGTCCTCAACACCTACAAGGCGCTGCTGACAAGTTTTCAAATTAATAGCTGTCACGTCTTTGCAACGGCGTCCCTGCGCAATATCGCCAATACGGATGAGGCGATCAAAGCAATCGCCGACGGGACGGGTCTTCACGTTGACGTGCTGACAGGCGAAGATGAGGCACGCCTTGGCTTTTTAGGTGCTTCGCGCGTCATTGACTCTGAAGACGGACTTTTAATTGATATCGGCGGGGCAAGTACGGAGCTTCTCGTCTTCAAAATTAAGGCAATTGTTCAGGCTGTCAGTATGCCGATCGGCTCCCTCAATCTCTATTTGAAATACGTCGCCGACTTCCAGCCGACGAAAAAGGAACTCGCGGAAATTAAAAATGCCGTATTGTCCGAACTCGAAAAAACGGGCATTTCCGGGACGGTCCGCGAGATGTTTGCCGTCGGCGGCACAGCCGAAACGGCCTGCAAGCTCTATGACGACTTTTACGATCTGCCAATCAGTAATGTGATTATGGAAACGCCGAAATTCAACGCGCTTTTACAGGCCTACAAGGATAACGGCGGCGACTTTTCACGGCGCATTCTTCAAGTTGAGCCGGAACGGTTTCATACGATTATACCGGGAATGGTTGTTTTGAACGCGATCGCCAAGAATTTTAAGGGCGACAGCATCACGATCAGCAAATGCGGCATTCCGGAAGGCTATTTATACGACCGGATTCTCAAGCCGCAGACTGATTTGTGAATTATGAGCTGTAAAAACAGAAATATTGAAAACGGTACCGAACGGTACCGTTTTTTCATAACAATATTTAACGATTTCTCTCTAATCTAAACACGTAGCGCTGCCGCAATGACGATTACGTCATGGAAAGGGGCGCCGCCAGTTTGAGCAACAGCTCCGACAGACTTCTTGTGGACGTTTTCATATCGCTATCCATCCATTTCTGAATGACACCCACGCAGCCGGTGATCTTAAAGGAATATATATACTCGGCGTCCTCGCGCGTGATAACACCGCGGGAGACCTGCTCGTCAATATCCTTATCATAGACAAGCATCATGATTCTTTTCTGAAAGTCCAAATCGCCGCGCTCACTGATGAGGATCTTGCACAATAGGGCGTTTTTTTTGATATATTCAAGAATCTGCTCAACCATGTCTACAGTACCAGCATCGCCCGCATCAAACGCGCGGCCGTGCAGATGGCTGGCGATATTCTCGAACAGCCCGTCCTCAATTTTGTGCAGCAGATCATATTGGTCGCTGTAATGGGCGTAAAACGTCGCCCGGTTGATATTGGCACCTTCGCAGATTTCCTTGATAGCAATTTTCGAAATATCTTTTTCGCTGAGCAGCTTTATAAAGCTCTGCTGGAGAACCATTTTTGTATATTGGACCCGTCTGTCTTCCCTGACCGCCATCTCATTTCCTCCTCAGCGGCGCCCACCTTGAGCCGCTGTTTTGTATCGTTTTGCTTGACAGAAATCCGCCACTTCGACTTTTGACCTGATCGCTTATGAATGTAAATAAACTGTTAACAAATAAACAGAATTTGAAATTCTGTCTGACAACTGACATATCCTTCTGATCTGTTCGTTGACTTGTTGACATCGAGAATTATATTATACACGTGTCATATAGTCAACATCATGTCGTATAACGTACTTTTTCGGGAGTTTTAATGAAAAATATCGCAAACGCTGTCATTGAGCATAAGAAAAGCGTTCTGATTGTGTTTCTTGTGCTCACGGTTCTCTGCGCTATCTCCAGCTTGCTCGTATCTGTCAACTACAATACGGCAGATTATCTGCCCGAGGACGCCCAGTCAACCAAGGCTATCGAGATCATGAAAAGCGAATTCGGCGGCGCGCTTCCAAATGCCCGTGTCATGATTCGCGGCGTAACGATTCAAGAGGCACGCGCATACAAAGAAAAGCTCGCATCGGTTGACGGTGTGACGTCTGTCACCTGGCTGGACGACGTGGTTGGCAGTCATACGCTCTCCAGCGTTCCTTTGTCATTTCTCGATCAGGCTCTTGTTGCAAAGTATTATAAGGACGCAGCGGCTCTTTTCACCGTCGTTATCGACAGTGGCCGTGAGAAGAGTGCCGTCTCCGCCATTCGGGAAATCATAGGGGATAACGGCGTCGTTTCCGGTGATGCCGTCAACACTGCCGTCACACAAAAATTGTCCTCTTCAGAGGTTGTCAAAGCCATGGTGATCCTTGTTCCCGTTATCTTGCTGATCCTGCTGCTGACAACCGATTCGTGGGCGGAGCCGCTGCTTTTTCTATCAGCGATTGGCGTAGCGGTGCTCATTAACATGGGCACAAATGTCTTATTTGGCGAGGTTTCCTTTATTACAAAAGCCGTCAGCCCAATTTTGCAGCTGGCCGTCTCTCTTGATTACGCCATATTCCTGCTCCACAGCTTCGACACATACCGCCGCGAGCATCCACCGGAGGCGGCTATGGCTCTGGCCATGAAAAAGGCGGCCACGTCAATTGCCGCCAGCGCTGGCACAACGCTCATTGGTTTTCTGGCCTTGCTCTTCATGCGCTTCGGCATCGGCGCCGACCTTGGACTTAATCTGGTCAAAGGCGTTCTTTTAAGTTTCATCGCTGTCATGATCTTTTTACCGGCGCTGACGCTCTTATGTTACAAGCTTCTGGATAAAACGCGCCATAAAAGTTTCATTCCGTCATTCAGCCCTGTCGGCAAGCTCGTGACAAAGATCAGCCCGGTGTTTTTGATTTTGGCCGTCATACTCGCCATACCGGCATTCTTAGCCCAATCCAACATTGAATTTCAGTATGGTATGGGTTCGGTTTCCGCCTCTACCAGCGCCGCCGCGGACGAGGCGGCTATCGAAACGGTTTTCGGAAGTGACAACACACTCGTCCTGCTTGTGCCGAAGGATGGTGCTGGCAAGCAGGCGCTTTTGGACACGGCGCTCAGCGATGTGCCGCACGTTACAGGCGTCATCTCCTACGCGACTGCCGTCGGTTCCGAGATACCATCGGCGTACCTGTCTTCGGAAATCACCAGCCAGTTTTACTCGGATCATTATGCCAGAATTTTCATTAACACGGATGCAAAAAGCGAAGGGAGCGAAGCCTTCGCCACTGTCAAGGCCATACTCGATACGACAGGCGGCTTTTACGCCAACGGGTCGTTCTGGCTGGCCGGTCAGAGCGCCACACTGTACGATATGCGCGCCGTCGTCTCCACGGATACCATAACCGTCAATATCGCCGCGATCGTCGGCATTTTTCTAATTCTTCTGATGACCTTCCGCTCCCCTATCACACCGCTGCTGCTGGTGTTTACAATTGAATCGGCCATCTGGCTGAACCTGTCGTTTGCCTATTTTTCGGACCAGTCGTTCAATTTTATCGGATATCTTGTTATCAGCACGGTCCAGCTTGGGGCAACGGTGGATTACGCTATTCTCATGACAGACCGTTATACAACGAATCGCTTAACCATGCCGAAGAAGGATGCCATGCGAAAAACCATAAGTGACAATCTGGAAGTCATCCTTATTTCCGCCGCGATTCTTTCCGGCACCGGTTTTATCCTCGCCGCTACGTCGTCAAATTCAATCATATCGCAGCTCGGCCTTCTCCTCGGCAGAGGAACGGTTCTGTCGTTTTTGATGGTTGCACTTGTCCTCCCGGCGCTGCTGACGCTGTTTGACGGCGCTGTTCAGAAAACAGCTTTTCGCTTCAAGAAGCCCCACGCCAACGGGAATTGACGCAAATTTTTAAGGAGTCGTCTCATGAAAAAAATCGTTTCCGCCACTTTGTCTGTCATTCTGCTGCTCAGCCTGACAATTCCAGCCTCCGCCTCGGAGCGCGCGCCGACCGAGAAGGAAGAGGTGGTTTACGCCATACTCGGCCTTGACGGACAGCCCGAGCGCATTGACGTGGTCAACATTTTTAACACCGGCGACATTACCGACTACGGAGACTACACCGCCGTTGAAAATCTCACCAACGCCGACCCGATCACACAAAACGGCGATCAAATATCCGTCACCACTTCTGCCCAACGGTTTTATTATCAGGGAACGCCGAAAGCGGCGGAGCTTCCATGGAATTTTGCCATCGCATATACGCTGGACGGCAGCGAAATCGCCCCTTCCGCGCTTGCCGGAGCCTCTGGTGCCCTTTCCATACACATTCGTGTCTCGCAAAACCCGAAAGCTGACAGTTCGTTTTTTTCAAACGACGCGCTGCAGATCGCCCTTACTCTGAACACCGATCTCTGCCAGAACATCGTTTCCGACGGTGCCACCGTGGCCGATGCCGGTGCCGACAAACAGCTCAGTTATATCGTTCTGCCGGGCAAGGGCGCCAGCATTACCGTCACCGCCGATGTTCACGACTTTGAAATGGCCGCCATGAGCTTTAACGGCATCAGGCTCGTCCTTAATATGGATATGAGCGGCACGGCGCTCACCGCGCAGCTCGGCAAACTGGCCGACGCCATCGCGGGTCTGGACGACGGCGCTGCAGGCTTGCAGGATGGGGTCCGCCAGCTCAGCGATGGAATGACGCAGTATCTCGACAGCTTAAACGCATACAAAAGCGGTTTTAAAGACCTCTCCGACGGCGTGTCCCAGCTCGCGTCCGGTGTTTCCGGGCTGGAGAGCGGCCTTAAAGACCTTGCTTCACAAAACGACGCGCTCGTTGCCGGGGCCCTTGCGTCACGGCAAGCGGCTTTTGATTCGGCAAACGCAGCGCTCGCCGGAACCGGACTTCCCACGCTGACGCCCGATAATTACAGTGATGTTTTATCAGGAAACGCTGCTTTTGCAACGGTTAAGTCGCAGCTGGACGGTGTCGTCTCGTTTGCCGATGGCATCATCGCTTACACGGATGGCGTCTCCCGCCTGGCGTCTGGCGCTTCTGAGTTAAGCGGCGGGGCGCAGGGCCTCGATATTTCGCTTTCTCAGCTTGACGCCGCCGTGCAGGGGCTCTATGACGGCGGCGTCAAGCTGAGCGCCGCGATTTCGAGTCTTAAAGAAGGCCTGTCTGAATATAAGAGCGGCACCGCGCAGCTGCGCGACGGGACAAAAGACATGAAAAACGATGTTGCCGGCCAGATTGATGATTTGCTTTTGGGGATATCCGGCAGCGACGCGGTAAAATCCTTCGTATCGCCGAAAAACACAAACGTCACTTCCGTTCAGTTTGTGTTTAAAACCGGCACGATCGATATCCCAGAAAAGGACACGGCCGTTTCCATTCAAGAAAACAACGCGACCTTCTGGGAAAAGGTGCTCGCGCTGTTCGGTATCAAATAAGATGCTGAACAGCCCGAACCTGGTCGACGTCATGGCTTCAACTGGCTTATTTTAGAATAGATCTGGAAATTGCTTTATGATGCCGCTCGTCATAACATCGGCCATCTCAAGGGCTTCCTTTTCAATCGCGTCAAAAGTTGTGATACTCTCGGTAAAATCCTGCTGGAGAAAATCGACGGCTTCCTTTTTGGTCATCGCTAGGTGATCGTATAGAAGTTTGCGCCACTGATCTGTTGACCAGAACGGGTTGATGCCAGCCAAAAATGATGCGATATCGTCGGCGTTTTGATACCAGCGCTTTTCTGCATCGGCGGCTGCAGCGCCGTCACCTCGTTTGGCAGCGCTAACGAGCGCCGCGGCAATTGTCAAGTGATCCGTCAGCAATCGTTCGAATTGTGAGGCCGCAGCATTGCCGTAAAGAGGCGTTAGAGCCGCTGCAAAATCCTTAGGGTTTCGAAGTAGCCGATTGGTGACCATTTCACCATCCGGCAACGCGAATACTGTGCTGACGATAAATAATCTCGTCCAATAAACATGCTGTTCCCAGAGCATCCGGATAATGTTGTTCAAGTCCAGCATGGCTTTGCTGATAGGTTCGTCACCACCATAAGCGCCAGTCAAATCGCCTGCCGGGATGCAGATCACTTGATCTATGTAAATCATACTCAGGTCTGTGCCTTGGTTGTAATACATGATTGTATTGATATCGGTGCTAAATTTTCTTGCTATCTGCCACAAGGTATCGCCGGGGCGTATGGTATACAAGACGCTCCCCGAAGGACATGGAACCATATAATCACTGCTTTCTAAAAATATCAGTACATTATATGTTCCCGGGCACAAAGAAGCGCCCTCACCGGCAAAAAGGACGGCCGCCCGACGGCACCCGTCCTTTTTTGATGCAGAAAAATTGCATCCGATCATTTAAGAAGCTGATTCACAGTAAAGAAATCTCTCCATGGGTCTTCCCTCCCGATTCCGAGGAGCGCTTCTTGCATATCGACGCCGTCGGGTGTGACCGCGTCAAGCGCATCCCATGAAATGGGCATAGACACTTTCGCGCCCTTCCGCGCTCTGACGGAATAGGGGGCAATGCTCGTGGCGCCTCTCCCGTTTCGAATCCAGTCGATAAATATCTTATCCGTCCGTTTTGCTTTTCTGACATTGCTTGTGTAGCGGTCCGGCCATTTCTGCGCCATAACCTCGGCAACGCGCCTTGCGAAATCGTGAAAAGCATCCCATGAGGCAGCTGGCTTAAACGGGACAACAACATGGTATCCCTTACCACCGCTTGTCTTGAGGTACGACATAAGCGACAGTTCAGCCAGAATACTTTTCAGGTCTTTTACCCCCTGCCGTACCCTGCCAAGGTCCATACCAACGTCGGGGTCCAGGTCAAAAACCATTACATCCGGCCTTTCAAGCGCGTCTATACGGCTTCCCCAGGTGTGGAATTCCAGCGTCCCCATCTGCACTTCCGAAATTAGGCCGGTGAGGTTCTCAAGATAAAAATAATCTTCCGTGCCGCCTTCGCTATTGGAAACCGGAATCGTGACGATGCCGCTCTCACCCTGCCCGGGGTGCTTTTTATAAAAGCAGGTCTGGGAGATGCCCTTTGGGCAGCGAACGATGCTTAAAACCCTGTGCGAAACGTAAGGAAGCATGCGCTCAGATACCTTTTCGTAATACCGGATCACATCGATTTTGGTAATTGGGGGATCGTCAAACAGCACCTTGTCGGGGTGGGTGATCTTAACGCCCGCGATGATCAGATCGTTTTTTACGGTTTCCACCGGCTTGACCTCCCTATCCTGGGCGGATAAATCGTCAGATGTCTCGTCATCCGCTCTTTCTAATATGACTGCCTTTGGGCTTTTGTCCAGGCGCAGGCCTTTGAAGCTGGCCTGCCTTAAGAGATGATCCTTTGTCCATTCGGCAAACCTGATTTCAGCGACCAATTCCGGCTCAAGCCAGGTTATTGCTTCATTTGGCCTTGGCTTTGGGGCAAGCTTAAAAGGAGAGACCGGTCTCCCGATCTGTGCAAATTTTTGTTCGAGCTCTTTCGCGTCCGATGCGCTCAAGCCTGATCCAGCCCGCCCGGCAAAGACGAGATGGTCCCCTTCGTAAACGCCAAGCAAAAGTGCACTGACGCCGCTCGTTTTCTTATCCGTCAGCGTATAGCCGCCGATGACGAATTCCTGCCTTCTTTCGCACTTGAGCTTGATCCAGTCGCCGTTTCTGGTGCCGCTGTAGACGGAATCCGATCTTTTTCCGACGATTCCTTCCATCCCCATTTTGCAGGCAGCCGCGAAGCTCTCCTTCCCACTTCCCCGGACATGGCGGCTGTATCGGAGATTTGGCGGCGCATCCCGCAGCAGCGTCTCCAGCGTATCCTTCCTTTTAACAAGGGGCTCCTCCCGTAAATCTCTGGCGTCGAGCGCCAGCAAGTCAAAGATCATATAGGTCAGATTTTGGCGTTTTGGGTTCTTCAGGTAATTTTGAAGGGCTTGAAAATCCGTCTTGCCCGACACGTCCGCCACCGTCATTTCGCCGTCTAGGATCATCGCTCTGCCGTCTGCCCAATCGGCGAGGGCTGCGGCAACGCTTTGGAACCGCCCCGTATAATCGTTGCCGTTTCTGCTGATGAGTCGCACGCTGCCGCCTTCACAATACGCCAGCATCCTGTATCCGTCGTATTTGAGTTCAAAAAGCCAGTCCGTCCCGTCTGGAATCGTCTTGGTTAGTTTTGCAAGCTGCACCTCTGCCGTGCTGAAAGGGTTTTTCGTATTTTTCTCGTCAGCCCCCGCTTCAATTTCCGTCATCGTACGCCCTGTCCTGACGCTTGTCGTCCAGTCAGAGATGCCGTCTGTCGTTTTGGCGTATTCGTCCTTTTCTTTGAGCAAAAGCCAGTTATCCTGCGACTCGTCCGCCTTCCCCTTCAGCCTAATAATCGCCCATTTACCCTTGAGCCGCCGACCTTTTAGCTCAAATTTCAGACTGCCGTTTTCAAGGCCTTCCGACGCATTCCCGAAAGGCGCCCAGATGCCCTCGTCCCAGAGCATTACGACACCGCCGCCGTATTCCCCTTGAGGAATCGTCCCCTCGAAGTTTCTATATTCCAGCGGATGGTTTTCAACCTTTATGGCAAGCCGTTTATCCCGTGTATTATTGGAAGGCCCTTTTGGCACCGCCCAGCTCAACAAAACGCCGCCCCATTCGAGGCGAAAGTCATAGTGGTCACGACGTGCCATGTGGTGCTGCACGACGAATCGCAAGCCATTTTCCGAACCGTCTGAAATGCCTTCCGGTTCCAAGGTCTTTTCAAAATTTCTTTTTCGGTTATACGCGTCCAGCTCTATCATCAATATTACGCCGTTTCCTTATTCTTCTTGGCCTTTTCAACGCTTGCCTTCAAAGCTTCCATCAGGTCAATGACCTTACCGGCACCCTGCGCTTCCGCTGCGACGACCTCTTTACCGGAAATCTTCGTCTCAACGAGTTCCTTTAACTTGACCTGATACTCGTCCTTGTATTTTGACGGGTCAAAGGGTGTGTCCATCGAATTAATCAGGGTTTTCGCCATAACAAGCTCCTGCTCGGAAACATCTGGTTTGGTATATTGCTTTTGAAGCGCCTTGATGTCGTCGGCGTAAAACATCGTGGAGATCAAAATACCGTCGTCGCGCGGAATGATGGCCATCAGCGTATCCTTCGTCCCCATAACGGTTTTGCCGATGGCGATTTTCTGCTCGGCCATCAGCGCGGCCCGCAGCAATTCGAAGGCCTTTTCGCCGCCTGTTTCGGGCGCCGCCTGATATGTTTTATCGTAATACACGGGCGATATTTGATTGAGCTGCGCGAAATGCAGGATCTGAATAGACTTTTCCTTTTCCGTCTTGATTTTTTCGATCTCTTCGTCTGTCACGACGACATATTGATCCTTGTCGTATTCAAACCCTTTCACGATATCCTCAGCCGCCAATTCCTTGCCGCAGTGGACGCAGGTTTTCTTATATCGGATGCGGCTGTTGTCATCCTTATGAAGCTGATTGAAATGGATGTCATTATCCTGTGTTGCCGTGTACAAGGCAATCGGGATCGCTACCATGCCGAATGTGATAACTGATTTGCGTGCTACCATCATAACACCTCCTCCTGTAGTGTTTCCATTAATCTTTTTCTTAATATAAAAAACCACGCCGGAGCAGTGCCCGGCGTGGTTTTAGCTATTTGATCGTTACTGTGCCAGGCTTTGCATTCAGCTGTCCCGAATTGTTTTACAACCGATGTTTACCTGCTTTCCAAATATTGTTCGAGCGTCATTTCTTTTTGCATGATTATTGTTGCAATTTCCTTACCAACATATCGGTAATGCCACGGTTCATACGGGTAACCCGTGATATCCTCCATGCCTTTCGGATAACGGAGAATGAACCCGTATTCTGCACAATGTTTATAAAGCCATTCAAACTCCGGTGTTTGTTCAAAGTTTTCATCACCCAATGCAGTCACGTCAAAAGCAAGCCCGGTTTCATGCTCGCTCTCGCCGGGTTTTGCGGCAGTCCCATCCCTTGTATTTGAGAAAATCCAACGCTGTTCTTCTCGCGTTCTGTATCCGCTGGTAATAATAAAGCCATTAACACCGGTTTTTCCCGCTGCTGCAAACATAGCGTCCATTGCCTGATAAACGGTTTCACAAACCTCAATGTCTGCTCTAGCCATTTGAAAATGATTATTTTTTTGATTGTAGAGTTTTACGAGTTTTTTAGGACGATAATCATTCGGCAGAGGATTCAGGGCGTTTACAAGCAGGATGTCCGATGGATTTGTTTTTTGTGAATCATTAGTCGCCAGAAATGCTTTGCTTGCCTGATCTCCGTCACTTAGGTTGTTGAAATCGCGATGCGGGTCCATATACTTCATAAAGAAAACCGCCGTTATGCATATCGCTATAAGTAGCCCCATAAAAAGTATAATTCGTTTCAATACAGCGCACTCCTTTCACCGAAACAACAGTGAACTTCCTGTGTCTCTGTGATCATCATAGATAACCATTGTGAATTTGCCCTGTATCTAACCTGTAGTTTGTCTATAGCGGAGGGAGTCAAAAAATGACCGACAGGGAAAACCCTGTCGGTCAAAGGGATAGATTGTATTTACTGACATCAGGATTGCAAACGACCCATGACAAAATGACTGAGGTAAAACAGCTGTGAGAAACCCCATATGATGCAAACAGTTATGATCAAGGCAAGTATATTCACAACCTTAACAGTTCTGTTTTTGAAAATCTTGAAAAAGAAAGCGCTCATAGCGATTCCAATTATCCCTCCAAGTGTGTTGCCAAGTATATCGGTTACATCAGTTCTTCCCATGGCAAAAATAAACTGTATGAGTTCAAATGTAAAAGTTAATGCGATAACTGGAAGTACTTTTTTAAAAAAAGGCCATTTTGGTTTTAGCATCGAGATATATATGCCCATAGGGATAAAAATGAGTATGTTTATAATGATTTCACGTAAGAGTATTGCTCCGTTTTCATCAAAAGACCCCTGAAGCGGAATTAAGTTGATTACCCGTATACCGTCGGAAAACCTCTCGGAATAAAATGGCAGTTTGAAAAGAATGACGCCTGTCAGCAGCAGAATATATACTATAAACAATATAATTGTAAGATTACTCCGCTTGTGATTCTTCATTATTGATTTTCTCCTTATGGTTCGCTTTCGGCAAGTTCATCCAAAATATTACGCCGTCCGGTGTGTTTTCCAAAGCGAAATCAATCTTCATTGATTCCAGCGTTTTTTGAACAATGGTCAAGCCCAAGCCGCTCCGCTCATTTTTCCTGCGCCGCGCTTTATCCACGAGATAGAACGGATCAAACAGCTTGGGCAGAACAGCATCATCTATCCGCGTCCCCGTGTTCAAGACACTAAAATGGTATTTGTCAGCGACTGGCTCGCTCCATATCTGAATCTCGCCACTTTCAGGAGTATTCTGCACGGCGTTTAAAATAATGTTGGAAAGCACCTTCTGAAGCATTATCGGGTCGACAAGACAGGTTTGTCCAGCAGGAATATGCGTCACGATGCGCTGGCCGTTTGCTTCAGACAATGTCTGAAAATCAGGCAACATGTCGGCAACAATATGACTGATGTCCAGTTCTTTTGGCACGGGCACAATTTTACCGTCGTTTAGGCTGACGATCTCCAGTATCTCAGAAATCGTTTTGCTCTGTGCGTCCATCATCTTCACACATTCGCGCAAGTATTTAGGGTGGTCTTTGTAATCGCCCACATTTTCAATCATTCCCTCCAGCAAAACGCTTGTGGCTGCAATAGGCGTTTTTAATTCATGGGAAGCTGCAGAGAAAAAATATCGCTGAGTCTCCTCCAATTCGCGTTCTAGCATAATTTCGTCTTTTAGCTTAATGTACATTGAGTGAACATGATCAGCCAATGCGCCAAGCTCATCCGCCCGGCTGGGGGGCGGCGATACATCTTCAAGGTTTGCCATTTTACGCGTGGCGTCTGCTAGTGCTTTAATTGGTTTCGACATTTGCCTAGCAAAAACGAACGCGCCTAATAAGCCTGCGGCGAGGATTAGCAACAGTGCGGCAGCGACCCTCAGAGTCAAACCGTCATTGTAATTCGAAAAGTCCCCTCCCGGCACGATGATTTCGTATTTAGAATCGGAATACACTGTCAGCGGGAGGGACTTGCCACCGCCCGGCGCTAATTTTTCGTTGTCAGAACTGGAATTCACATTAGGCGGAGTCATATCGTCGTTGCCGGGCAAATCAAGGTCAGGTGTGGCAAATAGTGTGTTGCCTTCTTTATCCCTTATCAAAAAAGGGAGGGACTGGTTCTTCTCATAAAAGCGTTTTGCCGATTCGACGATATCCGTTCCATCCCGCGCCCCAGTCACGATACGCTGATAACTTCGTGTGATGTGGTTGATGTTTTGCATCCTGTAGTAGGATATGATCTGCGCCGAAAACAAAAACGCCGTCACCCCGATCAAAAGAACCGCAAAAATTGCCGTATAAATGAAGGTTTTAACAAATATACCGTTTCGCTTCACTTCGCGTCAACCTCCAGTCTGTAGCCCACACCGCGAACTGTTTTGATGATGTTTTCAGGCAACTTTGCCCGCAGATTTTTGATGTGGGTATGAACTGTACTTCCGTCGCCATCAAAGTCATAGCCCCAAACACGAGATAAAATTGTTTCATGGGAAAGTGTCCTGCCCTTGTTCTGCACCAAAAGTAAAAGTATTTCAAATTCTTTAAGTGTCAAGGGAAGCTCATTATTATTATAAACTGCCATCATATCTTCCGGCAAAAGCGTCAGATTGCCATGGCGAATTTCCTTTGCCAATGCACCGCTGCGCCGAAGCAGGGCTTCAACGCGTTTCAGCAGAAGCTGAATCTTGAACGGCTTTACCACATAATCGTCCGCTTCCGCGTCAAACGCCTTGATTTGGTTTTCATCATCGGAAAGCGCTGTCATCATCAGGATAGGGGTATTGTTAATCTTGCGGAACTCCCGCAAAAGTTCATGCCCGTTCATACCCGGCAGCATAATGTCAAGTATAACAAGCTGATAGCTGTTGTCGTAAAACTTTGTGTTCGCTTCATCGCCGTCAAAGCAGGCATCCACTTTATATCCCGCCTCAGATAAAAAAGTCTTGACTGTATTACAGATATGTTCGTCATCCTCGGCCAGTAAGATTCTTATAGACATAAATAGACCTCCGCAAAAATAATAACGCCTTTATCTGTATTTTACCTGTGCTACACGGCTGCCCGTGCGTTCATTTCTTTACGGTCCTCATACAAACGATTTTCCTTTTAAATGCAACAAAGGTTGACTCATACGAGTCAGCCTTTGTTGATTCATTCTGCGTTCTTCTTTGGCGGAGAGGGTGGGATTCGAACCCACGTGCGCTTGCGCGCAAACTGATTTCGAGTCAGCCCCGTTATGACCACTTCGATACCTCTCCGTATTGCATTACTTAAAATACACGATTATAATATGTTTGTCAACCTTCAGTAAAAGGCGGTATGAACGTGGCAGGACGGCTTTCTGAAATCAACATTAAGGCCGATCTGCCGACGTCAAACGACGCGATCCGCCGCCTTACGTATCACCTGCGTACGGCTAAAACCCTCGGTTTTTCAGCCTTAAAGGTCGTTCACGGGTACGGCTCGACCGGCAAGGGCGGAAAAATACGCGTTGCGGCGCGCCGCTATCTTGGCGAGCAGAAACAAAAGGGGCTCATCCGCGATTTTATCATTGGCGAAGATTTTTCAATTTTTGACGAGGCTACGCGCCGCGCCTTTGAGCACTGCCCCGACCTGCGGCGTGACAGCGATTTAGAGCGCCACAACAACGGTATTACCGTTGTTATTTTATAAAAACAGGAGGCATTATGGATCTCATTGTTGCCGTAGATCAAAACTGGGGCATTGGGTATGGGGGGACGCAGACGATCGTCATCCCGGAGGACAGGCATTACTTCCGCGAGCTGACGATCGGCGAGACGATGATCGTCGGTCACAGGACGCTTCTCGATTTCCCCGGCGAAAAACCGCTGCCCGGCAGACGAAATATTGTCATATCGCGCAACAAAGACCTTAGAATAGACGGCGCCGACGTCGTCACCTCTCTTGACGAGCTTTTTAAAGCCCTTGGAGATACGGATCTTGAGACGGTGCATGTTGTGGGCGGCGGTACAGTTTTTAAAATGCTGCTCGATTACTGCCAGTATGCTTATGTGACGAAAATTAAAGCTGACCCCGAGTCAGACGCCTTCTTCCCAAACCTTGACGAGATGACGAACTGGTCGGTTGATAAAATCGGCGAGACGAAAACATATAACGGCATCGAGTATGTCTACCTGCGGTATCGGAACAGTGCCCCGCTTCATTATACAGATAAATGAGGAATCGCCATGTTTGAACATTTCGTAACCGGTGTGACGCTGCCGGAAGCCTACCATAATGCCCTTTTAGCGCTTTACCGGGAGCATACGACGCTCCCCTGCCCCGATTACAACACAGAGCAAAAGGAAGCCTCCATGACGTTTGTCGTCAAAGAGCCGCTGACAGAGCCGATGATCACGAAGCTTTTTATCGGCGACCCGCGCTCCCTTGAGCAGTACCGGCAGGAGATGCTGGACGGGATTCTTGATTTTGAGGTTGGCCGCGGGAATTGGGAATACACGTATCATCAGCGGATGGAACAGCAAATCCCCTGGGTTATCGGCGAACTGCGCCGCAATCCGGACACCCGCCGCGCCGTTATCAGCATTCGCAGCGAGGCGGATATGCACACCGGCTCACCGGCTTGCCTGCAGAACATCCACTTCCTCATCCGCGACGGCAAGCTCCACTGCAAGGTGCTTTTCCGCTCGAACGATGCCACGAAAGCAGCCTTTATGAACGCCTTCGCTCTCATTATGCTGCAGCAGCGCATCGCCGAGGCCGTCGGCGTTGCCGTCGGAACATACACACACCGCGCCAACAGCTTTCACGTTTACGCGCGTGACTGGGCGATGTTTGACGGGTATATCCGGCGCATTGAAAGCGCTGGAGACAACGCCTACTGCTACGTCGGCGACTGGGACGAACTGATGGAAGAAGCCAAGCCGGAAATCGACGCTATGGTCAAGCAGCTTAAAGAACGCCTTTAACGTATCGTGCCGCCTGAAATATCATTTCAGGCGGTTTTTTCACCTTTTTTGTCGAACACTGCAGTTTGCAATTATTTTCCGCCTGTGATATGATGCTTTCCAGTTAATTGACGAAAGAAAAAGGTTTCTGTATGGATTTAAAAATGTGCGTACCGACGTTGTTCGGCTTGGAGGGGCTCGTTGCCGACGAGCTTAAGCGCCTTGATATGACCGATGTCCGCGCCGAAAACGGGCGCGTTCTTTTTACAGGCGATAAAATCGACATCGCCCGCGCCAACATCAATCTTCGCACCGGTGAACGCGTTTTGCTTGTCGCCGGTCAGACACGCGCCGAGACGTTCGATGCGCTTTTTGAGGGCGTTCGGGCCATGCCGTGGGAAAACTATATCCCCATTGACGGGGCCTTTCCCGTTAAAGGCCACGCGCTTAATTCCGCCCTCCACTCCATTCCCGACTGCCAAAGTATTGTCAAAAAGGCTATTGTCGAGCGCCTGAAGGCCAAGTATAAACTTGATTGGCTCAAGGAGACCGGCGCTGTCTATCAGGTTCAGTTTGCCATCATGAATGATATCGCCGCGTTGTATATTGACACGTCGGGCGCCGGGCTGCACAAACGCGGCTACCGCCCCGTCGGCAACGCCGCCCCGCTGCGCGAGACGCTTGCTGCCGCTATGGTAAAGCTTGCGCGCTACCGCGGCAAGGAGGAGCTTTGCGACCCGTTTTGCGGCTCCGGCACGCTGCCGATTGAAGCGGCGCTGGCGGCGCTTAACCGCGCGCCCGGCATAAACCGGCACTTTGCTGCCGAGCGCTGGATTTGGCTCGACAAAGGCCTTTGGGCGCGCGCCGCGTCTGAAGCGCGCGACAAGGAATATAACGGCTCCTATGCCATCTGGGGCGGCGACATTGACCCGGAGAGCGTTGAGATTGCCAATGCCAACGCCAAGCGCGCCGGTGTTGAAAAGCTTATCCGGTTTGACGTTTCTGAGGCTGCCGACTTTGCACGGCAGACGTCCGGCGGGATTATCGTGACAAATCCGCCGTACGGTGAGCGCGTCATGGCGCACCGGGAAGCCGAGCGGATTTACCGCCTGTTCGGCGCAGCCGTCAAAAACCTCGACCATTGGAAAATGTATATTCTCTCCTCGCATACGGAATTTGAGCGCGCCTTCGGCCAGACGGCCGTCAAAAAGCGCAAACTCTATAATGGCATGATCAAATGCGAGCTGTTTATGTATTATTAAACGACGACAGCAGAACTCTTTTGATTCGATTTTTCTTATTCCGGCGGACGAAAGAAAAGGTGGCGGTGCAATTGTGAAGCATCTTTTTATCATCAATCCTGCGGCCGGCGGCGTCAAGCGACGTCTAAAGACAATCGCACAAAGTATTGACAGTCTGATGCAGAAACGCGCGCTCGACTACGAAATCTACATCACCAAAGCGCCGATGGACGCGCGCGACAAGGTCTGGGAAGAAGCCAAGGCCATGACGCCGCTGCGGGTTTACGCCTGCGGCGGTGACGGGACGCTGAACGAATGCGTTGGCGGCGCGGCCGGGCTTCGCCATGTTGCCGTGACGCATTATCCGTGCGGCACCGGCAACGACTTTGTGAAGCTCTTCGGCAAGGCGGACAGCACCCTGTTTGAAAATTTGGAAGCGCTCGTCGACGGTTTTACGATGCCGCTTGATCTAATCGACTGCAATGGCCGTTACGGCCTCAACATCTGTTCTGTCGGCATTGACGCGCGCATCGGGGCCGACGTCCATAAATACAGCGGCCTGCCACTGATTGGCGGCGCGACGGGTTATCTCGTTTCGATGCTCCTGAACGTTCTGCGCGGCATTAACCAACCATTATCGGTCACAACACCGTCCGAGCGGTTTGAGGGCGGCTTTGCGCTCATCTGCGCCTGCAACGGCCGATTTTACGGCGGTGGGTTTAACCCCGTGCCGGACGCCATGCCGGACGACGGACTGCTCGATTTTCTCCTAGTCAAAGCCATTTCGAGGCTCCAATTTGCTCGCCTCGTCGGCAAATACGCTACCGGCCGCTTTCGCGAGCTGCCCGAGCTGATAACGCACATTCGCGGCAAAGCGATGACCATTAAAAGCCCCGAGACAATTGTTGTCAATGTCGACGGCGAGATTTTGCGCGCTCAATCCGTCACGTTTCAGATCATTCCTGGTGCGATATCGTTCCTGTTCCCATGTGGCATGCAATTTTTTAATCTTGATAATCCGTCTGACGCCATATGCGTGTGATATCAGGAGATTTAAGAAGATATCTCCGACATAATTTAAAATAGTCAGACTATTTGAGTGATTTTACTGCTGTTATCAAGAATATAGACATTGCACATTGTTAAATGTTGGACTATTATTATACCTGCGTTAGCACTCATAATATTAGAGTGCTAACGCAGCAGTAATGATATAAGCAATTAATTTTTTATACTGGAGGTAATCACAATGACATTGAAACCATTGGCCGACAGGGTCATCATCAAGCAGGTCGCCGCCGAGGAGACAACCAAAAGCGGTATTATTCTCACGAGCGCCGCGCAGGAAAAGCCGCAGGTTTACGAAGTGCTTGAGGTCGGCCCCGGCGGACTGGTCGACGGCAACGAGGTCAAGATGGTTGTCAAGAAGGGTGACCGGGTCATCACAGGCAAATACTCCGGTACGGAAGTGAAAGTTGACGGCGTTGAGATGACGATCGTCAAGCAGAGCGACATTCTTGCTGTCGTCGAATAATCAATAATTAGGAGGTTTGTTTAATATGGCAAAGCAGATTATTTACGGTGAAGAAGCCCGCAAGGCCCTGGAAAAGGGCGTCAACCAGCTGGCGGATACCGTCAAGCTGACGATCGGCCCCAAGGGCAGAAACGTCGTTCTTGATAAAAAATTCGGCCCTCCCCTCATCACCAATGACGGTGTGACAATCGCCAAGGAAATTGAGCTGAAGGACCCGTTTGAAAACATGGGCGCGCAGCTTGTGAAGGAAGTCGCCTCCAAAACAAACGACGTCGCCGGTGACGGCACGACCTCGGCAACTGTTTTAGCGCAGGCCATCATTCACGAGGGCATTAAAAATGTGGCCGCGGGCGCAAACCCCATGATCATGAAAAAAGGTATTGAAAAAGCCGTCGTGGCCGCTGTCGCCGCGATGAAGTCGAACTCTCAGCCCGTCTCCGGTTCTGAGGACATTGCGCGCGTCGGCGCTGTCTCCTCCGGTGACGAAACGATCGGCAAGCTGATTTCCGAGGCAATGGAGAAGGTCTCCAGAAACGGCGTTATCACGGTTGAAGAATCCAAGACGGCCGAGACATTCTCCGAGGTTGTCGAGGGTATGCAATTTGACCGTGGTTATGTCACCCCTTACATGGTCACAGATTCTGAGAAGATGGAAGCCGTTGTCGATGATCCGTTTATCCTGATTACCGACAAAAAGGTTTCCAACATTCAGGAAATTCTCCCCGTTCTCGAGCAGGTTGTTCAGGCTGGTAAAAAGCTTGTCATCATCGCCGACGACATCGAGGGCGAAGCGCTTGCCACGATCATTCTCAACAAACTTCGCGGCACCTTCGTCTGCATCTGCTGCAAGGCGCCCGGCTTCGGTGACAGACGAAAAGAAATGCTGCGTGACATCGCCGCGCTGACGGGCGGCCAGGTCATTTCCACAGAGCTCGGCATGGAGCTGAAGGAAGCCACAATCAACATGCTTGGCCGTGCGCGTCAGGTCAAGATGTCCAAAGAAAATACAATCCTTGTGGACGGTGCTGGCGACCAGAACGAAATTCAGGCCCGCATTAAGCAGATCAAAACGGAGATCGATATCACAACCTCCGACTACGACAGAGAGAAGCTTCAAGAGCGCCTTGCCAAAATTTCCGGCGGCGTTGCCGTCATTAAGGTCGGCGCGGCGACAGAGACGGAAATGAAGGAAAAGAAGCTCCGCATCGAGGATGCTTTAAACGCCACGCGCGCGGCTGTTGAGGAAGGTATTGTGGCCGGCGGCGGTACGATTTATGTTGTGGCCGCCAAGGCTGCCGATGCCCTTTTGAAAGACGCTAGCGGTGATGAAAAAACGGGCATCGCACTCATCGCCAGAGCGCTGGAAGCCCCCATTAAGCAGATTGCCGCCAACGCCGGACTTGAGGGTGCCGTCATTCTTGACAAGGTCAAATCAAGCACTGACGCCGCTTTCGGCTTTGACGCCTATAAAGAGGAATACACAGACCTTATTAAATCCGGTATCGTCGACCCGACGAAGGTCTGCCGCTCGGCACTTGAGAACGCGGCATCCGTCGCCGCGATGGTTCTGACGACGGAATCCCTTGTAGCGGATATCCCGGAGCCCCCCGCCCCCGCCCCGGCAGCGCCGGACATGGGTGGCATGTATTAATTGACACAGAAAAAACGGACGCAGGCACAGCCTGCGTCCGTTTTTTTAATATAACATTAAAACTCGGCAATTTTCGTTTTGTCCAGATACTCGGCAAAAAGCCGTTCGTAATTTTTATGGTTTGTCTTCTTTTCTTCGTACATGTTTCTGTCCGCTGCAATCAGCAGTTCATGGTAACTGGTCGCTGCGCGAAGATAGCCGACTGACCACCCCGCCGAAATGCTGACCGGTACGCTCGACTGCGCCTCATTATAACTTTCAACAGCGGCGCGCAGCTTTTCTCGTGCCGATCTTGCCGTCTTCGAGTCGCAGGACGGCAGGATAACAACAAATTCATCGCCGCCGATTCGGACGACAATTTCGTCGTCCTGAAAGCAGTGCGTCAATATATTGCTGACGGCGATGAGCAGCGCGTCCCCTGCGTGATGGCCGCAATGGTCGTTGACAAGCTTGAGCCCGTCAATATCGATGGTGATAAGCGCGACGGGGTCATAGCGTCCTGCCGCAAAGCGCTCAAAAATTTCTTCAAGATACGCCCTGTTAAAAAGGCCTGTGAGCCTGTCATGAAAACTTAAAAACCGAAGCTGTTCCTCAAACTTCTTATTCTCCGTCATATCGTCAATGAGAATAATTGTCCCCGTAAATTTATTGCTGACATCGCGCATTTTATGAAACTTGACAAGCAGTGCGCGCTTTCCAAGCCGCGCTGACGTATAGTCAAGCTCAATTGTTCTGACGGTTTTATTTTCCCGTGTAAACTCCAAAAAAGGCTCGTAGAGGAATGGCAGCGCATCTTTGACATCGCGTTTGTCGCTGGCATCAAGGTAATACGCTCTGTCGGGTGACAGCGGGTCCTTGTCAAACAGGCGCATTGCCGCGTAATTGATATTGACACACAAATGCGCCGCATCGAGCAGAATAGCTGGCGTCGGCATACTTTCAAAGATCGTTAAATACTTGTTTTTTTCGTTAGTCAAATCAATATTGCACGCCTGCATTTCCTGAAGAACCGTTTCAAATGGGTGCGAGGCCCATTCGGCACAAAAGGAAATTTCGTTTAAATCAAAAAACCGGACAATCCATTTTTCATAGAGCGCTCTTTTTACCGCATCGCCCACTGACTCGGCAACGAGGTCAATATAAACTTGCCTGTAGAGCTTCATCATCGACAAAAACATCTCCAGACGAATGCCTCTTTGACGGTGGCGAATGGCTTCTTCCATCCCAAATTGCGCCTCGGGGATGACCGTTTGAATCGACGACACTGTTATATCAGATAATGTCTCTCTTGCTTCTACCGATTTGGCCATCGCCTGGGAAAGACCGTTAATTGAGACGAT
This sequence comes from Oscillospiraceae bacterium ZGZL, assembly GCA_038405045.1. Lineage (GTDB taxonomy): Bacteria > Bacillota > Clostridia > Oscillospirales > Oscillospiraceae > Sporobacter. The sequence continues at coordinate 590,442 of JBBZIV010000001.1, read as the reverse complement.
CCAAGGCTCTTCAAGTGTCGAGGTATATGCCGCGAAACCGGTACTTTTTGCAGAGTCAAGAATGCGTTTGACCAATTTTTCCTGATGATTCAGGATGAGCCCGATCAAGTCTCGCATAGAGATTCCTCCTTCTCTATCCGGCATCCTATACTTTCCATATATGGTTGATATTACGTTATTTTAGACAAATATATATTAACATAATTCAACGTTATTGTCCATATTATACAACCTTTTTGATGTTTTAGCAACTTATTTTTATTAATCCTTTGCTAAAATAATAAAAACAGCGCGCCCATTTGGGCGCGCTGTTTGCTTTGAAGTTATTCTTCCCAGTTGTGCCAGACGTTTTGGACGTCGTCATAGTCCTCCATGAGCTCGAGCATCTTCTCCATGTTCTTGACGTCGTCTGGGTTTGTGAGCTTCACGGTGTTCTGCGGCACCATTTCAAGCTGAGCTGAGAGGAACTGATATCCCTTTTTCTCCAAAGCGTCTGCCACAGCATTAAAGCCGTCAATCGTTGTATAAATCTCGAAAGCACCCTCGCTCACAACGAAATCCTCGGCACCGGCATCGAGCGCGTCCGTCATGACGGCGTCCTCTTCAAGCGCTTCATCCTCATTGTCGATGATGATAACGCCCTTGCGGTCAAACGACCAGGAGACGCAGCCAGTAGCGCCCAGGTTTCCGCCGTACTTATCAAAATAATGGCGGACCTCCGAGGCCGTTCTGTTGCGGTTGTCGGTCATGGCTTCCACAATAACGGCAACACCGGCCGGGCCGTAGCCTTCGTAGGTGATGCTTTCAAAATTATCACCGGCTCCGGAGCCGAGCGCCTTTTCAATTGTTCTCTTGATATTGTCATTGGGCATATTGGCCGCCTTTGCCTTTGCAATAACAGTGGCTAGGCGCGAATTGTTGTTCGGGTCCCCGCTGCCCCCTTCTTTAACGGCAACGATCATCTCTCGCGCTATCTTTGTAAAGGCCTGCGCGCGCTTGGCGTCGGCAGCGCCTTTTGTTTTTTGTATATTATGCCATTTGGAATGCCCCGACATGAAAACAACTCCTCAAAAATTCTCTATCGACCCACACTATGAGCAACAGAGATTTTACCATAATTCCGACCGTCTATCAAGTCCTTCTCACCGATGTTTTTATCAATTAACCCAGCGTCCTGCATCCGTATAAAACACCGTTTTGTTGTGCACAATAGCGTTGAATCATTGAAGGAGGTGGCAGAATATGGCCTCAAAGGGAAAAAATCAGCAGGATATGAATAGCAACAATCAGCAGACACCGCAGCAAAATCGATCGGTCAATCAAACTGGTATGAATCAGCAACAGCAGCAGAAGAAAAACCCAAACGCCAAGTAAATACGTAAGCGGCGGCCATTGGCCGCCGCGCTGTTTTTTAAGTAACACTGTTTGTTAGAAATCCTCGTCATCCACGGTTTCCCGGCTCTTTTTAGAAAACAAGAGCGCGCGCAGATCATTTAAGTGCAAGCCGAAGGCACGCGCGGCGTTAAAAACCGCAAAAATGCAAGCCGCCGCGTCGATAAAAACGGCGAGCCAAACCGGAACAATACCAATCAGGACCGTCAGCAGGAGCAGTGATTTGACCCCCAGAAGCGCTATGATGCTTTTTGATACTGTTTTTGCCGTTTCCCGCGCCAGTGTGATAGCCACGGGAATCTTGCCTGCCTCATCCGTCATCACAACGACATCGGCAGGCTCAAAAACCTCCAGCCGGCCGAAACCGCCGAGCGTCACGGCAATATCAGCCATTTGGAAAAGCGCGGCGTCGGCAACACCGTCGCCGACAAAGACGAGCTTGTCACCCTCCAACTGCATTTCGCGCAGGCTTTTAAGGCGCTTCTCCTTCTCGTCCGGCAAACACTCGGCGTGCAGTTCCCGTATGCCAAGAGACACCGCAACGTCGGCAGCGGCTTCTTTTTTGTCTCCGGTAAAAAGCGCAATTCTGTCAATCCCAAGGGCTTTTATATCCGCAATAGCTTTTTGTGAATCTGGTTTTAAATCGTCTCGAAGCAGAATGCGACCGGCGTATTTCCCGTTGACGGCAATGTAAACAACACTTGCCGGCGCTTGGGATAAATCCGGCGTAATGCCGACTTCAGCCATCATGCGCTCGTTACCGGCTGAAACAGTGACGCTGCCGATTTGAACCTCGACACCACGGCCGGGAAGCTCGCGATAATTGGAGGCCTTTGACTCGTCCGGCTCTGTCCCCGCGGCAGCGGCGATGGAGCGCGCTATCGGATGATTTGAGAACATCTCGGCATACGCGGCAAGCAGAAAAAGGCGCTCACCTGAAATTTCATAGGCATGAATATCGGTGACCTGAAAGCGGCCTGTTGTCAAAACGCCCGTCTTATCGAAAATAACCGACGTCGTGTGTGCAACGGCATCTAAAATGCTGTGGCCTTTAAACAGAATACCGGACTGCAGCGCACGCGCAATGCCTGCGAAATATGTTATAGATACCAACGCGCTATAGACAGTGCCGGAAGCGACAAAAAGCAGCGTGAGCGCCCTGTAGAGCCACGGGGTTATCGGCAAGCCGCCAATGAGCGGCACTGCAAGACCAATCAAGACGGCCAGAACGACAACGGCAGGCGTTATGAGACCCGTTACACGTGCCAAGCGGCGTTCGGGCTTCGCTTTTCTCTCCGACGCTTCCTCGACAATGGCGGCAGCCTGTGCGACAAACGCTTCGTCGAACGCCATCGTGACACGGACATTCAAAACGCCCGTGTTGTTCACGCTGCCCGAGGTCACGAGGCTGCCGTCCGTGACCGGAACAAGGCGGGCATCACCTGTGAAAGCAGACGTATCAAGCGCCGATTCGCCGCTGATGACAATCCCGTCAAACGCGAGAATCTCACCAGGTGCGACCGAGACGATATCACCGACCTTAACACGCCCGGCAGGGACGCGCGTGACAGCGCCGTTAATAACGGCATTGGCAGTCTCCGGCCGACGGTCAAGCCGGCTTTTAATATGCGTTGTTATTTTCTCCGTTATGATCTCCCGCAGAAGCGTACCGACTCTCAACATTAAAACTGCTGCTGCACCCGCACCGGCCTTGCCAATACAAAAGGCGGTAACGGCACCAATCAGGAAAAGCAGGTTTTTGTCAAGCGACCTTTTTTTAATAAGTCGTAAAATAGCTTCCAAAATCATGTCATACATCGATAACAGAATGGAAGCGCCGAAAACGGCCTTTTTAACCCAGGCGGGTACAGGAACCGCCAAAGCAGCTACAAACAGAATAAAAGCACCCGTCAGACAGATATATAAGACGATTTCGGGTGCCGGTCTAAGCCGCGTGATATTCAGTTTTTTCAAAATATTCTTCAAATTCCGATCCTCACACGATTTTCCTAAACACGCCGTGTTTACAAAATACGACGAATTCCGTCTGTTTGTCAAGTCGGATTTCTAGCATTTTTATACAAACAAGGAAAAAGCGCCTCCGGTTGCACCGGAGGCGCGATTGGGTCATCGTCGCCGGATTGCTTATTCGCCCTTTTCTTCTTCCTCGTCGTCGAACTCGAACTCCAGCTTGTCGCCGCATTTCGGGCATTCGACAGAGCCGTTTTCAAGGTCTGTCTCGTCGATAACGATGTCCTCACCACAGGACGGGCATGTCACTTCATAGGCGATTTCATCACCGCAGCAGCAGCCATCCTCATCATCACAGCAGCAATCACAGCCGTCTTCGTCGTCGTCCTCATAATCGTCGTCATCGTCATCGCCGAAAACGATCTCTTCAACATCGGCCAGATCGTCCGACAGAGCGTCAAGCTCATCGCCGATGTCAAGCGCGTTTTCACTGAGATCTTCAAGCTCCAGCGCAATGTCCTCAAGCGTATCTATGATAACCGAAATGAGTTTGTCTTCCTTTTTATCCGTGTCGAGCCCGAGCCCTTCCGCAAGACCTTTTAAATATGCCACTTTTTCAGAAACTGTCATTATGTGCCTCCTTCAGCTGTTAAACACCTTCGTATACTTAAATCGCTATGCGATCTCAGCCCTTGGCGCGCTCCAAATATTCACCTGTTCTCGTGTCGATGCGGATCTTTTCGCCTTCGCTGATAAAGAGCGGCACCTTGACCTCCGCACCCGTCTCAACCGTTGCCGGTTTTGTCACGTTCGTTGCCGTGTCACCTTTAAATCCCGGGTCGGTCTGCGTGATTACGAGCTCGACAAAGTTTGGCGGTTCGACGTTGAAAACCTTGCCTTTGTAGGCATAAATCGTACACGGCATGTTCTCCTTGACAAATTTAAAATTGTCACCAAGGATGCTGCCGTCAATCGGCTCAAGCTCAAAGGTCTCCATGTCCATAAAATAATACAGATTGCCGTCGTTATAACTGTATTCCATATCACGGCGCTCAACAAAAGCGTTTTCGAATTTGTCCGTCGGGTTAAACGACGTTTCAACAACAGCGCCCGTGATGACGTTTTTCATTTTTGTGCGGACAAATGCCGCGCCTTTTCCCGGTTTGACATGCTGGAATTCGACAACCTGCATAACCTTCCCGTCCATTTCAAAGGTTACGCCGTTTCTGAACTCACTTGCAGAAATCATTTCTTTTCCTCCCGTTTCGTGTCTGGTCTGCAGTTATTTTATCCGATGTCCATCACGTTTGCAAGGACAATTTATACAACGAGCAGGGTCTTCGGAAGGCTTGTCAGGTTTTCACAGCCGTCCTGCGTGACGTAGACAACGTCCTCAATCCGAACCCCATAGCGGCCGGGGATATAGACGCCCGGCTCGGCCGAAAGGACGGCGCCGGCCGGTATGACACCGTCAAACGACGGCGCGGCCGACGGGGACTCATGCACGTCAAGCCCGACACCATGACCAAAGCCATGTGTAAAGTATGTGCCAAAACCACTTTTCTCCAGCGCACGGCGGGCAGCCGCGTCAATATCGCACCCGCGCGCCCCGGCGCGTACGGCGGCAATCCCGGCTTCCTGCGCGTTTAAGACAGCCTGATAAATTTTTTGCATATTAGCGTCCGGCTGCCCGACGCAGAGCGTGCGCGTCGTGTCGGAGCACCAGCCGTCTTTTTTTACGCCGAAGTCGAGCGTTAGAAAGCCCTTTTGGATTTTCGCATCGCTTGGAGCGCCGTGCGGCAGGCTTGAGCGCGGGCCGGAAACAACGATAGGGTCAAACGATTTGTCGTCAGCGCCGTTTTTTAAAAACCGGCACACAAGCTCGGCGGCAAGCTCTTTTTCCGTGATATCCGCCCCAACAAGCGGCAGAATTTCCTCAAACGATTTTTCCGCGATACGCTGCGCGGCAATCAAAAAAGCAAGGTCCTCCCTGCTTTTAACGGCGCGCAGATCGTCAACAAGCCTGCTGGAGGCGATGAGCACCGCATCGAGCTTCTTTTGCCACTCGGCGTGTTCAGAAACCGTCATCGACGCGTCTTCAAAGCCAAGTGATCGGATGGCGTTTTCCGCACAAATTTCGTTGAGCTGCTTGGCGTACGGCGCTTCCCGGCCGACCGCCAAAACTGCGGCGTCCTTAATCTGCGCTTTCGCCGCCTCAAAATAACGGCTATCCGTTAAAAACCAAGCTTTTTCCGCTGCCACCAGACAGACGCCCGCCGTTGAGGGAAATCCAGTCGCGTAAAAGCGTGCGGTCGAACTTGTGAGCAGCACGGCGTCTGTGCCGCTTGTTTTAACGGCAGCCTGAATTGTTCGTAAATGCGTCACAGAGCTGTCCCCCTTGCGCAAAAAGCGCGTCTTATTCCGCTGTTTTTTGCTGCCACATTTTTTTGCGGCACATAGCCCGGAAGGGCGCTTCCAGCCAGTAACGCAGGTTGAGCACAGGGTTAATGAGCCGGATTGGCTCGACAATAATGGATGTGATGCCGGCGGCGTTGGCAGCGATGATGTCGGTATAAATCTGATCACCGGCGAGGGCCGTTTCCGACCGATCACGACCCAAGCGTGCGAGCGCCTTATTGACGCCGGTGACGAACGGCTTGTTGGCACCCTTGATGTAGTCAACGCCAAACGCAGCGGCAAGGCTTTCAACGCGTTTTGATTTTCTGTTGTTTGTCACAATAAAAAGGTCAACACCGCTGTTACGGACGTTTTCAGCCCACGCGGCGATTGATGCCGTTGGTTCCAGTGTGCCGTACGGCGCCATCGTATTGTCAAGGTCCAGCAGGAGCAATGTAACACCGTGTCGCTTGAGAAATTCGGGCGACACATCACAAATGCTTTTAAAGGAGAAGTCCGGTACCAGTGAAAAACTCATATAAGACACCTATTTATCATAGTTTATAGTATATCAAATCGCGCCCTCTTTTAACCGGCCGATTCCGGTCAGACGGCAGACGAATGCGGCACATTGAGCATGCGCCGAGCGTTTTGAATAATACTGTTTGATTCTACCACGTTCTGGGAGGCAGGAACAATTGGATAATAACACAAATATTTTCATTGCCGCGCCGCCGGAGTTCATAGAATCAGCCGGGCGGAGCGGCCAACCTGTCGCACACATGATTTATCGGATCGGCCGCGGCTATCGGCTTTATCGGGCACAGGGGGCCGAGGTCAAAAACGGTGGGCTGATGGTGCTCGATACAGACGGGTTCACGGGCGGCGGGCCGGTATCCGAACTTGTTGCCGAAATCCTCACGGAATGCGCACGGCACAATTTCACGGGTATTGTCTTGGAAACGGGCGATAAAGCGCCGCCGTCCGCCGCCTCTTTGGCTGCTCGTCTATCTGCGGCAACATCTGAACGTTCCCTCGCGCTTTATATTCAGGAAGCACTCGCACCAGCCTGCCCAACGGGCGTTGTGCTCATTCAGACGGCGCTTTCCGGCGGGCGGCTTTCTGACCATCTCGGTGACGCCGTCACGCGGTATGGCGCGTCTCGTGTCGCCTTGGAGATTGAGCGCGTTAAAATGGACTTTCTTGTTCCGGCCGTCACCGGGTCAGGACGGGCACTCGCACCGGGCGAATTTGAAGCGCTTTTGGCGGAGTACAAGCCGCAGACCTTTTTATCGAATGACCTATGTGCCAATTATTTTACATACCGCAATAAAAAAGGCACACATTTTGTCTTATTCGATACAGCCGCCAGCATTCGGCGCAAGCTTGCCGTCGCGCAGCGTCTTGGCATCACGACAGCGTTTCTCTACTACCCGCATGTAAGTGATCTGCTTGGAAAGATTTTAGAGCCATAGGATTCATCCGGGATTAGATCAGCTACCGCTCGATTTTTTTGATGTTTTTTTCGATATTGCTCCGTGCGCTCATAATTTCATGCCCGCAGCCGGTGCAACGCAGCTTGAAATCGGCCCCGATACGCAGCACCTGCCAGGTGAAAGCGCCGCACGGGTGCTTTTTTTTCATTGTGACGACATCGCCGACTTGGACGTCCATACGCGCCTCCCGCATCAAGTTTTTATATATATTTCCTCTCAACGGGCGGATATGGAATCCGCCCCTACGTCTTTTTCCCTGTTTTTATTAAGTCCCAGTATTTTTTTGCGGCCTGTTCCGTCTTGTTGTCGCCGTACTCATAATATGTCGTGTTTTTGATCGTGTCCGGCAGATACTGCTGCGCGACCCAGTGATTCGGAAAGCTGTGCGGATATTTGTAATTCTGCCCGCACTCCATGCCGGTCGAATCGGCGTGGACATTTTGGAGCTCGCGCGGAACCTCGCCGCTCTTGCCTTTTCGGATGTCCTCCAACGCGGCGTCGATGGCGAAATAAGCGCTGTTTGATTTTGGCGCCGTCGCTAAGAGGACGGCGGCCTCGGCCAGCGGAATCCGTGCCTCCGGCAGGCCGAGCTGAAACGCGCTGTCCACGCAGGCTTTGACGATGGCAATGGCCTGTGGGAATGCGAGTCCGATATCCTCCGCGGCGATAACGAGCAGGCGGCGGCATGGCGAAATGAGGTCCCCCGCCTCTAAAAGACGGGCTAAATAATGCACCGCCGCGTCCGGGTCTGAGCCTCGGATCGACTTTTGAAGCGCCGAGAGAATATCGTAATGGCTGTCGCCGTCCCTGTCGTAGCGCATAGCGCTGCGCTGCGTCAGCGCGCTGGCATCGTCAAGCGTGATTCGGACAATGCCGTCTTTTTCCGCCGAGGCCGCATATAACAGCTCGACGGCGGACAGCGCTTTGCGAACGTCGCCGCCGCAGGCGCTTGATATGTGCGCAACAACGCCGTCTTCCGGCTGAATTGTCAGGTGGTCGCGCGTTTCAAGATAGCCGAGCGCCCGCAAAACGGCCGGGCGGACATCCGCTGCCGTCACCTCCTTGAATTCAAAAACGGTGCTGCGGCTTAAAAGCGCATTGTAAACGTAGAAATAGGGGTTTTCCGTCGTTGAAGCGATGAGGGTAATTTTCCCGTTTTCGATATACTCTAAAAGCGTCTGTTGCTGCTTTTTATTGAAATACTGGATTTCGTCGAGGTATAGAAGCACGCCGTTTGGCGCGAGCAGTGTGTCAAGGTCGGCGATGATGCTTTTTATATCGCCGGAGCTCGCTGTCGTAGCGTTGAGCTTGTGAAACGACCGGCCGGAAGACCGCGCAATGATATTAGCCACCGTCGTCTTCCCCGTGCCCGACGGGCCGTAAAAGATCATATTCGGAATTGTGCCGCTGTCAATGATGCGGCGCAGCAGGCCTTTTTGACCTAGAATGTGTTTCTGCCCGACGACGTCGCCCAGCGTTTCGGGGCGCATTTCATCCGCAAGCGGCCTGTCCATCCAATCATCACCTTTCACAGTCAAATCTACCTGAGATGCGCAGAAATAGCAACTTAAATTCATCGATTAATGGATATCAAAAACGGGCGGGATTGCTCCCGCCCGGTTGGTGCCTACTATGATTAATTGTACAACGGATATTTTTCCGTGAGCTGACTCACCTCACTGCGGATATAATCGGCTTTGTTATTGTAATCCGAAGCTGTGAGGAAAATGAGCTCGGCGACCTTTTTCATGTCTTCTTCCATGAACCCACGGCCGGTGACGGCCGGTGTGCCGAGGCGGATGCCGCTTGTGAGAGAGGCATTCTGCGGGTCGTTCGGAATTTTATTTTTATTGGCTGTAATATAAACGGTGTCTAAAAGCTTTTCCATGTCGCGCCCTGTCACGTTGAACTTGCGCAGGTCAACGAGCATGAGGTGATTGTCCGTTCCGCCGGAAACGAGGTCAAAGCCATAGCCTAAAAGGGCTTCCGCCAGCGCCTTGGCGTTTTTGCGAATCTGCTGCTGATACGTTTTGTATTCGGGCTTGAGGGCTTCGCCGAAGGCGACGGCCTTGGCGGCAACAATGTGCATCAGGGGGCCGCCCTGCGCGCCCGGGAATACGGCGCTGTTGATTTTCTTGGCAAGCGCCTCATCGTTTGTCATAATGAGGCCGCCACGGGGGCCGCGCATCGTTTTATGCGTCGTCGTCGTCACAATGTCGGCATACGGCACGGGCGACGGATGCTCACCGGCGGCAACGAGGCCTGCAATGTGGGCAATGTCAACCATGAGTGACGCGCCGACTTCCTTGGCGATTTCTGAAAACGCCTTAAAGTCGATAATACGGGGATAGGCGGAGGCACCGGCAACGATCATGCGCGGCAGATGCTTCTTAGCCAGTGCGCGCACCTCGTCGTAATCAATAAGGTTTGTGTCGGGCGTGACGCCGTAGGAGACGATGTTATAATATTTGCCGGAAAAGTTAGCCGGGCTGCCGTGCGACAGATGGCCACCGTGGTCAAGATTCATGCCAAGTACCGTATCGCCCGGTTTCGTGAGCACCATATAGGCCGCATAGTTGGCCGAGACGCCGGAGTGCGGCTGGACGTTGACGAAATTCGCGCCAAAAATCTTTTTCGCGCGCTCGATGGCAATCGTCTCTACCACGTCGACTTCTTCGCAGCCGCCGTAATAGCGGTGGCCGGGATAGCCTTCGGCATATTTATTCGTCAAAACTGTACCGGCGGCAAGCAGCACAGGCTCCGTGACACAGTTTTCAGAAGCAATCAGTTCAATATTGCGGCGCTGGCGGGCAAATTCCTTTTCAATTGCCGCACCGACCTCCGGGTCGTAACCGGAAATCGCGGCCATCATCTCTCGAATCACGGGTCTTCCTCCAATAACATAAAATTAAGGACATTATATAGAACTTCCGCCGCTTTTTCAACACATAATTCTGTAAAATGAGTGGCTTTTCAACAGGTGTCATGCTATGATCGGATTAAATATTCTTTTTGGAGATTTTTTATGACCGGTCAAAACGCCATACAAGATATCATCCGTGTTCTGGCATCATTATACCCCGACGCTGCCTGCTCGCTGCACTATAAAAAGGACTACGAGCTGTTGTTCGCCACACGCCTGGCTGCCCAGTGTACAGACGAGCGCGTCAACAAAATTACACCGGCTTTTTACGCGGCGTTTCCGACACTCGATGCGATCGCCAATGCTGACATTCAAGATGTTGAACGCTATATTCACTCCTGCGGCTTTTATCATGCCAAAGCGCGTGATATCGTTGCCGCCGCGCAGATGCTCATTCGTGATTTTTCTGGGCGTGTGCCCGATACGATGGAGGCTTTACTGAAACTACCTGGTGTCGGGCGTAAAACAGCCAACCTCATCCTCGGCGACGTCTATAAAAAACCGGCCATCGTCGTTGACACGCATTGTATCCGGCTGTCAAACCGGCTCGGCCTCGTGGACACAGAGGACCCCGTTAAAATCGAAACGGCCCTGCGCGCGCTTTTGCCGCCGGATGAATCCTCCGATTTTTGCCACCGGCTCGTGCTGCACGGGAGAGCCGTCTGCACAGCGCGGCGGCCCGACTGCGCCGCGTGCGCCTTGCGCCCCCATTGCCGGATGGGCAGCAGCATTTGAGCGCAAAAAACGGTCTTGACAACGCCAATAAATTTTAGTAATGTTAGAATATTAAAGACGCTGAAGGGAACAAGACATTTTGACGTGACTTCAGAGAGCCGCCGGTTGGTGCGAGGCGGCACACCGATAAATGTGTATAGCTCATCCCGGAGTCGCCTGCCCGACATGTAGGGTGGGACGGTTGGCCTCGTTATCGGCACAGACCTTATCAGAGGTCACGAGGGCACCGGCGCAAGCCGCTGCCGAACCGGGGTGGTACCGCGTGAATGTCACGCCCCCGACGATTGTATCGTCGGGGGCGTTTTGATTTCCCCGACAGCCATAACTGTAAGGAGGAACCAGCATGAAAACAGCACACGAAAAGTATATCCCCTTTAGGCCCGAAGTGATGACCACGCGCGTGTGGCCCTCCAAGGTGCTCACAAAAGCGCCCGATTGGTGCAGCGTTGACCTGCGCGACGGTAACCAGGCGCTTATCGACCCCATGAATCTCTCTGAAAAACTCGACTACTTCAAAATGCTCGTCGATATCGGCGTTAAAGAAATTGAAGTTGGCTTCCCGTCGGCCTCTGAAACGGAATACGAAATCCTCCGAACGCTCATCGACGGGGGCCATATCCCGGATGACGTGACGATTCAGGTGCTCGTTCAGGCGCGCGAACACCTCATTAAAAAGACGTTTGACGCCGTTCATGGTGCTAAAAACGTTATTATTCACTTCTATAACTCGACATCGACACTCCAACGCAAGGTCGTTTTCAAAACCGACATGGACGGCATCATCAAAATCGCTGTCGACGCCGCCGCCCTCATCCGTGATTTAAGCCGCCCGGCGATTGACAGCGGCATGAACATCCGCTTTGAATATTCCCCGGAGAGCTTTTCGGGAACAGAGATGGACAACGCCGTCAAAATCTGTGAGGCTGTCATGACGGCGCTGGGCGCGACAAAGGAAAACCCCGTGATTCTGAATCTGCCGTCTACTGTTGAGGGCAGTATGCCGAACCAGTACGCCGATCAAATCGAGTACTTCATCACCCGCCTGCCAAACCGCGACGCGGCCATCATCAGCATTCATCCCCATAACGACCGCGGCACCGGCGTCGCCGCTGCGGAGCTTGCCATGCTGGCGGGTGCCCAGCGCGTTGAGGGCACGCTCTTCGGTAATGGCGAGCGCACCGGCAATGTCGACCTCGTGACGCTGGCGATGAATATGTATTCCCAAGGCATTGACCCAAAGCTCGACTTGTCGGACATCACGAAAATACGGGCGCTGTATGAAAAGTGCACACGCCTGCCCGTCCACCCACGTCATCCCTACGCCGGCGATCTCGTTTTTACGGCGTTTTCCGGCTCGCATCAGGACGCGATTAATAAGGGCTTTAAGTATATGAAAGAGTCCGGCACGGAGTATTGGGAAATCCCCTACCTCCCCATTGATCCTGCCGATGTCGGCCGTCGCTTTGAGCCCATCGTCCGTATCAACAGCCAGTCCGGCAAGGGCGGCACGGCGTTTATCATGGAGCACAATTTTGGCTTTGAACTGCCAAAGGCCATGCAGGCGGAGTTTTCCGCTGTTGTTCAGAAAGAGAGCGATAACGTTGGCAAGGAACTCCTGCCGGAGCGCATTTTTGAGCTGTTTAAACAGGAATATCTCAATCTTGACGCCCCCTACCGCCTCGTCCGCCACGCTTTTTCGGAGTCTTCCGAAGAAAATGATCAGTCAATTGTCCATTTCAGTGGCACTATGGTCCACAAGGACACGACCTTTGACATCAGCGGTGAGGGTAACGGCCCGGTTGATGCCTTCTTTAACGCCATCCGCGGCCAGAAAATGGATCGCTTAACGTTTGTCGACTACAAGGAGCACGCCATCTCAGACGGTTCCGATTCGCAGGCGGTTGCGTATATCCAGCTACGCGATGAGGCCGGGCACGACTTTTTCGGCGTCGGCATGTCCCCCAACATCAACCTCGCACCCCTGCGCGGCATCATCAGCGCCATAAACCGCGCCTCAAAAAAGGCCTGAACCCCGGTCTGTCCTTCTGCGGCGCGGACCAACCGAAGATTTGATTCTAATCGGAGCTAAGGATTCTTCGCTGCGCTCAGAATGACACGGGCTCGCAGTCGGTAGGAGCGAACACGCAAAACAGCCGCCGGTTAAAAACCGGCGGCTGTTGATTTGTTTGATGCTTACTGAACGAGCTTGGAAATCTCGTCGGCGAAGTTTTCCTGCTTCTTCTCGATGCCCTCGCCTTTTTCAAAGCGTGTAAACGCCTTGACGGTAATCGTGCCGCCGAGCGCCTTGGCTGTCTGCGCCACGTGCTGCTCAACGGTAATCTTATCGCCCTTGACAAAGGCCTGCTGCAGGAGGCAGTTTTCCTCATAGAATTTGCCGACGCGGCCCAGAACCATCTTTTCGATGATGTTTTCGGGCTTGCTGGCGTTCTTCGGGTCTTCCTTCGCCTGAATCATGAGGATTTCTTTTTCCTTGTCGAGAACAGTCTGGTCAACGTCCGACTTATCTCTGTAGGAGGGGTTCATCGCCGCGATTTGCATGGCGATGTCCTTGCCGAGCGCCGTAACGGCGTCCATGTCGGCAATACCTGAAACGTCCATATTCACCATGACGCCGATTTTGCCGCCCGCGTGAACATACGGCACGCAGACGCCTTCGGTGTACCGGATAAAGCGGCGCGTTGTGATGTTCTCGCCGATGACGAGCACCATTTCCTGCTGCATCTCCTGAACCGTTTTGTCGGAACCGGGATACTTGGAAGCCAAAAGCGCCTCAAGGTCGGCCGGTGCGTTTTTGGCGACAGCCTCGGCAACGCCCTTCACGAAATCGACAAACTTCTCGTTCTGCGCGACAAAGTCTGTCTCCGCATTGACTTCGACAACGACGCCGATGCTATCAATAACAGCTGAATAGGCCATGCCTTCAGCGGCAATGCGGCCTGCTTTTTTCTGCGCAGCGGCGAGACCCTTTTCGCGCAGCCAGTCAATGGCCTTTTGCATATCGCCGTCGGATTCCGTCAGCGCCTTTTTGCAGTCCATCATGCCGACGCCCGTCAGTTCACGGAGCTCTTTAACGTCCTGTGCGGAAAATGCCATCTTATTCTGCCTCCTCTTTTGCCGGTGCCGCTGCCGCTTCCGCAGCAGGCGTCTCGGCAACGTCAAGCCCCTGGCGGCCTTCCTGAACGGCGCTTGCCATGGCTTGCGAAATGAGTCGAATAGCACGGATGGCGTCGTCGTTGCCGGGGATGATATAATCAATTTCGTCAGGATCGCAGTTGGTATCAACAATCGCGACGATCGGGATTTTCAGCTTGCGTGCCTCGGCGATGGCGTTGCGCTCTTTGCGGGGGTCGACGATAAAGAGGGCCGACGGGAGCTTTTTCATGTCCTTAACGCCGCCGAGATATTTTTCGAGCTTTTCGATTTCATTCGAGAGCTTGATAACTTCCTTTTTCGGAAGCATGTCAAACGTCCCGTCTTCCTGCATTTTGCGCAGCTGGGCGAGACGGTCGATGCGGGTGCGCATCGTTTTAAAGTTTGTCAGCATGCCGCCGAGCCAGCGGGCGTTGACAAAAAACATGCCGACGCGCTCTGCCTCTTCCTTAATGGCATCCTGCGCCTGCTTCTTCGTGCCCACGAAAAGAATTGAGCCGCCGTTTTCGCTGAGCGTGCGGACGAAGTTATAAGCTTCTTCCAGCTTTTTAACCGTCTTCTGCAGGTCGATGATATAAATGCCGTTGCGCTCCATGTAAATATAGTGCGCCATTTTGGGGTTCCAGCGGCGCGTTTGATGGCCGAAATGGACACCCGCTTCGAGAAGCTGTTTCATTGAGACTACTGCCATGATTTTTCCTCCAATTTTGTTTTTCCTCCAGCCTCATCAGCTTTCAAGCCGACCTTACGGCACACGGCGCGAAATCCGAGGCTGTGCGTATTTGTACAGCAAATGGTAGTTTAACAGATAAATCCGGTAAAATCAAGTACTAATGTTATATACAATACGAATTATTTTTATTATAATGATGCATGGAAAAAGGCATGATCGCCAGCCTGTGCCGACGATCATGCCCATTAGGTGCGTCTTATTTATACCCAAATAAACTTGCGGCGTTTTTCGCGGCGGTAATCGCCGCCCACGTCGATGAGGATGATGTCCTCCCCGATGCAGCGAATACACTCCCACGGGATGACATAATCGTCTTCATGCCAGAACAGGCCGAAAAATCGGCACGGCCCCGGGACAACAATGGCGATGACACAGCCCGTCAGGGTGTCGACTAGGACGTCGCAGACAAAACCCAGCCGAAAACCGGTGCAAACATTGATGACCTCCTTGCACCGAAGGTCGGCGATCCGACACTGCATGGTCAGCACTCCTTTACGCGTTATCCGTTTCATTTTATTCCCATAAAGCTAAACTATGTCTTCAGCCAAGCTCTCCCAGTCGACCGCCGGTAAACCTGCGTCAAATACAGCTTGACGGACGGCACTTTTTGCTGTATCATGTGTCAAGTAATAATGCTTAACACCGGAGGCGGCCAGCATGACGGATAAAAAGCTCCAGATGGCGATGCTTTTTGATTTTTACGGCGACCTTCTGACGGACAAACAGCGCGAATACTTTGACCTCTACCACAACGAAGATCTCTCGCTTTCCGAGATTGCGGAAAACGCCGGGATTTCCCGCCAGGGCGTACACGATTTGATTATGCGGGCGGAAAACACCCTGTCGGCTGTTGAGCGCAAAACCGGCCTTATTCAGCGCTTTGCACTGATGCAGTCCGTGGCGGATAAAGCCGCTGCGCTTACCGGTGAATTACTGGCCGAGCAGGCGCAAAACGGTACGCCGTCCCGGCGGCTGCAGGAGCTTTACGATATGTTAAACGGTCTGAAAGGTTAAGGGACATTTATGGCATTTGAAAGCCTTTCCGAAAAACTTGGCGCAGCCTTTAAAAAGCTGCGGGGTAAAGGGCGCCTCCACGAGGCCGATATTAAGGAGGCCATGCGGGAGGTTCGCCTCGCGCTTTTGGAGGCCGACGTCAGCTTTAAGGTTGTCAAGGACTTTATAGCGGCTGTCAGCGCCCGCGCCGTCGGCAAGGACGTTTTGGAGAGCCTCACCCCGGCGCAGATGGTCATTAAAATTGTGAACGAAGAGCTCACGGCTTTGATGGGCACAACAAACGCTAAAATTCAGATTTCATCAAAGCCGCCGACGGTTGTCATGCTCGTCGGCTTACAGGGCGCCGGTAAGACGACAAATGGTGCCAAGCTTGCCGCGCTTATGCGCAAACAGCACAGCAAACGTCCCCTCCTTGTCGCGTGCGACATTTACCGCCCGGCGGCCATTAAACAGCTTGAAACGGTTGGCAAGCAGCTCGATCTGCCTGTTTTCCAGATGGGGACGGCCAATCCCGTTGAGATTGCCACGGCGGCCATCGCGCACGCCAATAAGCACGGCAACGACATGGTTTTTCTCGACACCGCCGGTCGCCTTCATATCGACGAGGCGCTGATGGACGAACTAAAAAACATCAAGGCTGCCGTACAGCCCACAGAAATCCTGCTTGTCATTGACGCGATGACCGGCCAGGACGCCGTCAACGCCGCGCAGGCCTTTAACGACGCATTAGGCATTGACGGTATTTTGATGACAAAGCTTGATGGTGACGCCCGCGGCGGCGCGGCGCTTTCCGTCCGGGCCGTGACGGGCAAGCCCATCAAATTTGCCGGCACGGGCGAAAAGCTTGACCAGATTGAGGTTTTCCACCCCGACAGGATGGCCTCGCGGATTCTCGGTATGGGCGACGTGATGACCCTCATCGAAAAGGCCGAGCAGAACTTTGACGAGAAGAAAGCCCGCGAGATGGCGGAAAAGCTCTCAAAAAACAAGTTTACGCTGACGGATTATTACGAACAGCTGACGCAGCTCAAATCGATGGGCAGCCTGTCGGAGATTGCCGGGATGCTGCCGGGCGTCGACGCGAAGGCTCTGTCCGGCGCTTCCATCAACGAAAAGGATATTACAAAAACAGAGGCCATCATCCTGTCAATGACAAAGCGTGAGCGTGACAACCCCACCCTTTTAAACTCCAGCCGGAAAAAGCGCATCGCCGCTGGGAGCGGCACACAGGTCGTCGACATCAACCGTCTGCTCAAGCAATTTGAAATGATGCAGACCATGACAAAGCAGATGTCGAAGGGCCGGATGCCCGCCATGTTCGGCGGCGGCAAAGGCCCGAAAGGCAAAAAAGGCCTTTTCGGCTTTTAGCACATAACGCCATTTAATATCACTTGATATTGAATTATAAAATCTATTTAAATAACGGAGGCAAACATCATGGTAAAAATCAGACTGCGCCGCATGGGCGCGAAGAAAAACCCCTATTACAGAATCGTCGTGGCCGATTCCCTCTCCCCGCGTGACGGCCGCTGCATTGAGGAGATCGGCTCATACAATCCGCTGACCGAGCCGGTTGAACTGAAAGTCGATGCTGAGCGCGCGCAGTATTGGATCAAAAACGGCGCCCAGCCGACCGACACCGTCAAGGCGCTTCTTAAAAAATCCGGCGCTGTTTAATCCGAGGAAAGACAATGAAAGAGTTGCTGCTTTATATCGCGCAGAATCTCGTCGACAACCCCGACGACGTCACCGTGACGGAAAAGGAAACCGAGACGGAGACGGTTTTTGAGCTGCGTGTGGCGCAGAGCGACATGGGTAAGGTCATCGGCCGTCAAGGCAAGGTTGCCAAGGAAATCAGGGCGCTCATGCGTTCCGTCGCCCAGCGGCAGGGCAAGCGCATCAGCGTTGATATTGTCGACTGATGATATCGGAGGTCATCCATGCTCAAAGAGTTTCTCGAAGCTGGAAAGGTCACGGGGACGCATGGCATCCGCGGCGAGGTTAAAATCCAGCCGTGGGCCAACACCCCAGCCTTTCTCGCCGCGTTTAAAACGCTCTATCTAGACGGCGCGCCCGTCGCTGTTATTTCGGCGCGGGTGCACAAGGGCAGTCTCATCGTTTTATTTGGCGGCGTTGAAACCATCGACGACGCCGTCCGGCTGAAAAATAAAACAGTCTATATTAAGCGGGATGACGCTTCTTTACCGCCGGGCGAGCATTTTATTGCCGATCTGATCGGGCTTGACGCCTTTGACGACGATACGGGTGAAAAGCTCGGCCGCGTGACGGACGTTTTAACGCTCACGCCGCATAACGTGTACGTTATTACCGGAACGCGTGAAATCCTCATCCCGGCCGTGCCCGACTTTGTCCGCCGTGTTGACTTGGACGCCGGTATCATCACCTTTCACCGGATCGAGGGCATGTCATGATTATTGATATCATGACACTGTTTCCCGAGACGGTCGGCGATGTGCTTTCCGAGAGCATCATCGGCCGCGCGCAGGAGCGTGGTTTTGTGCGCGTTGTTTGCCATCAAATCCGCGATTATACGACGAACCGGCAAAATCAGGTGGACGACTACCCCTATGGCGGCGGCCGCGGCTGCGTCATGCAGGCACAGCCGCTTTATGATTGCTGGAAGCACATCTGCGATGAGGCAGGCTCACGCGTTCACACCATTTACCTCTCCCCTTGCGGGACGGTATTTACACAGGCAGACGCAATACGACTTAAAAACGATTATGACAGACTGATCCTCGTCTGCGGCCATTATGAAGGCATCGACGAGCGGTTTATCGAGGAGAGCGTCGACGAGGAAATTTCCCTGGGTGACTTTGTTCTGACCGGCGGCGAAATACCCGCGCTCGCCGTTGCCGACGCCATCTGCCGCCTTGTGCCGGGTGTTTTGCCGGATGAATCGTGCTTTACGAACGAGAGCCACTGGAACGGCCTTTTGGAACACCCGCAGTATTCAAGGCCGGAAATCTGGAACGGCCGCCGCGTCCCGGAGGTCCTTTTGTCCGGTCATCATAAAAATATTGACAAATGGCGGCGGAAACAGTCGATTCTCCGCACGCGCCTGCGCCGCCCTGATTTGTATGAGAAACTGTCGTTTCAAGACAAGCTGGACCGGAAACTTCTTGAGGAAATCGATAAAGAACTCAAAAAAGAGTAACTTGCACATCACAAAAATAATACAAAAAAAGTCGAATCGGCTATAAGCATGTTATTTCCGCTGGTATAATCGGTTGCGTTGGACTAAAATGAAAATATAATGTCAGGGAGGTCTATAAATTACATGTTTCGAATTGCTACAAAAAAGAAACTGAACGATGCGGTTACCTTAATGGAAATTGAGGCACCTGAAATCGCAAAAAAGGCGCTCGCCGGGCAGTTCATCATCTTCAAGATCGATGAATTCGGTGAACGCGTTCCGCTGACCATTGCGGATACCGACCCTGTCCGAGGGACAGTGACGATTATCTTCCAGATTGTTGGCCGCTCCACGATGATGCTTGATCAGCTCAATGCGGGCGACTCGATTGCCGATTTTGTCGGCCCTCTCGGTATCCCCACGCATATCGAGGGCATCAAAAAGGTTTGTATTGTCGGCGGCGGCGTCGGCTGCGCCATTGCTTACCCCTCCGCCAAGGCGCTTTTCAACGCCGGTGCCGAGGTTGACATCATCGCCGGCTTCCGCAGCCAGGATATTGTTATCCTTGAAGACGAGATGAAAAAGGTCTGCAAAAATTATTACCTGATGACAGACGACGGCACGGCCGGTGAAAAGGGCTTCACAACAACGAAGCTCAAATCACTTCTGGAGGCTGGTAATCAATATGATATGGTCATTGCCATCGGCCCCATTATTATGATGAAACTGTTGTGCGACACAGCAAAGCCCTTTAATGTGCCCTGCACGGTCAGCCTCAACCCTATCATGATCGACGGCACCGGCATGTGCGGCTGCTGCCGCGTCACGGTGGACGGCGTCATGCGTTTTGCGTGTGTTGAAGGCCCTGATTTTGACGGCCATAAGGTTGACTTTGACGAGCTTATGAAGCGCAACTCGATTTATAAAGAGCGTGAGCAGCATGACCGCGAGCATGTTTGCAGACTGACGGGAGGTATCAGAACGCATGGCTAACATGGATAAGAAAAAGACCCCGATTCCGGAGCAGGAACCGCAGGTCCGCAATAAAAACTTTGAAGAAGTCGCGCTCGGATACACCGAGGAAATGGCCAAAAACGAAGCAGCTAGATGCCTCAACTGCAAAAACAAGCCGTGTGTTGAGGGCTGCCCCGTTAACGTGCGCATACCCGAGTTTATCGGCAAAATTTCCGAAGGCGACTACGAGGCCGCTTATGAAGTTCTGACCTCCACGAACAGCCTCCCCGCTGTCTGCGGCCGTGTCTGCCCACAGGAGTCTCAGTGCGAGGCCAAATGCGTACGCGGCATCAAGGGTGAGCCTGTCGGCATTGGCCGCCTTGAGCGCTTCGCCGCCGACCGCCACATTACCTGCGCGGAAAAAAAGGCCTGCCCGACGATTCAGAAAAACGGCGTGAAGGTTGCCGTCGTCGGCTCCGGCCCGGCCGGTCTCACGTGTGCGGGCGACCTGGCGATGAACGGATTTGACGTCACGGTCTTTGAATCCCTTCATGACGCCGGCGGCGTTTTGATTTACGGCATCCCTGAGTTCCGCCTCCCGAAGTCGATCGTTAAAAAAGAAGTCGAACAGCTTCAAAGCTACGGTATCACCATCAAAACGGATATGGTCGTCGGTAAGACAATGACGATTGACGAGCTGTTCGCTGACGGCTATGAGGCCGTTTTTATCGGCAGCGGCGCGGGGCTTCCCCAGTTTTTGAACATCGAGGGCGAATCGCTTCTCGGCGTCTACTCGGCCAACGAGTATTTAACGCGTATTAATCTCATGAAATCCTACAAGGATGGCTACGATACGCCGGCTGTTAAAAGCAAGCGCGTCGCCGTCGTCGGCGGCGGCAATGTTGCCATGGACGCGGCACGCTGCGCGCAGCGCATGGGCGCCGAAAAGGTTTATATCATCTACCGCCGCTCGATGGACGAGCTGCCCGCCAGGAGCGAGGAAGTGCACCATGCCATCGAAGAGGGCATCGAGTTCCAGCTTCTCAGAAACCCCGTCAAAATTATCGGTGATGAGAACAGCCGCGTCGTCGGCATCGAATGCGTTGAAATGGAGCTCGGCGAACCCGACGCTTCTGGCCGCCGCCGTCCGATTGCTAAGGAAGGCTCCAACTTCGTCATCGATGTTGATACCGTCATCATCTCCGTTGGCACGAGCCCGAACCCCCTTATCAAATCAACGACGAAAGGTCTGGAGGCCAACAAGCACGGCTGCCTTGTCGCGGATGAAAACGGCGCGACAACGCGCGAGGGTGTTTTTGCGGGCGGCGACGCCGTAACAGGTGCCGCGACTGTTATCCTTGCAGCGGGCGCCGGTAAAACGGCCGCCAGCGCCATGATGAAATACCTCGAAGAGAAAAAGAAAAAGTAATGTTTTAACGAACAAACCGGCCGCTAAAAAGCGGCCGGTTTTATTATTGTCTTTTAAATGGCGCAATGTCTCTTTCAAAGGCTGACAAATCGCCTTCTCCCTCGACGACGAGCGTCAGCTCAGACTCAATCGTCAGCAGCATAAGCCCGAGGAGGGATTTCGCGTCCGCCGTGCCGCTATTGCCGTGAACCCAGATGTCAAACGGGTATTTCTCGGCGATTTTATTGAGGTTGAGCGCATCCTCCGCCGTGACAACGCGGACGTTGTAGGTCATCGTAACAGCCCCTTTCAAAAGGCGCGTCGCCGAATGGTTCTAAACCTTCAGCTCTGTCTCCCCGCCAAGGCGGGCGTCAGCCGTCGCCTCTAAACGCGGGCGGACAATGGATTCCAAAAATTCCGTCACCTGCTCCGGCGCCCGGCCGATATATTTGGCTGGGTCAAGCTCGGCCTGTATTTCCGCCTCGGTCAGACCAAAGAGCGGGTCATTTGCCAGCCGGGTGATCAAATCGTTGGCAAGGCCTTCTTCTTTCACAACGCTCCCGGCTGCGACCGAATGGACGCGGATGGCTTCATGCAGCTCCTGCCGGTTGCCGCCTTTTTTGACGGCCTGCATCATGATGTTCTCCGTCGCCATAAACGGCAGTTCTTCACGGATATGCTTGTCGATCACTTTTGGATAGACCTTGATACCATTTGCAACGTTGAGGCAGATGTTTAAGATGGCGTCAACCGCTAAAAACGCCTCCGGCACCGACAGGCGCTTGTTAGCCGAATCGTCCAGCGTGCGCTCAAACCACTGGCTCTGCGCCGTGATGGCCGCGTTTTGCGCGTCAACGATAACATAGCGCGACAGCGCGCAAATGCGCTCACAACGCATGGGATTGCGCTTATACGGCATGGCTGACGAGCCGATCTGTTTGCCTTCAAACGGCTCCTCGCACTCTTTGAGGTGGCTTAAAAGCCGCATGTCGGTTGCAAATTTCGCGGCGCTCTGCGCGATGCCGGAGAGCGTGCCGAGCACAAAAGCGTCCGTCTTGCGCGAATACGTTTGGCCGGAGACCGGCACGACGCCGTCAAACCCCATTTCTTCGGCAATGAGCGCGTCCAGCTTTTTAATTTTTCCGTGGTCGCCGTCAAATAGTGCCATGAAGCTCGCCTGTGTGCCCGTTGTCCCCTTTGAGCCCAACAGCTTGAGCGTTTGCAACCGGAAATCGACTTCGTCGAGGTCCATGACGAACTCATTGAGCCAAAGGGCGGCTCTCTTGCCAACGGTTGTCAGCTGGGCGGGCTGGAAATGGGTAAAACCGAGCGTCGGCAGGTTTTTATACTGCTCGGCAAAGTCCGCCAAACGCTCAATAACGCCTAAGAGTTTGCTTTTAAGCAGGCGAAGACCGTCACGCATGAGGATGATATCCGTATTGTCGCCGACGTAACAGCTTGTCGCGCCGAGGTGGATGATCGGAAACGCCGCCGGGCAAACGTCACCAAACGTGTGGACATGGGCCATAACGTCGTGCCGCAGCTTTTTTTCCATCTCGGCGGCCTTCTGATAGTCAATATCCGTTAAATGCGCCGCCATCTCATCGACCTGTGTATCTGAAATCTCAAGACCGAGCTGTTTTTCCGCGCGGGCAAGCGCCAGCCAAAGCCTGCGCCAGGTTGAAAACTTTTTATCGGCGGAGAACAGATACAACATTTCGTCGCTCGCGTAGCGGGATGATAAGGGGCTTTCATAAACGTTTGTCGGCATTGTGTTGTTCCTTTCGGGCAATTATCAATAATCGTCAAGATTAATATATTTTGGGACAACGCGCTCGGCGGCGGCTCTTTTAAGCGCCGCAGGCAACGCTGCAATGATCTGATTCATTTGCTCGGGCGTATTGTATTCGCTGATAGACAAGCGCAGGGGTGCGGCGTTTTCCATTTGAGTAAGCCCGAGGGCTTTGAGGATGCGGGACGGCTCGCCGGAACCGGCGCTGCAGGCGCTGCCGGCGCTGGCACAGATACCGGCTTCGTTAAGCGCGGCAATAAGAGGCTCTCCACTGATCCCACTAAATATAAAAGAGGCGATTCCCGGTACGCGGTTTTCCGGGTGACCCGTCAGCTGGACGCCGGGCATTTTTAGAATCTCTGTTGTCAGCATATCGCGCATCGCCGTTGTCTTCCCGACGATTTCATCCATTCGGCTCGACGCGTCACCGAGGGCCGCCGCCATGCCGACAATGCCGGAAACGTTGAGCGTGCCGGAGCGTTTCCCCTTTTCCTGCCCGCCGCCGATGACCATTGGGGGCAAAACCGTTCTGATATTGATATACAGCGCGCCGATACCTTTCGGGCCGTGGAATTTGTGTGACGAGATGCTGAGCATGTCAACGCCCAGCTCGCCGACATAAATCGGAATATGCCCGGCGGCTTGAACGGCATCCGTATGAAAAAGGACCCGGTGCTTTTTAGCAACAGCACAAAGCTCACGAATGGGCTGGATTGTCCCGATCTCATTGTTGGCCGTCATAATGCTGACGAGAATGGTATCTTCGCGAATGGCTTCTTCAAGCTGCTCGGGGCTGACAAGGCCATAGCGATCAACCGGCAGAAAGGTGACCTCGTATCCCTTTTTTTCCAGATACTGTGCCGTTTTGTAGACAGCGCTGTGCTCAATCTCGGTCGTAATCAGGTGGCGGCCCTTCTGCCGCAGCGCGACGGAGGACATAAGCGCCCAGTTGTCTGATTCTGTGCCGCCGGAAGTGAAGTAGATCTCATTGACGCGTGCGCCGAGGCAGGTGGCAATTGTTTTTCGGGATTCTTCGACAGCGCTTTTTGCTTGAGTACCATAGCTGTGCGTTGCAGACGGGTTGCCGAAGCTGTCCCTGAAGTACGGCAGCATCGCATTAAAAGCGATGTCCGAGACAGCCGTTGTCGCCGCATTGTCCACGTAGATTCTTTGATCTGTCATACGCGTTCCTCCGATTCCAAAGCCTTTATATTCAGTTGTTTTGCCTCTTTGTTATCCTTTCAGGAATTTTTCGAGCCGGTCAAGCCCCTTTTCAATATTCTCCATAGACGCGGCATACGTAAAGCGGACAAATTCCGGCGCACCGAAGCCAACACACGAAACAGCAGCGACGAGCCCCTTTTCGAGAAACGCCAAAGCAAAATCGTCGGCGTTATGGATGACACGGCCGCCAAGTGTTTTACCGAGGAGCTTTTTAATGTTGAGCATGACGTAAAAAGCACCGTCAGGTTTAATACAGCCAACGCCTTCCATGGCGTTGATGCGCCCCACGATATAGTCTCGCCGCTTTTGAAAAACGTCGCGCATGGCGTCAATGCCGTCCTGCGCGCCGGAGAGCGCCTCACAGGCGGCAAACTGGGAAATTGTCGACGGCGCGCTGGTGGCGTGGCTTAAATAATTCGTCATGACTGTTGCGAGATTTTTCGGCGCGGCGGCAAACCCGATACGCCAGCCCGTCATGGCATAGGACTTGGAAACACCGTTAATGAGAATGGTTCGCGCTTTCACGTCTTCACCCAACGACGCAACACTCGTAAATTTTTTGCCGTCATAGACGAGCCTGTAGTAAATTTCATCCGAAATGATATAGAGATCATGCCGGACACAGACATCGCAAAGGGCTTCAAGCTCATCCTTCGTATAAAGCATCCCTGTCGGGTTAGAGGGATTGTTGAGAATAAAAAGCTTCGTCTTGTCCGTCACGGCCGCCTCCAGTTGGGCTGCCGTTATTTTAAAACCAGCTTCCTCCCCGGCTGTAATCACGACGGGGATACCGCCCGCCATTTTCACGGCCTCTGTGTACGTCACCCAATAGGGCGCCGGGATGATGGCCTCGTCCCCGGGATTGAGAAGCGTCATCAGGGCGGCGAAAAGGTTGTGCTTGGCACCGCTGGCGGCAACAATCTGCGTATAATCATAATCGACACCGCAGTCAAGGCGGAGCCGCTCGGCCGCTGCCTTGCGCAGCGGGATGATACCGGCGACAGGCGTGTATTTCGTCTGTCCGTCGCGGATAGCGCGGATTGCCGCTTCCTTAATATGATCAGGCGTGTCAAAATCGGGCTCGCCCGTGCCGAAGCCGACAACGTCCAGCCCGTCTGCTTTCATCTGCTTGGCAAGCGCGTCAACGGCCAGTGTGGTGGAGGCCTGCACGGCCAGTGCGATGCGCGATATGTCCTTCATGGATGATTCCCCTTATTGAACAGAGCGCCGCCGAATCAAGCACTCGGCGTGCTGCCTGTTGTTTTAACAGTATTATATTTGAATTCCGTGTTCAATGCAAGCGCGCTGCGGAAATTGCGCCGGATTTTACTAAGCTGTTCATCACACGCGGATGTCACGGGATTTTAAAAAATCCGGTGCCTTTGCGGCACCGGATTATCCATTATTGAAGGGCGCTGCCACTGGCAGGCTTGACGCCATTTTGCGCGAGAATTTCGGCGGCCTTCTCGTTATCCTCCACGCGGAGGATGACAAATGCACGGCCCGGCTCATGCGTAATGAACGCGTAGACGTATTCAACGCTGATGGCCGCATCCGACAGGGCCCGCAGAACCTTCGCGAGGCTGCCCGGCGCGTCCTCAACGGAGACGGCAAGCACTGGATTGACACTCGTGACACAATCGGCCTCGCGCAAAACGGTGAGCGCTTTCGGCGTGTCGTCCACAATCAGCCGGAGAATGCCGAAATCGGATGTATCCGCAATCGACATAGCTCTGAGATCGATCCCGTTTTGACCGAGCGTCTCGACGACATCGACGAGCTTACCGGGCTTGTTTTCCACAAAGACAGAAATCTGATCAATCGTCATAGCGTGTGCCTCCTTAAATTTTCCGTTTGTCAACAACGCGAACGGCCTTGCCCTCACTTCTTGTGAGGCTTTTCGGGGCTTTAAGTGTCACTTTCGCGGAGATGCCAAGCATCGAGCGGAGCTTATCCATGAGCTCATGCTCGCGCGCTTCAATCTGCTTGACCGTGTCGGAGAACATCTCCGGGTTCATCTCCACGCAAACTTCTAGGGTGTCTGTATGATTGACCCTGTCCACAATGATCTGGTAGTTGGCCGACAGGCCGTATGCAAGAAGAACTGTCTCGATTTGAGACGGGAAAACGTTGACGCCGCGGATGATGAGCATATCGTCGCTTCTCCCCATCGGCTTTGCCATCTTGATGAGCGTTCGGCCGCAGGAGCATTTCTTGCGTTCCAACACGCAGATGTCGCGTGTTCTGTAGCGCAGAAGCGGAAAAGCTTCCTTCGAGATGCAGGAAAAGACGAGCTCGCCCTTTGTCCCTTCGGGGAGCACTTCGCCCGTGTCGGGATCGATGATCTCGGCGATGAAATGGTCTTCGTTAATGTGCATGCCCGTTTGCTCTTCACATTCAAACGAGACGCCGGGCCCGATGATCTCCGTCAGGCCATAGATATCGTACGCCTTAATGCGCAGCTTCTCTTCCAGGCGCTCGCGCATTTCCTGGCTCCAAGCCTCCGCGCCGAAAATGCCGGCTTTGAGCTTGATCTGATCACGGAGCCCCTGCTCTTCAATGATCTCCGCGAGAAACTCGGCGTACGACGGCGTGCAGCAGAGAATCGTTGACCCGAGGTCGACCATGAACTGAATCTGGCGGTCGGTGTTGCCGGAGGACATCGGCAGCGTCAGGCAGCCGACGTTGTGCGCGCCGCCGTTGAGACCCATGCCGCCCGTAAAAAGGCCGTAGCCGTAGGCCACGTGGACGACGTCGTCCTTCGAACCGCCTGCTGCGACAATGGCGCGCGCACAGCAGTCGTCCCACAGGTTTAAGTCGTTTTGCGTGTAAAAGGCGACGACGCGCTTGCCCGTCGTCCCACTCGTGGAGTGAATACGGACGCAGTCATGAAGCGGCGCAGCCAGAAGGCCATACGGGTAGGCGTCACGCAAGTCGGTCTTCGTGAGAAACGGCAGCTTATGCAAGTCGTCCGTTGATTGAATGTCCGCGGGTTTGAGACCCTTTTCATCCATGAGCTTTTTGTAGTACGGCACATTGTCGTACATCCGCCTTACCGTTTGAACAAGCCGCTCATCCTGAATTTTTTTCAACTGCTCCGGTGCGGCGCATTCAATTTCCGGCTGGAAGTAATTTTGCATTGAAATCATTCCTCTCTGTCGGATTTTTGATTATTCGGCGCTCTTGCCAAGCGCGAAGGCTTTTTTGTTGAGCTCAAGGAATTTTTGGGGGACGCTCTCGGCAATCGCCTTATCCCAGGCGTCTTCCGGCAGCGCAAAATATTTGGACAATCGCCCCATCAAGACGATGTTCACCGCCTTGGACGAGCCCGCCGATTTTGCCAGCGTCAAGGCGTCAAACGCGTCGATATCAGCCCCGGCCGCTTTCATGGCCGACACCAGGTTATCGGGATACGCGGCGGCGCCCGTGATGACCGGCATGGGGTCAATCTGCTGCGTATTTGTGATTATTTTCCCGTCCGGCTTTAGATAGGACAGCCAGCGGGCCGCCTCCAATAGTTCAAACGATACGATGTAATCGGCTTCGCCGGTATCGATAACGGGCGACGCCACTTTGTCACCATAGCGGACGTACGTCACGACAGAGCCGCCGCGCTGGCTCATGCCGTGCACTTCACTGACCTTGACATCATAGCCCGCGTTTAAAAGGAGCCTGCCGAGGAGCTTGCTGGCCAGAAGCGACCCCTGCCCGCCGACGCCGACGATCATGATATTTTTTGTCTCCATCACTTTGTCGCCTCCTCCGTCGATTCAAACGCGCCGAAGGCGCACAGCTGTGTGCAAACGCCGCAGCCGACGCAAAGCGTTGCGTCCACAGTCGCCTTCCCGGCGTTAAAACTAATGGCCGGGCAGCCGATTTTCATACAGCTTTGGCAGCTTTTGCATTTGTCCGGGTCAACCTTTAAGGGCGGCTTTGGCTTGACCGACTTTAACAGCGCGCACGGACGGCGCGAAATAATAACAGACGGTTCAGGTGCCGCCAGCTCCTCTTTGACGGCGTCAAGGCACTGCTGCAGATCATAAGGGTCAACGACGCGCACGCGCCGGATACCGACGGCGCGGCAGAGCGCTTCCAAATCAATTTTCCCGGCCGGGTCACCTTTGATGTTAAACCCTGTCGTCGGGTTTTGCTGATGGCCCGTCATGCCGGTAATCGAATTGTCCAAGATGATAACTGTTGAATTGGAGCCGTTATAGGCGATGTCAATGAGGCCCGTGACGCCCGAGTGCATAAACGTTGAGTCACCGATGACGGCGACGGCAGCTTTTTCTCCCGCTTCCCCCAGCGCTTTGTTAAAGCCGTGCAGCCCGGAAATAGACGCGCCCATACAGATCGTCGAATCCATCGCGGCAAGCGGCGGCATGGCACCAAGCGTGTAGCAGCCGATATCACCGATAACGGCCGCCTTGGTGCGCACAAGCGCGTAAAAGAGGCCGCGATGCGGGCAGCCCGCGCACATGACGGGCGGCCGCATGGGAATGTCCGCATCCAGCGTTCTGCCCGGCGTTGCCGGAATTCCCAGCTTTTCTCGGATAAGATTTTGCGAAAATTCGCCGACGACGGGAAAAATATCCTTCCCGGATACGGTAAGGCCAAGCGCTCGGCAATGCGCCTCAATAAAGCTGTCAAGCTCCTCGACGACGATAAGCCGGTCAACCGATGCGGCAAAATCACAAATAAGCTTCGTCGGCAGCGGCCAGACGAGGCCGAGCTTTAAAATGCTGACGGTATCGCCGAAAACTTCCTTCACGTACTGATAGGCCGTGCCGGAGGCGATGATGCCGAGTTTTGTGCCGCCCTTTTCAACGCGGTTTAAATCGCTCGTTTCAGCAAAGGCGGCAAGGCTTAAGAGCCGCTCTTCAACAACGGGATGCCGCCGCTTGGCATTGCCGGGCATCATGATGTACTTTGCGCCGTTTTTCTGATACGGAACAGCCGGTTTTTCAGTGCGCGGCCCTGTCTCCACGACGCTTTGCGAGTGGGATACACGCGTACATAAGCGCAAAAGCACCGGCGTGTCAAACCGCTCTGACAGCTCGAAGGCCGCCTTTGTCATCTCAAGGCATTCATCAGAATTCGACGGCTCGAGCATCGGCAGCTTGGCTGCCCGCGCGTAATGCCGCGAATCCTGCTCATTTTGCGACGAGTGCATGCCGGGGTCGTCGGCCACGCCGATGACCATACCGGCGTTGACGCCGGTGTATGAAATAGTAAACAGCGGGTCGGCAGCTACATTGAGGCCGACGTGCTTCATCGCGCAGAAGCTGCGCTTCCCGCCGAACGACGCGCCGAAGGCGACCTCCATCGCCACTTTTTCATTCGGCGCCCATTCGGAATAAATCTCATCGTATTGTGAAACGAACTCCGTCATCTCTGTACTGGGCGTCCCCGGATAACTGGAAACAACGCTTGCCCCGGCTTCAAAAAGCCCTCTGGCAACCGCCTCGTTTCCAAGCATCAAGACCTTCAAGCAAAGATCCTCCTTTAATGTTGTCCGGCCGTTGGAGGCCGACGCTACTTGCTGTATTATATCATCACCTGCCGCCCCTGTAAAATTGAAATTAAAGTTTTATGGCTAACAATCGGCACAAGGGGCGACTGTTAGCCATAAACAATTTATTGTAATAGTTTTTTATTTAACGGCTTTTTTATCAAAGCAGCTGAAGATACTTTCGATCTGCTGCGCGTCCGGCTTCTTTGTGATGAGAGAGACAACCGGAATGATGACAAGGCTTAAGAGCATGGTAATCACGCCTGTAATGATCGGTGATGAAATGAATCCGATGAACGTATTAGATACTGAGATACCGGCTGCGGTCATGGATGGAATGATAAAGAACTTGAGTATCATGTTGAGCACAGTCAGGCCGACGCCGACGATGAAGGACGTCCAAACAGCGGGCCTTGTGACACGTTTCCAATATAGGCCGTAGATGAATGGGCCAAGGAACGACCCGGCGAGCGCACCCCAAGAGATGCTCATAAGCTGTGCTATAAACGTCACCGTCGATTTATACTGGAAGAGCGCGAGAAGTGCGGAAATCAAAATGAAGACAGCCAGCAGAATTCGAATTGTCAGGACCTGTTTCTTTTCGGTCATGTTTTTAACAACTGTCCCCTTGATGAAGTCGAGCGTTAAGGAGGAGCTCGACGTCATGACGAGCGCCGCCAAGGTGGACATCGAGGCTGACAGAACAAGAATGACGACGATGCCAATCAGAATATCCGGCAGCGTGGACAGCATACTCGGCACAATTCTGTCAAAGACAACGACATTTTTGCTGTATAGCGCGGAAGAATCAAAAAGCCTGCCGAAGCCGCCCATGAAGAAGCAGCCCGCTGAAATGACAACAGCGAAAATCGTTGAGATAATTGTTCCTTTGGCGATGGATTTTTCATCCTTGATGGCATAAAACTTGTGAACCATCTGCGGCAAGCCCCATGTTGCAAGCGATGTCAAGATAACAACTGCAAAAAGGTTTACTGGATCGGGGCCAAACAGCGATGTAAACGCGCCGGTCTTTCCTGTTGCAGTGGGCACCTGGGAGAGGGCTGTCAGCGCGTGTGAAAAGCCGCCCTGACCGTTGATAACGGCAAGGACGACGGCTACGACGCCGCCCAGCATAATAATCCCCTGAATAAAGTCATTGATGGCTGTGGCGAGATAACCGCCCAATATGACGTAAATTGCCGTTAAAACGGCCATTGCGACGATACAGACCGAATAGTCAATGTTGAACGCCATGCCGAATATTCTGGACAGGCCGTTGTAAAGCGATGCCGTATATGGGATCAGGAAAACAAACAGAATTGCCGACGCGGCAAGCTTGATGCCCTTGCTGTTATATCGCTTTGAAAAGAAATCAGGCATGGTGGCGCTGTCTAAATGATGCGTCATAATCCGAGTCCGCCGTGCGAGAATGAGCCAAGCGAGCATGCTACCGATAATGGCGTTGCCAATACCGACCCACGTCGCCGACAGGCCGAATTTCCAGCCAAACTGGCCAGCGAACCCGACGAACATGACGGCTGAGAAATACGTTGTGCCATAGGCAAATGCCGACATCCACGGTCCGATGCTGCGCCCCCCCAGCACGAACTGATTGACGTCTGTTGCCTTTTTACGGCTGTAGATGCCGATGGCGATGGTGGCTGCGACAAATACGAGAAGCAGAATTAATTTAACGGTCATTGCGCACTCTCCTTTATGTAAATTTGTTTATCCCCTCTTTACGCGTTGTTTTGGTCCGCTACAAGACTTTCGGCGCCGTAGAGCTTGCGAAGGCGCGGTTTTTCAATTTTTCCCGTCGGGTTACGCGGAACATTGGCAAAGACGATGCGGTGCGGTCGCTTGTAGCGCGGCAGATCATGACAGAAATTATTGATGCTCTCCGCCGTGCAGGTATGCCCCTGTTTGATTTCAATGATGGCTGCTGAAATCTCGCCGAGACGGGCGTCCGGCAGACCGATAACGGCCACATCCTTCACATCTGGGTGCGCGCTTAAAAAGTTTTCGATTTGGACGGGATAAATGTTTTCACCGCCCGTAATGATAACGTCCTTTTTCCGGTCGACGAGGAAAATAAAGCCGTCCTCATCCTGCTGCGCCATATCGCCCGTAAAAAGCCAGCCGTCGCGGAGCGTGTCGCTTGTCGCCTTGGGGTCGTTATAATAGCACGTCATGTTGCCGTCGCCTTTGACGCAAAGCTCGCCGACGTCGCCTTTTTTCACGTCATTGCCGGTTTCATCAACAATTTTGACAGCCCAGCCATGGCCGGGAATGCCGATGGCGCCGACCTTGTGAATGTTTTCAACACCAAGGTGCACACAGCCGGGTCCGCTTGACTCCGACAGGCCGTAATTCGTGTCATATTGATGGCTCGGAAAATATTCCTTCCAGCGTCGGATCAGGCTCTGCGGTACCGGCTGCGCGCCGATGTGCATTAGCCGCCATTGGTAGAGCTGATAGTCGGATATTTTGAGATCACCGCGGTCGAGGGCGTTTAAAATGTCCTGTGCCCACGGGACGAGAAGCCAGACGATCGTGCACTTTTCGTTCGAGGCGGCCTCAAAAATGTATTTCGGATCTGTTCCCTTTAATAAAACGCCTTTGCCGCCGACAAGAAAGCTGCCAAACCAGTGCATCTTCGCGCCCGTGTGATAAAGCGGCGGGATACAGAGGAATACATCGTCCTTTGTCTGGCCGTGGTGGGCCTGCTCGACTAAGCAGGCATGCATCAGGCTGCGGTGTTTATGTAAAATCGCCTTTGGGAAGCCCGTTGTGCCGGAGGAGAAATAAATGGCAGCAAAATCGTCATCCGTGAGCTTGATGTCAGGCGAGGCGCTCGAGCAGTCGGCCGTCAGCGCTGCGTAGCACTCGGCAAAAGAGGGGCAAGCCCCCTCCCCGGCATACAGAAGCAGACGGTTTTTGACGATATCCTCGGCAATCTCTTCAACGCGGCCAATAAATTCCGGCCCGAAGATCAAAGCGTCTGCCTCGGCGAGGTCAAGGCAGTATTTGATTTCTGCCGACGTATAGCGAAAATTGAGCGGAACAGCCAGCGCGCCCGTCTTCAAAATTCCAAAGTAAATGGGCAGCCATTCAAGGCCGTTCATCATCAGGATGGCGACCTTGTTTCCTTTTGTGATGCCGCAGCCGAGCAGGAAGTTGGCAAAGCGGTTTGCTTTTTCGTTAAAAATATTCCAGGTAATCTCCCGCCTGTAATACGGCGCGTAGGACGGCTCAATGAGGTCGTATTCCTTCCACGTGACGTGCCGACGGTTCTTCTGCTCGGGATTTATTTCGACGAGGCATACATCGCCCCCGTATAATTTGCAGTTTCTTTCGAGAATCTCCGTTATCGGCATCCAGATACCCCCTTGTATTGATCCGAGCAACAAACCGCAACCATCTGGGCGCCTCGTCACAGCGGCGCTGTTTATATCTTTATTGATTTAAATCCCCTGGGATTTAAATCAATATGTCTTTAAAGTGTTGAAGCGACTATACCAAATGACAATCTTTTTGTCAATTCATGACCCCGCCGAAAATGCAGGCGCTCATTTGGGCGCTCCGTCAGTATTTGCTTTACAAAAGCTGGCACGAATGATACCATTTTAGCTGAAAAGAGAGAAAAAGGGGCGATGTCATGCGCAAGCTGGCGACGGCGGCCGCGTCTTTTTCAGCCGCCGTTTTTATATCGCTAAAGCTTCTTCCGCCGTCGTTTGTTCTGATCGCGGCAGCGGCGGCTGCCGCCTTGTCGCTCTTTGGCCTGTTGTTACGAATCCCTGCGCGACGTCGATTTTTCCTGATCGCGCTATCTCTGTCAGCCGGTTTTCTCTGGGTTGGCATTTACAAGGCCGTCTTTTATGAACCGGCCCGCCAGCTTGACGGTCAGACACGAACCGTTTCGGCTGTTGTTTGCGATGCGCCGCTTGTGACAGACACAGTAACAAAGCTGCCCGTTGCCGTTTCACTCGCTGGTCACCCCGCCGTCCGGACGCAGCTGTATTTGTACGATGACGACAGTGTTTCCGGCCTCGCGCCCGGAAACACTATAACCGTGACGGCGCGCTTTCGTTTGGCTGACACGCTGTATGGCGAGGAGACCGATGTCTTTCTCTCAAAAGGCGTTTATTTGTTCGGTACGGTGACAGGCCCCGTGTCAGTGACGGAGAAGAGCACGCCGGTTTTGTTTTTCCCGGCGCGTGTTGCCGCTGCCGTTAGAGATGAAATATCAGGGCTGTTCCCGGCAGACATTGCCGGTCTGATGCGGGCGCTCATCATCGGTGATACGTCCCAATTAAGCCGCGCTTCCGCGTTGTCCGCCGCCCTCTCGGTGACCGGCACGACGCACATCATTTCCGTCTCCGGCATGAATATCGCCTTTTTGATGGGTCTCATCGGTTTGCTTATCAAAAACAGGCGTGCGCGGGCGCTTGTCGGCATCCCTGTTGTGTTTGTCTTTATGGCTGTTGTCGGCTTTGCGCCGCCCGTCACACGCGCGGGGATTATGCAGATATTCATTCTGACGGCACCGTTTGTCAAACGGGAAAACGACCCTGTTACGGCCTTATCGGCGGCCCTCCTGCTCATATTGCTGTTTAACCCGTTTGCTGTTGGGAGCATCGGCCTGCAACTGTCGTTTCTTTCGACGCTCGGTATGATTCTCGTTACAGAACGTCTCGACACGTCGCTTCTCCGCCCGCTGGCACGCTCTAAAATCCTTCAGCGACGGTTTTTGAAAGGCATTGTGCGGTATGTCGCGGCTACACTGGCCGCAACAGTGGGGGCTCTTGTCTTCACGCTGCCATTAATCGCTTTGTCCTTCGGCACCGTTTCACTGGTTGCGCCCATTACAAACATTGCCGTTCTGTGGGCGTGCGAGGCAGCGTTTTGTCTCGGTGTTGCTGCCGTCGTCCTCGGCTTTATCTGGTTTCCGCTCGGCGCGGCGGCCGCTTTTCCTGCTTCCCTCTTGGCGCGGCTCATGACGGCGGTCATAGAATTTTTTGGGCACACGCCGCTTGCTGCCGTTTACACCGCCAATCCGGCCATCACGGTCTGGCTTGTCGCGCTGTATATCATCTTTGGCGCCGTCCTCCTTCTAAGACTGAGCAAACGCCACCTCATCGTCCCTATCTGTCTGTCGTCCGTAGCGTTGTGCATCATCCTGACGGCGACCGCTTTTTATTTTGACAGCCCAGCCCTCTCTGTGACGGCGCTTCAAATCGGCCAAGGCCAGTGCCTTGTTCTGACAAGCCGTGCCGCCACTGTCGTCATAGACTGCGGCAGCTCAAGCGGCAAGGACGCCGCCGATATTTTGACAAAATACCTTCAAAGCCGCGGGCGGACAACGGTTGACCTCTTAATCCTCACGCATTTCCATGCCGATCACGCAAACGGCGTTTGCGCCCTTTTATCGCGTGAAAAGGTGTCGGCTATTCTGATGCCGGACTCCGCCATCGACAGCGGCACACTGTCGGAGGACATCCGGCGCACCGCCCGCGCGCACGACGTTGCCGTCGTCGAGATGACGCAAAACTGCGCGGTGACGGCAGCCGATACCGTTTTACATGTCTACGCGCCGCTCGGTGACGGCGGCGAAAATGAACGCGGTCTGTCGATCCTCTGCTCGAGTGGCGATTTTGACGCGCTCATCACCGGCGATATGAACGCCGCGCAGGAAAAAAGGCTTTTGGCATCGGCCGAGCTGCCTGATATCGAGCTTTTGATCGTCGGGCACCACGGCTCAAAAACGGCGACGTCCGAGGACCTGCTGCAGGCCGTTTCGCCGGAGATTGCCGTCATATCCGTCGGCTACAACACATACGGCCATCCCGCGCCGGAGACACTTAAAAGGCTTTATGACAGAGGCATTCTCGTCTATCGAACCGACGAGGCAGGTCCCGTCACAATTAAATCATCGGCTTAAAACAAACGCACAGAATTGAGGTCGTTTTATGGCACAAAAAAAGGATAGCAGCGGGTACGACACGCTGCGCGCAGCCATCAGCGCCGGCACCATCGGCAGCCTGTATATCTTTCACGGCGAGGAGCGCTACCTGCTGGAAAACAGCCTTGGCGCCATCCGGGAGCGGCTCGTCGGCCAGTTTCCGGAATTCAACCATAAGCGCTTTGACGGGCGCGGTCTCACGATGGAAACACTTGCCGAGGCGTGTGACACGCTGCCCGTTTTTTCGGAACGAACGCTTGTCGAGGTGCAGGACTTTGATATTTTCAAAGCCGGTGAGGAGACAAAGAAAAAGCTTTATGACCTTTTGTCGGCGCTGCCGGACACCGTCTGTCTCATCTTCATTTATGACACGCTGGACTACAAGCCCGACGGGCGGCAGAAAATAGCAGCGCTTTTAAAAGACCGCGCTGTGACCGTTGAATTCACAGTGCAGGACGCCTCCAAGCTTGTCCGCTGGATCAAAGCGCATGTCGCCGACGCCGGTAAAAAAATCGAGACGACAGACGCCGAATATCTGGCTCTCTTGACCGGCGGGCTTATGACAACATTAAACGGTGAAATTGAAAAGGTCTGCCAGTACGCCCCCGGCAGCACCGTCACCCGCGCGGACATTGACGCCCTCGTCATGCCCGTGCTCGACGCTGTGACATACAAGCTGACAGACCAGCTGGCAGACGGCCAATTTAACGATGCCCTGCAAACGCTCTCTGACCTTTTAAGCTTGCACGAGCCGCCACACAAGCTCCTTTATTCCATCGGATTAAAGCTCCGCCAGCTTTTAGCGGCACGCGTTTTGCTTGAAAGCGGGCTCGGTGAAAAAACGCTCATGACGCTTGCCGGTATCCGCTTTGATTTTCAGGCAAGAGGGCTATACGCCAGTGCTCGCAAAACACCGCTGTCTTATGCGCGACAAGCTGTTACGGAAAGCGCCGAGACGGCTTTGCGCTTAAACGGCGGCGGCGACCCGGAAAAGCTTTTAACAGAGCTTATTGTCCGGCTGTCCGTTTTACGGAAAGGGGCACCATCGTGAGACGCGTTTTGGAAGTCATTGTCGTCGAAGGGCGATACGATAAAAACACCGTTAGTCAAGCCGTTGACGCTACGGTGATCGAAACGAGCGGCTTTCAGATATTTTCCGATGCGGAAAAAGTTGCCCTGCTGCGCCGGTTAGCCGAAAAACGCGGTCTGATTCTTTTAACCGACAGTGACGGCGCCGGTTTTCTCATTCGCGGCCGCCTGAAAAGCCTCCTCGGCACAAACAATGTTAAAAACGCCTATATCCCAGACGTTTTAGGGCGCGAAAGGCGTAAGCGCACCGCCTCGAAGGAGGGCAAGCTCGGCGTTGAGGGGATGCGCCGCGATGTGATTATTGAGGCGCTCGTCCGCGCCGGGGCAACTTTTTTAACTGAGAGCGCCGCCACACGAGCAGGCGACCCCATCACAAAAGCCGATTTATTTGAGCTTGGGCTGTCTGGCACCTCTGGGAGCGCCGAACGGCGGCAAACCCTCATGAAAATGCTTGACTTGCCGGAACGCTTATCGCCCAATAACTTGTTAGATGTGCTCAACGTTCTCATGACACGAGAAGAATTTTATCGTCTGGCGCAAATTTGAATTGACATTTTTGCCAAATTATCACTAATTAATTTGACCCTTGTCTATAAAGCGGGGATGAATACCGTATTCTGTCGCAAAATGTGGTGTATTTGTCGAATTTTGTCGGATTCTGCGCTATTTTACGATGGAATTTATTAAAGTCCTGTGGAATAATTTCGATGAAGTATTTATTTTAGGGGTGGTTTGGTTGCGTCAGATGGAAATTTGTCAAAAGCTCTTGTCCTTTGAAGAAAAGCCCGCGCAAACACTTGTTTACTTCATTACGATCGAAGACACTGCCGACAAAGACGATGGCATTTGCTGTGAAAATTACGGCGTCGGCGTGACGGTTGCTGAAAGCGGCGAAACAGCGCTTGTTTCAAACGTCACCTTTTCTCAGACAGATATCCTTATACTGGCAGACCTTTTGGCTTCCCATCTCGTCACGCCAACGACAATGCAGGACGTTATCAGCGACTGGCTGTGCTCATGACATAAATAACAAATAAAGTAACGGTATACGATCAATTTTATCGCATACCGTTTGTTTTTTTGTGTACATATCGGGTCTTTTTATGTTATAATGGCTGTTGTTTCATCGGCCAGACATAAAAAGATAGAACGGAGGCCCATTTATGAAATGCCCCTACTGCGGTTATTCCGAAAGCCGGGTCATCGACTCAAGGCCTGCTGAGGAGGGCGCCACCATTCGCAGAAGACGCGAGTGTCTCTCCTGCCAGAAACGGTTTACGACGTATGAAATCATGGAGCGCGTTCCCCTTGTCGTTATCAAGAAAGACGGCAGCCGCCAGACCTTCGATAAAATGAAGATTTTAAACGGCATGCTGCGCGCCTGTGAAAAACGCCCCGTGCCGCTAGCCGACCTCCAGAAGGCCGTTGACGAAATTGAGCAGGATCTCTCAAACTCGTTAGAGCGCGAGATTGACTCTACCGCCGTCGGCGAGCTTGTGATGAAAAAGCTTAAAACGCTTGACGAGGTTGCGTATGTTCGCTTTGCCTCGGTATACAGGCAGTTTAAAGACCTCAACACCTTTATGAATGAGCTCAACAAACTCCTCAACGACAAATAATCAAAAGATACTGCCGATTTTGATCTGCTCGATCGCTGAAATGCTGTGCAGCCGGGCTCTTGCCGCCTTGGCAGCGCCGACGGCACCACCTGATTCCCGCGCGTATATTTTTTCTAGCAGACTGTACAGCGAATCCGTCGCCGCATCGATCTCCGGGTGCCGGAGCACGAGATGCGTATACCCGTCGCTACCCTCCCATAATGCTGATGCCTCTTCGGCTTTTCGTCCCGCAGCGTCCCACTTTTCTGCCGCGGCGTATGCACCGGCCTCATCGACAAGTTGTGTGACATGATCGGTCAGCTTATTTAAATAATAAATGTTGACAATCGCGGCGGCAACCATAAGTGTTAAAAACACGCCGATAAATAGTTCCTTTTTCATGACACGCCCTCTTTTTCGGCAAAATAAATCCGCCCGGCCTCGTCAACTGTCATCAGATAGACCTTTTTGACGTCCGGAATGTTACGGTTTGTGAGCTGGCGTTTGAGCCAGATGTCGTTATACCCCATTTTTTCGAGGTTGTTGCTCAACACCCTGCCGTCATTAACGATCATGACTGGGTAAGCCGTATCGTCTGTCTGCACGTTCATCTGTTTGGGCGTCAACGGCGCCTGATCGGCGTAGAGAACCGTCGAAAGCGACCCGTCCGTTTCCAAAACAGCGTACTTGACGGTGCTGATATCCGAAATATCCTTTTTGCGCAGCTGCTCGGACAGCTCGTCGAGCGTAAAGCGGTTCTTTTTCATTTCAGACTGAATGATCGTTCCCTTTTGAATGACAAGGCTTGGCTTGCCACAAACAAACGCCCGGAATTTCAGACTTTTGACAATAAAAGCCGAAATAAAAATCTCGCAGCACAGCAGCGTCACAACCGGTACGAGTCCGTATAAAAGCGGCGTGCCGATATCCTGCAGAGGATGCGCCGCGAGGTCTGAAATCAAAACGGCGACGACAAGCTCCGCCGGTTCCAGCTCGCCGAGCTGCCGCTTGCCCATCAGGCGCATAGAGACGATGATCGCGACATAGATAATGAGCGTTCTGATTATTGAGATCGCCAAGCCATCACAACCCTTCGTATTTTTACGTATTATTTCCTCTCACCGGCCGGATATTTACCGCCCGGCTGGAAAGTTCTAACGCCATCGCGCGGGGGCTCGCCCGCCCAAGAAGGAGAAAGCATGTCCATACACGAAGAATGCGGCGTTTTCGGCATTTATGACGAGGCAGGACGCTGCGCGCAAAGTACGTATTACGGCCTTTATGCCCTCCAGCACCGCGGTCAGGAGCAATGCGGCATCGCTGCCGTCAACGACCTGGAGCTGACGTGCTACAAAGACACCGGCCTCGTCGGCGATGTTTTTTCGGAATCGATTCTGGACGATTTAAACGGCACGATGGCCATCGGTCACGTCCGCTATTCAACGACGGGCGGCTCCCGCCGCGAAAACGCGCAGCCGCTGACGCTCAAATATGTCAAAGGCTCCCTTGCCGTCGCGCACAATGGCAATCTCGTCAACACGGAAGAGCTCAAGCGGGAATATGAATATAAGGGCGCCATTTTCCACACGACGACGGACTCGGAAGTCATCGCCTATATCATCGCCCAAGAGCGGCTGCACGCCCCCAGCATTGAGCAAGCCGTGCGACAGGCGATGGATCATCTGGACGGCGCGTACTCCCTCGTCGTCATGTCATCCCGCAAGCTGATTGCCGCCCGCGACCCGTGGGGCTTCCGTCCGCTTTGTATGGGCCGTCGCGGCAATGCCGTTGTGTTTGCTTCCGAGAGCTGCGCGCTTGACAGCGTCGGCGCTGTTTTCGAGCGTGATATTGAGCCGGGCGAAGTTGTCTACGTTGAGGATGGCGTTGTCAGCAGTCTCAAATATGGCTGCTCCAAAAAATCGAACCTCTGCATTTTTGAATACATTTATTTTGCCCGGCCGGACAGCGTTATTGACGGGCAGAGTGTGCATGACTCACGGATGCTGGCGGGTGCTTACCTCGCCGAGCAGTATCCGATCGATGCCGATGTCGTCATTGGTGTGCCAGACTCCGGCCTGATCGCCGCGAAGGGTTATGCCCTTGCCTCCGGTATCCCCTATAACGACGGCTTTGTCAAAAACCGTTACGTCGGCAGAACGTTTATTAAGCCCACGCAGCAAAGCCGCGCGCAGGCCGTCAAGCTCAAGCTCAACCCCTTACGGGCAACGATATCCGGAAAGCGCGTTGTGATGATTGATGACTCCGTCGTCCGTGGGACGACGTCTGGCCAGATTATAAAGCTCTTGCGCGATGCGGGCGCAAAAGAAGTTCACATGCTTTCTTCCGCGCCGAAATTTGTCGGCCCCTGCTATTTCGGAACGGATATTCCCTCTAAAAACGAGCTTTTCGCCTGTCAATATACGACGGAAGAGATGTGCCGGATCATCGGGGCCGACAGTCTCGGCTTTTTAAGTCTTGATAATCTGCAAAAAATCGCCCCCAACGCCAAATGTACTTTTTGCGACGCCTGCTTTACGGAAAATTATCCGATTTCAGGAATTCATGATGGGAAGTGCTGCGGTTGAAATTCACAAAGATGCACGGCATCGGCAACGACTATGTTCACATCAATTGCCTGACCGAGACAGTTGACGATCCCGCCGCCCTTTCGCGCCGTCTCTCCGACCGTCATTTTGGGATCGGCGGTGATGGGATCATTCTCATCTGCCCGTCTGAAACGGCTGATTTTAGGATGCGCATTTTCAATGCCGACGGCTCCGAAGCGCAGATGTGCGGCAACGGCATCCGCAGCTTTGGGAAATACGTTTTCGACAGAGGCTTAACAGACAAAACGGTGCTGACGATTGAGACACTCGCAGGCCTTAAAACGCTCACTCTGAACGTTGAAAACGGCACTGTCGCCACCGTCTCCGTCGATATGGGTGCGCCGATTCTAAAGGCCGCCGACATCCCCGTTTTGTCAGACACAGAGGACTTTATTAAGAAGCTCATCACGTCGGGCGGTGAGACATATACGATGACGTGCGTTTCGATGGGCAATCCGCACGGCGTTATTTTTGTTGACAGCGTGGACGCTCTTGACCTTGTGCAGATCGGGCCGCCGCTTGAAAATCACACCATCTTTCCAGAACGTGCCAACATTGAATTTGTTGAATGTCTTAACGACGAGACGCTGAAAATGCGCGTCTGGGAGCGCGGCAGCGGTGAGACGCTTGCTTGTGGCACCGGCGCTTGCGCGGCGCTCGTCGCCGCCGTTTTAAACGGCAAAGCACACCGGCACGCAACACTGCTTCTCCGCGGCGGCGCGCTCGATATCGACTGGGACGAGAGCACAAACCATGTTTTTATGACAGGCCCGGCCGAATTCGTTTTCGACGGCGACATATAGATGAAAATGGGCAGACACAAGGTCTGCCCCTACGATAAACACCAAAGTTCATTTTCATACCTGGAGGTCACACGGCATATGCTAAAAATCAACGATAACTTTACAAAGCTGCCCGGCGGTTATCTTTTTCCGGAAATCAGCCGTCGCGTCAAGGCCTTTTTGGCTGAAAACCCGCCAATGCCCCTGATCCGCCTTGGCATCGGCGACGTGACGCAGCCGCTCGCGCCCGCTGTCGTCAGTGCGATGCGTCAGGCAACTGACGAAATGGGAAAAAAGGAAACCTTCAGAGGGTACAGCGACGACTCGTGCGGCTATGATTTTTTGAAAAACGCCATTTATCAACACGATTACGCCGCACGCGGCGTCACGCTTGACGTGAACGACATCTGCGTTTCCGACGGCGCGAAGAGCGACTGCGGCAATATCGGGGATATTTTTGCCGTTGACAACATTGTCGCCGTTTGCGATCCCGTCTACCCCGTTTATATCGACACAAACGCGATGGCAGGCCGCGCCGGAGCGCTCGGGCCTGACGGGCGCTGGTCCAATCTCGTCTATCTCCCGTGCACCGAGGCAAACGGCTTTTTCCCGGCCCTGCCGGAGAAAACACCCGATATCATCTACATCTGCTCCCCGAATAACCCGACGGGTGCCGCGGCAACGGCGCAGCAGCTGAAGGTCTGGGTTGACTACGCCAACAAAAACGGTTCCGTTATTCTTTTTGACTCGGCATATGAAGCCTACATAACGGACGAGACGATCCCGCATAGCATTTATGAGATTCCCGGCGCCGAAACGTGCGCCATCGAGTTCCGCAGCTTTTCTAAAACGGCCGGGTTTACCGGCACGCGCTGCGCGTATACGGTTGTGCCGAAAACACTTGTGCGCGGCGGCGTCTCCCTGCGAGACCTCTGGATGCGGCGGCAGAATACGAAATTTAACGGCGTGCCATACGTGGTCCAGCGGGCGGCCGAGGCTGTTTATTCGCCGGATGGTCGAAAGCAGACAAAAGAGACGATTGCCTATTATCTGAACAATGCCCGCGTCATCCGGGACGGACTTTCCAAAGCCGGGATGGCGGTTTACGGCGGCGTCAACGCCCCGTACATTTGGGCCAAAACGCCAAACGGTATCGCCTCTTGGGACTTTTTCGATCTTTTATTAAAAAAAGCCTGTGTCGTC
Source organism: Oscillospiraceae bacterium ZGZL (assembly GCA_038405045.1). Lineage (GTDB taxonomy): Bacteria > Bacillota > Clostridia > Oscillospirales > Oscillospiraceae > Sporobacter. The sequence goes on along the minus strand of JBBZIV010000001.1, from coordinate 547,323 downwards.
ACAACGCCGGGCGCGGGCTTCGGCCCTTCCGGCGAGGGCTATATCCGCCTGACGGCCTTCGGCGACGCAGACGCGACAGTCGAGGCTGTTTCGCGCGTCATCGGCGTTCTGTAATCACGCTTTAAGGAGTATTTGATATGTGCGGAATAGTTGGATACACCGGCAAGCGCGAAGCCACGCCCATTATGCTCGATGGCCTCAAACGGCTTGAATACAGAGGTTATGATTCTGCTGGCGTCGTCGTTTGCGCCGACGGAGAGCTCACGTTATGCAAGGCCAAGGGCTACGTCGGCCATTTGAGTGACAAGCTCGACGGCGGCCGTCTTTTAAAGGGCAACACCGGCATCGGCCACACCCGCTGGGCCACACACGGCCAGCCAACAGACGAAAACGCGCACCCGCATCTCAGCGACGGCGGAAAAATTGCCGTCGTCCACAATGGCATTATCGAAAATTACGCCCGCCTTCGTGACATGCTGACTGCCAAGGGCTTTACGTTTAAATCAGAGACTGATACGGAGGTCGCCGTCAATCTCATTCAGTATTTTTACAAGGGTGACATCTTAAATGCCGTCTCCGAAGCCGTTTTACGGATGGAAGGCTCTTACGCGCTCGGCATCGTCTGTGAGGACTATCCCGATCAGCTTTTGGCAACGCGCAAAGAAAGCCCCCTTGTTTTGGGCATCGGCGACGGTGAAAATTTCCTTGCCTCGGACGTGGCCGCCATTCTCTCTGAAACGCGCGATGTTTACGACCTGTGCGACGGCGAGATCGCGCTTCTCTCCCCTGGCGGGATTAAAATCTACACGAGAGAGCTTGAGGAAATTAAGAAAGAGCCGCGCCGCGTTGACTGGGATATTTCAGCCGCTGAGAAAGGCGGCTGGGAGCATTTCATGATCAAGGAGATTATGGAGCAGCCGGAAGCTATCCGCAAAACCATCTCGCCGCGTCTGCAAAACGGCCGCGTCGTCCTCGACGGCATTGATATCGAGCCGGACTACATCAAAAACATCACACGCATTTATATAGTCGGCTGCGGCTCGGCCTACCACGTCGGCGTTGTGGCGAAATATAATATCGAAAAACTTGCCCGCATCCCTGTTGAAGCTGTTCTGGCCTCCGAGTTCCGTTATTCTTCCCCGCTTGTTGATGAGACAACGCTCGTCATTTGCATCAGCCAGTCCGGCACGACGGCGGACACGATCGCCGCCATGCGCGAGGCCAAGAAGCTCGGCGCGCGCGTCCTCTCCATTGTCAACGTCGTCGGCAGCGTCATCGCCACCGAGTCTGACTGGTGCCTATACACCTGGGCCGGCCCGGAGATCGCCGTCGCCACAACGAAGGCCTACTCGACGCAGCTCGCCGTGGCAGACCTCGTTGCGCTCTATTTTGCCGATATCCGCGGCACCGTCTCCCCAGAGGCGTACGCCGAAATTGTTGACGGCCTCCTTGAACTGCCAGCTAAAATTGATGATATTTTGAAGGCTAAAGAGCACATCCAATACCTCGCCTCCCTCTATTTCAACAAGGAAAATATCTTCTTTATCGGTCGCAACGTCGACTACGCGCTGTCGCTTGAGGCATCCTTAAAGCTCAAGGAAATTTCCTATATCCACTCGGACGCTTACGCCGCCGGTGAACTCAAGCACGGCACCATTTCACTGATTGAGGACGGCACGCTCGTCATTGCCGTGGCGTCTTACAAAAAGCTCATCGAAAAAACCGTTAGCAACATTGTTGAAGTGAAGTCTCGCGGGGCAGAAATTTTGACACTGACGACGCAGAGCGGCACGCCGCTCGTCACGCACGCGTCCGACAACAGCATGACGATTCCTGACTGCCACGACGTGCTTCTGCCGTCACTGGCCGTCGTCCCAATGCAGCTTTTCGCCTATTACGTCTCCCTGCTGCGCGGGTGCAGCATCGACAAGCCGCGTAATCTCGCCAAATCCGTCACCGTTGAATAAATCAGCCGTTTATTTAAGACGGCTTTATAAGCGTATAACGATGAAAGGGCGAATAATATGAGGTATAACATCGTCGGCGACAGTCTCCCTGTCGTCATCTGCACACTTGACCCGGGAGAGATCATGATCAGTCAGGCAGGCGGGCGCACATGGTGCCGCGGCAACGTCGTTACAGACACAACGTCCGGCGGCGGCGCGCGTAAAATCCTGGGCAGAATGCTGACCGGTGAGAGTCTGTTTTTGAGTCAGTACACGGCAAACGGCCCTTGTGAAATCGCTTTTGCCTCCTCCTTCCCCGGCCGCATCATCGCGCGCCAACTAGCACCGGGTGAAATGATCGTCTGCCAGAAGCGGTCTTTTCTCGCGGCGACGGCGGGCGTTGACCTGGCCGTTCACTTCCAGAAAAAAATCGGCGCCGGAATATTCGGCGGCGAGGGCTTTATTATGCAGCGCATGACAGGCCCCGGCCTTGTTTTCCTTGAAATTGACGGGCATTGTGTTGAATACACGCTGGCGCCGGGCGAGCCGCTCGTTTGCGACACCGGCGTTCTTGCCGCGATGGACGCGACGTGCGGTCTCGATATCCAGATGGTCAAGGGCCTAAAAAATGTTTTCTTTGGCGGTGAAGGCCTGTTCGACACCATCGTAACAGGACCCGGTAAAGTGTATCTCCAGTCCATGAGCGTCCACCATATTGCCAATTTGATTTATCCCTATCTGCCTAAAAGCGGCGGAAACTGAACATCTGTTCTGGTGATTGACAAAAAGAAGGGGGCATGCCCCCTTCTTTTTTTATTTTTTTTCCCGAAGCAGTTTTTCAAGCGTCTCAACGCCCAGTTTAATTTCTTCAAGCTCGTTTTTATATTTCTCAACAAGCTTGGCGGACAGGTGAACATTCTGCTGGCCTAATATGAGCTGCCGCTCTTCCGCCACCTCATCATACAGCTCCTGCTGTTCCTTGAGCTTCTCGCGCAGCTCGCTGGCGCTCATTTGATCGTATGCACTCATTTTTCAAATCCCCTTTTTGTTTTTTATAATCGATCAGCCGTCATGCGGCACTTAAAAACCACGGTCGTACGCTTTAAAGCAATCGAGGCAGACTGTTTTCCCCTCTTGCAGGCGCATTTTATGCTCCGGTGCGCCCTCACCGCAAATCTGGCAGGAAACGGTTTGAAACCGCCGCGCTTTTTCCGGCAGGTCATACGCCGGCTCGGTTATGGAAAACACCTCGCCCACCGGTGCTGACAAAATATAGTCCATGCGCTCGTCCCGGCTCATCTCTTTTTCAAGCCATTTGAGCATGAACCTCACTTTACTGCCGCTCCGCCGGTCGAAAAAGCTGAAGGCCTGTTTACCGGTATCCCGGTACAGGAGATTCCCTTTCCCAAAGGTGCAGCCCGTCAGCACCTGAACGCCGTCAACGCCACAGGCGTCGTTTTCCGTCACGCAGACGAGCTCTTCATCTTCGGACGCGCCTGTTTTGAGCCGCGCCATTGCTTCAACGGCGGCGCGGACGCCGATGGCGAGCCCCGGGCAGGCGTGACCGTGAAAAGCGACAGCTTTTTCCCATTCTGCTTTGTCAATCATTTTGATCGTTCCCTTCTGCTTGCGTTTGGCAAGTTCGTCGCGCATCATCTTTGTTTCAGGCGCATATTAAATGTCATGATTATGCGTCGCGTTGGATGAAATCAATTTGACTCTTGCATTTGGTTTCCGATGATGCTATTATATACCCACTAGGGGTATATTGCAAGAGGGGTGTACACATTTGCGGCAAGAAATTATCAAAAGATATACTACGGAAAGCGCCTGCTGCGATAACTTGAGCTGCGGCAGCAATCTTGACTTTTTGAATATTACAGCCGGTGAAAAGATTCTTGACCTCGGCTGCGGCCGTGGGCGCGAGACGATTGAAGCAGCACGCCTCACCGGCCCCGATGGTCTGGCTGTCGGGCTCGACATCACCGATGCGATGCTTCAGGAGGCATCCCGCGCCGCTGATGAGGCCGGGATGACAAACACCCGGTTCGTTATGGGGGATATTGAGGCGCTGCCGTTTGACAGCAATTTTTTCGACGCCGTTATGAGCAATTGTGTTATTAATCACGCCAGGGACAAAGCGGCGGCCTATCGGGAAATCTACCGCGTTTTAAAAAACGGCGGTCGATTTGTTGTTTCGGACGCCGTAACGAAAAGCCCGCTGCCGGACAGCGTGAAAAACGACCCGGAGGCGTGGGCACAGTGCTTCGGCGGCGCCGTTACCGAGCAGGAATATCTCAAAAGCGTTCAAGAGGCCGGTTTTGAGGAAATTATTATTTTGAAGCGACGAGAATACGTAAAAAACAATTATGATTTTATCAGCCTGACCATGATGGCCGTAAAATATGACGCTTAGCGAAAGGAGGTAACCAACATGAAAAAGGTTACGAAAAAGGAGACCGCCGCCACCTGCTGCACAAATTTTGTGACAGCGCAGTGCTGCTCCAAATCATCGAAGGTTGTGGCCGGCTGCCATAACTGAATGAAAACAGGGCGGCTAAAAGCCGCCCAGCTTTTCTGGCCCTGATCTGACGGCGAGACAGCTCGTTATCAGATTGCAATATAATACTCTTGAATAGAGGGAAACTCATGATACCGGCAAAAAATAATATTGTTATTAAACTTCAGGACGGCGGCGAGTACGCGATTTTCAATCCGCTGTCCGGCAGCTTTGATTTAATGGACGCTCGAGAGTACAGCATGCTTGAGCACCTTGAAACTGCCGATGCGCCATTCAAAGCGTATCTACTTGAACGCGGGTATGCTTATGAGCGGGCGGCAGACGAAGAGGCGGTGGGTGAAAAAGCATATGCCGATTTTCGCGCCGAGATCGACGATACACAAATTCAGCTGATGCTGATTCCGACTTACGGCTGCAACCTCGCCTGCGTTTACTGCTATCAAAACGGCGTTTCCGCTGAGCACAAGGTCATTACAAAAGAAACAGTTGACGCTTTTTTTGACTACGCGCGGACAAATTTTGCAAGCCATCCGAAAAAACCGTTTATCACGCTTTTTGGCGGCGAGCCGCTGATTAACAGCCCGGCCCAACGGGCGGCCATAGCGTATATCGTTGACAAATGCGCCGATGAAGATTATGAAATCGCCGCTGTGACGAACGGGTATGATTTCGTCGAGTTCGTCGATATTCTGAAAAAGGCGCGCGTCAAGGAAATTCAGTTCACGCTGGACGGCAGCCGCGACGTGCACGACCGGCGGCGCGCCACAGCTAACCATAAGGGAACGTTTGACCGCGTTATCGAAGGGATGGACGCCGCCGTCCGTGCCGGGTTCCCCGTCAATCTCCGGACGGTTGTCGATCTCGAAAACCTTGACGATCTTGTCCGCCTTGCTGCGTTTTTAGATAATAAAGGCTGGCTCGATCTGCCGCCAACGCTGTTTAAAACGCAAATCGGCCGTAATTACGAGCTTTTCAGCTGTTATGCCAAGCCGGAGCATTTGCTGACACAAACGGCGCTGTGGGCAGCATATTCGCAAATGAGCAAGCGCCACCCGATTCTTAAGAAATTTCACCGCCCTGATTTCTATGGCGTGCGCCACATTGTCGACACCGGCGAGGCGTATATGGCGAGCTTTGACACCTGCCCCGCCTGTAAAACGGAATGGGTCTTCGATTTAAACGGGGAGATATACGGCTGCACAGCCAGCTGTGGCCGTGCCGAATACCGCCTCGGAACTTTTTATCCGACTGTTGCTTTAAACGACAACATCGTTTTGCCCTGGAGAAACCGCGACGTGCGTTCGATTGAGAAGTGCCGCACGTGCAAATACGACGTCATCTGCGGCGGCGGCTGCGGTGTTGTTGCGGCGAATAAAAACGCCACCGACCCACTCACACCCGATTGCAGGCCGATACAGGAAATCCTTGAAACAGGGATCAATCATTATGCCGATGCGCTCCGGGCCATGACAGAGCCATCCGATACGGCGACGGAAGCTGCGCCGCCGAGCCATGAGGAATCCTGCTGCTGCAAGGAAGAAAAGACCGGCTGCCTCGTCTGCGGTAAACCGCTTGTCTATTCAGAGACTGCCGAGAAAAAGACATGTCAGATCTGCCGCCGTGACTTTGAAACAGCCGTTGTCTGCGAAAACGGCCATTTTATCTGTGACAGCTGCCACAACGGCGATATCCTTGAGCGTGCTGAGCGCTTTTTATCCGCCAGCGTGGAAAGCGACCCCATCAAGCTGGTCAAACAGGTTTTTGCGCTGCCCGGCCTGAATATGCACGGGCCGGAGTATCACAGCATCGTCCCGGCTATCCTCGTGGCGGCGCATCAGAACGCGTCGGGCGTCCGGGATATCGGCGGTATTACCGAGGCAATCCGCCGCGGGAAAGATGTCAAAGGCGGCAGCTGCGGCTATCTCGGGGGCTGCGGCGCGGCGCTCGGGACCGGTATTGCCGCTTCCATCATCGGCAAAGCCACACCAATGTCCGGTGACGAGCGCGGCCGGGCGCTGGCTGCTTCCGGCACCGCGCTTCTGGCGCTGTCGGCGCATGGCGGCCCGCGCTGCTGTAAACGTGATGCGATATCCTCCATTCGGAGCTTTATCAAGAATTCCGGTTATTTTACCGGCTTGCCCGACACAAAATATATCTGCGGTCAATTTAAGAAAAACGTAGACTGCATCGGGACGAGATGCCCCTACTACCACGTGTCAAATTCACGGTGAAAGGAAAAACAGATGAGCACCAATATCTCATATCTGAACAGCGCCTTGTTTGACGAGGTGGTGTTGAAAAGCGATATACCCGTTATTGTCGATTTTTTCTCTGACGAATGCCCGCCCTGCGACGTTCTTGCGCCTATTTATGAAAAGCTTGCCGAGAAGTATGATGGACACATCAAGTTTGTAAAAATCTTTCGGCAGGAAAATCGGGAGCTGGCCGCAAGCCTTCATGTAACCGGCAGCCCAACGGTTCTCTTCTTCAAGGACGGCGCCGAGGTCGGCACGCGCTTGAGCGGATATTTAAGCAAGGCGCAAGTGCGTTTGGCGATTGAAAACGTTTTGGGGGATGTCCTGCCTCAAACGGCGATGCGCCGCGTTGACTGCCAGCTGCTCATTTTAGGCGCGGGCCCCGCCGGTTTATCCGCCGCCATCTATGCAGCCCGGGCAAAGGTGCAGACCGTTGTACTGGACGTCAGCGTACCGGGCGGGCAGGCCGCTTCGACGTATCATATCGAAAACTATCCCGGGACGGCGGGTGCCGTTTGCGGCAAGGCGCTGACGGAAAATATGCGCCGCCAGGCGGAGCAGTTCGGTGCGGTTGTCGATGACCTCAAGGAGATTTTTGAAGTCCGTTTGACGGAAAAAATCAAGGTTGTCCGCACGGAGGACACCGAGTATTTTGCCGGTGCCGTCATCATCGCCTCCGGGGCCGCACCGCGCGCCCTGCCTGCCGAGAACGCCGAGTCATTTGTCGGTAAAGGCGTTCATTATTGCGCGACGTGTGACGGGTCGATGTATCAGGACAGAAAAATCGTCGTTGTCGGCGGCGGTGACTCGGCTGTTGAGGAAGCGCTTTATCTGACGAAATTTGCCTCACATGTCACACTCATTCACAGAAGCCAATTCCGGGCGGCAAAATCACTGCTTGATAAGCTCACCAGTCACGACAAAATCGATGTGATTCTTGATACAAAGATTCGCAAGGTTGTCGGCAAAGACTATGCTTTAACGCACGTCGTACTTGAAAATGTCAAAACAGGTGCCGTCACGGAGCTGCCGACGGAGGGTGCTTTTGTTTACATCGGATCTGAGCCCGCAACGCAGCTGTACCGCGGGCAGCTGGCAACGGACGATGCCGGTTATATCATCGCGGGAGAGGATACGAAAACGACTGTTCCCGGCGTCTTTGCCGCCGGTGATATCCGCACGAAGCTCATCCGGCAGGTCGTGACAGCCGCTGCCGACGGCGCCGTCTCCGGAATTATGGCAGAGCGTTATTTATCCGAAACACAATCTCGTTTAACCGGCGCCAACATCGGGTAATATAATAGATTGAAAATAGTCAGGAGGTTTTAGGATGTTCACAGTGTCTTTATCGGAAAAAGAAATCGACCTACTGAAGAAATCGATCCAACATTGTCTCTCGACATGCCATGAAGGCGGCAGCAAAGACGGCTGCACCGATTGCGCGGCTCTGGAGTCTGTCCTCGCACGCCTTCCCGCCTGACGGCGGCACTTAAAAATCCCCGGGTGGCAAACCCGGGGATTTTTATATTTAATCGGAGAATTTCATGAAGCTCCGCATCGTCGCGGCCAATTCAGCAAGGGCTTTTTCTCTGTCCTCCCCCTCTACCGCGTCTCTGATGCAATTCATGGAATATTTCTCCAAAACAAGGCCGCCGACGCGGTTAATAGCCGCCCGCACAGCTGCCACCTGCGTGATGATATCGGTACAGGCTTTTTCTTCGTCGATCATCCTCTGGATACCTCTGACCTGGCCTTCTATGCGCCGCAGCCGATTGATAATCTCATCCTTTGTGTCGCTCATGCGCTAACCCTTCTCCTTCCAATACGCTATGGGGGTATCACTATTATACGCTCATTTCAATAAATTGCAAGGACATGACGGAGACCCAAGCCCGCATATATTGTAATGATTCGGACAGTTTGGGAGGGCTCAAATGCAGCGCGGCAAAAAAATGCTCATGAATACGGTTCTACTGACGGCAACATCGCTTTTTATGCGAACAGTCGGTATGGCGTTTCAGGTGTACCTTTCCAAAAAGATCGGCGAAACAGGTATTGGGCTGTTTCAGCTCATTATGTCGGTGAGCATGCTGGCGGCAACTTTCTCTATTTCCGGTGTCCGTTTTGCCACCACGCGCCTCGTTGCGGAAGAGCTTGGTCTTTCACGCAACGGCGGCGTCAAAACGGCCGTTTTTCGTTGCCTGCTTTATGCGCTCACTTTTGGGCTGGCAGCGTTTGTGGCGCTTTTTTTCGGTGCCGACACAATCGGCCGCACCTGGATCGGTGACGGGCGTACAGTTTTATCCCTGCGCCTTCTGGCGTTGAGTCTGCCGGCGTTTTCCCTGTCGGCTGTTTTATCTGGCTACTTTACGGCTGTTTCCCGTGTCATTAAATCGGCCGTTGTCAACGTCTTGGAGCAGTTTATTCGAATCGGTGTCGTCGTTGTTGCACTGACGCTGTCGAAGGGATATACCGTTGAGACGGCCTGCGCCGTCATCGTCATTGGCGGCGTCGTGGGTGAGATGGCGTCTTTTTTCATGCTTTTCGTTTTATATATTTTCGACAGGCGGCGGTATCGTAACGACGATCAAAAGGTACCGGCCATGACAAAACGCCTGATTGTCATAGCCTTTCCGCTCGCACTGTCAGCCTATGCGCGGACGGCGCTTTCGACGCTTGAAAACCTGCTTGTTCCGCGCGGCTTTCAGAAGTCCGGGGCTTCAAGCGACAAGGCGCTGGCCACTTACGGGATGATTCAGGGGATGGTTTTCCCGATCATCGCCTTCCCCTCCGCTTTCTTTTACTCCCTGGCAGAGCTCATTGTCCCGGAGCTGACGGATGCGCAGGTACGCGGCAGAACGCGCGAAATTTCTGACAAAGTCAGCCGTATTCTTAACTTATGCCTTTTGTTTTCAATCGGCGTAACAGCCGTGATGTTTACATATGCCGGCGCGCTTGGGCAGTCGATTTATCAAAGAGACACCGTTGGAACGTACATCCGGCTACTGTCTTTCCTCATGCCGATCATCTTTCTTGACAGCGTGACAGACGGCATGCTCCGTGGTCTCGGGCAGCAAATGGTCACGATGCGGTATAACATTCTCGATTCCTTCATCAGCGTTCTACTTGTCTATTTCCTTCTGCCGAAATACGGCGTTTATGGATATGTCTTCATCATTTATTTTACGGATCTCTTTAATTTTACGCTCAGCATCCGCCGTCTCGCTCGTGTCACGAAAATCCGTTTGCCTTTTGGTAATGCGTTTATAGCCGTCTTCTGTGCCGCCGGGTCAAACGTCCTGTCACTTTTTCTACTGCGTGCCATCGGGCTGCCGCTGCGTGCACAACTAAGCGTCTTGCTGCTGCACATGAGCTTGGCCTGTGTGCTTTACGTTTTACTGCTGCTTCTCACGCGCTGCATTGAGCGGCGTGACCTTGGGCGTTTTCTGTCTTTATATCATCAAAAGAGAGGCCATTCCGCCAGAAAAACTTAAATCACAATTTGCGTTACAAATTACCAAAATAATATATTATTTGACAAATTTGTCATCCTCGTATAGTATGTGAGAGTTGGAGGTGATCGCATTGAAACGCCGCAAAACGGTTCTGCTGCCTGTGTTACTGCTGGCCACGCTGCTCGTTGCTTCAGCGATCATCACCTATGTCGGCTTCCGCTCGCATGTGAGCGGTCTGCTTAACGGCAGCTACCTCACAACTTACAAGGATGGCTGGAAGACAGCCGACGGAGAGCCTGTGACCTTGCCGGGACAACTCCCGCAAAACGGCCAAGACGCGTTGGCGATTTTTAACGCCCTTCCTTCGGACATGCCCGGCGATGCTTATCTGTATCTCGAAACGAATTTTCAACAGCTTGAGGTTACAGCTGGCGGTCATATGCTTTTTTCACTGTCCGACCGTGATGTTTTTAATCATATATCTGTGACGTCAACGTATCTCATTAAAATCCCGGCGTCTGAGGCCGGAAAAAACATCGAAATTAAGCTGACGCCCTATCACCCCGGCAGAGAGATTGTTGTCTACCGTCTGACGCTCGGCGATGGGTTTACGACAGCTGTAAACATCTTAGAAAGTAAAGCCGATATTGCGTTTTTATTCTTTATTTTGTCGATCCTAACCGGGATTAATATTTTCTTCCTCATTCTGCTGGGCAAACAGAAGAATCAAAGCCGATTTCGGAGCATGCTTTATCTGACGGCTTTTATTTTTATTTCGGCAACATGGATTTTAACGGATTCAAAGATCCTGTATCTCTTTTTGAATCATGTTGAAATAGTCGTCTATATTTACAGCTTTTCATTTATGTTGATGCCGGTGCCTCTTTTGCTGTATTTTCGGCAGTTTTTCATCAAAGGCAGGCGCTTTGTTGATCTTCTTGTTTCATTATATCTCGCCGTGTTCTTCTTCCGCGTAATATGCCACATTCTCGCCATTGCCGATCTGATGCAGACTGTTTTTCTCGTCCACATCCTTATGTCTGTCACGGCTTTATTGTTTATCGTATTGGGTATTAAAGAGCTCGTCAAACGCCGGCACAATAAGAGTTTTTTGATACAGGCGGCTATTACTGTTTTGGGTTTTGCAGGGCTTTTCTCAATTTTACGGTATGTAACAACGTCAAATGACAGCGCTGTTCTTGTTGAGTACGGCCTTGTCGTTTTATCGGTAGCAATCGGATTCAGCGCCGTGCGAGACGGTATGGCGACGTTTGTCAAAACTAAAAATTTCGAAAAGTTGACGGGAACGATTCCCAGCGGTATCTGCCGGATTGAAAATCTTGAAACGGCACATATACTCTATGCCAACCCGTATTACTATGACCAGTTTGATTACAGCGCGTCGGAGGCGAAAAAAATCGGCTTTTCGTCCGCTGATTTTACCGTCCTGCCAGCAGATTTGCCAAAGCTCAAGGCAACTATTCGAGAATATCGAGAGGCGAAGCTTTCAAGCTTTGAGCTTGAGGCGCGCCATGTGACGAAAAAAGGCGCTGTTTTATGGATTCTCTCGCGTTTTAGGCTTGACGCCGACGAAAGCGGTGAAATGACGGTTGTCATGGTCGACATCACCGACAGGAAAACAGCCGAAGAACGTCTGCGCATCAGTGAAGAGGAATACAGAATCGCCGCAAAGCAGAGCAACAAGATGATCCTGCGCTATGATTTTGCAACGGATGTCTGTTGCCGCCAGCCAGACGCCGCGCATTTCGTTGGCTTCCCCGACGTGATCGAAAACGCGTCGAAGACCATCACGGCAACCTCGATCGTTGCCAAGGACAGCAAAATCGTTTTTACAACGTTTATCCAAGCCGTCCTCAGCGGCGCGCGCGACGGGAGCGCCGTTGTCAGCCTTCTGGATCGCGAGGAGGGCCGCTATAAATGGTATCATCTTGACTTCACAACTATTTTTGACGAAACAAACGAACCCACACGATCAATAATTTCTCTCTACGATGTGACGCCGCAATACCAAAAAGAACTGGCGTTTCGGCGCTGGCAGCAAAATTATGAGGCTATTCTGAACACATCCGCCTACTATTATGATTACAACCTGACAAGCGATAAAATCGAACACGAAGAGGGCCGCCTCTTCCCGACTGTCCCGAAAACTGTTTCAAGAACACTGTCGGGTATTGCACAGCATGTCGCCGAACGGGAAGTTTTTGAGTGCGACCGCGAGCATTGGCTCTCCTTCATGTCGAGAGAGCGCCTATTAGAGCGTTATGCCGCCGGTCTGAATACCGACAAAACCGAATTCCGGCGCATCTCGAATGGCGCCGCGAAATGGACGTCTTTGAGTGTTCAGCTGATACCGGACCCGTATTCAACAGCCGTCAAAGGCTATTTTCTCCTGGAGGACATCGACGAGAAGAAAAATGCCGAGCTGACGCTGCAAGAGCGCTCCATCCGCGACGCGCTGACAGGCCTTTTAAACCGGGGCGCTTTCATTGAGCAGATTGACGCCATCCTCGCCAAAAGTGACGAACGCACACAGCACGCCCTGATCATGCTCGACATTGATAATTTCAAGTCAATAAACGACACGCTCGGTCACAGCGCCGGAGACGCGCTGCTCATGAATATCGCCGAAAAGCTCCGTTTTGCCCTCCGGTCGGACGATGTTTGCGGCCGCCTCGGCGGTGACGAATTTGTTATTCTGCTCAAAAACATGAATTTCGGCAAGCCGCTGGAGGCGCGCGTCAACGACTTGTGCAACCTCATCTGCGACGAGCTGGTCTGGGGCATTGCCGTCTCGGCGAGCTTCGGTATTGCCGGATATCCCAATGACGGGCTGACCTTTGAAGAGCTCTATAAAAAAGCCGATGTCGCCCTTTATAAAGCGAAAGCGCACGGCCGCGGCGGCTTCGCCCTGTATGACCCGCAGCTGAGCTTTGACGATCTGTCCTTAAAAAACTAAAAGACATCGGCATCGTTTCCAATAATTGCGTGAAATCCCCGGTTGCCGGGGATTTTTTTTGACCTTTGTCTCGAAACAAGCCGTATATTTGTTCACCACGGTACATACATATTACGGAGATCACAATCCATAAGGAGGAGTCAGCGTGAACGAGCACGGTATTTATGAGGATATCGCCCTCCGAACCGACGGGGATATATATTTAGGTGTTGTTGGGCCCGTCCGGACTGGAAAATCAACCTTCATCAAACGCTTCATGGAGACACTTGTCATTCCGAACATCGACAATGTCTATATGCGTGAGCGCGCCCGCGACGAACTGCCTCAGAGCGGCTCCGGCCGGACGATTATGACGGCCGAACCGAAATTTGTTCCCGAAGAAGCCGTTTCCGTCACGATGGACGGCGGCGCGACGTTTTCCGTCCGGCTCATTGACTGCGTTGGTTATATGGTGCCGGGGGCGGTTGGCCAGTTTGAAGGGGAAGCGGAACGCATGGTGACAACGCCCTGGTTCGACGACGACATTCCACTGACGGAAGCGGCTGAGGTCGGTACGCACAAGGTCATTGCCGAGCACTCGACAATTGGTCTTGTCATCACGACGGACGGGACGATTACCGACATTGAACGCCAGAATTACGTCGAGCCGGAATCCCGCGTTATTCGCGAGCTCAAGGAAATCGGCAAGCCGTTTCTCATCATCATCAATTCAGCAAATCCGACCTCGGAGCGCGCACAAAAGCTCCGCGCGGAGCTGTCTGAGCGGTACGGCGTGACCTGCCTTGTTAAAAACTGCATGACGCTTGACAAGGAGGACGTGACAGGCATCATTAAGTCCGTTCTGTATGAATTTCCCCTGTCTGAGGTTGGCTTTTATTTGCCGGCATGGGTCAATGCGCTGCCGATGGAGCATCCCATTAAAAACGAGCTGCTATCATCCATTCGCAGCAACATGGAAAACGCCGCACGGATTAAGGATGTTGAAAACGCCGTCGCCGCTATTGGCGAGACATCACCTGTGAGCATGTCTTCCGTCCGTGATATGGACCTTGGCCGCGGCGTCGTCACGGCGACGCTGGAGCTGCCGCACGAGCTGTTTTACAACACGCTGAGCGAACAATCCGGCCTGACCGTTCAGGACGACGGTGATCTCATCAATCTCTTAACGCAGCTGTCAAGCATCAAGCGCGAGTACGACCGCATCGATTCAGCCCTGCAGGACGTCCGCACGCGCGGCTACGGCATCGTTATGCCGGGACGCGAAGAATTGCATCTCGAAGAACCCGAAATCGTCCGCCAGGGCGGGCGGTATGGCGTTCGCTTGAAGGCGTCGGCCCCTTCCATTCACATGATCATGGCCAATATCGAAACCGAGGTCTCCCCTGCCGTCGGCGGCGAAAAGTCATCGGAGGATATCATCAATTTCCTTCTGCAGGAGTTTGAGGGCGACGTCAGCAAGATTTGGGAATCGAACATTTTCGGCAAATCCCTCTATGATATCGCCGGAGAAGGCCTTAACGCCAAAATCAAAAAAATGCCCGACGAAACGCAAGGCAAGCTGCAGGAAACACTCCAGCGCATCGTCAACGAAGGCAGCGGCGGCCTCATCTGCATCATTTTATAAGTATAATAATAAATAACAGCAAGGGTGAAACGGCATTGCCGCTTCACCCTTGCTGTTGTGGGTAGTTTTAAGCTTATCTCTTTTCAATGTAATCCTCTCTTTATGAACTTCGAGGGAAAATGATTTCTACCATATTCCGTCTGATATCCGCTCACATCATCCCACATAATCAGAAAATATATTTCCACTAAGAACATTCCACTTAATTTCTGTCCCCTCTTTGATTTCTGGTGTTGCTCCCACATTTATTTCTTTTTCAGAAATCAAAGTCGATAACTTATCTGGCGTAATAAATGGTACCTTAGCCTCATCGAAAATTTCTTTATATAGGCTTTTCGTATAAAGGTTTCCATCCTTGATTTGGTTCGTGTTATCGTCATAAACATAAAATGTATAGAAACACTGTTTGTTAGCAGTCTGATCTATATCGGTCTCTAAATTGTTATAAAATCGTATTGTATCAAACTCAATTCTATCTGTTATCCCCTTTATCTTTGCCAGTTCAGGAATTTGTTTAAGCTCATCTGAGCAGGAAAGTTGATTAATGTCGAGTTCACTTTCAATAGATACAATGAAATGCCAGTTACCATCTTTGTCAATCAGACCATATTCATCATCGTGAAGGCTGGCTCCACCGCTACCGACAGATTGATAATATCCATATTCATTCATTGTCGTATCGCATCTAGCCCAAGTCTCATAATAATAACAAAGCGATAGTTTTCCAGAGATATATTTTATTACATAAACAAGTGTGCTATCATCACCCTCGCAATAAATATCCATCCCTTTTAATCGAAGAACCAATTCTTTTACACCATCATTACCACAATCAATATAGCTATATTCGATGTTCTTTATTTTCTTATTTGATGAGTATTTAAAATAATTTGCTGTTACTATTTTGAGAATTTCCGAAAGTGTATATTCGCTTCCCTTTTTGTAAAAAGCCCCCTCTACATAGTCTTCTGGCATATAACGGTCAAAAGATACCTTCGTTTCATTTTTCATAAAGTTCTCATAGGCTTCCATAGAAAGTTCATCTAAAGTGTTGTTTTGTTCCGATGCTGGTGCAAACGCTGGCGTTGTATATGTTTCTATATCGGATGTAATACTTGAAGCTACTGTCCCGAGTTTTTTACATCCACTAATCATTAGCAACGACGTAATAATCAAAGTTATAATAACCAATTTGTTCTTTGTCATTATTCAACTTCCATCCTCAGAAATACTTTTTGAGCGAAAGCCAGACGATATTGAAATAGATTAACCAAATTGTCTTAATAGAAAGCAGAAGAAATTTGCTGTTTAACTAGCTTTATTCTGGTAGATAATCAAAGCTTGTTATGGGAGTTTTCCCAAAGCCTTCATATGCAATTTTGTCTGGTTCATTTGTTTTTAATCCATAAGAACTGACAAGTTCTTTAATGTCGCTTTTTTCAACAATTTTGAAAAGCATATCACCGGATATTAAGTATCTACTAATACTTAATTCTTCAATTATTATCATGTTATCCTCAACCCGCCATGTTCCCGAGTAGAATGGATCAGCTCCTTCATTTCTAGAAACTTTTCCGTTTTCCAATAACGCGAATGCATCAGGGTATTGCCAATAATAATGCGACCAATCAAATGCTTCAATAAAAATTAGGTCTTTATCATAGACGCCTCCGCCCGGGTTATCAATGCTATACACGCCAATATAATTACTCATTTTCTGCCCGGCCAGACTGTTTTGGTCTGTATTTCCATCTTGGGTATTTGGTACTTTCGGACTTTCATTTTGGCTTACGTCAGCAATTATACTGCAGGCTGCGGTTAGAACAATTATTGCTATTACCGTTAACATTAAGGAGACTCTTTTCATAAAACAACATCCTAAATTCAGTATAAAAGATAAGTGAGATTAATAATATGAAGAGACTTGCGTAGTTTACATATCGTGAGGATACTCTCTTAATTACCTATTATTGTATCACGCATCCAATTACCAATCAACGCTATATATAGCAAAAAGCGACAGGGGTTATCCTGTCGCTTCTTCATTGTTGGTGTGCGAAAATATGATCTAACGGGAATGCTGCTGCTTGTTTTAATGAGTTCTTCTATGAGACTCAAATATAAGCCTCATAGCCTTACTGGCCAAACAAATCCGACGAGGTGACGCGCCAGATGACAGCGCTCATCTCCGAGCGCATGATGCTGCTGTCGGGATAATACTTCAGGCCACCCGACACATTGACGCCGGTAATAATGCCACAGTAATAAAGCGTCAGGACGTGACCATCCGTTGTGTCCAGAAAAATCGGTTCGGGGTCGAGCGCCGGAAGGCCAAGCGCTCTTGCCGTGATTTTGGCGACCTCCAAGCGTGTGATGGGCGCATTTAAATCCGAAATCTCGCCGCTGTCGACAATACCCTTTGATAGTGCCAGCTGGAGATATCCGCTGGCCCAGCTTGAAGCGTCACCGGGCTGCTCGTCAAATCCGGCGGCGCGCAGGATAAGCTTGAGCGCTTCACCGCTGCTCACTGTTCTGTTGGGCTGAAACGTACCGTCCGGGTAACCGCTAACGACTTTTTGCTCGGTGAGGCCGCTCACGTACGGATAAAACCAATCTGTCTGCTTGACATCCGAAAAGCCGCCGGGCGTCACGGGCCCCGGCCCGTCTGTCCAGCGCGCCGTCACATTGAGATTTTTTACGGCAAGGTCTGTCGGTGAAATCTTTGTGCCGTCCGACGTATACCAACCTTCAAGCGTTTTGCCGCTCAGTGTTGCCGACTGAAGCGCCCCGTAGGGCATGTTGTACGTGTAAAAGTAAATACTGTACGGCACGCTGCCGCCCGCGGCGTCATATGTAATGTATTTGTATTGATGCGGGTCGCTGCCGGTATAATCGTTAAACAAAAGCATCTTCGCTTCTCGGATGCGCCGATCCACCAGCTTGTTGAGCACTGCCTTTCCCTGGTGGCACCAGGTGCCGAGGGCATTGACGATTTCAAGCTCTGTGTATTTGTCAAAACCGCTGAGCATATAGCTGTAGATCCTGTTTGAGGAGCTCATCCAAACCGTCCCGATATTGTAGGACAGAGAGAGCAGCGCGTCGTATTCATTTTGTTTGAGCGTCACGTTATATTTCGCCAAAACCTTGTTAACAGCATCTTCTTTGACGTCAAGCGCCTTGCGCAGAAGACTGTCTGCTGTTGCTTCCGAAATGCCGTTCGGGTAGTCGCCGGGGTTGCATTGCGTTCCGTACCCGATAAAATACTTGCCGGCGTCGATATAAGCCCTGCTTGAAAAGCCTTCATATTCCTTAATGAAAGAGATCCCCGCCTCACTGACGGATGTGACGCCGACAGCGGCAGCCGATGCCGGAAAACCGATGACGCCGAGAATGAGCATTGTGGCTATGATGCGCGCAAGCGCTTTTTTCAAACGGTTTCCCTCCCTTTCCGTCATGGTGTGCCTAACTTTAAAAAAGCGGTACCGTTGGACAGTACCGCTTCGTTTCCGCCAACTTTAATCGGTAGAAATGACCATTAACCTATGTAGCTGATGACAAGTATAGCGGCTTGGAGATACAAATTCAACTAATTTATAACTATTTGTAACATTTTTGAAATATTTAATCGGTTTTTGACGGTTTAGCAAAATATTGATGTCCAATTTTTACCTGACTGTCAATTCAGTGTTTCGGCTTTCAGCTCGAAAAGAACCGCAATACGCTCTTTGAGACGTTTGTTTTCCGGTGACTCAAGCGCCGGGTCACTCGCGAGTACTTCATCAGATGCAGCCTGCGCCTGCGATAGAATGCTCATGTCTGCGGCGAGATTGGCAATGCGCAGCTCCGGCAGGCCGTGCTGGCGCGAACCGAAAAAGTCACCGGGGCCGCGGAGCTTTAAATCCTCTTCGGATATTTTAAAACCATCGTTCGTGGTGCACATAATTTTAAGCCGCGCGGCCGCAGTTTCCCCGCCCGCGCCCTCAAACAAAACACAGTAGGACTGATGTGACCCTCGGCCTACGCGGCCGCGGAGCTGGTGCAGCTGGCTTAAACCAAAACGGTCGGCGTTCTCGACGATGATGAGCGCGGCGTTCGGCACGTCAACGCCAACTTCAATGACCGTCGTTGCCACGAGGATATCCGTCTCCCCGCGTTTAAACGCTGCCATAACGGCCTCTTTCTCCTTCCCTTTCATCCGCCCATGCACAAGCGCCACGCGCAGGTCCGGGAAGATGCTGTCTTGAAGCTTTTTAGCATATGCCTGTCCTGATTTGAGGTCATTATCCGGCGCGTCGCCGTCCTCAACCATCGGGCAGACGATGTAGACCTGCCGCCCCTCTGACACAAGCTTCCGAATAAAAGCTTCAATCCGTGGGCGCATCGCTTCCGAAACGGCAAACGTTTCAACCGTCTGACGGCCCGGCGGGAGCTCATCAATAACCGAGACATCAAGATCGCCGTAAATGATCAGTGCCAAGGTGCGCGGGATAGGTGTTGCCGACATGACAAGCACATGCGGCGCAGCGCCTTTCTTTGTCAGCGCGGCGCGCTGGCCAACGCCGAAGCGGTGCTGCTCGTCCGTCACAACGAGCGCAAGGTCAAAAAAGTCAACACCCTCTGACAAGAGCGCATGCGTGCCGACGGCAATGTCAATTTCCCCAAGGCGGAGTCTGTTACAAAAGTCGGTCTTCTGCTTCCCCGTCATGCGACCTGTTAAGAGGCCGACTCGAACGCCGAGGGGCTCTAACAGCGCTGTCAGCGTTTCGTAATGCTGTTCGGCTAATATTTCCGTCGGCGCCATGACGGCCGACTGGCAGCCGGAGCCCTGCGCAAGCCAGCAGCATGCCGCCGCCACGGCCGTCTTGCCGGAGCCGACGTCGCCCTGTACAAGCCGGTTCATCGGCACAGCGCGCGTCATGTCAGACGCGGCTTCCCGGATGGCGCGCTGCTGGGCGGCTGTGGCTTCAAACGGGAGCGCTTTGAAAAAAGACTCAAGATCATTGTTTTCAAGCACCCGGCCGACTTCAGCGGTACGGCGGCGGCGCAAGAGGCGCATGGCTGACGCGATGACGAAAAGCTCTTCAAAGATAAGACGTCGCCGTGCCAGCTCCAAGGCTTCCGGGTCTGCCGGAAAATGAATATTGTGATAGGCATAAAGCGCCTGTGAGAGCTTATAACGCTCGCGGACAGACGGCGGCAGAACGTCGGGCACGCTGTCCCCGACGGCGGCAAGCCCCTGACGGACGGCGCCTGCTATCATGTTCTGCGACAGACCGCGCGTCAGCGCGTAAATCGGGACGATACGACCCGTCACCTGACGCACCGTCTCTTTTTCAAAGATGGGGCTTTGCATCTCCGGCCGCAGCGCCGTGCCTGTGACCTTGCCGTAAAACACATACGTTTCACCCGGCTTTATCTGGTCTTTCACAAAGCTTTGATTGAAAAAGGTGAGCTCCAAGCTGCCCGTATCGTCCACGGCGCGGAGCTTAACTAGGTCGAGCCCCTTTCGGATGTGTGACAAACGCGGGGCCACGGCCGCCAGCGCCCGGACACAGACGGTTTCGCCCGGCACGAGGAGCGCAATCGGCTTGAAGAGCGTTCGATCCTCATAGGCGCGCGGAAAATACGTGATAAGGTCATAAAGCGTCGTGATGCCGAGGCGCGCCATCGCTTTCGCGCGCGCCTCGCCGACGCCCTTGATAAATTGGATAGCCGTGTTGATCTCCGCCATACGCGCCTCCCCACCCGATAATTGCCATCAGTTTACCATAGCGACACCTCTTTTGCAAAAGGCTCTTACAGCAGAAAAAAGCTGGGGTGGACACACTGTCCACCCCAGCACGCGCTGCATGCTTTAGATCACTTGTTTTTTCAACGTTTTTCGCAGAACCGGCGCGATGAGAGAAGCTAAAGCGATTTTTATCGCGTCGCCAATCAGAAACGGGAGGACGCAGAGGGTGAGCGCCTTTTGAAACGGTGCCCCAGTGACATGTATAAACCAGGCCGTGCCGCAGGCGTACAGCACGATCGTCCCAAGTACCATCGCGACAGGATATTTCCACTTTTTAAGCTCAAATTTATCAACAAGCAGGCCGATTACAAGGGCACACGGGATATACCCGATGATAAAGCCGCCCGTCACGCCAACGAGCTTTTGCACGCCGCCGGTAAAGCCGGAGAAGACAGGCAGGCCGACAGCGCCGATTAGAATGTAAACGATCACGGCGAGTGTCCCGTATTTCCAGTTGAGGACCGACGCCGCAAGGTAAATCGCGAGCGTCGCCAGCGACAGCGGGATCGGGCCGATCGGAATCACGAAGGGGGACGCCACGCAGATCAGCGCTGCGATAAGCGCTGTAAATACCATGTTTCTGATGCTCATGTTTTTCATTTTTATTTTCCTGTCTTTCATTTTTTATCTGCGCCGCTCGGCGCTTTTCGCGGTCGGACACGCACCTCGCCGGATGAAAGCGCGTCAATCAAACCGTCATCATATTGAACAATTAACCGGCAGCCATCGTCAATATCCATAGCGCGGGCTTTTCGCGTTTTGTCACCTGCCAGAACGTCGACATCCTGGCCGATGAGAAACGAGCGCTTTTTGTAAGGCGTCAAAAACGGT
This sequence comes from Oscillospiraceae bacterium ZGZL, assembly GCA_038405045.1. Lineage (GTDB taxonomy): Bacteria > Bacillota > Clostridia > Oscillospirales > Oscillospiraceae > Sporobacter. The sequence continues at coordinate 525,923 of JBBZIV010000001.1, read as the reverse complement.
TTATCAGAGAGCTTCTCGTAAAACTGCCACAAGCGTTTTAAAACCTCGGCAATGAGGCGCGCCTTAACGCCGACCGGCGCCGCGCCCTCATAGAGCGCCCCCGCAACGTCGCGCAAGTCTTCTGGAAAACCGCCCCGCTGCAGCGCCACGTTGATGCCGATGCCGACGACGACATAATCCAGACCGCCGCTTTCCATGTCGAACGCGCCCTCTGTCAGGATACCGCAGACCTTTTTACCGCCGACAAATAAATCGTTGACCCATTTGATTGACGCCTGTTTGCCGGCGACGGCCTCGATAGCCTCGCAGGCGGCAACGGCGGCGGCTGCCGTTATCAGCGCGGCGTCCATCGCAGACAGGCGCGGCCGCAGCAAAAGGCTGAAATAGACACCTGTATCATCTGGTGAGTAAAAGGAGCGCCCCTGCCGCCCACGGCCTTCCGTCTGTTCTTCGGCGACGAGAACTGTTCCCTCCGGTGCGCCCCTGCCTGCTTTATGCTTGAGCGCCGTATTCGTCGAGGTCGTTTGTTTGACAACCTCTATTTTAAACGTCCCGGCGCGGTCGCCCAGGTGCTTTTCAATGGCGGCTGCGGAGAGGATATCGCTCTCCGCCAGCAGGCAGTAGCCTTTGTTCGTCACGGCCTGTATGCGATGCCCGTCTTCTTCAAGCGCTTTGACGGCCTTCCAGACAGCATTGCGGCTGACGAAAAGCTGCGCTGCCAGCGCGCTGCCCGATAGAAACTGACCCTTTTCCTGCTCCAGCGCAGCCAGAACGGCGCCTTTAATCTCCACGGCTCTCACCCACCCAACGTTTTGATCATTCTAAAAGAAAAAAAACACATTGTCAACATATCTTACGATATTGGTGACAATGTGTTTCTTGTTTTTGAAATTCAACCGATGATCAGCTTTTTCAGTTCTTCCTCAGCCGCAAGGGCGTTGGCGCGGCCTTTTGAGTCGCGCATGACAGCCCCGACGAGCGCCTTGATGGCCTTTTCCTTACCGGCTTTATAATCGTCAACCGATTTAGGATTATCATCGACGGCTTTTTGGCACAGGACTTTAAGTGCCGACGCGTCAAACCCCGCCATGTCCTCCTCCGTGATAAAAGCCGTTGCCGGTTTCCCGGTTTCAAGCATTTGCGAGAAAACACGCTTGGCGAGATTGCGGCTTATTTTATCGCTTTCCAGAAGCAGCGTGAGCTGGCCGAGCTGCTCGGCGGTGACAGATGGCGACCAGTGCTCGCGCTCAGCTTCCGTCTGAATGACGCCGAACATCTGCGTCACCATGAACGTGGCGACTGTTTTTGGGTTTAGCACGCCAGCTGATGCCTTTTCAAAATAGTCGGATACAGCCCGGTATTTCGTCAGCATGCGTGCGTCGGCTTCGGGGACGCCGAGCTGTGACACATACCGCGCAAGCTTTTTATCCGGCAGCTCCGGCAGGCTGCTTTCAAGCTGCTCTAAAACGTCGTACGGCAGGATGACGGGAATAATGTCCGGATCGGGAAAATAGCGGTAATCATTGGCATTTTCCTTGCCGCGCAGGTTCGTCGTCTCGCCCGTATCGGCATCAAAATGCCGCGTCTCCTGCACGACGACGCCGCCCGACGAGAGAATCTCCTCCTGCCGCTCAAACTCATGCTCGATAGCGGCAGCGACCGACGTGAAGGAATTGAGGTTTTTAATCTCGGCGCGGACACCGAAGGCCGTCTCCCCTTTCGGGCGCAGGGAAATGTTAACGTCGCAGCGCATGGAGCCTTCCTGCATGCGGCAATCCGACACGCCGACGGCGCGGAGAATCGTCTGGAGCTTTTCGAGGTATTCCGTGGCCTCCTCGGCGCTTCTGAAATCGGGCTCCGAGACAATTTCGATGAGTGGGACGCCGCCGCGGTTGTAATCGACAAAAACAGCGCTGCCCTGATGGACGAGCTTGCCCGCATCCTCTTCAATGTGGATGCGCGTTAAATTGATGCGTTTGCCGCCGGACAGCTCGACCCAGCCGCCCTCGCAGAGCGGCAGCTCATACTGCGAAATCTGATACGCCTTCGGCAGGTCGGGATAGACGTAATGCTTGCGCGCCATGACGGAATGCCTGTTGATACGGCAGTTCAAGGCGAGGCCCGCCGTGACGGCGTATTGGACGACGCTCTTGTTCAAGACGGGGAGACTGCCGGGCTGGCCCGTACAGATGGGGCAGCAGTGCGTGTTCGGCGCACCGCCGAACGCCGTTGTGCAGGAACAGAATATTTTAGACTTTGTTGAGAGCTCCACATGCGTTTCGAGCCCGATGACCATTTCGTACGTCACAGTGCCACCCCCATGTCAGCCGTCTTCAGATAAGACCGCGCCGTCTCGCGTTCGAAGGCGAGCGCCGCATTCAAGATCGTCGCCTCCCGGAAGCGGCCGCCGATGAGCTGCAGACCAATCGGCAGGCCCTTGCCGTCCATGCCGCACGGAATCGACACGGCGGGAAGCCCCGCGATGTTCACAGAGCACGTGCAGATATCCGTCTGATATGTCTCGACAGGCGAGAGATCGGCGCCGAATTGCAGCGCTGTGACCGGCACTGTCGGCGTCAGGATTACGTCACAACGGGCAAACATGTCGGAGAATTCACGGACAATGGCGCGCCGCAGCTGCTGCGCCTTATTGTAGTAGGCATCGTAGTACCCAGCACTTAAAACGTATGTGCCTAAGAGAATCCGGCGGCGCACCTCTTTGCCGAAGCCCTCCGTGCGCGTCCGGCAGATGAAATCGTTTAAATCGGAAAACGACGGCGCCTGGTGGCCGTATCGCAGGCCGTCATACCGCCCGAGGTTGGACGACGCCTCGGCGCAGGCGATGATATAATACGTCGGCAAAACGTATTGAAGCAGCGGGAAATGAAGCGGCACAATTTCCGCCCCGAGCTTTTCATAAAGGGCAACGGCATCTGACAGCGCTTTGTCAACATCGCCGCTCAAGCCTTCGAAAAACTCCTTGGCTATACCGATTTTTAGCCCCTTGATATCACCCGTCAGTCTATCCGCCACCGGGGCTGCACCACGGGACGTCATATCGCCGGGGTCTTTTTCACAGATCGCATCGAAAACAAGCGCGGCATCTTCAACGCACGTTGTGATCGGCCCGATCTGGTCAAGCGATGAGCCGTAGGCAATGAGCCCACGGCGCGACACCGCGCCGTAAGTCGGCTTCAGTCCGACGAGGCCGCAGAAGGACGCCGGCATACGGATGCTGCCGCCCGTATCGGAGCCGATGCCGTAAACGGCGATGTTCGCGGCCACGGCTGCGGCAACGCCGCCGGAGCTGCCCCCAGCGACATGCCCCAGATTGTGCGGGTTTTTTGAGCCGCCGAAATACGAATTTTCACACGTTGAGCCCATGGCGAATTCATCCATGTTGCCCTTGCCGACGAGGATGGCGTTTTGCGTGCTGAGCGCCTCCCAGATGGCGGCGTCATAAATGGGCACGTAGTTTTCCAGCATATGCGAGGCGCACGTCGTCGCGAGGCCTTTAGTTGATATATTGTCCTTCAGGCAAAACGGCACGCCCTCCAGGGGTGCAAGCGCTTCGCCCCGGCAGAGCTTTTTGTCGACAGCGTCGGCTGCTGAAAGCGCCGCCTCTTTTGTCAGGGAAATATAGGCGTTGACCTGGGGGTTTACATCGTCAGCGGCCTTGAGATAGCGGACGGTCAGCTCCCGGCACGTCACTTCCCTGTTGGTCAGCAACTGGTGAACGGCTTGAATCGTTGTCATGATTAAAGCCCTCCCCGCTTCCGGGCGACAAAATAGCCGTCCTGCTGCGCACCGGTGTTAGATAGGATGTCGGAAACCGGGTACGACGGGGCGAGAACATCGTCACGCAGGCGCCACGAATCCTCTTCCATCTCCGCCTGCGGCAGGTCGACGGCCGCCTGTGCGATCGTATCGGCAAATGCCAGAATGCTGCTGATGTCTTGAATCAGCGCCTCGGTGTCCTCCCCGTCGAGTGACAGCTTCGAGAGCGCCGCGAGCTTTTTAAGTTCATCGATTGTGATCATAACATCCACTCCTTTGTGCATAATCGCCCCTACTTAAATCTTAACGTATCTTGATATGCACGTCCCTTAGCTGATGCTCTGTGACTTCGCAGGGTGCGCCCATCAGGAGGTCCTGCGCGTTGCCGTTTAAGGGGAAGGCTATGACGTCCCGGATCGTCTCTTCACCGGCGATCAGCATCACCATGCGGTCAACGCCGGGGGCCATGCCCGCGTGCGGCGGCGCGCCATATTGGAAGGCTGTGTAGAGGGCGCCGAAGCGCTGCTCCAGCTCCGCCTCCGAATACCCGGCAATTTCAAACGCCTTTTTCATAACTTCCGGCGAATGGTTGCGCACTGCGCCGGAGGAAAGCTCGACGCCGTTACAGACAACGTCGTACTGATGGGCGAGAACGTCCAGCGGATTTTTCGTCTCAAGCGCATTAAGCCCGCCCTGCGGCATGGAAAACGGGTTGTGTGTAAACGCGATTTGATTCGTCTCGGCGTCGCGCTCGTACATCGGAAAATCAACGATGAAGCAGAATTCAAACGCGTCCTTTCGGACGATGCCAAGTGTTTCGCCAAGCCATGTTCGGATGAGCCCGGCAAATTTATTGACGTTTTCGAGAGCGTCACAAATGAAAAACAGCGTCTGTCCCTCTTTTATCGCACAGTGCGCCGTCAGATACGCCTTCTGCTCGTCGCTTAAAAACTTTTCAATCGGGCCTTTGAAAGCGCCGCCGGTCAGCGTGATATAACCAAGCCCCTTCATGCCGATGGACTGAGCGTATTTGAGTGAATTTTCAAAAAAACTGCGGGTGCAGGCGGCGCAGTCGGCCACGATGCCGCGGACGGGCCTGTTTTTAAACGCGGCAAATTCAACGTCCGCAAAAAAGTCTGTCAAGTCGCAGATGACGAGCGGATTGCGCAGATCCGGCTTGTCGGTGCCATAGCGCAGCATGGCCTCCTGAAACGTGATGCGCGGAAACGGCGTCGGCGTCACATCTTTGTCGGTGAACTGATGAAACGTGTCTGCCAGCACCGTCTCAGCGACGGTGAGCACGTCTTCCTGTTCGGCAAAGGCCATCTCAAAGTCGAGCTGGTAAAACTCGCCCGGCGAGCGGTCGCCTCTGGCATCTTCGTCACGGAAGCAGGGCGCCAGCTGAAAATACTTATCAAAGCCGGACACCATCAGCATTTGCTTAAACTGCTGCGGCGCCTGCGGCAAGGCGTAAAACTTCCCCTTGTGCTTGCGGCTCGGCACAAGATAATCCCGCGCGCCCTCCGGCGACGACGCCGTTAAAATCGGCGTTTGAATCTCCAAAAAGCCCAGCTCTTCCATCCGACGTCTCAAAAAGCTCAATATTTTCGCGCGTAGGACGATGTTCTGGTGAATAACCGGGTTGCGCAGGTCGAGGAAGCGGTATTTCAGCCGAACCTCTTCGCGCGTTGAAACGGAATCACGGATATCAAACGGCAGGGCGTTCTTGCAAGTGCCCAAAAGCGTCAGCCGCTCGGCGGCCAGCTCAACGGTGCCGGTCAGCAGCTTTTCATTGACGGTTTCGCTGTCACGCGCGCGCACCGATCCGGCGACGGCGACGACCGCTTCACGATTGACCCCGTCCAAAAGCGCGTCATCGTGGATGACGATTTGTGTAACGCCCGTCTCGTCCCGCAGGTCAAGGAATTTAACGCCGCCATGGTCGCGGATCGTGTCAACCCACCCGGCGAGTGTGACGGCCTGGCCGATATGCTCCTGTCGCAGCGCGCTGCAGGAATGTGTTCTGTACATGAAAAGCCCTCCTAAAATGCAAAAAAGCCCGGAAATTATCAGCATAATTCCCGGGACGAGCAGCAATCGCTGCCCGCGGTGCCACCCGCATTGACGCGGCAGGCCGCGTCCACTTTCTATTCAGTTTCCGGTCTCATCGAAGTGTTCTCCAGCTTACTACTCATCCGCATCGCGCTCTCAGTCGGTGGCGCGAGTTCTCTGTCGGACTTTCCATCAAAGCGGCGTCTTCGCCGATATTATATGATATACGAAAATTTCTGTCAACTGTCAATCTCAAATGACTGCTTTGTGACAGCTTTCCCGATGCCGCGCGGCGTTATGCAGAGTTCGGTCAGATGCCGCCGAGCTTCGGGTGGCTGCCGGTGATGGAGTATTCGACCCATTCGGCAACGTTGACGGCATGGTCGCCGATGCGTTCAAAATACTTGGCGATCATGAGAAGATCGAGAAAGAGTTCGCCCCGCTTGTCGCCGCCGGATATTAAATCAATAAGCTCTTCCTTAATCGCCCGGAATTGGTCGTCGACAATGTCGTCGTAATCGACGACGGAACGGGCCAGCGCAATATCCTTTTTGACGAAGGCGGAGACGGCGTCGGCCACCATTTCGGTTGTGGCATGCGCCATGTCGGCAAGATGCAGCTTTTCAATCAGCGCGCCCTCACCGGAGACGTATGATGTGATTTCCGCAATATCGTAAGCCTGATCTCCGATACGTTCCATATCGGAGATCATTTTCATAGCGGCGGAAATGAGGCGCAGGTCTCGCGCCACGGGCTGCTGCTGCAGGAGCAGCCGGAGGCACATGTTCTCGATTTCGCGCTCTTTCTGATCGATGCCGCGCTCGGCGGTTTTGGCGCTCTCTCTGAAAAATTCCGTTCCTTCTGTCAGCGCCTTGGCGCAGGAGGATATCGCCTCCTTACACAAGGCCCCCATATCAACAAGCTCGTGATTGAGCCGATCAAGCTGCTCTTCAAAGCGTGTTCTCATCAGCCAAACCTCCCCGTTATGTAGTCCTCCGTCCGTTTATCCTTCGGAACGGAAAAGAGTGATTCCGTATTGCCGAATTCAACGATTTCGCCCAGCAGAAAAAAGGCCGTTTTATCCGAAATGCGCGCGGCCTGCTGCATATTATGCGTGACGATGATGATGGTATAATGCTCTTTAAGCTCTAAAATGAGCTCTTCAATTTTCGAGGTAGAGATCGGGTCCAGCGCGCTCGTCGGCTCATCCATCAGGAGAACGTCCGGCACGACGGCAAGCGCCCGGGCGATGCAAAGCCGCTGCTGCTGCCCGCCGGAGAGGCCAAGCGCGTTTTTTTTGAGCCTGTCTTTCACCTCATCCCAGATGGCGGCACCCTTGAGGGATCGCTCGACAAGGTCATCCAGCACGGCCTTGCCCCGAACGCCGTGAACTCTGGGCCCATAGGCGACATTGTCGTAAATGCTCATGGGAAAAGGATTCGGTTTTTGAAACACCATGCCAACGCGCTTACGAAGCAGGCCCAAATCCATTGTGCCGTAAATGTTTTGTCCGTCAAGCAGAACTTCCCCCGTGATACGGCAGCCTTCGACAAGGTCATTCATCCTGTTGAGCGTCTTCAAAAGTGTTGACTTCCCGCAGCCGGAAGGGCCGATAAACGCCGTTATCTCCCCGGCCGGAATAGTCAGATTTACATCCTTCAGCGCCTGAAAGCCGCTGTAAAAAAGGTCCAGCGACCGGACGGTTATTTTATCCATAAAGACCCTCGCCGTCTTTTAATTTATCATCCTGTCCAAAGGGAGACAGCCATGCGTTATTTTATTAAACGACACAAAAGTAAAAGCTGTTATCGCGGCTATGTTAAATCTGCGTTAACTCAGCATATCCGGAATAACAGCTTTTTATTTATTTTCTGATAAACAAAATCCCCAGCGTTTTCGGGCCGCAGTGACAGGAGACAGCGCAGCCAGCGCGTGTTTCAAGCACCTCGTCAAAATGAGCGTACCGGGCAACGGCCTCTCTCGCACCTTGAACGGCCTCGGGCGTCGCTTCCGGGTGCGTGATAAACAGGCGCTCCGTCACAATATCGTTCTGGCCCTCAAGCTTGTCTCGGACGTACGTGCCGACGCAGCTTTCAAACGGGCCGCGATATTTTTTGGTAACCATCATTTTACCGCCGATGATTTCAACACAGGTGCGCAGATGGAGGATGTTTGCGCCGAGCGCCGTTGCCAGCGAGCAGCGCCCGCCCTTGAATATGTAATCAAGCCGGTCGATGAGGAAGCTCGCCTCCACGCGGTCAACAAGCGCGCTTAGCTTTTCAAGAATCTCTGCCGCGTCGAGGCCATCTTCAGCCATTTTCGCCGCTTCAATAACGACGTGGCCCTGCCCTGTTGAAAGATTTTTCGTATCGAAGGCGAAAACGTTATTGTGCACCTTCGCCGCGGCACTGGCATTCACATAACACATTGAAAACGATGCTCCAAGGCTTAAGTGAATCACGGCGTCGTATTTGGCGGAAAACGCATCAAAAAAGCGGATGTAATCAAAGGTGTTGACGGCAGCCGTTGTACAAAAGTCGCCCGTTTGCTCAACATAACGGAAGATGTCTGCCGGGGTGATATCGACGCCGTCGCGGTAAGATTTTCCGTTTTTCAGAATCGTGAGCGGAATGACGGAAATATCATAACGGTCAAGCAGTTCTTGGGAGAGATCGCAGGTACTGTCCGACGTGATTTTGATCCTCATGGGCTCCCTCCTCTTCCAATCGGCGGCTGCTATCGTCCTGAGCCGATTCTTCTGAATCTGTTATACCGGTTATTTGTCAGCTCTTCCTGGCCGACAAGCTGCATTTTTTTGATCCAGGCACCAATGTCACCGGCGAGCGAGGCAAACAGGCGGTCGGTATCGCCGCCGCGTTCGGGGATAATGCGCTCGACAACGCCAAGCTCAAAGGCGTCTTTGGCCGTGAGCTTCAAACTCTCGGCCGCCTCGGCCGCCTTATCCACATCGCGCCACAAAATATTGGCGCAGCTCTCCGGCGCGATGACGGAATACGTCGCATTCTCGAGCATCCACACTTCGTCGGCAACGGCGAGGGCGAGTGCGCCGCCGCTGCCGCCCTCGCCGATCATGACAGACAAGACCGGCACCCGGAGCGCCATCATCTCCATAATGTTTTCGGCAATCGCCTGACCCTGCCCGCGCTCTTCGGCACCGATGCCGGGGTACGCGCCGGACGTATCAACAAAACAGACAACGGGGCGGCGAAACTTTTCGGCCTGCTTCATCAGACGCAGCGCTTTGCGGTACCCTTCCGGGTTTGCCATACCGAAATTGCGCTTGATGCGGCTTTTCGTATCGCGCCCTTTTTCGGAGGCAATCACCGTGACGGGAGCGCCCTCCAAAAAGGCAACGCCGCCGACGATGGCCGGATCGTCGGCAAAGCGGCGGTCACCGTGCATTTCAATGAAGCTGTTGAATATCCGATCAATAAAGTCAAGGCCTGTCGGGCGATCCTTTGACCGCGCGGCAGTGACGTATTCATAAGCAGTTTTCATATGACACCTAACCCCTATGCATTGACAAAAGCGTTGATATGACGCGCCGCTGTTCGGCGCGCGGGACGATCATGTCCACAAAGCCATGCTCCAAAACCGTCTCCGCCTTTTGGAAACCGGCCGGCAGCTTTTTACGCACGGTCTGCTCAACGAGCCGCGCCCCGGCAAAGCCGATCGTCGCACCCGGCTCGGCCATGATGATATCACCCTCCATGGCAAAGCTGGCTGTGACGCCGCCCGTTGTCGGGTCTGTAAGAATTGTCAAATATAAAAGCCCGGCATCGCTGTGCCGCTGCACGGCGCCGCTCGTTTTGGCCATTTGCATGAGCGAGAGAATCCCTTCTTGCATGCGTGCCCCGCCGGAGACGGTGCAGCCAATGACCGGCAGACGCTTTTCCGTGGCATATTCAAACAGCCGCGTAATTTTCTCACCCACGACAGTGCCCATGCTGCCCATCATGAAGTACGGCTCCATGACGAAAAGCGCGCAGGGATTCAGGCCGACCGTCGCTTCGCCGCAGATGACGGCCTCCTTCTCACGGGCGGAGACACGGATGCTCTCCAGCTTTTCCTTGTAACCCGGGAAGTTGAGCAGGTCGACGCTTTCCATGTCGCCATACAGCTCGCGGAAGCTGTCCTTATCCGTTAAAAAGCGGATTCTCTGGCGGGAGTTCATGCGGAAGCAGTGCCCGCAGCGGCAAACGTGCAGGTTTTCCCACAGAAGGCTCAGCGGAATATCATTGCCGCAGGCGGGGCATTTTTCCGAAATCTCATACTCCGTCTCGGCCTTGCGGGGCGGCAGCCGCCCGCCCTTTTCCAGCTCGTTTTTCGGCTTCTTAAAAAACGCGTCCAGCGTCATGTGCGTTCACCACGTTCTTTGATAAAATTAGTATTGTAATCACCCCGAATAAAGACCGGGTCGCTCACAATTGATATCTGCTCATCAATGTTGTTGGGCACGCCGTCAATGACAAGCTCACACAGGGACGCCTGCATTTTTCGGATGGCCTCCTCGCGCGTCTTGGCGTGAACAATAAGCTTGCCTAACAGAGAGTCATAAAACGGCGGAACGACGTATCCCGTCCATAAGGCGCTGTCAAAGCGGACACGCGGCCCGCCCGGAATGTGCAGAAACGTCACCTTCCCGACGGCGGCGGCGTTGATGCGGCATTCAATCGAACTGCCCTCTATAACAATGTCCTTCTGCGTGACATCGAGCGGAACACCGGCGGCAATGCGGATCTGCCATTTGACAATATCGATGCCGGTGACCTGCTCGGTGATCGCGTGTTCAACCTGCAGCCGGACGTTCATTTCCATAAAATAAAATTTGCCGTTTAGATCGAGCAGGAATTCAATCGTCCCGGCGTTGCAGTAACCGACCGTTTTAGCGGCTTTGATGGCCGCCTGCGTCATCTCCGCGCGCAGCGTGTCGTTAACGCCGGGGGACGGCGACTCTTCTATGAGCTTTTGGTTGTTGCGCTGAATCGAGCACTCGCGCTCGGCGAGACAAACAGTGTTGTGCGTCTCATCGGCAAGGATCTGAATCTCGATATGCTTGGCAGGCTTGATCTGTTTTTCGAGGTAGACGGCGCCGTCGCCGAACGCCTCCTGCGCCTCATGTGAGGCCGTTAAAAAGGCGTTTTCCATCTCCTCCGGCACGGTAATGATGCGGATACCCTTGCCGCCTCCGCCGGAGCGCGCCTTAATTAAAACAGGATAGCCGATTTTTTCAGCCGCGTCGAGCGCCTCCTGCGCGTTATTTAATATATCGGTGCCCGGAATAATCGGGACGCCAGCCTTTTTCATTACCTGCCGTGCCTTGTCTTTATCGCCCATCAGAGCAATCACCTCGGCCGACGGGCCGATAAACTCGATGCCGTTTTTAGCGCAGAGCTCGGCAAAGCGGGGGCTCTCCGACAAAAAGCCGTAGCCCGGATGAATGGCTTCGGCGTTTGTGATAAGCGCCGCGCTGATGATACGCTCGGCATTTAAATAGCTGTCAAGCGGTGAGGCCTCTCCGATGCAGACGCTTTGGTCAGCGAGCGCCACATGCAGGGATTCTTTGTCGGCTACCGAGTAGACGGCAACTGTCGAAATACCCATTTCCTTGCACGCGCGGATGATGCGGATGGCAACCTCGCCGCGGTTAGCGATCAGAATTTTTGAAAACACAGTGTCACCCCTAAAAGCCTGTCGTGTCATGAACACGACGCGGCTTATGATATTCGCACGCTACGGCTTGATGAGGGCAAAGGAAAACGACGCCTTGACGCAAAGCTTACCGCCCACCGTGGCCTGCCCCTCGGCAAAGAAAAACGGCGGACGTGATTTCGTGATAAAACATTCCGTCTCAATGGTGTCGCCCGGCTTGACGGGCGACTTGAAACGGACATTGTCGATGCCCGTAAAATACGGGATGGCCCCTTCGGCATTGCCGTCGGCAAGCAGCACACACGCCGACTGCGCGAGAATCTCGCACAAAATGACACCCGGTACAACGGGATTTCCAGGAAAATGCCCCTTTAAAAACCACTCGTCCCCGCGCACATGATACGTACCGCGGGCTTTGCCGTCAACCAGCTCAGCCGTCTCGATAAGCAGCATATTGTCGCGGTGCGGCAGAATTTTCATGATATCTGTTTGATTCAAGCTCTCGTCTCCTTTGCCATGCCGCCGCGCGGCATTAATCCTGACTGATGCGGAACAGCGGATGACCGTATTCAACGATCTGCTTGTTCCCGGCGCAGATTTCCGTGATCACGCCGCTTTTTTCAGCGGTAATTTCGTTCATCATTTTCATCGCTTCGATGATGCACAAGACGTCGCCAACGTTGACATGATCGCCAAGCGAGACATACGGCTGCTTGTCGGTCGCGGGCGCGGCATAGAAGACGCCGACCATCGGAGAGGTCACGGTGTACGTCCCGGCGGCTGAATCCGGCGCGGCAGCAACCGGCTCGGCTGCCTTTACTTCAACGGCAACAGGCGCTGCCTGCACAACGGCTGCGGCGCGTTCCAACCGGATACTGGCTGCGCCGTCGGTATAATCGAGTGTGACAAGGCCCATATCTCGCATGAGGGCCGCTAATTGCTTGATATCGTTAAACTCCATTTTTTAGCCCCAATCCGCCGTCAGTAACGGCACTGTTATAATATGCATGAGCAAGCCGTTTGCTTGTTCAAATTTTCGCAAAAGCCACACACGCGTTGTGACCACCGAAACCGATCGACACCGACAGCGCCGCCGTTGGGTCGGCTTGGCGTGCCTCAAGCGGTACATAGTCAAGATCACACGCGGGGTCTTTTTCCAGGAGATTGGCTGTCGGCGGCACGATGCCGGTTTGGAGCGCCAAGACAGAGATGATGGCCTCGACGGCACCGGCGGCACCGAGCATATGACCCGTCATCGACTTGGTGGAGCTGACAAGGATATCATCGATCCTGTCACCAAAGGCTTTTTTAACGGCAACGGTCTCGGAGGCGTCGTTTAGCGGCGTCCCTGTTCCGTGCGCGTTTAAGTATATTTTCCCGTCAAACGCCCGGCCGTCTTCCAAAAACGCGTCACGAATGGCGCGGGCGCTCGATTCGGCCTGCGGGTCGGGTGCTGTGATATGATGGGCGTCACACGTTGAGCCGTAGCCCACGACCTCGGCGTAGATTTTCGCGCCGCGCTGCTTGGCGTGCTCGTATTCCTCCAAAATCAGCGTTCCGGCACCCTCACCCATGACGAAGCCGCCGCGGCGCTTGTCAAACGGCAATGAGGCCGCATCCGGGTCAACAGATGTTGTGAGCGCCGTCATATTCGTAAATCCGGCGATTGAAATCGGCATAACAGCCGCTTCGCTGCCGCCGGTAATGGCGGCGTCGGCATAGCCGTGCTTAATGGCGCGGAAGGCTTCGCCGATGGAGTTGGAGCCGGTGGCGCAGGCCGTCACGATGCACAGGCAGGTACCTTTAGCACCAAAACGAATGGCAATGTTGCCGGCCGCTATATTGGAAATCATCATCGGGATAAAGAGGGGCGATACCTTTCTCGGTCCGCCTGCCATCAGCTTGTTCTGCTCCTCCGTCAGCGTATTGATACCGCCGATGCCGGAGCTGAAATAAACGGCCAGGCGTTCCGGGGAAACGTGCCCGATGATACCGCTGTCCGCGACGGCCTGACATGCCGAAGCCATGGCGTACTGCGCGTACAAATCACTGCGGCGGGCGTCGCCCTTGTCCATATAGAGCAGCGGGTCGAAATCCTTGACCTCGGCGGCAAGCTTGGCTTTATAGTCGGTGCAGTCAAATTTTGTGATCGGGCCGATGCCGTGATGACCCGCAACGATGTTTTCCCACATCGTTTTGATATCATTGCCGACCGGGGTCACAGCGCCCAGACCTGTAACGACGACTCTGTTCATCCTAATCTCTCCTGTCTCTTACATAGCAAGGCCGCCGTCCACACGAATAACCTCGCCGGTTATATAGTTGGAGCAGTCCTGCGCGAGAAATGCGGCCAATTCCGCGATCTCTTCGGCTTCCCCGACGCGCCCAAGCGGTATACCGGCCATCAGGGGGTTGTCAGCCGTGATATTCTCCGTCATATCCGTGCGGATAAAGCCGGGGGCGATGGCGTTGCAGCAAACGTTACGGGACGCCAGCTCCCGCGCGACGGATTTGGTCAGCCCAATGAGGCCCGCCTTCGACGCGGCGTAATTGGCCTGGCCGGGATTGCCGAGCAGACCGGCAACGGAACTGATGTTTATAATTTTGCCGCTGCGCTTTTTCACAAACATCGAACAGCAGTGCCGGATCATATTGAAAGCGCCCTTGAGGTTTGTGTCAAGCACGTCGTCAAAGGCCTCTTCCTTCATCGACATCACGAGCCCGTCCTTTGTTATCCCGGCGTTATTAACGAGAATATCCACAGGGCCAAGGGCGTTTTTGACGGCTTCCACCGTCTCTTTGACGGCATTAAAATCAGCCACATTGCATTGGAAGGCTTCCGCCCGGACTGATTTCTGGCGTGCCGCTTCGACAACCTCGCGCGCTTTTTCTTCATTTCCGGCGTAAATAACGGCGATATCGGCGCCGAGTTCGGCAAATTTCAAGGCGATTGCCCGGCCGATCCCGCGTGACGCGCCCGTTATGATGGCCACTTTTCCGTTAAGCATGTGCGCTGACCTCCGCGACAGTTTTTTGAAGACTTTCCGCATCCTCAACATTAAAGACGCGAACCGAATCGGATATTCTGGCAACAAGGCCTGAGAGAACTTTTCCGGGGCCAACCTCAACAAACGTATCGGCACCCTCGGAAATCATATTTTCAACTGTTTCGCGCCACCGGACGGGGCTTTTAATCTGCTGGGATAAGAGCGCTTTAAAATCATCCTCATATGGCCGCGCCGTGACATTTGAAAAAAGCATCAGCGACGGCGGTGTGACGACAAATTCTTCTAAATCGGTTAAAAAAGCGTCGGCAGCCGGTGCCATGAAGGGAGAATGAAAGCCGCCGCCGACTTTAAGCGGCATGGCTTTTCCGCCCTTTTCCTTGACGAGCGCTTTAAAACCTTCCAGCGCGTCAACGTCGCCGGAGACGACGACCTGACCTGGGCTGTTGAAATTAACGGGGTAAACCTTGTCAAACGCTTGGCAGAGCGAAACGACCGTCTCATCGTCGAGCTTTAAAACGGCAACCATGGATGCGGGCGCTTCGTCGGACGCCTTTTGCATCCGCGCAGCGCGGCGGCAGACCATCCGAAAGCCAGCTTCGTATGTGACGGCGCCGGAAAATGCAAGCGCCGCGATTTCACCGAGGGAGAACCCAGCCAGCAGCTGCGGCTCGACACCGGCTTCTCTCAAAGCGGCAGCGGCGGCAAGATCAACGCAGAAAAGGCACGGCTGTGTGTTTTCCGTCCGCGTCAGCGCGGCGGGGTCGCCGTCAAAGCACTGCGCCTTTGTCCCCGGCCGAGCGCTGTCAGCCATGTCGAACACCGCCCGCGCGGCGGCGCTGGTCTCATAAAGCGCCTTGCCCATGCCGATGTACTGGGCCCCCTGGCCCGAAAAAATAAACGCTGTCTTTCCCATTGTCCGCTCCATCCGGTTTTACTCTAGTTTTGCCGCCCGCCGGATGACTCCGGCGGGTTTGACGGCAGGGGTCTTCAGCCCATTTTGGATTCAATAAACTTGGCGAGCTCGCCGACGGTTGCAAGCTTTTCCTCCAGCTCGATTTCAATGCCGAGATCCTCTTCCAGCTGCATGACCATTTCAACGGTGTCCAGCGAGTCGATCCCGAGGGATTCAAAGGTGGTGTCTTCCGTAATCGTCTCCACGTCACTGCCGAAATGTTCCGCAATTAAAGCTGCAATTTTCTCAAAAACCATCTGTTATTCCTCCTGTTTGTATTATCATCCCCGGCGTTTGACAGCCCGGAATATAACCGAATTCAGTCGCCCCAGCGGATGACGCACGCCGCGCTTGACAGACCGCCGCCAAAGCTGCACAGGGCGATATAATCCCCGTTCTTAAACTGGCCGTCCCGGTGAAGCTCGTCGATTAAAATCGGGATGCTGGCCGCTGAGGTGTTGCCGTATTTTTCAATGTTTTTAGCAAAGCGTTCGGCCGGAATATCGAGCTTGCGCCCGGCCGCGTCAATAATGCGCAGATTGGCCTGGTGCGGAATCACCCACGCGATGTCGCTTTGTGTGATGCCAGCACTCTCAATGACCTCGGCGAGGTCTCCCGCCATGGCATTGACGGCAAACTTAAACGTCTCCTGGCCGTTCATTTTAATGTACGGCGACGGTGCTTCAACCTGATAAAACGGCGAGGTCCCCTGATAATTCGGGATTTTAATGACGGTATCGCCGCCCTTTGCAAAGAGCTTTGAGGACAGATAATTGTCACCCGCACCCAAGACGGCGGCACCGGCGCCGTCGGCAAAAATGACGCAGGTGTTGCGGTCGGTCCAGTCGACAAGGCGGCTTAAACGCTCAGCCCCGACGACAAGCATTTTTTTCACCTTGCCGCGCGCAAAAAAACCGGCGGCCGTATCCAGCATATAGATGAAGCCGCTGCAGGCGGCGCTGATATCCATTGCCGGGCAGGAAGCGCCCAAAAGATTTTGAACCATGCATGCCATTGAGGGAGACGCGTCATCGGCGCTAATGGTCGCGCAGAGGATCATATCGAGCTCCTCCGGCTTGACGCCGCTCATCTCAAGAGCTTTTTCCGCCGCCTTAAACGCCAGCTCCGATGCCGTTTCCGTCGTACAGACGCGCCGCTCACGGATGCCGACGCGCTGCGCTATCCACTCATCCGAGGTTTCGACCATGGTGGACATTTCATCATTTGTCAATACGCGCTCTGGCACGTAATGACCTGTTCCGAGGATTTTAAAACTCATGTCGCTGCTCCAACGCCTTTTTCGAAAAATTTATTCAGCCTGGCGATGACGCGGACGACGTAGGCCTGCTCGTCTTCACCAAATTCATTCTCAATTTCATGGATCATGCTTAAATGGTAGCGCTTGTGATACGCGTCAATCTTCCTGCCCTCACGCGTGAGCGTGACGCGGACGACGCGCCCATCCGTCCGGCAGCTGTTTTTGCTGAGATACCCCTTCTTCTCCAGCTTGTTAACGGCAACCGTCACCGACGGTTTGGCTACCTTGAGGTAATCGGCAATCTCGCTGACCGTCTTCCCGTTTTTATCGGTGCCGACGCATTCGATCAAGTGCATTTCCCGGATCGTCAGGTCAATACGGCTGTTGTTTTGAAGAAACTCTTCTTCAAAACGGACGATATTGTGATAGATCTGCATCAGCATATCATTGAGGGTTTTCTGGAAATTCTGCACGCTTTCACCGCCATCCGGCCGTCCTGCTCCGGCGTTATTTGATCTGTCTAAACCGATCAGCCGCTCAGCCAATTAGTTAGTCTAACTAATTATATCAGAGATTCTACTTGTTTATCCCGCAATTGTCAATAAGAACAAAAGGAAACAAATTGCAGATTCTTATTGACACGCCCTGACCATTATGCTAGATTAAAAGAAGTATTACCGTTGTTACGAGAGGTTTTTATGAAAAACGTTCTTTTTGCAGGCACATATTACTACTTTTACTTTTTTAAAAGCGAAGTAAAGGCGATTTATGCTGCAAAAAGCGTGCACTCGTGAGTTACAGACGGTAACAAACAAGTTCGCAAGAGGCTTCGCAGTGTGATCGCTGCGAGGCCTTAGTTTTTTTCACAGACAATTGAGGAGGAACACAGTTATGGTAGCAGTATTAAAGCCGGGTGCCACCCAGCAGCAAGTTGACAGTCTGACAGAATGGTTTAAAAGCAGAGGGCTTGACGTGCACGTCTCCGTGGGTTCGTACCGGACGATTCTCGGCCTGATTGGCGATACGAGCAAGGTCGATGTCGAGCTTTTGGAGAGCCTTGATATGGTCGAATCGGTCAAGCGTATCACCGAGCCGTTTAAGAGCGCCAACAGAAAGTTTCATCCGGATGACAGCGTCATTGATATCGGTGGTGGTCTTCTCATCGGCGGCGGGCATTTTCAAATCATTGCCGGGCCGTGCTCTGTCGAGTCGGCCGAGCAGATTACGAGTATCGCCGAAAGCGTTAAAGCCTCGGGCGCCACGATCCTCCGCGGCGGCGCGTTTAAGCCGCGTACCTCGCCGTATGATTTCCAGGGCCTGCGTGCGGAGGGCATTGAGCTTTTGCTAGAGGCCAAGAAAAAAACGGGGATGCCGATTATCACGGAGATCATGAACCAAAGCCATCTGCCGCTTTTCGAAGACGTTGACATTATTCAGGTCGGCGCACGGAACATGCAGAACTTTGAAATGCTTAAAGAACTCGGCAAAACGCGCAAGCCGATTTTATTGAAGCGCGGCCTTGCCAATACGCTCAAAGAGCTTTTGATGAGCGCCGAGTATATCATGGCCGGGGGCAACGAGCGCGTTATTCTCTGCGAACGCGGTATCCGCACGTTTGAGACATATACGCGCAACACGCTCGACCTTTCCGCCGTGCCGATGCTGCGGGAGCTGACGCATCTGCCGGTTGTCATTGACCCGAGCCACGCAACCGGTACGGCCAAGCTTGTCAAGCCCATGGCACAGGCGGCGGCAGCCTGCGGCGCTGACGGCCTCATGATTGAAGTCCACAACGACCCGGCCAACGCCCTGTGCGACGGCGCACAATCCCTCACCCCCGAACAATTTCAAGAGGTTGCCGAAAGGGTGCGGCGGATCCGCGAGGTGCTGGGCGAATGACCATCGGAATCGTCGGCCTCGGCCTCATTGGCGGCTCCCTCGCCAAGGCCTATAAAGCGTGCCCCGGCATCACGGTGTTCGGTCACGACGCCGATGACGCCGTCTGCTCCATCGCGCAGGTCGCCGGGGCGATTGACAGCCCCCTGACAGCCGATAATATTGGCCGGTGCGACGTTTTGCTTCTGGCGCTCTATCCGAAGGATGCGGTTGAATATCTTGAAAAGGCAGCCCCGGCCATATCAAAAGAATCGCTCGTTATCGACTGCTGCGGCGTCAAGCGCTATGTCTGCGACAGATGCTTCGCGCTTGCCGAGCAGTATGGCTTTACGTTCGTCGGCGGACATCCGATGGCCGGGACGCACAACGCCGGTTTTAAGTACAGCCGGGCGACGCTTTTTAAAGGCGCTTCGATGATCCTCGTCCCCCCTGTTTTTGACGATATTGGCCTGTATGACCGTCTTGAAAAGGCGCTCGAGCCCGTCGGCTTCGGGCATCTGACGATGACGACAGCCGAACAGCACGACGAGATGATCGCCTTTACGTCCCAGATGGCGCATCTCGTCTCCAACGCGTTTATTAAAAGCCCGACAGCACGCCGCCATAAGGGCTATTCGGCGGGCAGCTACAAGGATTTAACGCGCGTTGCCTGGCTCAATCCAGACATGTGGTCGGAGCTGTTTGTTGAAAACAGCGACGCGCTGCTCCGTGAGCTCGATTTTTTCATCGCGTCCGTGACGAAATACAGGGACGCGCTGGCGGCGGGCGACAGCCAGACACTGCGCGACCTGCTCAGCGAGGGCAAATTAATTAAAGAGGAACTGGACGGCCGATGAAAACGATTCAAGTAAACGCCTCCAAAACATATGACATCTGTATTGAACGCGGCTTGCTCGCCGAAGCGGGCGTGCGCATTCGTACCGCCTCCGGCGGCGGCACCTGCTGTGTCGTGACCGACGATGTTGTGAACGCCCTCTATGGCGACCAGCTTGTCGAGACGCTGTCAGCGGCTGGGTACACCGTTGTCCGCTTTGTCATTGCGAACGGCGAAAGCTCTAAAAACGCTGAAAACTATATCAGACTTTTAAATTTTCTCGCCGACAGTCAGCTCACGCGGACAGACGTTGTCGCGGCTTTAGGCGGCGGCGTCGTCGGCGATCTGGCCGGCTTTGCCGCGGCCACCTACCTGCGCGGCATTCATTTCGTCCAGCTGCCGACAACGCTTTTGGCTGCTGTCGATTCGTCGATCGGCGGCAAAACAGGCATTGACCTCAATGCCGGAAAAAACCTGGCGGGCGCTTTTTATCAGCCCGACCTCGTTTTATGTGACCCCGACGTCATGAAAACGCTTCGTGACGAGACGTTTAAAGACGGCGTGGCTGAAATTATCAAATACGGCGTTATTGCTGACAAGACGCTGTTTTCTATGCTTGCCGAGCCGATTGCGCCGCGCCTTGACGAGATTATCGCCCGCTGCGACGCCATCAAGCGCGACATCGTCTGTCTCGACGAGCGGGAATCCGGGCCGCGGAAGCTTTTAAACTTCGGCCACACCGTCGGCCACGCGATTGAAGCTTTAAGCAATTTTTCTATCTCACATGGGTGTGCCGTTGCCGTTGGCATGGCCGTCATCGCCCGGGCAAGCGCCAAATCGGGCTTTTGCAGCACAGAAACAAGCGCCGCGATAATCGACAGAATCCGCGCAAACGGCCTGCCGACGGAAACGAATTTGACGGCGGACGCACTGGCTCGCGCTGCCCGAAGCGACAAAAAGCGCAGCGGCGGCACCATCACGCTCGTCCTGCCGAAGGAAATCGGCATCTGTGTGCTGGAAGAGATGCCGGTCGACCGCCTTGAGGGCTTTTTCGCGCTGGGGCTGTAAATGTGCCAAAGGGCAGACACAAGGTCTGCCCCTACGGAATGATACGAAATGAATTGGGCAGACACATGGTCTGTCCCGACGCAGGGCGGCCTTTCAAGAGCGGTGGGCGGCCAGTGACCATACCGACGCTGAATACCATAACCGTCGTACCCTATAGGCGGGCGGATATGGAATCCGCCCCTACAAGGATGCGTTTCATTACAGCGGCGCGAGTACTATCGATCATTGCACCGGTTACAAAATAAAGGAGCATCTTGATGGATATCAAAATTACCCCTTCTCACCTCTCCGGTACACTCCCAGCCATCGCCTCGAAATCGCAGGCACACCGGCTGCTGATTGCCGCGGCGCTGGCAGACGCACCGTCACACGTCGCCTGCGGCGAGACGTCCGCCGATATTGACGCAACGGCCGCATGCCTTAGCGCACTCGGCGCGCAAATCACGTATCGACACGGCATCTTTGAGGTTGTGCCCGTCCAAACGCCCGTCACCGGCGAGAAAATTCTCGACTGCCGTGAAAGCGGGTCGACACTGCGCTTTATGCTGCCCGTCTGCTGCGCGCTGGGCGCGACGGCGTCGCTTCACATGAGCGGCCGCCTCCCAAACCGCCCGCTTTCCCCACTATACGAGGAGCTGATCTCCCACGGCTGCGCTCTGTCCCCGCAGGGCCAAAACCCGCTGCACACCGGCGGGCAGCTCCGGGGCGGGCGCTATACGATAGCGGGCAACATCTCATCACAGTATATCACCGGGCTTCTCTTTTCCCTCCCACTGCTCGGCGAGGACAGTGTCATCAACATCACCGGCGCCTTGGAATCCGGGCCGTATGTCGACATGACGCTCGACGTGCTTAGCAGGTTCGGCATCACTGTCACCGTCGCCGAGAACCGCTTTATCGTCCCGGGAAATCAGACGTTTCGAACGCCGGGGTCGGTGCGCGTTGAGGGCGACTGGTCAAACGCCGCCTTTTGGCTGTGCGCCGGGGCAATCGGCACAAAAAGCATGACCGTAACGAATCTCAGCACATCGTCCCTGCAGGGCGACAAGGCTGTTTTTACAGTTTTACAGCGCTTCGGCGCGACTGTCACCGTCGCTGAGGACGGCGTGACCGTCTCGCGCGGTGCGCTCCGCGGTATTGACATCGATGCGGGCGACACGCCCGATCTTGTCCCGGTTCTGTCGGCTGTTGCTGCCGTCGCTGACGGGCAAACACGCATTTATAACGCCGGGCGGCTGCGCATTAAAGAAAGCGACCGGCTCAAAACCGTCACGGAGACGCTCTCGGCGCTTGGCGCCGACATCACGGAAACAGAGGACGGCCTTGTCATATACGGCAAAAAGCGCCTCATCGGCGGGACGGTTCATGCCCACGGCGACCACCGCATCGCGATGACGGCCGCCGTGGCTTCCGCCGTCTGCGACGGCCCCGTCGTCATTACGGGGGCCGAGGCCGTCTCCAAATCGTACCCCGGATTTTTCAATGATTTTGCCGCGATGGGTGGCACTTTTGAGGAGGTCGTTTAAATGGCATCCGTCTACGGGCAGAACATTAAAATATCGATATTCGGGCAGTCACACGGCGCGGCGATCGGCGTTGTCATCGACGGGCTGCCTGCCGGTGAAAAGCTCGATCTGGACGCGCTCGACCTGTTCTTAAGCCGCCGCGCGCCGGGCAATAACAGCTATTCAACGCAGCGCAAGGAGCTCGACAGACCGGAAATCCTCTCCGGCCTTGTGGACGGCGTGACGTGCGGCGCGCCGCTGGCGGCCGTCATCCGCAACACAAATACGCGCTCCGGCGATTACGCCGACTTAATGGATGTACCGCGCCCGGCGCACGCCGACTTTACGGCGCATATGAAGTATCATGGCGCCAATGATATTCGCGGCGGCGGTCACTTCTCTGGCCGCCTGACGGCTCCCCTCTGTATCGCCGGCGGCATCTGCCTTCAGCTTTTGCAGCGGGAGCAGATTCAGGTTGCGGCTCATATTGCCGCGCTTGGCACTGTTGCCGACCGGCGCTTTGATCCGGCTCATATCACGTCCGATGACCTTGCGCTGTTGCACGGTGCCGACTTCCCCGTGCTTGACGACGCGGCGGGCAGCGCGATGCGCGCCTTGATTGAAACGGCACGAGCAGACGGCGACTCTTTAGGCGGCATTATTGAATGTGCGGCTGTCGGCCTGCCTGTCGGGCTTGGTGACCCGATGTTTGACGGCATGGAAAGCCGCATTGCCGCCATTGTCTTCGGTATTCCGGCTGTGAAGGGCCTTGATTTCGGCAGCGGTTTTGACGGTGCGCGCCTGCGCGGATCGGAAAATAACGACAGCTTTTACATGGACGGCGACACCGTTCGAACACGCACGAACAACCACGGCGGCATTCTTGGGGGCATTACGTCCGGTATGCCGCTTGTCTTCCGCGCCGCCGTCAAGCCGACGCCGTCGATTGCCAAGGAGCAAAAGAGCGTGAGCTTTTCCGGAAAAAAGGATGTGACGCTCTCCATCCACGGCCGTCACGACCCCACGATCGTCCCGCGGGCCGTCCCTGTTATTGAGGCGGCCGCCGCTATTGCCGTTTTAGATGCATTTATCGCCTTTAAGGGCTATCAAAGATAAGGAGCAACACCATGGATATCAACGACCTCCGAACAGAGATTGACCGTGTCGACGAGGACATCATCCGGGCATTTACGCGCCGGATGGAAATTTCAGCAGCGCTTGCGGCCTACAAGAAAGAAAACAACCTGCCGATCTTTGACCCGGCGCGCGAACGGCTGAAGCTTAATGCCATCGTTGAAAAAACGCCGGAAGAATTGCGCACATACACGGCGTCTCTTTACACACTCCTGTTTGACCTCAGCCGATCGTATCAGGAGAAATACTATCACCCCGTTTCGCCGCTTGTCGCTGACATCACGACTGCCGTAGAGGAGACAGCCAAACTCTTCCCAAGGGACGCCGTCGTCGCCTGTCAGGGCATTGAGGGCGCTTACTCGCAGCTGGCTTGCGAAAAGCTTTTCGCCCTGCCGAACATTCTCTATTGCTCGACGTTTGACAGCGTTTTCGCTGCCATTGACGCAGGCCTTTGCAAATACGGCGTTCTGCCGCTGGAAAACAGCACGGCGGGGTCTATCAATAAAATCTATGACCTCATGATGAACTATCACTTTTACATTGTGCGCAGCGTGCGGCTGAAAATCGACCATAACCTGCTTGCCAAAAAAGGCACCGCACTCAAGGACATCAAGGAAATCTACTCCCACGAGCAGGCGATCAACCAGTGTGCGGCTTTTATAAAAACACTGACCGGCGTCACCATTACCGCGTGCGAAAACACGGCCGTTGCCGCCCAAATGGTCGCAAACTCAAACAGGACGGACGTTGCGGCGCTGTCCTCCCGCAATTGCGCCGACCTGTATGGCCTCTTAAGCCTTGCCGATTCCGTTCAGGACAAAGGCAACAACTATACGCGCTTTATCTGCATTTCGAAAGCGCTTGAAATCTACCCCGGGGCCGACAAAACAAGCATTATGCTGGCGCTGCCGCACAAGCCGGGCTCTCTGTACAGAATCCTCGCCCGTTTTTACGCGCTTGGCATCAACCTCATCAAGCTGGAAAGCCGCCCCCTCCCTGACCGCGACTTTGAGTTTATGTTCTATTTCGACCTTGATACGCCCGTCTACTCCCCGCAGTTTACCGAGCTCATCGGCGAGCTCGATGCCATCTGCGACGAGTTCCGGTATCTCGGCAGCTATTCGGAAATCGTATGAAACAGTATGGTCTGCTCGGGGAAAAGCTCACACACAGCTTTTCCCCGCTTATCCACGCAAGCCTCGGCGATTATGCGTACAAGCTCTATGAAATCGCGCCGGAGGATGTCGCCACTTTTTTAAACCAAGGGGATTTTGACGGACTAAACGTGACAATTCCCTATAAAAAAACGGTCATCCCGTTTTTGTCCGGCTTGACCGACAAGGCCAAAGCCATCGGCAGCGTCAACACGATCACGCGGCGGACAGACGGGGCCCTTGTCGGTGACAACACCGACTACGACGGTTTTTTGTACCTGCTCAAAAAGGTCGTCAAAACCGCTGCGGGCAAAAAGGTGCTCGTTCTTGGCAGCGGTGGCTCTTCCCTCGCCGTCCGGGCTGTCTTGGCCGACGAGAAGGCCGCCACTGTCGTTACCATTTCGCGCGGTGGCGCGGACAATTATGACAATCTGTCAAGCCACGCGGACGCCGCCCTCCTCATCAACACAACACCCGTCGGTATGTACCCCCATAACGGCGTGTCACCCGTTGACCTCGGCCTTTTTCCGGATCTTGAGGCCGTCATCGATATTATTTATAATCCGGCGAAGACATCATTGATGCTTGACGCCGCTGCGCGCGGTATTCCCTGTATCGGCGGGCTTCCCATGCTCGTGGCGCAGGCTAAGCGCGCCGCCGAGCTCTTTACCGGCAGACCGATTGACGACGGCGTTATTGACGAGATCACCGAAAACATCGCCCGGACGACACGCAATATCGTCCTCATCGGCATGCCGGGCAGCGGCAAATCAACGACGGGCAAAGCGCTCGCACGCGCGATAAACCGCCCGTTTGTCGACACCGACGAGCTCATTGCCGCGCGGGCCGGGAAAAGTATCCCCGCCATATTCAGGCAGCTTGGAGAGCCAGCGTTCCGTCGGCTGGAGACGGACGTTCTGCGCGATGTTTCCAAGGAGAGCGGCACGGTGATTGCAACGGGCGGCGGCATTGTCAAAACGCCCGAAAATCTGCGGCTCATCCGGCAAAACAGCGTCTGCGTCTTTCTCGACCGCGCGCTGACTGACCTCCCCGTCTCCGGGCGGCCGCTGTCGCAGCAGCAGGGTGTCTCGGCGCTTGCCGAAGAGCGTCTGCCGCTTTACAGCAGCTGGTGCGACCATCACCTCACCGTCACGAGCGTTGATGAGACCGTCGCGTCCGTCCGGGCGGCAACAGGCATTTAGCGGGTATACCGCTGCCGGATTCTGAACAAAAGAAGGGTTA
Source organism: Oscillospiraceae bacterium ZGZL (assembly GCA_038405045.1). GTDB lineage: Bacteria > Bacillota > Clostridia > Oscillospirales > Oscillospiraceae > Sporobacter. The sequence goes on along the minus strand of JBBZIV010000001.1, from coordinate 500,390 downwards.
TACAGTGAAATTTCTTGTGATTAACGGGCCGAACCTCAACATGCTCGGTCTGCGCGAGCCGGGCATCTATGGCAGCCAAAGCTACAGCGACCTGCTCGATTTCATTCGCGGCGCGGCCGATCATGCCGGTGTCGCAGTCGAGCTGTTCCAGTCAAACCATGAAGGTGCAATCGTCGACGCCATTCAAAACGCGTACGGAACAGCCGACGGCATTGTCATTAACCCCGCCGCTTATACGCACACAAGTATTGCCATTTTGGACGCGCTCAAGGCGGTGGCGCTGCCTGCCGTCGAGGTGCATATCTCCGACATCACAAGCCGTGAAGCTTACAGGCAGCACTCCTACACGTCGGAAGCGTGCCTAAAAACGATCGCGGGCAAGGGCTTCGAGGGGTATCGGGAAGCGCTTTTATTCTTAAAAGAGCATATCGCAAAGGCCGCCGATTAACGGCGGCCTTTGTCATAAGAAAAGAGCCTGCAAAGCAGGCTCTTTTTGTTTTTGAGCGTTATTCGGCAAAATCGGAGTCAATCAGCTGGCAAAGCGTGTCAACAGCCTCGACCTCGTCCGGCCCGTCGCCGACGATGCTGATAACTGCGCCCTTGGCAACGCCGAGTGATAACACGCCAAGAAGGCTTTTCGCGTTGACCTTGCGCTCGTCTTTTTCAATCCAGAGGCTGCTTTTAAACTCGTTGGCTTTCTGTATTAAGAAGGTGGCCGGTCTTGCATGGAGCCCAACCTGATTCCTGATCGTCGCGTTTTTAATATACATGAGCGTTTCCTCCTAATGAATACGGCAGGTTCTGATAATTCACGCTTCAAGTCGTTGTTCTAACTCATACTTTACCAAACAGGTGCGGCATCGTCAAGTCGATAATACGAATTTCAGTACAAATGACAATGCGTTTATTATCCCTTGAGTTCGACGATGGTGACACCCATCTCCCCTTCGCCGTAGCGGCCAAGACGAAACGATTTGACGTTGCTGTCTCGCCGGAGGCTCTGATGCACGGCTTGGCGCAAAGCGCCGGTGCCCTTGCCGTGAATAACCGTGACTGTCTGGAGGCGGGCAAGCCGGGCGTTATCCAGATATCGTTCCAAAATGGGAATCGCCTCATCCGTCATCATGCCGCGCAGGTCGATTTCCGAGCTCGCGCCGACCGTATGGAGCTTCGCTGATGATTGGGCGACTGCCTTTTGGCGCTGTGCCTTCGGCGTTTCAACAAGACGTACCTCCTCCGGCCGAGCCGTAATTTTCATGGCACCCGCCTGGAGGGACAGCGTCCCGTCGGGCGAAATGTCGGCGACCGTCGCCGTCGTGCCGAGGCCGACGAGCATCACCGTGTCCCCCGGTGCGACGGGGCGCTGCGGCGTCTCGGCCACGGTCTCCCACGAACTGTTGCCCCGGGCGCTTTCCGCCTCGTTAAGACGGCGGTAAACATCTGATTTCATGGCGTTCGCCTTTTGCCATCCGTCGGCCTTGGACGATGCACGGCGGACTTCTTTGAGTTCCTCCATCACGTCGTCGGCCGTTTGGCGCGCCGATTTTAAAATACGATCCGCCTCGCGCTGGGCAATAGCCGCCGCCTTTTCCCGCTCACGCGCCGTCGCTGCTAAATTTTCGTCGGCTTTTTGAGCCTTTTCAGTGGCTTCCCGTAAGAGACGGCGCGTTGTTTCGCGCTCATCTTCCACGTCGCGCCGCAGCTGCTCTAAGTTCCCAAGGACCTCTTCAAAGGTCGCGCTGCCGGTATCAACGCGCCGGGCGGCGTCACGGATGATCTCTTGCGGCAAACCGAGCCGGGCAGAAATGGCGAAGGCGTTTGATTTGCCGGGCACGCCGATTAAAAGCTTATAAGTGGGGCGGAGTGTCTCCACATCAAACTCGCAGGCGGCGTTTAAAACGCCCTTTGTCGTCATCGCGTACAGCTTAAGCTCCGGATAATGCGTCGTCGCGGCGGTCACCGCACCCTTTTGGCGCGCGTTGTCTATAATCGCGGCAGCCAGCGCCGCGCCTTCAACGGGGTCTGTGCCCGCGCCGAGCTCATCGAACAGAAGAAGCGATCCGTCTGTACAGTGTTCAAGGATAGCGACAATATTCGTCATGTGCGCAGAGAACGTTGACAAAGACTGCTCGATGGACTGCTCATCACCGATATCGGCGAGGATGTTTTTGAAAACCGGTACGCTGCTGCCGTCCTCCGCCGGCAGGTGGAGGCCGCACGCGGCCATGGCCGACAAAAGGCCGAGTGTTTTCAGCGCGACAGTTTTGCCGCCCGTGTTTGGGCCTGTAATGACGAGTGTGTCCGTCTCCCCGCCGAGGCGCACGTCGATAGGAACGGCGGTTTTGATGTCTAACAGCGGGTGGCGTGCGCGGCGGAAATTGAGCCGCCCGTCCTCAGAAATGGCAGGCTCGCTCGCGTTTAGCCGGTAAGACAGCTTTGCTTTGGAAAAGATGAGGTCGAGGGCGGACAGCGTTGTCACATTGCCAATGATCGCTTCCCCGAACGTTGCCGTTTCGGCCGATAGCTCCGCTAAAATTCGGTCAATCTCCTGTTTTTCCGCCGAGAGCAGTTCACGGATTTCATTGTTGAGCTGCACAACGGCCATCGGCTCGACAAATAACGTTGAGCCGGAAGCGGAGACGTCATGGACGAGGCCCGGGACGGCCGATTTCTGCTCGGCCTTCACCGGGACGACATACCGGTCGTTTCTCAGCGTGATGATGGGGTCCTGCAAGGCTTTGGCATACGTTGGCGACGCGATGATTTTCTGAAGCGTCTGACGGACCCTGTCACCGGCAAGGCGCATTTTCCGGCGGATGTCCGACAATGCGGCGCTCGTCGAATTGGCTATGTCGTCAACAGCGACGATGCTTGTCGAGATTTTGCCCTCGAGATATTTATTGGGCACGAGCGCGTTAAACAGATCGTCGATCGGCGTTTTTTCCGCTCTGTCGCCGGCGGCATAGGCAACAGCGTCGGCGGTGGCGCGCAGGACCGCCGCGACATCAAGAAGCTCGCCGGTCGATAAAACACCGCCTCTGTCCGCCCGGCGCACGGCGCTGCGCACGTCGCGCACGCCGGAAAAGGATGGGCTGCCGCGCAGAACCATCATCGTCTTCGCGGCCGTCGTCTCCGCCAGGAGCGCGCGAACAACCCAAGGATCGTCCGACGGGGTCAAGGCGAGTGCTGCCTCCTTGGCCCCGGGGGTGTACGCCTCGGCAGCCAGAAGCTGCAAAACAGCCGGGAGTTCAATTGTTTTCAGTGACTTTTCATACAGCGTCATGTGTGATACCTTCAAGGCCTATAGTATGTATCCTCCGCCCATTTTGCCGGATTGTCATCGATATACTTCCATACATCGCTATAATCCCGCTCATTTCGGATGATATGTTCGTAGAAATTTCTCTGCCAGAGGATATTATTTTTTGCGCCGCTCATCTCGTTGTACCGTCGCGTTGTAAAAGATTTGAGCTGACCAATTAGATTCGGTAGGGGCGGGTTTCCATGCCCGCCCTGGCGCAATTGCTTAGAGCAGCCCCTTGTAATAGTCCAGCGTTTTGAAGCCGCGGCCGAGCTGTGTCAGTGCGTAGGACTCCGCGGCGCGGGACAGGCGCAAGAGCGCCTCAGGCTCAAGCTTGAATGAGAAGACTTTTTTCGCGTCGGCTGAGACGATATAGCGCAGCGCTTCAAGCGACGCATTGCAGATCGGTAACGCCTCTCCGCCGCCGCACACGCGGCAGCGAATACCCCCGCCGACGGGGTCGAGAACGGGTGACTGAACATCCGCCCGCGAGCAGACATGGCAGGAGAAGACAGCCGGCTCAAAACCGGCTAGGCACAAAAGGCGCGTTTCAAAAGCGGCCTTAACGCGCTTTTCGTTATTCTCTCCCGTGCTCAAAAGATACAGGGCGTTGAGCCCGAGCGACAAGATATCCGGATTTGGGCTGTCCTCGTCGGACACGGCTTCAAGAAGCTCGGCAAAATACGCGCCAAGTGATAAAAGCGTCACATCGCGTGACAAGCCGGAAAAGAGCTCAATCGTCCGTGCTTCCGTCAGCGTCCAGCGGTCGCGGCTTTGAAAGAGCGTCATTTCGGAATACGCCAGCGGCTGGGCGGCGGCGGCAAGCGCACTGCCTCGGCGCATGACGCCGCGGGCCGACACCGTGAGCTTCCCCTCCGTCGACGTCAGAACCGTTAATATTTTGCTTGAATCCTTATACGCCGTCTCGCGCAGAACAAGCCCCGTCGTGTTTATGTACATCGGTTTTTATTCCTTTGACAGCGAGGCCTGCCTGTTATTGCGGCAGGCCTCTTTATGTTGCACGTTGATTTTACGACGCCGCCGGGCGGTCTGTCATGTCGCTTTCCATAGCAGGCGCTCTGTCCCGGTTTGCTGCGGCATACAAAAGGTAATAAGAAACGTCGCCAGTCTCGGCGAAGAGATCCCAAAGATTTTCCGAAGTCACCGCCGGTCACCTCCGATAAGTTTATTGTTATCGGGCAACTTGCGAATATCAGCGGTAATTTTTTCAGCTTGTCGAAAAGTGTTGTTTCAATAACACATCGCAAAACTCAGCTGTCCGTATAGCCGAAATTGCGGAGTAGCGTTTGGCTGTCGCGCCAATTTTCCTTCACCTTAACCCAAGTCTGCAAAAAGACTTTTGTACCCATGAATTTTTCGATGTCAATACGCGCCAGCTGGCCGATTTTTTTGAGCATCTCGCCGTTTTTGCCGATGATGATGCCCTTATGGCTCTGCTTTTCACAGTAGATTGTGACGTCAAGGTCGATAATGCCGTCGTCCCGTTCCGAAAACTTCGTCACCTCGACAGCCGTCCCATGCGGCACCTCGCGGTCAAGGGAGACGAGAAGCTTTTCGCGCACGAGCTCGGCGACAATCTGCTTTTCCGGCTGATCTGTCACCATGCCCTCCGGAAAGAGCGCCGGGCCGGGCTGGGCAAATTTCTCCAGCTCGTCTAGAAGCGCTGTCAGGCCGTCGCCCTGCTTTGCCGAAATGGGAATTACCGCGCCAAACGCATACGCTTCGGTATAGCGCGCAATGACCTGCAGCAAGGCCTCTTTTTTAATCGTATCGATTTTATTGATGACAAGGATGGCCGGAACGCCGTTTTGCTTCAGTTGTTCCAAGAGGAGCTGCTCCTGCGTGCCGACCGTGTCGATCGGCTCGACGACGAGGGCGACGGCGTCAACCTCGGCAACGCTTTCTTTGACAATGCCGACCATAAAATCGCCGAGGCGTGTTTTCGCCTTATGAAAACCGGGCGTGTCTAGGAAGATAAACTGTGTCTCCCCCCGCGTGACGACAGCCGTGATTCTGTTGCGCGTCGTCTGCGGTTTATTTGAAACGATGGCGATCTTTTCTCCGGCAAGGGCGTTTAAAAGCGTGGATTTACCGACGTTTGGTCTCCCCGCGATGGTGATCATGGCTGTTTTTGCTGTCATTATCATATCTCCTGAATATAAATACGGCCGCAGCCGGTAACGAGGCAAGCAGTAAAACCGTTACGGCGATGTGCGAGGCTGTAAACGCAAAAAACCGCGTCAATTTTTCGCCGTTAAAAAAAATGATCCCACCGATGGCGGCGCTTAAAAGAGCGGCCATCAAAACGGCGCCTGCCGCCATATCTTTGACGCGGCCGATGGCGGCGCTGTATTCGGGGTGGAGCGCGTCACAGAGTTTTTCAACCGCCGTGTTTAGAAGCTCCGCGCCGGTCACAAGGCCGATACAGAGCAAAACGAGTGCCCACTCACCGGCCGACAGGCGGCAGATGGCCGACGACAGCAACACATAGATCGCCGCGGCAAGATGAACGCGGCAGTTGCGCTCGGACTTCAGGCAGAAAATAACCCCAGAAAACGCGCAGCGAAAACTCTTTTTCATCCGCTTATCCAAACCTTTTCCAAAATGGCCTCTTCGCGGGCACGCATACGCCGCTTCTCTTCCCCTTCGTCGAGGTGGTCATAGCCCAATAGGTGCAAAACAGAATGGATCGTGAGATACGCCATCTCTCTGTCGAGCGGCTGGCCGAATGCTCTAGCCTGGCTTTTGAGCCTGTCCAGCGACAGGACAATATCACCCAGCGGCAGAAGGCCCGTATCCCTGTCGATCTCTGACAAGACGGGGTCAAAAAAGCCCGGCGTCAGCACCTGCTGCGGGAAGGACAAAACATCCGTCGCGCTGTCCTTGCCCCGATAGACGCAGTTGAGCGCTCGGATGCCCGCATCGTCGGTAATAAGGACGCTGACAAAACATGGCCTGTCCACATCTTCCATAGAAAGCGCCGTCACGATACTGCGGCGCAGGAGGGCGATATCAAGTTCCAACCCGGCGGTGAGGACGCGGCTTTTCACGTCAATGCGGTGCTTTTTCACTTTTTCTTCTCCTGCCCGGCGCCTGCTTGCCGGTTTCCGGTTTCACTTTCTCATAGCGGTCATATGCGTCAATAATCCGCTGGACAAGGACATGGCGGACAACGTCGGCCCCTGTCAGGCGGCAGATGGCCACATCGTCGACACCCTCCAGCACACGCATGGCCTCTTTGAGGCCGCTCGTCTTATCGCTCGGCAGGTCGATTTGCGTGATATCGCCCGTGATGACGATTTTTGACCCGAAGCCGAGGCGCGTTAAAAACATTTTCATCTGCTCGCGGGAGGTATTCTGCGCCTCGTCCAAAATGATAAACGCGTCGTCCAGCGTCCGCCCGCGCATATAAGCCAAGGGGGCAACCTCAATGTTGCCGCGCTCGAGGTATTTCGTGTACGTCTCAGCGCCGAGCATTTCAAACAGCGCATCGTATAAGGGGCGCAAGTACGGATCAACCTTGCTTTGCAGGTCGCCGGGCAAAAAGCCGAGGCGCTCGCCCGCCTCGACAGCCGGACGCGTTAGAATAATCCTGTTAACAGACTTGTCCCGAAACGCGGCGACGGCGGCGGCCACAGCGAGATACGTTTTGCCGGTACCGGCCGGGCCGATGCCGAGCGTCACGGTCTTTTTCCCGATTGCCTCGACGTATGTCTTCTGCCCCAGCGTTTTGGCCTTGACGGGCTTGCCTTTGGCGGTGATGCAGATCACGTCGCGCGCCAGCTGGCCAATTTTGTCGTCCTGCCCCTCGCGGACAAGCCCAATGATATACCGGACGCTGCGTGCGTCAATATTTTCACCTTTCGCCGCTAAGGACAAAAGGCCCGATATGGCCCGTTCGGCATAGGCGACGTTTTCATCGTCGCCGGAAAGGCCGAGCTCGGAATTTCTGTCGGTTATTTTAACGCTTAGTTCCTCTTCAATCAGGCGCAGATTTTCGTCGAAGGAGCCGAACACGCTGATGATATGCTCCAGCCTGTCGACACTCATCGTCTTTTCCGCCATGGTCAGTTCTCCGTTTCATTTGTTTTTGGTGGCTGCTCTTTTGCCTGTTGCTGCTCTTCGGCCGTGAAGGGTCGCAGTGCGGCAATCTGCTCGGTGCATTCGGCCTTCAGCGTGACGACAACGATGTCCCCGTCAACGGCCGTGTCAAACGTTGTTGTGATGATCTGCCCATCGTCACCGATTGTTTTATTCAGCCGGTCGAGCAGGCGCTTTTCCAAAAGCTCCGTCGCTGTTAAAAGGGACATCTGTGTGCCGGACGGCTTGTAGTCTGTATACGTCTCTGTGACAAAAGCAAACGGCAGGATATTTCCCGTCGGCAGCCGCAAAACTGTTATTTTTGTTATTTTATCATAATCATCAAACACAATTCCACCGTTTAAATATAAATTTATCCTTTTTCCGGCAATGATAACCGCCGTTTTTGTCTGTGTTTTACCCGTATAAGCTTTTTCCGATGCGGGCAGGACGATCTGGGCGGAGAACGCATACCATGTCCGCGCGGTGACTTCCCCCATCGCGTGCACGGTTCGCCGCCCGGATGATATCGAATCCATAATGCCGCTCACGAGGACATCGCCCGCCTCCACCGTCGCGCCTTCCTGGACGGCGCGCGCACCCTCCAAAACGCTCATTTTCGTGATGACGCCGGATTTTGTGGCGTAAACCATCGTTGGGGTATTTTCATCGACGATTTCTGGCTTTGGAATGCGCTCGCGTACCAAAACGTCTGCCCGGCTCCCGCTGACGTTGATGGCAATCCAGGATAGGCGCGGGAGTTTCATCAGCAAGTCGTTTGAGATGGCCTCCGATGAGACAGACGGGCCGAAGGTGCCGATACCGATACCGTGCGCTTTCAGTTCGGACAATATTTCCGGCGTCGTCACCTTATCGTTGCCTTCAACGTGAATTTCCCAGACGAAAAGAGACGAGCTCCAGACGGTGGCAAACATCAAAACCATCCCGGCGAGCAGGACATAGCGTTTGCGGATTTTCCACAAAAAAAATGGGACGCCCGTCTTTTTGACCGGTCTTGCATCAAAACCGGCCTTTTCGGCGAGTACCCGCAGCTTTTTGTAGCCTTTTATGGGCAGCGTCAGGCGGACGTCCGTCTCTGAAACGCGGCTTAAGTCCCAGAATTCAATGCCTTCTTGCGCGCAAAGGTTAATAAACCGCTCCGGGTACGGGCACGCAACCTCGGCCCGAATGCTGCCGCGGACGAAATTGATGGCTTTTTTCATGAGATCCCTCTATTCAAAGTCGATGGCGGCAATGAGCCCTTTAACGAGCAGCTCATCGGCGGTCATAGAAACGAGCTCCAGCCGCTCGCCGGTGATTTTGACGACGACCGCCCCGCCGTTTACGGCAATCAAACTGCCGTCATATTCAATAAGACCTTTATGGCACTCGATATGCACTTGCCGGTTCCCCGTGACCGTCAGCTTCGGCTGCCCCGCGAGCACTTCACCCGGAAGGTCGAACATCTCGACGGCGCGGTCTATGAGCCTATTTCTCACTTTGTCTGACTTCACCGATTGCTACCTCCCCGCGCGTCTGTACGGCGCTACTAATGTTTATGCGCCGGACGGAAAAAATACGCCCTCCGGCGCATATGCTTTTCCGGAAGGTGTTGACATTATGATGCGTATCATGTTTCATAAGAAAGTTTTTGACGCGCTCATATGCTTGGCGCTTTTGACGGCTGTCGCGGCACTTGTCGTTTATCCGGCCGCATCCATCAAGGCCGCCGCCGATGGGCTGACACTATGCCTCAACGTTATCATTCCGTCGCTCTTCCCGTTTTTCGTCTTGTCGACGCTTATCGTTGAGCTTGGTATCGCGCGTTATTTCGGGCGCTTTCTGGAACCAGTCATGCGCCCTTTATTCAACGTCGGCGGGACGTGTGCCACGGCATTTGTACTGGGCTTTGTCGGCGGCTATCCCGTCGGTGCCAAAACGGTCATCGCGCTGTATCAAAACGGCAGCTGCAGCAAAAACGAGGCTGAGCGCCTTCTGTCCTTCTGCAACAACTCCGGGCCCGCGTTTATCCTCGGCGTCGTCGGAGCGGGCATTTTTTCAAGCAGCGCCGTCGGCCTCGTCCTTTATCTGGCGCACGCCGCTGCGTCCGTTGCCGTCGGGGTCATCTTCCGCTCCTGGGGGACCGGCGCCGACCGCGGCAGCGACGCACGGTTGCCGGAGATCGCCGCCAAGCGTTTTACCGCCGCGTTTACCGACTCTGTCGTTTCCGCCTTCCAGACGACACTGAACATCTGCGGGTTCGTTATCTTTTTTACCGTGTTCATCCGGCTGCTGTTTTTTGCCGGTGTGATCCCGTTTTTCGCCGGTGTGATCGGCGCTGTTTTCGCGCCGCTTGGTTTTGACGCCGCGTGGGCCGAGCGCCTTTTGACCGGCTTTATTGAGCTGACAAGCGGCGTTTGGAGCCTACAGGGGGCGTCGGGAGCGCTGTCGCACTCGATGGCGATGGCGGCGTTTATGCTCGGCTGGGCGGGCCTGTCCGTCCACTGTCAGGTCCTCTCTTTTATCGGGGACAGCGGTTTGTCCGTCCGGACCTATATATATGGTAAAATCATTCAAGGCGGGCTGTCAGCCGTCTTTGCCTATTTTCTGGCAAGGCTGTTTGTTTTTAAGCTCCCGGCGGCCGTCTATCTCGCGCAGCAGGTCAAAGGTATCGCGTCGCTCCATTTTTCAGCCGCGGCTCAGGTCTCGTGTCTGAGCGCTCTGGCGGTGCTTGTCTTATTAATTTTGGCAGCGCGTCTGGCCGGAAAAAAGCGCCGCGGCCGTCTCCGGCCGTGGCGGTAATAAGGTCATCTGTGCCAGCGGGTGGGTATTGATGTTAAAATATATTTCTATGTGCGAAGAATCGAGCCGTTTTTATTGAAAGTGCCTGTCCGGCGCGGTATAATGTGACGAGATGGCGTCATCCTGCGGGAGGTTTTTGTCATGCTGTTCAATCGTCATATCGCCCCGTCGTGTTCTCATTGCCGCTATGGCAGTATCATCAGTGACGGCGAGGTCGCTTGCGTCAAGCGCGGCATTACGCCGGCGCACGGCGCGTGCCGCCGGTATATTTACGATCCTTTAAAGCGCGAACCGGAGCGGCCGCAGTTTCTTCACAAAAAGAAGCCGGGCGAGATGCCCGGTGCGGATGCGTTTGAAATTTAGTTAGCACCTGATAGCCCTTACAAGTCAATCATCCGGCAACTGACGGCGCCGTGTTCGATCTCGAGCACGGCGCCTGTTTTTTTGCCCATGCCGGCACTGCCGGGGTTTATGACAAGCATGTCCTGCACAGTAGCCGCAAGCGGCCTGTGCGTATGCCCGAACAGGACAACATCGGCCCCGCGGCAAAGAGCTGTATTCACCAGCGAATCGAGCGACATTTTGACGCCATATAAATGACCATGCGTCATAAAAATCCGTTTGTTGTCGATGACAAATTCATCGATGTCCGGCTCATGGCCGTGATAGTCGCCGTTGCCGCGGACGGCGCGGCAATAAATCTCAGGATACGCCCGGCGCAGGCCAACGGCATCGCGCTCATAATCCCCGAGATGAAGGACGAGGTCGGGCTTTTCATCAAAAATAGCGTTGAGCATCGGCTGCAACTGGCCGTGGGAATCTGACAGCACGAGGATTTTCATAAACATCTCCACCAACGCGGGCTATAGAGTCACCACATTGTTTTTCCGGAATATACTGATTTAGAACGGTCTGGGCTGGTCTGCTTTAAAATCACGCTTTAAGCACACCGTCATGAAAGGATGAACTGCAATGGGATTTGACTATGGGAAAGCGACGAACGACTTTTTAAACACCGCAGCCGGCGCGCGGTTTTCCGGCAAGAAGGAAGAATTGGAAAAGCTGATCGATTCACCGGAGGGCAAAAGTGTTCAGAACCTGCTCAGCGGCAGCGAAGGTGACCTCATGAACGCGCTGAATAACGGTGACACCGCAACGTTGAAAAACGCCTTGTCGACTATTTTAAAAACAGAGGAGGGCGTACACCTCGCCGAGCAAATCCTGAAAATGATGAAGTGACGACATAATATATCGCGGAATGGAGGTGCAGTATGAGCGAGCTCGAAGATAAAATCAATAAAATCCTGACATCTCCTGAGGATATGGAAAAAATTATGGGCATGGCCCGCTCCCTCTCCGGTTCGCTTGGTTCCGGCTCATCACCCGGCGGAACGAGCAGCGATGCGGCGAGTATGCCCGACCTGACGAAAATCGCCTCAACGCTCGGCGGCCTCGATCCGAAAATGACGCGGCTGATGACACGGCTGATCGGTGAGTACTCAACAGGCAGCAATGACAAGGCTGTGCTGTTAAACGCCATTAAACCTTATCTGAAGGAAGAGCGCCACGCCAAAATCGACAAAGCGACGGAGATCGCAAAACTCGCAAAGCTGGCGAAAATCGCGCTGGCCGAATTTTCCGGAGGTGGCGGTGGTGTATAACAGGTACATCGGGAACACTGGCAAATACGTTCGCGTTCAGGACGCGCCAACCATACAAAACGCGCGGCGCGGCGCACAGGGCGCCGGTGCCGCGCTGCCAGCGCCCCCATCACCTGCCCACGGCGATGCCGGTATCAAAAACAAGCCCATTAATGCGGGAGCCGCCGGTAACGGGCTGGGCAGCCTCTTCGGCGGTCTCGGCAGCGGTCTTGGGAGCCTTCTCGGCGGGCGCGGCGGGCTGAACAACCTCTTCGGGGGGTTCGGCAACGGTCTCAAGGGGGCTTTTGACAATCTGCCCTTTGGGCTCGATATCGGCGACCTGCTTTTGTTCCTTCTGCTTTTGTTTTTCTTTATAGAAAGCGGTGATGAGGAGTTTCTCATCATTCTAGCCTTTTTGGCGTTTAGTATTATTAATGAGGACTGACGGGATTTGTGCCGTCCGGCAGGGTAAACGCCGCCTTGTCCGCCGAGGCGGTGTAATCCATCGCCGTTTGGCGGTAGACGAGCTTTTGCCCGTCATACTGCTCGGCCCCGATGAGCAAGCCGCTGGCAACGGCGATGTGGCAGACGGTCTTATACCCCAGCAAGGGCGATTTAAATGTGACGGAAATGCAGCCCTCACCGGCATATGTATCATAAACGGCATCCGTAATGCTGCTTTTGTCGAGCGATAAAACATCTTCATACGTCAGCAGCATCTGATAGCTGTCCAATACAGTCCTGTCATCCCCCGATGCCTCAAACGGCATTTCGCGGGGGTTTTTTTCGCCGTTATACCAGATATAAACGCTCCCGCCGGTGATGACGATATGCTTTCTCGAGCCTGCCGTCTCGACGATAAGTGCCTGTGAACCGTTTAAGACGACGGTGCTGATGCGGCTCGTCGCGCTGCCGCCGGAATAGGCGCTTTCCACAACGACGGTTCTCGAATATTCAGAGGGCCTCACAAGCGTTGCAATCACGTTTTGAACATTATCCGAGGTTACCGCAACGCGGTCCGATCCAAAAAGGCCGCCGTCGGCAGATAAAACGCCCGTTGTACCAGGCGCGTTACCCGTCGATGACGGCAGCGATAAAACGCGCGCGTCACGCGCGGCATATGTCATAATAAACCCGGCGGCGACGACGAGAATGATTAACACGACGCCGAGCAGGCTGATAAGACGAACACGTTTAGAGCTCATCGTTCTCCTCCGGCTTTTTTGCAGTTGGCTCCTTCGGCGTGTCTTCCTTACCGTCGCATTGTGACGGCTCTATGGGCGTCTCATCCGGCGCCGTTGGCTTTTGCTCCGTGTCTTCCGGGCTGTCGGCCGGGGCGTCTTTACTGACACTCTTAAGGACGACGAGGCCAATGACGGCGGCGACGACGAGGGATGCCAGCATGATGATCGCCCGGATTTCTCCCTTCGTCGTGATGACGACGGCCGATAAGCCAAGGATGCCACTGATGGCGTAAGCAATAGCGACAGCCTGCTTCTGGCTGAAGCCGATATCGATAAGGCGGTGGTGGAAATGGCCCCTGTCCGGGGACATTGGGTTTCTGCCGCTCAAAAGACGGCGCATGAAGGCAAACGTTGTGTCAAACAGCGGTAGGCCGACGACGAGAAAAGGCACGGCAAACGAAATGATCGCGTAAAATTTGAACAGGCCGATGATCGAAACGGTTGCCAGCACGTACCCGAGCAGGAGCGCACCGGTATCGCCCATGAAAATTTTGGCGGGGTTTTTATTATACGGCAGAAAGCCAACGCAGGAACCGAACAGCGCCGCCATCATCAGCGCGACGTTGACGTCCGCAACGAGGACGGCGATGATGAGCATCGTGAGCGAGGAAATGGCCGAGACACCGGCGGCAAGGCCGTCCAGTCCGTCGATGAGATTGACGGAATTCGTGATGGCCACAATCCACAAAACCGTGACAGGGATGGCCATGAAGCCGAAATTAAAATATTCCGAGGCACTCCAAATATTCGGATTCGTGACAATGTTGATGATGATGCCGTGATAGACGGCGATGAGCGCCGCGAAAATCTGAACAACGAATTTAACAAGCGCGGGCAATGGCATAATATCATCAATCACGCCGACAATGACGATGACGACAGAACCTAATAGGATGCCCTGCACGTACCGGTCGATATCGGCAAACAGGACAACGCTGAGTAAAAAACCGAGAAAGATGGCAAGCCCCCCAAGGCGCGGGATGGGCACTGAGTGCATCCGGCGGCCGTCCTTCGGCACGTCGAGCGCCCCGACACGCTGCGCAAACGACTTGACGATCGGTGTAGCGGCAAAGGTGATGATGAAGGACGCCGCAATGGCGAGGCCCGCCTGCAGAAAGAGTTCCGTTGACATAGACGCTCCAGTTGCGTATCATGCGTTGGCGTTTCTTGACGCCGTTGTGTGATACGAACGCCGCTGTTACGGCACGCGGCCCGCCGATTCTCGTCAGCCCTTTTGGATAAAGCCGACCTTTTTATAAACCTTCCGCAGCGTTCTGTTCGCCGCCGCGGCCGCTTTTTGAGCCCCTTCCGTATAGACGCTTTCGAGATAGGCTTTGTCGGACAAGAGCCGCGCGGCCTCCTCGCGGATCGGGCGCAGCAGCTCGACGACGGCCTCGCCCACGGCCGTTTTAAACGCGCCGTAACCCTGCCCGTCAAACGCGCGGGCGACGTCATCAAGCGATGTGCCGGTGGCAACGGCGTAAATCTGCATCAGATTTGATACGCCGGGCTTATTTTTGACGTCATAGCGGATTGCCGTTTCGCTGTCTGTCACGGCGCGCTTAAAAGCGCGCATAATGTCCTCCGGCTTGTCCATCAGGCAGATGCAGCCGCCTGCGTCCTGCTCGGACTTTGACATTTTGTTCGTCGGCTCCTGCAGGCTCATCACCCGTGCGCCGACCTCCGGGATAAACGGCTCCGGCAGCTTAAAAACGTCGCCGTATATGGCGTTGAAGCGCCCGGCAATATCCCGCGTGAGCTCGACGTGCTGCTTTTGATCCTCGCCGACGGGGACAAGGTCCGCCTGATAGATGAGAATATCCGACGCCATCAAAACAGGATAGGTAAAAAGCCCGGCGTTGATATTTTCCGTGTTTTTCGCCGACTTGTCCTTAAACTGCGTCATGCGGGAGAGCTCACCGTACATCGTATAACAATTGAGCACCCAGGTGAGCTCGGCGTGAGCCGGGACATGGCTTTGGATGAAGATGGTATTCTTTTGAGGGTCAAGCCCGCAGGCGATGTACTGCGCGATCTGCTCCAGCGTCGTTTTGCGCAGAACGGCGGGGTCCTGCCGGACGGTAATGGCATGCAGGTCGGCCATCATGTAATAGCAGTTGTAGGCCTCCGACAGGGCAACCCAGTTTTTGATCGCGCCGACGTAGGAGCCGAGCGTTAATGCACCGCTTGGTTTAATGCCGGAGAGAATAATTTTTTTGTCTTCCATAAGCTGTTCCTTTTGACGGGGGCGGCCTTACCGCCCCCCTGTTTTTTCTTCATACAGCGGCACTGACCGGCGCACCCGGTCTATTGTCCGCTGTTTTTCTTTTTAACATCGTCAAGCGCCCGCTTCATGGCCTTCTTGCCGCCGAACATGTTTTTGATTTTTTCCTCTTCAATCCGGCGCGCGTCGAGCCCGGAATAGATAAGCTCTTTTTGGAGCTTTATATAGCTCTCATAGCGGCCGCTGGCCAGTTGGCCCGTTTCGAGCGCGCGGCGCACCGCACAGCCGGGTTCGACCGTATGCGTGCAGTCAGCAAATCGGCAGGATAACGCAAGCGCTTGGATATCTTCAAACGTTTTGGAGAGGTCTGCTGAGAAAAGCTGCAACTCGCGCATACCCGGTGTGTCGATAACGATGCCGCCGCCCGGCAGCAGCATCAGCTGTCGGTGCGTCGTCGTGTGGCGGCCGCGCCCATCTTGCCGGACAGCGCGCGTTTCAAGCACATCGCGGCCCAAAAGGCCGTTAATAAGCGTTGATTTGCCGACGCCGGAGGAGCCGACGAACGCGACGGTCTTCCCTTTTAGAAGGTAACGCTTAAGCGCCGTGTATCCCGTGCCGTCTGCTGCCGACGTTGCAACAACGTCCGCGCCGGAGCTGGCGGCGGAAGCCGCCGAAATGCGCGCCGGGGCATTTTGGCAGGTATCGGCTTTCGTCAGGACGACAACGGGTGTCGCCCCGCTATCCCACGCGACGGAGAGATAGCGCTCTAAACGCCGCAGGTTATAATCGCCGCCGAGCGCCATGCAGAGAAAAACAGTATCGATATTCGACGCGACGACCTGCAACGCGCCGGATGTCCCGGCGGCGCGCCGCTGGAAAACACTTTTTCGCGGCAGTATACTGCGGATGACCGCCTCACCGGCTGATGTGTTGCCCCTGTCGATCATGACCCAGTCACCGACAGCGGGGTAATCGCCGCTCCCGATCGCCCTGTGGGACAAGCCGCCCGACACGCGGGCTATCGTTTCGCCGTATTGGCTGATAGCCCCGTATATGTCGTGGTGCTGCGTTGTGATGCGGGCGATGTCTAGGCCGTCATATAGGGCCGCATCACGGCTTATACAATCATCCAGCCCGTAGTCTTTCAGGTTAATTTCCATTTCTGTATCCTCCAAATTTCATACGGTTTTTGGCGTACTTGGAGGGCACATGCTTTTTTTATGCCCTCCCGGGGAGGACACACTCCGACGACATCATATTAAAGAACAAAAATTAGTCTCCTTTCATCGGCGCGCCGGTGGCGCGTGGTAACACGGCGCGGTTCATCCAAGGCCGAACGACGCGGCAAGCTTTTTAAAGGCGGGCAGGGACCGCTCAATCGCCTCTTTTGCCACGCAATAGGCGATGCGGACGAAACCGGGGCAGCCAAAAGACGTACCCGGTACGACGAGGATATTAAACTTTTTTGCCGCCTCGCAAAACGTTTTGTCGTCCACAGGTGTTTTAACCCACATGTAAAACGCGCCCTGCGGATAGACGCAGTCAAAGCCGCAGGCGACGAGGCCGCTGTACAAAAGCTTTCTGTTTTGGTCATACGCGCCGATATCCGTCTTTTCATTCAGGCAGCGGGCCACGGCCAGCTGCTGGAGCGACGGCGCGTTGACAAAGCCGGAAACGCGCGTTGCGATACTAGCGGCGTCGTAAACGAGCTGAAAATCATCAATTTCTGAGGGAATGACAATATAGCCAATGCGCTCGCCGGGGAGCGAGAGCGACTTCGACCACGAATAACACACGAGTGTGTTCTTATAGAGCCTTGTGAGATATGGCACATCGACGCCGTCATAGCAGAGCTCACGGTACGGCTCATCGGAGATGATATATATCGGCGCGCCGAATTCCTTCTCCTTTGCCGAAAGCACCGCGGCAATTTTTTCAAGCGATGCTTTGGTATAGACAACACCCGTCGGGTTGTTCGGGGAATTGATGATGACGGCCTTTGTCCTGCTTGTCACAGCGGTGGCCAGCGCCTCGGCATCAGGCTGGAAGTCCGTCGTGTTGGGCGGGACGACGACAAGCGCGCCGTCAAAATTGGCAACGTAATTGCCGTATTCGACGAAATACGGCGCAAAGACAACGACCTCGTCACCGGGGTTTAAGAGCGTTTTGAGCACGACATTCAGGCCGCCGGCCGCGCCGACGGACATGATGATATTACCGTCACCAAACGATGTGCCGAAGCGGCTGTTAAGATGCGCGGCGATCGCCGTGCGGACGGGGGCGTAACCGGTATTTGACATATAGCCGTGGACGAAAACGGCATCCTCTTCGTTTAAAATATCAATCATGGCCTTTTTAACGGCGTCGGGCGCCGGAAAGTTTGGGTTGCCGAGGCTGAAATCAAAAACGTTTTCACGCCCGTATAAGGCCGCCAGCCTGTTGCCCTCTTCGAACATGGCACGGATGGCCGAGTTGTTTTGGGCCAGCTTTTTCATTTTTTCAGAGATCATGGCTCTCTCCCCATTCTATGGATGCACTTTTTAACAATGAAATATTTTAGCATATCGTTGGCGGATTCACAATGTCAAAATCGGCGGGAATGCGCCGGGCGATTGACGTTTGGCGCTGCGGTGGATATGGAATTCGCCTCTGAGGGTATCATGATTTTTAACAGACTGCTCAAAAGATGGCCAACGGGGCGATGTGGGCATCGCCCCCTACGATGGCGGCGGGGGCACGGGCGATTGATAATCGCCCCTACGATGGCGGCGGTGCACGGGCGATTGATAATCGCCCCTACGGGACGGCGGCGGGATTGGGGCGCGGCGATGTGGGCATCGCCCCCTACGAATGGCGGTCTTTGTATGATGTAGATTGTTTAATTGGGGGTCATAGGGGGCAGAGCCCCCTATACATTTATTGGGTGGGTGGGCGGGTTATTTTTGATATTCAAACTCGAGATTATAGATACTGACCGTATCGCCCTCATGAATCCCCAACTGCTCCAGCCGGTCATAAACACCGGCCGCGCGCAGAGACCTGTCAAAAAACATCATGGACTCATTGTCGGAGAAGTTGACGTTGCGGACGAGGCGCTCCATCCACGGGCCCTCGACAACCCACACGTCGTCATACGTTTCAATTTTTATATCGTCAGGCGTGACGGGGACGGGTTGCTCCACGTATTCCGGCTCATAGACATAGACAGGCGGCAAGTGCGCGAGCTTCGCCGCCGCAGCCTGCATGAGTTCTTTCACCCCACTGTTAGTCGCGGCTGAAATTTCAAAGAGCGGGAGCCCCTGCTCTTTAATATAAGCGCGGAATTTTTCAATAAGTTCTGTGTTTTCCGCGATATCCGTCTTATTGGCCGCGACGAGCTGCGGGCGCTCGGCAAGCGCTGGGCTATATTGCTTCAGTTCCTCGTTAATCGTTATGAAATCCTCGACGGGGTCACGCCCCTCGCTGCCGGAAACGTCCACCACGTGGATGAGCAGTCGGCAGCGGTCGACATGGCGGAGAAAAGCGTGGCCGAGACCGGCCCCAGTGTGCGCTCCCTCGATGATGCCGGGGATGTCCGCCAGGACGAAGGAAACGCCTTCGTCAACGTAAACGACACCGAGATTCGGAAATAGCGTTGTGAAGTGATAGTCAGCAATTTTTGGGTGCGCTTTGGAGACGACGGACAACAGCGTCGACTTGCCGACATTTGGAAAGCCGATGAGCCCGACGTCGGCTAAAAGCTTGAGCTCCAGGACGACCTCTTTGTCCTCACCGGGTAACCCGCTTTTGGCAAAGCGCGGGGCCTGGCGCGTCGGCGTCGCGAAATGCCGGTTGCCCCAGCCGCCGCTGCCGCCACGGGCTAAAACATACGACGCCTCTCCCGTCATATCCTTAATAATGGCGTTTGTCTCCTTATCCCGGATGAGCGTGCCGTCCGGCACCTTGATTACGAGATGCTGCCCATCCTTGCCGGTACAGACCTTGCTGCCGCCGTCGGCACCGTTTGGCGCTGTGTACTTGCGCTTATAGCGAAAGTCCATCAGGGTGGACATATTCTTGTCCGTTTGAATAACGATGTCCCCGCCGCGGCCGCCATCCCCCCCGTCGGGCCCGCCAGCGGGAACGTATTTTTCACGGTGGAAGGAGACGGCACCGTTGCCACCGGCACCGGCTCTGACGCGGATGGTCGCTTTATCTACAAACATATAAATTTTCCTTTTCCATATTTTCCATAACTGCAGTCTGCCCTGTTTTCAGAACCTTTACGCGAGCCGGATGACAGAGTCCAGAATCTTTGCCATTTCACCGCGCGTGATATTGGCCTTTGGCAGCAGCTTGCCGCCAGCACCCGAGATGACATCGGCTGATACAAGCGTTGCCGTCGGCACGGCGGCATAATCGGCCACCGATTGATAATCCGAATAAGCGGCCAGCGCCGACGCCGGGGCGTCCGGCAGGCTGTGCTTCAGCGCGCTGAGTGCACGGTACAAAAACGAGAAGGCCTGCTCGCGCGTTAATGACCCCTTCGGGTTAAACAAGGCGCTCCCGTCTCCCTTGGCAATGCCGACAGATTCCGCCCAGGCGATGGCCGTGGCATTATAGGCGTCTGGCGCAACGTCCGTAAAGGAGGACGGGCTGCTCACGGCGGGTTTTCCGGCCGCCCTATAGAGCATCAGGATAAAATCGCCGCGGCTGATTTCGTCATTGGGCGCAAAAAGCGTAGGTGTGACGCCGGATACGATACCCTTTTGGGAAAGGTCCTTAATATACGGCCCGGCCCAGTGCTCGGCCGTATCGTTAAATCCGGTTATTGTGACCGGGATCGAAACCGTCGCGCCACCGACCCTGACCGTCACAGCGCCTGTCACGCCTGCCGTTGCCCCGGCTGTGAAAAGCCCGCCGGACGACACGCTGCCGATGCCGCCTGCTGCTTCATATGTAAAGGCGGCGGTGTCCGCACAAACGGCGCGGCCGTAATACGACGCCGACGACGACAGCTGCACCGTATCGCCGGGCCAGAGCGTCAGTGCCGTCACGGGCTTTCCCTGCGCGGTGACGCTAATATCAGTCGGTTTGCTGATGATGAAAACAGCGCCCGTCCCGCTCGCGCCCGTTGATGGTGACGTGAGCGTGAGTGTCTCCGTACCGGCTGCGGCACCGGCTTTATACGCCGTCCCCGTCACCGAACCGAGGGCGGCACCCGACATTTTCACGTCGGACGGCGTCGTCACCGGTTTATACCCGCTGTCCGACGCGGCGGGCTGTAGCGTCACCGAGGAACCCGTGAGCAGGATGACGCCGTCATTGACAAGCCCGAGGTTTTTCGCTCTCCCGTCGGGCACTTTGTCGGTGACGAAGAGCAGATACGCCGCGCACTTTCTCTCCGACCCGTCGGACGGTTTATTGACGAGTGTTGCCACCGACTGCCCCGTCAGGCGGACGCTGAGTGCCGACGAGCCGCCGCCGTCAAAATTGACGGCGTCAACACAGCCGCGCGCACGCATCTCCTCGGCGAGTGCCTGCAGCGTCAGACCGGCTGAATTCTCCGTTCCGTCGATGACGTAGCTGATGACGGTGCCGTCGGCCTTGACACCGAAAGCCGTGCGCGGATTTTTAGCGGATATGGCCTTGTCCCACGCCGATTGGTCGGTGACAGCCCCGTCTTTAACAAGAATGTCGCCGCCGCCGGTTGCCCATTTGGCATTTGTCAGCTGCGGGTCGGTGCAAGACGTCGACAGCGTGACGGCGTCACCAACCTTAAATTTATTTAATTCCGAATCATAGCCGCAGACATCCGAGGCCGATAAAACAAGATACCCGTCCCCGATTGGCATTGCTCCGTCGGACTGCAGCACCTCCGTCACAACGAGTGACATCGTCCCAGAAACGCTCGGCGAGCCGCTCTCAATGCGAAATTTGACGAACCAACCCGGCGTTGACGTGCGCGTTGACACGGTGGAAAAGGCGGAACTGAACAGATACAGGCCGCCCGTGTCAGCCCTGTATTTGTTGAAATGCGTGAGGGTGACGCTCTGGCCGCTGTTCGACGCATCGGCTGCGCTGCCGTTGTTAAAAAGCGTCATCGTCACCTCTGGGCTTTCTGAAAAGCGAACGCTCCCATCGGCGTCAAACGAGACGGCCGTGTTCCCCTCCGGGCTGGATTTATAGACGCCGTTTTCAATGTCAATCCCCATTGGGACGCCTGTTTTCATGGAAAAGAAGTCGGTGTTGACGGCAGCCAAAACGTTTTTGCCCTGTTTGGCGGCGTAAGACACCATCGCGTCAACCGTCTGGCTGCCGTAAATCGTATCGCACGCCATGACAATGGGGTACGCGTCACCGCTGCCCGCCAGGCTGAGGGCATAGCTCTCCTGCCGCTGCGACCCGTTTATGTAGGAAACCGTGTTCGTATAAGACAGGTTGTTGGCGACGCGGCGCGTGTTTACGTAGACGGCGTCGCCCGCGCCCAAGGCCATGACATCCGCCGTCGTCAGGACGGCCAACGCCAGGACGGCGGCGGTAAACGCTTTAAATTTTTTCATATGTACCTCTCCGGCGGCGTTCTCATCTGTGCGTATTATATAGAATTCCGGCCGCTATTTCAACCGACGGCCCGGCGATTCATAAATATTTAAAACTTATCGGCTTGAATCTTGTTGAAAAATAAGGGCAGTTGGGGTAAAATACTACAGTTACGGCGCTTCGTTTACTTTTTTTACCTGTAATTTTAAAGGCTGGCGGGATATGGCAGAAAAAAACAACCATCATGTAAAAACAATCAGCCTCGTGATGCTCCTCACGCTCATCGGTAAATTCATGGGGCTTTTCCGTGACCGTCTCATGACGGTTCATTTCGGCAGCGGCATGGAGACAAACGCTTTTTTAACGGCCAGCCGCATACCGCGCGTCTTTTTCGACGCCGTCTTTGCCTCGGCGATTGCGGCCAGCTTTATCCCCGTGTTCAGCGAATACGCGGCGAAAAAAAGCAAAAAGGACGCTGTTTTGTTTTCCGGAAACTTCATCACCGTCATCGGCCTTTTGTCGCTCACATTAACCGTTATCGGCATTGTCTTTGCCGAGCCGCTCGTCCGCCTGTTTGCCGACGGGTACGACGCGGCGACGACGGCGTTGTGCGTTTCTTTGACGCGGATGCTCTTTCCAACGGTTTTGTTCACAGGCGTTGCCTATTCGTTTGTCGGCATCCTGCAGTCGTTTGACGAATTCAATATCCCGGCGCTCATCAGCGTGATCGCCAATTTTATTGTCATCGCTTATTACTACACGTTTAACGCCCGGTTCGGCATATACGGCCTTGCAGCGGCATTTTTAATCGGCTGGTTTGTGCAAGCGCTCGTGCAGGTTCCTTCTTTAAAGAAAAAAGGCTTTTTCTACAGGCCGTCTCTTGATTTCCGCTCGGAGGGCATGCAGAAGGTTTTTGCCTTGATGCTGCCTGTGATGGTCGGCACGTGGGTGCAGCCAATTAATCTGACGATTAATACGAAATTTGGTTCCCATCTATATAACGGTGCCGGTGTTACCGCTATTGAGCTGTCAAACAATTTATATCTGATTATCATCGGCGTTTTTATTCTGTCGGTCACAAACGTCATATTCCCGCGTTTGTCACGCCTTACGGCCGAAAATGAGACGCACGTCTTCCGAAACACCATTGCGCAGACGGTTCACGCCTCACTGTTTTTCGTTATTCCGATGACGGCCGGTGTGATGGTGCTCGCCCGCCCGCTCGTCAGCCTCATCTACGGCGGCGGCAAATTTGACGACGCCGCCGTGTCCATGACAGCCGCGGCGCTAACGTTTATCAGCCTTGGCATGGTTGGTTATGCGCTGCAGGCGATTTTATGCCGCGCCTGCTTTGCACGGCAGGACGGTAAAACACCCCTTATTTCCGGCCTGATTTCTATTGCTGTTAACATCGCGCTGTGCGCGCTGCTAACAGGGCCATTGAGCGTCACAGGGCTGGCCGTTGCCTCCGCCGCCGCTGCCACAGTCGGCGCCGTTGTCTTAATAATTCCGCTCCAGCGGCGCGGTGACGGCTTTCTCGACAAGGCCTTTGTTTTTGACATCGTTAAAATGACAACTGCCGCTCTTCTGATGACCGCTGCCGTCTTTGGCGTTCATACCGCCACGGGCGGACTTGAACAGAATCTCATTGGCAAGGCGCTGGCGCTTTTGGCGCCCGCGGCAGCCGGTCTTCTTGTCTACGCCGCCGCAACGCGCCTCTTCGGCGTTTCCGAGGCGAAGGCCGCCTCGGCGCTGCTCCTGCGGCTCTTTTCCAGGCGGCGCGCAACCGATATCCAGCAGTAAGGAAGTGACTTGATGCAGAAAATTTTGGAGCAGAGCGCTGTTTTCAGGCTTTTAAGCGTCTTTTTCGGATGGATCGGCGCCAAGTGGCACGAAAGCCGCCTTGTCACCTGGTTTTTAACGCCGTCCCGCAGTTTGGCACGCGTCAAAAGCAGTGTTTTTTTTAAAGCCGGGCAAGCCGGGCGCCGCGCCTGGAGCGCCGCTTTTCAAAAGCTTGGTTTGACGAGGGTTCTTGAGGGCAGTATTTTTAATCAGCTTTACATTTGGTGCCTGATTCCGGCCTTCCTGGCCCCGTTTCTGCCGACGATGGCACTCGTTTGCTGTGTGCTTGTCGCCTTTTTTTCCTATGCTGTCCGGCTTGGCACCGAGCCGGAAATGCGATCTGCTCTGTCGCCGGTCAATAAGTATGTGCTGCTATTTGCTGCCGTCTATCTGATCGCGACGATGACGTCCGTCACGGTATCCGGCAGCATTTTCACAGGTCTCATAACGGTTTTGTTCGTTTTGTTCACGATTGTTTTCAATAGCGCCGTCACGACGAAACGGCAGGCTGATTTCGCCGTCCGGCTCCTTGTCACAGCGGGTGCGGCCGTTGCCGCATACGGGATATATCAGTATTTGTTCTATACGCCGGAGACGATCGGGGCATGGGTTGATAATGATATGTTTTCCGATATCACAAACAGGGTGTATTCAACACTTGGAAACCCGAACGTTCTGGCTGAATACCTGCTGCTGGTGACACCGTTTGCCGCCGCGTGCGCCTTAAACGGTAAAACATGGCTGCAGCGCCTCTTTTTTGCCGGCTGCTTTGTCCTCATGGCCGTCTGCATGGTTGTCACTTATTCGCGCGGGGGGTATATCGGGCTGATTCTGGCCGCCGCCATTTTCCTCGTTATGCTTGACGCGCGCTTTATCCTTCTGGGTATCGCGGCGATCATTGCGCTGTACTTTTTCCTGCCCCAGACGGTGATCGAACGTTTTGCCAGCATTGGCAACATGTCCGACAGCTCAACGTCCTACCGCGTCTCTATCTGGCTTGGGACGCTGTCCATGCTGAAGGATTATTGGTTTTCGGGCATTGGTCCCGGCACGGCCGCCTTCAATCTCGTTTACCCGGCCTATGGCTACAACACCATCAGCGCCCCGCACGCCCACAACCTCTATCTCCAGCTCATCTGCGACGCCGGTATCCTCGGTATCGTTTTATTCCTGTTCATGCTTTTCTCCTATTTCCGAAACACGCTTGCCGCCTTTTCTAAGGAACGTGACAAATCGTCGCGCATCTATCTGGCCGCGGCCGTTTCCGCCATTTGCGGTTATCTGCTGCAGGGCATGACGGATTATTCCTTTTATAATAACCGCGTGACGCTCCTATTCTGGGTCGTTCTGGCGCTTGGCCTTGCGCTGGCGCGGCGGTCGTCAATGACGGAGGGGCATATATGGTCAAGGTCCTGAACATCATCAGCGACGCAAACATCGGCGGAGCCGGGCGCGTGCTTTTAAACTACCTCCGCTTTGCCGACACAAACGCTTTTGAAACGGCCGTCTGCCTGCCGCGCGGGAGCCTCTTGGCCGAGCCGCTCCGTAACGCGGGTGCAAGTGTCGTCGAAGCCGATATAAAACCCAACGCGTCATTTTCTCCGGCCGATATCAAAACACTTCAGAAAATAATCCGGCAGCTCAACCCCGACATTGTGCACACCCACGGCTCGCTCTCCGGGCGGATTGCGGCGCGCCGGTGCCATAAGGCCGTTATCACAACACGCCATTCCGTCTTCCCTGTCAGCCCGCGCCTGAAATCAGGCCCGGGGCATCTTTTGAACAAGATTATCAATGAGCATTATGCTGACCGCTTCATCGCCGTCTCCCCCGCCGCGAAGGAAAACTTAACAGACGGCGGCATCCGCGGCGATATGATTGATGTGGTGATGAACGGCGTTGAACCCATCACGCACGTCAGTCCCAACGAGCGCACAAGAATCCGCGCTGAATACGGGCTTTGTGATGATGACTTTGCCGCCGGGATTCTCGCGCGGCTTGAACCGTACAAGGGACAGGCCTTGATCCTTGACGCCGCAAAAATCTTAAAGGACGACGGCCTTCCCATCCGCATTTTTATTGCTGGTGCCGGGCCGGACGAGCAGGCGCTCCATCAGAAGGCCCTGTCACTCGGCCTCGACGACACGGTGACGTTTTTGGGCTTCGTGACGGACGTGGCACCGCTCTTAAACGCGCTCGACGTTCAGCTCAACGCGTCGTACGGTACGGAGGCGTCCAGCCTATCACTCCTCGAGGGCATGAGCCTTGGCCTGCCCGCCATAGTCAGCGATTACGGGGGCAACCCCTTTGTTATCGAAAACGGCGTCAACGGCCTTGTTTTTAAAAGCCGCGACACAAAAGCGCTGGCCGTATGCATTCGGCGGCTGGTCGGCAATACAGACCTCTTGTCACGCCTGAGCGCCAGCGCAGAGGTTGTTTTTAGAGAGCGCTTCACCGGCGAGACCTTTGCCGGAAACATCGAACGAATTTACCGGGACGTTTTGAAGGGAGATCACGATGGATAATAAAACAAAAAAAACAAGGTGGCGGCTGAACGTCTTTGACATTGTCATCATCGCCGTTGTTTTGATTGCGGCGGCAGCGCTTCTATACTTCTGGCGTGCCTCCGGCAAGAGCACGACGGCCACAGCAGGCACCAGACAGGTTCACTATACGATTGAGCTGAGCGATATGCTTGATTCGGCGACTGCAACAATCCAGCCGGGCGACACCATACTTGACAGCACAAAGAAATTTGTTATGGGGACTGTCGTCTCCGTCACAACGGGACCGACCGTGACGCCTGAAAAGAACCTGAACACGGGCGACACCGTCTTGTCTGAGGTTCCCGGCAAGGTGACGGCAACCATAACGCTTGTCACCGACTGCTCGGTGAGCGAATCCGAAATCAAAGCCGCGAGCGGATACCTGATCCGCGTCGGCGAGGAGGTCGCGGCCGCCGGGCCGGGTTACGCGGGTAAGGGCTATATTGTCGCGATTGAACGGGGGGATCTCACATGAAGAAAATCATCGATGAAAACGGCAGACTCTTCGGCAAGGTCAGCATCATTGATTTTTTCGTCCTTCTGATCGTCCTCGTGATCGTGGCGGCCCTCGTTGTCAAATTCAATCTTCTCGACGTCACGCGCCAGGGCGCCGGTCTTAAACCGGTCACGTATACCGTGGCGGTAAACGGTGTTCGCCAGTATTCCGTTGACAGCCTGAAGCCCGGCGATGTTCTTTTTGACAAAGGCAATGGCGGAAACGCCGTTGGTACGATTACGGCCGTTGACTACAAGCCTGCCGTCACGGCTTCCGAAAAAATAGACGGCTCGCTCGTCAACGGCAGCTACGAGGGCTATTTCGACGTTATCCTGACTATCAAAACAGATGGCATTGTCACCGACGGGCGAACCTTTTCCGGTAAGACGTATGAACTCAATGTCAACTCAAACCGCAATTTCTACACAAAATACACATCTTTTGAAGCGACCATCACAGGACTGGAGTAAAAGATGAAAATCCTGATGGCAACGATGAGTCTTGGCATCGGCGGCGCCGAAACACATATCATCGAGCTGGCCTGCGAGCTCAAGCGGCGCGGCTTCGACGTTGTTGTGGCCTCAAACGGCGGTGTTTTCGTCGCGGACATTGAGGCCAAGGGCATCCGCCATTATCAGATTCCGATGAACAGGCGCCATCTCTTTTACATGCTCAAATCATATTTCCTGCTCCGGAATATTATCAAGAAGGAAAAGCCCGATATTGTCCACGCACACGCGCGCATATCGGCTTTTATCTGCGGTCTTCTCCAGAAAACGATGCGTTTTCCTTTTGTAACAACGGCGCACGGCGTTTTTCAGCTTGGCCCCGGTCTCAACCAGCTGACAAACTGGGGGCAGAAGACGATTGCCGTCTCCCCCGACATCCGCGATTATCTGATGACAAACTACCACGTTAGCCCGCGCGACATCATCATGACCATTAACGGTATCGACACCGACAAATTCTCCCCAGACGTCTCGTCTGAAAAGATTGACGCGGAATTCGGGCTTGACCGCACAAAGCCTGTCGTCTGCCACGTCAGCCGCCTTGACGAGAGCGCGAGCCTCGTAGCGCGACAGCTGATTGACATCGCCCCGCGCCTGAACAAGGCGCTGCCCGGCGTTCAAATTCTTATTGCCGGCGGCGGCGACGTTTTCGACGCGCTTTTAGAGAACGCAAAAGAGGCCAACAGACTGACGGGGCATAAAACCGTCATCATGACGGGCCCGCGCACCGATATCAGCGACATCGTCAGTGCCGGAGACGTTTTCGTCGGCGTCTCACGCGCGGCGCTGGAGGCGATGGCGGAAGCGAAACCCGTTATTCTGGCGGGTGCCGAGGGCTATATCGGGCTTTTCACGCCGGAGAGCGTGCAGCAGGCGCGGGAGAGTAACTTCTGCTGCCGTGGCAGCGCCCTGCCTGACGGTGAGCGCCTGCTCGGCGAAATTGTCCGCACAATGATGATTTTGACGCCGTGTGAACGCGCCAAGCTCGGTGAGGACGGGCGGGCACTCGTTTTAAGCGATTACTCCGTCAGCCGCATGACAGATGATTGCGAGGCAGCGTATGAAGCCGTCCGTCGCCGCCGCTTTAACGTCGTTATGAGCGGCTATTATGGCTTCGGCAACGCCGGTGATGAGGCAATTTTACAGTCGATCCACGCAACCATAGATGACTCGGGCGGTGATATAGCCATTACCGTCTTGTCAAACGATCCGGCCGACACAACAGCGCGTTACGGTTATCAAGCCGTTGACCGGTTTGACTTTTTCGCCGTCCTCGGCGCGCTGCGCCGCTGTGACGCGCTTGTCTCCGGCGGCGGCAGCCTCCTGCAGGATCATACGTCAACGCGGTCACTCTTTTACTATCTCACGATCATCTTGGCGGCGGAGCTTTTGGGTAAGAAGGTCATGATTTACGCTAACGGCATCGGGCCGGTGCGGAAAAAAGCAAACCGCCGTCTCGTCCGGCACATCGTCGGGCGGGCCGACGTTATCTCCCTGCGGGATGACATGTCTGCCGAGGAACTCACTAGCATGGGCGTTCAGCGGGACGACCTCCATGTGACAGCCGACCCCGTTTTTACGCTAAGCGCCGTCCCGACGGACGAGGCCCATGCTCTTCTTCGCGACTGCGGGCTGCCCGCGGGTGAGAACTTTGTCTGTATCTCGGTGCGCAACTGGGTGGGCGGCCCGGCGTTTAATCAAAAAATTGCGCGCTTGTGCGACGAAATTGCCGAGACATACCGCCTTTCTGTCATTTTTATCCCCATGCAGGTACCGAACGACGTCGCCATCAGTCTGGAGATCATCGATCAGATGCACCGCCCGGCGTATTTATTAAATCCAAAGAGCACGGCACGCCAGATTATGGGCGTCATCGGTCTGTCCGATTTTGTCGTCGCTATGCGCCTGCACACGTTGATTTTTTCGGCGCGAATGGGCGTTCCTGTCGTCGGGATTATCTATGACCCGAAGGTCAAGGCGTATATAAAGGCGCTCAATATGCCATCCGCCGGAGATGTGGTCGGCTTTAACACCGTATCGGCGATGAACGCCGTGCAAACACTCCAGATGCGAAAGCGCGATTATACTGCGTATCTCAAAGAGCGCTCGCTCGACTATGAACAACTGGCGCGTGACGACGCTGCGCGCCTATTGGAACTTTTGAATACCCCAAAAAACAAACGCCGGGCATAAATGCCCGGCGTTTATGTTTCTTTGACTTAAATTTTTGAATATATCTTTTCCTGCAAAACGCGCTTGCCCTGGACAAATTTATTGTCGGTCATCAACTTGTTTTTGGAGGAAATCTGCGTTTTGAACTGCTCGATGCCATGCCCAGTTTTGCTTTTCGAAATATCGCGCATTACAAACAAATTATTTCTCTTTGCCGACGACATAACATCACGCCCTTTCTGTTCTTATTATAGCACGCATCAGCCATTTTGAATACCGAGATTTTCATTCTCCGCCTGTAAAATATTGAGCCCGATTAAAACCTCAAAATAATCAACCGCGTCGAACAGCATCAGATGCTCGTTGTCGACAAGAAAATCGCTGCTGAAAACGACGATTATGTCGCTTGTTGTATATTTCGTCTTGTATTTTGCAAAAATATAGTCTTTTTTCCGAAACGCCTTCGGGATGCAGTAGCCGTAGAGGCTGATGGCATACATCAGGGCGGTCATCACATCTTTACTGATCGACAGCTCTTTTGCCATCTGCTCTGTATCGTGCTCAAAATAAGCAAAAACCTTGACGTTTTTACGCTTTTTTTCATATTCCCTGATGATGTCTTTATACGACTGCTCCGGGTTTAAATCCGAGTTTTTAACGTAATCGTTCACAAACTTCGCCATCTCAATTCTCGCGTTGAGGACGGCATCTAAGGAGGCGATCTGTCTGTCCTGCGTTTTGTCGACATATTTGACCTGATCCAGTTCGGTCATATCGAGCTCAATATCTTTGAATTTGAAGTTCTTGAGCGTCCTGCAGGAGATGAATAAATATTCCCACACGACTGCCAATACGAGAAATATGGCGTAATTAACAAAGAGGTTATTGACGTTATCAATATGGATGATAACGGTGTTTTCCACCTGGCTGCGGTAAAAAAGGAATAAAACCGCCAGATATAACAGGACGAATATGTAATAGACCCGTCTCGTCAGTTTCAGGTCATAGACATCAGGCAGCTTTCTGTAGCTGAAGAGCGTATAGCAGGCAAAGGCAAGGATCGGTGTGAAGATTAAAAAATAGACCGCCAAATGCACTCTTTTACTCCCCCCAAGCTTCATGTCTGTATAATTATATCATTATTGCCACTATTTTCAACATCTTTCTTCACGCCGTCATTTTGGTGGTATGCGTGTCAAAAGGACGCCTTACGGCGTCCTTTCCTCTTACAGCTTTGAAGCAATCGCGTCTAAAAATTCCTCGGTGTTGACGGCGGTGGCCTTGAAGCCGTCTTCCGTCAAAGCGGCAAGCTCCTTCGGCATCGTGCCGGACTCCAGTGTGTCGAGACACGCTTTTTCAAGCCGGTCGGCGAAGGCAGCAAGGTCGGCAATCCCGTCAAGCTCTCCCCTTTTTCGCAAAGCACCCGTCCAGGCAAAAATCGTCGCCATCGGGTTGGTGGATGTCTTTTCGCCCTGCAGATATTTGTAATAGTGTTTTGTGACGGTGCCATGCGCGGCCTCGAACTCGTATACGCCGTCCGGCGAGACGAGCACGCTCGTCATCATCGCCAGCGACCCGAAGGCCGTTGAGACCATGTCGCTCATCACGTCGCCGTCATAGTTTTTCAGCGCCCAGATGAAGCCGCCCGGTGAGCGCATGACGCGCGCCACGGCATCGTCTATGAGCGTATAGAAGTATTCGATGCCGAGCCGGTCAAAGTCCGCTTTAAACGCCTTAAATTCTTCTTCAAAGACGGCCTTGAACTGCCCGTCGTAAAGCTTGGAGATCGTATCTTTTGTGGAAAACCAGAGGTCCTGCTTCGTGTCAACGGCGTATTTAAAGCACGCGCGCGCAAAGCTTTTGATGCTCTCTTGCGTATTGTGCATCCCCTGCCACACGGCGGGGCCTTTGGCCTTGTGGACGGAAATTGACTGCACAGCGCCGCTCGCGCCTTTAAACGTCAGGGTGCATTCCCCCGGCTCGTCTGTAACGAGCTCTGAGGCCTTGTACACGTCGCCATAGGCGTGACGGGCGATGGTAATCGGCGCCTGCCACGTTTTCACAACAGGCTTCACACAATCGAGCGTGATGGGCGCCCGGAAAACGGTGCCGTCAAGAATCGAGCGGATAGTGGCGTTCGGGGATTTCCACATCTCTGTGAGTTCCGGGTATTCCTCCATGCGCTGGCGGTTTGGCGTAATGGTTGCGCATTTGACGGCGACGCCGTATTTCTTTGTGGCGTTGGCCGCGTCAACGGTAATCTGATCCTGCGTGGCGTTGCGGCTTAAAAGGCCAAGGTCGTAGTATTCTGTTTTCAGGTCGACAAATGGCAGGAGGAGCTTGTCCTTGATCAGCTGCCACAGCACGCGCGTCATTTCATCGCCGTCCATCTCAACAAGCGGCGTTGTCATTTGTATTTTGGGCATGGGGTACCTCCGTGAATGTGTAAGTTTTAGGGCTTTGGCGCTCCCTACGGTGTCGGTCCGTAATAGTCATCCGCCGCCCAGCGGGTGGGGTTTGTATCGATGTAGTTCCATTTTGTCAAGTAATCGGCTTCGTCACGGATGATATGATCGTAATATGATTTTTGGAAAATGGAATAACCAATTTCCTTGGTAACGGAGCCCTTGAACTGCTTGATTGCGCGTGACACCGTAGGGGCGATCTGTGATCGCCCGCTATTATCACGAATTTCAACGATCATATGAATGTGATTGGGCATGATCACATATTTGTCGACGATAAGTTGTTCGTATGTTTGGGACAGAATCATGATTTCATTATCGATGATTTTGCCGATTGGCGACAAGGGCAGGCAAACGCATTTCGCCCCTTCGTTGGGTTCCTCCCACAGCAAGTTATGCCTATCTATCACGCAAATCGTCACAAAATAGAAGCCTGTTTTTGCATAATCGTGGTTTTCTAATCGGTTGTTTTTCCGAACAGGCAAAATATTCATAAGACACCCTCATGAAATCGGCGAGCGAATGCAGTTCGCCTCTACGTTGGTACGTGGCGGGCGAACGCAGTTCGCCCCTACGGTTCGATGCGCAGATAACGATTCCTATTTCCCGTAGCCTGCGGCGTAGTAGTTCATGAGGCAGCCCTCGGTTAAAATCAGCTTTTCGTCGGGGCTGAGGCCGCGGCAATACAGGGTAATATCACGGACGCCGTCTTGTGTGACGACTTTGCCTTCAATCGTTTCAACGCCATTTAATATGGCCTGACGAATCCCCGGCACATAAACCCAGTCGCCGTCGGCGTAATCAAACGGCTCGGATATGTCGATGGTAAACGGCACGAGGCCCCAGTTGAGGCAGTTGGAGCGGTAGCGCTTTGTGGCATACTCGTAGCAGATGTTTGCAAATCCGCCAAGGACTTTCTGGCACGAAGCCGCCTGCTCTCTGGCGCTGCCATCCCCAGGCTTTTTGGCGAAAATGCAGGAGCCAACCGTCGTCTTTTTTATGTCGCCGCCGACCTTTTGGAGCACCGCCGCGATTTCGGCGGGCGCTTCCCCGGCACGGCGCGCCGTTTCAAGATCTCGGACGGCCTTGCTGCGCCCGACGTATTCCGGGACGCGGCGGGACAGCGTAAACTCCGACAGCGCGATGGGATTCGAGCGGTACGACGACGTCTCGCCGGAGGGGATGAGCTCATCCGTCGTCGTCACGTCGTCGCGGATGACGGCGCAGAGGCGGACGAGCAGATCGTCGTCCATCCGATGCATTTTTGGCCAGTCGGCGATATTAGGGCCAAAGCGCAGCGCAACGGTCGGGTCTGGCTTGCCAAATCCATTATAGACGCGTTTTTCGTAGATCGCGGGGTCATAACGATAGGTGCGCGGCGTGACGGAATAATCAATGTCGGTCGCCGCCGTTAAAACGCCGCCGTTTGCGGCCGTTGCCGCAATCGAGCGCGCGTCCATCAAAGCCACTGCCGCGATCTGCCCGCCGGACGGTTTGGAGCCCTCGCGGTTAGCAAAATTGCGCGTGGCGTGGCGGATCGAGAGCGTATTGTGCGCCGGTGTGTCCCCCGCGCCAAAGCAGGGGCCGCAGAAGGCCGACTTGATGAGCGCTCCGGCTTCCATCAGCGTTTCGGAAATGCCGTCCTTCGTCATGGCAAGGCCGATGGGTGTTGACGACGGGTAGACGGACAAGCTGAAGTAGCCGTTGCCCACCGACCGGCCGCTTA
The DNA here is from genome assembly GCA_038405045.1 of Oscillospiraceae bacterium ZGZL. Lineage (GTDB taxonomy): Bacteria > Bacillota > Clostridia > Oscillospirales > Oscillospiraceae > Sporobacter. The sequence continues at coordinate 466,800 of JBBZIV010000001.1, read as the reverse complement.
AAATATCAGCGGCCTCCGAAATGTTTTCATACATACCGCCCGAACAGCCGACGATGACGCCCTGCTCGACGACAATCTGACCTTTATCATTCATGCTGCGGTGCAAATCCAGCGTGACGCGCCCGCCGAGCTCTTTGTTGCAGGATTCCTCAATCTCTTTAAAAATGCGGTCGGGCTCTTTTTGAAGCGCGTGGATGGTGAACGCCTTGGAGGGGTGAAACGGCAGCGCGATCATGGATTCCATGTCGCTGAGGTTCACTTTAACCATCGAATCGTAATAAGCGCCGTTAGCTGGAACAAGCTTCTGATACGCCTCCGGCCGCCCGACATTTTCATAATAATCTTTGACCTTCTCATCCGTCACCCAGATGGAGGACAGGCAGCTTGTCTCCGTCGTCATCACGTCGACGCCGATGCGGAAATCCATCGGTAAGGCCTCAATGCCGGGGCCGACAAATTCGAGTATTTTGTTTTTCACAAAACCATTTGGGAACGTTGCGCCGACGAGCGCGATGGCCACGTCGTGCGGGCCGATGCCGTGCGGGACTGTGCCCTCAACCCAGACGAGGACGACTTCCGGCGCGTCGACGTCGTATGTGTTTTCCAAAAGCTGCTTGGCAAGCTCGCCCCCGCCCTCGCCGACGCCGAGCGTGCCGTAACACCCATAGCGCGTGTGCGAGTCTGACCCGAGGATCATCTTAGAGCACCCGGCGAGCGCCTCGCGGGCGTACTGGTGGATAACGGCCTGATTGGCAGGGACGTAGATACCGCCGTATTTTTTTGCGGCGGACAGGCCGAAGGCGTGGTCGTCCTCATTAATGGTGCCGCCGACGGCGCAGAGGCTGTTGTGGCAGTTGGTGAGCGCGTAGGGTATCGGAAAGCGCGTCATCCCGGAGGCGCGCGCCGTCTGAATAATGCCGACATACGTGATATCGTGCGACACGAGCGCGTCAAACTTCAGGCGCATCTTTTTGGGGTCTGCGCTTTTGTCGTGCGCTCTTAGAATCTGATACGCTATCGTCTTCTCGCGGGCATCGTCCGGGGCAGTCGCGCCCTTTGCGTCTGCTGCTGGGACGAGCTTACCGTCAATCAGATAAACGCCGGTGCTATACAATTCGGTCATGGACATGTGGTGGTCTCCTTCGGTGATTATTGCGATTATAATTTTTTATACTTTACACGGGCGGATATGGAATCCGCCCCTACGAAGACGGGGCGAAGCCCCTATACTTCTTCTGGGTGGTGGGTGGGTTTAGATTACATATTCCCCGTTTCGTACATGACGGCGGACAAAGCCGCGAGCGGTGCCGTTTCACAGCGGAGAATGCGCGGGCCGAGTGACACGGACTTTAAGCCTCTAATAACGGCAAAGGCGGCCTCCTCGGCGTCAAAGCCGCCCTCGGGACCTGTGACAATTGAAATGGTTTTGACGCCTCCGGCGTTTGCCAGAACATCCTTGAGGCTTTGCTGCTTTTCAGCCTCATAAAAAAACAGCGGCAGGTCGGCCTCGGCGGCGGCGGCAATCGCCGACTCATACGACGGCGACGATGTGACACACGGGATACGGCCGCGGCCGGACTGCTTGGCGGCCTCCTCGGCAATTTTTTGAAGGCGGCCCGTTTTGTGCAAAGCGGCAGCGCCTTCCGGCCGAGAGACACAGCGTGCCGATGGGTATAAGACAACTGCAGCCGCGCCAAGCTCCACCGATTTCTGCACAACAGTCTCCAGCTTGTCCCCTTTGGCATAGGCGGCAAAGATGGTACAGTCAACCGAGGGCTCCGCGCCGGAGGCCGCGATATCAATCACTTCGGCTTCGGCGCCATCCTCCGTCAGCGTCGTGAGGCGGCAGGTGTAATCCTTGCCGTCACCGTCGCAGACGGTGAAGCACTCGCCGCGGCGGATGCGCAGGGCGCGGATATGATCTGTTTCCTTCGCGCTTAAATAAGCCACGCCGCCGAAAATGTTCGACGCGGTAACAAAAAATCGCGGCATTGTAAGCACCTCCCGCCATTGCTTATCGATGTATTTTATCAGATTCGCCGCACTCTGGCAATAATCTTTGCATAAGATGCAGTACATCTGGCCCATTAGCACAAGGCGCTGTGCGGTGCCGGTATCTCCTTAAAGGATGATGCTTTATGGAAAACGAGACAACCTATTTTGACAGAGCGAAATTTGATGACGTCTGGCAGCGTGTGCTCGCCTCGGGCACCAATCCAGCTGATATTGGCGTCACGGCGAACCCCGGTAATGCGCCGGGCGGCGTGGATGACGCCGCGCAGCTGCGCGACTTTATGGATGATGAGGCAAACGATGCGCAGATATACTGTACACTGGCGTCACTGTGCGCTGGCAGCGCGCGACGGGAACTGCTTGCTATCGCCGCCGATGAACGCTGCCATCTCAAGCACCTGCGGGCACGCTATTTCATACTGACCGGCGAAACGTACACGCCGCCGAGTGCCTGCCCGCTCATCTATTCCGTCAGTCAGACGCTCCGACGGAAGTACACAGGCGAGCTTGAAGGCGCGGCCGCCTACCGAAGCGCCGCCGCAGCAACGTCAGATATGACGCTGCGCGATATTTATCTGGCACACGCCGAAGACGAAGCGCGCCATTCAAAAATAATCGGCTGCCTGATTGAAAATATGATGTAATTTGTTAAAAATAATTTTATACATACCGCGCCGAAAACCGGCACGGTATGTATTTTATTTATAGCGAAGAGTTTGTCTTTTCATCTCAAGAAACAATTTGTCTCATAGATCATACTATGTAATGTTCTCCCTATTCATTTTTATCGTGATCACAGAAAGGAGATTCTTCATGTTAGATCCAAATATCGAATTGTTCAAAAATGAGTTAAAAGCTGAAATCAAATCTGAGTTAAAAGCCGAGCTTGACGCCGAGCAGGAAGTCGAGATAGCCGAACACGAGTATCATTACCAAAAACAGTTCAATAAGCAATATAACTATAACTGCCTGTCACAAAATCAGTATCAAGGGCAAAGCTCCGAAAACGAAACGGAAAATGAAGCAAACAGCGATTCTGAAGCTAATTCTGAATCCGAGGCTGAGGCCGAAGCTGAAGCTGAAGCTGCGGCTGAGGCCGAGGCTGCGGCAGTACAGGTTCGGAAAAGTTACTGCTAAACCAACAATTTTAAATAGTGGGGTTTTTACCTCACTATTACATAGATTAAAGATAAATCTATTAATATATCGTAATATCGTATAAATGGGGTTGGATAAATGGCATTGCAAGACAGTATTTCTGAGGATTTGGCAGAAAAAAAGGAGCGTTTCAACCAGCAGGAAGAAAGTATCCAGTATAATAAACAAGATATGGATCAAATACAAAAGGTCGACTTGAACCCGGTACAAAAAAATACTCAGAATATTAATATTCATTTAACAGACGATGTCAATAAATATTGCGGAAAAATAACCGGGAATATATGCTTGGAACGGAATAGCGAGATTATCAGCAACGGAACCGTCCTGCTTTATTTCGGCAATGAAAGAAATATTCCGGTTTATCGGACAAATTCAGATTTAAACGGCAATTTCGTTATTGAAGATATCCCTCCTGGGTTTTATACTTTGGTCGTCGATCATAGTGAGGATTCCATCCACCGTTCACATTATATCAAAGTCCTTCCAGGCCAAACGGCGCATCAAGCCATTCGTCTGAAAGATCATTACCAGAACCCGCAAACCAAATGTTATTTATGTCAGAAATGACCGAAATATACCGTACCGCGCCGGAAAACGGCGCGGTATATTTTTGTTTTGCCGGGAGGGGATATTTCAGTATTCATCTTTAAAATATTTTTCCGCCGGGGGCTTGAAAAAAATAGTCAACGGCGTACAATGCTGGTAGACTGACTGGGATGGTTAAACCGTATTAGTCAGGAGGTGTATGAAGTGAACGGCAAATTTTATGAATTACCGGAGGAAAAACGGCTGCGGATCATCAATGCCGGTTTTGAGGTGTTCGGTCAAAGCGACTATCGGCACGCCTCAACGGAACAAATCGCCGCGAAAGCCGACATCTCCAAAGGCCTTTTGTTTTACTATTTTCACGATAAGAAAACGCTGTATCTTTTCCTGTTCGAATACGCGGCCAACCGGATTAAAGAGCATGTCGTCGACGCGCGCCTTTCGGAAATCACAGATTTTTTTGAGCTTTCTGCCTATGCCGCCGAACGTAAATGCCAGATGCTTCGTGAAAGCCCGTTTATTATGGCGTTTATCATGCGGGCGTTTTATTCTCAGCGCGAAGCCGTTTCCGACGCCATCAGAAGCAAAGTACAAGCGGAAACAGCGGCGATTTACGGCACCTATTTTTCGAAAATCAACTATTCAAAATTTAGAGAAGACATCAGCCCGCAAGACATTTTTCAGATGCTCACCTGGCTCATCGACGGCTATCTGCATGAAAAGCAAGATGCCGGACTTCCGGTTGAACTCGGCGACGTCATGGACAAGTACCGATTGTGGTCGTCACTTCTAAAAAAAGTGTCATATAAGGAGGAATTTTTGAATGGGCGCAGTCATTGAAACGACAAACCTGACGAAGTATTACGGCAAGGCGCGCGGCATCGTCGACGTCTCCCTGACGGTCAATGAGGGAGAAATTTTCGGCTTTATCGGCCCCAACGGCGCGGGCAAGTCAACGACAATCCGAACACTTTTGTCGCTCATCTACAAAACGAGCGGCGAGGCGACAATTTTTGGGCTCGACTGCGAGCGTGACAAGGTGGCCATTTTGCAGGACGTCGGATACCTTCCAAGTGAAGTATTTTACTACGACAATATGCGTGCCATTGATCTTTTCAAGTATTCAGCAAGCTTTTATAAAAAAGACTGCTCGGAAAAAATTCAGGAGCTGGCTGAGTTGCTGCAGCTTGACCTGCGCAAAAAAATTGAGGACATGAGCCTCGGCAACAAGAAAAAAGTCGGTATCATTCAGGGGCTTCTGCATTCCCCGCGCCTCATCATCCTCGATGAGCCAACGAGCGGCCTCGACCCCCTGATGCAGAAAACGTTTTTCGACCTCATCAAAAAAGAAAACGCGCGTGGCGCGACCGTTCTCTTCTCCTCGCATATTTTGAGCGAGGTGCAGCGCATCTGCGACCGCGTGGCCATCATCAAAGAAGGCCGGATCGTTAACGTTCAGAAAATCAGCGAGCTTCAGGAAAACGCCTATAAGAACGTCAGTCTTTCGGTGAAGGACGGCGCCGCCCTGAAAGCATTCAGCCTTCCCGGGGCTATGAATCTCAGTACGAACAGCCACACAGCAAGCTTCATCTACAGGGGCGATGTGAATCTGCTCCTGTCCGAACTTGGCAAGTTCCCGCTCACGAATGTCGACATCACCGAGCCGTCACTGGAAGATATCTTTATGCACTATTACGCCGAATGAACGGGAGGTGTCAGCTTGAACATCTATGTGTTTGAATTAAAAGCACAGCTGAAGAGCTTTATTATCTGGACCGTCAGTCTCCTGCTTGTGCTGCTGATTTTTATGTCGGGTCTCTTCCCTGTTTTTATGGACAGCAAGGACGAGGTCATCAAGGCGTACAGCGGATTCCCGCCCCAGTTTGCCGCCGCTTTCGGCCTGTTTGTTGATCAGCTTTTTTCCTATGGCGGTTTTTTCCAGTTCATTTATTCCTACATCTCTGTCATCGGGGCGATTATGGCATCCATCTTTGCCATCGGGGCCTTCTCCCGTGAGAAGCGTTCCAAGTGTGTTGATTTTCTGCTGACGAAGCCGGTAACCCGTGATGATATATTTGGCGCAAAATTTCTCTCCGGCCTAACGCTGCTCGGCGTTGCAAACATCCTGTTTGTGGCCTTCTCCGTTCTCCTCTATCATAGCAGCAATCCAGGCGGTGACACTTGGCGCGTCATCTGGGCATCGTGCGCGCTATTCTTCACACAGCTCGTGTTCTATGCCATCGGCACGCTCTTCGCCGTTTTAGCCAGAAAGGTTCGTTCCGTCTCGGGGATTGCAACGGCGCTTGGCTTTGCCGGTTTTATTCTGACGGCTCTGAACAACATGCTGCACGAAGACTTTCTTCATTATTTAGCGCCGCTCATTTACTTTGAGCCTTATGCCGTTTTCTCAAACGGTGGGTTTGAAGTGAAATACGCCGTGACGGCCGCCGTCGTCTTTGCTGCCTGTGTTGTTTTTTCCTTCGTGAAATACAGGTCGGCCGACACACCGGCACTTTAAGGAGGGGCGATATCATGAATATTATCAAACGTGAGCTCCGCGCCGGGTTGAAGCCTTTTATCTTTTGGATCATCGGGCTATTTGTGCTCGTTTTTATCGGCATCGTCAAATATCAGGGTCTTAGTTCCGGCGGCACGGACATGGCGCAGTTTGTCACCGTTTTCCCCCGTATCGTGCGGGCGGTGATGGGGATTGTCGATGTCAATCTTAATACGCTTGCCGGGTATTCCGTCATCCTATCCTACTACGTCCTCGTCTTCGTCATCATTTACGCCGTTCATCTCGGCGCGTCGGCCGTTTCCCGCGAGTCTGTTGACAAAACGTATGAATTTCTCTTCACAAAGCCGTGCTCCCGTACGCGCATTCTGGCTTTGAAGCTTATTTCGGCTGTCATTTTCCTCGCGCTTTTCTGCGTTTTCAACGCGCTGTTTTCTGTGATGGCCGTCGCCACACTGAAGTCGTCGGAAAGCGTGACGGGGCAAATTATGGTGTTTACCGTCTCAGCCTTTTTCATTGGCCTGCTGTTCATTGCCCTCGCCGCCTTCATGGCGGCAGCTGCCAGCCGGGCTGAAAAAGGCTCGCTTTACGGCAATCTGGCCTTTCTGTATGCGTTTGTTCTTGGCGTTATTTACAACATGCTCGAAAACCCCGGCGTTTTAAAGCTTTTCTCCCCCATGTCTTACTTCACGCCGGCCGACCTGATGCAAAGCAGGCTTGACCCCATTTATTCAGGCCTGACGCTTTTTTTGGCCGCCGCGTTGTTCACAAGCGCTTTTATCGCTTTTAAAAAGAAGGATATGTTATAAGCTTGTCTCCGCAGTATGTAACTAATACCGATCGCGCTTTAAAAGGGTGGCCGAAGCCGCCCTTTTTGCGTTATTTACACGTCCTGCTGCGATAATAGACGCTCCACTGTCTCGCGCAGCTTGATCCATTCCGACGTCAGCGCGTCAAAAAGCGCCCGGCCATCATCATTGAGCACATAATATTTGCGCGGGCGCGGCGATGACGTGTCCCACGTGTTGTCGACAAGACCCTGCGCCTCAAGGCGGCGCAGAAGCGGATAAAGTGTATTGGCTTCGATTCGGATGCCCTTTTCCTCCAGGCACTGGTGGAGCGCATAGCCATAGCGCGGCGTTGTCAGCCGACTGAGGACAGCCAGCGTCAGTGAGCCCCGCCGCAATTCGCCAATCAGGCCGCTCAGTAATGACGGATCGGTCACAATCGTTCCTCCTGAAGTGTTCTTATTATATAAAACACAGCTCGGGCACAAATTATGCCTCTTTTTTTACATTTACAATAAAATAGTGCCGGCACTATTGCTTTCCCCATTTAAAACGATAAATATATTAATCGGACCAGGATGACGAAAGGTCGTGCTTTTATGCCGGAAACAGGCGCTGTGCTCGACGCGATGATCCGCTATTATGCGGGTGACGCCAGACGAATCGGCCACTTTTTAAAAGTTTATGGTTTTGCCAAGGCGATCGGCGAAAAGGAAGGCCTCGAAGCGCAGACGCAGCTCATTTTGGAAGTCGCCGCGCTGACGCACGATATTGGCATCAAAAACAGCGAATTGAAGTATCAGAGCGCAGCCGGGCCGTATCAGGAGACAGAAGGCCCCCCGGAAGCCCGGAAAATGCTGTCCGAGCTTGGGTATGACGCAGCGCTGATTGACCGTGTTTCCTGGCTGATTGCCCACCACCACACATATGGACAGATTGATGATTTGGATTTACAGATTCTTGTTGAAGCCGATTTTATTGTTAACGCCGTTGAAGACGATATGACGCCATCCGCTGTTACAGCGGTCAAAAATAGAATCTTTCGCACATCGGCTGGCACAGACTACCTCAATGCCGTGTGCCCAGTTTCGTAAATAACGAGACTATATTGACTTATGCAGGAGGGAGATGACATGCCGATGGATGGACAGCCAACAAACGCCAACATAACAGGCACCGAGCCCGCTGACAAAACGCCGCCAAAAGACGCTGCCGTCAGCGTTATTATCAAAAACAGCGCGATGTCTGCCGGTTTTATTTTAACAGCCCCTGCCGGTGGCGGGCGCCTGCTGACGGCGGAGACGCTGAAAGCGGCGCTTACCCGGCAAGGCGTAACGACCAATATCGACTGGGTGGCAATTGATTCTCTTGCCAAGAATCCTCGATACGATACAGAAGTCATTGTGGCAACTGGCACCGAACCGATTGACGGCGTTGACGGCACGGTGACGTTTGCCGTCAGAACAGAAAACAGGGGCAAGCCAAAAATGCTTGAAAACGGCCGAGTTGATTATTATGACCTCGGTCTGATCGAAAATGTCCGTGCCGGTCAAATTCTCGGCAAAGTCACGCCACCGATTGATGGGACCCCCGGTCTGACGGTAACGGGACAAGTCGTCCGCCAAAAGCCGGGCAAACCGGCACCTGTCGTTTTGGGCCCGAACACGGAATGGAGTCTGGACGGCAGCCAAATTCTCTCAAAAATTAACGGCCAGTTTGAGTTCGACGGCAAGAAGGTCTCTGTTGGTGAGACATATACACTCAATCAGGACGTTGATACCTCGACCGGCAACATCAAGGTCGCGGGTAATCTCGTCATTCGCGGCATGGTGACATCCGGCCTGACCATCGAAGCGGGCGGGTTTATCACCGTTGCCGGTATTGTCGAATCGGCAACGGTCAAATCTGGCGGTGATTTAAATTTACAGGGCGGCGCACTTGGCAGTTCCATTGACTGCAAAGGAAACATGAAATGCCGCTTCGTTGAAAATTGCAGCGTTTATGCGGGTGGTGACATCCGGGCCGAATATATTCTCAACAGCACCGTTCGCTCCAAGAAAAGCTTAAAGACAGAAGGCGTTATCTCGAAGATCATCGGCGGCACCTGCATTGTGATGCAAAACATCGAGTGCCGGACGCTCGGCTCATCATCAGGCATCAAAACAAAGCTTCAGATTGGTAATGACCCCGATCTCGTTGAACGCCAGCGCAGCCTATCCGACATGATACCTGATCTGGAAAAGCAGCTGCAAAGCTTAGAGCCACTGTTAAAACTTCTCCGTCAGCTGGAGGAGGTCGGTCGATTGACGGAAGAAAAACAGCAGATGCTTCAGAAAGCTTCCTATAGCCACAATACGATTTCTGCGACACTTCAAAGCGCCGTTGCCGAGCTCAACGACCTCAACACCGCGCTGTATAATAGAAACTACGGCAAGGTCATCTGCACTGGCATTGCTTATCCCGGCACCGTTGTGACAATCGGTTCAGCCATTTACGTCGTGTCAAGCAATCTGATGAACACCTCCTTTTATTACAGCGACGGCGAGGTGGCCATCGGCTCAGCGCGCTGACAAATAATACAAGAAGAGAGGGGCTGCCATGCAGCTCCTCTCTTCTTGTGTCTTGACGAAGAACTTATGCCTTTAGAATCTTCTTCAGATCCGCTTCGGGTGTGGAAACCGGCGTGATGTTGAAGTTTTCAACCAGGAAGTTTAAAACGTTCGGAGAGACGAATGCCGGGAGCGTCGGCCCGAGGTATATGTTCTTGATGCCGAGCGCCAGAAGCGTTAAGAGGATGCAGACGGCTTTCTGTTCGTACCAGGAGAGCACCAGCGTCAAGGGCAACTCGTTGACAGAGCAGCCGAACGCCTCGCTGAGCGCGACGGCTACCTTGATGGCACTGTAGGCGTCGTTGCACTGGCCCATGTCCATCAGGCGCGGCAGACCGCCGAGTGTCCCAAGGTCGAGGTCGTTGAAGCGATACTTGCCGCAGGCCAGCGTCAGAACGACGGTATCGGCCGGTGTCTTTTGGACAAATTCGGTATAGTAGTTGCGGCCCGGCTTTGCGCCGTCGCAGCCGCCGACGAGGAAGAAGTGTTTGATCGCACCAGCCTTGACCGCGTCAATGACCGTCCCGGCAACGGAGAGCACTGTGCCGTGGCCGAAGCCCGTCATGACCGTTTTGCCGCCGTTGATGCCGGTCATCTCTTTGTCTTCCTGATAGCCGCCAAGCGCGAGCGCCTTGTTGATAACAGGCGTGAAGTCCTTGTTATCATCAATGTGCACGAGGCCGGGGTAGTCGACAACAGCTGTTGTGAAGACGCGGTCGCGGTAGCTGTCCTTGGGCGGCATGAGGCAGTTTGTCGTAAAAAGCACCGGTGCGGGCAGTGCGTCAAACTCCGTCTGCTGATTCTGCCAGGCCGTGCCGAAGTTGCCCTTGAGATGGCTATAGGCTTTGAGCTTCGGATACGCGTGCGCCGGGAGCATCTCGCCGTGCGTGTAAATGTTGATACCCTTCCCTTGCGTCTGCTCTAAAAGAAGCTGGAGGTCGTGCAGGTCGTGGCCGGAGATGACAATAAAGGGGCCTTTTTCAACCGACAGCGGTACAGTCGTCGGGACAGGTGTACCGTACGAATCGGTATTGGCGCGGTCGAGCAGTTCCATGCATTTGAGGTTGACGTTGCCAACTTCCATGACGACCGGCAAAAGGTCGTTCATTGTGGCATCCGTCTTGCTGATGGCTTCAAGGCCTTTAAAGAGCATCTGGTCGACATCGTCGTCCTGATAGCCGAGCGCGAGCGCGTGGTAGGCGTAAGCGGCAACGCCGCGCAGGCCGAGCAGGATGAGCGACTTGAGCGAGCGGATATCCTCATCAACGCTCCACAGGCGCAGCGGCTCGCCCGGTGTGCCGCAGTCAAGCTGGAGGTTCGGGTTGGCGGCATTTTTCTCAGCCGCCGCGCGGCTCGTAAGCGATGCGATGGAGTCGGCATCGAAGTTGACATTTGTGACGGTTGTGAAAAGCCCTTCCATCATGACGTTGACAGCCTGACGCGTCGGCTTTTTGCCGCTGTAGGCAACAGCCATCGCGATGAGTTCCCGCGTTAAATCGTCTTGCAGATTGGCGACGTCCTCCGGTTTGCCGCAGACGCCGATTTTACCGGTACAGGCCTTGCCGCCCGCCGTCTGCTCACACTGAAAACAAAACATGCTCATTTTTTGTTCCTCCTAATAATATGACCTATAATTTTCTATTTTGATGGGGTATTGCCCCGGTTTCGTGGTGGTGGAATTCGGGCGGATATGGAATCCGCCCTTGCGGGGAACCGCGCGGGGCGGGATTCCCTCATCAGTCCCCTTCGGGGACAGCTTCCCCCAGGGGAAGCCTTGGTCCGGTAGAAATCGGGCGGATATGGAATCCGCCCCTACGGCAGGCGCCTTATCGGGGTCATAGGGGCGGAGCCCCTATACCTCTTTTGGGCGGCGGGTGGGATGAGATTTACTCTTCTAAAATCTTTCCGTCTGTTGAGATGACAACGACAGACCATGGGATAAACTTCCCGCTGTTTTGCAGCGCCCTTTTGACGGCATTTTCAATACCGCCGCAGCACGGCACTTCCATTCGGACGACCGTAACGCTTTTGATGTTGTTGCGCCTTATAATCTCTGTGAGCTTCTCGGCATAGTCGCCCTCGTCGAGCTTTGGGCAGCCGATCAGCGTCACATGGTTTCGGATAAACTTTTTGTGGAAGTCCCCATAGGCAAACGCCGTGCAGTCGGCCGCAATGAGCAGATTGGCATTGTCAAAATACGGCGCGTTTAACGGCACGAGCTTGATTTGGACGGGCCATTGTGTCAGTTCGCTTTCGGCGACAACATCTTGTGCCGGGGCCTTCTCCGCTCTTGCCAACGATTTCGCTTGAGAACCGGGGCAGCCACACGGCAGCGGTGCTTTCTCTGTCTTGTCGCCTTTGGCTGCCATGACAGCCGCATGGTCGTACGCCGGTGCCTCGCGCTCTTCAAAGGTAATGGCGCCTGTCGGGCAGCCGGGCAGACAGTCTCCGAGACCGTCGCAGTAATCCTCGCGGGTCAGCCGTGCCTTCCCGCCGATCATCTGGATGGCACCCTCGTGGCAGGCCTGCGCGCAGATGCCGCAGCCGTTGCATTTTTCTTCGTCGATCTTTATGATTTTACGGATCATCACCGTGCACCTCCTTGATTTGTTGTGCCTATCGTACTACAATAAGCTCACTGTGTATGTTGCATTTACAACATATCAAAAAATATCCGGAGGAATTTTTATGACGCCGTATCTCTCCACATTAAAAAAATGCCCGCTTTTCGCGGGCATTGACGACACCGATATTGACAAAATTCTGCCGTGCCTGTCGGCAACCGTCTTCCAGTACGAGAAAAACACGTTTGTATTTTCGGCCGACGACAGCGTCTTCACGGTTGGGATCATTTTGAGTGGCAGCATTCATATCATCAAGGAAGACTTTTGGGGCCGGAAGGATATCCTGTCTCAAGCCGAAGCGGGAGACCTGTTTGCCGAGTCGTTTTCCTGCGCCCAATCGGAACGCATCGCCGTCAGCGTCCTTGCCGCCGAGCGGAGCGAGGTGATGCTTGTCAACTGCCGCAAAATCATCAAAACCTGCTCGTCGGCTTGTCTCTTCCACGCGCAGCTGATCGCCAACCTTTTGCAGATCATCGCCAATAAAAACATCCTGCTCATGCAGAAGATCGAGCAGATGTCCAAGCGCACAACACGCGAAAAGCTTTTGGCGTATCTCTCCGCCGAGGCTGAGAAGGTCGGCCGGAGCGCCTTTGACATTCCATTCAACCGGCAGGAGCTAGCCGATTATCTCGCCATCGACCGCAGCGCCATGTCGTCCGAGCTTGGCCGGATGCGCGATGAAGGGCTTCTGACGTTTGAGCGCAATCATTTTGAGCTCATGGCATAATAATTTTCATTTGTTCGACAAATATCTTGTATTTTCATTTCAATTTATATACAATATAGGATGTTAATAGGAAACACGCTATCTTCTGGAATCTGGGGAGGGTTCTGTATGAAAAAGCGCGCCGTATCGATTTTTCTTTCTCTGTTGCTTGCCTTTTCTGTCCTGCCGATAACAACGCTAGCCGCCGGAACGTTATCGAATTTCACGAAGGTCAATACATATCAAAGCGGGCAGTTTTCCGACGTGTCTAACCAGTGGTTTGCGCCGTATGTGCAGACGGCTTATGAGTATAATCTTGTTAACGGCACCTCGGCCACAACGTTTTCGCCATCGAAGAACCTTTCGATTGCGGAGGCCATCAAGCTGGCCGCCTGCCTGCACAGCATCTACAACACCGGCTCGGCAAGCTTCCCGTCCGGCTCGCCTTGGTATCAGCCGTACGTTGATTATGCGCTGTCAAACGGCATCATCAGTGCGCCGTACGCCAATTACACGGCAAATGCCACACGGGCGGACTTTGCCGTTATTTTAGCAGGTGCCCTTCCGGATGAAGCATTGACGGCAAAAAATCAAATTGACGACAACGCTATTCCTGATGTCGCTGTCAGTTATTCTTATGCACCCGCTGTCTATAAGCTTTACCGTGCCGGCGTCCTGACCGGCAGCGACAGCGCCGGGACATTTTATCCCGGCAGCTCCATCACGCGTGATGCCGTTGCCTCCATCGTCGCGCGCATGGCCAGCACGGCGCTTCGGCAGCCGCTGACGCTGACGAAGAAAGTATTCACAACTACGGAGATTGCCACACAATGCTCTCCCGCCGTGTTTTATATTGAACTCTTCAGCAAAACAGGAAAATCAATCGGGTCCGGTAGTGGCTTTTTTATCAGCAGCAGCGGGCTTGCCGTGACGTGCTTTCACGTTATTGACGGAGTTACTTCTGCTAAAATCAAAACAAAAGACGGAAAGTCATACAATGTTACGGGCGTTTATGATTACAATGAGACAACCGACCTTGCGCTTATTCAAGTCGGCGGCAGCGGGTTTCCCTATCTGAAACTTGGTGATTCAGACTCGGCTGTCACCGGCGCTTCCATCTATGCCATTGGCTATCCGCTTGGCGTTGACCAGACGGTGACGCCCGGTACCATCACAAATGCCTCTCACCCGATCGACGGCGTCAATTATATGATGACGAACGCCTCCATTTCGCCTGGCAGCAGCGGCGGCGCGCTGATTGATGCGTTCGGAAAAGTTATCGGCGTGACATGTGCGTTTTATTACGGAGGACAGAATCTGAATTTGGCTGTTCCAATCAATTTACTTGGTTCCCTTTCCTCTACAAAAACACCGGTGGCGCTCTCAACGCTGTTTCCCGCTAACACTGTTTACTACGCGAGCTACCCGGCGATTCCCGATTTCGGAGCGTATACTGGAATACCTTTATATGATCAGGATTACAGCGCACAGTACGGTGCGCAATACTATGCGTATTTGTCAGCAAGCTATTCGGGTGATATTGAAGATCCTCTGGATAACTATGTGGACTTGTTGTACTTAGAAGGCTTCGATTATGATGGGTACGTGACTTACAACGGGTATAATTTCTATAGCTTTATTGATGCAACCGGCGCGTGGTCAGTCACTTTTGGCCTGCTTGACGTCAGCGGCACGGAGATGGTGCTGCTTATCATCAGCCCCACCTAATGCCGCATCGTTTTCCATAAAATATCACCGGGGAGCCTTTGGGCTCCCCGGCTTCATTGAAACATCATGCCCGGTAGGTTGACCTCGTGAACGCCAAGGCCGGGCATTTTGCGGTTTTCCATCAGGCAGGCCGCATAAATGGCGCCTTTGCCGAAGCGCTCGCGGATATTGTACATTGCCGCCTCTACCCGCTCCCGCTTTTCACGGCGAATGGGGTCGTCGTACAAAAGCAGCTGCACCGGCTGAGACTTTGGGATGAGATTGATGGCGCGTATCGTGACCGCCCGGACGGGCAGGTGCCAGTCGTAATTTTTTTCAAACAGCCATCGCCCCTTTTGCGCCAGCTCCAGCAGGCTCTGCGTCGGCACGTCCAGCGGTGCCTGATACTGCCGCCACGCCAGATTATTGTCCTTCACGGTAATCTGGACGCCGCGGGCGAGAAAATCGTTTGTGCGCAGCTTGCGCCCGACGTCTTGCACAAGCTGCAGCATCACCAGAAAGACTTCCTCACCGCTTAAAAGGTCTTCCGTACAGGTGATCCCGTGCCCGATGGATTTAATGGGTACCTCGAAGTCTTCGTGCATCACGCGGGACGTGTCACTTCCTGTGGCATACGTCCAGAGCGCCACACCGTTAACGCCGAGCAGGCGCTTTAAAAAGTCCGGCGAGGCACCCGCGATGTCCCCGATCGTACGGATGCCGTATGCGGCGAGCTTTTTTGTCGTCGCCCGGCCGACGTAGATAAGCTCCGAGGCCGGGAGCGGCCAAACTTTTTCTTTAAAGTCCTCTTGGCCGATCACTGTGACGGCGTCCGGCTTCTTCATGTCGCTGCCGAGCTTGGCGAAGATTTTATTAAACGACACGCCGATGCTCACCGTCATCCCCAGTTCCGCCGAGACGGTACGGCGGATCGTTTCGGCTGTTTCCGCGCCGGTGGAAGCCCGGCAGCCCGTCAGGTCGAGCCAGCACTCGTCCATGCCGAACGGCTCGACTTTATCGGTAAAGCGGGCATAAATCTCCCGCGTCAGCTTGGAGTATTTCAGATACTGCTCAAAATTCGGGCGCAGGACGATGAGCTCCGGGCACAGGCGCTTGGCCTCCCAGTTGACCATGCCGGTTTTGATACCGGCTTTTTTCGCCTTTTCCGACTTGGCCAGCACAATCCCGTGGCGATCCTCCGTCGAGCCGCAGACAGCGACGGCCTTGCCGCGCAGCTTAGGGTCGAGCATGATCTCCACCGAGGCGTAAAAGCTGTTTAAATCGCTGTGAAGAATGACGCGCGATTGTTCCATAAAAATGTCCCCCCCTCGTGTCATCCTGAGCGGAGGGAAGGATCCTCCTTTGCACCCTTCATAAAAGATTCTTCGCCTACGGCTCAGAATGACGGATTTTTATCAAAACTTCTTCTTGACAGATGAAGTTTTCACGACTATAATGAGATTAAACTTCGCAAACTTCGCTTATAATATACGTTACAGGCGACGTTTTGTCAAGAGAAAAAGCGATGTTTGCGAAGCTTGTCGGGCGATTGATAATTGCCCCTACGGAGATGGCGCCTGTCGGGCGGATACGGAATCCGCCCCTACACGGGGATGACTGCAAGAGGAGCATGATACGGATGAAAACCTTTTCCGACAAGGTGCGCGAGGCACGGCAGCTTTTAAATTTAACACAGGAAGAGTTGGGTGCGCTCATCGGCGTTTCCAAGCGCGCCGTCCTTGCCTATGAGACCGAGGGCGTCCGCCCCCGGCAGGGCGTTAAAAAGAAGCTTGCCGACGCGCTCCGCGTCTCGGTTGACTATCTCGACCGGGACGAGATCGACGACCCGGCGTACGGATTTGAGAAATCCGATTATGTTGAGGAGACGCGCGCGCGCTTTGGCAGACGCGCCGCCCGCGAGATGGATTTTCTCTTAGAGCGCAACGCCGCGCTGTTTGCGGGCGGTGCGCTGGAGCAGGAGGCTAAGGACGCGTTTTTTGAAGCCGTCACCAAGGCATATTGGGCCGCCAAGGAATCTTCCCGCAAGACATACGGGAAAAAATAAAATGGTATACGCTGTTGACTTTGACGGGACGCTGTGCGTCAACGCTTTTCCGGATATCGGCGCGCCGCGTCATCACATCATCGATTTTATAAAAAAGTGCCAGGCCAGGGGCGACCGAATCATCCTCTGGACGTGCCGCAGCGGCCCAGCGCTTGACGCGGCCGTCACCTGGTGCCGCGCGCATGGGCTGGAATTTGACGCCGTCAACGACAATCTCGCCGAAAATATCGCCTGCTACAACAACAACAGCCGGAAGGTCTGCGCCGATTTTTACATTGACGACCGGAATTTTCCGTTTGACATCGCTGGCGATTTGCTGCGCCAGACGGGATGAGGCGGCGGTGATGGTTACATTGTAGGGGTCGGCTTCCATGCCGACCCGAAGATTCCGCGGGCGGGCATGGAAACCCGCCCCTACGGTGGATGATTCGGCGGGCGATTAATAATCGCCCCTACGGAGGACGACGGAGATCGGGCGGGCATGGAAACCCGCCCGGCAGATAAAATAAACCGGGGGCCCCCGCACGGCCTGCCGAGCGGGGTTTGGCGGGCGGATTGAGATTCTATTTTGGAGGTGAGCGGATGACCATTGCGCAGATAGCGGAGGCCGTTAAAACGATCCGGCAGAAATACAGTGAAACAGGCCCATATGACCTCTGCCGGGCTATGGGCATCCTGCTTTTAAATGAGCCAATGGGCGCGCTGCCCGGTGCCTGCAAGGGCTTTTATCTGACCCAGTCACGCACGCAGGTCATAACGGTCAACAGTGACCTGCCGGAAGAGCTCCATCGCGTCGTCCTCGCACACGAGCTCGGCCACAGCGCCCTGCACCGGCACCGCGCCGGTGTCAAGGCGTTTCACGACTTTACGCTGTTTGACGAGACGTCCGCCTGCGAATACGAGGCCAACATCTTTGCCGCCGAGCTGTTAATGGCCGACGGCGATGTGCTCGCCCTGTTAAACGACGATATCTCCTTTTTCGGCGCGGCTGCCGCACTCGGCGTCCCGCCGGAGCTTTTGGACTTTAAATTCCGCGTTTTAAAGCGCCGGGGCTACAAGGTTATTGACCCGCCGATTCAGGCGCGCGGGAACTTTCTGAAAGATATCCATTAGGGTTAGCGGCGCGATTTATGAAAGACAAAAAGGTTTACGTCCGTGTGACGGCCGCTTTTTCGGAGAACGGCTTGCTGATGCCCCTTTCCCTCTTCTGGGAGGATGGGCGGGAATATCCGATTGACCGCGTCTTAGACATCCGCCCCGCGGCGGCCCTGAAGGCGGGCGGGCAGGGCGACCGGTATACGATCCGCACAAACGGCCGGGAGAGCTTTCTGTTTTTTGAGCGCAGCCCGAAGATCAGTGACCCGACACTTGGGCGCTGGTTTGTGGAACGGCGCGGGTAATGGCGGCGGGCGATTCATAATCGCCCCTACGGCTAAACGGAAAAACACGTTTGGGAGCACATCGCCAACGCGATGATATGGGCGGATATGGAATCCGCCCCTACGGGGACGTTACCTGCCGGGCGGATATGGAATCCGCCCCTACAGAGATAACGCTAACCAGCCAACAATTTTGGGGCATGGGGCGAAGCCCCATACCTTAATTGGGCGGCGGGTGGGAAAAGATAAAAAAGCCACCTTGAAATTGGAGGGAAACACCATGCGCGTCAAATCAGCTGTTGACACCTGGTACAAAGTCATTATTTTTGCCGTAATTGCGATTCTCATCGCCGCGATTGTGCTAAAAGCAATTGTTCAGCCGTCAGATATCCTCGGTCTTGTGATTGACGGCACGGCCTTTATTCTTTTAGGTGGGCTTCTTCTTTGGATGCTGTGCGGCACATATTACGAGCTGCGCGCGGACGATCTCTACTGCAGGAGCGGCCCGTTCTTTGAAAAAATCCGGTATGACAAGATCAAATATCTCGGTCTGACTGAGAATTTTCTCTCATCGATGGCGCTGTCGTCAGAGCGGATTGAAATCCGACAGCATGGCAGGGGGTATATTACGGGCACGACGATGATCTCGCCGGAAAACCGCGAGGATTTTTTAGAGAAACTGAAGGCGCGATGCCATCATCTCGACCCGAACGAAAAATAAATCGCCGAAAGGGTGACTTCAATGTGCGGGCGCTACTATATTCCGCCGGAAGACGACGATGCCGGTTTTCAGGCACTTTTGGAACATCTGGGCAGCGCTTATCACGCCTCACCGCTGCTGGCCCAGATGAAGCGCGGCGAAATTTTGCCAACGGATATCGCGCCAGTTGTAACAGCGGACAACATCATCCTCATGGCATGGGGCTTTCCGCGCTTTGACGGCAAGGGTGTCCTGATCAACGCCCGTTTGGAGACGGCCGCCGAGAAACCGATGTTTAAAAAAGCCTACGGCTCACAGCGCTGCCTTGTCCCTGCCGCTCATTATTTCGAATGGCGGAAGGACGGCGTGAAAAAGCAGAAATTTGCCCTCGGCACTGGCGATATAATCTACATGGCGGGGCTGTACCGTTTTGAGCAGGGCCAACCGCTGCCGTCCTTCGTCATTCTCACCCGCCCTGCCGCGCACGATATTTCTTTTATTCACGACCGCATGCCCATTATCCTTCCGGAGCCTTTTCAAAAGCACTGGCTCTCTGACCCGATGGACGCAGCGGCACTGTTGGAAGCCTCCGGGGAGAATATCTCCTATAAGGCTGTTATATAAGTCAAGAGACGCCCGGCCAAAACCGAGCGTCTCTCTTTTTTCTCTCTTGCGTTGTCACCCGAAGCGACACTTTGACGTCATCTGTCCCACTTGCTGGCGAGCGCTGTTATCTGATCGGCAAACGCCGCGAGGTCCTTATTTGAGCCGCCATAATTGTGAGCAATGACATCTAAAAGCTTCGTTCCGGCGGTGACGAGGCGTGCGTATACGGGGGATTCTGCCCGGCCCCGCTGATTTTTATTGCCTGGTACCGCGTCTTTTTCTTTATCGGTACAACGGGTCATCTCCCTGCCCTCGGTAACATACTCGGTACTCAGAAGATCATATGTTGCCGTAAATTTCGGCGCGTCGGCGTCAAAGCCGTCCTGACGGAGCTTTTCCGCAAAAATATCGCACACCGACTCCTCGCCGTGGACAACGAACACTTTGCCCGGCTTCGGGTTAAAGGCACCGATCCATTTTAAGAGCCCGTTTCTGTCAGCGTGGGCGCTCATGCCCCTGAAGCTGTATATTTGGCATCTGACGGCAACCTGCTCGCCAAAAAGGTTGACCTTATCCGCTGCCCTGTCGACAAGAAGCCGACCGAGCGTCCCCTTTGCCTGAAAGCCGACAAAGACAACGGCGCACTCCGGCCGCCAGAGGTTATGCTTGAGATGATGGCGGATTCGACCGGCGTCGCACATACCGCTGGCGGAAATAATCACCTTGGGTGTCGTGTCAAAATTGATGGCCTTGGAATCCTCCGAGGTCTCGGAGATACGAAGATTGTCAAACGACAGAAACTTTTTGCCGGTACGGATGAGATCGATGGATGACTGATCGAGGTACCCGTCAAGCTCACCTTCATAAATGCGTGTTGCCGCGTTGGCTAACGGACTGTCGACATAGACCGGAAAATTGGGGACGCTTTTGACAAGCCCGCGCTCTTTGATCTCGCGGATAAAGTATAAAAGCTCCTGCGTCCTGCCGATAGCAAACGACGGAATGACAACATTGCCGCCCTCGCCGAGTACTTTGTCAATCAGGCTGCCGAGATCCTCGGTATAATCGGCGGCTACCTCATGATTGCGGTCGCCGTACGTTGACTCCATCAGGGCAACATCCGCTTCTTTAACATACTGCGGGTCACGGATGATGGGCTGGCCGATGTTGCCGATATCGCCTGAAAAGACAACTTTTTTTGTGACGTCGTTTTCCGTCAGCCACATTTCCACAAAAGCCGAGCCCAAAATATGCCCAGCGTCGGTAAAGCGGATTTTGATGCCCTTGTCGATTTCTATTTCCTGATTGTATTCACACGGGACGAAATATTGAAAAACAGCCTCGGCATCTTCAACCGTATACATTGGTTCTGTCTTGTTATCGTCAGCGCGTCGGCCTTTCCGCGACTTCCACTCGGCCTCCATCTCCTGAATGTGCGCACTGTCGCGCAGCATGATTTTCAGCAGGTCGATCGTCGCCCCCGTCGCGTAGATTTTGTTGCGGAACCCCTGCTTGACGAGCAGCGGCAGTCGGCCTGAATGATCGATGTGCGCGTGCGTCATGACGACGTAATCGATCTTTCCGGGATCAAACGGAAAATCCTGACAATAATTGTTGTCGCTGCCCTGCAGCATACCGCAATCAACAAGCATGCGAACACCGCCCGCCTCAACGCCGTGGCAACTACCTGTGACTTCTCTGTCAGCGCCGTAAAAAAACAGTTTCATGTACTTACCTCACCTGTCATTAAGATTTTAAAACAACGTTGTTTTCGCCGAACATCGTGCTGAGTTCCTTGATCAAAGCTTCGTGAATAAGGCATTTTGCCCCATGGCGCTTTTTTGTGTCCTCGAAATAGACGACAAGCTGGTCGTCACCGGGGAACATGATTAAAATAAGCTTCAGGCGCTCGTAGAGGGCGCTGTCTTCGCCCGGAACCCGGACATAGAGCTTTTGTTCAGCCTGGGGCGTCTCCCCTGCCATCGGGTCAAAGTCATTGAGCGGCCGGAGCGACTCTAAAACGAGCTGCGGCTCCTTCTCGTCGCGTGATGACAGCCGCCCTGTGACGTAAACGGGCGTGTTTTCCTTGACATAAACGCCGGACGCGTCCAAAACGCGCTGAAAGGCCAAAAGCTCCATACTGCCGGTAGCATCCTCCAGCGTGATGTACGCCATCAAGCTGTTGTTGCGCGTTGTTTTCGTTTTAACGGCGTCAATGACGCCGGCGATTGTCACTATTTGGCCGTCCTGAAAGACCGTGTTGCCGCCTTCCTTGGCAAAGTCGGCCAGTATCCGGCCGATAGCGACGGCGCCAAGATGCCGTACCGCCGACGCAAACTCATCCATCGGGTGGCCCGTTAAATAAAGCCCCGTCACCTCATGCTCCATGGCCATCAGTTCGCCTTTTGAAAATTCCGGAACATCCGGCAATGGAACGGACTGGCCCGGCGCGGCTTTATCGGTCTGCTCGGACAGGCCGAACAGGTCAAGCTGGCCTTCCAGATTGCGGCGCTTCGCGTCGGCCACTGCGTCAAGCACCAGCTGGCAGACGGTCATCAGCTGGCGGCGGCGGACGCCGAAGCTGTCAAACCCGCCGCATTTGATGAGGCTTTCCAGCGCACGGCGGTTTAAGTCGCCGCCGTACATTCGGCGACAGAATTCTTCAAAATCGTGAAACGGCCCGTTTTCCGCCCGCTCGGCCATGAGGTCACGGATGAACCCGCGGCCGATGTTCTTGACAGCCACAAGGCCGTAGCGGATGTTCGCTGCGGAGACGGTGAACATATCATCGGACTCGTTAACGTCCGGCGGCAGAAGGCCAATACCAAGCTCGCGGCACTCAGCCGTATACTCGGCGACCTTTTCCGGGTAATCAAGCACCGAGCTTAAAAGCGCCGCCATATATTCCTTCGGGTAATGGCATTTTAAATAGGCTGTTTGGTAGGAGATAACGGCATAGGCAACAGCGTGTGCCTTGTTAAAGGCGTAATTGGCGAAATCATAAATCTCGTCGTAGATAGCAGCGGCAACGTCACGCGATACGCCGTTTTTGACAGCCCCGCTGATGTGGCGCTCATCGTCGCCGTCGATAAACGTTTTGCGCTCGCGCTCAATCTCCGCCTGCTTTTTTTTGGACATGGCCCGGCGGATCATATCGGCCTGGCCGAGTGAATAGCCGCCGAGGCGGCGGAAGATCTCAATCACCTGCTCCTGATAAACAATACAGCCGTATGTGACCTTCAAAATCGGCTCTAACAGCGGATGCTTATAGGTGATTTTGTCCGGATGTCTGTTATTTTCCAAAAAGCGCGGGATGGAATCCATCGGCCCGGGGCGATAGAGGGCGATGATGGCGGTGATGTCCTCAATGCTCTTTGGGGCAAGGCCGGTGCATACGCCCGTCATGCCGGTCGACTCCAACTGAAACACGCCCGACGTTTTCCCGGCAGCCAGCATGTCAAACGTCATCTTATCGTCGTCGGGAATTTCGTCGACGGAGAAAGCGGGTGTTGTTCTGCGGATATCATTTTCGGCATCGCGGATAACCGTCAGGTTCCGAAGGCCGAGAAAATCCATTTTGAGAAGGCCGAGCTCTTCCAGCGTCGTCATGACATACTGCGTGGCGATCGAATCGTCCTTTTTTGACAGCGCGAGCGGCACATAGTCACTGACGGGGTTTTTCGTAATGACGACACCGGCGGCGTGCGTGCCGGAGTCCTTCGGCATATCCTCCAGCGCCATGGCCGTGTCGACGACGCGGCGAATGCGTGTGTCGCCATCATACATTTCTTTTAAGCGCTTTGAGGACACAAGAGCCTGCTCGAGTTTAATATTTAAGACACTTGGAATTTCGCGCGCCAGTTCGCTCTCCTCGGCAAAGGTCAGCCCAAGCGCTTTGGCAACGCTCCGGACGGCGTTTTTTGCTTTGAGCGTGTTAAAGGTGATGATCTGCGCAACGTGGTCTTCCCCATATTTTTGTTTGACGTAGTCGATCACTTCACCGCGGCGTCGCTCACAGAAGTCAATGTCGATATCGGGCATGGAGACGCGCTCCGGATTTAAAAAGCGCTCGAAATAGAGCCCGTATTTAATAGGGTCAACCGTCGTAATGTCAAGACAGTAGGACACAACGCTGCCCGCCGCCGAGCCGCGCCCCGGCCCGACGGGAATGCCTTGGCGCTTGGCATAGGCAATGAAGTCCGACACGATGAGAAAATAGTCTGTAAAGCCCATTTGGGCAATCATGTTCAGCTCGTAAAAAAGCTGTTTTTGAACGTCTTCCCTGCCCGGCTCGTATTTTTTGTCAAAACCGAGCAGACAGAGCTCTTTTAAATAGTCGGCGGCGTTTTGATTCTCCGGCGGATGAAATTCCGGCAGATGGTAGCGGCCGAATTCAAATCGGACGTCGCACATGTCGGCAATTTTTGCCGTATTGTCGGCGGCCTCCGGCCTATCGGGAAACAAATCGCGCATTTCCGCCTCGTCTTTCAAGTAAAACGCGTCTGTTTCAAAGCGCATGCGGTCGCTGTCGGTCACTGTTTTCCCCGTCTGAATACACATGAGAACATCTTGTGCATCGGCGTTTCCCCGCGTGAGATAGTGCACGTCGTTTGTCACGACGAGGGGGATGCCCGTCTCATGGCTTATTTTGATGAGCCCGTCGTTGACAGCCTTTTGCTCGCGGATGCCGTGATCCTGCAGCTCCAGATAAAAGCTGTCCGGCCCGAATAAATCGCGCATTTCAAGCGCTTTAATTGTCGCATCCTCAAAGCGGCCTTGCTGCAGCAGCCGGGGGATTTCACCAGCAAGGCATGCCGACAGGGCAATGAGGCCCTCGTGATGATCGCGCAGAAGCGCCATATCAACGCGCGGCTTGATATAAAACCCCTCTGTAAACGCGCGGCTGACAAGCTGGCAGAGGTTTTTGTACCCCGTTTCGTTTTTGCATAGCAGCACAAGATGACTGCGCCCGGCATCCGAATGATGCTCGGTGTCAAATCGGGAGCGCGGCGCAACATAAACCTCGCACCCAATGATCGGGCGGATTCCGGCTTTTAATGCCTCTTTGTAAAACTGGATGGCGCCGTACATCGCGCCGTGGTCGGTCACGGCGACGGCCGTCTGCCCGAGCTCTTTGGCGCGCGCGACAAGATCTTTAATGCGGCAGGCGCCGTCTAGCAGGCTGTATTCGCTGTGCACATGCAGATGTACAAAAGCCACGCGCCGCACCGCCCTTTCAAATCGAGGTATATTATGTCTATTTTAAACCTTAACCGGTGTGAAATCAACCGTTGAAACCTTGCTGCAAATTTGACTGGATTTTTTCACTTGTGTAAGATAACATACTGTTATTGCAAATATTTTCTGACATCTGACGGATAAAATTGAGGAGGCCATTGAATGAAAAGTCTTGTCGTCTGCTATTCGCTCGAAGGGCATACAGCGACCGTTGCCGATATCATCATGAAGGAAACCGGCGGCGATATCTGTCTGCTTATTCCTAAAAGTTCAACGGGGAGATCCGGGTTTTCTAAGTATTTTCTGGGCGGTATGCGCGCCTTGTTTCATCAAAAACCAAAGCTTTTGAACGACATGCCCCGCCTTACTGCTTACGACACCATTTATATCGGCACACCGATTTGGGCTTCGCGCCCCACACCAGCCGTCAATTCTTTTTTAGCAGCCTGTGATCTTACGGCGAAAAAAGTCTTCTTTTTTACGACGAGCGGTGGCGGTGACGCCGGGCAATGCCTGACGCTGCTTAAAAGCCGCCTGAGGGGCGGCAGCGTTTGCGGAGCGCTCTCCTTAACGCAAGAGGAATCGGAAAACGCGGCTATCGCCGAAGGGCGCGTCAAAGCGTGGCTGTCACGCGCCTGAAAAATCTACAACTAATGGGGGCGCGGCAATTTCAATTGCCGCGCCCCACACTTTTTGCTGCCGAACTGTCACATTACATCGTCAGCGTGCCTTTGTCGCTCTCCAATAGAATTAGGATGCGCTCCTCCGCCCCCGTCATGGCATTGATATAGACGATATAGCGGCTGCCGCTTTCGTTGACGCATTTGAATTCATGGCAAAACGCCTCGTTCTTCCCGCTCGTCGGAATAATTGCCAGCTCATGCGTCTGAACGCTCAGATGCGGCGAGACTTTGGCCTTGGCCGCCGCTTCCGTCACCTTTGCCGCTGGAATGTCACGCGGGTGGTGGTTCATCACATAACCCTGGCTTTCAAACCCGACAATGCTGCCCTTGTCAAGCGCGACGGACACCTTGATGAGGTCGGGGTAGCAGATAACGCCATGCGCTGTATAGGCGTAATTCACCGTCAGCGTATTGCCGTCAATGCTGTAATAGCTCTGCTTCATGTTTTTATAGCCCTTTTTCTCCAGATAGCGCGCGGCGATACCAACAGCATCCTTGGCTGGAATGGCACTGTTTTTAACAATCCGTCCGTTAAACGCGTCGAGGACGATGCCGCCTTTTTTCGTGACCTCCACGCTGAGTGTGCCTTTGTCCATATTCGTGTAAAACAGATAGACCGGCAAATTGCCTGCGCGCTCGCCGTTTGGTTTTAAAGCATTCACGTTGAGACCCAAAAACGCGGCGGCCTTTTCCTGCGCTTTTTCGGGCGTCACGTCACTTTTGCCCTCGAGAAATTTCGGGGTGAGACCGGCGATGTGCGATGAAAATGGACCGTCATAGATGAGTGACGGTGTTTCCGGAAATTCTCCCTCGATAGCCGAAAGGCTTGTTTGAAATGCGTTGGGGGCAGCATTCTCCCCCATCATTCCCGCCTCGGCCGTCAAATCGTTGATTTTCGATAGAGAGACATTACCATTATTGATTTCACCCATCAGGTTGTTTAAATTGCCCGACAAGACGTTGGCTGTTTCCGAGAGGCTGACGAGATTTCCATGCTCCTCATCCGTCCCGGCTATTCCTGTTCCGGCTTTTTTGGCGAGCATAAACGCGTAGTCGCCGACCTTTGTCACAAAGCCCGCCATGTTCTGCAGCTGGCTGCTTGATTGCGGCAGCTCGCCGAGCGCCAGCAGCACCGACTGCGCTTTGCCGTACACTTCCGTACAGACGGCGGCCAGCATCGGCGGCGTCGTCGCGTACAGGCTTTTCTGCAGCGCCGCGTCGAGGTCGCCGACGCCGGACGCGAGTTCGGAAAACGCATGCTGATATGTGTTTTCCATTTGCAGTTTATATCCCTCGGCCGTCATATAATTATAGAGCGCAAGCCCGCCTAAGGCGGCAAAGCCGGCCAGCGTATAGCTGATTATTAAAATTTTCAGTTTTTGTCGTTTCATATACCGCTCCGTTTATCTCCCAAAATCGCCGTGCTAATTTCCGGCATTTTGTCATTTTGCGCAAAAAATACCCCTTTATGGCTTACTATCTGCCATAAAGGGGTGTTTATGTCATGCAAAAAATGGCGTTATGCGGCCGAGAGCGACAAGGTCTTGAGCATTTGCCCCAACAGGGCTTTTTCGGCATCCTGATGTTCAAGGCTTAAGCTTGTCACAACCGCGAGAACGCCCGCGTCCGTGTTCACAAGCCAGGCCGTCACTTCGGTTGTCCCGTCGTCGGCTGTCACGGTTTGACCGGAAATCTCCGTGCCATCGATGTAATTATCCCCGGAATTGCTGAAATTTTTAAAATCTATGTAGGAGTTTAGAAAACCGGGTGCGATTGACGCGGCGTTAGCGTCTTGGATAAAATAAAGCTTCAAATAGGCATTTTTGTCTGCCAGCAAGCGGAAACTATACCCGCCGTCGGCCGTTACGGCCTCAAACAGCGTATCGTCAACCATCACCGTGCAGGATATGGCGGGGTCTTTGCTTGTGACGGTAAACGCTTTTCCCGAAGCTGTGACGGGCGGCTCTTCGCTCGGTGTTGTGTACCCCGTCACGGCGACGGATGGTGACGGCGTAGACGATTTGCCAAGCGGGTCGATGACAAATATTTCGAGCAGTACGCCCGCTGTGACAACGATGATGAGCAGAAAGAGAAAAATAAGCACCTTTTTGATGATCTTGATCACTGCGCTCCCCCCGATAATTTTTTTATTCCGGCTTTTAAGCGTAATAACGTCTCCTCGCGGCCTAAAATCGCGCATATTTCAACGGCGCCACCCGGTGTGACGGCTTTGCCAGCGGCGGCGATGCGCACCGGCCATAAAAGCGTTGCGTTTTTGACTGCCAGCTGCTCGGCAAGGCTTATAAGGGCATCGTGAATCGCCTCCTGCGTCCATGCGCCGACAGCGCGCAGCACCGGCAGCGCAGCCTCGAGCATCTGAAGCGACACCGCCTCGTCCGTCTTTGATTTTTTATGAACATACAGCGCCGTGTCGTAATCCGGCAATTGCTCAAAAAAGTCAATTTTCTCCGGAATATCCGTCAGCTTTTCGCAGCGCGGCTGTAAAATCGCCGCAACGGACATAACGTCAACCGCCGGATTTTGAATAACTGAACGGATCGTCAGCCCGGCGATGGCGGCAAACGCCTCCGGCGTGAGTGCGCGGATATAGGCGCTGTTAAAATACGTCAGCTTGTCGAGGTCAAAGATGGCGGGCGACTTGGAAATACCCGAAACGTCAAAGACAGACACGAGCTCGTCGAGCGTGAAGAGCTCGCGCTCGCCACCGGGGCTCCAGCCGAGGAGCGCCACATAGTTGACGATGGCTTCCGTGAGGTAGCCCTCCCGGATTAGGTCTTCAAACGAGGGGTCCCCGTGGCGCTTGGACATTTTATTCTGCGCGTCGCGCATCACAGGGCTGCAGTGGATATAGACCGGCACATCCCATCCGAACGCCTCATAAAGCAGGTTATATTTCGGCGCAGAGGAGAGGTATTCACTTCCGCGGACGACGTGCGTGATGCCCATGAGGTGGTCGTCCACAACGTTTGCGAAGTTATACGTCGGCAGCCCGTCGGATTTAATGAGGACGTTATCGTCAAGACTATCGTTCGGCACGGTAATGGCCCCAAAAACGGCGTCTTGAAACGTCGTCGTCCCGTCACGCGGGATTTTCTGGCGGATGACATACGGCTCGCCCGCTTGAAGCTTTATGTCGATTTCGTCGGCTGTGAGATTGGCGCAACGGCCATCGTATTTTGAAAAGCCTTCGTCTGCCGACTCTTCCTTCCGGCAGAAGCAGCGATAAGCCCCGCCCCGCTCGATGAGCAGCTCGGCGTATTTGGCGTACAGCGCGCGCCGCTCTGTCTGAACGTATGGGCCGACCGGGCCGCCAATGTCCGGCCCCTCGTCATGGGAAAGGCCGCATTTTTTGAGCGTGTCATAGATGACGTCAACAGCGCCCGCGACAAAGCGCTCCTGATCGGTGTCCTCAATGCGGAGGATAAACGTCCCGCCCCGGGCGCGGGCGATGAGATATGTGTACAGCGCCGTTCGGAGGTTGCCGACGTGCATATAGCCGGTCGGGCTGGGCGCAAAGCGCGTGCGCACCGCATTTTTCGGAATTCGTGCTTCCATCTCGTCAAACCATGTGTGATCTAGTGCCATCGTTATTCCCGCCGAAGCGGGACTCCTTTCCGGTGTTGGGTCTGCTGTAAAATCGGGCGTATATAGGCGATTGATAATCGCTCCTACAACAGGTCAGTGGATTATGCACTGTCCTGTTGCCTTAATAACGGTTTATGGTGTATTGGGCCTATTCAATTCAATGGGGTCATAGGGGCGAAGCCCCTATACAACTGATGGGCGGGGGGCGGGATAATTAAAATGGGGTGTCGTCCGGCGGCGATGAATAATCATCGCGGATGCCAAGCTCGGGTCCGGTCGGGGCCGTCCCCTGGATATATTGCATTTCACGCCATTGCTGGCGCGTGATGAGCAGCGGGCGCGGTTTGGAGCCTTCGAACGGGCCGACGATGTTCATCTGCTCCATCTGGTCCACGATGCGTGCCGCGCGCGAGTAGCCCAGCTTCAGCCGACGCTGCAGCATGGAGACGGACGCCTGCCCCGATTCAAAGATGACATCAACGGCCTGTGGCAATAGCTCGTCATAATCGACGCCACTCGCGGCATCACCGTCACCCTTAGAATCAGACTTCTCCTCGGCCGCCTTGTCAATCTGGCGGATGACGTCTTCAGAGTAGTTCGGCTGTGCGCTTCTCTTAATGAATTCAACGACTTCCTCCCGCTCGGCGTCCGACACCCACGTGCCCTGAATGCGCACGGGCTTGGCCGAACCGATCGGCGCGTAGAGCATGTCGCCGTTGCCGACGAGCTTGTCGGCATTGCCGCCAGCGTCAAGGATAATGCGGGACTCCAGAGCGCTTGAAACCTTCAGCGCGATGCGTGAGGGGATGTTGGCCTTCATGAGGCCAGTAATCACGTCGGCCCGCGGGCTTTGTGTAGCGATGACGAGATGAACGCCCGCGGCACGCCCCATCTGCGCGACGCGGCAGATGGACTCTTCCACCTCTTTGGCAGCCGTCAGCATGAGGTCGGCCAGCTCGTCAATGACGACGATGACCTGCGGCAGCGCCGCGCCGTCTTCTGACTTGCGCATAATTTTATTGTAACTGTCAAGGTCTCTGGCGTTCGCTTCCGAAAAGAGCTTATACCGCTTCATCATCTCGACAACAGCCCACTGCAGCGCGCCGGAGGCTTTCTTCACGTCGGTGACGACCGGGACTAAAAGATGCGGAATGCCGTTATAAACGCGGAATTCCACCATTTTCGGGTCTATCATGATGAATCGGACTTCATCAGGCGTTGATTTATAGAGAATACTTAATATCAGTGAATTGAGGCAGACGGATTTGCCTGAGCCTGTCGTTCCGGCAACCAGCATGTGAGGCAAGCGCGCGATATCGCCGACGATAGCCTCGCCACCGATGTTTTTGCCGATGGCAAAGGTGAGCTTTGACGGTGCGTTTTTAAACGTCGGCGAATCGATGATGTCTCGGAGATAGACCTTGCTGACGAGCTTGTTCGGCACCTCGATGCCGACTGTTGAAATTTTGTTCGGCATGGCCGCAATGCGCACGCCGCTGGCCCCAAGCGACAGGGCGATATCGTCGGCAAGGCTTGTAAGCCTGTTGAGCTTAACACCGGCCTCGAGTTCGGCCTCATACCGCGTCACCGTTGGCCCGCGCGTATAACCTGTGATGCGGACGTTGACACCAAAGCTTTTAAAGGCGGCGACGAGACGTTCAACATTCAGGCGCACTTCATCCGCCCCGTCGACGCGCCCGGCCGGGGACCCGGCCGCCAACAGGTTCAGTGGTGGATAGTTATAGGAACCACTGCCTGCCTTTGAAGTGTCCAAAACCGGCTGCGCCGATTTCGCGGGCTCCGTGCGCGCAGGCGGTGTGTGATCGGCTAGGTCTGTTTTACTATCTGTCTTGGCCTCCATAAACGGGATGTCAAACGGCACGTCTCCCGTTTGCGTGCGCTTTGCCAGCGGCTGATTGGCAGCCGCAACGCCGCCGAGAACCATGTCCGGCGGCTGAACACCCGCGTTTTGGTCAAAGAGCGGCGCGTGCTTCTTTGAACGGAAGACGGATGCCGTCCCGCGCGGCTTCGGATCATCGAGGGGAATATCGATTATACGGCGCTGTGCTTTCGATGTAACCGGCAAAATCGGCGGAACTGTTTGCTCCGGCTCGTCTGCCGCGTCATCATACGCGTCTTCCTTCAGGTGATTATAAAAGGCGCGGAAGGCGTCTGCCACGTCTGAAACCGTTTTATTAAGCGCCACCATCAAAAAGAAGGCAGTCATACTGATGAAAATGACGGCCGAACCAAACATGCTGAAAAGATATGTAAGGATGACCGACAACGAGCCGCCGACGGCCCCGCCGCTTTTCAGATCGTTACCGGCGTCCCACAGGCTATGTACCATGGCAAATGAGACCGGATAATATGTTTTATTCAAAAACAGATGCGCCAGCGCCCCGGTCGTCATAAGCAGCAGCAGCGCCGAAATGACACGGAATCGGACGGGCTCCCCCCTGTGAAAAGCCAGAATAACGGCGCAGAGAAGCAAAACAGGCGGTGCGGCAAAATAACCCCAACCAAAGAGACCCTTCAGCAGCATACAGAAATAGCCAAGCAAAACGCCACTGGCGCCGAAATAGCCAATCAACGCAAAAATGCCGAGCGTTAGGAAGACGACGGCCGATATTTCGCGCACATATGATTTCCCACGGGCTGCGACTTCAACCGTTTTCGGGCGGCCCGGCTTTTTCTTGGCCGGGCTTTTTCGTTTTGCTTTTGATTGTGCCATAAGCCACCTCAAAGCTAGAGTATGAAGGATAAAATCACCGTTAAAAAGCCCGCGCCCCAGAGATAAAAGGCAAAATACTTAAGCCGGCGCTGCGCCGTTAAGATGCGAAGCGTTTGAATCGCGAGATAGCCTGTTAAGACGGATAGGATAAACGCGACAAGGTAGGTGAAGAAGGACGGCCACGTCATGCCGCCTTTGAAAATCGAAAAAAAGGAAATAAATGTTGCAATGAGGAGCGACGGCAGGGAAAGCCAAACAGAAAATCGAACGGCAAAATCCTTGTCAAGCCCCTGCGCGAGAGAGAGTGAGAGCGATGTTCCGACCCGCGAGAGGCCCGGGATGGCGGCAAACGCCTGCGCCAAGCCAATGATGAGCGCGTCTTTCGTATCCATTGTCTTTTCTGCCTTCTTGCCGTAGTGGATAAATCGATCAGACGCATACAAGACGGCACCCATGGCAAGCATCGCGCAGCCGACAAAAGTCACATTTTCCATCAAAATATCAGCCCGCTGGTTGATCGGCACGGAGAGAATGAGCGGCAGCGTTGCGATGACAATAAAGTATATCATGCGCAGCGGCGGCGTTAACCGGCCCTCACCCACATGATTTGTTTCGGTTTTGCCGCGTAAAAAGTCTGCACCCTCTTGAAACATCGAAACAAGCTCGTCCCGCCAGACAAGAAAAATCGATACAAGCGTGCTTAAATTCATCAAAAAATTAAAAAAACCGATCCCTTCCGAGGGGACGTCCAGATGAAACAGGTTATGAATGATGGCCTGATGGGCCGATGTGGATACTGGCAGAAATGACGTGATACCCTGAATGAGCCCAAGTAAAATTGCCGTAAAAAACGACATGCTTATCCCTCCAACCGGGGCACCGAGCACCCCTATACGGCAGGGCATCTCAACATAGACTTCCCCTCTTGCCCGCCGTACCAACTGATGCGCAAAACATCGGCAATTGCCTTGCCGAGCATCAGTTTTATATCATATCTTATCATAATGGATGGATAATTGCCAGTATTTTTATACGAAAAGCCTTCTGAATGCGCCATTTTACGGCATTTTCACCGCATCGCGGGGCAATCTGCCGCGCCTTTAGCCCAGGCCACTTGCGTCGTCCTTTTCCTTTTTATCTGCGGCAATTTGCGTGTGGAGCCAGCTGAGCGCGTCTGACAGGCCGCCGAGCTGGTCGATCAGGCCGCTCTGAACTGCCTCCTCGCCGTAAATGACCGTACCGACGTCGGCGGCAAGCTCACCCGTTTTAAGCATCATATCAATAAACCGCTCACGCTTAATGGCGGAATTCGTCGTCACGAACTGGACGATGCGTTCTTGGATTTTGCCGAAATAATTATACGTCTGCGGTACACCGATGACAACGCCAGTCAAACGCACGGGATGAATCGTCATTGCGGCTGACGGGGCAATAATAGAGCGCTTGGCCGCGACAGCCAGCGGGACGCCGATCGAATGGCCGCCGCCGAGGACAAGCGAAACAGTCGGCTTTTTCATGCTGGCTATCAGCTCGGCGATGCCGAGGCCCGCCTCAATATCACCGCCGACAGTGTTGAGTAAAATCAGAAGGCCTTCTATCTCCTCGGACTCCTCAATGGCCGCCAGTTGCGGCATAACGTGCTCATACTTTGTCGTTTTCGTATCCTGCGGTAGAATCTGGTGGCCTTCAATCTGCCCCACGATTGTCAGGCAGTGGATGACGCCCTTATTGGTGCGCGTTGTCGTTGAGCCCATATCGTTGATCTGCGCGCGTTGGTATTCACCGATGATCTGCGCTTCCTCACGCTTACTTTCATCATGGGTGTCCTTATTTGTCTCTTCCAAAAATAATCACCTCTGCGACAGTATTAGCCCGCAGAGGTGAAACAATGCATATGAACTTGGTCAGGCGTCAGACAACCCATGTTTCCTCGGCAGATTCCCATTCGCGCCGTTTCGAGCGGCTCATGAGATCCTTCATCGCCGTCATCGCCGATTTTCCTTCGTACAAAACGCGATAAGCCTCCGTCGAAATCGGCATGTCGATGCCAGTTTTTTGGGACAGCTCATAGGCTGCCTTGGCGGCATAATAACCCTCTACAACGGCCCCGACTTCCTGCATGGCCTCTTGAATATCCATCCCCTTACCGATCAAGACGCCCGCGCGCCTGTTGCGCGAGTGCTTGGAGGTGCATGTAACGATGAGGTCACCAAGACCAGCAAGACCGGCCAGTGTTGATTTCCGGCCGCCAAGGGCAACGCAAAGCTCCGCCATCTCGGCCAGACCGCGCGTCATCAGCATGGCAATCGTATTGTCGCCGAAGCCGAGCCCGTCACTGATGCCTGCACCGAGCGCGATGACATTTTTAAGCGCCGCGCCGAGCTCAACGCCGATAACGTCTGTCGATGTATAGACGCGGAAGTAATCGTTCATGAAGATATCCTGCACCGCCTCAGCCGTTGCGATATCCTCGGACGCGGCGACACAAGCCGTCGGAATCTGGCGGCCGACCTCTTCAGCGTGCGTTGGGCCGGACAGTGACACAAGGCGCGCGCCATCGCCGAGCGCCTCACGCAGGATTGTTGAAAACAGGCGCGTCGTATCCTTTTCAATGCCCTTTGAGACACACACAACGATGCAATCCGGCTTGAGACGGTCTTTCAGCAGCAGCGCTGTTTCCGCCACGGCAAATGACGGCGTCGCCATAACGGCGACGTCCAGCCCGTCGGCCGCGATGTCAAGCGACGTTGTGATGGCAATGCCTTCGGGAATTTTAACGCCGCGCAAAAGCGGGTTTTCGCGCGTTTTGGTCAGCGTTTCGACTTCCTTTTCAAATTTTGACCACAGCGTGACGATGTGGCCGTTTTCATGCAGCACTTTTGCGATGGCCGTTCCCCATCCGCCGCTGCCGAATACAGAAATTTTCATGTTCGATTCCTCTAAGCCTCTTTTTTTCTGTGGAAACTGAATTTCGATTCCGTGCCCTTGAAAAGCCGTTTGATATTTTCCCGATGCCGATAAATCAGAAGGCCCGCGCTCAGCGAGGCTACGACGATCTCCCAGAAGCCACCGTCCCCGAGCACGCCGACCATGACAGGATATGACAGGACACCAATAATAGAGCCCAGTGAAACATACCGCGTGACGAGTGTGAGAAGAATAAACACACCCCAGCAAATGAGCGCGATGCGCCAATCGATTAAGAAAACAACAGTGCCTACTGCCATAACGCCCTTTCCGCCGCGGAACCCATAGAAAAGCGGAAAGCAGTGGCCGAGAATGACAAAGAATCCGGCCCAAGCGCTGCCGAAGAAATTGAGCCCGAAGGCGGCGCCGTTGCCGCTGGGAAAAACAGACGGATCGACAAAAAGACCAAACAGAATACCGCCGATAATCACAGGGCCAACCGTTTTCAGCACGTCAATCAAAACAACAAGCGCGGCACCGCCCTTGCCGAAGACGCGGAAAAAATTCGTCAGGCCGGGGTTGCCGCTGCCGAATTTGCGGATGTCTTTGCGGTAAAAATATTTTGATGTGATAATGGCGCCGTTGACGCCGCCGATAACGTATGCCTGCGCGGCCGTTATTAATAATAATAAAATAAGCACGTTCGTAATCCTCCGATGATGCCTGTCTGGCGATAAGCAAATTTCGTCACTTCTCGTCGTCGCCCTTTTGACGAATAAACAGGCGGATGGGCGTTCCCTCCAGCCCGAAGACGCCCCGGATTTGGTTTTCCAGATAGCGCTGATAGGAGAAGTGGAAGAGCGCCGCGTCGTTACAGAAGCAGACAAAGGTCGGCGGGCGGACGCCCGTCTGCGTCATGTAATAAATTTTCAGGCGCTTACCCTTATCGGTCGGCGGCTGGACGCGGGCAGTGGCGTCCGCTAAGACGTTATTGAGCATCCCCGTTGTGATGCGCATTGACGCCTGATCGTTGACGAAATTGATAAGCTCAAAAAGGCGCTCGACGCGGCGGCCGCTTTTAGCCGATATGAAGAGAATAGGCGCATACGTCATATACCCGAGGTCACGCATGACCTCCTGGCGCATCCGATCCATGGTGTTTGTTTCTTTCTCGACGAGGTCCCACTTGTTGACGAGAATGATACTCGCTTTTCCAGCCTGGTGGGCAAGCCCCGCGACCTTCGTGTCCTGATCGGTGACGCCTTCACGGGCATCGATCATAATGAGGCAGACATCGGCGCGTTCGACGGCCATTTCTGTTCGGAGAACACTGTATTTTTCAATACTGTCGTTAATCTTGGACCGGCGGCGGATACCTGCCGTGTCAATAAAAACATAGCGGCCGTCGGCGTTTTCAAACGGCGTGTCAACAGCGTCACGCGTTGTCCCGGCAATATCGCTGACGATGACTCTGTTTTCACCAAGAATATGGTTGATGAGAGACGACTTGCCGACGTTCGGCTTGCCGATGACGGCAACCTTGATCACATCGTCCTCATCCTCCGAGCCAGACGGCGTTGGAAAATGGCGGACACAAGCGTCGAGCACGTCTCCCGTGCCATGGCCGTGCGCGGCCGACAGAGCGATCGGGTCGCCGAGGCCGAGTGCGTAAAATTCATAAATAGCGGGGTCTGACGGCCCGATAGAATCCATTTTGTTGACCGCCAGAACGACCGGCTTGTGTGAGCGCAGCAGCAGCGAGGCGATCTCTGCATCGGCGGCTGTGACACCCGTCGTTATATCTGTCACAAATAAAATAACGTCGGCCATGTCGATGGCTAACAGCGCCTGTTCGCGCATGAAAAGCAACATTTCGGAATCGGCAGTCGGTTCGATACCGCCTGTATCAACAATGGAAAAAGCGTGGCCGCTCCAATCGGACGCGGCGTACAGCCTGTCACGCGTGACGCCGGGCGTGTCTTCCACGATCGACAACCGTTTGCCCGCTATTCTGTTAAAAAGCATGGACTTGCCGACATTCGGCCGACCCACGATGGCAATCAGCGGTTTCGCCACGGTGTTGACACCTCTTTCACTTTTTACCGGCGCACCGGATCATTCCCCGCAGATTGCCCGGATGAAATCCGCGCCATCCTGCGCAACAAATCGCACGGATACGCCAAGGACTTTTGAAACGTCTTCCACCGTCACGTCGTCCAGAAAGACGGCCTCGCCGCGCCGGAGCATGCTTTGCGACAGAAGCAGCCTCTTGCCAAGGTCCTGCCCGTGCAACCGGCGAATCAGGTCGCCACCCGTTATAAGCCCCGCAACGTCTATAGACGGCCCGAAGAAGTCGTTATCGACAGGTATTATTTTGCCTTTTATATTAGCATATTTTTCACGTGCTGTGTTTAAAATTTTTTGTAAATAAGGAAAAGCCGCATGCCCTGTGGCAATTGTAAACGCCTCTCCTGACGGATTTGAGGCATTTTTCAGGGCTGATTGCGCCTGCACTTGGAACAGCCGAAGCATCCCAACGCCGTTTTCAAGCTGCGGATAGCCTTCATAAAACGCTTCCGCCGGCATGGCGCAACCCGCTTTTAAATATAATTCATCCGCCGGGTAAAAAAGATGCGTGCCAAGCTTTCGGCGGCAGCGATTGGCATATTTTTCGACCTGAGCAAGCGTCTCACCGGCGCTCTGCCGGTCAAACGGGCGCAGTGGGTACAGCCCGTCTCGAAATTTCGTCAGCCCGACCGGGACGACAGAAACGCTTGCAACATACGGATACAGCGCGGTGAGATCCGCCATCGTGCGCTCTAGCTGCGCGCCGTCGTTCAAGCCGGGGCAAACGACGATCTGGCAGTTCATCGTGATGCCGCTTGCGGCAAACGCGCGCATCGTCTCAAGGCCTCGCCCGGCATTTTTCACGCCAAGCAGGAGACTGCGGCATGCCGGGTCCGTCGCGTGGACGGAAATATTGAGCGGGGACAGGCGCATGGCGATAAACCGGTCGACATCTGCCTGCGTGAGGTTTGATAGCGTCACATAATTGCCCATCAAAAAAGACAGGCGAATATCGTCGTCTTTAAAATACAGGGAATCCCGCAGGTTTTTGGGAAGCTGGTCGACGAAGCAGAAGACGCACCGGTTGACGCAGGCGCGCGCCGTGTCCATTAAAAAATCGTCAAACAAGAGCCCAAGCGGCTCCCCGGGCGCTTTATGCACGCGAATGAGCTTTATCGTGCCGTCCTGGCTGTGCGCCTCCAACAGAAGGCGCGCATCATAAGAATAATACTGATAATCGAGCACATCACGGATTTTGTGCCCATTGAGGCGCACGAGCATATCGCCCACCGTTAGGCATCTCCCTGCCAAGGGGCTATTATCCGTCATGCCTGTAATAACGGAACCCATGAACGCTCCATAACACCGCCAAAACGGTGTGCCGCCGCTTTCGGCTGGCGGCCCGCCGTGATTAAGTACAGAAAAATATTGCGTTAAAATTGGCCGGTGACGAAAAATGCGGCGGGGTTTTCCCCCGCCGGACACTTTTATTCAGCGCTGACTTTGATCACTTCACGACCGTTGTATGTGCCGCAGGCCTTGCAGACCCGATGCATCAGACGAAGCTCGCCGCATTTGGAACACTTGACAAGACCGGGAACATCCAGCTTCCAGTGGGAGGAACGCCTCTTGTCTCTTCTCGCGCTCGATGTTTTTCTCTTTGGAACCGCCATGGTGACACCTCCTGTTATGTTTCATTTTCCAGGAGCTGCCCAAGGACAGCGAGCCTGGGATCAATCTGAGCTCCGCACGCGCACGGCCCATTGTTTAAATCGGCCCCGCAGGTGCTGCAGAGTCCTTGGCAGTCTTCTCTGCACAAAATCCTCTGATCCATGTTCAAAACGAAGTCCGTCAGGATAATTTCATCCACGTCGGCATAATCTCCGTCGAGAACATATTTATCCGCTTCGTCCTTGTCGTGCTCCTGTTCCGTCAGGGTGGCCTGACAGCGGAGGTGGACGGATTTGTCAAATTCCTTCAGACATCTGGCACAGGTGCATGCTAAAACGGCATCAACCTCGGCGGTAAAATCGAGTACCCCGGCATTATTTTTAATAAAACCGACGGCGCGTACCGGCGCTTTGACACCTCTGACGGAGCCGAACGCCGTGTCCGACAGATCGGGCGCATAGTCAAACGTGACGGATGCGCCGGGAATATTGATGATTTCACGAAGATTAAGCCGCATACCGCACCTTCCATAGTCGCTTTGATATTATAAGTCATCGGGCATATGTTGTCAAACAATTTTTTATATTGTATGATGTCACTGGCCGTTTAAACGGCCGCCTCGCCAAGCACGGCAAACACATGACAGATGAAGGACGGAAAGCGTTTTGAAAGAATTTTTAATAAGGCCAAACGACGCACAGCAGCGGCTGGACAGATTTGTCTCAAAGGCCGTGCCGCTTTTGCCTGCCTCTCTCCTCCAAAAGTATATCCGCCTCAAGCGTATCAAGGTCAATGGCAAGGGCGCAGCGCGAGAGACGAAGCTGACGGCCGGTGATACCGTTCAGATGTACGTCAACGATGAGTTCTTTGAAAAACCGACGGCGGAAAACGCCTATTTAAAGATTACCGCTCCCGCTTTAGACATCGTTTATGAGGACGATAACATCTTGCTCGTCAACAAGAAAGCGGGTGTTTTATGCCACAGCGACGGTACATGGTCGTATAACACACTGATTGCCCAGATACAGGCATATCTGTATGCTAAGCGTGCGTGGCGGCCGGGCGATGAAAACGCATTTGCCCCCGCCCTGTGCAACAGAATTGACCGGAATACCTCCGGGATCGTTATCGCCGCTAAAAACGCCGAATCACTGCGTATCATGAATGAAAAAATTAAAGCGCGCGAGGTGGAAAAGTTTTATCTCGCCGTTGTCCACGGGGCGCTGCGCCCACCCTCCGGGCGGCTGGAGGGCCAGCTTTTCAAGGATGCCGTTAAAAATCAGGTTTTTATCAGCGACAAAAATCAAAAAGGGTCAAAAACAGCCGTCACCGAGTATCGGACACTGGCCGTTCAAAAAGGGCTGTCCTTAGTGGAATGCCGCCTTGTCACCGGCCGGACGCATCAAATCAGGGCGCAGCTGGCCCACGCCGGTCACCCGCTTCTTGGCGACGGCAAATATGGGCGCGAAAAAGACAACCGCCCCTACGGGGAGACGGGGCAAGCCCTCTGCTCCTACTGCGTTGTTTTCGATTTCAAAACGGATGCCGGGCTTCTCAACAATTTAAAAGGGCGCACTTTCAAGGT
This sequence comes from Oscillospiraceae bacterium ZGZL, assembly GCA_038405045.1. Lineage (GTDB taxonomy): Bacteria > Bacillota > Clostridia > Oscillospirales > Oscillospiraceae > Sporobacter. The sequence continues at coordinate 426,890 of JBBZIV010000001.1, read as the reverse complement.
GGCGCATGTCGATTTCGCGGAAAAATATTTTCAAAAAAGCTTTTAATAAGCAATCCTTGCGGGAACTTTTTCCGGCACCTGCCGTCTAATGACCATCCGGGACATTCTGATGAACTGTGAGGTCTTCACCATGAAAAAATCGATTTTCCCGCTTTTTCTTACGCTGGCACTGATGCTCAGCCTGATGACCGGCTGCCGCGCGCAGAATTCCGGCACCGGCAAAACGGACGCAAGCCCCGGCCCGACATCGCTTACCCTTGTTTCATCATACGCCGATCTTTTCAGCGCCCTTCAGAAAGCAGCAGCAGGGCCAAACGGCGCTTACAAAACGGCTGACACGGCCGCCGGAACAGCCGCACAGGATAATGGCCAAACGGCCTCATCGTCGCCGGAGGCAATCAAGGAGCCGACACCCACGGACGCCGATTTCTCGACGACGAACGTGCAGGTTGACGGCGTTGACGAGGGTGACATCGTCAAAACAGACGGCCAATACATTTATGTGCTGCGCCAGAATACACTCATAATCTTTAAAGCCGACGGCGCAGCCACCAAACAGGTGTCCGCTGTGAAAATCGGCGGTGACAGCAGCGGTAATAAAACAGCGGACGGCAATTATGTCTCCGAATCGGCAACGGAGCTCTATGTTTCCGGCGACACCGCCGCCGTCGTGACCTCCTATTCAAGCTACATCCCGTACTTGGCCGCCGAATCCGGCCGTGCCGACGCGAAAGTCGCCGCCGGGGCTGTCTCGACTGACATCGCACCGGCAAACAACACGCAGCGCTCAACGCTCTATCTCATCGACATAACCGACAAGTCGCACCCCACTCTTAAAAAATCGCTCGGCCAGGACGGCTACCCGCTGACGACGCGCCTCGTCGGCTCGACGCTGTATCTCATATCGACATATTATGTGTACACGATGGATCAAAACGATCCGTCAACGTATGTCCCGCGGCTGTATACGGACGGTAAGGCGTCTCTCGTTGAAGCAGGCCGCATCTCCATCATGCCCGTTTACAATTCAGCCGCCTATACCGTTCTCTGTGCGTATAACCTTCAAAGCGGCACGCGCGACGCCAACGAGTCTGTCGTGGGCGGCGGCTCGGTCGTTTATATGAATAAGGAAACGCTTTATCTTGCTTGCAGCACGACGGAACAGACATCGGGAAACCCGTATACCGACAGTGTCTATACCGTTATCGATTATCAGAGTGAGAGCAAAACGGCCATCACGAGCTTTGACATTTCCGGCGGCGGGCTCAGCCGAAAAGCCGCAGGGACCGTGCCCGGCAGCCTCGTCAATCCATATGCGCTTGACGCATCAGGCGGCAACCTCCGCGTCGTCACAACGACGTATTCCCAAAGCTGGTCAGAGTATACCGACAAAGCCAAGGGCTTTATAAACAGCATCTGGAAGGACCCTGTTTCGTCAAACGCCCTCTTCGTCCTTGACGGCGGGCTCAACGCCATTGGCAGCGTCCAAGACCTTTCCAAGGGCGAGCAGGTTTACGGCGTTCGGTTTGACGGCAGCATCGCCTATATCGTCACGTTCCGGCAGGTTGACCCACTCTTTGCCGTCGACCTCACCGACCCGAAAAACCCGACCGTTTTAAGCGCCTTGAAAATCCCCGGCTTTTCAAGCTATTTACACGTTTACGGCGAGGGGCGACTCTTCGGGCTTGGTATGGACGCCGACGAAAAGACCGGTGCCACGAGTAGCATGAAGCTCTCCATGTTCGACACGACAAATCCGAAGGATGTGACCGTTAAACACACCTTAAAGCTCAAGTCAAGCTATTCAAGCGCCTTGTATAACCCGCGGGCTATTTTAATCTCACCCGATAAAAACATCATTGCCTTCCCTGCCGACAACGGCTATGATATTTATGGCTATTCCGACGCCGAGGGCTTTTACAGCCGCGCGCACGTTGACGCGCTCGACTGGGGCGGCGACAGCCGCGGGCTTTATATCGGGCAGTACGCTTATATCGTGGATGCGAACGCCGTTTACATCCTCGATATGACAAGCTTTAAGCTCGCTAAAAAGCTCGCCTATTCATAACCGTCATAATAAATGCCGGGCATCAGCCCGGCATTTATTTTTTTACTGTATTGGCGCTGCTGTTAATCTTTCTTTTTTAAAAATGCCGCCAGCTTTTTCTTCTCGTTATTTTCTTTCCGGTCGATCTTTTCCGGCTTCATTTTCTTCTCTTTTTTCACACGCAGCTCCTCTTCTCCGCGCCTGGCCTTTCTGTCGCGGATGATGAGGTAAATATATCCGCCGAGCAGAATAACAAAAATGGCGGCGCCGAGCTGGAACCAGATATTATGAAGCGTATCCTGCAACCGCTTTTGGACGAACTTTCCTTTATCCAAACGCACGTCCGACGCTGCGACGAGGCTGACCGTTCCGCAGTTTTCCCCGTCAACCGTTATCGTCATCTGCCCGAGGAGCTCGCCGCTCCGAACGGGCGCCACGAGCGCCCTGCCGCCGGATGCCCCGTAATAAACGATGTCCTTTTTGATGTCAACATCCGTCAGGTCACTGCGGACGACGGCTTTAATGGTGTCAGACGGCAGCAGATTCACAACGTCCGTCCCTTCGGCAAGGTCAATTTTCTCGGAGGCTACGGCCGTGTTCTGCTCCGTCAGCTCTTTCCAGGCAAAGCCCGCAAAGCCCCAGTCCAGAAGGCGCTTTGTTTCCGTAAAGCGCTGATCGACAATGGCACCGTCTGACGCCGGAATGTCGCTGGCACCGAACGTAACGGCGATCAGCGTCAAATTGTCGTTTTTCGAATAGGCCGTCATACTTTTCTCGCCCGCATCGGAGGACGCGGCGCAGCCCGCAACGCTGTTTTTCTCATAGTAGGGGCTGGAATATTGAAGCATCAGGTTGCCGTTTATTAGCGCGCGCGGCTTGGACTTGTTCGTCGCCTGCATCTGATAGGCAGTAGTCTCGGCGATTTTCAGAAAAAGCGGGTGGCGCAGCGCTTCCTTAAAGATGAGGTACTGATCCCAGGCACTCGTCGTCTGAGTTGCGTCCGCCGTACCGAAGACGTTTGTGAAATGGGTGTTTTTGCAGCCGAGCGCGGCGGCCTGTTTGTTCATGCGCTCGACATAAGCAGCGGGACTCCCGGCAAGGCATGTTGCGATAATCCCGGCGGCATTCGTATCCCCCGCCAGATACGCGTCATACAACAAATCCTCCAGCGTCAGCATCTCGCCGGAGACGATTTTCGGCACGGCACCGCTCCGACCCGATGGGTCAAACGCGGCCTCGCCCGCGAGGATAGCGTCCGTCAGGGCGGCCTGTCCGTTTTCAATCGCCTCGACCGCCAACAAAACCGTCATCATCTTGACGGCGCCGCCCGGATCAACGGCGGCATCTTTATTCTTATCATAGAGGACCTTGTCGGACGTGACCTCCACAAGAAGCGCGGAGGACGCCAAGACGGCTGGATCTGCCAGCGCGGCGGCGCGCGGCGGCAAGACGGCGGAGACGAACAGCACAAGCGCGAAAAAGACGATGAAAATGTTGAATTTCCTCATACATATCTTCCAATTTTATGTTATAATAACCGCAAGGCGGCGCTTATAACGAATTTTGGTCTGCCTGCTGTGGTAGGTCATGGCGCGGCGCTGTTATGCTGTCGATTTATCTGTGCGGCCTATATCGACACAATTCCCGAAAATAACAGCGATTCCTCTTTGGCCAGTATATCAAAATCTATGCCCATTGCGCAACAGGCATGAAGGTTTTCTGATAATTCTTTTGAAAGAGCGGATTGGGATGAAAAAGCTCTCGCCGTCTGAAGGTGTGCTCATCGCCCTGGCCATCGCCGTTTTGATCTTTACGGCCGGGTTTTTTACCGGCAGATTAACGGCCGCCCGCGTCGTCACGGTGACCGGCCTCGCGGCCGACGCATCGCCCACCGGGGCTGCCACCGCGTCACCTGTGCCATCCGCGAGCGCCAAAGCCCCCGCTGTAACGGGGAAAATTAACATCAACACCGCCACCGCCACCGAGCTGGAGGCGCTTGACGGCATCGGCCCCGTTTTGGCGCAGCGCATCGTTGATTACAGGACGCAATACGGCGCTTTCCAAAGCATCTCCCAAATTAAAAATGTTTCGGGCATCGGCAATCAAAAGTTCGAGGCCATTAAAGACTTCATTGCAGTCGGATAGAGGTGTACCGGTGAAAATATTAGTTGTTGACGACGAAAAGCTGCTCGTTAAGGGTATTAAGTTCAATCTCGAATCAGAGGGCTATCAGGTTGACGCCGCTTACGACGGCGAGGAGGCCGTTGAGCTTGCCAAGAGCGGCAATTTTGATCTCATCATTCTCGATGTGATGATGCCGAAGCTGGACGGGCTGGAAGCTTGTATGCGCATTCGGGAGTTTTCAAACGTCCCGATTATTATGCTGACGGCCCGCAGCGAGGATACGGACAAGATTATCGGCTTTGAATACGGGGCCGACGACTATGTGACAAAGCCCTTTAACATCATTGAGCTCAAAGCACGCGTCCGGGCGCTTCTGCGCCGCTCGTCGCTCGTCACCCAGAATACCGGCGACGCGGAAATCACCGTCGGGCCGATCACGATCGATACGGAAAAACGCACGGCGAAGAAAAGCGGCGTCCCCGTCGAGCTGACGGCGCGGGAATTTGACGTTATTGAGCTGCTGGCCAAAAACCCGGACAGGGTCTACAGCCGCGAAAACCTTTTAAACATCGTCTGGGGCTACGACTATCAGGGCGATATCAGAACGGTTGACGTTCACGTCCGGCGGCTGCGCGAAAAGCTGGAGAAAAACCCCGCCGAGCCTGAGCGGATCATGACCAAATGGGGGGTTGGGTACTATATCAAAGGATAACGCGAAAAAATGGCGGGTTTTCGGCAGTATTCGGACGAAGCTGGCGCTGATGTTTGTCTCCACCATCGCCGTCGTCCTGATTCTGATGAACACTTTTTTTCTGACGGCCTCCCGCGATATGATTTTCACCTCAAAGAAAGCCTCGATTGAAAATCAGGCCCGCCTCATCGCATCCAACCTGACGGATACCGAGAGCATCCTCACGATTGGCGGCGTTGAGGACGTGATGACGCGGCTGGACGTGACGGGCCTCACACACGTCACCGTCGTCGGCTCGAGCGGCAACGCCCTCTACGATTCCAACGAGGAAGACGAGAGCGTTGACCCCCTTTTCGTCACCGATAATATCAACAAAGCGCTTGACGGGTACGATGTATTTTTCTCAAAGTTCTCCGGCAGCGCCTTTTCCAGCAGCGCCTTCATGCCTGTATATAACAGCGACGGGCTCGTCGTCGGGGCTGTCTACGTCCATGAAAACGATGTGGTGCAGGGCGCCATTTTAATCGGCCTGCAAAGCACCATCAAGAGCATATCGTTTGTGATTGCCGCCCTGTCGCTTCTCATGCTCGGCTTTCTCATCTGGACGATTATGCGCCGCATTACCTCCATCCTCAAGGCGATCAAATCCGTCCGTGAGGGGGAATATAATTATAAAATCCACATCCGCGGCAGCGACGAGCTGACGCTGATTGGCGACGAGTTTAACAGCCTCACAAGCCGCCTGCGCGAAACGGAGGAGGTTCGCCGCCGCTTTGTGGCCGATGCCTCACACGAGCTTAAAACGCCGCTGGCTTCGATCCGCCTCTTGACGGACAGCATTCTGCAAAACGAGCGCATCGATCTCGATACCGCCCGCGAATTCGTCACCGATATCGGCAACGAGGCTGAGCGCCTGTCCCGTACGACGGCGAAGCTGATGACCCTCACCCGCCTTGACAACAACGTCACCGCCGCGCGCGAGCGCGTTGACATCCGCCACGTCGTCGACAACACCTTGCGCATGCTCCGCCCGCTGGCGCAGAGCTATCAAATCCGGCTGGACGCCGCGCTTGACGACGGCTGTTACGTTTTTTCAACGGAGGACGATATTTACCAAATCGTCTTCAACCTCGTTGAAAACGCCATCAAATACAATATGCCCGGCGGGCGCGTTGACGTGACGCTCGCGCACGCGCCGGACGGTATTTCCCTGACCGTTGAGGATACCGGCATCGGTGTGCCGGAATCCGACCTGCCTTATATCTTTGACCGCTTCTACCGTGTTGACAAGGCGCGCAGCCGCGAGGCCGGCGGCAGTGGCCTCGGCCTTGCCATCGTGCGCGACACCGTCCGCGACAACGGCGGCGTCATCAGCGCCGAGCGGCGCGAGACGGGCGGTATGCGCTTTATCGTTCAATTCCCGCCAGCCGAAACACCGCTCAATAACACTTGAAAGGGCAATAACAGATGACATACCGAAAAGATACTGAATGCGTTCAGGCCGGTTATGAGCCGACAAGCGGCCAGCCGCGCATTCTGCCGATTATTCAGAGCACCACCTATAAATATGATACGAGCGCCGATATGGCCCGATTGTTTGACATGGAAGCCGACGGCTATCTCTATTCCCGCATCGCAAACCCCACAAACGACGCCGTCGCCAAAAAAATCTGCGCGCTGGAGGGCGGCACGGCCGCGCTGCTCACCGCCTCCGGGCAGGCCGCCGTCTTTTACGCCGTTTTCAACATTGTCTCCTGCGGAGACCACGTCGTCTGCTCATCCGCCATTTACGGCGGCACATATAATCTTTTCTCCGTCACGATGAAGCGCATGGGCATCGACTTCACATTTGTGAGCCCGGACGCCACGGCGGACGAGCTCCACGCCGCCTTCCGCCCGAACACGAAGGCCCTTTACGGCGAAACGATTGCCAATCCGGCGCTCGCCGTTCTTGATATCGCGCTGTTTGCCACGGTCGCCCACGCGCACGGCGTGCCGCTCATCGTGGACAACACGTTTCCCACGCCGATTAACTGCCGCCCCTTTGACTGGGGGGCGGACATCGTCGTCCACTCCACGAGCAAATATATGGACGGACACGCCGCCGTCATCGGCGGGGCCATCGTTGACGCCGGGCGCTTTGACTGGGACGCCCACGCCGACAAATTCCCCGGCCTCACAACGCCGGACGAGAGCTATCACGGCGTTGTCTACACGAAGCAGTTTGGCCTTTCCGGTGCGTATATCACAAAGGCGACCATGCAGCTGATGCGCGACCTCGGCGCCGTCCCCTCCCCGCACAATTCGTTTCTCTTAAACCTCGGGCTGGAGTCGCTCCACGTGCGCGTGGCGCGCCACTGCGAAAACGCCCTGAAGGTCGCCGCGTTTTTAAAAGCGCATGACAAAATTGCCTGGGTGCGGTATTGCTCGCTCCCTGGCGACGCATACTATGAGCGCGCCGTGAAGTATCTGCCGAACGGCTCCTGCGGCGTTGTGTCCTTCGGCCTCAAGGGCGGCCGCGCCGCCGCCGAAACTTTTATGAAGGCCTTGAAGCTTGCCGCCATCGTCACGCATGTGGCGGACGCGCGCACGTGCGTGCTCCATCCGGCCAGCGCCACACACCGGCAAATGAGCGACGAACAGCTTATCGAAGCCGGTGTCTCAGCCGACCTTGTGCGCCTGTCCGTCGGCATTGAAAACGCTGACGATATCATCGAAGACCTCGATAATGCGCTGCAAACTGTCGGGTAAAATTTTCTTGACAACATGGGTGAAAGACGCTATAATTCAGTTCTGCTGAAGCCTTTTACCCATCATCTAGCGGGATTGTGTAATGGTAGCACGACAGACTCTGACTCTGTTTGTGAGGGTTCGAATCCTTCTCCCGCTGTTAAGAAAATACAGCCTAAGAAGTGTAGTATTTACAACGCTTTTAAGGCTGTATTTTTCTTATATCTACATCTTTTCCGGGTTACATAAATGTGCTTTCATGCGTTTATTGCAGGTTCTTTTACTACAAATCTACTACAAAATCCTTCATGATCAACGCTATGATTAGAAATCAACTGTCCACCTGGCTTGGTTTAGGATTACAAGATGACGATATCTTAGACTTAACTCCAGAAAAAGCATTGGAGGAGTATTTGTGTTACATTACAAGATAGATATTCTTGAGGAAGAAATTAAGGAATACAGTCCACAAATACTTGAAATTCTTCTAAAAGATAGAACTACAAAAATGAATATTATTTGGGCTACAGATAATTACTCTGTTAATGGTTCTGGTTTTGGATTCGATGACCATATAACAGTTGATTCTGTAACCGGCTTTAATAATGGTGTTGTGAAACCGAGAACCGAAAAGACCAAAGAAGAGCAGAATATGCGTATTTGTGAAAAAGCTGAAGTCTTTACACCAGCATGGGTATGTAACAAGCAGAATAATCTTATAGATTACGCTTGGTTCGGGCGCAAGAATGTATTTAACATTGAAAGAAAAAATGGTTGGCACTCAAATATAGATCGTATAGTATTTCCGTCATTAAGAGGTAAAACATGGCAAGATTATGTTTTGGAACCACGTCTAGAAATATCTTGTGGTGAAGCACCATATCTTGTTAGTCGCTATGACGCTGTTACAGGACAACATATCGAAATATCTGAACGAATTGGTCTGCTTGACAGAAAGATGCGTGTACTATCTGAAAATATTAATGGTGAAGAAGATTGGATCAAATGGGCGCAGAAGGCTTTCAAGAGCACCTATGGTTACGATTGGCAGGGCGATAACGTGTTGTTGGCACGAGAAAACCTACTCTGCACCTTTATTGACTATTATGTGTTAAAATTTCAGAAAGACCCATGTGAAGAACTGATGTTAAATATTTCCTTTATTCTTTCTTGGAACATTTGGCAAATGGATGGATTGAAATTTGTTATACCGGGTAGCTGCAAAGAAAAATCTCATTGCTTTGAACAAATGAGCTTTTTTGATACTTCAATAGAAAGCAGATCATGCGAAGGCTGCTCAATGAACAACCCATTTATTCATTCTGGTGTTTACTGCAAAGTAATGGATTGGGATGAGAATAAAGAAGTCGAATTTGTTTCCTTGTTGGACAAAAACGGAGGTAGACAATGAGAGAGTTGGAACTGCTTGATAATATAATAATTGGACGCGTGGAACCACATATCTATGCTTTCATCACTAATACTATTCCGAACTATATTAAAATAGGCGATACATATCGCCCAGTCTCAGTACGCTTAAAAGAATGGCAAAAATATTATCCGGAACTTAAAAAGCAATTTGAGAACACTGCAAAAGTAGCTAATGATATCTATTTCCGTGACTATGCGGTTCATCAGTATTTGGAATCTGAATTGTTGAAAGAGCGTTTAAGACCGGAAATTCTCGCCGAAGAAATATACTTTTCTAATGAGTTCTTTGAAGATACGACTGCCACAGAAATTTCAGACGCCATTGTAGATATAACTGGTGACTATAACAGCAAAGGTAACAAATATCAATTTTATAACGCGCTGACAGCTTTACCTACTACGGTTCGTTATGCCTCTACTGGGTATTGGGAGCCTCGCCCAAATCAGCAGGTAACAATTAATGCGTTCAAGAGAGCTGTTGAAAATGGAAGATCGAATCTTTTAATGTATGCCGTTATGCGTTTTGGCAAATCATTTACTTCAATGTGTTGTGCAAAGGAAATGAATGATGGTAACGGAGCACGTCTTGTAGTCGTGGTATCAGCAAAAGCAGATGTCAAGGAGGAATGGCGCAAAACTGTAGAATGTGCTGAAAACTTCAGAAATGACTATGAATTCTTAAGTTCAGTGGATTTGGAGAGAAACCACAGTATTGTAACTGATACGCTTAATAAAGACGAAGGTGCAAACAATGTGGTTTTGTTTTTGACCCTTCAAGATTTGCAAGGCGATGTAATTAAAGACAAACATCAACAGATTTTTGGAAGAAAAGTTGACCTACTGATCATTGATGAAACTCATTTTGGTGCAAGAGCTGATGTATATGGAAAACTACTGAGAGATTCTCAATTCAAAGGCGAGAAAGCCCACAAAAGAGATGATGATGATTATGTGGAGATTACCGATGCTGAAGTACAGATAAAAGGTTTTGATACTAAGGTAAAATTACATCTGTCTGGTACACCGTATCGTATTCTGATGGGTGGAGAATTCGAAAAAGAAGATATCATTGCTTTTTATCAATTCTCTGATATCGTTCAGGAACAGGAAGCGTGGGATTACGAAAATCTTCTGAGGGATGAAGATAACGAGGGTAAATCGGTAAACGAATGGGATAATCCGTATTATGGTTTTCCGCAGATGGTGCGTTTTGCATTTAATCTAAACGAATCCTCTATTCGCCGTTTGGAAGAACTATGCCAAAGCGGTGTGACCTACGCTTTTTCAGCATTACTTAAGCCAAAATCTATTAAAAAAGCAGACGATAACAGTCACAAGAAATTTGTCTATGAAAGCGAAATTCTTGACCTTTTAGCAGTCATCGATGGAAGCCAGGAAGATGAAAATCTTCTTGGATTTTTGGATTATGAAAGAATTAAGTCCGGAATGATGTGCAGACATATAGTTATTGTTTTACCGTATTGTGCCTCTTGTGATTCATTGGAAGTACTAATAAAAAATAATGGAGCTAGATTCAAAAATTTAGGCCAATATGAAATAATAAATATTTCAGGTGTAGAGATGCCAAACGCATACATGACTCCGAGGTCAATTCATGACGTGATAAAAAAATGTGAAGCTGAAGGCAAAAAGACCATCACTCTGACTGTTAATCGTATGCTAACCGGAAGTACAGTGGAGGAATGGGATACAATGCTTTTTTTAAAGGATACTGCCTCTCCACAGGAATATGATCAGGCAATTTTCCGTTTGCAAAATCAGTACGTTAAGACATATAAGGAAGAGCACGGCGATATCATAAAACATAATATGAAGCCACAGACGCTTCTTGTGGACTTTGACCCGAATCGTATGTTCCGTATGCAGGAGCAAAAGGCGCAAATATATAATGTTAACGTTGATGATGCTGGAAACAGCAAACTCTCTGAGCGTCTTTCGGAGGAACTACGCATTTCTCCTATCATTGTAATGAACAAGGACAAGATTGAGCTAATTACAGCTGCGGATATTTTGAAAGCAATTAGCAGATACTCTCAAAATCGCGGTGTTGCAGAAGAAACTAACGACATTCCCGTAGACCTTTCGCTCATGGGTATTGCAGATATCTGGGATGTGATTAGACAGGAAAATGAACTTGGATCAAAGGCGGGATTTGAAATAAAAGCGGCTGAAGGCGAAGGTGGTGACACTGCGGTGCCGGAACCTGGTGAAAATGATGATCACGATGGCGATTCGGCAACAGGAGCAGGTGATGCTAATGCCAATACAGAAGCAGATGAAACTGAAGAAAATACAGATACAACTAACAAGGACCCTGCAAAACAATTCCGTATGTATTACGCACGTATACTCTACTTTGCGTTTTTAACGAAGGATACGGTTATCTCTCTTGAAGACATCATCGCTAGTATTGAATCATCTGAAAACGCTCGCATTTTTTCAAATCTTGGCCTTAGTAAAACGGTGTTAAAGGCTCTAAAGAATCATATGGATAAATTTATGCTTCGGGCTCTGGATTATAAAATTCAAAATTTAAATCAATTATCCAATGATGATAGCATACCACCGTTGGAAAGAGCAACGGTAGCAAATCAAAAGTTCGGCAAGCTGGGTGAATCTCAAGTAGTTACACCTACGAAGATTTGTGATGACATGATTGCCCTTCTGCCTGATGAATTCCTACTTGACTGTGTTGAAGGTGGCAAGGGCATACTGGATATAGCGTCGAAAGAAGGTGAATTTTCGATTGCTCTTTGCAAACGTTTTGAAAGCCTAGGTTTTGGTATTAGATCATTAAAAGACTTAGTATATTCAATTCCTACATCTACCATCACATATGAATTTACACGTAAAATTTATGAATTGTTGGGGCTAAATACCGCTAACATTATTGAAAGGTTTACTTCATATGATTTGCTGAATATTAGGAATGATTGCAACGATCTTGACTTTACAAGAATAAGAGCGATATTAAATCAAAACAAAACATTTAACGAGATAACAATTAAAGATAATGTAGTCCTTGGAGGCGAAGAAAAAATGGTCAAATTCGGTGCCATAGTAGGCAATCCGCCCTATCAAGAAGGTGATGGGGGTGCACAGAAAAGTGCTCGTCCTATATATCAATATTTTGTTGTGTTATCTAAGGAACTAGATCCTGAATACATGACATTTATAATTCCATCTCGTTGGTATGCTGGAGGAAAAGGACTGGGTAAATTTCGAAATGCTATGTTGAACGATATTCATATTCAAAAATTAGATGATTTTCTTCACCCAGAAGAGTTGTTCCCAGATACTAACAATCGTGGCGGCGTGTGTTATTTCCTGTGGAATAAGAACTATGATAATTCAACATCGAATGTTTGTGTCGTTTCCCATGAAGGAGAGAATAAAAAAAGCGTTGCTAATCGCAGCATGAAGACAAAAGATTTAGATATTTTTGTGCGTAGCAGCCGCGCAATAGCAATATTGGATAAAATAGTACCAAATAACGATGTTGATACGATGATGAATCATATATCACCGCGTAAGCCTTTCGGATTGGACGGAAACTTTATTGAGACAGCAGGTTTTCATAAATCCGCAGATTGTCTTGATACCCCAATCAAATGTTATGGAAAAGCGAAAACTGTCGGTTATGTAGAGCGGGCTGTAATAAAAGTGCACGCTGAATGGATTGATAACTGGAAAGTATTACTACCATATGCCAATAATATTGGTACTGAATTAAATGACGATAACCAAAATACATTTGTTGTAGAACCTCCTTCAGTATGTACTGAAACTTACCTTATAGCGGGAGCCGACTTAAACTTGGATGAGAGTGCTTCGAAGAATTTATCGAATTATTTAAGAACACGGTTTGCAAGGTTTTTGCTTAGTTTGGCGAAAATTAGTCAACATGGGACAGCTAAAACATACAGATTCGCTCCAACGCAAGATTTTACAAACAGCTCGGACATTGATTGGAATAAATTAATACCTGAAATAGATAATCAATTATATTTGAAGTATGGTCTAACAATGGAAGAGATAGCTTATATCGAATCCAAGATTAAGTTGATGGATTAGAACGTCCAAAGACCACCTCAAAGCATGAAACACTTTGAAGTGGTCTTTTTCTAATTTGCCCACTTAACTAAAAAATTTACTCGTCTTCGTCAATCCCTAATCGTGTGCCTCTTTTTAACATATCGTTTGGTTTATCTAATTCTTATGATACCGTTTTCAAATACCCTTTAGCAGCCGCACTTATGGTCTTCCGGGAATGAGGAATAGTGGGCGATGACTTGGATTTTAACCTTCTGCTGCTTGCTGCAGATATCCTCCTCCGGGAGAATAAAGCAAAAATCACCGACGGTCAATTCATTTAAGCAGCCGCAGGGCAGGCCGGGGACGGTCAGCTCACAGGTGCGCATGCCCTTGAGGTCTGTGTCCATACACTCTTTTTCGAACATCAGGACGGCCAGCCGGATTTTCCGGCCACGGCAGACATCTTTAAGCTGAACACGGACTTTTAAAAGCCTGCCTTCGCAGTGCAGATGGACATTATGCACGGTGAAGCTGTCAAATTCCACGCACGGCTTAAGGGTATGCTCTTCCGACTTGTCGGCGCAGCAGTCACAAAGCTCTCTGCAGTCATCCGAATCAATATCCGGCGGCGGCAGGAATTCCTCTGCCTGCACATCGGGCTCCGGCTGTTTTGCGGCCTCCTCGGCCACAGGGCCATAATTGACATCGTTGACGATGACGCCGGAAATAAAAGAACCGTTCGGTATTTGTTCCATGGATACGTCTCCCTCACAAAAATTATTGGTATTCCCATCTATGGTATGACGGTTCGTTATCCCCTGTGCCTGTCCGGTTTTTCACATTCTGCCCTGTTCCGGTAATAAAGACTGGAAAAGCGCAAATAATCTGAATATAATAAACAGGTGACACATTATGTGACGGGTGGGAAAACGTATGACCGGAATCTGTTATATCGTCGGCGCAGGGGCTGTGCCGGAATTGACGCTGGAGGCGGGCGAGCGCGACTTTGTGATCGCCGCCGACGCCGGTTACCGGCATTTGTCGGTCTTATCGGCTGTTGCCGACCTCGTTGTCGGTGACTTTGATTCGCTCGGTTTTCGGCCGAACCATCCGAATGTTATCCAGCATCCCCCCGAGAAGGACGAAACCGACATGATGCTGGCCATCACTGAAGGGCTCCGCCGCAGCTATAAAAAGTTTGTGCTGCTCGGCGGCCTCGGCGGCAGACTTGACCACACCATGGCGAACATCCAAGCCCTAAATTATCTCGCCGCCAAAAACGCGCGCGGCTACCTGCTGGGGGACGGCACGGCTGCGACCGTGATCCGAAACGGCAGCCTCTCGTTTGACAGTGGCCGAGAGGGCAGCGTCTCCGTCTTCAGCATTGGGGAAAGCGCCATGGGCGTCACACTTCGCGGCCTGAAATACGAGCTGAAAAACGCCACGCTGAAGGACACCTTTCCGCTTGGCGCCAGCAATGCGTTTACGGGCGCGCCGGGCGAGGTGTCCGTCATTAGCGGGAGTTTGCTCGTCATTTGGGAGGAAAATGCCGCAGACGTCATTGACAGCCTGAAGGAATCGTGCTATAGTGCCACTTAACAATTCAATAACCGGGGGAGCTTGCAGACAGGCTGAGAGGAAGGTATGCCCTTCGACCCTTACGTGCGGGAGCTTGAAACCCGCACGCACCTGATTTGGGTAATGCCAACGTAGGAAGCGTCATCGTCGAAAGCGGACGGGAAATACCATCGGGTGTTTCCCGTTTATTTGTCATTACAGGCCTTCTATGCCTTTTTATTTTTAAATCGGAGGTTATATAAATGCTGGGGAAAATTCTTGAAGAGCTGCGGGAGGCGTCCCCGCTCGTCCACTGTATCACGAACTATGTGACCGTCAACGACTGCGCTAACATTTTACTGGCTGCCGGGGCCTCCCCCGTTATGGCTGACGACCCGGACGAGGTCGAGGAAATTACCGCAATCTCGTCCGCCCTTGTCATCAATATCGGCACCCTAAACCGCCAGACGATCCCATCCATGCTATTGTCCGGCAAAGAGGCAAACGACCTCTCCAAGCCGGTGCTCTTGGACCCTGTCGGCGCCGGGGCGTCGACGCTGCGGACAGAGACGGCGAAACGGCTGATCCGGGATGTCCGCTTCACGGCCATTCGGGGCAACATCTCTGAAATCAAGGCACTGGCCATTGGCGCGGGGACAACGAGAGGCGTTGACGCCGACGATGCCGACGCCGTCACATCGGCGACGCTGGACAGCGTCGTAGCCTTTGCCAAAAGCCTTTCAAAGGAAACGGGGGCCGTTATTGCCATCACCGGCAAAACAGACATCGTCGCCGATGCCAGCTCGGCGTATCTGATACATAACGGCCATCCGATGATGGCGCGTGTCACCGGCAGCGGCTGCATGCTTTCGGCACTGACGGGCGCTTTTCTTGCCGCACATCCCGAGCGTCCATTGGACGCTGTGGCGGCTGCTCTCTGCGCGATGGGTCTCTGCGGCGAAATAGCCTACAAACGGCTGGAAGCAGCAGGCGGCGGCAACGCAACGTATAGAACCGCCCTTATTGACGCTGTGTACAGTCTGACGGGCGCGATGCTTGACGCGGGTGCCCGATATGACGTTCGATAAAAACGCCCTTTTGCTATATGCCGTGACGGACAGAGCCTGGCTAGGCGGGAGAACACTTGCCGAGCAGGTCCGCGCCTGCCTGCACGGCGGCGTCACGTGCCTGCAACTGCGGGAAAAGGATTTGAATGATGATGCCTTTTTACAGGAGGCGCTTGAAATCAAGGCAATCTGTGCGAGCACCGGCGTTCCTTTCATTATTAACGATAACGTCGCCGTTGCCGTGCGCTGCGCGGCTGACGGCCTCCACGTCGGGCAGGGCGACCTGCGCGCCTGTGACGCGCGGCAGGCACTCGGCGGCGATAAAATCCTCGGCGTCTCCGTCCAGACCGTAGAGCAGGCAGTCTGCGCCGAGCGCGACGGGGCCGATTATCTCGGCGTCGGTGCCATCTTCCCGACGGATACAAAAAAAGATGCCGACGCCGTCTCCATCGAATCACTTCAAAATATCTGCCGGGCCGTATCGATTCCCGTTGTTGCAATCGGCGGGATAAACAGGCATAATATCGGTAGGCTTAAAGGGACCGGGATAGCAGGCGTTGCTGTCGTCTCGGCGCTTTTTGCCGAAAGCGATATCGAGGGCACGGCTAAAACGCTGCGCGCGCTCTCAGCTGAGATGGTGTATGCATGATTGATTATAAAGGCGCAATTTTTGATATGGACGGCACACTGCTTGACTCCATGGTGGTCTGGGATAACGTGGCGGCCGACTACCTCAAAAGCCTGGGCATCACGCCGCGAAACGATGTCCGCGAGGCGGTAAGCTCTATGAGCATTCAGCAGGTCTGCGAGCATTTTTGCGCGGTGTACGGCATAAAACTGCGCGAAGATGACATCATCGCCGGGATCAACGCCATGGTTGAAGACTTTTACTATAACCGCGTCACGCTCAAGGCCGGGGTTATGCAGGCGCTGTCCCGTCTGCGCAAAGACGGCGTTAAAATGTGCGTTGCAACGGCAACGGACCGCTATCTCGCTGAAGCGGCGCTGCGCCGAACCGGCATCGCGCACTTTTTTGACGGCATTTTTACCTGCACGGACGTCGGCGCCGGGAAAGATGAACCGGCAATATTCCTGCAGGCTCTGGCATCTCTCGGAACACCCTTGTGTGACACTGTCGTTTTTGAGGACGCGCTGTATGCCATCAAGACGGCGAAGGCGTCGGGCTTTCGCGTCACGGCGCTTTTTGACCCGTCGGCCGACGCGCAGACGGATCGAATCAAGGAGCTTGCCGACTGTTATTATCTATCTTTTTCCGACTGGTATGAGGACAATGCTTAAAAAGGTTCTGACCATCGCCGGCTCCGACTGCAGCGGCGGCGCCGGTATTCAGGCCGACATCAAAACGATTACGGCACACAAAATGTACGCCATGAGCGCCATCACGGCGCTGACGGCGCAAAACACGACGGGCGTTTTTGGGATTATGGACGCAACACCCGACTTTGTCGCGCAGCAGCTGGACTGCATTTTTACTGATATCCGACCGGACGCCGTCAAAATCGGTATGGTGTCCAATCAGGAGATTATTGAGGTCATTGCCTGCACGCTTCTGGCTTATGGCGCCACGAATATTGTACTTGACCCCGTGATGGTATCAACCAGCGGCGCGCGGCTGCTCTCCCCGGGTGCGGAGGGGGCACTCATCCGGGCGCTTTTGCCGCTTGCCACCGTCGTCACGCCGAATATTCCGGAGGCGGCCGTTTTAAGCGGGCTGCCAATCGGCAGCGGCAAGACGGGCCGGGACGAGATGGTTTACGCCGCGGCAGCCATTGCGGAAAAAATAAAAGGCGGCGTCCTTGTGAAAGGAGGCCACCTGAACGGCTGCGCCGACGACCTGCTCTACGCAGGTAATACGGCGATTTGGTTTGAAACAGCGCGTGTTGACAATCCGAACACGCATGGGACAGGCTGCACCCTTTCCGCCGCTATTGCCTGCCATCTGGCAGGCGGTTTGACGCTGACCGAAAGCGTTCTCCGCGCCAAAGCCTTTTTGACAGGCGCGCTTAAAGCCGGTCTTGATATTGGCAAGGGGCGCGGCCCGCTCGACCACACCTATGGCATCAGGTTATAGCAGAGCCGGGTCGCTTGTCACAACAAATTTATAGCCAAAGCCCCAGACGGTGACAATATACGCGTCATACGGCTTAAGATTATCGCGCAGCATTTTGATGTGGGTGTCAACCGTCCTGTCCGAGCCGATGAACTCGTAGCCCCACACCTCATTGAGGAGCATCTCACGGGAAAACGCCTTATTGGGGTTCTGGGACATAAAATACAGAAGATCGTATTCCTTCGGCGTGAGCTTGACGACGGCATCATTGACGAAAACGGCGCGGGAGGCCGTGTCGATATACAGCCCAGTGTATGTAATCTTCGTTCTGGGCGGTGTTTTGAGCCCGGCGCAGCGGTAAATGAAAACGCGGATGCGCGCGAGCAGCTCCTGCTGGGAATACGGCTTGCACAAATAATCGTCCGCCCCGGCGTCAAAAGCCATGAGCTTATCGTTCTCGCCGTTGAGGGCGCTGACGATGATAACAGGCACGTCGGAGAGCTTTCGAATTTGCCGGCAGACGTTCCAGCCGTCGAGGGAAGGCAGCTCCGTATCCATCACAACGAGCTGGTAATCATACCGTCGGAAGAGCTTGACGGCCGTGACGCCGTCTGACGCTGTATCAGCCGTATATCCGGAATTTTCCGCAAGCTTTTTAACGAGCATCCTTGCATGCTCGTCCCTGTCCACGATTAATAGACGGATATCGCTCATTCAAACGCCTCCCAAACCAACATTAGCACGGAAGGTTACGATTTTATATTATTATAGTTCCTCGCCAAATACAACACCAATTTTCAGGCAATGGAAACGGGGCGGTGCGCGACGGCACCGCCCCGTTTCCCGTTCTCCCCCGCTATCTGTCTCTTTTGAGGTAATCGGATATGACGTTTTTAAGAATTTCGACCGTTTCGGCGGTGTCAGCCAGCTCACTTTTAAGCTTTGTGTTCTCCGCCTCAAGCGAAAGCACCTGAACCGTTTGAACACCGGCAAAGACGTCTCTGCCGTCGGCGGGTGCCGCCGCAGCCCGATGGCCTCTGACAACCTCCCGCGCCGGTTTTTTCGCGGCGGGTGCCGCGACGGCGAAGCGCTGCTCTGTCATCTCGTTGCCAATACCGCGGCGGACGTAATGCGTGTGAAGATACTTGTGCGAGGCGTGGCTGTTCGGATACTCCAGAAATTCTTTGTACAGCGCGGCGACGTACGGGTTCTCATGCGACTTGCGCAGCGTTTTGCTCTCGTCCTCCGAATAGATCCCCTCCAATCGCTTTTGGCGAACGGCCGGGTCGTCCGAACGCGGCTGGCCGCCGCCCGTAATGCACCCGCCGGGACAGCCCATCACTTCAATAAAGTGGTACGGGGACTGGCCCGCAGCCACCTGCTCCATGAGCTGGTTGGCGCCTTTGAGACCGCTCGTGACGGCGACCTTTAACGTGACGCCGCTCAAATGCTTATAGGCATCCTTTGGGTTCTCGATGGTGATGGACGCCTCTTTAACGCGGTCGAGACCGACGATGGGCGTGACGTGCAATCCGTCGAACGGAATTTCCCGCCCCGTGACGAGCTCATACGCCGTGCGCAGCGCCGCCTCCATGACGCCGCCCGTCAGGCCGAAAATGTCGGCAGCGCCGGTTGACATGCCGAGCGGATTGTCAAATTCCTCATCGGCCAGGTTATTAAAGTCAATGCCCATTTCTTTGATCATCGACGCCAGCTCCCGCGTTGTGATGACCGCATCGACATTCGGGCAGCCGTCATTTTGCATTTCTGGACGGACGATCTCGAACTTCTTGGCCGTGCACGGCATGACGGAGACGACGAAAATGTTTTTCGGGTCGACGTTAATTTTGCCCGCGTAATAGGATTTGGCCAGCGCCCCGAGCATCGTATGCGGCGATTTGCACGTTGAGAGATGGCCGAGCTTATCCGGATACGTGTGCTCGACGAATTTGATCCAGCCGGGGCTGCAGCTCGTGATCATCGGCAGGACGGCCTCTTCCCCTGTCAGCGCGTTTGTCAGGCGCGACAAGAGCTCTGTGCCCTCTTCCATGATGGTGAGGTCGGCTGTGAAGTTTGTGTCAAACACATCGTCAAAGCCGAGGGCGTGCAGCGCGGCGGCCATTTTGCCCGTTGCGCGCGTGCCGGGCGGATTGCCGAACTCCTCGGCAATGGCGACACGGACGGCGGGGGCCGTTTGGACGACGACGCGCTTTTCCGGGTCGTTGATGGCGTCCCAGACCTTTGTGATGGCATCCGTCTCCTTGAGGGCGCCGACGGGGCAGACAACGGTGCACTGCCCGCAGAAAGCGCAGTTGACGTTGCCGATCGGGTTTTTCAGCGCCGGGCCGATGACGGTGTTGAAGCCCCTGTTCTGTGCGTTGATGATGCCGACACCCTGAATCTCATTGCAGGCGGTGACGCACCGGCGGCACAGGACGCACTTTGACAAATCGCGCGTGATGGACACGGACATATCAACGGTGCAGTCCGACCGCTTGCCGTCAAACCGCGTGACTTCGACGCCGAGCGTTTTCCCGAGCTCCTGAAGCTCACAGCTTTGATTGCGCTTGCAGCTGAGGCAGTCCTTCGAGTGGTCGGAAAGCAAAAGCTCATAAAGAACCTTGCGCGCTCTTCGGACCCTGTCGGAATTTGTTCGGATGACCATGCCCTCACTGATTTTTGTCATGCAAGAGGGCATCAAGGTCTTTGCCCCGTCAACCTCGACAACGCAGATGCGGCACGAGCCGAACTCGTGAATCCCCTCGAGCCAGCACAGGCTTGGGATGTGGATGCCGTTTAGTTTCGCGGCTTCGATAATGGTCATGCCCTCGTCGGCCGTGACCTGTTTATTATTAATTGTAATATTCATGACTGACTACCTCCTGTCACACTGCAGGCAGCGCATGGCTTCGGCCATGGCGTTGAGCTTATGGTACCCGAGGTTGACTTCGTCAAAGCACGTTTTGCACTTTTCCGTCTCCAGCATCTTCATCTCAAAGCGCGGATGCTCGACGACCTCGTCGTCACTCGTCATGGCGGGGATGTCGATCGGGGCGCCCTTGTTTAAAACCCCGCTGCCGCCAAGGTACATATCGATGGCGACGGCGGCATTTTTGCCGTCGGCAATCGCCTGGATGACGGTATCCGGCCCGCGCGCGACGTCACCGCCCGCAAAGACGCCGGGCATCGTCGTCATCATCGTGTCGTTGTCGATAATGAAGGTGCCCCATGGCGTTAAGCCGATTTCACTCTTCGGGATAAACGGCAGGTCTGAATACTGGCTGACGGCCGGAATGACAGTGTCGACGTCAATGAAGAAATTCGACCCCTCAACCGGGACGGACTTCCGCCGCCCGTCGTCTCCAAAAGCGCCGAGCGTCATGCGGACGCACTCGATTTTGGAGACACGGCCGTTGCGGCCGCCGATGAAGCGGACAGGGGCGACGAGCTCGGTAACCTCTATGCCTTCCTCGACGGCTTCACAGATTTCCTCATCGTAGGCGGGCATGGCATCCCGCGTGCGCCGGTACAGGACGAGCACTTTGTCCGCCCCCAGCCGGACCGCCGTGCGGGCCGAGTCAATGGCCGTATTGCCGCCGCCGATGACGGCGACAGTGCCGGACAGCTTCACATCGTGGCGCAGATTGACGCTCTTTAAGAAGTCAATACCGTGGATAACGCCGGGCAGGTTTTCGCCGGGAATATTCACCTTTTCCGGGAACTGCGCGCCTGTGGCGACGTAGACGGCATCATACTTCGACCGGAGCGACTTGAAAGCAATATCCTTGGCAACGTCAACGTTTAAATGAATGTTGACGCCCGCCTGCGCAATGAGGTCAATTTCATGCTGCAGCACCTTCTTGGGCAGCCGGTATTCCGGAATGCCGAAGGCTAAAACGCCGCCCGCGACAGACTCCGACTCAAAGACGTCGACTTCATACCCGATGCGTACGAGATAATAACCGCATGTGAGGCCGGACGTCCCCGCGCCGATGATTGCGATCTTCTTCCCGTTTTTGGGGAAAACGACGTCTTTTTTAAACGGCTGCTCGTTTTTGTACGCATAATCGGCCACGTAGCGCTTGAGCTCCCGGATGGCAACGGCCTCGTCCAGCGTGCCGCGGCGGCATTTGCTCTCGCAGGGATGTGTGCAGATGCGCCCGCAAACAGCCGGGAACGGGTTTTCCTGCCGGACAAGGTTGTGCGCGTCCATAAACCGCCCGGCGGCGATGAGCCGGAGATAACCGGGGACGTTGACATTTGCCGGGCACGTGTTCTCGCAGGGTGATATGAACAGATCGGCGCAGACGCCTGCGCGGCAGTATTTATTGCGGATGTGCTCGTCATATTCGTCCCTGAAATATTTGATGGTGCTGAGAACAGGGTTCGGCGCCGTTTGGCCGAGGCCGCACATCGCCGTATCCTTGATCGTCTCACCAAGCTCGATGAGAAGCTCCACATCGCCCTCGCGGCCTTCACCGCGCGTGATGCGCTCTAAAATCTCCAGCATCCGCGTTGTGCCGGTACGGCAGGCGTTGCATTTGCCGCACGATTCGTCCTTGATGAAATCCATGAAGAAACGGGCCGTGTCCACCATGCAGGTGTCCTCGTTCATGGCGATCAGGCCGCCGGAGCCCATGATGGCCCCCAGCTTTTGAAGCGCCTCATACTCTGTCTGCGTATTCAGGTTCTCTTTTGTCACGCAGCCGCCGGATGGACCGCCGATTTGCGCGGCTTTGAATTTTTTACCCTCGCGCATGCCGCCGCCGATATTGAAGAGGATATCGCCGAGCGGCATCCCAACGGGAACCTCGATAATGCCGGTATTGACAACGTCGCCGGCCAGCGCAAACACCTTCGTGCCCGTGCTCTTCTCTGTTCCGAACTGTGCGTACCACGTGCCGCCGCGCCGGACGATTTCGGGGATACTGGCAAGTGTTTCAACATTGTTGATAATCGTCGGCTCCTGAAAGAGCCCGGACTGGAACGGGAACGGCGGCTTCTGCCGCGGCTCGCCGCGCCGCCCCTCGACGGACGCCATCAACGCCGTCTCTTCGCCGCAGACGAAAGCGCCCGCGCCGATGCGGAGCTCCAAATCAAACTTAAAGTCGCTGCCGAACAGAGCGCCGCCGAGAAGGCCACAGGCCCGTGCATCGTCAATGGCCTTTGTCAGGCGCTCAACGGCGATGGGATATTCCGCGCGGACGTAGATATAGCCCTTCGTCGCCCCGATGGCGTAACCGCCGAGCATCATGCCTTCAATAACCGCGTGCGGGTCGCCCTCCAGAATGCTCCTGTCCATAAAAGCGCCGGGGTCGCCCTCGTCGGCATTGCAGATGATAAATTTGCGCGCACCGGCGGCATCATGGCCCGACTGCCATTTAACGCCGGTCGGGAAGCCCGCGCCGCCGCGCCCGCGGAGGCCGGACTTCTTCACTTCGTTGATAACATCCTGCGGGCTTTTTTCATACAGCGCCTCGGCAATGGCAAAATACCCGTCACGGCTTATGTAGGCATCGATGCTGTCAAATTCTATGGCACCGCAGTTGCGCAGCGCGATTTTGACCTGCTGCTTGAAAAAGTCGATATCATCGATTTTCGGCACATGTTTTTTCAGCGAATAGTCGTAGAACGTGTATTCCGACAGCACCTTACCGGTTGTGAAATACGTCCGGATGATTAATTTGGCTGTCTCCGGCGTCAGCTTTGTGAAAAAGACACGCTCGGGGAGGATCAGCATGACGGGGCCGACGGCACAGGTGCCCATGCAGCCTGTCTCCCGGACAAGGACATGCTCCTGCCTGCCGATGTGCTGCAGTTCCTCAATTACGGCATCTCTGACCTCGGCACAATGGGAGGAGACACACCCCGCCCCGCTGCATACGAGCACCTGATTGGCGTAGGACGCCGTTCTTTCGTTATACTGGGTGCGCCGCCGCTTTAAGTCGGCGATGTTTTCAATCAATTCCTGGCTCATATCATACCCCTCACTTGTACTGCGACAAAATCGTGTCGAGCTTATTGGGATTGACCTGCTTGTAGACGACGTCGTCAATCATCATGGCGGGGGCGAGGCCGCACGCGCCGATACAGCGCGCCACCTCGAACGTAAAAAGGCCGTCCTTTGTTGTCTCACCGACGTCCACATGCAGCGTCTTCTCCAGCGCTTCGATAATCTTTTTGCCGCCGCGAACGTAACAGGCCGTTCCGAGGCAGACGCGAATTGTATGCTTGCCGCGCGGCTTGGTGGAGAAGAAGGAGTAGAACGTGGCAACACCGCTGACCTCTGAGAGCGGGCGGTGTGTCTCCCGGGCGATGAAGTCCAGAAGCTCCGGCGGTAAATAACCGTAAATCTCCTGGGACGCGTGCAGGATCTGGATTAAATTCCCTTCTTTGTCTTTGTAAAGGTCTATGATATTGGCGATTTCGGAAAACTTCTCCTTGTCTTCCGCGCAGGTACATTGGACGAGCTTGGCATTCATGTATCAGACCTCCTTATAAGATAAATGGGGCGGGCACACTTTCGGATGCAATAAGCGTAACAAAAACTTGTGATAAAATGATGATAATTCACCCTTTTTTAATTTTAATTTTTGGTTAATTTTCCGGCATCCGGGCGGCAGGTTCCCGTCTTATCACATTTTTATCACAAATTACCACAGGACAGGCTATGCGCGATGGGCCAATAAAATGACAAGGCCCCATGCCGAAGCATGAGGCCTTCTCACTATGAATCTGCCGATAATGGTTTAAATGAACAGGTTGA
This sequence comes from Oscillospiraceae bacterium ZGZL, assembly GCA_038405045.1. Classification (GTDB taxonomy): domain Bacteria; phylum Bacillota; class Clostridia; order Oscillospirales; family Oscillospiraceae; genus Sporobacter. The sequence continues at coordinate 402,350 of JBBZIV010000001.1, read as the reverse complement.
CGTTTGATTCTTCCGCGTCGCCGAGGTAGGTGCCGACGCCCGCGTAATCAATGCCGTCCATGAGCTCTTCTTTCTGAATGCCCATCACGTCCATGCTCATGGTGCAGGCGATAATCTTGACGCCGTTGTCCATAGCTTTTTTTATGAGGGTCTCCAATGAGTCGACATTTTTCTGGCGCATCACCATTTTCATCATGGCTGTGCCCATGCCGCCCATGTTCATCTTGGACAGCTTGAGCTTGCCGGAGCCGCGCGGCATCATGCCACCGAACATCGCTTCGATGAAAGACTTTTGGACCTTGACCTTGCTATTCTTCCGTAACGCATTCAGCCCCCAGAAGGTAAAGAACATGGTAACGTGCCGCCCCATCGCCGCCGCGCCGTTGGCGATGATGAAAGAGGCCAAGACCTTGTCAAGATCGCCGGAGAAGACGATGATTGTTTTGTTGTTGTTCTCACCGGCGACGGCCGATGTCGGCTTGAGCCCGCCGCCCTTTTGCAAGAGCGCGACGTAATCGGCACCCTGCTTTTCATTCGTCAGGAGCGTATTGCCGGTCCGGCGTGTCCAGGCGACGATATCGCGGGCAAAGCCGGGGTCGGACGCGGAGACCTGAACAACGTCGCCGTCCTTCATGTCCTTCATCGTCTCAAAAACCTTTAGAATCGGGCCTGGGCACTGCATACCGCTGCAGTCGAGCTGCATGCGTGCCTTGATCTCCGGAATGGCGACGTGGCCGCTGTCGGAAACGGGCTTTGGCAGCGCCTCAACCTCACAGGCGTAATCCTTATAGTGCATCGAGCGGTAAAAGCGCGCGCCAGCCGGATAAATGCGCACGTTTTTAAAGCCGTTGTTCATCAGGATGCGCGCGGCGTTGTACCCGCGGACGCTGATGGCGCAGAAGACGACGATGTCACTGTCTTTATCAAGCTCTCCGAGTCTTCCTCGAAGCTGGCCGAGCGGAATATTTTTGTAAGACGGCAGAGCGAAAGCCTCAATTTCGACCGGCTCGCGCACGTCAAGCGCAACAATATTATTCTTTGTGACGTCAACATCCCACTCGGAGAAGACGGCCTTGCCTGTTAAAACGTTTTCCGCAACGAAACCAGCCATGTTGACAGGGTCCTTCGCCGAGGAATACGGGGGCGCGTAAGCCAGCTCCAGCGTTTTAAGGGCTTCAACGCCGCCGCCAAGGCGAATGGTGACGGCAATCGTGTCGATGCGCTTGTCGACAAGGTCGCCGCCGACAATCTGTGCGCCGTAAATTTTCTTGCCGTCCATCGAGAAGATGAGCTTAATCGTCATCGGCATGGAGCCGGGATAGTACGACGCGTGGGAATTCTGCATGATGATGACCGATGTAAAATCCTTGCCCTTGACAAGGCCTTTTTTGACGAGCGTTTTTTCATTGGCGCCTGTCGAAGCTGCCGTCAGGTCAAAGACCTTCGCGACCGACGTGCCCTGCGTGCCTTCATATCGCTCTGACGCGCCGGCGATGTTGTTGGCGGCAATGCGGCCTTGCTTGTTGGCCGGGCCGGCCAGCGGTATCATTGTGCGGCTCTTGTCAATGAAGTCCTCAACCTCGATGACGTCGCCGACGGCATAAATACTGGGGTCGGACGTGACGAGCGTGTCGCTGACGATGATGCCGCCGCGGGCATTCATCTCAAGGCCCGCCGCCTTTGCTATTTCGCCATTCGGGCGCACACCGATGGAGAGGATAACGAGCTCTGTTTTGATCTGCGCGCCGCTTTTAAGCGACACAGTGACGCTCGACCCCTCATCTTTAAAGGAATCGACGCCGTCCCCAAGGCGCAGGTCAACACCCTGCTGCGTCATGTGCTCATGGAGAAGCTGCGCCATCTCAAAATCAATCGGCGCCATGACCTGATCGAGCATTTCAACGATAGAAACTGCAACGCCCGCGTGATGGAGGTTTTCAGCCATCTCAAGTCCGATGAACCCGCCCCCGATGACAACGGCGCTCTTGACGTTTTGCTCCTTGATGAAGCTGCGAATTTTGTCGGTATCCGGCACCGTCCACAGCGTCATGATGCGCTTGGAGTCAATACCCGGAATCGGCGGGCGCAGCGGCGACGAACCCGTCGAAAGGACGAGCGTGTCATAGCTTTCTGTGTATGTTTCACCGCTGTCGGCTTTCTTGACCGTGACGGTTTTCGCCGTGCGGTCAATGGCCGTCACTTCCTGTTTGACACGCACATCGACGTTAAACTTGGCGCGCATCGCTTCCGGCGTCTGCAGCAAAAGAGCGCTTCTCTGCTTAATGACGTCACCAACGTGATACGGCAGCCCGCAGTTTGCATAGGAGATATACTCGCCGCGTTCAAAGACAATGATTTCCGCGCTTTCATCAAGACGCCGCAAACGCGCGGCACAGCTGGCACCGCCCGCAACGCCGCCGACAATAACGACTTTTTTACCCATAATGAAGCCCTCCTTATGTTCATGGTCTTATTTTATTCTGTTATTCACATTTAACCGTGACTTTATCACATATGGCCGCGTGTTTGTCTATACATTAACGAGATACTGACAGCATTGGCAAAAAGACGGCTTATATCTTGACCGAGCATGAAAAGAAATCCCCCGCGGCGTGCCGCGAAGGATTTGCTTTATTTATTATTGGTGTCTTACGACGCCTGCTCGAATTGGCTGTTGTAGAGTTCGGCGTAGAAGCCACCCTGTTCCAGAAGCTCGGCGTGGCTGCCGCTTTCGACAATATCGCCGTCACGCATGACAAGGATGATATCCGCGTTTTTGATCGTTGACAGCCGGTGGGCAATGACAAAGGACGTCCGGCCTTTCATGAGCTCATCCATCGCCTTTTGGACAAGTACCTCGGTGCGTGTGTCGACGGAGCTTGTTGCCTCGTCCAGAATGAGCAGCGGCGCGTTTTCGATCATGGCGCGCGCGATGGTGAGAAGCTGTTTTTGACCGGCTGAGAGGCTGGCATTGTCACCAAGCACCGTGTCATAGCCGTGCGGCAGTGTTCGGATAAAGTGATGCAGGCCGACGGCTTTGCAGGCCGCTTTGACCGCCTCGTCACTGACGCCCGTCTTTGAATAGACGATGTTCTCCCGAATTGTGCCCTCAAACAACCACGTGTCCTGCAAAACCATACAGAAAAGATCATGGACATTTTCACGCCGCAGATTTTTGATGGGAACGCCGTCAACAAGGATATCGCCACTGTCCGTCTCATAAAAGCGCATGAGGAGGTTGACAAGCGTTGTTTTACCGGCGCCCGTCGGCCCGACGATAGCGACCTTCTGACCGGCCTTGATGTCGGCTGAGAAGTTATTAATAATTGTTTTGTCCGGGTTGTAGCCAAAGTGGACATGGTCAAACGCCACATCGCCTCGGATGTTCGTGAGCGTTTCCGTTTTGCCTGTTTCATCCGGCAGCTCTTCCTCTGCAAGGAATTCAAAGACGCGCTCGCTGGCGGCCGCCGTAGACTGCAGCGTCGTCGCGGCCTGGGCGATCTGCGCCAGTGGCTGCGTGAAGAGGCGGATGTAAATCATGAAAGCGACGATGACGCCGAATTCGATCGATCCGTTTTTGGTCAGTACCGCGCCAACGACGCAGACGGCGACATAGCCGAAGTTGCCGATGAAGCTCATGAGCGGCATCATGAGTCCGGAGAAAAACTGCGATTTCCAGTTGGAGGCGTAAAGCTTCCCGTTGATCTCGTCAAACTTCCGCCGCGCTTCCTTTTCACCGTTAAAGGCCTTGACGATATTGTGCCCGGCGTAAATTTCTTCGATGTGGCCGTTAATCTCGCCGAGGTGCTTCTGGTTGCGTGAAAAATATTTTTGCGATGATTTGAGGATGAGGCTCATGGCGACAAAGCCGATGAGCGTTGCGCCGATGGCGGTAAGCGCCATGAGGACATTTGTGGCAAGCATCATAACGATGGCACCTAAAATCAACGTGACGGAGGTAATCAGCAGGCCTAGGCTTTGGTTTAATGACTGGCCGAGCGTGTCGATATCGTTTGTCACGCGGCTTAAGATATTGCCGACCGTCGTGTTGTCAAAATACCGCAGCGGGAGCTTGTTGATCTTCTCCGAAATGTCACGCCGCATGCTTTTCGTCAGGCGCTGCGTGACGGTTGCCATGATCCAGCCCTGCACGAAAATCAATATGGAACCGCCGACGTACAGGACAACGAGCAGCCAGCAGATCGAGACGATTTTGTCAAGGTCTATGTGCCCGAACGGTGCCATAATCCCCTGTGATATATTCGCCTGAAACGCGATTAAGGGGGCTGTAATCGTGTCGGTTATCTGCCGGAGCATGTCAGGTCCCATGAGCGAGGCAACGGAGCCGACGACGGCGCAAATCACGGCGACGATCATGGCGGGCATGTATTTGCGGCTGTATTCCAGCAGCTTTCCCCAGGATTTTTTAAAATCCTTCGCCTTTTCCCCGCCCATGACCATACCGCCAGGGCCGTGCCCGCCGCCGAAGCCGCCGCGCCGGGGCTGATTTTTCATTTGTCCGATTTCGTATTCGTTCTTGCTCATGCGCCGAGTTCCTCCTTTGAAAGCTGCGAGTAAGCAATCTGCTGATAAACCTCACACGTTTGCATCAGCTCGTCATGCGTACCCATACCGACCATGCCGCCGTCCTCCAAAACAATGATGCGGTCGGCGTCACGGATGGTGCCGATGCGCTGGGCGACAACAAGGCTCGTGACACCCGCCGTCTCCTTCCTGAGCGCCGAGCGCAGCACCCTGTCCGTTTTATAGTCGAGTGCGGAGAACGAGTCGTCAAAGATGTAAATTTCCGGTTTGCGGAAAACGGCGCGGGCAATCGCCAGACGCTGCTTCTGGCCGCCGGAGACGTTTGTGCCCCCCTGCGCGATGTGGGCGTCGTATGTGCCTTCCATGTTATCGACGAATTCCGCGCCCTGGGCGATAGTAACGGCCCGACGGATATCCTCGGCCGTTTCATCGTCCGTTGCGCGCTCTTTGCCGTTTTCACCGTAGTCGACGTTTGTGGCGACCGTCCCCGTGAACAGGACTGCCCGCTGCGGGACATAGCCGAGCTTGTTGTGCAGCGCCTCTTGCGTGTACTCGCGCACATCGACGCCATCGACAAGCACCTGGCCGTCCGTCACATCATAAAAGCGCGGCACGAGGTTTATAAGCGTTGATTTCCCGCTGCCGGTTGAGCCGATGAAAGCGACCGTTTCGCCGCGGTGCGCTTTAAAGCTGATGTCATGCAGAACATAATCCTCCGCATCGGGATACTTGAAGCTGACGTTAATAAATTCCACTTCGCCTGAAATGCCCTCCGGCGACACGGTTTTCGTACCGTCGAGTATCTTCGGTTCCGTGTCAAGCACTTCGTTGACACGCTTGGCGGAGACGGATACACGCGGCAGCATGATGAAAATCATCGTAAGCATCATAAAGGCCATAATGACCATCATCGCATACGCCGAAAATGCGACCATATCGGCAAAAATGTTCACTTTGTTCGTTAAGATGTTCATCAAATCCGTCCCGGTGGCGTTTTCGATCAGGAAAGCGCCGATCCAATAGATGCCGAGCGTCAGGCCGCTCATAATCAGGCGCATGCCGGGATTGAAAACCGACATAGCCCGCATGACCTGCAGATTGTTTGTTGTAATATCGGTGTTGGCGACCTCGAACTTGGCTTCCTCATACTTTTCGGCGTTATAGGCTCTGACGACGCGGATGCCCGTCAGGTTCTCGCGCGTGACGCGGTTTAAGTTATCCGTCAGCCATTGGATCTTTTTAAAGCGCGGCAGCGCGTAACTCATAATTAGAGCGATCATGATGACAAGAACGACGACAGCACCGCCGGTGAGCGCCGTCCACTCCCAGCTCTTGAGTGAAATTTTAGCGACAGCCCAGACAGCAAGAATCGGCGCTTTGATGATAACCTGCATGCCCATGGCGATAAAAACCTGCAGTTGCGTAATATCATTCGTCGAGCGTGTGATGAGGCTGGCAGTTGAAAAACCGTTAATCTCCTCCATTGAGAAGTCTTCAACACGATGAAATAGTTTCGCGCGAATGCGCTGCGAGAAGCCGGCAGCCACGCGGGCGGCAAAAAAGCCGACGATGAGTGACAGCGCGACGCTGCCCAAGGTACACAAAATCATTTTACCCCCGGTCGCCCAGATGTCGGACATCTGGCTGCCGGGTGTTTGAACATATTTGGTAATGTCCGTCATGTAATCGGGCAGCTTGAGGTCCAGCCACGTCTGCACGGAAAGCAGCACGATGCTGAAGAGAACAACAAGCCAGTCTCCCGCTTTAAAATGCTTGAGAATTTTTATCATTCTGTATGCTCCTAACTGTTAAATCCTTCTTGATTCGCTGCGAGGTTTTTTGATATCTCGATCATCCGGCCGACGATGCGCAGATATTCTAACGTGTCCTTTTCGCCGAGCACCGTGAGAATCTGCTCGACGCGACGGCGCATTTCGCCATGCTGGCAGGTTATCATATCCCGCCCGGCCTGCGTCATCGACACCTTGACGCGCCGTCTATCTTCTTTATCGATGCGGCGTTCAATAAGCCCCTTTCCCTCGAGACTCTTCAGCGCCATTGCCACGCGCGCCGTACTGGTTTTCATAGCCGCCGACAGCTCACTTGGCAAAACATCACCGCTTTGATGCGAGATGAAATGCAGGATAAACATCTCACCCTGCAAAAAGGCGTGCATTTTCCGAGGCCAGCTCGTTCGCATCATTTCGCCGGTTTTTGCAAGCATTTCAGCTGCCAACTGCGCGGTATCCATCAATCCGTCACCCCTTTCTTCAAGTAACGCTTTTAGCTAATCTTATTAATTGCTAATACTTTTAGGTATTATAGCATGCGTTCCAATCGCCGTCTATATCGCATTTGCCAAAATGGCTGCGCCGACGCGATGTTATATTGCCGTTTTGCCCAAAGATTAAAACGGTCATTCGAGTGCCTGCTAGATGCGCTTTAAATTCCGGTCTTGCTTGTCCTGCCCCGGCATGCTATATTGAAGCTGACAAGAAGTTTTTTACAGCGGGTTATTTGCCCCGCTCTGCAAGCTTTGTATCGGGAGGGATTCGTCATGTCTGCTGAAATCGGTGCCATCGGCTCCGGCTCAACGTCTGCGTCGGTCAAAACTGCCCGCGCAGCCGGTACGTCGGATTTTTCCAGTGTCCTTCAGAAGAGCAGCGGCAGCGTTGACCTAGACGCGATTTTCAAAGCCGCCGCCGAGAAATACAACGTCCCAGTGCGTCTTCTCAAAGCTGTGGCGAAAACAGAGTCCAATTATAACCCCAAGGCCACATCGTCCTGCGGCGCAATGGGTATTATGCAACTGATGCCGTCGACAGCCAAGTCTCTCGGCGTGACGGACGCGTATGACCCCGAACAGAACATTATGGGCGGCGCAAAATATTTAAGCCAGCTTTTAAACCGCTTCGGCGGCAACACGTCACTGGCCGTGGCCGCCTACAACGCGGGCCCCGGCGCTGTTGCCAAATATAACGGTATCCCGCCATACGATGAAACGCAAAATTACGTCAAAAAGGTGCTCGGCTATCTGGGCAGCGATCTCAATGCCGGGACGGTGGCAACATCTTCCGCCGACACCAGCGTAACGGGCGGCGCGGTGACAGAAACATCCGCCTATTCCCTATTAGCCGCGATGATTTCAAGCGGGCAGCTGTCCGGCGCGGACGGCACAAGCCTGACGAGCATGATCGGCTCACTGAGCACCAGTGATGGCGACGCCTCGGAGACGTCCAGTAAGCTGATGACGTCTATCTATCAAATGCAGCTGGAGATGCTGAAGGGCGGCAGCGGCGATGACGGCGGCGACAGCAGCGTTATCGTATAAAAATAATGATCTTTAAAACAAAAAGATTCTTCGCGGCAATTGCCCCTCAGAATGACAACTGAGTCCCGTCATTCTGAGCCGATCGGCGAAGAATCTTTTTATTATTTTAATGTATGCCCTACTTCCTGTCGAAAAACGGCGATTTGCCGGAGACGGACAGCGGAATGCCCATGATGACGGCGCAGTCCCCCAAAAGCTTCAGGGAGGCGGCCGCTTTTCCGATGGAAAACATAATGCGGTTGTCGAGCCGAAGGTCGGCCGCGAGCGAGACTGCCGAGCCGATGGCAATACCGAGGTCAAGCGTTGTGTAAACACAGCTGCCGAGGGCGTCTTTACAGGCCGCACAGTCCTCATACCCACACAGGCCGCAGATTTTGCCAAGGCCGCGCGTGCCCTCTGTGACGCCTATAAGGACGACGGCGCCGCTTTTATCAACGTTATCGGCATCGCGTGTGAGAAAGGGCACCTGCATGAGCGAGCTGATACGGCGCATTTCCCGGGCAACGGCGCTTTTATCGTCGCCCGTCAGGACGGCCGTCTTGATAAAGTCGATCCCCCGCCCTTTCGGGGCTGTTCTGGCAGCGGCACATATTGCATACGCGGCGTTTAATACGGCGGTTTCCTCCGCTTGAAGCCCTTGAATGAACATCATAACTCCCCCCGTCGTTTTTCTCGATTATATCAGATGATGAGAGTCGTTTCAAACAAAGTTTCGCCTGCGGGCGGCAGAAAACCGGAGAGGATGGCCTCTCCGGTTTATTCACGCGTCTTCTCAAGATCGTCAATTCTGTGGCTGATGATCTTGATATCATTTTCCGCCATAGCGATACGCTCAAAAAGGTTGTTATGCTTCTCTACTTTTTTCTCAAGTTGTTCCAGCCGGTAATTAACCAGCTTGTTCGCCACCAAAATTCCGCTAAAAGAGCCTGCCAGTGTCCCGGCAAGCGCGAGCAGCGCGACCCATACTTCGGTTGACAACCTGCGCCCCTCCATCTCCGCCAATGTGGCTTTGCACAATAATAATGTGCAATGTATCTTATGCCGGCGGGGGGAAATGGCAACTTGTCCGCGTGTGCTGGGGCGGCGGCACGTTCAAGCCACGTCGTCGCGGTCCTGAAGGTTTTTAATAAAGACGACGGCGTTGATAAACGCGACAGCAACCGTAACAGCGAAGATGAGGAGAATCGGCAGGTCCGTGCTGCCGGTCATCCGGCTTTTATCGGCAAGGACGATGGTGCCGAAGTAGATCGTTGTGAGGTAAGAAAATAGCGTCCAGCCTGTGGCTGCTTTTTTGAAAACATATCCGGCACTGAAATAGGTGGCAAGCGCCGCTGCGGCAATGGCGAGCGTCTCATAGCAGTAGTCAAGCAAAACGGGGTTTGAGGCGTTTTCTTTATACAAAACAACAAGCCAGAAGCAGTAAAAGAGCGGCGGCATGATGCTGAAAAAGAGCAGCTCGGCACCGCCGCGCCCTTTATAGGCCGCCCGTGCCAGGAACATGACGGACAGCGCGGCAATCACCGACAGAAAGATAAAGAAAAGCTGGATAAGCCCGGCCGAGTTCCCTTTCAGCAGCGACAGAACGTACAAAACGTTTGATACAAGCCACACAATGGCAAGCAGATAGGACATACCGATATACGAAAACCCCTCCGGGGCAAACGCACCTGTATAAGACCGCTCGGCCGTATGTGTGCCGGACGTGACAACAGCGGCAAGGATTGCATAAACCAGCACCGCAACAGACAGGCCGATCAAGGCCAGCGAAACGGGGGCGTACATCACGGGAAAACCGGTCGTACTATCAAACACGGTTTGACGTTCATACAGCCTGACAGCAAACCCAAGGGCACCGGCGATAAGCGCCAGGAGGGGCAGAATGACGGCATTTTTACGCATAATCATCGTCCTGTTCCAATAAAATTAATGAGGCAGACAAGCCATGCTCTTCAGGTAACGCGTTTTTTTGGAATAATCTGCTGAATTATTGTACATCAGGGCATACCATCCGTCAACGATTCCTTGGAGGGTTATGATGAAAAAAATCATTTTTGTCTCACTCCTGCTGGCTGTTTTCGCGCTGGCTATCTCTATGGCAATGTCGGTTTCAAAGCCGATTGACGCCGACGCGGGCAGTGAATCGTCCGCTCCCCCCGCCGTTTCAGCGTCACCCACAGCATCGGATGCGAACGTGACAGTGCGTGTTAAAACGGGTGAAACGGTTGTTACGATGACAATGGCACAGTATCTAACGGGTGTCGTTGCCGCTGAAATGCCCGCCGTTTTCAACTTGGAAGCACTGAAAGCGCAGGCCGTTGCAGCCAGGACAGAGACGCTGTATCACATGAACCACATTTCCGGCACCCATCCTGATGCCGACGTCTGCACCGATCCGGCCGACTGCCAGGCGTATCAGGATGATGCGGCGCTCCGCCAAAAATGGGGCGATGCTTATAGCGACTACATCAAGAAAGTCACGGACGCCGTGAGCGCGACGGATGGCGTCTGTCTCACATATGACAACACGCCGATTCAGGCTGTCTTCCATTCATCGTCGGCCGGGAAAACGGCGGCCAGCGGCGAAGTCTGGACGGCCAGCCTGCCGTACCTTGTCAGTGTCACGAGCCCTGAATCGTCGGCTGATGTACCCAATTATGTCTCCTCCGTCACGGTAACACTATCCGATTTCAAAGAAACGGTTCTAAAATACTATCCGGAAGCCGTTTTCGGCAAAGACAGCGCCACCTGGGTCAGTGATATCACCTACACGGAAAGCGGACGCGTCGGCACCGTCAAGCTCGGGAGTGTCAGCGTCACCGGCCCCGTTCTGCGTAATATGTTCGGCCTCCGCTCGACGGCGGCGTCTATTAAGCTCGATGACAAAAACGTTGTTTTCACGACGACGGGCTATGGCCACGGCGTCGGCATGAGCCAATACGGGGCCAACGCCTTCGCGCAGGAGGGTAAAACGTACAAGGAGATTTTAAGCTGGTACTACACAGGCGTCACCTTTTCTGACGAGCTGGCTTTCGTCAAAAAAACGTGATCTTCGAATTTGTCGGCTTTTATCCTGTCTTGTTTTCTTTCAGCCGATGCTGTAAAATAAGGCAGCATTTGAAAACATGGGGGCTGACAGATGGATTACGCGCAGGAGTCGCTCCGGCTGCATTATGAGTGGGCCGGTAAAATTGATTATATCCCGAAAATGGACGTTAAAAACAAGCAGGCTTTGTCGCTGGCATATACGCCCGGCGTTGCGCAGCCCTGCCTAGAAATACAAAAGGACATCATGAAAAGCTACACCCTGACAGGGCGGCACAATCTTGTGGCCGTCGTAACCGACGGGACGGCCGTTCTCGGCCTCGGTGACATCGGCCCGGAGGCTGGGATGCCCGTGATGGAGGGCAAATGCGTCCTGTTCAAAGCTTTCGGCGGCGTGGACGCCGTGCCGCTGTGCATCCGCTCGAAGGACGTCGACGAAATTGTCCGCACGGTGGCGCTTCTGGCCGGAAGCTTCGGCGGGATCAATCTGGAGGACATTTCAGCGCCGCGCTGCTTTGAAATTGAGCGCCGCCTCAAGGAAATCTGCGACATCCCGATTTTTCACGACGATCAACACGGCACCGCCGTTGTGACGCTCGCGGCGCTTTTAAACGCGCTGAAACTGACCGGAAAGCGGTTAGAGGATATCAAGGTCGTCACCTCCGGCGCTGGCGCTGCTGGCGTGGCAATCATCCGGTTGCTCCTCTCGCTCGGTCTTCGAAACGTCGTTATGTGCGACCGGGAGGGCGCGATATATGAGGGCCGCCCCAATAGCAGCGCCGCCAAGGCGGAAATTGCCGCTGTAACAAACCCCGGTAGGCAGTCCGGCAGCTTGGCAGACGTTATCAAAGGCGCCGACGTGTTCATCGGCGTATCCGCCCCCGGTACCGTCACAAAAGAGATGGTGCGCTCTATGGCGAAGGATCCCATACTCTTCCCGATGGCAAACCCGGTGCCGGAAATCATGCCAAACGAGGCCATTGAAGCCGGTGCCGCCATCGTCGGCACGGGGCGGAGCGATTTCCCAAACCAGATCAACAATGTTCTCGCCTTCCCCGGCATCTTTAGAGGCGCGCTCGACGTGCGCGCGTCCGACATCAACGACGCGATGAAGCTTGCCGCCGCGCGGGCGCTTGCCGCACTCGTCGGAGACGATTTGGCGCGTGACAAAATTATCCCAGAGCCGTTTGACCCGCGCGTCGGCCCCGCCGTCGCCGAGGCGGTGCGTCAGGCCGCGAGAGATTCGGGCGTAGCGCGAATTTAGAACTCCGCTTTGGCTGATTTGTAATCTGTGAAAGGAGAACGACCGATGCCAATAAAGCTGATCGTTGCGGGTGCGCTGCTGATTTTATCCCTTTTTGCCGGTATATGGCTGCGGAAGCTGGGTATCCCCCTTAACACGCCGGTATTCACCATCCACAAGCTTCTCGCTGTCGCCGGTATCGTCGTTGCCGTGATTGGGTTCGTGCAACTGCTGAAGGTGGGCGAAGGCGGCGTCCCTATTCTCCTGCTGGCGGCGGGCGCGGGCCTGTTTGCCGCCGGGCTCATCGCCACAGGCGCCGTGATGAGTTTATCGAAAACAATCGGCACAACCGTGTTGAATCTGCACCGAGCCTCAACGCTCCTGCTGATCGCCGATATGATCGGGTCCGTTCTTATGAAAGCTCAGAAATAGCCTCTCAAACGACAGGCACCGCGGTCAGACGCGGTGCCTGTTTTTGTTTTGCCGCTTTGGCGTGCTGGCTTTGAAGCGCTGTTCATGCCCCTCAAAATGCTCCTTTGTCAGCTTCGCGACGACGCCGGTCAGGGCCATCACGGCGATGAGATTCGGGATGGCCATCAAGCCGTTAAGCGTATCGGCAAGCTGCCAGACCGACTCCAAATCCACCGTCGCCCCCGCGACGGTGACAAGCACATAAAGCGCCTGATAATACTTAATACACCCGGTACCGAACAAGTATTCCGCGCAGCGCGTGCCATACAGCGCCCAGCCGAACACCGTCGCCAAGGCGAACATCGACATGCCGACGGCGAGGATGACGCCCGCGGCTTTGTCACCGAAAACCGTGCCGAACGACGCGATGTTGAGGGCGGTCGTCCCGTGCGTCCCATACGGGATGACAATGCCGCTCATTAAAAGCGTCAGCCCTGTCAGCGTACAGAGCACGATGGTGTCGACAAACACCTCGAAGACACCGTACAGTCCCTGCTTGACGGGGTTCGTTTCGCTTGACGACGCATGGGCGATGGGAGCCGAGCCAAGCCCGGCCTCGTTAGAGAAAACGCCGCGGCGAAAACCCCAGCCGACAGCCGTTTTAACGGAGATGCCCGCCGCCCCGCCAAGCGCTGCTGCCGGAGAAAAGGCGTCATGCAGGATTTTGGCAAACACCGTGCCAATTGAGCCGATGTTCACAACGATGACGGCGAGCGATGCAAGGATATACAAAGCCGCCATGAACGGCACAATCAGCTCTGTCACCCGGCCGATGCGTTTGACGCCGCCAAACAGCGTCAGCGCCGTCATCACTGCAACGGCAAGACCAATCATGAGATTAATGAGACCTCGGCTGCCCGCCGTCGCCGGATAAAAAGACCCGATCGCGCTGGTGATGGAGCTTGTCATCGTCCCGACCTGCACGGCATTGCCAACGCCGAAGGCGGCCACCGCGCCAAAAATGCTGAAGAGGACAGCCAGCCACCGGAAATGCCTGCCGAGGCCGTTTTGAATGGTGTACATCGGGCCGCCGACATAGTCGCCCTTAGCGTTTTTTTCTCTGAAGTGAACGGCCAGCAGAATCTCGGCATATTTCGTCCCCATGCCGATGAGTGCCGATATCCACAGCCAGAAAATTGACCCCGCCCCGCCGAGCGTGACGGCAGAGGTAATCCCGGCGATGTTGCCGGTGCCAACTGTTGCCGCCAGCGCCGTTGTAAGCGCCTGAAAGGGCGTGACGGCACCCTTTGCCGATTTTTGCTTCTTGAATGCTTTGCCAATTGTGTTTTTCATAGCGTAGCGGAATTCGAAAATCTGAATAAACCCGGTGCGGATGCCGATATAAAGGCCGGAGCCGACGATGAGCGCCAGCATCGGCCACCCCCAGACAAACCCGCTTAAAGCCGCGTTGAATTCCTTTAACCCTGCCATTTGCTCCGCTCCCGTCGCGCCGGGTGTCCGCCCGGCTGTTTTGCCAACATCTTGTACTATGCTTATTAGTAAAACAGTGTCGGCAGAACAGGCAAACAGACACGCACAAGGCGACATTTTACAGCGGTTGGGGCTTGACATTGATTTGACGTAATGTTACTATATCAAAGCACTCACGCGCGAGTGGTGGAATTGGCAGACTCGCTAGATTCAGGTTCTAGTGTCCGTAACGGACGTGGGGGTTCAAGTCCCCCCTCGCGCACCAGGATAAAACCCTGTAGTTTTAACGACTACAGGGTTTATTTTTTTGAGAAAATGTACGGCCTCACGGCATTCAAGCACATTTTTAGTTTGCTACATCCCCTACGCTCGGACGGCTTTTTTATGCTCGATACGAACAATTGTCTCGTCGCCTTTGAGGATCGACGTATCGTGCGTGGCGATCATCAGCGTTGTCGAATCTTTGTATTTTTTCAGGAGCGCCAGGATTTCAACCGCTGTATCGTGATCGAGTGAGGCCGTCGGCTCGTCAGCAAAAATAATATCCGGCTCAGAAATGAGGGCCCGTGCGATGGCAACCCGCTGGCGCTCGCCGCCAGAGAGCTGGTGAATCTTCTTTTTGGCGTATTCCCCGATACCCAATTCATCCAAAAGCGCCTGCGCCTTCCCGCGATAAGCGCTGCCCATTTTGGGCGCGCCGACTAGAACGTTTTCCATGACTGTCAAATACGGGATAAGAAAATGCATTTGAAATATATAACCGAACTTCCGGCGGCGCAAATCAGAAAAATCCCGTTTTGAGAAATTTTCAATTTCCTTGCCGTCATACAAAATCATCCCCGAGGTTGCCTTTTTCAGGCCGGAAAAGAGATAGATGAGCGAGCTTTTCCCACTGCCGGAGGGCCCAAGCAGCACGACATTCTCGCCGTTTTGAATTTGAAGATCGACGCCGTCAAGGACGCGGTTTTCCCGATGGCCGTCTTGATACACCAGTGTTAAATCACGGCATTCCAGCATCTTAATCCCTTCTTTCTATTGTTGTGATCGGGTCTTGCCGACGCAGCTTCATAATGATTGGTAATATGCTGAAAACAGCAACCATGACGGGGATGCAAAACGTGTACACCAGTACTTTTATATTAAAGAAATTCAAAACATTACCCTGCGGCAAATAGACGGCTTTATTCAGCAGCAATACCATGAAATAGGCCAAGATAAAGCCAACAGCCCAGCTGAGCACGTCCAGCGCCAGAACCTCCTTCAAAATAAGCCGATAGATAAAGCCCTTTCGGTAGCCCATGGCAACGAGTATGCCAAACTCGTCTGAGCGCTGCAGATAGACGAGATACATCAGCGCGCCGGAGGAGATGGAAATGATGATGATCATGATGAGGAGCAAGCTGACAATCGTTGAATTCAGAGAGGCGAGCTGCTTGTTGATCATCGTGGTCATTTTCGTTAATGTCTCAGAGCCAGCGTCTTTCCTGTTGATCCCATCGATAACCCGATTGACGGCGTCCTGCTTCCCTTCCTTTGGAAAAACGGCATAGGCAACCGGTTTGGAGATATCGAGATTATTTTTTATGTACGTCCTCTCCCGGTTTGTCTGCGTCCCGACAAACGCGATACTTTCCCCATCAAGGACACCGACGATTTTATACGTGCCGGCAAGGCTTTCGTCAGGGTCAATGTCACTGCCGACCGATTGACCGATTTCCCAGTGTTTATTCGCCAGCACCCGCCAATGGACGGCAATTTCGTTCGTCCCGTTTTCCGGCAGTCTCCCATCCTTAAGCGTGTCACCAATTTTGCCGAGATAGTAGCTGACATCTTCCTGACCGGCAAAGATACCTGTCACCGAAGAATTCCCCATGGCAAGGCTTATCATGGTGTTCTCCGCGTCGCAGGGTACCAGCTTCTCGATATCCGTGTTTTTTTGGAGCAGCTCCACGACGGACGCATTCAGATAAAGATCGCCGGGCGCGGGATAGACAATTGAAAATTCCTTGTATTGACGCAGATACGTCTGATCCACGCTTTCATAAATTGAGTCTGTAAGGACTGTGACCAGCGCAATCGCGCAAACAGCCAAGATTAAAACAAGAAATGTCATGATGCCCTTACGCTTATTCTCAATGATGAATTTAAGCGCTGAAAATGGTTTCAATAATATCATTCCATTTTAATAAGAAGTACAGCATGAGCCCGAAAGCAATCTTAACAATTACTGATTATTTTGTCAATATATATAAATTTTTCTATTATTTTCTGATACGCCAAAACTGCAAACGAAAAGGCTTGATGAAAAAAGTCTTATTTTGACGCAAGAAGGCCTTGTCGGCTGTGAAAATGCGTGGTAAAATAAAAAGCCGCAGCGGGTTGCGCCCGCATGTCAAGGAGGGCTTTGTATGATCGGTGCAATCATCGGCGATATCGTCGGCTCCCGGTTTGAGTTTAACAATCACAAAAGCAAGGATTTTGAGCTCTTCGCGGACGGCTGCCGCCCGACGGACGACACCGTTATGACGCTGGCTGTTGCCAAGTCCCTCATGGTTACAGAACATATTAAAGAGACCGCCGACAACCTTGAAGGCGATTACGGCGGCGCGCAGACACTTCTGAAAAACGTCAGCCTCACCTATATGCAAAACTTCGGCCAGCGTTACCCCGATAGTGGCTACGGCGGCCTGTTTTTCCGCTGGATTTTTGACGAGCTGCCACGCCCATACAACAGCTTCGGCAACGGGGCGGCCATGCGCATCAGTCCCGTCGGACATGTTGCACAGACGGCAGATGAGGTGACGGTCATGAGCAAGATCGTCACAGGCGTATCGCACAACCACCCGGAAGGCCTTAAAGGCGCCGAGGCGGTGGCCATGGCCGTTTTTCTGGCGCGCCGGGGCCTGTCCAAAGAGGCTCTGCGTGAAAAACTGCGCTCCTATTACCCGCTTGACGAGACGATTGACACAATCCGCCAGACGTATGCGCCGAGCACAGCCTGCCAGAACAGCGTTCCGCAGGCGCTGACAGCTTTTCTTGATTCGACATCATTCGAGGACGCCATCCGCAATGCCGTCTCCATCGGCGGTGACAGCGACACGCTTGCCGCCATAACCGGTTCTGTTGCCGAGGCGTTTTACGGTGTGCCGGAAGACCTGGAGGCGACGGCCTTATCGTACCTGGACGAGGCACTGTCGGCCACAGTGGCAGAATGGAACGCGTTTATGGTCACCCGGCTCCATAACGAAGCGGCAGGGCAAAACGAATGAAGCAAATCAAGATTCAAAATGGCCACCGGTATGTAACGCCGCAGCAAGCGTTGGAGGCCGTCGGTTTTGAAAATATCATCGACTTCATGGATGAAGACGTTCTACAAAAAGCCCGCGCTGCGGCAGGCCCCGGCTGTTCGGCGCTCGCGCTGATCGAAAAGTATCTGGAATCGGCTGAATCCGACCTCATTGTCGGATAACATACTTACTTTTACTCTTTACAGTGTCAAAAGTTATTTTTTTGTAATTTAGACGATATTGAGCGCTTTTTTATATGCATTTTCACATAAATTCGGCATCAATATTATACTTTTCTGAATATTGACATAGACTCCAATATGATATAGCATATTGATGATCATTTACTAATAGTGAAAGGATGATTCTATGTACGATGCGTTACATAAGTGTCGTGATCTGGCCATCCCTCCTTAGTGAAGCAGTGACAACGATTTGACCAATTATATGACTTATGTAACATCTGTCACATCGATCCCTGATGAATATTCCGTGAATATTTATCGACAAGTGCCCTAGGCGAGTTTTTTCTGTGTTATCATATGAATTTGTAGAAATGAGGGATATTTATGATAAATATTGGTGCTAGCAGCTACGAAGAAAAACTCCAGAGAATGGACAACGCCGCAAAACTGAAGAAGGTTGACCGTGTGCCGATCGGTGTTAACCTGCTTTATTTCCCCGCGAAGTATTCGGGTCTTACTTATGAGGAAATGTTCTATGATCAGGAAAAGTTCATTGCTGCCTCAACAAAATTTGCTCGTGACTTCAACTGGGATGCCGCCGGTATTATCCGCTCTTTTGAAACCGTAACGCTTGGCCTCGCCCTTGCCGGTACAGATGCACCGACAGCTATCAATGTCGCGCTTGCTTCTATCGCCGGTGGCGGTTTTGCACACGATATCCTCAAGGATCACTATTCCTCGCATCCCGGCAGAGAAATTTCTGTCAACAACGAGTCTCAGTTCAAAATTAAAGATACGCTGATGAGCGCTGAAGAATATGACGATCTGCTTGCCGACCCGTTCGGCTTCATCAATGAGAAGATCGTTCCGAGAGCGTACGGCGCACTGTCCAAGCCCGGCAGCGGCGAAGCGACGACGGCCCTCATCAACTTCGGCATGAAGCTCGGCCCGGCTCTGGAAGGCGCTGTTAAATACACGCAGGAAATGAAAGCTGCCAACACACCGCCGTACTACTTCTCCGCCTGCCCGAACCCGCTGGATGCGCTTGGCGCCTTCCTGCGTGACTTCGACAAGGTCATTATGGACGTGCATCGTGTCCCGGCGAAGGTTAAGAAGGTCTGCGAAGCTCTGGCGCCCGTTCTCCTTGCTGTCGGCAAGATGACCGGCGACCTCTCCTACCAGCTGACCGGCTCACGCCGCGTCTTCTGCCCGGTGTGGTACAACAGCTTCCTCTCCAAGAGAGAGTTCAAAGAATTCCACTGGCCGTACCTCAAATGGATCGTCGAAGAGCTCATCAAGGACGATTACACCCCGCTGCTTTCGCTGCAGGGCAACCACGACCACCTGCTCGATACGCTGCTGGAGCTGCCGGAAGGCAAAGCGATCGCCTGGATGGACAGAACGAATCTTACGAAGGCCAAGGAAGTCATCGGCAACCACATGTGCATCGGCGGCGGCTGCTCACCGGCCCTCTTAATCGGCGGTACACCGGAAGAAGTCGACGCGCGCGTCAAGGAAATCCTGGACGAAATGAAATCCTGCCGCGGCTTCATCTGGACGCTGCCCTTCAACGCGATTGGCCCGGCGAAGGTCGAGAACATTGTTGCGATGACCGAAGCTGTCCACAAATACGGCGCGTATTAATCTTATTGTTACACTTGATTATTTTTTCAAGATAATTAGTAACTATATATAACTGGAGGTTTATTTTATGTTGGATTTAAAAGCACTCACCGAAGCCGTCGGCGCTCTTGAGGAAGAGAAAGTCGTCGCCATGCTGACGGAATTCGTCGGCACGAACCCCACCGAAGCGCAGGCTCAGGAAGCCATCGCCGCCTGCCAGGACGGCATGGGCATCGTCGGCGGCCTCTTCGAAAAAGGCGAATACTTTGTCGGCGACCTGATCTTCGCCGGCGAGCTCCTCACAGGCGCTGTCAACGTTCTCAAGCCGATCATCGGCGGCGAGACAACAAAGAAGGTCGGCGTGATCGTCCTTGGCACTGTCCATGACGACCTGCACGACATCGGCAAGAACATCTTCAGAAGCATGGCAGAAGCTGCCGGCTTTGAAGTTCATGACCTCGGCATCGATCAGCCTGTCAGCGCTTTTGTGGACAAGGTTAAGGAAGTGAAGCCGGACATCGTTGGCCTCAGCGGCGTTCTGACACTCGCTATCGACTCCATGAAAGACACGATCGACGGCCTGAAGGCTGCCGGCCTGAGAGATGGCATTAAGATCACGATCGGCGGCGCTTGCGCCAGCGAAGACGCGATGAAAGTCACCGGCGCCGACGCTTGGTCCACGAACGCGGCTGAGACGGTTCAGGTCTGCCTCGACTGGGTCAAAGGCAAATAATTATAATGTTAATGTTCCGCCCGCTCACGCGGGCGGAAGATTATATTTAAACTGCAATAAAAAAGGACGAAGTTACTAAAATGATCATTATTGGTGAAAAACTCAACGGTACCATCCCCAGCATGAAAAAGGCCATCCTGGCGCGCGACGAGCAGACGCTCCGCGATCTTGCCAAGAAACAGGCCGACGCCGGTGCACACTTCCTTGACGTTTGCGCCAGCACATCCCCCGAGATCGAAGTCGAAACCTTAAAGTGGATGATCGATGTTGTCCAGGATACGGTTGACACCCCGATTTGCATCGACAGCCCGAACATCAAGGCTCTTGAAAAGGTTATCCCCTATATCAAGAGACCTGGCCTCATCAACTCCGTTGCTCAGGAAGGCGGCAAGTGCAACATCATCTTCCCGCTCATCAAGGGCACCGAGTGGCAGGTTATCGCCCAGACAACGGACGATAACGGTATCCCGAACGACTCTAAGGGTCGTGTTGCCATTACAAAGTATGTTGTTGAAACAGCTGCCAAGTATGACATCACACCGGACCGCATCCACATTGACCCCCTGATCACCGCCATCTCCGCGGATAACAACTCCGTTATCAACTTTGCGGATACGGTGAAGGAAGTCAAGGCGATGTATCCGACGATCAAGATCACGGCTGCAATCAGCAACATTTCCTTCGGCATGCCGCTTCGCAAGGTTCTGAATCAGCACTTCTATGCTCTGGCCGCTTATATCGGTCTGGACTCTGCTGTTATGGATCCCTGCAACCGCGACCTGTACACCTCGATGCTCGTGACGGAGACGCTGCTCGGCCGTGACCGCCTGTGCAGAAAGTTTACGAACGCATACCGTAAGAACGAGATCGGCCCTGTTAAAGTCGAAGGCAAATAAGCTTTTGCAAATGAAAAAGAGATACGGGTTTACCGTATCTCTTTTTATGCGCAATCTGTCTAATATTCGTCACGAATTGTTTCTTGACGCCTTGACATTCAAATTCGTATGTTTTATGATTTAAAAAGTGCGTTGAAGCAAAGCACTCCTTCAACAAACTTTTGGGAGGGAAATTAACCTAATGCAAACATTATTTCAAAGCGATTATGGAACGCTATTACTTCTGTGTGTCTGCGCAGTCCTGACACCTATCATTTCCGCAAAAGTCAAATTTATTAAGATTCCAACTCTTGTCGTCGAAATCATCGTCGGTATGGTCATCGGGAAATCGGCCTTTAACCTCCTTGGGAGTCCGGAAGTTCTCGGGTTCATGAAAACCGCCGGTGTTTTATTTTTTATGCTTGTACTCGGTCTTGAAATCAATCCGGATATCATCTTCAGAAAGCCGGGCCAGAAGGGTCCGAACCCCCTTCCGATCGTTATCGTCGTTTTCTTCCTTTCTCTTGGTGTTTCCTTTGCCTTTGGCTACATTCTGCTTTTAGCCGGGGTTGTTAAAAGCGTCTACATGGTCAGCGTCATTATTGCCGCCACAGCACCGGGCATCGTCATTCCCATCCTGAAAGAGAATAATATGACGGAAACTTTCTATGGTCAGACGCTGATTTTATATATGACATTCAGTGAAATTGTGTGCCTTTTTTTAGTATCATCTCACAGCCACATGAATTTGATGGGAATGGTCACGAATATTCTGCTTATCGCTGGTATCATTCTCTCTATCATGCTGTTCATGGCGATAAAAAAACGTATTGGCTCAAGCTATCAGACGGCTCTTGGTGATGTTAAGCACTTTTTTAATCTGGACACCCGATTTGTTATCGCCCTCATGTTTGTATACGTCTTTATCATTCACGTCATCGGCTATGACGAAGTTCTTGGCGCTTATGTGCTTGGTATTACACTGGCAATTGTCCTTGGAAAAAAGGAAAAAGAGGTCATCCATCACAAACTGGATACCATCAGCTTCGGATTCTTTATCCCGCTGTTTTTTATCATTACGGGCTCCGGTATCAACGTGCCAGCACTTTTTTCATCTACAAGTATTATCATGATGATTCCGATTTTATTTGCTGTAATGTTCGCCGCAAAATTCATCCCGGCATTCTTATTTAAGAAAATCTTCAGTACAAAACTCACCATGCAGACAGGTTCCATGCTTGCTGCACAGTTCAGCCTTTTGCTGATCGGTTCCAAAATTGCGCTTGAAGCAAAAATTATTGACGATACGTTCTATTCAGCCCTTGTTGTCACTGCTCTGCTGACAAGCCTTATCCTGCCGGTTATCTTTAATAAATACATAACAAAAAACCGCGATTCGAAAGAAATCTTTGCGCAGATGAGCGATAGTCAGGAATAATGATTCAATGGGCAAAACGATGATTATCGCCTGCCGGTCGTTCCACCATGAGCTTGAGGCGGCTTTTGATGCACTCGGTTTTTCACAGCCGATCATCTGGCTTGATTCCGGCCTGCATAACTTTCCTGAAAAGCTGCGCCTTGAGCTCCAGAAAACGCTTGACGGGCTTCGTGATGTGGACCGAGTCTTGCTTACCTTCGGCTTCTGCGGCAACGCCGTCGTCGGCTTAAAAACAGGCAGCTTTGAGCTCGTTCTGCCGCGTGCCGACGATTGTATCGCTGTTTTCCTCGGTTCATCCGAGGCCAAAAGGAAGCTTGAACGCACCTATTTTCTCACGAAAGGCTCCCTTGAGGGCGAACGCAACATCTGGGCGGAGTATCAGTATGCCGTCAATAAGTACGGCATCGCCTCCGGCAAACGCATTTTCTCCGCCATGCTGGGTAACTATAAATATCTCGGCATTTTGGACACTGGCGGTTATGATGTGGCTTCCATCCATCCCTTAACAGACGAGATAGCCATTGCGCTTGAGCTTGAAAAAAAGGTTATTCCTGCTTCATTTAATTACATTACCGCACTGCTCACCGGCCCATGGGATGCAAGTCGTTTCGTCACCATTGCGCCGCAAACGGAAATCACCTTAGCCAGTTTGAACGCTTAACATCAAACAAAACCCTGCATTCGACCTGAATGCAGGGTTTTCTTGTTCGTCGGGCTCGCTATCCAACGCCGTTATGCAAAGGCAATAGCGCGCATCGGGCAGAACTTGACGCATTTACCGCAGCTGATACAGCTTTTTTCGTCGACAATGGGGGCGTCAAACCCTTTCTGATGAAGCGCGCCGACAGGACAGACCCGGACAGACGGGCACGGATGATTCTGCGGGCAGCGCTTTTTATTGATGGTCAGCGTTCGGGTATCCGTTCCGCCGCTGTTATTCATTGTTTTCTGGAGCATTTCATCACACCTCAATTCCAAATGATGTTTGAAGTATACCACCCCCGGGGGGTATTATCCGTGATAAAATCACCATCATTTTCGGAACTTTTTGCTTTATGCTTGTACTTTTTTTGCTCTTTTTTGTATTTTTTTAGCGTTGTATATTGTTTTTCTTGCGTCCACTCACGCCTTCATATAAAATTGACATAATACTTTTGAAACGAGGTCATCGATATGAGTGTCATAAAGCTCATGGACGGTCTTTACTCTGTCGGTGTGCTGAACCCCGCATTGCGCGTCTTTGACGTTGTTATGAAAACGGAATACGGCACATCGTACAACGCCTATTTATTAAAAGGTGAAAAAAATGTCCTGATTGATACTGTACACGCCCGCCATTTTGAAGAATATATTGAAAACGTCAAAAGCCTTGTCGATTTGAAAAGCCTTGACTATATTATTTTAAATCACAACGAGCCCGACCATTCCGGCTCTCTTGAGCGCTTGATCAAGATTGCCCCACAGATTCAAATCCTGACGTCGCCCGCCGGTAAAATTTATCTTCCCTTTATTACGAACGATCCCATGATCAACATGCGGGCTGTCCGAGATGGGGAAACGCTTGATATTGGCGGCGGTAAAACGCTGCAATTTATCCACGCGCCCTTTCTCCACTGGCCGGACTCCATGTTTACCTGGTTTGAGCAGGATCAGATTGCTTTTACCTGCGATTTTCTGGGGACGCACTTCTGCGAGCCGACAATGTCGGACGCGCTGGTGCAGTACAAGCAGGCGTACTATCAGACGTTCAAATCCTATTTTGACGCTATATTCGGCCCGTTTAAGTCTTACGTCCAGAAAGGGCTTGATAAGCTCAAGGCGCTTGACGTGAAATTTGTCTGCCCCAGTCACGGCCCTGTGCTCCGTCGCGGCGTTTTCCTGGAGGAAGCCATGCTCGCCTATGACGACTGGAGCACCCCGAAGCGGCATGAGCACCCCGTTATCCCTATTTTTTATTGCAGCGCCTATGGTTGTACGGGACGTCTGGCCGTGAAAATTGCCGAGGGGATTAATCATGTCTTGCCGGCGGCAACTGTGAGCATGTACGACCTGGTGCACGTCTCCCCTTGCTCCCTGTGCGAGACGATTAACGAGGCCGACGCGTTTTGCATCGGCTCACCGACAATTAACAAAAACGCCCTGCCGCCCGTCTGGGAGCTGATTCATATGCTGGAAGGGACAAACTGCAAGGGTCGCCGTGCCGCCCTTTTCGGCTCGTACGGCTGGAGCGGCGAGGCGCTGCCCCTGCTGTCGACGCATTTGAAATCCCTCAATGTTGATGTTTTTGAGGACGGCTGCCGCTGCCGCTTTGTACCGTCTGAAACGGAGCTGCAGGAAGCTTATGACTTCGGCGTCCGTTTTGCCAAATCGCTATAACTGTCTTAAACCGAAAGCAGACGCGCCCAAAAGGCGCGTCTGTTTGTTTATGGTATAATGGCAACCTTTAATTTTCAAAGAACTTGGCGTGGATGGCGGAAACGGCTCTGTCGGCATCGTCGGCATCGACGAGGACGGAGACCTTGATTTCACTCGTGGAGATCATATTGATATTGACCTTCGCGTCATAAAGCGCTTCAAACATGATGGCGGCGATGCCGGATGAAGACATCATCCCGGCGCCAACGATGCTGACCTTGGCGACATTGGACGTTACGCTGATATCGGAAAAGCCAATAGCCTCCTGCGCCTCGCGGAGCACCTTTTCCGCCTGAAGCATATCACCCTTGGCAACCGTAAAGCTGATATCCTGCGTATTGTTTCTGCCGATGGACTGGAGAATGATATCAACATTGATTTTGGCTTTGGCCAAAACCCTGAACACCTTAAAGGCGATACCCGGCTCGTCCTTGAGACCGATAAGCGCAATGCGCGCGACGTCGGCATCCTTGGCGATACCGCTGATTTTTGTCTGTTCCACTTTTGTTACCTCCTTGACTTTTGTGCCGGGCTTTCTGACAAAGCTGGAGAGCACCTCCAGGTCAACGCCGTACCGCTTGGCCATTTCCACCGACCGGTTATGCAGAACCTGCGCGCCAAGTGACGCGAGCTCCAGCATTTCGTCGTACGTAATTTCTTCGAGCTTGCGCGCGTTGGGCACCTTGCGCGGGTCACTTGTGTAAACACCCTCCACGTCGGTGTAAATCTGGCAGAGATCGGCGTTCATCGACGCGGCGATGGCAACGGCCGTCGTGTCTGACCCGCCGCGCCCAAGTGTCGTAATATCGTCATGCTTATTAATGCCCTGAAAGCCGGCAACAAGGACGATTCGGCGTTTATCAAGCTCTTCCCGGATGCGCTCGCACGTGACCTGCTTGATGCGCGCGCTGCCGTAATCGGCGTTCGTCTGCATCCCGATTTGCCAGCCCGTCAGCGAGACGACGGGAAGGCCCATTTTTTCAAGAGCCATCGCCATGAGAGCGATTGAAATCTGCTCTCCGGTGGCCAATAGCATATCCATTTCCCGTTTGGACGGGTGGCTGTTTATTTCCGCAGCTTTCTCGATGAGGTCATCCGTCGTATCCCCCTGCGCGGACAGAACAACGACGACATCGTTGTTGTCGACAAAGGTGTCGGCAATGATCCCTGCCACACGACGGATTCTTTCGGCGTCCGCTACGGAGCTCCCGCCGAATTTCTGAACAATTAGCGCCATAAATATCCTCCATTGCCGCTTTTGCCATAATGGCACCTCTCCGCGGCGCATAAGATCATAACAAGTCCGCTCAGTCGATAATTCGGAACGCCGCGCGCACCGAAAGCTTCTTTAAAAGGTCGTCCGCCTTCATTTTGTTCATGACAGCCGTTGTGAAGGCCGTCTCCCCGGCGCGCTCACCGATAATCGTCACCGCGCCAACGGTGCGGCGGACTGTGTCGGCATCAGCAGCGGCGCGGACATACCACGCGCTTTCCAGCAGCGCGGGGTCGGCAATGAGGTCCGGATCACCCTCCGACCAACTGAGCCATTTACGGGAACCAACATGCTTTGACGCGTCAATCACATCCGCGACAACAGCGCTTGCCGTCGGCAGCTTACCGGCCCCGGCCCCGTAAAACATCACGTCGCCAATGGCGTTGCCGCGGACGAAAATGCCGTTCATAACGCCCTCAACGCCGGAAATCATGTTATCGTCACCGACAAGGTGTGGGGCGACATAGGCGGAAATCCGGTCGCCGTCCAGACTGACGGCGCGGCCGAGCAGCTTGATTTTATAGCCGATGCCGGACGCAAAGTTGATATCGTCCAGCGTGACGGCCTCGATGCCTTCCGTCGGCACCTGATCGGGATAGACGTGGCGGCCGAAGCACAAGGCTGATAAAATGCAGATTTTGCGGCAGACGTCATGACCTTTGATGTCGGCCTCCGGGTTTGCCTCGGCGTAACCCTTCTGCTGCGCGTCACGCAGCGCCGCGTCAAAGGAGACGCCGTTTTTCACCATTTCGGTTAAAATGTAATTCGTGGTGCCGTTTAAAATGCCATAGATTTCATTAATTTTGTTGGCGGCCAGACACTGCGTCAGCGGGCGGATGATCGGGATGCCGCCGCCGACGCTGGCTTCAAACAGGTAATTAACGTTTTTCTCGCGCGCGAGCTGTGTCAGCTCGAACCCGTGCTTGGCGACAAGCTCTTTGTTGGAGGTGACGACGCTCTTGCCGGCCAGGAGGCTGCGGCGCGTAAAATCATACGCCACGCCCGCGCCGCCGATCGTCTCGACAACGAGCCTAACATCCGCGTCTTTTTCAACAACGGCAAAATCCTTGACAACGAGTTTTTCATACGGCGTCCCTGAAAAATCCCTGACGTCAACAATATATTTGACCCGGATCTCCTGGCCTGCGTTTTGGGTTATCATATCCGAATTTTTTTCAATAACCTCCAAAACACCGGAACCGACCGTACCGAAACCCAGGATCGCAATATCGAACATCCAAAATCACACACCTTAATTGTTTAAACGGCTGTAAACCGCGTATATACCTTTTCGTAATTAAGTATACTACCATAGGTTCCTATATTCTGCAACCGTTTTGAGCGCTCAAATCTCATAATTTGTCGGCGGCTGGCCGGAGGTGTGGTGATGATAATGCCGGAAAACAAGCATCTGCGCCGGGCGCTGTATTTCGCTTACGGCGCCGTCGGTTTGCTTGCCGTTTGGTTTGTCCTGCGCTATGCCCTGCCGTGGCTTCTGCCGTTTATTGTGGGCTTTGTTATCGCCCAATTGATGGAACCGGCCGTCCGATTTCTGACAGCGCGTTTTCATTTCCGTCGCTCCTTCGCCGCCGGGCTTTGCACCGTCATCATCTTCGCGGCACTAACCGGCCTCACGGCGCTTATCATCGGACGCGCCGTCATCGAGCTGACGGGGCTTGTGAAAAACATGCCTTCCATTCTCATGAGCCTGTCCAAGACGATCGGCCTTATCAGCGACCGGCTCAATACCGCCATCGGATCGGCGCCGCCGGAAATCCAGAATTACCTGAAAAACGCGCTTGACGGGTTCGGGGACAAGACGGCCGAGCTGCCCGCAACGCTCTCCGGAAAAATCCTCGGTCTTTTGACGGACGCCGCTCGCTTCACACCGAAGCTCGTCCTGTTCTTTTTGACATGCGCCGTGAGTGTTTTTTTCATCAGCAGCAGCTGGCACGAGGTGCGCTTATTTGTTTTGCGGCAGATACCGCGGAGCCGCCACAAAACGCTGGGCGACGTTAAAAATGACTTGTTTGAAACGTTCGGCAAATGGGTCAAAGCGGAACTGATGTTATCTGGCATCACCTTTCTGGAGATGGCCGTCGCCTTTTTAATCCTCCGGATAGAGCCCGCCATTCTGCTGGCGCTGCTCGTGGCCGTTGTAGATGCATTGCCCGTCCTTGGTTCCGGCACCGTATTGGTGCCATGGGCCATTGTGATACTGCTTGGCGGCAATTATCAGATGGCCATCACGCTCATCGTGCTCTTTGGCGTCAACGCCCTCTTCCGGAACATTCTCGAGCCGAAGCTTATCGGCAAGCAAATCGGCCTGCCGCCGATTGCCACGCTGATTGCCATATACGTCGGCTTTTGTACTGTCGGCGTTATCGGGATGGTTCTCTTCCCAATCGGACTTATCATGATTAAGCACCTCAACGACAAGGGCTACATTCGTCTTTGGAAAAGCTGATAAATAGCAAGGCAGGAGGACATGCCATGACACAAAAAGGAAAATGCGCTGTAGCCGGGGCGCTGGCCGGTGCCGTTAACGGCTTTTTCGGCGCGGGCGGCGGCATGCTGCTCCTGCCACTCCTGCTGCGCTGGGTCAAGCTGGAGGAGCGGCGGGCCTTTGCGACCTCCGTTTTCATTATCTTACCGCTGTGCGCCGTCTCTGCCGGTGTGTATCTGCTCCGCTCGCGCACCGACTTAATGCTTGCCCTGCCTTATCTACTCGGCGGTATCATCGGCGGCTATTTCGGCGGGCGCCTTTTTACGCGCGTCCCCACACGGCTGTTGCGTCTCGTTTTTGGCTTGCTGCTGATCTACGGCGGCATTCGGTGCTTTGTTTGATGCCGGGCTTTTCGCTGTCTTTTCTTTTTGATGCGCTCGCCGGTCTCGCCACAGGCGTTTTATCGGCTTGGGGGATCGGCGGCGGCTCGCTGCTCATCATTTACATGACTGTTTTGGCACGCCTCCCACAGCAGGCAGCCCAGGGCGTCAATCTGCTCTATTTCCTGCCAACGTCTGTAACGGCGCTCATATCGCATATCCGCAACGGGCTTGTCGAGAAGGCTCTGGCATACCCCGCCGTTTTGGCGGGCGTGGCAACGGCTCTAGGCACCTCGTTTGCGGCCTCAGTTTTAAGCGCCGCCACCATGCGGAAAATCTTCGGCGTTTTTATCATTTTAATCGGCCTGTCCGAGGTGCTGCGTGTCGCGCGGAAGAAGAAAAACGGCCGCTAATGCGGCCGTCTTACCGGAGACTTTGGAGAAACCCCTCCAAAATGAGTGACGCGGCGACAGCGTCAACCGTCTGTTTGCGTTTTTTACCGCGCACGCCTGTTTCGGAGAGGATACGGTGGGCGTCAACCGTGGTCCGCCGCTCATCCCACAAGACGACGTCGAGACCAAAATTTTCACGCAGCGCCGCGGCCAGTGCCGCGCTTTTTTCAGCCCTGGGGCCGAGCGTGCCGTCCATATTCTTTGGGTACCCTAAAATAACCTTCGTCACGCCGCGGCTTTGTACCGCGTCAGCTATTTTTTCCGCAAGCCGCTCTTCCGACCATTCGGTGATAATGAACGCCTCACCCGCTAAAAGACCCGTGGCGTCGGACACGGCAATCCCCGTCCGCGCGTCTCCGTAGTCAACCGCCATGATGCGCATGACGCCGCCTCCTTGTTTTTTTGCTTATTATACCTGTTTTAAGGCGTTAGCTCAACAATTTCAGCAAATGAGCAAAATTTTGAATCCACCCTTATGATTGATAAAAAACCCGAATCTTTGCATGATGAATATTTTTTTATGCAAAATTCATGCCGCCCATACCAAGGGGCCTGTCCGCGTTCCGGTAAATGCGACAACTGCAACAAATCCTTTAAGTATTTAATTGACAATTATCATGATTTACATTAAAATACTTC
The DNA here is from genome assembly GCA_038405045.1 of Oscillospiraceae bacterium ZGZL. Lineage (GTDB taxonomy): Bacteria > Bacillota > Clostridia > Oscillospirales > Oscillospiraceae > Sporobacter. The sequence continues at coordinate 372,541 of JBBZIV010000001.1, read as the reverse complement.
TGGCATCTTGCTCTTTTTGGTAAAGGCGTTTATAATGAAATTGCAACATTGCATCCTGTTTCCTGCATTTTTAGAGGGAGGCCTTATATGAGCGAACAAAAAATATACAAAGTTCTCGCCGCCAACCGCGGTGAGATCGCCATAAGAATTTTCAGGGCTTGCTATGACCTCGGCCTTAAGACGGTCGCCATGTACTCCAATGAGGACACACTCAGCCTGTTTCGGACACATGCCGACGAGGCATACCTAATCGGCAAAAACAAAAGCCCGCTTGGCGCATATCTGGACATCCCGACCATCATCAGCCTTGCCAAGCAGCACCACGTTGACGCCATTCATCCGGGATACGGCTTTTTGTCTGAGAACGCCGATTTTGCCAAGGCCTGCGAAGCAGCGGGCATTATTTTTGTCGGGCCGCCGTCCGGCGTTTTGGAAAAGATGGGTGACAAGCTCTCGGCAAAGGCCATCGCCGTGGGCTGCGACGTCCCCGTTATTCCGGGCACGACGACGCCTTTAAAGAGCGCTGATGAGGCGCTTGAGAAGGCCATTTCATTCGGGTTCCCCGTTATTCTCAAGGCCGCCGGCGGCGGCGGCGGGCGCGGTATGCGCCGCTGTGACACGCCGGAGGAGGTTGAGCCGTCTTTTCACCTCGTTAAAAGCGAGGCCATCAAGGCCTTCGGCAACGACGATATCTTTATTGAAAAATTCCTCGTCGATCCAAAGCATATTGAAGTTCAGATTCTGGCCGACGCACACGGCAACGTTCTGCACCTAGGCGAGCGTGACTGCTCGCTGCAGCGGCGCTACCAGAAGGTCGTTGAATTTGCCCCGGCGTTTTCCGTTCCGGAGGAGACGCGGCGGAAGCTCTACGACGACGCCGTTAAAATTGCCAAGTCTGTCGGCTATGTGAACGCCGGTACGGTTGAATTCCTTGTCGACAAGAATGGCGGCCACTATTTTATCGAAATGAACCCGCGCATTCAGGTCGAGCACACCGTGACTGAAATGGTGACGGGCGTTGACCTTGTCAGAGCGCAGATTTTGATTGCCGAGGGCCATCCGCTCAGCCACCCCGAAATTGGCCTGAAAAGTCAGGCTGACCTCCGGATGAACGGCTTTGCCATCCAGTGCCGCGTGACGACGGAGGACCCAGCCAACAGCTTTGCCCCCGACACCGGCAAAATCACGTCTTACCGCTCCGGCGGCGGCTTCGGCGTCCGTCTCGACGGCGGCAACGCCGCGACAGGCGTTACGATTTCACCGTACTATGATTCCCTGCTTGTTAAGGTCACCGTCTGGGACAACACGTTCCCCGGCGTCTGCCGCAAGGCCTCGCGCGCCATCAACGAGCTGCATATCCGCGGCGTTAAGACGAATATCCCCTTCGTTACAAATATCCTCCATCACCCTGTTTTCCTTTCCGGCGACTGTTATACGAAATTTATCGACAACACGCCGGAGCTGTTTGAATTCACCGGCTCACGCGACAGAGGCACACGGGTGCTTAAATACATTGCCGGTATTCAGGTGGCGACACCCGACGCATCCCGCCAGCCCTACGCCGAGCCGCGCTACCCGGAGCCGCTGAAGCCCGTTGGTAACGGCTTAAAACAGCTTTTAGACCTTGAGGGCCCCGATGCCGTTAAAAACTGGGTGCTCGATCAGAAAAAGCTCCTCATTGGCGATACAACGATGCGCGACGCGCACCAGTCGCTCTTCTCAACGCGCCTGCGCACGCATGACATGCTCATGGCTGCGGAAGGGACGGCCGACATCCTTGCCGACTGCTTCGCTTTGGAGATGTGGGGCGGCGCAACGTTTGACGTGGCATACCGCTTCCTGCACGAGTCCCCTTGGGATCGTCTTGAGAAGCTCCGGCAGAAAATCCCGAACATTATGTTCCAGATGCTCCTGCGCGGTTCCAATGCCGTCGGTTACACCAACTATCCTGACAATCTCGTCCGCGCCTTCATCGCGGAGGCCGCCAAGGGCGGGATCGATGTCTTCCGCGTCTTCGACTCGCTCAATTGGATTCCCGGTATGGAAATCGCGATGGACGAGGTTTTGAAGCAGAATAAAATTTGTGAGGCCGCCGTCTGCTACACCGGCGACATTATGGACCCGAAGCGCGACAAGTACACGCTGAAATACTATGTCGATTTTGCCAAAGAGGTCGAAAAGCGCGGCGCGCATATTCTGGCAATCAAGGATATGTCTGGCTTACTGAAGCCCTACGCGGCGAAAAAGCTTGTGGCGGCGCTCAAGCAGGAGGTCGGTATCCCTGTCCGCTTCCACACGCACGATACGAGCGGCAATCAGGTTGCAGCAATCCTTCTGGCTGCTGAGGCCGGTGTTGACATTGCTGATACGGCCATCGCCTCCATGTCCTCCCTCACCTCCCAGCCGTCGATGAACTCCGTCGTAGCGGCCCTGGAGGGTACCGAGCGCGACACGGGCTTTGATCTCGAGCGCCTGCAGGCGCTTGAGGAGTACTGGGCCGACGTGCGCGACCGCTATATCTGCTTTGACAGCGGCCTGAAAAATCCCATGACGGAGATTTACCGCTATGAGATCCCCGGCGGCCAATATACAAACCTGCAGCCGCAGGTCGTCTCCCTCGGTCTCGGCAGCCGCTTTGACGAGGTCAAGGAGATGTACAAAACCGTCAACGACATGCTCGGTGACCTCGTCAAGGTCACGCCGTCGTCCAAGATGGTCGGCGACCTCGCCATCTTCATGGTTCAGAACAATCTGACGGCAGAAAACGTTGCCCAAAAGGGCGAGGCACTCACCTTCCCCGATTCCGTTGTTAGCTATTTTAAGGGCATGATGGGCCAGCCGGCCTGGGGCTTCCCAGAGGATTTGCAGCGTGTCGTCTTAAAAGGTGAAAAGCCGATTACCTGCCGCCCCGGCGAGCTTTTGCCGCCGGTCGACTTCGACGCCATTGAAAAAGACGTCAAAAAGTACGTCCCCAATCCGACAGAGCGCGACCTTATCTCCTGGTGTCTGTATCCGAAGGTGCTCGCCGATTATTTCGAGCACAGTCAGGAACACGGCGATATCGCCAACATGAACAGCCACGTCTTCTTCGAGGGCATGGAGGTCGGTGAGACAACGCAGATCACCATTGAGGACGGCAAAACGCTCGTCATCAAATACCTCGGCCTTGGCACAACGAATGACGACGGCACGCGCAACGTCCACTTTGAGCTCAACGGCATGCGCCGCGACGTCGCCGTCCCCGACCCGACGGTCGCGGATACGACGAAGCACGTCACGCTGGCTGACCCGGAGGACAAAGCGCAGGTCGGCGCGTCGATCCCCGGTATGGTGTCAAAAATCAACGTCGCTGTTGGCGATACGGTTGAGGAAAATCAGGTACTCGCCGTCATCGAGGCCATGAAAATGGAGACGAGCGTCGTTGCCCGGATGGCCGGTACCGTTGACAAGGTGCTCGTCAACGCGGGGCAAACCGTTAAAGCCGGTGAACTGCTCGTGGAAATCAAATAAAAACAGCATAAACAAAACTGCCTTCCCACGGGGAAGGCAGTTTTTTATTATGAAAATAGGTAAACACGAAAGGGCTAAAGTCCTTTACGCGCTGACGATGGCCTGCAGCCTGTCCACCTGATCGCCCGTTCCAATGACGATAATACTGTCACCAGCGCCGAGAACCTCATTCGCTCTGGGATTAATTTTAACATTGCTCTCGTCCTTCTTTTTGAGCGCCAGGACAATGAGCCCCGTCTGCTCCGGTATTTTTGCCTCGCTCAGGTTTTTTCCGGCGATGGATGACTGCGGCGTGATGATAACCTCTTCAATATCAAGCGTCACATCCCCGGTGCGGGTCATCACATCGAGAAAGGATGTGACGGATGGGCGGATCATTGCCGCAGCGATTCTTTGACCACCGATTTCATTTGGGGAAATTGTTTTGTTGGCACCGGCTTTAATGAGCTTGTTGTGGGCCGTACGCTCGACGGCTCTAGCGACGATATAAATCTGCTCGTTGAGCTCTCTGGCTGTCAGCACAGTGAAAACATTATCGGTGTCTGTTGACAGCGTACAAACCATGCCCTTTGCATCCTTGATACCGGCTTTATAAAGCGTATCCTCATGCGTGGCGTCGCCTAAAACTGTGAGGACATTTTGCTCAACGAGCTCATTGTGCCGCGTCACGTCTTTTTCGATCACAATGAAATCCACGCCGCTGTCCTTAAAATACGCGATCACCGTATGCCCGACGTCTCCGGCACCGCAAACAATGTAATGACCGTTAAGCGCGCTGATTTTTGCAGACATACGCCTTCTCCTCCATGCATCCTTGATATCTCCCTCAAAGACAAAAGCGACAAGACTTGTGAAGCTGTAGCCGACGATGGAAAGCCCGGCAAAAATAATAATGATGGAAAACAGCTTGGCGGCATCCGTCATCACGGCGACCTCGCTGAAGCCGACCGTTGAAATCGTAATGACCGTCATATACAGCGCGTCGACAAATCCGACGTGGAGCAGCAAGGCATACCCCACAACGCCGACAACGAATAACGCGGCTAACAAAATTAGTACAAGCGTCAGTTTCCGCCGTTTTCGCACAGACCTCATCCTCACTGTTCATTTACCGCCAGTATACCAGCCATTGTTTCCCGCGTCCAGCGGCAAACACGGCCAATAAGAAAGCGGGAACGACACTGGCGCCCCCGCTTTGGTTATTTCTTTTTGTTCTTCTCGTAAATAATAGAAAGGCCTCGCAGGAGGAGGTTTTCATCATGGATGATCTCATGGCGGCAGTATGGGATAATCCGCGCGGACAGGCCGCCGGTGGCAACGACGGTGGCCTTCATGGAGAGTTCCGCCTCTATCCGGTCAATCATGCCGTCGATCATTGACGCCGTACCGAAAATGGCGCCGCTTTTCATGCAGTCAATCGTGTTGCCGCTGACAGCCCTTGACGGCGGTTCAATTGGCACCTTTGGCAGCTGCGACGTCCCGCTCGACAGGGCATTCATCGACAGGGCAACGCCCGGGTAAATCGCGCCGCCGATATAACTGCCGTTCTTGTCAATAACGGAGATCGTCGTCGCCGTCCCCATATCAAAAACAATGACCGGCAGGCGATATGTGGCAATAGCGGCAACCCCGTCTGCCACGAGGTCGCTGCCAAGCTGGGCGGGATTGTCGATCAGAATATTCATCCCCGTCTTCACCCCGGCTCCGACGACGAGCGCGTCAAGACCGGTAAGACTTTTGACGGCTGTCTTCAGCACTGGCAGGAGCGGCGGCACAACGGACGAGATGATCGCCCCATGAAACCCGTCGCACCGGATACCTTCAAATTCGAGAATGTTCTTGATGCCGACGGCATACTCACACTCGGTTCTTGAAATATCGGTCAGCATGCGGAAGACGTGTGAAATCTCGCCGCCGTCAATGCAGCCGATGACAATATTGGAATTGCCGACATCGATAGCAAGCAGCATGGGCTTCTCCCTTTCTATGCGATTTTAAAATATCGGAGCGCCTTGCAGACGCCAATGACAATGATGCATGAAACAGCCGCCTCAGCAAGACCGTTCGTCAGAGCAACACTCCCGACAAGAGGCAGCACGGCACCGAGCGCCAGCTGATACTTTTCCGCGATAATCTCTTTTGCCAGAAAATACAACGCGCCCAGATAAAAGACGGTATTCGTCAAAGATCCTAGAACACCGGAAATACCGAAGGAAACGACATCTTTTTTCTGTTTCAGCAAATGATTGCTCAGTTTGTAAACATAACCGGCAAACAGCCCTGTCAAAACACGCGGTACAAATGCGATGACAAAGTAGGCCAGCGGCTCCTGCGCGACGGTTCCCAGCGCCACGATATCCGTCGTCTGACCCGTTACGGCGAGGTAAAAGCATAAGAGCCCCCAAATCCCGCCCAGAACGGAACCGGCGATAGGCCCAAGCAAAACGGCACCAATGATAACAGGAACCTGATAAACTGTCGCAACGATCGGGCCGACGGGGATATTGCCGAAATTAAATACTGTCATGATGATGACGATGGCGATTAAAACCGCCATCCTGGCCAGAAGCAAAACACGCGAACTAATGTTTGCACTTTGCATAAAATCCTCCCTGCTGCCGCTTTTCGTTTCGAAAATGCAGCGCATTAATAACCGGCTTCTCGGTGTAAGCATAAAAGCCGTGCCGACATTTTACCGAATCGGCCTGATTTTTTCAAGTCGCAACTAAAAAAACTGCGCCGTTTGGCCGTGTATTCCCGATATCGTGACCGTAAGGCCCGGAAAGGCTGCCATGAGCGTTTCCGCCAAAACGGGTGTCACCACGTTTTCCGTGCAGAAATGGTCGCCGTCGATGAGATTGATGCCGCATTCCTTGGCCTCAAGGAAGACATCGTATTTGACATCCGCGGTCAGGAGCGTATCGCACCCGGTGGCAATGGCCTGCCCGAGACTGCTGCCGCCGGAGCCGCCGACAACGGCGACTTTATGAACGGCGCGCCCAGCATCGTGATAGCGCAGCCCATTTGTCTTCAGGGCATTTTTGACCGATGCGAGAAAATCGGGCAGCGCGGCGGGTTTTGAAAGAAGCCCGCAACGGCCATAGGAAAACGGCTGCTCGGCCTCCTGCCCGTCAACGCCGAGCAAGCCGACATCACAAAGGCCGACCGTGGCAGCAAGCGCATCGTTGACACCGCCTGCGGCGGCGTCCAGATTTGTGTGCAGACAGATGGCCGACATGGCGCCAGATAAAAGAGCGGTGACTTTTCGCCCGATCTTGTCGGTATCCGTCACGCTTTTGAGCGAAAAGAAAAGCGGGTGGTGCGAGACGATGAGCTCGGCACCGAGCGATGACGCCTCTTGGATGACCGCGTCTGTGATATCGAGACTGACGAGAATCCGTGTGACAGGGCGCGCGGAAAAGCCCACAAGAAAGCCAACATTGTCAAATTCCATCTTCAGCCCAAGGGGCGCGATCCCTTCGAGCTTATTTTTTACATCGGTGACTGTTACCATGCGTCCGTCTCCTTTTTGAAGCGATCGAGTTCATCCAGCTTCTTTTCAAGGCTGGCGCGCGCGCCGCCTTGAGAGCGCGTGGCTTTTGAAAGGCCGGAAAGCGCCCTTTCTGTTTTCTCGAGCTGCCCCATGAGGTATTCCGGCAGCAGGGGGTCTTTCCGACGCAGCAGGATATTGAGCGGTTTCGTGTGCGTCGACTCCGTTTGCCCGCCAGCGAGCATCACAAGATAAATCCGGCCGCCGTCTTTGGCGAGGACGGCGTCACAGATATCGTAGCCGCTGTCATGCAGCCAGGAGATAAGCACGTCGGTCTTTGACTGCGGCTGGAGAATAAGGCGTATGGCGTCACATCGCGTCCACGGCGCTTCGGATAGGATTTTGATCATCACTTCCCCGCCGAGACCGGCAAGGACGATATGGTCAACCCCGATGCCCGATATCCCGATGAGCCCGTCCGTCTGGATAAACGAAATCCTGTCATAAACACCCGCGTCGCGAGCTGTGCGGCGCGCCCGGTCAAGGGGGCCTTTTTTGATATCGGCGGCAATCAGGCGCGCTGCCGGGTCGACAGCGGCTAGATGCGCCGGGAGATAACCGTGGTCGGTGCCGACATCGGCAACGACGGCACCCGGCTTTATAAACGCACAGACGGATTGGAGTCTGTTTGAAAGCGTATCTTTATTCATTTGGTACCTGTACTGAAAAGGCGGGGGCAAGCCCCCGCCTTTCACCGCCTGTTAATTATTCGTTGACTAATTCGTTGAGCTTGACGATAAACTCATCGATATCAACGCCGTGAACCTCGCACGCTTCGCCAAGCGTCTCGCCGCTTGCCATGGCGCAGCCGAGGCAGTGCATGCCGATTGACATGAACAAGGGTGCCGACTCCGGTGCAATCGTGAGAATATCCGCAATGACCGTATCTTTTGTAATCTGCGACATCAAATATGCCTCCAATATTTCTAAATATAAAAGACCTTGCTGTCTATATTATATCCTAATAATTTCACAATTTCAACAGCTTGCTTTAAAAAGTATCCTTTTTCTGTCTATTTTCAGCGATGATGATGATGCGGCAGTAAATGACCATAAAAGCACACAAGAGCCAAGGCCCTGTTTTTACAGCGCTTTGACTCTTATTTTGCTGATCGTCAGCCGCAGAGCGGCCATGCGTTCAAATTATCCGGCGATTAAGCCTCTCTCATCTTTGCAAAGCAGTCGCTGCAGTAGACCGGACGGTCAGACTTGGGCTCGAAGGGAACCTTCGCCTCGTTGCCGCAGGAAGCGCAGGTGGCCTTGAAATACTCTCTGGGGCCACGGGCAGCGTTCTTGCGCATGTCACGGCAGTTCTTGCAGCGCTGCGGCTCGTTCTGGAAACCGCGCTCGGCATAAAACTCCTGCTCACCGGCGGTGAAAATGAATTCGCTGCCGCATTCCTTGCATACTAATGTCTTGTCTTCGTACATGATGAAACCTCTCTTTTGACAAAAAATACTTTACCCTTTCGGGTTTTTTTATTTGCGCTCAGCTTTCACTGATTATCGCCATAATTTAACAGGTGTGCAAGCTTTTTCCTGATCCTCTGCACAGCATTGTCCACCGATTTTTGGGGTTTATTCACTTTCAGAGCCATCTCCTCATAGGAGAAACCTTCCAAATACAGCCCCAAGACGTTTGATTCAAATCGGGACAGAGAGCCAAACAGACAGTCTGTAATTTCATGAACACGCTCTCTCGCTATAACAAACTCTTCAGGATCGCGCAAAGAAAACAACCCTTGGGTATTATTCTCGTCAAGCTCGGGAGATTCCAACGATACATAGTCATTCAGCGGTGTATGCTTAAACCGGGAAGCCGTTTTAATGGCACTGATTAAGCGCCTTCTGATACAAAATTCTGCGTAAGTTTTAAACTGAACCTCTTTGGCGGGATCAAAATGCCTGACTGCCGACAGGAGACCGAGCATGCCTTCTTGAATCAAATCCTCGCTGTCGCCGCCTGCCAAAAAATAGGGACGCGCACACGCTTTCACAAGCCGGCTGTATTCAGCGATGAGTTCCTCTTCGGCTGATGCGTCTCCGGTGGAAGCCAGGTTCGTAAGTTCCGCATCGCGGTTACTGTAAAATTTACTCATAAATATACCGAATTAGAAAAACTGACACATGCTGTTCAAATTATAGAGTCCGGCGGTCATTATGTCAAGCATTTTCGTTAAAATTTTATATAATTTCTTAAAACCCCTGACAATTTATAGCGATTTTATCAAATTTATGAGACAATTCGCCGAGTTAAAAGCCGTTTCCTGCGTTTTAGCCTCAACCATGACGCGAATGAGCGCCTCCGTCCCCGACGGGCGGACAAGGATACGACCTGACGCCCCAAGCTTTTTTTCTTCGGCTGCGACAGCGTCCTGAAGGGCGCCGCTGCCCATAATTGCCTCTTTGGCGCTGTTGCCGCCGCTAATCGGCTGGTTGAGCAGCACCTGCGGGTACTGCGGCACATCCTGTGTTAACTCGGAGACAGGCTTTTGTGACGCCGAGACGACGCTCATGAATTTGACGGCGGCCAGCTGCCCGTCACCCGTCGTCATATCATCGAGGAAAATGATATGGCCGGATTGTTCGCCGCCGAGGTTCCCGCCGCGCGTCTGCATCATTTCCAGAACGTTCCGGTCACCAACAGCAGCGCAGAGGAGCTCTATGCCGTTTTTTGCGGCAAATTCATGAAAGCCGAGGTTTGACATCACGGTAGCGACGACGGCATTATTTTTGAGCGTCCCCTTTTCTTTCATAAACCGGCCCATCACAGCCATCATCTTATCGCCGTCGACGGCGTCGCCGTTTTCGTCGACAACAAGGCAGCGGTCGGCGTCCCCGTCAAAGGCAAAGCCCACGTCAAAACCACCCGTGCGCACAAAGTCCTGCAGGCGTGTTATATGTGTCGAGCCGCAACCGTCGTTGATGTTCGTGCCATTGGGATGGTCGGATAGGATTTCAAAGGTGATATCGAATTTGGAGAAGAGGCGCGCCGCCGTCGACGAGGCGGCGCCGTTGGCACAGTCAACCGCGACGCGTAAGCCGCTGATCGGCGCCGGTGCCGCGTGCGCGAGATAATCGATATAAAGGTCGCTGCCGCGCCCATCATCTTTTATAACGCGGCCAAGGCCGCTGTGCGTTTTGCGGTTGGTGGGACACGCGCCGTCAATCATGCGCTCAATGCGCTCTTCCATAGCGTCTGAGAGCTTAAACCCGCTTTGGTCAAATATTTTGATGCCGTTATGCTCATACGGATTGTGTGACGCGGAGATAACGATGCCCAGCTGGGCGCCTAGGCGCACCGTTAAAAAAGCGACGGCGGGCGTTGGCAAAACGCCGAGGGGCATGACGTCGGCACCCGCCGAGCAGATTCCGGCAATGAGCGCCGCCTCCAGCATATCTGACGATAGGCGCGTATCCTTCCCGATCAGGATGAGCGGCTTGCGCCCGTCGTCCGCCGTTAAAACGGTCGCGGCGGCAGAGCCGACACGGTAAGCCGTTTCCGCGTCCAGCGTCTCATTGACGATGCCGCGGATGCCGTCCGTCCCGAAATATTTTCCCATGTAATCATTCCTTTAATCATACGGTAATAACGGGCGAATGCCCATTCACCCCGACGATGTGATGTTGCTTTAGTGCGTAGGGGCGATCTGTGATCGCCCGTCTGCTTATAAACTCAATTGATCATTTCCTGCAAACACAAGCCCCAAATGCTCGTAGGCCAGGCGCGTAACGCACCGCCCGCGCGGCGTTCGCGTTAAAAAGCCCTGCTGCATTAAAAACGGCTCATAGACGTCTTCCAGTGTCACCGTCTCTTCGTTAATGGTGGCGGCAATTGTCTCAAGCCCGACAGGGCCGCCGCCATAATTTTTGATGATGCTCTCCAGAAGCCGTCTGTCAATGGCGTCCAGACCTGTGCGGTCAATTTCCAGCTGTGAAAGCGCGTTGTCTGCCGTCTCGTAGGTGATGACGCCGCTTCCCATCACTTCGGCAAAATCGCGCACACGACGCAAGAGCCTGTTGGCAATGCGCGGCGTGCCGCGGCTGCGGGAGGCAATTTCACGCGCCCCATCCGGTTCCGTCGGAATCCCAAGCAGCTTTGCCGAGCGTTCGACAATCCCGCGGAGCTCCTCCGGCGAATACAACTCCAGCTTGAGGTCGATGCCGAAGCGATCCCGCAGGGGTGAGGAGAGCTGGCCCGACCGCGTCGTCGCACCGACGAGCGTAAAGCTCTTGAGCTCCAGGCAGATAGAGGTCGCGGCAGGTCCCTGACCGATGATAATATCGATCTGCTTATCCTCCATCGCGGGGTACAGGATTTCCTCGATGGCGCGGTTCATCCGGTGAATCTCGTCAATAAACAGTATATCGTTCTCATTTAAATTGGTGAGGAGCGCCGCCAAATCCTTTGGTTTTTCAATCGCCGGGCCGGATGTTTTTCGCAGCGTCACACCCATTTCATTGGCGATGATGGCGGCCAGCGTCGTCTTCCCAAGACCCGGGGGGCCGTGCAGCAAGACGTGGTCCAGGGGCTCATTGCGGCGGCGCGCGCCTTCGATGAAGATGGCGAGGTTTGCCTTCGCCTTCTCCTGCCCGACGTACTCGGTCAGCGACTGCGGGCGCAGGCTGCCCTCGCCGTCATCCTCCCGGAGAAAGGACGTGGTGAGCAACACCTCGTCGTCGGCACCGTCTTTTTTTCTGTTATCGGTAAAATCAATACTCATATATCATCTTCCGCATCATGATTTGAGGCTGTTTTTAAGAACGTGGCGGACAATTTCCTCAACGGTGAGCGTTGCGGTATCAATACTGCGGAGCGATGCCGTAATTTCGCTCTGGCTATAGCCGAGCACGGCCAGCGCGGACGCCGCGTCCGACAGCTTGGCACCGCTTGTCCCGGCGGCAGCGGTTTCCGGCGCTGTGATGCCGCCCGCTTTCAAACCGGCACTTTCCTTGGCAATCTTATCCTTGAGCTCCAGGATCACGCGCTGGGCGATTTTTTTACCAACGCCTGGGGCGCGCGTCAGCGCCCGCTCGTCGTCGTTGATAATTGACAGCGCCAGCATTTCCGGCGTCCCTGACGACAGGATAGCAAGCGCCGCCTTCGGCCCGACGCCGGAGACGGATAAAAGCTGTTCAAAAAAGCGCTTTTCACCGAGATCGTAAAACCCGTAAATATCAAAGGCGTCTTCTTTAATATGGCAGTATGTATAAAGGCGCGCTTTTTTGCCCGTTTCCAAGTGTGAAAGCGTATTCATCGACGTGTGGCACGCGTATCCGGCCCCGGCAATGTCAACGACGGCGAGATTCTGGTCGAGCAGTGTAACTGGGCCTTCTAAATAGTAGAACATACCTGGCCTCCGTTTAAATTGAGCAGTGACTGCGCCACGCGCGCGTGGCAAATGGCGATGGCCAGCGCGTCGGCCGCATCGTCCGGCCGTGGCGCCGATTCCATTGATAAAAGGCGGCGTACCATTTCCATGACCTGCTTTTTCCCGGCGCGGCCGTAACCGGCAACCGTTTGCTTGACTTGCAGCGGGGTGTATTCATACATTGGAATTTGATGCTCTTCGCCCGCCAGAATGAGAACGCCGCGCCCGTGCGCAACCGAAATGCCCGTTTTCAGGTTTGTGTTGAAAAACAGCTCCTCAACGGCGATCGCGTCCGGCTTGAACGTATCGATCAGTTGGCAGATGTCCAGATATATATGATGCAGGCGCAGCGCCAGGCGCATGCCCGCGGGCGTTGTAATCACGCCGCAGCGGATGAGCGACTGGCGGCTGCCAGTCGTTTCGATGACGCCGAAGCCGACGGTGGCGATGCCGGGGTCAACACCAAGAATAATCATGTCAACACATGCCTTTAAAGCGCCAGACCCGCATATTCTGTCATAACAGGCGCTGATGATTTGTCAATTCAGGAGTATCACTGCCACTATGTCTCATTATTCTACCACACGTGCCAGCCTGTGGCAACCTCCTGTCAAGTCGGCCGATTTCACACTCTCAATGCCTCTGCATACACTATATTGAAGTCAAACACACCCATCATTTTCATCAAGGAGGAAAACAAATGCCAGAACGGGTTTTACCGGGCCCCGTGCAGGAAAACTCCTGCATCAGAGAGGCCGTTTGCGTTCATACACGGAAGATCTACGATTCTTGTAAGGATAAAGACTGCGTCGAAGACCTCCGCCTTTATCCGACACGGGAGTCTCAATGTTACATAGAAAACGCCGTCAGCGTCCGCGCCAAGTCGGCAAAGCTTCTTTATATTTCAATCGATGTTGAAGAGGTCAGCTTTAACAAGGGCTACTATACCGTCGACCTCCGCTATTTTTACAAGGTCAAAGGCGAGGCTTTTTCGCTCGTCAACAGACCGGCCGAGATTTCCGGCCTTTGCATTTTCGATAAGCGCGTGATCCTGTTCGGCAGCGAGGGCAGCGCCAAGGTCTTCACGTCAAAGACGTCTCTCCACGGTCTTGACTCCAAAACGATTGAGACGACAAATCTGCCGATCGCCGTCGCCGAAGCTGTCGACCCTATTGTCCTCGGCATGAAGCTCGTCGATGTCTGCGACCATCACAAGGGTGATACCGGTGTTTACGACATTCCCGGCTTCATCGCTGAAAGCTTTCCCGGCGAGCTGCTGTTCGAAAACACCGACCGCCGCGTCCTGGTGACGCTTGGCCAGTTCTCCATCGTGCGCCTTGAGCGCGACACACAGCTGCTCATCCCGTCTTACGACTACTGCATGCCCGACAAGGAGTGCATCGGCTCCGGCGAAGACGACCCCTGCACGCTCTTCTCGCGCATCCACTTCCCCGTTGACGAATTCTTCCCGCCCGACACGCTCGAGTGCCCCGAGGGCTACCGCGAGGCCCGGGCCGACAACCTCAAATCCTGAGGCCCTTTACATAACAAAGCAGCGCCCGCCATTTGGCGGGCGCTGCTTTTTAAATCAGCTTATTCCGTGACGTACGGCAAAAGCGCGATCTGACGGGCGCGCTTGATGGCAACCATCAGCTGGCGCTGGTGCTGCGCGCAGACGCCTGTTGTTCTGCGGGGCAGAATTTTGCTGCGGTCGGACAGGAAGCGGCGCAATTTCGCCGTATCCTTATAGTCAATAGACTGGCATTTGTCCACGCAGAATTGACATACCTTCCTGCGCTTGCGGCCGTGGCCTCTGCCGTCTCGTTCGTTACTCGCCAAGATGTGTTCCTCCTAACTTTTCAAATGAAAGCAAAGCAAAAATACTAAAACGGGAGATCACCGTCGTCATCCGTCAGCTCGGCAAAATCCGAACCGGTGACGGGCGTTTGATACCCACCCGAATAGTCGCCTTTTTGCTCAGGCACGTTAAACCCGCTGTTTTCCCTGCTTTTTTTGCTGTCGGTAAAATAGATATTGTCAGCAATAACCTCCGCCGAGCGGCGCTTATTGCCATCCTTATCCGTCCAGTCTCGAATCTGAAGCCGCCCGGTTACAGCAGCCATCTGACCCTTGACAAAATACTTGGAGACAAACTCCGCCGTATTCCGCCAAGCGACAATGTCGATAAAATCCGTCTGCCTCTCTCCGCCGTCTTTTGAGGCAAAGCCTCTGTCGACAGCCAGCGAGAACGACGATACTGCTGTGCCCGTCTGTGTGTGCCGGAGTTCAGGATCTCTTGTCAGCCTACCCATGAGAACGACTTGGTTCATGACTATCCTCCTATTCGCCGATAACGGTAATGAGTGAACGCATGATGCCGTCTGTGATCTTCAGGACGCGGTCAAGCTCCGCGGGAAATTCGGGGCCTGATTGAAATTTTGCCAGCACATAAAAGCCATCCGGTTTGTCGTTGATCGGATACGCCAGCCTGCGCTTGCCAATTTCTTCGAGCTCATTAAGCGTACCGTTGGCCTCGATAAGCGTTTTGAATTTTTCCGCGATCGCGGAAATTTCCTCTTCACCCTTATCTAGGTCAATGATGTACATAAGCTCATAATTTGCCGTTGTTTTTGCCATCATTTGCACCTCCTTCTGGACATATGGCCCCCGGTCGCGCCGGGAGCAAGGATTTTAGCCCGCAAAAAGCAGGCTTAATAATTATACATGAAATGCGGGCTTTGTCAAGGAAAAGGATGTTTTCTTTAGTATTTGCTTATTTCGGTGAAACATGGCTAAAGTATAGAATCACACTTTTTGACCAATTATATTGCACAACTTTCTTTTAAGAATTTCCAGACTTTTTATCGAATTATCGGTCATTAGTTTTTTATACTCTGTCACTTTATCAGCGGATGAATAGAAAAGTGTAGTAATTGCATTTTTAATATTTCTGCAATCTGTAAAAGTTTTCAGTCTCTCAATGTCATACGAATCAAGAACATCTTCAAGAACAAAATCATTTGTATCGTTTCTTAAACCTTCATATTGATATGCATATTTAGTAAAACTTTCTTCGAAGTAATGTTTATATGTTGAATATGAATTTCTGCCCTCGCCATCATAGTCAAGAATGACAACAAAATGCTCACTACAAGAAATTAGGATTGAGATTAACTCCTTCAGTTGACCACAACCTGCTCCAGGCATTATTCTTGTGCTTTTTAAATCTAAAAACATTTTAAAGAAATAGTAATCCACTATACCTTCTGTTAAGATACACCGCCGTAAAATGTTTTCATGAAAACCAAATTTTAATTGCAAGGCATCGTTCAACGCCGAAAATGCACCTAAACTCCTTGTTGCTATAGAATTTCCGTAGTCCTCCAGTATTATCTTTCCATCATCTTTGGAGACAATTTTTATCGCTGATAAATTAATTATTTCTGGGTCGAGCAAATACTGGGAATGTGTACAATAAATAATTTTATTATCTTTACCAATTTCGCAAAGTTTTTTTAATAGCTCTGTTTGCGCACTGGAATGCAGATATGAACCTGGTTCATCAAGTAAGTATATGGCATTTGTTGGGTGATGTTTATATTTTGGATTGAACTTTAGCTTAACAATAAAATTAAAATACCACTGAAATCCTTTGCTCCTCGAAGAAATATCAAACAGTCGTTTTGAATCATTATTTTCACTATCAATTACCTTGAACTTAAAAATGTGCTTGCTATTTTCATGAGTATGCCTAATCTTTAATGTTAAATCTTCTGCATCCTCACCAAATCCTGAATATACTTGCTTTAACTTTCTCCATTCCTCAATTATTTCACGGTTTAATGTATCTTGGACGTCGCTTAGATAATTCTCTTGTTCATCTTCATTTGAAAGCTTAAAAAAATCTATTAAAGAAAACTTCTCATCAATTCCGCGAGAAAATATTTCAACAATAATCTGTTGCCATTCTCTTTCTATTCCGCGACCAAGCTTCTGATCGACTATGTAACTATCAGAAAAGCAAATCGTATCTGGCACTCTATCACTAAAATCATCGAAATACAATATATTGGGTAATCTTTTTACAATTGCATTAACAAGTTGGCTTAATTTTTTGCTTGTTAAAATTTCTTCGTTCTCTCCTACTAAAGAATATGTTTTCTGAAACAAATTGTTTTTATTATCTCTTGATAAGCATATTTCCTCTCTATTCTCGAATTTCGTTCTTAGCCAAGTATACAATGGGCTGTCCATACTAAGAGAAATTTCTTGACCAATCTCGTTAAACTCAGCTTGATCCACAAATAAAACATAAGCAAATAACTTACATTCTGCTTGTACGGTTTTGTACTTATTTTTAGCATCAATATGTAAGCCGTCCATTAAAGTGTCCTTGTCTTTGTCAAAAGCTAAAATTGCATGAAGAATAGATGTTTTTCCCGATTCATTTATACCGATTAATGGTATAACATTTTTACTTAAGTTTATTGTAATATTTTCAATTGCTTTATAATATTTAACATCAAATCTTGTATATTTCATTATTCGTTCTCCATTTATTAATATTAACATTAATTATAATATTTAACATTTCCAATAACAAGTATATCTTTGATAATATCAAGAAAAAGGCTCTCTTGCATTCATGCAAGAGAGCCTTTTTCTTACTCCTGTATGCCCGGGAGTTTTGGGATGGCGTCAAAGCCGCGCTTTAAGTCCTCATCGGTCGGGATGTAATCCGTCATCGTACCGTCGTTATACGACATATAGGCGGTCATATCGAAATAGCCGGTGCCGGAGAGGCCGAAGAGAATCGTTTTGGCTTCGCCTGTCTCCTTGCATTTGAGGGCTTCGTCGATCGCCACGCGGATGGCGTGGGCCGATTCCGGGGCGGGCAGAAGGCCTTCTGCCTTGGCAAACAGCTTCGCCGCTTCAAAAACGCTTGTCTGCTCGACAGCGCGCGCCTCGTCGATGAAGCCGTCATGATACAGCTGAGAGATGATGGGGCTCATGCCGTGGTAGCGCAGGCCCCCGGCGTGGTTAGACGGTGGGAGGAACGATGCGCCGAGCGTGTACATCTTGGCTAAGGGCGTCACCATACCCGTATCGCAGAAGTCATAGGCGAATTTGCCGCGCGTCAATGACGGGCAAGAGGCTGGTTCGACGGCGATGAAACGGGGGCTCGTTTTCCCCGCGAGCTTATCGGCCATGAAAGCCGACATCAGACCGCCAAGGTTGGACCCGCCGCCCGCGCAGCCGATGACAACATCGGGATACGCGTCAATTTTCTCCATGGCCGCTTTCGCCTCCAGGCCAATGACGGACTGGTGCAGCAGCACCTGATTGAGAACGCTGCCCAACACGTAACGATACCCCTCTGTCGTCACAGCGACCTCCACAGCCTCGCTGATGGCTGTGCCGAGGCTGCCCGTAGAGTCGGGATTGTCGGCAAGCATTTTTCGGCCAATATTCGTCGTATCGGACGGCGATGGGATGATGGAAGCGCCGTACGTCTCCATAACGGCCTTGCGGTAAGGCTTTTGCTGCGAGGAGATTTTAACCATGTAAACCTTACAGTCCAGCCCGAAGTAGCTGCACGCCATCGACAGTGCCGTACCCCATTGGCCGGCACCCGTCTCCGTTGTCACACCTTTGAGACCTTGCTGTTTGGCGTAATACGCCTGCGCAAGGGCAGAATTGAGTTTATGGCTGCCGGACGTGTTGCCGCCCTCATATTTGTAATAGATTTTTGCCGGAGTACCGAGCGCCTTTTCCAGAAAATACGCCCGGAAGAGCGGTGAGGGACGGAACATTTTGTAATACTCGCGGACTTCCTCCGGAATTTCGATAAAGCGGTCTTTATCATTGAGCTCCTGCGAAACAAGCTCGTCACAGAAAACGGGCGTCAGGTCGGCCGATGTGACAGGCTGGAGCGTGCCGGGATGGAGAATCGGGCGGTGGTCCGTCTTCATATCAGCGCGGACATTGTACCACGCCTTCGGAATCTCGTCTTCGCTTAAAACAATTCGATAGGGAATTTTGGACATGTTTATCTCCTTTCAAGATACAAAAGAGTCATTTAAAGGCATTGGCGCAAACGCAGAGCTTCTTTTTAATCCACATCCTGATAAACCGTCTCTGGCGGAACGTCCAGCTGCTGCGGATGGCGGATAAAGCTTTTGAAATACTTAAAGACCTGCGCGAAATAAAACCCGTCGCTGATGCGCTCGTCTAAAACAAGCGTGTAGTCTATATACTTCTTTTCGACGACCTTCCCGTCGGCCTCCATTTCAAACGCGCGGCGTTTGGCCCCAAACGCCAGGAAGAGCGGGAGGTTGCCAAAGTTGTACAGGTGGTGATAGACGGGCGGTATCCCAATCGAGCCGAGATCCGTCACAATGAGCGAGCCGTGGAAAGGGCTTGCATCCACCAGCATCTGCGGCAGAATGCCGTAATAATCGAAAATATTCAGAATAAAAACGAGGAATTTTAAGATAAGACGCGGAATCTTCATCATTGCCGCGGCGACGCCGTCCGTATTCGTCTCCTCCACGCCTTCCTTGATTTTGTCGATCTCGGCGTTGATTTTATGATAGATGTCGGTAATCGTATCGCGCGGGTCAAGCTTGACTTTGATGGACGTTTCACCCGCCTCGGTCGACATGGCCTTCTTAACCATCATAACGACCTCGATACAGTTACGCGCGTAAATGCGCTGCCCGGCGACAAAGCGGTTGAGCGCCGGTTTCTGACTGACAACGCGGACATAGGAGGACAGGAACACGTGCAGCATGCCCATGCCGGGATACCCCTCGGCGCGCTTTTTCCTTAAAAAGCGGTCAACCTCCGTGATCTCGATGCTGTCGGCAAAGCTGTTGTTGGCGTCGTTTTTAAGCTTCATTATAAACGGCGCGAATTTATACAATGGGTCGAGTGAGCGCAGAAGCCTGCCGTCTCTCCTGTCACCAAAACGTTTTTTCGTCTTCTCCATATTCCCCACTCCTCAGGCAGTGCCGCACGGCAGCCGCCGTGGCACCATCATAGCTGAAACGGACCGGGATTGCAAGACACACAGCCGATAGGCAGCTGTTTTCTGCTATAAAATCGCCGGAAGCGAGTCGTCATTAAACACCCAGTCACGTACGTGGGTGACGGAAAAAGCGTCTTTCCGCAGGCGGCAGACCACTTTGGATATCCCGGCGTTGATAATGAGCCGACGGCACATCGTACACGGTGTCGTCCCATTAATGTATTCTCCTGTCGATGTTTCCAGACCGACGAGGTAGAGCGTTGCGCCGATGATATCGCGGCGCGCCGCTGATACAATGGCGTTTGCCTCGGCGTGGACGCTGCGGCAAAGCTCGTAGCGCTCACCGCTGGGGATTTTGAGGCTCTCCCGGGTGCAGTATTCCAGATCGTCGCAGTTTTTCCTGCCGCGTGGCGCGCCGTTATAACCGGTTGATACAATCTCGTCGTTCAAGACGATTATGGCGCCGTATTGACGCCGCATGCATGTCGACCGCTCCAAAACCGTCTCGGCAATATCGAGGTAATAATTTTCCTTGTCCTTGCGTTTCATGACAGTTGCCCCCCACACGACATTATTCCGCTTGATTTTCTAATATTATACAGAGTGACGTTCCCCCGGTCAATACAAGAAGTCTCTAAAAACCGGTGAATCGCGCCATTTTGCACGGCAACAAAAGAATCCGCTCGAAACTGTAATTTCCGCTTGCAATTTTCCGGCCGGTATGCTACTATACCAAAGTGCCGTATGCGCCTGTAGCTCAGCCGGATAGAGTGCGCGGCTACGAACCGCGAGACCGGGGGTTCGAGTCCCTCCAGGCGTGCCAGCAGCAAAGCAGCCCAATTTGGGCTGCTTTTTTGTTATAAATGAGCGATAAGCAATCTAATTCGCTTCTATCAATTATCTCGAACAAATAGCATATTTATCCAATTGATATTTTTCCCCTACGCGAAAATAAGCAACCATCTTCAAAATGGCTTATCCACCCGCTATTTCAGTTTTTCCAAGTCGACTCCATCAATTTTCATTCTGTATAAGCCATCTTCATTCGGATCGACACCACTAATATCAACATAAGCATACCCATCAAACACACCACGGCAGGAAATCCCAAAAGCTTTTGTTAATTGTGTAATCGTCCCTTCTGTAAGAGATAGCCTATAAAAAATATGGTCACTGTCAAAAAAAACATAATCGTCGCAAAAACAGGGCTCTTCGATCCAGTATCTTTTATAAACAATAGTTTTATCAAGTGTTTCTGGATTCATGGAATAAAAAAAGTTATCGGCTGAATCCGAAAAATATATAATGTTTTTATAGGCGCTAAGATCCGTAATCAACACGCCTATATTCACGTCATTTTGTCCGTTCAAATCTACCCGATGTAATTCTCCAATTGGTAATGGTGGGCCATCATCAAGATAATCCTCAACATCAATAGGTATATTTAGAGTATAAAATATGTACTTATCTGAGAGCACCATCCAGCTGCATTCACTTTTGAGAACTTGTATTTTACCGCTACCATCGGGTTTTATCTTAAAAACATTATTTTTGCTTACATAGTAAAGCCAACCGTTATTAAGGCTTAAGCAACCACAGTTTTCATTTAATATTAACTCTCGCTTGTTCTCATTATTCATTCGATACAAGCTATTGTTATCATTAAAATAGATCCAATCATCTGTCAAAATTATTTCTGAGAAAAGTTCTTGATCACTGATTCTGACCGTCTTCCCTGAATTTTGATCTGTTCGATAAAGACCGTCCTTCATCAAATCATAGTGCCAATTAGGAATATTCTGACTGCTTGAACTTGCCGTAGGTACCGGAGCAACCGTTTTAATGGTTTTTTCTGCGCATCCGCACAAAATCAGAAGAAGTAAAAACACTGTTACGGCAAAAAACATTTCTTTGACAATGTCTTCATAACTCATCCTACATTTCGTCCGATAATTTGAACCATTAATTGAATAATATGTCATATCAGTATTCCTGTCAATACAGACATCTCAGCTGTATTTTGTCGGTCGACTCTGTCGCCGACAGGCGGCGGATAAGCCGATAGAGCGCCAATGTGACTTACTCACAGGACGAGACAACGAAATGATGCCCCCGGCGTAGACTGTATCAGGGTGAATTTGACACTACATATCGGAGGTAAGAGAGATGTTTTTCGAAAAGAACAGTATATGGATCTGGGTGGCGGTCATCGTTTTTGTCCTCCTGTTTTTAAATAAGGACGACAAGGATAACGTTCCCTGCTAAAACAGCAGACGCACAAAAATCGACAAAAAAACAGCAACCGGACTGCCCAGACAGTCCGGTTTAACATCTTATGAGTAAAACTTCTTATTCTTGTTTTTTCTGGCCGCTTCTGATTTCTTGCGGCGCTTGACGCTGGGACTCTGATAGTACTCTTTTTTTCTGAGATCTGAGAGCACTCCGGATTTGGCACAGTTGCGCTTAAATCTTTTTAAGGCACTATCCAGGGATTCATTATCCTTGACATGGACTTCCGACATTAAACTTCCCTCCCTCCAAATACGCGCTTTTCAGCACGTTTTAAGGGCCATTTGTATGGCTTCAACATTTTTATTATAGTTTGAAAGGCCGATATTGTCAACATGATTTTATCAGCCATGGATGGCGCGGGACTATTTCACGATGAGGTTAATGAGCTTGTTTTTGACGATAATCGTCCGGATGATTTCCTTGCCCTCCATGAGTTTTGCGATTTTTTCATCTGCTTTGGCCGCCGCTAAAACCGTGTCGTCGTCGGCATCCTGCGGAACTTTGACAGTCGTTTTCAGCTTGCCGCCGACCTGAACGGCGATCTCCCGCTCGCTCTCGACGGTCTTGCTCTCGTCATAATCGGGCCAGGGCGTCTTTGCAGCAAAGCCGCCGAAGCCCTGAATCTCCCACAGCTCTTCGGTAATATGCGGGGCAAACGGCGCAACAAGCGCTAAAAGCGCCTTGATATCGCCGCGGGACGGCGCTTTTTCATAAAAGTCGTTCACAAGTGCCATCAGCGTTGCGATGGCGGTGTTAAACTTCATGTTCTCGATGTCGTCGCCGACTTTTTTGATGGCACGGTGAATGGCGCGCTCATTGGCCTCTGAATAGCTTGTGTCGCCGTTGAGCTTTTTTTCCGAGAGGTTCCAGACGCGGTCTAAAAAGCGCTTGCAGCCCTTGACAGCGTTTGACGACCAGGGCGCCGCCTTTTCAAAATCACCGATGAACATGATGTACAGGCGCAGCGTGTCGGCGCCGAATTCGCGGACGATGTCGTTGGGATTAATGACGTTGCCGCGGGACTTGGACATTTTCTGCCCGTCCTCCCCAAGGATCATGCCGTGGCTCGTCCGCTTGGCGTAGGGCTCGCTCGTCGGCACGACACCGATGTCAAAGAGGAATTTGTGCCAGAAGCGCGAGTAGAGCAAGTGGAGCGTTGTATGCTCCATACCGCCGTTATACCAGTCGACCGGCGTCCAGTAGTCGAGCGCTTCTTTGGACGCAAGCGATGCGTTATTGTGCGGGTCGGCGTACCGCAGGAAGTACCAGCTGGAGCCCGCCCATTGGGGCATCGTATCCGTTTCGCGGTGGGCGACCCCACCGCATGTGGGGCACGTTGTCTCAATCCAGTCCGTCATAGCGGCGAGGGGGCTTTCGCCCGTGTCGGTCGTTTCATAATTCTCAACGTCCGGCAATAAGAGCGGCAGCTCGGCTTCCGGCAGCGCAACGTAGCCGCATTTTTCACAATGGACGATCGGAATCGGCTCACCCCAGTAGCGCTGGCGTGAAAAGACCCAGTCGCGCAGCTTGTAATTGACCTTTTTTTCACCGAGGCCTTTGTCCGTCAGCCACGCCGTGATTTTAACCTTGGCCTCCTCGACCGGCAGGCCGTTTAAGAAACCGGAATTGACCATGATGCCCGTTTCGCAGTCGGTAAACGCCTCTTTTTCAATATCCCCGCCCGCGACAACCTCAATAATCGGCAGAGCGAACTTTTTGGCAAACTCCCAGTCGCGTGTGTCGTGGCCAGGAACGGCCATAATGGCGCCGGTGCCGTACGTCGCCAGGACGTAATCGGAAATGAAAATTGGAATTTCCCCGCCGGTGACGGGGTTTATGGCGCGGACGCCCTTCAGCTCGACGCCCGTCTTCTCCTTAGCCATCTCCGTGCGTTCAAAGTCGGACTTTTTCGATGCGGCATCCTGATAGGCTGCGACATCACCACTGTTTGACAGCTTCGGCAGCCATTTTTTGACGAGCGCATGCTCCGGTGAGACGACCATGTAGGTTGCCCCAAAAAGCGTATCGGGCCGCGTTGTATAAACACGCAACGCATCGTCAGCCGTCGTCTGGAAATCGACCTCCGCACCCGTAGAACGGCCGATCCAGTTCTTCTGCTGTATCTTCACGCGCTCGATATAGTCGAGATCGTCCAAATCGTCAATAAGCCTTTGAGCATACTGCGTGATTTTCAGCATCCACTGGCTCTTCTCGCGCCGGACGACATCGGCCCCGCAGCGCTCACAGACGCCATTGACAACCTCTTCGTTCGCGAGGACACACTTGCATGACGTACACCAGTTGACCGGCATGGAGGCCTTATAAGCTAGGCCGTTTTCAAAAAGCTTTAAAAAGATCCACTGCGTCCACTTATAATAAAGCGGGTCTGTCGTATCGACAACACGGTCCCAATCAAAGCCGTAACCAAGCATTTTAAGCTGCTCGGTGAAGCGGGCAATATTCTTTTTCGTGACAATCGCGGGGTGGATTTTGTTTTTAATGGCGTAGTTTTCCGTCGGGAGGCCGAACGCGTCAAACCCGATTGGGAACAAGACGTTATAGCCCTGCATCCGCCGCTTACGCGTGACGATATCCATCGCCGTATAGGGGCGCGGGTGGCCGACGTGCAGCCCCTCCCCAGAGGGATAGGGGAATTCGACAAGCCCGTAGAACTTCGGCTTATCCCCTTTGTCCGCCGCCGCGTATATCTTTTTTTCTTCCCATATCTCCTGCCACTTTTTCTCAAGCCGGGCAAAATCGTATTTCATCAAACCAGTCCTTTTTCTGTCTCATCCGGTATGGTCCACGCTGAGATGTCAATCTCTCGGGCGTCGCGCCACAAGCGCTCCAGGGAATAAAATTCCCGGATATCTTTTAAAAAGATATGCACAACGACGGCCCCGAAGTCGACGAGCACCCACCCGCCGCCACGGTAGCCCTCCGTCCGAAGCGGGTGGTCACCCTTTTCGGACAGGGCCTTATCAACCTCGTCGGACAGCGTTTTAACCTGTGTTGTGGAGCTCGCCGTGCAGAGGATGAAATAATCTGCCAACACGGTAACGTCCCGTGTCTCAAGCACCTTGATGTCCTTGGCCTTTTTACTGTCCAGCACACGGACGGCAAGCTCTGCAAGCTCCAAAGATGTCAGCATGAATGCGACCAATCCTTTCATTTGTGAAATGTCATTTCCCCGTGAGCGGGCTATGGCCGCCAGCCGGCCGCCCTGATTACGTCGTGGGGGATGTCCCAGCCGGACTCGTGCTCGTCTTCGGGCTCGTGCTCGTTTTCGGGCTCGTGCTTGGGCTCGTGCTCGTCTTGGGACTGGTACTCGTTTTTGGGCTGGTGCTTGGACTCGTACTTGTCTTTGGACTGGTGCTCGGCGACGTCGTCGTGTTCGTCTTGGCGCTGCCGCCCCAACTTGCGTTCCCGGCGTACACGCCGCTCGTGGAATAGAGCGTGCCGGAAGCGTTACGTGTTAAAATGTTCAGTTCACTTTCCTTGATATCTTCAGTAAACGGATTGAGTTTTTCGTTAATGAGCTGGAGCCATTCGTCAACGTAAATTGTGACGTATGACGAATTGTTAATCGAGTCGTAATCATTGGCGGGCAGCGTTGAAAACTCGACATTTTTGATATCCGTCTTATAAAATTCCTTGGCAAACCACAGAAGATTGCCGGATTTCAAATCCGTCTGCACGTATTTGAGGAAAATGTTGATGAGCTCCGTCAGGTTGAGCTGATTTTGCTTCTGGATCACCTGCTCGGCAGCCGCCATCAAAAAGTCATGCTGCGTCGAGATACGGCCGATGTCAGCATTCGGATAGACACTGCGGCAGCGGACAAGCTGCTCGGCCGTATCACCGTCTAAATGCTGCATGCCGGCTTTTAAGTTAATATGCAGGTTCTGCTCTGGGTCGTTGTATTTCATATCCTTCGGCACATCGAAATCGATGCCGCCGACGGCGTCGACTAGCTCGCGGAATGCCTCTGTGTCAATCAGCATATAAAAATCTACCTGGAAGCCCAAAAGGTCGGTCAGGCCGTTGATGACACCGTCAACCCCGCCATGCGGATACAGGGAGTTTGCCTTTTTGACAGACCACGAGACATTGACGAGCGTATCACGCGGGATACTAACGACATTGAGCTTGTGCGTGTCGGCATCAAAATTGGCGACCATAATCGTGTCGGTATTGCCGCCGCTGACACCGAGGATGGCAAACGTATACTGATTGGCCTTCCTGCCGCTGGAGACGTTGGGCGCCGAGCCGTCCGTCGTCGTGCTGTTCGGCTTTTTGACCAAACTGACTACTGGCGCTTTCACGTTGAGGCGAATGTAGCCGTAAACGACAGAGGTAAGTGTGATTAGAATCAACAAAACAGCGATCAGGATGCGCGCGGCTCTACGCCGCTTCTTTTTCTTCCTGACAGCTTTCTGGACCCCGGGGTCCGGAGCCGTTTCATATCTTTGCCCGCTGACGCGCGGCGGCTGCGCCGACGTTTTCTTCAAGTAGCGGCCGTTTCTCTTATTGCCGGATAATTTCATGAGCTAGTCCCTTTCATTGTGCAGAACGAACGCCCGGAAGCTGTCAACAGCCTCCTGCGTCCGCCGGTGCGGGATGATTGCGCGTCGGCGCATATCGTCGATGCTCATCTCAAGACCCTTCAGCACAGCTCTGTCAAGGTCGTCATAGGCAAGCGCCCGCAATTCGTCCACTCCGTCAAAGTCCCGCGTCGGCTCGATATAGTCGGCGATGTAGATAATTTTTTCTAAAAGACTCATGTCAGCCCTGCCGGTCGTATGCCAGAAAATAGCGTCTTTGACGTTCTCTGCGGCTCCGAAATCAGAAAAAGCAATTGCCGCACCCGTTTTTGCGTGCAACAGCTTGACCTCCGCCCGCTCGACAGTGTCGATCATAATATCATATTTTTCACACAAGTGCAACTGAGCCTGAAGATCGAGATACTTCGTAATATCGTGCAGAATCGCCGCCTCGCGGGCGTCGTTTTCGTTTTCACCCCAGCGGCGGGCCAGCTTGACGGCCTCGAATTCGCAGCCCACCGTGTGCGGAATGCGCTTGGGCTTCATCATCGAAAAGGCGCGCTCCCGCAGCCAGTTAAAATCGGCCCGTGCGCCGTAGAGCTTATTTTTAATAATATACGCATACGTTTTATCTTCAAGCCATAACACGCCACCGCGGTTTTTAAGCGCTTCCCTCAGAGTTGTAGAGGAGATATCGAGCGCCTTGTTCTGAACGATCTGCGTGTCGACATGATATTTTTGAGCAAACCGACCGGCGCACGCATCAATTTTTTCCGTATCACCGGCGCACCGGGAGAAAACGGCCGGTGTGACGGCCCGAAGCAGCTTATCCGGATCCTTCCAGCCCTCCAGTGTTAGAAACATGTCGGTGCCCATTAAGAGAAAAAGCGCATCGCCGGGATAGTGCGCTTTAAGCTTTGTAACCGTCTCGGCAGTATAGCTGACGCCGTCTTGCCGGAGCTCGATATCGGAGACCTCGGCGCATTCAAGCCCGGCAAACGACAAGCGCGCCATCTCAAGCCGCATCGCCGCCGTCGGTGTCCCATGCGGCAGTTCTTTGTGCGGCGGCGTTCCCGCCGGGATAACGAGAAGCCTGTCGAGCGCCAGCTGCATAGCAGCGTCAGACGCCGCTTTGATATGACCCAGATGGGGCGGATTAAAGGTGCCTCCGAAAATCCCCAGTCTCAATAATATCCCTCACTTTATCAGTCTGATTCTCTTTTCCTTTGGTATGTCGTGGTTTTCTTTATAAAGCACGAAGCGCGAGCCGATGACCGAAACGGGCTCGGCGCGGCAGCGCTCGGCAAGCGCGTCACACGCTTCTCTGGCTGTCATGCCCGAATTTTCGAGAACGCGGCCTTTAATCAGCTCACGGGCGCAGAGCGCGTCCGACGCCTGCTTGATGACGTTATCTGTTATCCCGCCTTTTCCGACCTGCAAAATTGTCTCAACCGGATTGGCAAGACCTCTTAAATAGGCTCTCTGCCTGCTGTTTATCATATCTTCTCCCCTGTTTTCGTCAAATAATTGCGGAGCCTGTCACTAAAAAGCCGCATGGCCTGTCCGCGGTGAGAAATGCTGTTTTTCTCGTCTGGCGTTAATTCCGCCATGCTGCGGCCGAGCGCCCGTACAAGAAAAATTGGGTCATAGCCAAAGCCGCCACCGCCGCGCGGTGCCGTTAAAATCTCACCCTCGCAGACGCCCTCGGCGGCAATGGTGTCACCGTTTGGAAAGGCACAGACAATTGATGAGACGAATTTTGCGCCGCGATGTTCCACGCCGTTCATGTTTTTAAGCAGAAGTGTATTACGCTCATCATCGTTTTTCGCCCCGCCGTACCGCTTTGAGTAGACGCCGGGCGCGCCGCCCAGCGCCTCGACAACAAGGCCGGAATCATCGGCAATGGCGGGCTGGTTCGTCGCTTTCACTGCAGCGTTTGCTTTTAAAAACGCGTTTTCATAAAATGTCTGCCCCGTTTCCTCAACGTCTTGAAAAATACCGGCCTGCGCAAGGGAGATAACAGAAATATCGCAGCTTGACAAGATGGCCGTCATCTCGCTGAGCTTGCCCTGATTGTTGCTGGCGAGCACAAACGTCATTTCAACAGCGCCTCCACAAAGTCCCGTGCATTGAAGGAGAGCAGGTCCTCCGCCTTCTCACCGACGCCAACGAGCTTGACGGGCACCTGAAGCTGGTCGGCAATGGCGAAGGCGATACCGCCCTTGGCCGTCCCGTCGAGCTTCGTTAACACAAGGCCTGTAATGCCGGCAGCCTCTTTGAACTGGCGCGCCTGAATGAGCCCGTTCTGCCCTGTCGTCGCGTCGATAACGAGCAGCGTCTCCCTGTCGGCACCGGGCAGCTCACGGTCAATGACACGGCTGATTTTATTCAGCTCGTTCATGAGGTTAGACTTGTTATGCAGCCTACCGGCCGTATCACAGATGATAACGTCCGCCCCGCGCGCCTTGGCGGCGGCAATACCGTCAAAGACCACGGCGGCAGGGTCTGAGCCTTCCTCATGGCGGACAATGTCGGCCCCGGCGCGCTCGGCCCAGACGGTCAGCTGTTCGGCCGCCGCCGCGCGGAACGTATCACCGGCGCATAGAAGCACTTTTTTGCCCTCGTTTTTTAATTTCAGGGCGAGCTTGCCGATCGTCGTCGTTTTGCCGACGCCGTTGACGCCGATAACGAGAATAACGGCCGGTTTCGTCGCCAGGGCAAAGTCGCTGCTGCCGATATCAATGATCTTTGTAAGGATGTCCGCCAGCGCATTCTGGATATCCTCGGCTTTCAAATAGCCCTCGCGCTTTGTCACGGTACGCAGCGCTTCAACGGCGCGGTCCACCGTTTCAACGCCGAGGTCGGCAAGGATAAGCGTTTCCTCCAATTCGTCAAAAAAAGCGTCGTTGGCACCGGTAAAGGTCGCAAACATTCCGTTTAACTGGGCGGAAATGTTCTTTTTTGTCTTTGTTAAGCCTTCCCTGATTTTTTCAAAAAAACCCAAAGGTCAATCCTCCTCAATTGGCTATGCCTGCTTACGAAGCGTTTGCTCTGCTTCGCTTAAATCAATTGTCAGAACACGGGAGACACCTTGCTCCTGCATGGTGACGCCGTACAAGACATCGGCCTCCTCCATCGTCCCGCGGTGGTGCGTGATGACGATCATCTGTGTCTTACCGGACATTTTGCGCATATTTTCGGCAAAACGCAGTACGTTTGCCTCGTCGAGCGCGGCATCGATCTCGTCCATGACGACAAATGGCGTCGGCCGGACTTTCAGAATGGCAAAATAGAGCGCGATGGCGACGAAAGCCTTTTCACCACCGGACAATAATGTGATTGTTTTAAGCGATTTACCGGGCGGCTGCACCTTGATTTCAATGCCGCAGTTTAAGATATCCGACGGATCTTCCAATTCGAGCGAAGCTTGCCCGCCGCCGAAAAACTCCAAAAACGTCTCTTTAAAGCTCTCGCCAATCCCGTCAAACTCACGGGCAAAGATTGTTTTCATCTCCTGCGTGATGTCCTTGATGATGGAAAGCAGCTCGTTTTTCGCCGTTTCAACGTCGTCTCGCTGTTCAGTGAGGTACGTATAGCGGGTGTTAACTCTGTCATATTCCTCTATCGCCCCAAGATTCGGGTTGCCGAGCGCCGATATACTGCTTTTAAGCTCCGCAATGCGCCGCCTAGCCTCAGAAAGGCTTGGCAGCGCCTGCCTTAAACCGAGCGCCGTTGTCCGGCTGATTTCATACGTATCCCACAGCCTGTCGATAATCTGCTTTTCCTCCAGCTGGGCGGCCAGCTTTTTTTGCTCAAGCCGCGCGCATTCGCGCTCAAGCGTTAAGAGCGCATTATTTTTTTCCTGCAGCTCCTTGTCCCGCCGCGTACGCTGCGCCTCCAGCGCCAGCTTGTCAGCCGTCAGACGGGCGGCTTCCTCTTTCAGAGATGCTGCCGACGCCGCTATCTGATAGAGAGCCGATTCGCTCTCGGCAATTTCCTTTAAAATGTCCTCCTGCCGGATTTTCAGCGAGGCAAGGAAATCAATCTGCTGGTGGCGGCTGCCCGTGAGCACCTCGCGCAGCTCGGACAGCTCCGTCACCGCCTTGACGAGCGCGTCGCGCTCGGCATCACACGAGGCCTCCTGCGCGCGCAGGTCGGACAGCTGCGCGGTGATCGTATCGCGCTCACGCGCGAGCGCCTCCTGACCCTCGGTATCCGCAGCGATGGACGCTCTGACGGCATGAAGCTTTTCGTCTAACGCGGCAATCTCAAGGCGCACCGTTTCCGTCTCCCGGCCGTTTTGCGCGATGCGGGACGAGAGGGAGGATGCGTCTTCTTTAAGGCCGTTAAGATTTTCCTGCGCGGCCGTCAAAAGAATGTCGTAATGCTTTAAGTTTGTTTCAAGCTGCAAAAGCTTGTCCTCAAACGCGCGCCTGTCGCCGCTAGCTGTCTCCAGCTCGTAGGCGGCGGCGTTTTGTTCACGGACGGCTTCGTTGAAAGCGCGCTGCGTGTTGTCAGCCTCCTCTTTGAGCTGCGCCTCACGCTGCGTCAGGGCGGCCAGCTCGTTGGCTCTTGAAAGAATACCGGCGTTGCCGGAGGATGATCCGCCCGTCATCGAGCCGCCGGCGTTCATGATCTGGCCGTCGAGCGTGACGAGGCGAAACCCGTACCCGGCTTTTCTGGCGATGCGCACGGCATCGTCAAGCGATTCGACGACGATCGTTCTGCCCAGCAGATTTTTATAGATACCCTCATATTTTTTGTCATAACCGACGAGGTCGAGCGCGAGACCCTCAAACCCCTCTTCAGACTGAAGCGCGCGGCTATCGAGCACATTGCCGCGGATGGCGGAAATGGGCAGAAACGTTGCCCGGCCACCGTCGCGCCGCTTGAGGTAGGCGATGGCAGCTTTGCCGTCCTCCTCGGTGTCGACAATAATGTTCTGCATCGCGCCGCCGAGCGCCGTCTCAATGGCGACGGTGTATTTGTCCGCCGTCTTCAGAAGATTTGCAACGGTACCGTGAATGTTTTTGAGGATACCGCGCTGCGCCTCCTGCATGACGAGCTTGACGGCCTTGGAGTATCCCTGATAGTCCTTTTCCATTTCATTGAGCAGGGCGATGCGCGATGTCAACGCGCCGAGTTCCATCGTGACGGCCGTTTTCCGCTTTTCGGCTTCCTCTGCCTTTTTCCGGCGGCTTTCCAGCCGCAGCGCATACCCGCTGATGATGTTTTTAATATTCTGGACGTCTTCTGCCGCGCGGCGGTGCGCGTCACGGCAGACGTCGCGCTCCTCTTCCAGTGCCCGCAGCTTTTCAGTTGCTGCGGCGATGTCCTGCGCCACCGTCTCGTCTCTGTCGTACATCTCCTGCGCGGAAGATGCCAGCGCCGACAGCCGTGCCTTGTGATCGCCCAGGGCTGATTGCATGTCATTTTCCGCCCGGACATGCTCGGCCAGACGTTTTGACGATGCGCCCGCCGAATCGGCGACCGACGACAAAGCGTCAAAAAGCGCACCGGCTGCCGCGGTCAGACGCGTTTTCTCACCCGTCAGTGCGGCAATGCGAGACTCGCGCTCGTCAATCTGCGCTTTAATGCCGCCGTCGCGCCCTTCCTGCTCATCAAGCTCTCGGCGGACGCGCTCGGCTTCCGCCGTCATATTCTCAAGCTTTTCCTTTAAAACGGCAACGGCACTCTCATATTCAGCACTTTTGGCGTCTTCGGCCGTGATGGCCCCGCGAACGGTGTCGAGTGCCAAATCCTTTTCATGCATGCTCTCGGCAAAATGCTGGGCGTCGTCATAGTCTGATTCGATCTCACCGCCGACGCGCTCTTTCTGCGCCGCGGCTGTTTCAAAGTCCTCATTGAGCTTTTTCATCTGCTCGGATAGCTTTTCGAGCCCGTCCATCCAGACGGAGATTTCGAGACCGCGCAGCTCGTCACGCAAAAAGAGATAGCGCCGGGCCGTCTCGGCCTGCTCAAAAAGCGGCTCGACCTGCAAGGCCAGTTCGCTGATTTTATCATTTAACCGCACAAGGTTTTCATCGGTGTGCTGGAGCTTGCGCTCGGCCTCCTCTTTCCGGTGGCGAAAGCGTGAAATGCCGGCGGCCTCTTCAAATATTTCGCGCCGGTCAGTGCTTTTGGCCGACAGGATCGCGTCGATCTTACCCTGGCCGATGACACTGTAACCCTCGCGCCCGAGGCCCGTGTCCATAAAAAGCTCGCTCAAATCCTTCAGCCGGACGAGCTGACGGTTAATAAAATATTCGCTTTCACCGGAGCGGTAATACCGCCGCGTGATCATGACCTCTGTGAAGTCCATGTCGAAAACGCGGTCTGTGTTGTCCAAAATGAGCGAGACCTCCGCAAAGCCGACCTGCCCGCGGCGGATCGTCCCGCCGAAGATAACGTCTTCCATCTTGCCGCCGCGCAGCGTTCTCGTCGACTGCTCGCCCATGACCCACAAAAGCGCGTCGGAGATGTTTGATTTGCCGCTGCCGTTCGGCCCGACAATGGCTGTAATCGGCTTTTCAAATGTCAGACGCGTTTTTTCCGGGAAAGATTTAAAGCCCTGAATTTCCAAAGACTTTAAATACATGCTCACACCGCCCCGTCTTGAACTTATCCTGCCTGCAACACACTTGGGTGCCCGACTTTTATCCAAAAAAATATGCCGCCTCCCCGGGCTGCAGCACCGGAAAGACTTCGGCCATTGAGTTTTTGCTTTTCAGGATATTATATCCTTTTCACCCGCCATAATCAATGCGCATTATGACGATTTCTCCGCGTTCGACATCTGCCGCCAAAGCACGCACCCGCCCGATATGAAGGGTCTTCTCGAGTGCCGTCACCGACGCACGCCGCTGCCCGGTCATATAAGACACGCAGGCGGGATGGACGCCGAGCGTGACGCTTTGCGCGCCGCGCGCGCATTGTAAAAGCGCCAGCGCCTTGTCGTAATAAATGCGCGAGAAAACGAGCTGGCCGAATGCCGGGTGATACGCCCCGCCGACGGCTGCCCCACCGGAGAGCGCCGCCGTCGGATTGAGGCCGATCCGGATCACGGGAATACCCGACGCCTCGAACAGCTGATACAATTCGGCACAGAGCACCACCGCGTCGTCTACCGTGTGCTCGTCATACATCCCGGTGCGCCACATGTCAAAAAGCGGCGTATTCTGCAAAATGACCGTTGGATAAATCCGCACGCCATCCGGCCGGAGGGCGATGAGGCGCTCGGCCGTCCAGCGCGCCTTTTCAGGCGTGTCGCCCGGGAGACCTGTCATCATCTGGAGGATGAGCTCAAACCCCTGTTCGCGCACAAGGCGCGCAGCCTTTTCGGTGTCGGCCGACGTATGCCCGCGGCAGGATGCCTGCAGTACGTCGTCGCACAGTGATTGGGCGCCGAGCTCTATTGTCCGAACGCCAAAGACGCGAAGGCGCTCAAGCGTCTGTCTGTCGACGGCGTCCGGCCGTGTTGAGAGGCGCAGGGTCGCGTTTTTGTGCGTCGTCAGGAATGGCTGAACAGCGCGCAACAGCGATAACTGCTGCTCTACAGGGATGGCCGTAAAGCTCCCACCGTAAAAAGCGATCTGGCAAGCCGCGTCCTCGGGCAGCGCCAGCGCGCGCAAGGATGCTGTGACCGTTTCCGCCGCAACTGGTTCTGCCGACCCCGTGATCCGGCGCTGGTTGCAGAAAACGCAGCTGTTCTGGCAGCCAAGATGCGGCACAAAAAAGGGAATGACGCGACGGCGCGGCGTCATTTCGCCAGCGCGCGAAGCGCCATTTTGGCCGCCGCCTGTTCGGCTTCCTTTTTGCTTCTGCCGATGCCCTCGCCCTTTTTGATGCCGTTGAGCAGCACCTCGACGATAAATTCTTTCTGATGATCCGGCCCGCGCGCACCGACAAGCGCATAGGCGAGCGTCTGCCCGCTCTTTTTCTGGACGAGCTCCTGCAGCGCCGTTTTGAAATCGCCGCCGGACGGCTCACTGCCAAGATCACAATTTTCCATAATCAAGCGTTCGACAGTGCTTTTGGCCGCGTCAATGCCGCCGTCAGAATAAACAGCGGCGACAAG
This sequence comes from Oscillospiraceae bacterium ZGZL, assembly GCA_038405045.1. Lineage (GTDB taxonomy): Bacteria > Bacillota > Clostridia > Oscillospirales > Oscillospiraceae > Sporobacter. The sequence continues at coordinate 338,167 of JBBZIV010000001.1, read as the reverse complement.
CGCCTCCATCGCGTCGGCCAGAATAGACGGGCGCTGCCTGCCGCCGCCCTGCGCTTCGCCGCGCCCAAGACGCAGATATGCGCCGAGGCCGAGGCGGTTGGCCGCCGCTTCCAAACTTTTTTCACAGACGAGCTCTGCGCGCAAGCGCGTCATCTGCCCTTCTGGAATCGGCGGATTTTTGTGATACAACTGTTCGGCTACGATAAAGCCGAGCACGGCATCTCCCAGAAACTCCAGGCGCTCATTATACAAAACGCCGTCTTTTTTATTTTCATTGGCATACGAGCTGTGGGTCAGCGCCGTTTGTAAAAGAGACCTGTCGCGGAACGTATAGCCGAGTTTCTGTTCAAGCTTGTCCATGCACGTCCACCTTTCAAGCGGCCGTCAAACCGGCCATCTAACAAAACGGGCGGGTTGTCACCCGCCCGAAATTCCTATGGCTTTTAGTCTATTTTACCGGAGATATAGCGATAAACATCGCCGACGGTGACGAGCTTATAAAGGTCTTCCTCGTCCGCTTCCGGAATATCGAATTCTTCCTCAATCGCCATCGTCAGCTCAACAACATCGAGTGAATCGGCACCCAGATCATCTGTAAAGGAGGTGTCCATGTCGATGGCATCCTCGCTGACGGAAAACTGCTCGGCTATTAAAGCACGCAGCCTCTCAAAAATCACATTGCTCACCTCTCGTCACGTTTGAGCGGCGTGCAGCCGCTTTGCCTAACGAAATATTAAAGCGTCCCTATTCATTTGTCAACAGTTTTTAACGGCACTTTTTTTACGAATTTTTGTCGGAAACATCAGCTATTTTCATGCGCTCAATGTTTTTCACAATATCGTCATTTATGCCGGACTTAACGGCACAGACGGCTTGCCAAACGGCGTTTTTAATGGCACCGGCGCTCGACGAGCCGTGGGCTTTGATGACGGGCCTGGCAATCCCTAAAAGCGCGGTCCCGCCGATTTTATCGGCGTCAAGCCGTTCCTTGAGCGTCTTGAAATCCTTTTTAATCAGGAGGGCTGCAAACTTCGTGAGCGCATTCTTCAGGAAGACGCCTTTGATCTCGCGCATCAAAAACGACGCCGTCCCTTCAATCGATTTCAGAAAAATGTTGCCGGTGTAGCCGTCTGTCACCACAACGTCGCACTCGCCCTGCATGACGCCTTTAGCCTCGACGTTGCCGATAAAAGAAATCGACCCGTCGGCGGCCGCCTGTTCCAGAAGCGTATAGGCTTCGATTTGCAGGTCGGTGCCTTTGATGCGCTCGGTACCGATGTTTAAAAGGCCGACGCGCGGCTTGTCAATATTCAAAACACGATTGGCATAAAACGAGCCCATAAACGCAAACTGCAATAGATATTCCGGCGTACATTCCGTATTGGCCCCGCAGTCGATGAGGATAACACCGTTGTCGCCAACGGGAATAACAGGCGCAAGCGCCGCCCGGCGAATCCCCCGAATCCGTTTGACGACAAGCGTTGCACCCGATAAAAGCGCCCCCGTGCTGCCCGCCGAGACAACGGCGTCACCGGCACCGTCACGCAGCATGGCCAGCGCAACCGTCATCGAGGCATCCTTTTTCTCGCGGATGGCTGTGACGGGGTCCTCGTCCATCTCGATGACATCGCTTGCGTGAGCGATTTCAATGCCCTTGGGCAGCTCTTTTCTCCCCATTTTCTCAAGGCTGCGAAGGATATCCTCACCGCGCCCTGTCAGGATGGCCTCGATTTGAAAGTCCTCGCAGGCCATGACGGCACCGCGGACAATCTCGTCCGGCGCGTTGTCGCCGCCCATGGCGTCAATGATGATCTTCATTTTCCCTTTCACCTTTCCATTGGTCAATCCAATCGAGCGACCGCTGCGATATGGCCTGATTCTTGTTTCTCTTACCTTTGACGCGTTGTTCCAGAGGCCGGATAATGCCAAAATTGATATTCATCGGCTGAAAATTCGACACGGCACCGCCCGAGACGTATTGAGCCAAAGCGCCAAGCGCCGTGACGTCCGGAAAATCGGCAGGTGTCAGCCCCGAGAGTTCCCGCGCCGTCTCCAGGCCGCAGAGAAGGCCGCTGGCGGCCGATTCAACGTAGCCCTCCACGCCGGTCATCTGCCCGGCGAAACGGACGCGCACATCTGCTTTCAGCCGGTAATACCGGTCCAGCAGGCGGGGCGAATTGAGATAGGTGTTGCGATGCATGACGCCGTAACGTACAAAGTCGGCGCTGCCCAGCGCCGGTATCATTGAAAAGACGCGCTTTTGCTCGCCAAATTTCAGATGCGTCTGAAAACCGACAAGGTTATACAGCGTCCCCGCGGCGTTGTCGCGGCGGAGCTGGACGACGGCGTACGGCTCGCGCCCCGTTCTTGGGTCCGTGAGCCCGACGGGCTTTAGGGGCCCATAGCGCATCGTGTCCTCGCCGCGGCGCGCCATCACCTCGATGGGCATACAGCCCTCAAAGACGCCCGCGTCTTCAAAGCCGTGAACCTCAGCCTGCTCAGCGTGGCAAAGCGCCCGGTAAAACGCCTTGTAGGCGACTTCATCAAGGGGGCAATTTAAATAATCGGCCGTCCCCTTTCCGTAACGAGAGGCTTCAAAGGCGCTTGCCATATCAACGCTCTCTTTTGTAACGATCGGCGCGGCCGCATCGAAAAAGCTGAGATAGCCCTCGTTTTGAATCAGGCGCGCCACAGCCGCGGCCATCGCGCCGGAGGTCAGGGGCCCTGTCGCGAGGATGACAGGCCCATCGGGGATTTCCGTCACTTCCTCTTCACGCACCGTGATACGCGGGTGATTTTTAAGAGCCGCCGTCACGCGGGAGGAAAAGCCTGTCCTGTCAACGGCGAGAGCGCCGCCCGCCGGAACGCGTGTCTGATCGGCGCAGGCTATCACAAGGCTGTGAAGCCGACGCATTTCTTCCTTCAGAAGGCCAACGGCATTGGCCAGCTCATCGCTGCGCAGCGAATTGGAGCAGACGAGCTCGCAGAAATCATCGGACACATGCGCCGGTGATTTTTGCCGTGGCTTCATATCAACGAGCGTGACAAGATGGCCGCCACGCGCCAGCTGCCAAGCCGCCTCGCAGCCAGCAAGACCCGCGCCGACAACCGTGATTGATGCCATCAACCGGCGGCGGCCGACTTGCGCCCGGCCCCTTTCTTCTGTTTATCCGTTTTGGACGCCGGTGCTTTCGCTGCTTTTTTTACCGGCTTTTTCGCCGGCTTTTTTGCCGGCTTTTGCTCTTGCTTCTGCTCCTGTTTTTGATCCGGCTTGGCGTTCTCGGTAGTATCCGTTTTCTTTTTGTAGCCTCTCTTGTCCTCAGGCAGGAAGTTCGGGCAGGCCTCGTTGATGCAAAACGGCTTTTTAAAGCCTTTGCCTGACTTTTTAAATAATGTATGCCCGCAGTCGGGACAATTGTCCTTAACGGGGACGTCCCAGGTCAAAAAGCCGCATTCCTTCAGCTTTTCGCAGGCGTAGTAGGTATAGCCGTTTTTTGACGTGCGCTTTAAGATGCGGCTTTGGCACTTTGGGCACCGGCCGGGCATCTCCACGACGAGTGGCTTTGTAAAATTGCACTCCGGGTACCCCGGGCAGGCGAGAAAACGGCCGAACCGCCCGGCTTTGACGACCATTTGACGGCCGCAGAGGTCGCAGACCTCATCGGACACTTCGTCCGGAATTTTGATCCGCTCACCCTCCAGGGCGGCCTCCGCGCTGTCGATGGACTGCCGGAATCCGCCGTAGAACTCGGAGAGCAGGCTCTGCCAGTCCTTTACACCCTTCTCAACGCTATCGAGGGATTCCTCCATGCGGGCCGTAAACTTTAAATCAACGATGTCGCCAAAGCGGTCTTTCATGAGACCTGTTACAACCTCGCCGAGCGCTGTCGGCCGGAGATTCTTGCCGTCCTTAACGACATACTCGCGGTCGAGAATCGTTGAAATTGTCGGGGCGTAGGTGCTCGGCCTGCCGATACCCGTCTCCTCCATCGCTTTGATAAGCGTGGCCTCGGTGTAACGCGACGGCGGCTGTGTGAATTTCTGCTCGCTGGCGATATCCTCCAGCCGGAGCGCCTCGCCGGTCTCCAGCTCCGGCAGGGGCGACGACTGCTCCTCCTTGTCGTCGTCACGGCCTTCCTCATAGACGGCCGTAAAACCGGAGAATTTGATGACGGCGTTTGTCGCCCGGAAAGCGTATCCGGCGGACACCACATCAACCGTAACGCTGTCGTAAACGGCGCTTGTCATCTGGCAGGCAACAAAGCGGCTCCAGATCAGGCGGTAGAGCTTGTACTGGTCGCTTGTGACGCTGCCTTTAATCATTTCGGGTGTGATAAAGACGTTCGACGGGCGGATAGCCTCGTGCGCGTCCTGCGCCGAATTTTTTGTTTTATATCGCGTCGGGCCGCCGGGATAGTAGGACGGGCCGAACTGCTCGACAATCAGCTTCTTTGCGTCGCCAAGCGCCTCTTCCGACAAGCGCAGCGAGTCGGTACGCATATAGGTGATGAGACCGACGGTGCCCTCGCCCTCAATATCGATGCCCTCATAGAGCTGCTGGGCGATCGACATAGTGCGCCGCGGCGTCATGCCGAGCTTTCGGGATGCCTCCTGCTGGAGTGTTGAGGTGATAAAAGGCGGCGGTGACGACCGCTTTTTTTCCGTTTTTTTGATTGCGCCGACCGTAAACGGCGCGTTTTCAACGGCATCGACAACGGTTTTAACTTCAGCCTCGCTGGTCAGTTCCATTTTCTTGTCGCCCTTGCCGTGGAAAGAGGCTTTGAAATGGCCATCCTTCACCGTCCGGGAGACATTGACGGACAACAGCCAGTATTCCTCGGGGATAAAAGCGCGGATTTCGTCTTCCCGGTCCGTCACCATACGCGTTGCCACAGACTGGACGCGCCCGGCTGACAGGCCGCGGCGAATTTTCCGCCACAAGAGCGGGCTGAGCTTATAGCCGACGATCCGGTCTAAGATGCGCCGGGCTTGCTGCGCGTCAACAAGGTCCTTGTCAATGGCGCGTGGGTTTTCGATACTCTCACGCACGACGCGCTTTGTGATCTCGTTAAAGGTAACACGGAGTGCCTCGTCATCCCGAAGACCGAGCAGCTCCTTGAGGTGCCATGAAATTGCTTCGCCCTCGCGATCCGGGTCGGTCGCGAGATAGACCTTCGCGCTGTTTTTTGCGGCAGACTTCAGCTCGCTGATCGTCGCTTCGCGGCCCTTGACAGGCTGGTAATCGGGGATAAAGCCGTTGTCGAGATCAACGCCCAACGTGCTTTTCGGCAAATCGCGCAGATGGCCCATCGAGGCCGTCACTTTATAATCACTGCCGAGATATTTGCCGATTGTTTTTGCTTTGGCAGGCGATTCGACAATGACAAGGTTGGTTTTTGCTTTCGCCATTCGGTTTTGTCCTCATTTCAAGTATGGTCACGGCCGCTTCGGCGGCGTGTTATCATCAAGACTGGAGTACAGCGCCGATTCCTATTCCGCGTTGATCCCGTCACACAATTTAAAGTATTTGCCTGAAGACTGCTCAACAACGCCGTCGAGCTCTAAAAGCGTGAGAAGCGACAGAACGTCACCCGCACCCAAGGCACAGGTGGTAATGATCTCGTCAATGTGGCGCGTCTCCGGCCCGATGGCCGTGACAACGGCATATTCCGCATCACTCAGGCGTTCTTTCAGTTTTACTAGGTCAATATATTCCACGGTTTTGGCGTTGTCAATCACTTTTTTTGCCGAAATCCGTCGGTTTGTGTCGGCCGTGCCGCGTGTCAGATTGTCCGCACGCTTTTTGTCAAGCGGGACTTTCTCCCTGTCAAGGCAGATTTTTTCAGGGAAAAGCGCCACATATTCCTCGGCAATTTCCCGACCCGATGTGACGAGCACAGCCCCCTCGCGCAGCAGCTGGTTTGACCCTGCACAGGCCGGGGCATCGACATTGCCCGGCAAGGCGTAAACGTCTCTGCCCTGCTCCAGGGCAAGATTTGCCGTGATGAGCGCGCCGCTTTTTTTCGGTGCCTCCACAACGGCAACGCCGACGCACAGCCCGCTCATGATCCTGTTGCGGCGCGGGAAGTGCTCACCAGCCGCGGGCGTCTGAGGCGGGTATTCGCTGAGGATGGCACCGACCGCGGCGACATCCTCAAAAAGCTGCCTGTTCTCGGGCGGATAGACGATATCAAGCCCAGAGCCAAGAACGCCGACGACGCGCCCGCCTGCGCGCAGCGCCCCCAGCGCCGCGGTCGTATCGATTCCGCGCGCAAGACCCGTCACGACGAGGCAGCCACAGCGCGTCAGCTCATAGCCCAGCCGTTCAGCCTCTTTGACGCCATAGGGCGTGCATTTGCGCGTTCCGACAACGGCGATGGCCGTCTCCTCGTCCATCACGGGCAGCCGCCCCCGGACGTATAGAACGAGCGGCGGGTCGGCGATGTTCAAAAGCCGCGCCGGATAATCACCGTCGCTGAGAGTGATGATGCGATAGCCGTTTTCCGCGCAGGCCTCAAGTGTTTTTGCGGCAGACGACAAATTTTTGTCCGACAGCGCCTCGATATCACGCGGGGTTAAGGCGCCGACATCCCGGTACGCCTGCTCGGGTGCAAAAAAGACCTGTTCGGGCGAACCAAACCAGTTTAAAACCCTCAGGGCCGTCAGCGGCCCCATACCAGGCCGTGAAGACAGCCAGACCCAATACTTCAGCGATGCCATGGCGTATCTCTCTCTTTCTTTTAGGTCTATGAGATGCTGAACAGATGCTTATTTGCCTCCCACATGAGGATGGCGGCGGCGACGGCGGCGTTTAAGGATTCGCTGTTTGGCGCCATAGGAATCATGACGCGCGCGTCACAGAGGTCGAGCAGCGCCTGTGACAAGCCGCCCCCCTCGCTGCCGACGGCGATCGCCGCATTTTGAAGCGAAACCGTACGGACATCCCGGCAGACACCGCCAAGCGCCGCGCCGTAAAGGGCAAGACCCTGCGCCTTTAGCGCAGCAATCGCGCCGATCTCCAGAAGAACGACACGCTGCCGGAAGAGCGCCCCCATCGTTGCGCGAACTGTTTTGGGGTTATACAAATCGCAGCAGCCGCCCGTCAGGATGACGCCGTCCATTTTGAAGGCGTCGGCCGTACGGATGACGGTGCCGACGTTGCCGGGATCCTGCACACCGTCAAGAATGATATACGTCCCTGCCGCGATGATCGTTGAGGGCATGGCTGGGATAGCACACGAAAAAATGACGTTCTGCGGATTTTTCAGCGGTGATATGGCGCGGATGATATCCGGCGTGACGAAATAGACCGGTACGGCATCCGGCAGCGCATCGGGGCATTTCCCGCTTGTGATTACGGCATGGATTTCGGCTCCGGCGGCAATCGCCTCGTTGAGCAGCTTGCCGCCATCGCAGACGAACTCACAACAGGCGCGCCGGTAATCGCCGTCGGCACCAAGCTTTTTAAAATGCGCCATAATCGGGTTTTTGCGGCTTTTTATTTCTGTCATGTCGTCATCCCTTATACAAACAAAGCTGTGGCATCGTGTCAAGACGCCGCAGCTTTATCGTTCAGTCTTCGATTGGTTTCATGGTCGGGAACAAAAGAACGTCCCGGATGGAGGCGCTGTTTGTGAGCATCATGACACAGCGGTCGATCCCGATGCCGAGTCCGCCCGTCGGAGGCATACCATATTCAAGCGCCGTTATAAAGTCATCGTCCATCATGCCGGCCTCGTCGTCACCGGCGCAACGCAAGGCAACCTGGCGCAAAAATCGCTGCTTCTGGTCGACGGGGTCGTTGAGCTCGGAGAAGGCGTTGCCCATTTCATTGCGGCAGATAAACAGCTCAAAGCGTTCGGTCAGGCGCGGGTCATCCGGCTTGCGCTTGGCCAGCGGGGAGACCTCAACGGGGTGATCGATAATGAAGACCGGCTGGATGAGCTTGTCCTCAACGCGCTGGTCAAAGCATTCGTAGAGTAAATCGCCCCAGGAAGGCGCCTTGCCTTCCGGCATCTTGACGCCGATGGCGGCGGCGGCTTTGACGGCGTCTTCCGTCGATGTAAAGGCCATGAAGTCAACACCCGTGTGCTTGAGGACGGCGTCGGCCATCGACAAGCGCGGCCAGCCGGGCGTCAGGTCAAGGGTTTCCGATTGCCAGCTGACGCTGTATGTTCCGAGAAGCGCCATCGCCGCTTGCGACAAGAGCGCTTCAAAAAGGTCCATCATAACGTGATAGTCGGCATAGGCCTCATAGAGCTCGACGGTTGTGAACTCCGGGTTGTGCTTTGTATCCATGCCCTCGTTGCGGAAAACGCGGCCGATTTCATAGACGCGTTCAATACCGCCGACGATGAGGCGCTTGAGATGGAGCTCGGTGGCGATGCGCAAATACATATCGAGGTCAAGCGTGTTGTGATGCGTGATAAAGGGCCGGGCTGTTGCACCGCCGGAGATGGTGTTCAAAACAGGCGTTTCAACCTCCATATAACCGCGTGCGTCCAAAAAGGCGCGGATATGGCTGATAAAGCGGCTGCGGATTTCAAAAACGCGCCGCGTTTCGGGGTTCATAATAAGGTCGACGTACCGCTGGCGGTACTTGAGCTCTTGATTCGTCAGGCCGTGGAATTTTTCCGGCAGCGGCCTGAGCGATTTAGCGAGCAGCCGCACAGAACGGCAATGCACCGAGACTTCACCCATACGCGTTTTAAAGACAAAGCCGGTAATGCCGATGATATCGCCAATGTCGCCGCGCTTGAACGCTTCAAAGGCCTCTTCTCCGACATCGTTTAATCGGATATACAGCTGGATACGGCCTTTGTCGTCCAGCAGGTCGGCGAAAATCGCCTTGCCCATGCCGCGGCGCGCCATAACGCGGCCGGCCATGGAGACATCGCTGTTTTCCATGGCCTCGAACCGATTGAGAACATCGGCGGAAAAAACCGACCGTTCAAATTTTGTAATATGAAAGGGATCCTGCCCCTCCTCCTGCAGCTTGATGAGCTTATTAAGCCGAATCTGCAGCAGTTCCGACAATTCCTGCTCTGCCGGTAAAACGTTATTGTCCGCCATTGTCCACTCCGTTACGCTTATTTGCCGATTTTCAGTATTTCAAATGCCAGCCGCCCGGCGGGCGCCTCGACCTCCACAATGTCGCTGACGCGATGGCCCATGAGTTCTTTGCCGAAAGGCGAATCATCCGATATTTTACCGGTAATGGGGTCGGCCTCTTGAGAGCCGACGACCTGATACGTCTCCTCAAGGCCGAGCTCACAGTCGCGGACGGTGACGATGCTGCCGATACCGACCTTGTCCGTCTCATCACTTTTTGTGATAATCTCCGCGTTTTCAATGAGGTTTTTGATTTCAGCGATTTTGGAATAGAGCTTGCCCTGCTCCGTTTTCGCCTCGTCATATTCGCTGTTTTCCGAAAGGTCGCCAAAGGACCGTGCTTCCTTGATTTGCTCGGCTACCTCTTTTTCTCTGACGGTCACAAGATAATTGAGCTCTTCCTTGAGTTCGCTCAGGCGTTCCTCACTCATCTTGTATCTTGTTTCCTTAACCATAGCCACCATCCTTTCGATGTGAAAAATCGTTTTAAACGATTTAATCGCAATGCGCTGTTGTGTGCCGCCCCGTGCATGACGGCGCGCGAGGATTTAAAAAAAGACCGTGCCGGCAGGATACCGACACTTTCTTCTTCCGTCAGACGGTCTTTCAAGCGCAGTGCGCTCAAGGCCGTATATGAGCACTAATTATAGTAAAAACTTGAATTTTTGTCAAGCCGTCAAATAGGCGGCTTTACTTTCAAGAATATAAACCACCGGTCGGCTTTATGACTGTTTTAACAGGCCGAGCGCTTTGTTGAGCTGGACATCTTTATCGCGCGGGAGCTGGCCGCCGTATAAAAGAGCATTGTCCGCCTCGGAGAGATCAACGGGCACATCCGGCGCGATACCGCCCGCGTCGTACAAACTGACGCGACGCGGCGTGACGTATTCCCCGGAGGAAATGTGGAGCGCGCCGCCGTCCGGCAGTGTGAGCGTGATTTGCGAGCGATTTTTACCCGTTGTATGCTGGCCGACAAGCGTTGCATATTTATATTCCTGCAGGACAGCCGCAAAATACTCCGCCGCCGAGTATGAATACTGGTTGACAAGGACGACGGCCGGCAGTTTGACGTTTTCCGCGTCGGATCGCGTCACATCCTCCTTGCCGCTTTTATCGACGGCGATAAAGATGTCGCATTCCGGCAGGAGATAATCGAGCATTTTTTTAAGCTCTGTCACACGGCCGCCGCCATTGTTGCGCACGTCGAACACGAAGGATTGAGCGCCTTTGGCAACGAGTTCGTCCGCCGCTTTTATAAAACTGTCCGCCGTGCCGCTCTCAAAGTTTTTAATTTCGATATAACCGACGTTGCCATCTAGCATTTCCGAGCGCACCGGCATTGTGTCGACAAGGGCGTAAACAGCGCTCAGCGTGCGCGCACTGCCGTCCGGGCTCGTGACCGTCAAGCTGACGGACTGGCCGAGCGCACGGTCAAACAGGGCGGAGGCGTCATGAAGCGAGAGTTTTTTGATATCCTTACCGTCAATCGCCGTGATGATGTCGCCTGATTTAAGCCCGGCTTCTTCAGCAGCCGAGCCGGGCGTCACGCCCAGGACAATAAGGCCGCCTGTCGCGTCGTCCTTTTTCACGGTGATGCCGATACCGGCGTACTGGTTGTTGGCATCGTTTTGATACTTTTTATATTCCGACGGTGTCATGTAATACGACCATTTGTCATCAAGAGCATCGACTGTTGCTTTTAAAGCAGCCTCCGAGACCTTTTGGCTGTCATACGTCCCGATATAGGTGTCCTTTATATCACGGCGCATGGCGATATACGTCCGGATTTCGCCAAACAGCCCAACATCGGCACCGGTATACAACCAGGCTGCGATGACGAGGACAAGACAGGTAAGCGCTGATGCACAAAGCATCAGCGCTATGACCGTTTTAAAGCCAAACTGTTTTTTCATAAACGTTCCTGTTTCGGCTTACCAGCCCTGTTTTGTATAGCCGCTGAAGTACTGCAGCGGATTGACACGTGTCCCGTTCTTGGAGACTTCAAAGTGCAGATGTGCCCCCGTCGATGCGCCGGTTGAGCCGACTTTACCGATGGTATCTCCTTTTGTCACTTTATCACCGGCCTTGACAAGGCGCGCACTCATATGGGCGTACAGCGTTGTCATGCCGTTGCCGTGACTGATGACGATATAATTGCCATAGGAGGAGCTGTATTCGGAGATGATGACCGTTCCGCTGTCGGCGGCAACGATGCTCGCTCCATATTTTGCGCCGATATCAATGCCATAATGCATGCGCATCTCATGATAAATCGGATGCATGCGCATACCGAACGGCGACGTGACAATCATGCACGACGGCGTCGGCCAGGTGAGCTGACCGGTACCGACGACGCCATTACCCGACTGCTCGTTTTGCTTGCGGAGCTCCTCAACTTTTTTATTGATATCTGCCTGAATCTTGTCGCCTTCCGCGTTTTCCTGCTCGTAAAGCTCTTTGGCCTGATTCAGATTATCCTCCAGTTGCTGCACGAGGGCTTCGGCCTCGGCCAGCTGCGCTGTGAGCTCCGTCTGCTTTTTCTGCAGATCAGCCTTGTCGGCTTCCTGATCGGCCTTGGCCGCCTCCAGTGCCGTCTTGGCGTCAATCGTCGCCTGCTTGGCTGCCTTAAGCTTCATATAAAGGTTCTGGTCATAATGCATCACGTCACCGACGAAGTCGATGCGGGCGAGCAAATCGGCAAAACTGCTGGCGTCAAAGACGACGGCTATGTATGAGATGGTGCCGTTTTCCTCCATCGTCCGCATACGGGCTTTAAAGAGGGCAAACTGCTCGTCTTCATACTGCTGATCCTGCTGAACCTCGGTCTCCTTGGCGGCGATGAGCTGCGTATATGTTTCGATTTGATCGGTAATGTTGGCTATCTCCTGCTGCGTCAGGTCGATTTGATTATCAAGGACGTTCTTTTTCGCCATGGCGGTCGACTGCTGATATTTCAGCGAGTTAATCTGCGACTGGATCTCTTGTTTTTTGCGTTCAATTTCCTTCTGCTGCTTTTTCAGACTATCGATCTGGCTCTGGGTGACGGCACTCGCCTTAATACTGTTAACCGCGATATAAAGCACGGATACCGCCATCATAAGCGCCAGGAGAATTGCAACGATACGGATAAACCATTTTCTCGTCATTGTTACACCTTCTCAGACTCTCAAATAGTTCTTGATGGCCATTGCGCTGCCACCAACGCCGACGCCAAATCCGATTCCAACAAACACAAGGAAAATCGGTATGGCAACGCTTGAAAATGGGATCGTTGTGATAAAGGTCAGCGCATAGCTGTTCACGAGCATATTGGCAACAAGCGCATAGATGATCCACTGCGCAATAAAGGCAATCAGCGCACCGGCAATGCCAAGTATAAAGCCCTGGAATACAAACGGCCATCGGATAAAGCTGTTCGTCGCGCCGACCATTTTCATGATGGCGATTTCCTCACGCCTGTCGAACGTTGCCAGCTTGATGGTATTAGACATAATAAAAAGAGAAATAACGAGCAAGACGGCAGCAATAGTGAGCGACACGGCGCTGACGACATTGCTGACGGTGACAAAGCCTCTGGCAATGCTGAGGTTGGCGTTAACCTTCACGATGCCGCTGATGGCTGAAAGGTCCTTCTGCGTCTGCTCTGTCTGGGAAATATCGCGCATATAAATGGCGTAACGGTGGCGCAGAACGCTGGAATCAAGGTTTTCAAAGATGGACTTGTCCTGATATTTACTCTCAAAGCTCTGCATGGCTTCGTCACGGCTGATAAACGTTGCGTACTCGACGTTCGGCACGCTTTCTATCTGGCTTTCCAGCGCTCTGGCCTGCTGCTCCGTCAGATTTTCATCGACAAAAGCAAGGACGACATTTTCCTTTTCAAACTTATCAATAATGGCGTTGACATTGACCGCCAGAAGGGAAAAGCTGCCCATGATAATGAGACAGGCCACGATGATGCAGACCGAGGCAAAGGACATGAAGCCGTGTGCGAATATGCCAGCGGCACCCTCCTTGATGTAATATGTAAAATTAGACCTCTTCATATTTATAGTACCCGTCCATTCCGTCACTGATGATCCTGCCGTTGTCGATAGCGATGACACGCTTTGTAAAGGCGTCCACAAGCGCCTTTTCATGCGTCACGACAAGAACCGTCGTCCCGAGCTCGTTGATTTTCTGAAGCAGCATGAGTATTTCCAGGCTGCGCGCCGGGTCAAGATTCCCTGTTGGCTCATCGGCGATGATCAGATTGGGATTATTGACGAGCGCCCGGGCGATTGCCACGCGCTGCTGCTCGCCGCCGGAGAGCTCCAGCGGACGCATTTTGGCTTTCAAATCAAGGCCGACCAAGTCCAGAACATAGGGAACACGCTTTCGGATCTCCTTGGCGGGAGCGCCGACCGCGTGCATTGCAAACGCGACATTTTCATAAACCGTCTTTTTCGGAATCAGCCTGAAATCCTGAAAGATAACGCCGAGCGACCGCCGCAGATACGGCATCTTGTTCATTTTAATGTCGTTTAAACTAAAGCCGTTGACGACAACCGTGCCGTCTGTCGGCGCGATTTCAGCCGTTAAGAGCTTCATAATCGTTGATTTACCGGAACCGGAGGGGCCGACAAGAAAAGCAAATTCGCCTGCCTCCAGCTTTAGGTTAACGCCTTTGAGCGCTTTCGTACCATTTTCATATTCCTTGAATACATCAATCAGTTGAACCATTCATTGTACCTCAAATTTAGCATCAGGACGATTGCCTCGTGTTCCCGAAAAGCCTTTAAAATTTGGACTCCTGGGAATTTAAATACTTCTTTACCATCAGCGCGACTTTAAAAACAATCGCATGATCAAATTCACGCAGGTCAAGCCCCGTGAGCTTTTTGATTTTTTCAAGCCGATAGACAAGCGTGTTTCTGTGAACGAAAAGCTTTCTGGATGTCTCTGAAACATTCAAGTTGTTTTCAAAGAACTTGTTGATTGTATAAAGCGTCTCCTGGTCGAGCGACTCGATGGGATTTTTCTTGAAAACCTCCGACAGAAACATTTCGCACAGCGTTGTGGGCAGCTGATAAATCAGGCGGCCGATACCGAGATTTTCGTAGTTGATGATCGTTTTCTCCGTGTCAAACACCTTGCCGACATCGATGGCGACCTGCGCCTCTTTATAGCGGTCGGCCAGCTCGCGCAGATGCTTTGCCGGTGTGCCGATACCGATGACGGTTTTCAGACCAAGCTCCTCGCTGAGCTTGTGCTCGACAGTGGCGGCGAGCTTGAGAACATATTTTGTGTCGACAGCGGGCGCAACTTCTTTGATCAGAGCGATGTCCGTTTCGCTGACAGAAATGACGAAATCATGCTGCTTGTCCGGAAAGAGATTCTGCAGCAGCTCAATGGCGGTCACTTCTGAACGGCCGACCTGACGGATGACAAGCACAAGGCGCGGCACATCCGTGACGAAATGCAGTTCCTTGGCGCGGACATAGATATCACCCGGGAGAATATTATCGGAGATGATGTTTTTGACGAATGCGCACTTATCGTGATTTTCTTCGTAATAAATCTTTGCCTCGGAAATGGCGATAAAGGCCATGATACAAATCGTCTTCGAAACGTCGTCTTCCCCGTCGACAAAAACAGCGTAATCAAATGTTGCCCCGGCGCCGCCCAGCATTTTAAAAGTTCTCCCGAAGCTTTTGATGACCTTGTCACCCGTCTCCTCCGCCGACGCCGGAAAGACGCCGATATTGGAACCGACGAGAGCCAGCTCGCTGCTCGCGACAATGGTGCCGTCCGAATCAATAACGCCGATGAGCCGTTTGGTGGCTTCTTTCATCTGGACAATAACACTTTGAAAGATTCTGCTGGACATGACATTGTCCTCCCATTTTCTTCTTTTTACCGGACGGGGAACTGTTTCGTGATTTTGACCATACCTACAACATTAACATAATATACTGGAATTCAACAATTTTCAAGTGAGAAATCATAGTCATTTGTTATTTTTTTTAATTTTTTGTTAAAATAACGAGCACTATATGCCAATTTTCACAATTTCAGCACGAATGAAGGCAATTCTTCCAAAAATTTTACACAATATTTTTCCAGATATCGATCGGTTCAAAAACACACGCAAGCTCCTCTTGCGTCATTTCTCGGTAAGCGCCCGGCTGTAAACGCGCGTCAAGGCGCAGCCCGCCGACGGCCACGCGCTTTAAAAACGTGACAGGCTTGCCCTGCGATGCCAGCATCCGCTTAACCTGATGGTATTTTCCCTCACATATTCTCACATAAGCTGCGCTTGTGAAATCGGCGGAGATTATTTGTAGGGACGCGGGCAGGCAGCACAGCCCATCCTTCAGCATAACGCCATTTTTAAAGGCCTCGGCATCCTGCGATGTCAGCGCGCCTTTTGTCTCGACGTAATACGTTTTATAAACATGCTTCGACGGCGACAGAACACGATGGGCAAAGGCCCCATCGTCCGTTAAAATCATGAGACCTTCGGCATCCTTATCAAGCCGCCCCGCCGGAAACAGGCCGATATGTGCCCACGGGCCTTCAAGGAGGTCGTTGACTGTCTTTTCGCCGCGGTCTTCCGTCGCGGAAACAACGCCCGCGGGTTTGTTGAGCATCAGGTAGTGATACTTTTGATAGGTCAGTGTTTTGCCGCTGACGGAAATAACGGCAGACTGCGGGTCAATTTTGAGCGCGCCCGACAAGGCTGTTACGCCGTCAACAACGACAAAACCCGCTTTAATAAGTCGAATCCCCTCTCTTCTTGAGGCGATACCGGCATCGGATATGAATTTGTCAAGTCGGATGCTATCCATATTATTCCTCCGTGCCCCCGCCGGGCTTTCCCCCCAACCGACGTGGAAAGTAACGCATCTGCCTGTCATAACGCGGGACAGGAGCGAATAAGCTTTAGCAACAAGATGACGGGGTGAACGATATGTTTATTTTTACCACCAAATTCAATAAGAAAAAAGCCGTACTGATTATCCTGGCGCTAGCCGTTGTCCTCGCTGCCATTGTCCTCATTGCGGGAAAACTTGATCAGACGGGTGCTAAAGAGACGGCCGTCCTGTCGGCCATTGTCAAGGACAACGACCAGCGCGTTTCGTATCTCACGAAGCTCGGCTGGGTTGTCGAGCAGACGCCTGTGGAAGAGCAGACCGTTGTGATACCGCGGGAGTTTACGGCCGTCTACAAGCAATACAACGCACTCCAGCAGGCACAAGGTTTTGATCTGTCCAAGTATGGCGGTATTGAGGCCACGCGCTATACGTACAGAATTCTCAATTACCCCAACGTCCCGGACAATGTCGTTGCCGACATTATTGTCTACCGGAATGAAGTCATCGCCGGCGATGTGCAGTCCTACGCGCTTGACGGCTTCATGGTGGGCCTGGCATTCCCGCAAAGCTCGATGAGCGCGATGGCGTCGCCGTCTCCGAGCGCGGCGGCACCGACAGCCGTGTCTCCAAGCGCGGCAGCGCCGACAGCCGCAAAACCGAGCCCCGCCGTCCCGAGTACGTCTCCGAACGCCTCGACGCCGAAAACGTCTCCGAACACCGCTACACCCGTTTCGCCAAACGCCTCGAAAACAGACACCCTGACATCAGATGTGAATTTGGACGAATCGGCCCCGTGACTATAACGGCCATATAAAAGCAGCCGGGTTAAGGATGAAAAGGGCATTGCCGCAATTGGCAATGCCCTTTTTCGTGTGGTTTAAGCCTTACGCCTCGACGCCGGTGACGACGCCGGAGCCGACGGTGCGGCCGCCTTCGCGGATAGCGAAGCGGAGGCCCTGCTCAATAGCGATCGGGGTGATGAGCTCAACGTCGATGGTGACGTGGTCGCCAGGCATGCACATTTCAGTGCCTTCCGGCAGGTTGATAACGCCGGTGACGTCTGTTGTACGGAAATAAAACTGGGGACGGTAGTTATTGAAGAACGGGGTGTGGCGGCCGCCCTCTTCCTTGGAAAGAACGTAAACCTGACCCTTAAACTTTGTGTGGGGCTTGATGGAGCCGGGCTTAGCCAGAACCTGGCCGCGCTCGATGTCCGTCTTCGCGACGCCGCGGAGCAGCGTGCCGATGTTGTCGCCGGCTTCCGCGTAATCGAGGAGCTTGCGGAACATTTCGATACCGGTGACGGTTGTCTCTTTCGGCTCGTCCATCAGACCGACAATCTGAACCTTGTCGTTCATGTTGACCTGGCCACGCTCGACACGGCCCGTGGCGACGGTGCCGCGGCCTGTGATCGTGAAGACATCTTCAACAGGCATCAGGAACGGCAGGTCGGCTTTGCGCTCCGGTGTCGGAATATAGCTGTCGACAGCGTCCATAAGCTCTTTGATGCAGGCATATTCCGGCGCATCCGGATCGGTGGAGGTGGAAGCCAGCGCGTTGAGCGCGCTACCCTTGATGATCGGCAGATCATCGCCGGGGAACTCATACTTGGACAGAAGCTCGCGGACTTCCATCTCGACGAGCTCGAGGAGCTCGGGGTCGTCAACCTGGTCAACCTTGTTGAGGAAGACGACGATGGCCGGAACGCCGACCTGGCGGGCAAGCAGAATATGCTCACGCGTCTGAGCCATCGGGCCGTCTGAGGCGGCGATGACGAGGATCGCACCGTCCATCTGCGCAGCGCCGGTGATCATGTTCTTGATATAGTCGGCGTGGCCCGGGCAGTCAACGTGCGCATAGTGGCGCTTTTCCGTCTCATATTCGACATGGGCTGTATTGATCGTGATGCCGCGCTCTCTCTCTTCAGGCGCCTTATCAATCTGATCATAAGCCTCAAACTTCGCTTTGCCGGAAAACGACAAATACTTCGTGATTGCGGCGGTGAGCGTCGTCTTTCCATGGTCAACGTGACCAATCGTGCCGATATTGACGTGCGGCTTTGTTCTTTCAAACTTTTGCTTAGCCATGGCTAAAAAATCCTCCTTACAGTATTTGAAATAAAATCAATTTAAGAATTCCTTGTAATGCGGTATTTTACAGTATTTTTTGAAAAATGGCAATCTTTATTTTTTATTGCTTATTCCCGGCAATGAGCTCCTGCTGCAGCGATTTCGGCAATTCGACGTAGTGGCTCGGCTCCATAGCGTATGTGCCGCGTCCCTGTGTTTTAGAGCGCAGGTCCGTCGAGTAGCCGAACATGGTGGACAGCGGGACAAACGAGTTGACAACGGCAGCGCCGCTGCGTGTCTCCATACCGGTGATCTGACCGCGGCGGGAGTTAATGTCTCCGATGACATCGCCCATATAGTCCTCCGGGACGGTGACGACGACCTTCATGATCGGCTCAAGCAGGACGGGGTCCGCTTTGTGCATACCTTCCTTGAAGGCCATGCTGCCGGCGATTTTAAACGCCATTTCACTCGAGTCGACCTCGTGGTAGGAGCCATCATACAGCGTCACCTTGACATCGACTACCTGATAACCGGCCAGAATACCGGCCTGCATGGCGCCCTGGATGCCCTGATCGACAGCCGGGATATACTCCTTCGGGATCGAGCCGCCAACGATTTTGTTGATGAACTCGTAGCCCTTGCCGGATTCGTTGGGCTCGACGATGATCTTAACGTGGCCATACTGACCTTTACCGCCCGACTGTCTGGCGTACTTGTGATCGACGTCGGCCGATTTTCTGATCGTCTCTTTATAAGAGACCTGCGGTTTGCCGACGTTGGCCTCAACCTTAAACTCGCGCAGAAGCCTATCGACGATGATTTCCAGGTGGAGTTCACCCATACCCGCAATAATCGTCTGCCCGGTCTCCTGATCGGTGTACGTTTTGAACGTCGGGTCCTCCTCGGCGAGCTTACTGAGCGCTATGCCCATCTTTTCCTGTCCGGCTTTCGTCTTCGGCTCGATGGCGACGCGGATAACAGGCTCCGGGAATTCCATAGACTCCAGGATGATGGGGGCCTTCTCGCTGCACAGCGTGTCGCCCGTCGTTGTGTTCTTCAGGCCGACGGCGGCGGCGATATCACCGGAATAGACCATATTGATGTCTTCACGGTGGTTGGCGTGCATCTGCAGGATACGGCCAAGGCGCTCTTTGTTACCCTTCGTCGAGTTCAAAACGGTTGCGCCGGCTTCGGCTGTTCCCGAATAAACACGGAAGAAGGACAAACGCCCGACATATGGGTCCGTCATGATTTTGAACGCGAGGGCGGAAAACGGCGCATCGTCACTGGCGGGACGCGTATCCGTTTCCTCCGTGCCGGGTATGACACCCTGAATATCCCGGATGTCCAGCGGCGACGGCATATAATCGACGATCGCGTCTAAAAGCTTCTGAACGCCTTTGTTTTTGTAAGATGTGCCACAGACAACGGGGATCATCTCAACGGCGAGCGTGGCCTTCCGAATGGCGGCCTTCACAGCGTCGGCGCTGATTTCTTCGCCCTCGAGATAGCGCTCCATGATATCCTCATCGAAATCCGAGACGGCTTCAATGAGCTTTGTGTGGTACTCTTTGGCGAGGTCCATCATGTTCTCCGGTATCGGTTCAACGCGCATATCCTTGCCGAGCTCATCATAGTAGATGTCGGCCTTCATCTCCACGAGGTCGATAATCCCCTTGAAGTCGGCTTCAGCGCCGATAGGCAGCTGAATAGGCACGGCGTTGGCTTTCAGCCGATCCTCCACCATACTGAGCACGTTAAAGAAATCGGCGCCCATGATGTCCATCTTGTTAACGTAAATCATTCGCGGCACGTGGTATTTATCGGCCTGCCGCCAGACCGTTTCAGACTGCGGCTCTACGCCGCCTTTAGCGCACATGACCGTCACCGACCCGTCCAGGACGCGCAGGGACCGCTCCACCTCAACGGTGAAGTCCACGTGACCCGGGGTATCGATGATATTAATGCGGTGATCATTCCAAAAACACGTCGTCGCAGCAGAGGTGATGGTGATGCCTCTCTCCTGCTCCTGTTCCATCCAGTCCATCGTCGCGGCGCCTTCATGGACCTCGCCGATTTTATAGGTGCGGCCCGTATAGAACAGAATTCTCTCGGTTGTTGTGGTCTTTCCCGCATCAATATGAGCCATAATGCCTATATTTCTCGTTTTTTCAAGCGAATACTGTCTCGGCATATCACTCACTCCTTTACATTTTCCTGTGGTCCCTGGCGAAAAAGACCAATGCGATTACCAGCGGTAGTGGGCAAAAGCTTTATTGGAATCTGCCATTCTATGGGTATCTTCGCGTTTCTTGACGGCGCTGCCAAGGTTGTTGGCGGCGTCCATGATTTCGCCTGCGAGACGCTCTTTCATCGTTTTTTCATTGCGCGCTCTTGAATACGTTGTCAGCCAGCGCAGGCCGAGCGTCTGACGTCTGTCGGCGCGGACCTCGATCGGCACCTGATAGGTGGCACCACCGACACGGCGGGCCTTGACTTCGAGCGACGGCATGATATTTTCAATCGCCGTAATGAAAACGTCCAGCGGCGGCTTGCCTGTCTTTTCGCCAATAATATCAAACGCGCTGTAGACGACTTTCTGAGCGACACCTTTTTTGCCGTCGAGCATGATGCTGTTGACAAGCCTTGTTACAAGCACGGAATTGTACAGAGGATCAGGCAAAACTTCTCTTTTCGGTACGTTACCTCTTCTGGGCACGATACTTCCCTCCTTCATATAAAATGATTTCACAGGTACTCCGGGATAACACTCCCGGTGGCGTGCTCTGCCGACGAGGTAAATACACTAATAATGTATATATACCTTCATGGCAAGGCATTAGCCTTACGCATAAAGCGTTATAAGCCAGATGTTACTTCTTTGCCGCTGTCTTGCCAGCCTTGGGCTTTTTCGCGCCGTACTTGGAGCGACCCTGCATGCGCTTATTGACGCCCTGCGTATCCAGCGTGCCGCGGATGATATGATAGCGGACGCCAGGGAGGTCCTTGACACGGCCGCCGCGGATCATAACGACGGAGTGCTCCTGAAGATTGTGGCCGATGCCGGGGATATAGGCCGTGACCTCATAGCCGTTCGTCAAACGGACACGGGCGATTTTCCGCAGCGCGGAGTTCGGCTTTTTCGGTGTCGATGTTCTGACGGCTGTGCAGACGCCTCTCTTCTGCGGCGAGGACAGGTTCGTCTCCTTGTTTTTCAGCGTATTGAGGCCCTTTTGCATGGCCGGCGACGTTGACTTGTAGGAGAGCTCCTCTCTTCCCTTTCTGACAAGCTGATTAAATGTTGGCATTATTTTCCTCCTTTCCTGAATTTTATTATTTTTTCGGAATGCTTTGGGCATTTCGCAAAAACACGACGATGCGCCATCAGGCGCCTTGACAGCATGATTCACAAAGCGCTTGGCAGTGAATTATGCAATATCACACAGGCTAATACGATAACACAAATCGCGGCGCGCGTCAATACATTTAACGCGGGTATAACACGTTACAGCGCGTTGCCGGAGCCGACGAGGGCAGACAGGTCAACGTCGTCCTCCTCTTCCTCCTCGTCATCCAAATCCCATGAGACGTCCGACATGTTGCGCTCAAATTTTCTGTACAGCGACAGGCCGCTGCCAGCCGGGACGAGCTTGCCGATGATAACGTTTTCCTTCAGGCCAACGAGGTGGTCGACCTTGCCCTTGATGGCAGCTTCCGTCAAGACCTTCGTCGTCTCCTGGAAGGAGGCAGCCGAGAGGAACGATTCCGTTGCCAGCGAGGCCTTCGTAATACCCATGAGGAGGGGCACGCAGCTTGCTTTGCGCAGGTCTGATTCCCCGGCGTCAAGCCGCGCCTGAATGTCGTGGTTGGCACGCTTGAATTCCAAAATATCGACCGTCGTACCGGCCAGCAGCTCCGTATCGCCGCCTTCCTCGATACGCACCTTGCGCATCATCTGACGGACAATGACTTCGATATGCTTGTCGTTAATCTCAACGCCCTGCTGGCGGTAGACCTTTTGAACCTCTGAAATGAGGTACGTCTGCGCGTCATCCTTACCGCGGATGCGCATGACGTCGTGCGGGTTTAACGCACCGTCTGTCAGCATGTCACCTTTATTAACGGTATCGCCCGACTTGACGCGGATACCGGCTGAATACGGGGCTTGATAGACCTTAACTTCGCCGCTCTCGGCGTTTGTGACGGAGATGGCGACGATGGCGTTTTTACGCGTCTCCTCCACTTCCACCGCGCCGGAAACTTCAGCGAGGATCGACATTTTTTTCGGTTTGCGCGCCTCGAAGAGTTCTTCAACGCGTGGCAGACCCTGCGTGATATCGTCTCCGGCGACGCCGCCGGTGTGGAATGTTCGCATGGTGAGCTGTGTGCCGGGCTCGCCAATCGACTGCGCGGCGATAACACCAACAGCTTCGCCGATCGAGACGGGGTCACCGGTGGCGAGGTTGATGCCGTAGCATTTGGCGCAGACGCCGCTGGGCGCCTCGCAGTCAAGCACTGTGCGGATTTTCACCTCGGTGACGCCGCGCGCGGCCATCACATCCGCGTCGGCGGTAACGAGCATATTGTCTCTTGAAAACAGAACCTCTCCTGTCGCGGGATCAAGAACGTCTTCCGCCAGGAAACGACCGTGAATGGCATCGGCAAAGCCCGGCGCGGGATTGGACGTCTCGTCGGCGACGGCGACGGTAAAACCATCGTGCGTGGCGCAGTCATGTTCGCGAATAATAACATCCTGTGAAACGTCGACAAGGCGGCGCGTGAGGTAACCGGAGTCAGCCGTTCGGAGCGCCGTGTCGGCAAGGCCTTTACGCGCGCCGCGCGAGGAGACGAAGTACTCAAGAACCGTTAAGCCTTCACGGAAGTTTGCTTTAATTGGAATTTCAATTGTTTTACCGGCGGTGTTGGCCATGAGGCCACGCATACCGGCCAGCTGGCGGATCTGATTCATCGAGCCGCGCGCGCCGGAGTTTGCCATCATAAAGATGGGGTTATACTCATCCAGCGCGTCCTGCAGCGCGTTTGTGACGTTTTTCGTCGTTGTCTCCCACTCGCGCACCACAAGACGATAACGCTCATCATCGGTGATAAAGCCGCGCTTATACTGCTGCTCAATGGCGACAACCTTTTTCTCCGTTTCGCGAATCAGCGTCCGTTTGGCTTCCGGCACCGTCATGTCGGAGATGGAAATCGTAATCGCGCCGCGCGTGGAGTACTTAAAGCCGAGCGCTTTAATGTTGTCCAGAAGCTCTGCCGACAGCGTAAAGCCATGCTTGGCGATGCATTTTTTGATAATCTTCTCCAGCTGCTTTTTACCGGTCTGGAAACTGACCTCGTAGTCAAACATGTGCTCGGGGTCAGACCTGTCAACAAAGCCGAGGTCCTGCGGGATCGGTTCGTTGAAGATGATGCGCCCGACCGTCGTTTCAATTGACCTTTTGCGCAGGACACCGTCAATCTTCTTGGAAACGCGAACAAAGACAGGTGCGTGAATGCCGACGTCTCCGTTCTGATACGCCATCAGCGCCTCGTTCGGCGTGGCAAAGTGCTTGCCGGCACCCGGCTCTTTCTCTCGGATAAACGTGAGATAATACGAGCCGAGAATCATATCCTGCGTCGGAACGGTGACTGGCTGGCCGTCCTTCGGATGCAGAAGATTGTTGGCTGAGAGCATGAGAATGCGGGCCTCGGCCTGCGCTTCCGATGAGAGCGGCACGTGAATGGCCATCTGGTCGCCGTCAAAGTCGGCATTATAGGCTGTACAGACAAGCGGATGGAGCTTTAAGGCACGGCCTTCGACAAGAATCGGCTCAAAGGCCTGAATGCCAAGGCGGTGCAGCGTCGGCGCACGGTTTAAAAGCACCGGATGCTCGCGGATGACGACCTCGAGGGCATCCCACACTTCGGTTGCGCCCTTGTCGACCATCTTCTTGGCTGATTTAATGTTGTTGGATGCGCCGTCCTCAACAAGTTTTTTCATGACGAACGGGCGGAAGAGCTCGATGGCCATTTCCTTCGGCACGCCGCACTGATAAAGCTTCAGCTCGGGGCCGACAACGATAACGGAACGGCCGGAGTAGTCGACGCGCTTACCGAGGAGGTTCTGACGGAAGCGACCCTGCTTGCCCTTGAGCATGTCGGACAGCGACTTCAGGGCGCGGGAATTAGCGCCCGTGACGGCACGGCCGCGACGGCCGTTATCAATGAGGGCATCGACAGCTTCCTGCAGCATGCGCTTTTCATTGCGGACAATAATGTCCGGCGCGTTTAATTGAATGAGCCTTTTAAGGCGGTTATTGCGGTTGATCACGCGGCGGTAGAGATCGTTTAAGTCGCTTGTCGCAAAGCGGCCGCCGTCAAGCTGGACCATGGGGCGAATTTCAGGCGGGATGACAGGCAGAACGTCAATAATCATCCACGTCGGATCATTTCCGGACTGCCGGAAGGCCTCAACAACCTCAAGCCGTTTGACGAGCTTTGCCTTTTTCTGGCCGGAGGCCTCCCTGGCCTCGGCGCGGAGCTGCTCGGAGAATTTTTCGCAGTCAATGTCGGCCAAAAGGTCGCGGATGGCTTCAGCGCCCATACCAGCCTTAAAGTCATCTTCATATTTCTCGCGCATTTCGCGGTATTCTTTTTCGGTGAGAATCTGATTTTTATGCAGCGGCGTCATGCCGGGGTCAATGACGATATAGGCGGCAAAATACAACACCTTTTCCAGAATGCGCGGCGTTAAATCAAGCAAAAGGCCCATGCGCGACGGGATACCCTTGAAGTACCAGATGTGGGAGACGGGGGCCGCCAGCTCGATATGACCCATGCGCTCGCGGCGGACGTTTGATTTCGTAACTTCAACGCCGCAGCGGTCGCAGATTTTGCCTTTATAGCGGATTTTCTTGTATTTGCCGCAGTGGCACTCCCAGTCTTTCGTGGGCCCAAAAATACGTTCGCAGAAGAGGCCGTCTCTTTCCGGCTTGAGTGTTCTATAGTTAATCGTTTCTGGCTTTTTAACCTCGCCGAAAGACCAGCTTCTGATCTTTTCGGGGGATGCCAGGCCGATTTGAATGGCGTCAAACGGTGCACAGCTCATATTTTCTCCTCCTCATCTTCAATGAGATCATAGATTTCGCTGTCATTGAAATCGTCTTCTTCCTCAAAACCGGCGGCGATATCGTCATCCTCTTCCAGGTCAACATCCTCGATGCTGTACCCGCCGGAAATAATCTCGCTGTCGTCGGAATGATACATGCTGCTGTCGCGGATATTGTCACGGAGGTCATCGTCATCATCGTCATTTTGCAGCTCGATTTTCTGCCCGTTCTCATCGAGGACGCGCACATCGAGGCAGAGCGACTGGAGTTCTTTGACGAGAACCTTGAAGGACTCCGGTACGCCCGGCTTTGGGATATTATGCCCCTTGACGATCGATTCATAGGTGCGCACGCGGCCGGTAACGTCGTCGGACTTCACCGTCAGGATCTCCTGCAGCGTGTAGGCCGCACCATAGGCCTCCAGCGCCCAGACCTCCATTTCGCCGAAGCGCTGGCCGCCGAACTGGGCCTTGCCGCCCAGGGGCTGCTGCGTCACAAGGCTGTATGGGCCAGTTGACCGCGCGTGGATTTTATCATCGACAAGATGGTGCAGCTTTAAGAAGTAGACGTAGCCGACGGTGACAGGGTTATCAAACGCATCGCCGGTGCGGCCGTCGTACAGAATACTCTTGCCATCCGGGCGCAGCCCGGCAAGCTCCAGCGTTTCTCGGATTTCCGCTTCGTTGGCACCGTTGAAGATCGGCGTTGCGACCTTCCAGCCGAGCGTTTTGGCGGCGTATCCGAGGTGAACCTCAAGAACCTGACCGATGTTCATACGCGACGGAACGCCGAGCGGGTTCAAAACAATATCGAGCGGCGTGCCGTCCGGCAGGTATGGCATATCCTCTTTCGGCAGGATGCGGGAGACGACGCCCTTGTTGCCGTGGCGGCCGGCCATCTTGTCGCCGACGCTGATTTTACGCTTCTGCGCAATATAGCAGCGCACAACCATGTTGACGCCGGGATTGAGATCATCGCCGTTTTCACGGGTGAACACCTTGACGTCGACAACAATGCCGGACTCGCCGTGGGGAACCTTGAGAGACGTGTCGCGCACTTCACGGGCCTTTTCACCGAAGATGGCGCGTAAGAGCCGTTCCTCCGCCGTCAGGTCCGTTTCGCCCTTTGGCGTGACCTTGCCGACGAGAATGTCGCCCGCGTGGACTTCGGCGCCGACGCTGATGATGCCGCGCTCATCGAGATAGCGCAGCGAGTCTTCACCGACACCCGGGATATCACGCGTAATCTCCTCGGGGCCGAGCTTCGTATCACGGGCGTCGATTTCATGCTCTTCAATATGGATGGACGTAAAGACGTCATTCATTGACAGGCGCTCATTAATGAGAATAGCGTCTTCGTAGTTATAGCCTTCCCATGTCATAAAGCCGACAAGGATGTTTTTGCCGAGCGCAATTTCGCCCTCGCTCGTCGACGGGCCGTCGGCCAAAACATCGCCAGCCTTGACGCGGTCACGAACGGAGACGACAGGGCGCTGATTGTTGCAGGTGCCCTGGTTGGAGCGCGAAAATTTCGTCAGCACGTAATCCTTCACGTCGCCGCTGTCATAGCGGACAGTAATACGTGTGGCGGATACAGCCGTCACGACGCCGTCGCCTTCGGCCAGCGCGCAGACGGTGGAGTCGAGCGCGCATTTGTGCTCGATACCGGTCGCGACGATCGGTGCTTCCGTCGTCAAAAGCGGTACAGCCTGGCGCTGCATGTTCGCGCCCATGAGCGCGCGGTTGGCGTCGTCATTTTCTAAAAACGGGATCATAGCCGTGGCGATGGAAACCATCATACGCGGCGAAATGTCGATATAATCCACGCGATCACGGTCGACCTCGACGATTTCGTCTCGGTGGCGGCACGTGATACGCTGATTGACGAGGCAGTTGTTCTCATCGAGCGGCTCGGTGGCCTGCGCGACAATAAACTGATCCTCCATGTCGGCCGTGAGGTAGTCGATTTCTTCCGTCACGCGGCTCGTTTTTTTATCAACCTTACGGAACGGCGCGATGATAAAGCCGTATTCGTTGACGCGCCCATAGGATGCCAGATAGGAGATGAGGCCGATGTTCGGGCCTTCAGGCGTCTCAATCGGGCACATGCGACCGTAGTGGCTGTAATGAACGTCTCGCACGTCAAAGCTTGCGCGCTCACGTGAGAGGCCGCCGGGGCCGAGCGCCGACAGGCGGCGCTTGTGTGTCAGTTCCGCCAGAGGGTTTGTCTGGTCCATGAACTGGGAGAGCGGCGAGGAGCCGAAAAATTCCTTGATGGCCGCCGTCACCGGGCGGATATTAATGAGCGACTGCGGGGTGATGATATCGAGATCCTGCAGCGTCATGCGCTCGCGGATGACGCGCTCCATGCGGGAAAAGCCGACACGGAACTGGTTTTGCAGCAGTTCGCCGACGCTGCGCATGCGCCTGTTGCCCAGATGGTCTATATCATCTGCTTCGCCAACACCGTGTGCCAGGCAGTTAAGATAGTTGACAGAGGCAAAAATATCGTCCGGGATGATGTGCTTTGGGATGAGATTATCGATGTTTTCGGCAATCGCGTCACGCAGCGCCTGACCGCTGTATTGCTCGAGCAGCTTCTTCAGAATGATGAAGCGGACACGCTCTTTGATACCGAGTTCTTCTTCGGGGTTGAAATCGACAAAACCGTCCAGATATACCATGCCGTTTGAAAA
The DNA here is from genome assembly GCA_038405045.1 of Oscillospiraceae bacterium ZGZL. GTDB lineage: Bacteria > Bacillota > Clostridia > Oscillospirales > Oscillospiraceae > Sporobacter. The sequence goes on along the minus strand of JBBZIV010000001.1, from coordinate 310,326 downwards.
AACCTTGACCTCGCGGCCGTCGGCCTGAACAACCGCATCGACAACACCGCGGTTTTCGATTTCAACGGCCCGCTCGCGCGTTAGCGTTTCGCCCGCTTCGGCGATGATTTCGCCCGTTAAGGGGTCGGCAATCGGCTGCGAGAGCGTCTGGCCGGAAAGCCTGGTCCACAGCGCCAGCTTTTTATTGAACTTATAACGCCCAACTGTTGAAATGTCATACCGTCTGGCGTCAAAAAAGAGGTTGTTCAGAAGTGTCTCGGCGCTGTCCACCGTCGGGGGATCGCCGGGGCGCAGGCGCTTGTAAAGCTCGATGAGCGCCTCTTCCCGCGTGCGGCAGGTGTCTTTATCGAGTGTGGCGTTGATGCGCTCGTCGTCACCGAAAATGATTTTCATCAGTTCGTTGGACTCGGCACCCGCTTCCCCGCCGGAGACGGACAGCCATGTGTACGGCTCCGCCGTCGGCCGACCGATGGCACGCAGAAGCCAGGTAATCGGCAATTTTCTGTTTTTATCGACGCGGACAAAAAAGTTATCGGAAGCGTCTGTCTCATACTCCAGCCACGCACCGCGGTATGGAATCACCGTCGTTGCATAAACTGTAACAGCTGTTTTCGCGTCTGTCTTCTTTTCGTAATAGACGCTTGGAGAGCGAATAATCTGCGAGACGACGACGCGCTCGGCACCGTTAATAATAAACGTGCCGGCCTCTGTCATTAGCGGGAAATCACCCATGAAGATTTCCTGCTCTTTAATCTCTTCCGTCTCGCGGTTACGAAGCCGGACGCCGACCTTTAAGGGCGCGGCAAACGTTGCGTCACGGGCTTTGCATTCCTCGACGGTGTATTTCGGTTTTTCATTAATGTTATAATCAATGAAGGTGAGCTCCAGATTTCCGGTGTAGTCGGTAATCGCCGCCACATCCCGGAATACCTCACGAAGCCCTGTCTCCAGAAACCACTTATACGAGTCCTTCTGCACCTCCAAAAGGTTTGGCATGTCCTTAACTTCTTCCGACTTGGCAAAACTCTTTCGGATCGTTTTACCGTACGCTACGTCTTTCGGCATTCACGTCACTCCTTAATTTATGTTCACTCAACCGATTCCCGGGGTTGATGCATTGTGCGGCACGCGCGGATGCGTTGTAATTAATTTTGATTATCTGTGTTGATTTTGCGCCGAATTATGATAGAATGTAAAAAAAGTGTTAATGGGATGGTTCGTCCAATTAAGTGCATAGCAATTTATTTTAACTGAATTTACTAATAATGTCAAGGTGTTTTTGTGGGAAACAGATGTTTTCCGCTTTTTTTATTTGCCAAGCGACAGGAGGCCGGAGCACAGCATGACAAATCCCATTGAAGTCAGCGATTTAAAAAAGAGTTTTCACGTCGGCGGCAAGGAAATCCGGGCGGTGCAAGGCATCTCCCTGACCGTGCGCGACCAGGAAATTTTCGGTTTTTTAGGGCCGAACGGCGCCGGAAAGTCCACAACGCTTCGGATGCTTACAACGCTGCTCCCAATTGACGGCGGCAGCGCGCGCGTGTGCGGGTTTGACTTGAAAACACAGCAGAACAACGTGCGCCAGTCGATCGGTTATGTTAGCCAGTCGGGCGGGGCCGACCTGCCAGCCACCGGGCGGGAAAATCTGATTTTAGCGGCAAGGCTTTACGGCATGCGCCGCAGCGCGGCAAGCGCGCGCGCCGACGAGCTTTTGTCGCTTTTTGACCTGACGGCCCTTTCCGACCGTATTGTCCGAACGTATTCCGGCGGGCAGCGGCGACGGCTGGAGGTCGCTTTAGCAATGGTCAACAAACCGTCGGTTCTCTTTCTGGACGAACCGACGACGGGGCTTGACCTGCAAAACAGGGCCAATCTGTGGGATCAGATCCGCCTTTTGCGCGAGCATGGGACAACAGTATTTTTGACGACGCATTATCTGGAAGAGGCTGACGCGCTGTGCGACCGCCTGTGCATCATCGATGATGGGCGCATCGTCGCCGAGGGGACGCCGCCGGACCTCAAGCGCTCTATATCAGGCGATGTTGTCCGGCTGACGCTCAATGATGGCAACCAAGCCGATTTATCGTTTTTCAGGGCACTTCCCCACGTGAAGGACTTGCGCAGCGAGGGTGACGTTATTACCCTGTATACCGACGCAGGCCCGGCCCTGATGCAGGCCCTTTTCCCGTTGTTGGAGAAAATTCACCGCACGGCAGAGAGCATCTCCCTCACGCAGGCATCCCTTGACGATGTCTTTCTGAAAAAAACAGGCCGCTGCCTGCGCGACGCCGAAACGGAGGTGCCCTGTGAAACGCATGACTGAGATCGGGCTGCTGTTTCGCCGAAAACTCTTGGAGCTGCTGCGCGAGCCGGTCTGGATCGTGTCAGAGTTTTCGATGCCCGTGCTTTACCTCGCGCTGTTTGCACCATTGCTCAAAGGCTTACAGTCTTCGGCGCTTGGCGGGAACGTTCTGAACACGTTTGTGCCGGGTCTTTTGACGCTTTTTGCCTTTTCCTCCGGCATCGGCGAGGCTTGGACAATTGTCAACGAATTGCAGACGGGCGTGACGGAGCGTTTTCGTGTCAGCCCCGCCAGCCGCTTTTCCCTGCTGATGGGTAGCGTCTTACGCGACACGCTTATTTTCCTTGCCTCGGCGCTGCTGCTCATCTCCATCTCCTGCCTCTTCGGCTTTACGGCAAGCCTTCCTGGGCTTGTTATCCTGCTGCTTTTGCTATGCCTTTTAACGGCGACAATCTCGGCGACGGCTGTGAGCATCGGCCTATTGTTGAAAACATCCGGCAGTGTCGCCGCGCTGATTACAACGCTGCAGCTGCCGATTACCCTGTTATCCGGCGTTCTTCTGCCGATCACCATCGGCCCCATGTGGCTGCAGGTCATCGCGCACTTCAATCCGTTGTTTTACCTTGTTGAAGCCTCACGCGTGTTGACAGCCGGTTCCATTCTGAATGTGACCGTTCTGGAGGCTGCCGCCATTATGGTACCGCTGACGGCTTTCGTGCTCTGGTGGGCCACACGCGTCTACCGTAAAGTTGTGGCCTAGCTTTGGCAACATAACAAAAAGGTGCCCTTCCGGTTTTGGAAGGGCTCCTTTTGTTTCAGCCCGATTCTGTCGTCCGCCATACCTAAAATTATTTTATAAATATTTTTACAACATACATTGACAGGCGATGTATGTTGTGTTATGTTGTAGATACAATTTTGGAATACACCGCATCGGAGGGATACTATGTCCATAGCGTCAGATCTCATACGCGGTCACACCGACACCATTATTCTCGCCCGGCTGATGGGTGGTGACAACTACGGCTATGAGATCAACAAAGCGATCCAGCAGAAATCAGGCGGCCGATATGAGCTGAAGGAAGCCACACTCTATTCTGCTTTCCGCCGTCTTGAGCAGGAGGGCTGTATCGAGTCCTACTGGGGCGATGAGACGACGGGCGCGCGCCGCCGCTATTACCGCATCACCGAGATCGGCAAAGAGACCTTTAAAAGTCTATTAAAAGACTGGAAAACGGCAAAAGAACTGATTGACAACTTAATTGAGTGGGAGGACAAATAAATATGGAAGACAAAATTCGCCGATACATTGACGGTCTGTTCCAGAACACCGCCCCAACGCGCAAGGCCGTTGAGCTCAAAGAAGAAATGATTCAAAACCTCACGGAGAAATACAACGATCTGCTCTCAGAGGGCAAGACGCCGGAGGCCGCCTATAACATCGCTATTGCGGGCATCGGCGACATCAGCGGTCTCATGAAGGACCTAGAACGGGATACTATAAACCCGGAGGATCAAAACGCACAGCGCCAGAAGACGGCAATGTTGACGGCGATTGCCGTGATGTTGTATATTCTCAGCGTCGTCCCGCTCATCGTGCTCGGCGCTGTTTTCCAAAGCGGCACAGCCGGCGTGATCGGTGTTGTCATCATGTTTCTGCTCATCGCTGGCGCAACGGGCCTTCTGATCTACAATCATATGTCCAAGCCGAAATACATCCGCGAGGACGACACCGTTGTGGAGGAATTCCGGCAGTGGCAGTCAGACACACGAGACAAAAAGGCCCTGCGCGACGCCGTCTCCGGTGCCGTTTGGTCTCTCATCGTCGCTTTGTACTTCATCATCAGCTTCACAACGCAAGCCTGGTATATTACCTGGGTCATCTTCATCATTGGCGGGGCCGTGCAATCGCTTCTCAACGTCGGCTTCATGATGAAAAAATGAGGTGATGGCTGTGAATAGACAAAAAATTATTACGATCATCTGCTGGCTCATTACGGCCGCCGTTTTAACAGGGCTTGCCATCTGGTTTGTCACAGGCAATCTGTTTGGCATCGGCACTGACTTTAAATTTGATTTTCTGCATTTTTCCATCGGCGGGATTGAAGATTTGTCCGGCCCCTACAGCGAGGCGGGAACATATACCGTCCCGACGGGCGGCGTCGACAGCCTCAATGTGAACTGGACGGCCGGAGCCATCGTCATAAAACCGTATGACGGCACCGACATTAAGCTGACGGAGTATGCCAAACGCGCCATCAAAGACAGCGAAAAGCTCACCTACACCATCAACGGAACGACACTCGAAGTCCAGTATAACGCCCCAGGCCCTGTCGTCAACCTGCCAACAAAGAAGCTGGAGCTCCTCGTCCCGTCGTCCCTGGCGAATAAAATCAATTACCTGACCGTCAACGCCACGTCGGCAGAGCTCGAGATGGAGAGCCTGACCGCCGCGACACTCAAAATAACAGAGACCTCCGGCAGCACGGTCGTCCACGACCTCAACGCCGGATCAGCAGCGATCCGTTCCGTCTCGGGCGAAATCACCGTGACAAGCATGACAACTTCTGCCCTCACGCTCAACACAGTTTCCGGCGACATACGCCTTGGTTCCGTTTCATCCGGTGCCCTCAACGTTACGACAACCTCGGGCAATGGGCAGCTTTCCGGCACTTTCCAGTCTGTTGAAACGCACAGCGTCTCCGGCGACATGACTGTGTCCAGCAGCGTCAATCCCGCCACCATGTCCTGCGCATCCACCTCCGGCGAGATCACCGTGAAAATACCCGCAGGAGCCGACCTCACCGTTTCCTACGACAGTACGTCCGGCGATTTTTCAAGCGATATCCCTGTCAGGACGTCTGACAGCGCGCCGTACACCTTCAAAACCGTCAGCGGCGACATTCGCCTGAAGGCGGCGTAAGCGCAACAGCTTTTAAACTGAAAAAGATTCTTCGCCGTATGGCTCAGAATGACACGTCATTCTGAGGGGCTGCCGCCCCGAAGAATCTTTTTATTTTATTGGGCAGATAAGCGATATGCCCCGCCGGTCATCGAATCAGCTTTTCAGCGTTTCCGCCCACACCGCATATTTGGCGATTTTTTCGCTACAATCTTCCCTGTCTTTGCCGGTGGCCAGCACGTAGACTTTAACCTTCGGCTCTGTGCCGGACGGCCGGATGAGAATGACGGTGCCGTCCACCGTCTCGAAGCGGAGAACGTTTGAGCCCTTGAGCGCCATCGGCGTTTTTTCCCCGGTTTTTAAATTGAACGAGACACCGGACTCGTAATCCTTGACGGCAGAAACGGGTACGCCCGCTATGGCCGACGGCGGCGATTGACGCAGGCGTGCCATGAGCGATTGCATTGCAGTAAGGCCCTCCATACCGGGCATCATGAGATTCAGCGTTTTTTCGCTGTAATAGCCATATTGGCGGTACAGCGCCCCAAGCGCATCATAAAGCGTCATATTTTGCCCGGCGTACCAGGCCGCCATTTCAGTCAAAAGGAGCGAGGCTGTGACGGCGTCCTTATCGCGCACAAAATCGCCGATCATATAGCCGTAAGACTCCTCATAAGAGAAGATAACGTGCCCTGCGCCGGTTGCTTCCAGCTCGTTTTTGCGCTCGGCCATAAATTTAAAGCCGGTAAACGTGTCAAAGCACTCAACGCCATTTTCTTGGCAGACGCGCCGCGCCATCTCGGTCGTTACGATCGTCTTGAGCGCAACGGGCTTATTGGGCATCGTGCCCGCCCGCTTCTTGGCCCCAATTAGGTAATCGAGGAGCAAAACGCCTGTTTGATTGCCGGAAATCGTCACAAAATCCCCATGATCGTCACGCACCATAATACCGACGCGGTCGGCGTCCGGGTCCGTGCCGAGGATGAAGTCTGCCCCGTTGTCTTTGGCAAGCGCCACGGCCAGATGAAAGCCCTCGGCGTTTTCGGGATTGGGCGACTGCACCGTCGGAAAATTACCGTCCGGCACCATCTGCTCCGGGACGCAGATGAGGTTTTTGATGCCGAGACGCCGGAGCGCTTCCGGTACGAGGCGGTATCCCGTTCCGTGAAACGGCGTGAAGACCATTTTAAACGTGTCGGCTACATTTCTGACGGCGTGCGGGTCGTTTGCCTGCGCCATCACGTTTTCCAAAAAGCGTTCGTCCGTCTCGTCACCCATGACGGTGATCAGGCCTTGAGAAACTGCTTCATCATAATCCATCGTTTTAACCGACGCAAAAACATCCAGCGCCGCCATTTTTGCGGCGATGGCATCGGCGTGGTGTGGCGGCAGCTGGGCACCGTCAGCCCAGTAGACCTTATAGCCGTTGTATTCCTTAGGGTTATGGCTGGCGGTGACGTTGATGCCGGCCGTTAGGCCGTAGTGGCGGACAGCAAAGGAGAGCTCCGGCGTCGGGCGCAGTGACTCAAAAATTTTAACCGGAATACCGTTTGCCGCCATGACGCAGGCGGCCTCCACGGCAAAAGTGCGGCTGTTGTTGCGGCAGTCATAGCAGACGGCAACGCCGCCATTTTCTGATTGGCCGCCTTCTTCTAAAATCACTTCCGCAAAGGCCTGTGTGGCGTGGCGGATGACATATCGGTTCATGCGGTACAGCCCGATACCCATTACACCGCGGAGCCCGGCCGTGCCAAACGACAGCTGGCTGAAAAAACGGCTTTCAATCTCCTTATCTATGCCCGAATAGCCGCGAAGCTCTGTGCGCTCGGCATCTGTCAGCGCCGGGCTATGAAGCCATTTCACATACTCGTCCAAATACCCCATTTTACGCATCCTTGTCGTTATCGTTTTTATCCGTCACGTCGTTTTCATCAACGACGTCGGCGCTTAAGATGTTCTGCGCGTCTTCCAATAGCGTTTCGGGCACAAAAATATCGACGCCGCCTGCGGCGTGGCCGATGATCAGCTTACCGAACTCGCCGTTGTTGGGGTATTGGCAGATGGCCGGTATGCCATACGCCTCCAAAAGACTGAGCGTCACTTCTGTATCCACAGGGCTGCCACCGGCATGCATCAAAAACGCCGGGGCAATCATTTCCCCCATGTCATCCTTCGGCCAGATATCCGTTATTTTTTTCTTTTTGCCAAACCCCAATAAATCCATAAAAACCTCCGATGATTCAAACAAATACGTCAGTCGCGCCGCTAGGCATGCGCGGTGAGTAAGTTCTCAAGCTGCTTCATGACGCGCGACCAGTGCTCTGCGGCATGGGCGCGCGCCTCGGCGCTGTCAAGTTTCTCTTGATGAAAGCTGACGGTTGTTTTACCGTTCTCCTTGGCGATGACACGAAGCTGAATGGTTGACGCCGCTTCTGCGTCAGCCGATTTATACGTCAAGCGCACGTGCGAGCCCGGCTTGACAACGCGGAACTCGCCCGTTGCCCCGTTCTCGAGCCGATACGTCTTCCCTTTTTCAATTGTCAAGTCCGACGCGCGCCCCAGCCACAGGGCAACAGCATCGTCGGACATGAGAAGAGCCCAAACAGCAACGCTGTCCACGGGGAAGGTTTTCCGCAAACCAATTTCATAACCGGCTGCTTTTGTTTTACCAATGTCTGAATATTCCGCCATACCAAAACACCCCTCCTTGTCATCATGCGGATAAGCACGCACAATTGACTCAGCTCAAAAGACACAGCTTTATTTGTGGTACGCGCCGCCCTCGAGGATTTTAAAGCCGCGGTAGAGCTGCTCGAGCAGCATGACGCGCGCGAGATGATGCGGAAATGTCATGCGCGACATGGAAAGTTTTATATCCGCAAGCGCTTTTACCGATGCATGCAGGCCGTTTGAACCGCCGATTACAAAACACAGGCGCGAAACGCCGCTGCTTGCGTATTTGTCCAAAAGCCGGGCAACGTCCCCACTGTCCTGCTCTGCGCCCTCGATGCATAGCGCGACGACAGCGGCACCCTTCCAAAGCTTTGAGAGGATACCATCGGCCTCCGCGCGCAGCGCCGCTTCAACGTCTGCCTCGGACGGCCTGTCAGGCAGGCGCACCTCTGAAAGCACCGCGGTCTCAAGGCGGCAGTAAGCAGAAAGGCGCTTTTCATATTCGCCGACGGCGTCAATATAAAACTTTTCCTTGAGTTTCCCGACGCAGATGAGCCTGATGTGAAGCATGTTTTGTTCTCCGGCTATACTATGTAAATCCTGCCCGGCTGGTCGGCTGGGGCCGCCTCCAGCAGCACGTCTCCGCCGACGGACGCACCGGCCGCTATAAGGGCTGTGCCGACCGTTTCAAGGGCCAGACGCGGGGTGTTGTTTTCGCGGCTCAAGTGCGCCAAAATCAGCTTTCTCGTGCCCGATTTAGCAAGCCTCTGGGCAAAAAGCCCGCTGTCGGCATTGGAGAGATGGCCGCGCTCGGACAAAATGCGCCGTTTCAAATACGGCGGATACGCGCCGTTTTTAAGCATGCTAACGTCGTGGTTGGCTTCGATAACGGCAACGTCGGCACCGAGCACCGCGTTTAATATCGGCTGTGTCACACAGCCGATGTCTGTGACGAACGCCAACGTTGAGCGGCCGGAATCAATCCGATAGCCGACGCTTTCCGGCGTGTCGTGCGGGGTGACAAAACTTGTCACAAGCAGATCGCCCAGCGAAAACTCTGTCCCGGCGATAAACGGTACTAGGCAGCTTGATGCGCCGGGGACAATTTCACAAAGTGCCTGCGCCACGCCGTTCGGCGCATAAAACCGCGTTTGATGGTGTTTGACAAGCATCCCCAAGCCAATGATATGGTCGGCATGCTCATGTGTCAGCAAAACGCCCGACAAGTCGCCGGGCGTCAGTCCGAGTTGCTTGAGTGCTGCGGTGATGCGCCGGAGCGAAATGCCAACGTCGATAAGCACATGCACCCCGCCGTGTGAGACAAGCGTGCAGTTACCGGACGACGAACTGGCCAGTGTGCAGACCGTCAAGTTGTATCACCTCAAAAATCCGTTAACAATCTAAGCGGCGGGGGCGATACCCCCGCCTGAAACATATTAAAAAGCTAATCCGTCATTCAGTGGCTATTGCGCTAGACGGCTTCACGGTCACCAACATCGGCTTCGTCCGGCAGCTCGACACAGGTGATTTCCGCCCCAAGCGCCTGGAGTTTTTCAACAATATCTTCATAGCCGCGCTCAATGTAACTGACGCCTTCTACCTCTGTCGTGCCGCTGGCACACAGCCCCGCGATGACGAGCGCCGCCCCGGCGCGCAAATCGCTGGCTTTGACTGGTGCACCCGTCATACCGGCAACACCCTCTATAACGGCCGTTCTGCCGTTGACCTGAATCTGGCAGCCCATTTTTGCCAGCTCGTCAACATATTTATACCGGTTATCCCAAACGCCTTCCGTGACAACGCTTGTCCCGTCGGCTAAACACAAGAGGGTTGCCATCTGCGGCTGCATATCCGTCGGAAAGCCGGGATATGGCTGCGTTTTGATATTCGTTTTCAAGATCGGAGATGAGCGGCTGATCACAACGGCATCTTCAAGGTCGGTGACCTCGACGCCCATTTCACGCAGCTTACCGGAAATACACTCCAAGTGCTTCGGGATGACGTTTTTGATGGTGACGCAGCCACCTGCCCCGGCGGCGGCGGCCATATAGGTTCCCGCTTCAATCTGATCGGGAATAATGGAGTAAAATCCGCCCGTGAGTTTTTTGACACCCTTGATTTTGATGACGTTTGTACCGGCGCCGCGGACGTCGGCCCCCATCGAGTTTAAAAAGTTTGCCAGATCGACGATGTGCGGCTCGCGCGCGGCGTTTTCAATAACCGTTTTGCCCTCGGCCAAAGCGGCAGCCAGCATAATATTGATCGTCGCGCCGACAGAGACAACGTCAAGATAGACAGATGCGCCCGTCAGCGTGCCGGGCGTTTCCGCGTTAACAATGCCGTTTTTGACATCAAACGTTGCGCCCATTGCCGTAAAGCCCTTGACGTGCTGGTCAATCGGCCGCACGCCGCCGAAGTTGCAGCCGCCCGGCATGGCAACACTCGCCCTGCCGAACCGGCCCAAAAGCGCCCCCAGCAGATAGTATGACGCACGAATGCGGCGCATCATGTCGAATGTCGCCTCATGGGTTTTGATACCTGTGCAGTCGATATCCATCGTGTGCCTGTTGACCGTTCTAATTTCAGCGCCCATCTGCTTTAAGATATTCAGCAGCATCGTCACATCCGAAATCTGCGGAATGTTCTCGATACGGCAGACACCATCGACCATCAGGGCCGCGGGAATAATTGCGACAGCGGCATTTTTTGCGCCGCTGATGATCACTTCACCATTCAGCGGTTTCCCGCCGTTAATGATGTATTTTGTCACAGGCTCACCCTCTCAACGATTAATCTTCGTTTACAGTATTACCCGATTATGAACGTTTTTTCGCCCAATTATACTATATGGAATATTTTTTTGCAAGATTAAACGATTTTACAAAATTGCACAAAATATTTTACAAAAACTGCTTATTATCCAAAATACGCGCCGGGACAACCGTCAGGCGGCCGGTTCGAGGTTTCCCGTCTGCGTGTCATAGAGATACACGCCGGTGTCCGTCGTCAGCTGCCAGATCGGGCGGACGGTGGCGTCGCCATAGGCCGATGAGGCAATCAGCAGATAGCCCGGCTGGGCGGCCAAAATTTTTGTACAGGTCACCCGGCCGGTCTTGACAGCGTTAAGCAGAACCGTGACGGCCGTTGACGCGGCCGTCATATCTGTTTTCTCCTCCGTCTCTGCAAGCGTGTAAACACGTTTACCGCTAAATGAGACAAGACTGCCATTTTGAAACGTAAAGATCAGACGGCAGTTTAAAATCGGCGTCCCTTTATAAGCGGAGACGGCCGTTACAACGACCTTCCCGCCATCCGGCGCAGCTTCTAAAGAAGATGTCTCAATATCCAGTGTTTTTAGCAGCTTTTGTATCATAATGACAGCCTTGCCCTCATCGGCATGGACAACGCCAGTCTGGAACGTCACATTAAAATCGCCGCCGTTATTGAAAACAGCCTGCCCGTTTTGGCCGCTGTATGTGACGCTGCCGCCCTGCTCCTGCACGGTCGTCTCGCCCAAAAGCGCTTTGGCCATCGCCGCTTCACCGGCTGTATCCCGGCTCGTTTTCAGCGTGTGCAGCACGCCGCCTTCCTCCAGACCGGCGACGTCGAGCGTCATCCCGTTTTTTTTCACAAGCGCTTCAAGCGTCTGATGCCGATCTTCCCGGCTTTGGCCGTCTTCCAAGAGATGCATCAGGCAAAAGGCCAGAAAAAAGACATTCAAAATCAGAAGCGACGCGATGATAACATTTTTGATATTCGTGATTTTCACGTTTTTCTCCCGCCAATCAAGAATGCAGCGCCATCCACGCCGGATCGAGCGTATATTCCCCGCTTTCGGTATAGCACAGAACGAATTCGCCACCGGCCGCCGCGGCTGCCTGCTTTTCCGGCATCAGCTCAACCTGCTTGTCTGTAACCTGAAAATTTTTGAAACGGAGCGTCATCTCCTCGATAACGCCGTTTTTAACAATCACATCGGCGGCATAGCCGTTTTTCGATAATCTGACGACACCACCGGCCACGATATAATTAAACGTCACCTCAAAGGAGCCGTCGTCACGCCGCTGCAAGGCATCGAAATAGACGGCGGCGTCTCCGCTGTGCGCGCCGACTGTCTCAGCGACGATGGCGCGCGCTTTTTCAATAACAGCACTGTCGCCCGCCGCCAGCGCTGCCGACGTATTTTTATACACGCGCTTGTACTGAACGGTCCCCGCTGCCAATACACGGATGGTAAAATCGTTTTCCACGTATACCCGCGTGCCGTCTGATTCCTGATAGCTCGGCGTGGCGTGCGTACCGGCACCAAGCGCTGTGAGGACGCCGGCGAGCGCGCTGTCATCCGTCAGCGGATTTGAAACCGCCACGGACGGATGGGCTGAGCTGTCGACGAACAAAAGCTGATAGGGATTGCTGCTCATACCGCCAAGCACCTCAAAGGCAAAGACGGCATGGCTTGTCCCGGCGGCAGCGGCGAGAGACGTGATGCTGACGCTGTCGACATCATTTGAAAAAAATCGGCCCGTCCCGCTGTCTTCAATATAAAGGCGGTTTTTGCCGCCGACTTCGGCGACACAAAGGCGGCGGACGGTAACCCCATCCCATGTGCCAGACATATCTGCGCCGAACCAGCCGTCAAGCACGGTGAGTTTAATCGGCGAAAGATATTCGTAATAAAGGCCGGGGGCTTTGAGCGCCGACTGCCAATCTGAGACCGATATTTCGGACGGTTTTGATTTTGCTGATGCGGCAAATGCCGCTGTCACAATGCCTGATGTTTTTTCATAAAGCGCGCCGATGGCGTTTAAATCATACTGAACGCCCGTGCGCACACCCGATTGATCGGTTACAGCAATGATGACGGGTTTTGCCGCCTCCGTCGTCTTGTCAGCGCGCCCGGCACCATGTTCCCCGCCGAAAAGAAAACCGATAAGCGATGACACATCGTCTGCCAGACCGCCGGACGTGTTGCCGAAGAGGTTGGACTCCCAGCCCAGCGTGACGGCAGAGAAAAGCAGGAACACGATGACGGCGTTTTTAATTTTTTCCGTTCGGCTTCCCTTACGCTTCACAGCTCGTTCCCTCAATCGGCAGCGTCACCGTCACCGTCGTTCCGTGACCCGCGGCGCTGTCAATCGTGATATCGCCGCCGTGGCGCACAACAATCTCCCGCGCAATCGACAGGCCGAGCCCCGTCCCGCCGGACTCTCTGGAGCGCGCTTTATCGACGCGGTAAAATCGGTCGAAAATGCGTGGTATATCGTCCGCCGGAATGCCGATACCCGTGTCACGGATACTGACCCAAATGCTGCTTTCCGACTGGCCGCTTGACACGGTAATTGTCCCGCCGTCAGGCGTATATTTCAGGGCGTTTGTCAGAATGTTGATGAGCACCTGCTCAATGCGCGCCCTGTCGCCCGTGATGTCAGGCAGCTGCCCGTTGAGCTCGAGCTGCACCACGTGGCCGCGCCGGGCAGCTTCTAGCGCAATCGCGTCATAAACATTCAAGACCGACCGCTCCAGCGAGAATTCTTCAAATGTAAAGCTGCTGCTGCCCGCATCAAAGCGCGATAATTCCAGAAGGTCCTGCACGATTTTTGTCATACGGTCACTTTCATTTAAAATGACATGCAGAAAGTCCGACTCCATTTCCGCCGGCATGTCGGGGCTGTCCGTCAGTGTCTCGGCATAACTTCGGATACTCGTCAGCGGTGTGCGCAGCTCGTGTGAGACATTGGCCACAAATTCGCGCCGGAGCGTTTCGGACTTTTTGATTTCCTCCAGCGTCGTTTTAAGCTGCGAGGCCATATTGTTGAAGGTGTCGGCGAGGATGCCAATCTCGTCGCCGGACTCAACTGTCAGCTTTTTTGAAAAATCGCCGCCCGCCAGTGCCTCGGCTGCTTTCGTCATACCGATGATGGGCTGCAGCAGCGTTTTCGACAGGATAAAGCTGAGCGCCACGGAAATCACAAGCCCAATGCTGACAGCCTCAACGATGAGTGTGACAATCTCCCCGTTGAGGTCATGGACGGTCTGCTTATTATCCCGGATATAAATGATATATTGAACCGCGCCATCGTCAGAGGCGATGGGCACCGCCACATCCATGAACGACGCGTTGGAATCGCCCGCGAAGGTGGTGCTGCCGTTTAACGCTTTGAGAATATTGGGCGTTATTTCAACCGGCGTGCTTTGCCGCACATCCGACCGCGCAACAAGCGCCCCCGTGGTGCCGTCAAGGATATAGTAATTCCGCGTCTCGGTGTCGATGCCGAGCTGCCCTTTGTAGGCGTCAAGCAGTGCCTGGAGCTTATCGGCAGGGTTTTCCTCGCCGAGCGTATCGCGGAGGGCAGTGTACGTGTCACCGTCGGCAAAAAAAGCCTCCATCTGCTTGAAAAACTCGTCGGTGTAAAAGCGCTGGACGCCCTGAATGAGAAAGACACAGACGACCGTCATAAGCAGCAGAATGAGAATTAACATAATCGTGACGAATTTCCATCTCAGGCTCTTGCTCAAGTGGCCTCTCCCCATCCTTAACCGGCGTCCCGGTTTTCTTTTCGACGTTTTATGTATTCACGCCGTCAGCCGCCGTAATAGTAACCGACGCCGCGCTTTGTCATGATGTGCTCGGGCTTTGCCGCGTCCTTTTCAATTTTCTCGCGAAGACGTCGGACGGCGACATCGACAGCGCGGAGGTCGCCGAGGTAATCGTATTGCCAGACTTCGTGCAAAAGCTCCTCCCGCGAGTAGACCTTGCCCGGCTCGGCGTACAAAAAGCGGAAAAGTTCAAACTCACGCTGCGTGAGTTCGGCGCTCCGACCACTCACATAGACATCGTACCGCTCGACGTCAACGACGATGCCAGCCTCTTTAACCATTTCCGGTGGGGCGCTCTGGCCTGTCCTCCTGATATTGGCTTTGACGCGGGCTAAAACCTCGCGCATCGAAAACGGCTTTGTGATGTAGTCATCCGCGCCGAGCTCAAGGCCAAAAACCTTGTCCGTCTCCTCTTCGCGCGCCGTCAGCATGATGATGGGCGTTTTATAATCCGTTTTTCGAATAGCTGAACAGACCTCAAAACCGTTCAGGCGGGGCAGCATAACATCCAGTAAAATGAGGTCGGGCGCCGCCTCGCTGCAAAGCTCGAGCGCTTTTTCCCCGTCAAACGCCGTCAGAATGTCATAGCCTTCTTTTTTAAGATTGAAGCTGATAATATCGACAATATTCTTTTCATCGTCGACAACGAGAATTGTCTTGCTCAAAGCCAACGCCCCTTTTTAAAATAGCTGTTCGAAATATTGCTTTGTCTTCATCAGGCCAATGATTGTCTTGGCGTCTTTGATCGCTCCGGCCATGATTTGAGCAATAAGCGCCTCCAGCGCGATGGTTTCGACGCTGAGAAACTCATCTTCATCCGGATGCATTTCGCCTCGGACAAGCCCCGTTGCGAGATAGATGTGCAAAATCTCTTGCGAAAAACCGGGTGACGGATATATCGGCCCGAAATAAATCATCTTTTCAGCCCGACAGCCCGTCTCCTCCGACAGCTCGCGGATGGCACACTCAAGAGGGTCTTCGCCGTATTCCAGCTTCCCGGCCGGAATTTCAAGCAGCTCTTCGCTCATGCAGAAACGGTATTGGCGGACCATGAGCACACTGTTGTCGTGCAGGAGCGGTACAATGGCAACGCCGCCCGGATGCTCGACGACCTCCCGGTGGGCCTCTTTACCGTTTTGCAGCCGGGCCATATCATCCCGGACGCTCACGATGCGCCCCCGAAAAACGATTTTTGACGATAACGGCTCCTCAAAAAAATTCATGGTGCCACCCCACTCACCCGGCCGGCGCCGGGCAGGATTTTTTCAACATTATATACTAAAACGACCCTTTTTGGTAGCCCGTTTTTCGTGATAAACCGATATCACGATAAAAACGGCAATTCGTTTGCAATTTACCTTGAGAACATGCTATAATGATTGTTCATTGATTGCATTGGAGTTGTAAAGTTGAAACAATTGAGAAATGTGGCGATCATCGCCCATGTTGACCACGGTAAAACGACGCTTGTTGACGAGATGCTCAAGCAGTCCGGCGTTTTCCGTGAAAATCAGGCCGTCGCGGAGCGCGTGATGGATTCAAACGACCTCGAACGCGAGCGCGGCATCACCATCCTCGCCAAAAACACAGCCGTCGTCTATGACGACACAAAAATTAACATCGTCGATACGCCCGGCCACGCCGACTTTGGCGGCGAGGTGGAGCGTATTTTAAAAATGGTCAACGGCGTTATTTTGCTGGTAGACGCGGCGGAAGGCCCGATGCCGCAAACGCGCTTTGTTCTGCAGCGGGCGCTGGAGCTCGGCCATCGCGTCATCGTCGTTGTCAACAAAATCGACAGGCCGGACGCGCGCATTGGTGAGGTCATCGACGAGGTTTTAGAGCTTTTGCTGGATCTTGACGCGACGGAGGAGCAGCTCGACTCCCCCATGCTCTTCTGCTCGGCACGTCAGGGCATCGCTTCCTATGCGCCAGAGCAGCTCGGCACCGATCTCAGACCGTTGTTTGAAACAATTGTTGGGTATATCCCCGCACCGGAGACAGACGATAACGCGCCGCTGCAGCTGCTTGTCTCGTCCGTTGACTACAACGAGTATGTCGGGCGGATTGCGATTGGGCGCATTGAGCGCGGCGTCATCCGCCAGAATCAGGAAATCGCCGTTTGTGACGCCCACGGTGAAAAGCCTGTCAAAAAAGCAAAGGCCGTCACCATCTACGAATTTGACGGTTTAAGCCGGACACCTGTGACGGCGTCTTCCGCCGGGAATATCATCGCCTTATCGGGTATTGCCGATATCACCATCGGTGATACGATTTGTGACACCGCCGCCATTGAGCCGCTGCCATTTGTCAAAATCTCCGCACCGACGATGGAAATGACCTTCTCCGTCAACGACAGTCCTTTTGCCGGGCGCGAGGGCAAATTTGTCACGACGCGCAACATCCGCGACCGCCTGACAAAGGAGACACTCAAAGATGTCTCCCTGCGCGTTGCTGAAATTGACAACAGCGACAGCTTTAACGTCGCCGGGCGCGGCGAAATGCACTTTTCAATCCTGATTGAGACTATGCGCCGCGAGGGATATGAGTTTCAGGTCTCTCCGCCGCGTGTGTTATACAAAGAAATTGACGGCGTTCTGCACGAGCCTGTCGAGCGCGTCGTCGTCGATGTGCCGGAAACGGGCGTCGGGGCTGTCATCGAAAAGCTTGGCGCGCGGCGCGGCGACCTCTTGGAGATGACGCCCGTCGGCAACCGCATGAAGCTGCAGTTCCTCGTCCCGTCGCGCGGGCTGTTCGGTTACCGAAACGAGTTTTTAACCGATACGCGCGGCGAGGGGATTCTCAGTTCCCTCTTTGAGCGCTACGAGCCTTTCAAGGGCGATATCAGCAGGCGCAATACTGGTTCGCTCATTGCTTTTGAAACGGGTGAGGCCGTCACATACGGCCTGTACGGCGCGCAGGAGCGCGGCACGCTTTTCATCGGTCCCGGAACGCCCGTCTACGCGGGTATGATTGTCGGCGTTTCGCCAAAGGCGGAGGATATGTCCGTCAACGTCTGCAAGAAAAAGCAGCTGACAAACATGCGCGCTTCCGGCAGTGACGACGCGCTGCGCCTCATTCCGCCAAAAATTATGAGCTTAGAGCAGTGCCTGGAGTTCATCGCCGACGACGAGCTTTTAGAGGTCACACCGCAGAATCTGCGCCTACGCAAAAGCATTCTTGACCACAGCCTGCGTATGAAGGCGCTAAAGGGTGTCAAAAGCTAGCGGTGTTTGTCCCCGAATTTTGCCTATAACGCTTGAAAATTCATACGTTTTATGCTATTGTGCTCTAAACCCCGAGTTAGGCTAAGAGGGTGATTGTTTGAGCTTTACGACGAATTTAATTTTAAACTTCTATTCCTTAACCGTGCTTGTCATCATCTATTTTCACGCCAAAAAGAGCACGGAAAAAGAGCTGCTCCAGCAAAAACTCTTTATGATGATGCTTCAGCTGACAATTATCCTGCTCTCATTGGATGTTCTCAGCCGGTTTGACGGGTACCCGGGTACCATTTACGCGGCCGTTAACTATGCGGGTAATTTCCTTGTATTTCTCTTCGCGCCCGCCATGCCGTCACTTTGGCTTCTCTATGCTTACAGCCAGGTCAATGACGAAAAGCTGAAAATCCGGCAGTGGGCCGCCGTTCTCATCGGCATCATCGCCGTTAACGCGGCACTTCTCGTTTTCTCACAGTTTTTCGGTTGGTATTACACGATTGACCCCGGTAATATTTATCACCGAGGGCCGCTTTTCTGGCTGCCCGCAACGGTGATGGCTGTCTTAATGGCTTTATCATTTATTTACGTCATTGCCAATTACAAAAACATTGAGCGAAAGCATCTGATATCGCTGCTGCTGCTCCCGCTTCTCCCACTTAGCGGCTTTGTCCTTCAGCTGATTTATTACGGGACGTCTCTCATCCTCAACGGGGCTGCTTTATCCATTCTCATTGCGTTTGCCACGATTCAAAACGACCGGCTGAATACGGATTTTCTGACAGGAACGTATAACCGCAAGGGCCTTGAATTCTACATCAGGCAAAAAATCAGCGCCAGTACAGACAACCGCACTTTTTCCGCCATCCTCCTCGATCTCGATAATTTTAAGTATATTAACGACACATATGGCCACAACACGGGCGACCGTGTTCTCGCAGCCACCGCCGACCTGCTCCGCAGCTGCCTCCGCTCGAACGATTTTATCGCGCGGTACGGCGGGGACGAGTTCTATGTGATTCTTGACCTTTCCGACATGCAAGAGCTCGAAGCAATTGTCGGGCGGCTCAAGCGCTGTTTTGAGCAATATGATGAACCAAGTTGCGCGCCATTCAAGCTTGGCGTCAGCATGGGCTACGCCGTCTACAATTACCGTTCCCGATTAAGCGCCGAGGCGTTTCAGATTCATGTCGACAACCTCATGTATGAGGATAAACGCGCAAACAAGAGCAGTTTGCACCAGTTGGAGCTGCAGCTGCCGTAAGCAACGAAGGCCATACGCCGCGCGTATGGCCTTTCTTATTACAATACTAATGTTCTGATTGGTGATAAGAATGAATTTACGGAAGACATGCGCGGCCTGCCCGCGGCGCTGTAATGCCGAACGCTGGGATGACAGCGGTGACGGTGCTTGCCGGATGGGCAGACGCCCCGTTGTGGCAAAGGCCATGCTGCATTTTTGGGAGGAGCCGTGCCTGAGCGGCACAAACGGCTCCGGCGCCGTTTTCTTCTCCGGGTGCGCTCTTGGCTGCGTCTACTGCCAGAACAGCACCATCAGTCTTGGCGGGGTCGGGAAACCGGTTTCAATAGCGCGGCTGCGCCAAATCTATGAAGAACTGATTGCCACGGGCGCGCACAATATCAATCTCGTCAATCCCATGCATTTTGCCGAGGCTATCTTCGCATCCCTAGCATCCCCCCTGCCTGTCCCTGTCGTTTGGAATTCAGGCGGGTATGACAGTGTACAGACGCTAAGGCGCTTTGAGGGCAAGGTGCAGATTTATCTGCCGGACATGAAATACGCCTTGTCCGAACCGGCCGATCGTTATTCCTGTGCGGCTGACTACCCGGAAACGGCAAAAAAAGCGATTCTCGAAATGTTCCGCCAGACGGGCCCGTATGTTATGGGCGATGACGGACTTTTGAAAAGCGGCGTCATCATCCGCCACCTTGTCCTGCCGGGTCAGCTGGACAACACCTATCGCGTGATCGACTGGGTCTCGGAGACGTTCCATCCCGGCGACGTTCTGTTTTCCCTGATGAGCCAGTATACGCCAATCTCCAATCTTGAAAAATTCCCGGAGCTTTTGAGACGCCTGACGCCCGAAGAGTACGCGGCAGCAAGGTCATATTTAGAATTCTCCGGCATCGAGGACGGCTTTTTTCAGGAGCTGTCTTCGGCAAAAGAAGAATATACACCTATTTTTGATTTAGGCGGTGTATAAAAAAGGGCGGATTCGGAAATCCACCCCTACACAGACCTTTTTTCATTGTAAATCTTAATCAAGGCAGCAGGGTGACGATTGACACCTCGAAGGCCGTCCGCTCGTTTTGGATATTGTTTTCCGTTTTTATGTACGTCCGGCTTTGAATGCGCCCTTCAAGGGTAAGCGATGCGCCGACCTTCAGGTCGGCCGTTTTTTCGGCCAGCCGCCCCCAGGCAATGCACGGCAGATAGTCACTGCGGCCGTAGCGCCTGTTGACGGCGAGCATCAAATCACAGATCTGCCGCCCCATCGGCGTTTTACGCAGGTTCGGGCGCTTGCAGAGAACGCCCGTGAGCGCGACGGTGTTTGTGTCCTCATCGTCGGTGAACGTTAGCTCCTTGGCCAGAACACTAATGACAAGCCGGCTGCCGTCACCGCGCTTATTGTTGAACGAGCGCAGCTCCCCGATAACGGCCAGATGGCTGCCGCCGTCAACTTCAAGGGTCTCCAGCAGGTCCTGCCGGACGATCACGTTGATCGTATCGACATAGCCGGAGAGACGTTCGACCTCGAGCGGAAATGAAAAATAGTTATCGCTGCCGCCCTGATGGGAAAACTTCGGCCGGTCTCCAACCGAACCGCACAGTTGGACAACATTATTCATCCCTTCCAAATCTGCCACCCCTTCAGCCGTGAGAAACGTCCGTCACGACCTCGTATCTGTGGACAGTATATGTGCGGGGGCTGAGTGTTAGACTACCCGTTTGGCTCCGGCCGGTAATGGCCCAATATCAGCAGCGCGCCCGCAACCGCCAACAGGATATCCGGCCGCAGACCACCTCTGATTTTAATTTCCTGCCGCTCGACAACGCCGCCCGACGCCGTCGGCAGCTCGCGCTGCAACGCCAAAACGCACGCCTCCTCACCGATGGATGAGAGTGTCAGCGTATTTTTCGGCGACATGCCGTAGGTGACGACGCAGTCGGCCTCAACTCCGTCGCCACCTGCATCTCCCGGCAGCAGCAAGAAGCCGCAGCGCGTTTTTTCCGTCCGTCCGGTGCGTTCGGCCGACGACGACGGGGAGAGGACGAGCAGATCGGGCTTGACCCGGCCAACATCAGCGAGTGTTCCGACTTTTCTGACGAAAAGGCAGTCTCCGTAGCTTTTTTCTTCCCCGAGTCTTGCGGCAATCTGTTCGGCGATGTTTTCATCGCCAGTTTCAACGACTGTCAAGTCCATCATGCCTTCTTCCGCCTCCCGTGTATGACCTCGCGAAAAACCCGCCGCCCGACAAGCTGCATGAGCCAGACGCCGGGAATTGACAGGAGCACCCAGAAAAGCGCGAAGACGAGGCAAATCTGGCCGAATAAATTTCCCCAGCTGCCGTCATAGCTCCAGACATGCCAGCCGAGCACAATGTTGACGAGAATACCTGTTACAAATTCAACCGTTGTGATAACGGCACCGCCCATGATCCACTTCTTCCAAACAGGCTCACCCAGCTTGACGGCTATCAGATACAAAAACACGGTGCAGACGCCGCCCGCCAAGAGCATGGACCAATGCGTCCGCCCGCGCCAAAGAAGCTCCAACGCTCCGTAAACAAGCCCGCCCGCCAGAAAGAGGGATGAAAATTTGAAAAAGACGGCCGGTGATCGCCTGCCTTTTGTCATACAAGTGCTCCTTTTGCAGCTTTGTGACGTTTATATTCTCCTGATCAAACCGATTTATGCTCCCCAGAGCATGAGAAAATTGCAATGTTATTCTTGACAAACAGCGTCGCCCTTGTTATAATAAACGGGTCAAAATAAAGCAGAACGGCATCCCCGTCCTCACCCGGCCGCTTGGCGCGCCGTGGTCAACATGGAACCTTTCCGGTATTTAACCGGACAGCGTCGTCATGAACGCGGGTGCTTTTAGCATCCGCATTTTGTTTTGTCGGGTTAATTACAGGAGGTGCTTTAATATCAGCAATACGTCTTATCAAATTAATGAGGATATTCGTGACAAGGAAATTCGTCTCATCGGAGATGACGGGGCCCAGCTTGGGATCATGTCGTCCGCCGATGCGATGAAAATCGCCTTTGAGCGCGAGCTTGATCTCGTGAAAATCGCGCCGACATCGACGCCGCCCGTCTGCAAGATTATGGATTACGGCAAGTATCGTTTCGAGCAGGCCAAGCGGGAGAAGGAAGCGCGCAAAAATCAGCATATTGTTGAAGTCAAGGAAATCCGCATGTCACCCGGCATCGGCATCAATGACTTTAACACCAAGCTGAAAAACGGGCTTAAATTCCTGCAGGACGGCGACCGTTTGAAAGTCACGGTTCGTTTCCGTGGCAGAGAGATGGCGCACACCAACATCGGTGAGGATCTTTTAAAGAAATTTGCCGAAGGCTGTGCCGAGTTTGCCTCCGTTGATAAGAACCCGAAGCTGGAGGGGCGGTTCATGGCGATGTTCCTGTCCCCGAAGACAAAGTAATTTTTGATGAGATTTTTTCGCATTGTTTAAATTGGAAGGAGTACCAGCCATGCCTAAGATTAAACTTAAGACCCACAGTGGGGCAAAAAAGAGATTCAGTCTCACAAAATCCGGTAAAGTCAAGCGTGCGCACGCGAACAAGAGCCACCTTCTCAACGGTCACGGGAAATCCCCCAAGCGCAAGAGAGGCCTCCGGCAGGGTGCCTATGCCGACGTGACGAACGAATCGGCAATCAAGCGCATGATCCCGTACAAATAAGGAGGTTTTACAATGGCCAGAGTTAAAGGCGCGATGATGACGCGCAAAAGAAGAAATAAGATTTTAAAGCTCGCCAAGGGCTATTGGGGTGCCAAGTCCACCCATTACAAGATGGCCAATCAGGCCGTCATGAAATCCCTCACCTACGCGTATGTCGGCCGCAAGCGCAAAAAAAGAGACTACCGTCAGCTGTGGATTTCCCGTATCAACGCCGCATGCAAAATGAACGGGATGAACTACTCCCGCTTCATGCACGGCCTGAAGCTCTCCGGTATCGATATGAACCGCAAGATGCTCTCCGAAATGGCCATCCACGAGCCTGAGGCGTTTACCGCCCTCGTGAGCACCGCGAAGGGCGCCATCGGGGCGTAACCCAACATATCAACAGCCTCCCGCAGTGTGCGGGAGGCTGTTATTTGTTTGAGGCATTCGTCCTACAAATACCTTAGACCAAGCCCGGCAAACGCGGGGCTTTGTGGTGAGACTTCTACCTTATGTACGGCCACATAAAATCATCCGCGCTTCCGTACTTCGACCAAACGGTATACCATTTTTCTAATTCCCATTCATTACTCTGTTTTGTAAATATAATAACATCTCCACCTGCGTGTTCTGCTACATAATAAACTTTTGCAATATTATCAGAATAATTTAGGACTTTCAGATAATCTACTTTGTCAATCATATTGGTTAATTTGTAGAGCTCCGTAAATTCCTGCCCATGCCGGACAGTCAAAATTTCACAATATGTAAATGAACCTACCCAAAAAAGAACAAAGCAAAATAAAATTAAAAATAATATAACAATAAGTGTTTTTTTCATAGACTCTCCTAATTTACTTCATGCCAAGCAATTCGCTCATATAATCGTAATTACCGGCTACGAAATCACCAAATTCATTAGATTCTGGAGAAGAATGGGGCTTTGTTGTTTGATGTCCCTTATTATATAGAGCGCCTAATATTGAAGGATTCTTAATGATGTCTGGGTACTCATCTTGCCAGATATCTTGAAAGTACCGCAAATATGCCGCAACATACATGGCGTTTTCTTTGTTATCTTCGAGCCTTTTTTCTCTCTTCATTTTATCAGTTGAAGGTACTTTTAGGCCAAAAATATTCCCTTGATAATTCGATGACTGCGTAACATACCCCTCATCTTCAAGCATTTTAGCTGTTGACATCTTGACTTGTCCCATACCGACAGATGTGTCTAGTATGCCATAAAAGGCCAAAATGCCGTCAGCCATATCAAACATATTGACATTTTTAGCTTGCTCTGTATAAATGCATCCCGCGACAATGGCCGGATCAACACCGTATTTTTCTGCAGCCGCCATAATACTTTGCGCATTATCCACGATAATCTGCGCAGCTTTTTCATCTGGTGCATAATCGGTGGTAGCTGTGTCATCAATGTTGGGTGTGTCAAAAATGTCCAGCCAATTCGGCATCCAATTGCGGGTTTCTTGACCGCTGTCTTCATTCAAGAAACGGGTTGCATTATTTTGTTCATTGGCGCGCGCCAAACTTCCCGAATTATTTACATTATATTCCTTCAATTGACTTTTTACAAGCGGCGTTGAAAAATACCTGCCGTTACCGTGGTTTTCAGGCGTCGCAGACCCCCTCAACAACTCTGCCTCAGTCTCTGGCCAGCGGCTTTGCATGAGGGGCTGGCGCGTCGCCACGTCGCTTTGCAGCCATTCGCGTGCACCCTCGTCGGCGATACGGTCATTTGCCGTCTGTGCTGACAATGATGCTTGTCTGTACGGCTTTTCATACGAGCTAGGCGCCCACCCTGCAGCATCCACTTTCTGTGCAAACCATTCGGTCGACGACGGTTTCGTGCTACTGGCCTTCCCGCGAGACTCTTTGAGTGCATCGACGCGCGACTTGAGATTCGTGCTGAGATTCTCTTTTTTTGACCCTGTTAATATGCTTGGCTTCCAAGTCCAGTTGGAATTTTTTCTGCTTCTGCTGCTCATTATTCTGCCCCTTTCAAAAATTCTCTTTGAGAGCAAAAAGAGCCCCCAATCTGCCCGGTTTCCCCGGCAGTTTGATGGCTCAAAGGCTCTATATGAAATTATCGACATCAGTGGCCGATTTAAGAACTAAATATACTCAACTGAACTCATTTTGTCAAGTGATTTCATACGATTTTGTATTATCGTTCGTTCTCGGCAATTTTCTTCAGGATGTCCTTCCTGTTATCTCTCGGATTTTCGATCACGTGCTGCAACAGTTTGTGAAGTATACATCCAAGGCGCTTGTCGGCATCAAAACCAAGGCGCAGCAAATCGTCGCCGCTCACCGCAAGGTCTTTGTACGACCAGCACGCGCCGCTTGATAATACCTCTTCGACGCGGCTGACTGCGTCCGTGCCGTACAAAACTTCTTCGGCGGCGGCGGTGCACAATGCGCCATCTTCCCCAATGCCGGACAAAACCCTTTTTATGGCTACCGCGTCCCCGATATGCCCTGTAAGCGCCGTTTTGACACCTGCCCCGCCGGCTTTAATCGTTTTCGCGTCAAGACGCATGGCGCGCAGAAAATCTCCCGCGTCGTCAATCAGCCGGTCACGGCACAGTACGGCACAGAAAGCCGACCAGCGCATCCGCGCATTTTTCGGCAGTTTTTTGATGCGTTCAAGGTTTTCCGGCACAGACTTGGCCGCTTTCAGTCTACTGACATATAAGCCGAAGACGATTGCCGTCCCAACGAGCGCCGGATTGTCGCTCATCAGTATTTTCTCCGTCTCGTCACGGACGCGTTCAGCAGATAGCGCCGCGCACAACGGCGCGCATTTTATAATCGCCGCCCGCGTCTCGGCCTCAATGTCAAAACCGAGCTGCGCGGCAAACCGAACCGCGCGAAACAGGCGCAGGGCATCTTCCCCAAAGCGGGCTTCCGGGTCTCCGACACATCGGATAAGGCCTTTTTCAATATCACCCTGTCCGTCAAACGGGTCTGAGCGCACGCCGCCTGCCGTCATGGCTATAGCGTTCATTGTAAAATCGCGCCGTTTCAAATCTTCATACAGATCGCCGACAAAGCGGACGGATTCCGGGTGCCTGTTATCGCGATAATCCCCGTCGCTGCGGAAGGTTGTTACTTCAACCGGGCCATGGTCGGTGAGCACCGTGACCGTCCCGAAGCGGATGCCCGTGTTCACTGTTTTTGGAAAAAGCGCCGCGATTTGCTCTGCCCGGGCGGACGTTGCCACATCCCAGTCGTGTACGGGCCTTTTCATCAGCATATCGCGCAGGCAGCCGCCGACGAGACAGGCAGAAAAACCGCCTGTCTCCAGCGCAATGAGGATACGACGCACAAAACCGGGTATCTCGGTCATCACGATCTTCCTTCTTCCTGCATAAAACGCCAGAAAGCGCTCTATAATCACTCTTGTAAAAATATCCTCTAAGTATTATAATCATTTATCAGCGTAAAGACAATTCTGTTTAAATGCCCCGGGGGGTTTTATGAGTATTTCTGAATTTGAATCCTGCCTCAAGTCCGGCTCCAGGGGGCATCTAGTCGGCATCGGCGGCGTTTCCATGTCGCCGCTGGCCGAAGTATTGCACAACATGGGCGTTGAAATCACCGGTTCAGATATGAGCGAGGGTGCCGCCGTTCGTCGCCTGCGCGCGCTGGGGATTGACATTGCCATCGGCCACAAGGCGGAAAACATTGACGGGGCTTGTTTTGTAATCCGGACAGCTGCCGCCCGGGACGACAATGCTGAAATTGCCGCGGCGCGCCTTGCCGGGATTCCCGTCTTTGAGCGCGCGGAAGCTTGGGGCTTTATCATGCGCGGCTATAAAAACGCCGTTTGCGTCGCCGGTGTGCACGGCAAAACGACGACGACTTCCATGGTCACGCATATTTTGATGGCCGCCGGAGCCGACCCGACCGTGATGATCGGTGGGACGCTGCCAAAGCTCAACGCGGGCCATCACGTTGGCAGTGGTGACGTGATTGTACTCGAATCCTGCGAATATTATAATTCTTTTCACAGCTTTTTCCCGACGGTTGCCGTTATTCTCAACGTTGACGCTGACCATCTTGATTTCTTCAAGGACCTGGACGACGTTAAAAACTCCTTCCGGCATTTTGCCTCACTCGTCCCCGAAAACGGCTTTATCGTCTGTAATGCCGACGACCGCAACACAATGGAAACGCTCGCCCCGCTTGGGCGGCCGCTTCTGACGTTCGGCTTCGGCGAAAATGCGCGTGTGCGTGCGGTAAATGTCACGCTCACCGGCGGCGGCTCCAGTTTTGACGTACTCTATGACGGCGCTTTTTTCTGCCATATTGTTTTAAGCGTCCCCGGCCGCCACAACGTGGTTGACGCGCTGGCGGCAACAGCATCCGCCATCACCCTCGCGATTCCGGCCGAGGCCGTCTCAG
The DNA here is from genome assembly GCA_038405045.1 of Oscillospiraceae bacterium ZGZL. Taxonomy (GTDB): domain Bacteria; phylum Bacillota; class Clostridia; order Oscillospirales; family Oscillospiraceae; genus Sporobacter. Next base: position 283,276 of record JBBZIV010000001.1, on the reverse strand, counting down.
AGGGTCTTCTCGACTTTACAGGCGCCGGACGGCGCTTTGAATATAAGGGAACGGTCAACGGCGCCGTCGTTTACGATGATTATGCCCACCATCCGCGCGAGCTGCACGCCCTTCTCGACGCCGTGTTTACCCTTGGCTACCGGCGTGTGATTTGCGCGTTTCAGCCGCACACCTATACGCGCACACATGCTCTGTTCGATGATTTTGTCGCCGAGCTCCGCCGAGTGGATGTTTTATTTCTGGCCGACATCTACGCCGCGCGGGAGAAAAACACAATCGGTATCACATCTGCCGACCTCGCAGCCCAAATTCCGGGTGCTGTCTTCTGTCCCACGTTTGAGGACATGGAACGCCAAATTCTTCAGTCGGTCCGTGACGGCGATATCGTTCTAACCGTCGGCGCCGGTGACATTTACAAGGTCGGCGAGCATCTCACGGAAAGCCAGCTGCACAGCAGCGCAAACGGTTAAAGAACACGCTGCGCACCAACGTCAAAGGGGAGCTGATAGACTGTTGGAAGGACATATCGCGGGAACACCAAAACTTCTTGCCCGGCTCACCGCATTAAAAAATCGAAAGGCAGACGCCGAGCAGGATGCGTCTGGCAATCCGTCTTTACAGAACGGCAGTACCGAACCGGCGGGCAGACAGCCGTTTTTGAGGCTTTCTGCGCGCATTGGCCGTCTGCGCGCGGCACTGGCAGCCATCGCCGGAAAAGCGCGTGCAATCATCCAAAAAATTAAAGTGGCCGCTGCTTATCTTGCCGCCGCGCCGGCAAAGCTCCGAAGTGCCGTTCAAAGGCAGCTGGACGCCGCCCGGCAATGGCCGTCTGATGTTAAAGCGGCGTTGCGCGGTGCCGTTCCAAAATGGCACAAGGCCGGTTTAAAATGGCGTGCGCGGTATCAGGTGCTTTTGCCGATGTCCATCGTCGGCGGCTTTTGCGGGGTTATCCTTGCCGTTTTGCCGACCACCGTTTTGACGTATATAACCGGCGCCGTTTTCTGGCCGTTTTTTATCCTGCCGCCGATTTTCGCCTATGCGGGCATCCGTCTGTTTAAAGGCTTTGACGACAGGCGCGCCGTCGTTCTGGCGGGTTTTTACACAGTTTTGGGCGTCTATCTCACGGCGCTGTCCTGCCAGGCGGCGCTGGACGTGATCAGATTTCAAATGTCGTTTCTGAGCATTCCGCTCATTTTGCTTATGTCCATCGGCCGTCACGCGGCGGCTAAATTATCCCTCTTCTCAGCCGCAGTTGTCTATCCGCTGATTTTCACGATGCTCGGCTTTATCATCATTATGGAATTCAACGCGCATCACCGCAGGATGGTACAACCCCCGGATAACGGCACGGCAAATGACGGCGGTTCCACCTGACGCAATAAAAATAACGCCCCGCCTTGGAGCACAACGCTTCGAAGGCGGGGCGTTTTCGTTCGTTCATTTTTTGCCGCGCGGATTAACTTTAAAAATAAATAGCAGCATGAGGACGAAATAAGCGGCGCACAGACCGAGCGTTACAACCGTCATCAAGGGGGATTTATAGGCCATGCCGATGAAAATGAGCATCGGCGCGCCGAGGATGATGGCAAAGCTAGACCCAGTTATGAGGTTGTTTGCCGCCGGTGTTTTAAATTCGGGGTCAATTTCACGCAGCAGCAAAATCCCGGAGCTGATGGTGCCGGTCATCATGCCGTACATCGACAAGAGCCCCTCATAAAAATACCCTTTGTAGACTTTTTTACAGACCCAGACGAGAAAATACCATGTTACGACGCCGCCCGCGACCGCCATCAGCACAAACGGAAGCCAAAGGCCGGTGAGCTCCTCAATCCGAATTGACGCAATGCCCGCGACGATCATGATGTCAAAAAAGAAACCGGAAATGCGGGTGAGCAGATAATTGTTCTGGTACTGGCGCGTCATAATCCGCTTGAGGCGGAGATTTTTTAAAATAACGCGTGCCAGAATGGCCAGCGCCGAGCCGATGATAAAGTTAAAACCCCATAACAGCGTATTGAGCATGGCGGCGACGCCCGGCAAATATGCTTGAAGCGCCGCCGTTACACCCCACGTTACAAGATATGTCGCCAGATAAACGAGTAGCACGAGCGCCGCCTGAATAGAGAACTTGTCGACGGATTCGGAAATCGGAATTTCGCCCTCATCTTGAAAGCTGTCAACAATGACGGAACCAGAGACATCCGACGCGGTTGTTTTTCGTATTTTACCTTTAGCGGCCAGAACGTTGAGCGCAATAACGCCGACGATGCAGGCGCACAAATACCCCGTCGCCGCCAGTGACAGGCCGAAGCTTCGCCCACCGATAAAACCGGCCGCCTGATACGTCGTGCCGACATTGTTAGCCTGCCCCGGCCCTTGGCCGTAGCCCATCGGCAGGAGTATGCCGGCGGCTTTGAAAAGCCCGGGCATGACCGTATAGGCCAGCGTGATCGAAATGGCAAGCCCGATGATCGCCTGAATCAGATAGGAGCCGACGATGATCGCCCCGCTCTTCGGCCCGGTCAGGCTCTCTTTTTCGCCCGAAAAATGCGTCGGAAGCCGCAGCGACATTGCGATAAACCCAAGCGCGATACCATGATAAATGAGAATCTCCATAAATGCCGCATCAAACCGCAGCAGCCCGGTGGATCGGACGAGCAGAAGGAGGAAGCCGCCGAGAACCGCCGTCGGCATCAGGCTGTCCCGGACAAATCGCACTTTGCGGCGCAAAAAATTTGAAAACAGGATAATAACGGCGATGATGCCAAACTGAATGATGACGTTCCAGAGAGCGGTGTTCAAATTTGAATAATCCATCGTATTCCTCCTATTTAACGGAAATCGTTACGGTTTTTTGCAGGCGGTCAGGATGTCATACATCGTCAGATATTTCCGCCCGCTGCGCGAGATTGCTGACTTGATCTCGTAGTTGACGCCGTCTGCGGAGAAAACAATCGTTGCCGCCCCGTAAGCGCCCATGCGGTAGATGTTTTCAAGCGGAACGACAAACGACCCGAGGGCCAAACTTTTTTTCGACAGCGTGAGCGATCCTTCCGCCACCAGCGTTTCGCTGTGGTCGTCACCAATGCACCAAAGGCTCTGCGCGGGGTCTTCAAAAATCGGCCCGTCGCCAAAAGACAGGGCGGCATCACGCAGAAACACGGTCTGCCACGCGTCCCAATCGCGGATCGTTTTAAAGGGCGCGCGCTCACCCTCCAGATAACCCATTTCTGTATACCGGAGCGTCAGGCCGCAGTCGCAGTAAAACAAATCGCCTCTGCTGTGCGTCGTGCCGATGCCGCGGCATACCGGGCAAGTGTAAATGGCGTTTTCCAGTCCCTCGGCAAGCTTCTTCCCACGATAGACGACAGGGGTTTTTTCCTGATCGTCATACGCGTCGTCATAGATATCCGAAAAGATCATTGCCGTCAGATCCTCGTCCGTCATGGCGGCGAGTGCCTGCGCGGCGGTGACGCGGACAACACCGCCGTCAATTTTCCCGCGGCGCAGGCTCCTGCTCCAGCGGGGGCTTGTCAGATAACCGCCCGTCAGGCGGTATGTGACAAGCGGGACGCGCGCGGCCTTGACGAGGCGGGCTGTCGTCGCGTGCAGAGGGCCTGTGACGCCGTTCCACGATCGGTCGCCCTCGGCAAAGATACAGACGCTTGAACCGCGGCGCAGCGTTCGGATAATGTTCATCGCCGAGACTGTGTCCGCCGAGCCTTTGATACGCGCAATCGGGGCAAACGCCCACGAAAGCAGCTGTGATAAAAAGCCCCGGCGGTATAAATGCTCGCTGGCGACAAAATAGATGTTTTTCTTAAAGCGCGCGCCGACGAAGATAGGATCGAAATCCGTCAGGTGGTTGGCTATCAACAGAAACGGCTCTGTCATGTCCGGCGCGGGGCAGGCAGAAAAGCGAAACCTGAGCTTGAGGAACACGTATGCCGGAAGCCTGACGAGCCGCCAGATGAGCGCATGCCGGAATTGAGCCAAATTGTCCATCTCTCCTCCAAAGGTGATTGAATCACGGGTGCCTACAGCCCGTAAAATGCGGCAAAGTTCTCGTAAAAAATCCTCTCCAGCGTGCGCTCTGGCAGATTGAGCGCCAGGAGACGCCCGATTTCTTCTTCGTGATCCCACATCGGAAAATCGGTGCCGAAGAAAATATGCGTCTCATCGAAGGCTTGAAGCCCCTCAAGAACATCATCGGCTTTCGTAAAACCGAGCGTGGAGCTTGTATCGACATAGACGTTTGGCAGTGCGAGCATTTCCCGCGCGCGCGCCCACATGGTCCAGCCGCCGAAATGCGCGGCGATGATACGCAGCTTCGGAAACGCCAGCGCGACACGCGCGATCTTATCCGGGTGAGAATAGGGATATCGTCTGTCACCGGCATGGGTAATGACGAACATGCCCGCGCGCTCCAAAAAAGCATAAACGGGAAAGAGCCGCGCGTCATCCACGTCAAACCGCTGAAAATCCGGATGGATTTTAATGCCGCGAAGGCCGAAGCCGGATATCCGCACGAGTTCCTCTTCAAAATCCGTGAAGTCGGCATGTATCGTGCCGACGCCGAGGAATTCCTGATGCGCCCGGCAGGAGGCGATAATAAAGTCATTAACGCTTTTGACCTGGTCCTTCGTCGTGGCTGTTGAAAACACCAGATATTTTTCAACACCGGCCTTTCGGCCAGACGCCATAAGCGCTTCCGGCGACCCGGCGTGGCGCATGGATGGCATGTCATAAAACTTTTGAATGGCCATTGTCGCCGCCGCTTCAATTTTTGGCGGAAAGATATGGGCATGTGCGTCAATAATTCTCATGGTTTTGTGCCTTTCTTAGCGGTCATCAGGCGGCGCGCCGACAAACTTGTCCTCCTCCAGGCGCATCGCGCGGCACAGCGCGGCATAACGGCCGTTTTGCGCTAAAAGCGTCTCATGCGTCCCGCGCTCGACGATTTTGCCGTCGTCAACAACGAGGATGAGGTCGGCGCGGCGGATCGTTGAAAGGCGGTGGGCAATCAGAAAGGAGGTGCGCCCTTTGAGGATATGGGCAACAGCGTTTTGAATAAGCTGCTCTGTCTCTGTGTCGATGCTTGACGTGGCTTCATCTAAAACAAAGATGGGCGGGTCTGCCAGAACGGCGCGTGCAAGGGAGACGAGCTGCTTTTCCCCCGTTGACAGCCGGGAGCCCCCCTCGCCGACCTGCGTGTCATACCCGTCCGGGAGCCGCCCGGCGACAATGTCTGCCGAGACGAGCGCGGCGGCTTTTCTGACCTCGTCGTCGGTCGCCTCGATCCGCCCATAGCGGATATTTTCCATCATTGTTCCGGAAAATAGATGCGGGTCCTGCAGGACATAGCCGAGCGCCGAGTGCAGCCACAGCTGGCTCCGCTCGCGCACGTCGCGCCCGTCGATTAAAACGCGCCCGCGCGTCGGCTCATAGAAGCGGCAGGCCAGATTAACGAGTGTGGACTTTCCGGCCCCCGTCTCGCCGACGATGGCCACTGTTGTCCCGGCTGGGATGTGAAGGCAGAAATCCTCCAGGACGTATGTATCGCTGTCGGGATAGTGAAACGAGACATTTTCAAAGGTGATTTCACCAATGATCGGTTCCCAGTTTTCCCGCTTCGGATTAAAAACGTCCCCATATTTTTCGATGACGCCCGGCGCGTCGCTGATCGTCAGCGGTGCGTCGACGAGGGCTGTGACACGCTCTATGCCGACCTGCGCGCCCACCATGTCCGACAGAAGGCTGGAGACCTGCATAATCGGCTCAATGATACTGACGGCGTATGAAATAAAGGCCGCCAGAATACCATAGTCCAGCAGATCATTCATAACGAGGATGCCGCCCTTGTACAAAACGGCGCCGACGGCGAGGGCCCCGCAGAACAGGACAAGCGGCAGCATTGTGGCCGTCAGGCGCGCGCTTATAACGGCCTGCTGGTACATCTCACTTGTCACCGCTTCGAAATCACGGCAGTTTTTCTCCTCAATCACCAGCGTTTTGGAGACTCTCGCCCCGGTGATCCCCTCGTTGTACGCGCCGGTGAGTTGCGCGTTGACGGCGCGGATGCGCCTGCTGACAAAAACGTTTTTCTTCTGGAAGTATACCGTTATAAGTACGACGACGGGGACAAGCGCGAGCAGGAGCAGCGCAAGCGACGGCTTCAGGGTAACCATGAAGATAACCGCCCCCAGAATGTAGCACAGATTCCACGCCGCATGGGAAAAGCCCCACGCCACCATGCCGCTGATTCTGTCCGTGTCGGACATGATGCGCGCAATGAGATACCCCACGGCGTTGACATTGTAGAAGGCAATCGGCAGCTCTTGCAGCCGGACAAAGCAGTCCCTCTTGAGCTGGCGGCCCATGTACATTTCCACAGCGATGGATTGGCGTGAAAAGAGCAGCACGGTGAGCCCTTCAAAAACAATAAGCGCCAAGAACACCACACAAAACAGCCAAAGCCCTGCCGTTCTGCCGGGCGTAATGAAGGCGTTGACGGCATAACTCGTAAACAGCGGAAAGGCCGCATTGGCAAGTGCCGACAGCAGCATAAAGACGCTGACGGCAACAAGGTGCTTTCGAACCTGCTTTAAATATGGCGCAAGGCGAGCCCAGATGCCGAGGCTCAACGCTTTGTCATCAATTTCACTTTCCCGCATATTCCGCCGCCTCCCATCCTTCGTCTTCGTCGGTCAGGCCTGACTGCAGCGCATAAACGCGGCGGTAGATGCCGTTTTGCGCAACAAGCTCTTCGTGCGAACCGATTTCTGCAATCCGGCCGTTTTCAAGCACCAAAATTGTATCGGCAAGCATGAGCGTTGCGATTCGGTGAGAGATCAGGATAACCGTCGTCCCGGCTGTCTTCTCATGCAGAGCTTCGCGGATTTTCGCATCTGTCTCCATGTCAAGGCTTGACATCGCGTCGTCGAACACCATGATAGGCGCGTTTTGCATCAGTGTGCGTGCCATCGTCAGCCGCTGCTTCTGCCCGCCCGAAAGCGTGACGCCCCGCTCCCCGACGAGCGTGTTATACCCGTCCTCAAAGGATCGAATGGTCTCATCCATCGCCGCGATTTCGGCACTTTTCCGGACGCGGGCGCTGTCACGCGTCTCAGCGGCGATATCAATATTATCAAAAATCGTCTTTGAAAATAAAAAAGGCTCTTGCAGAACAAGGCCGACATGTCGCCTTAAATAGCGCCTGTCAATCTCCCGGATGTCGATGCCGCCGATGGTGATGCGCCCCTCGCCGTCCTTGAGATCATAAAGCCTGTTTAAGAGATAGGTAAGCGTTGATTTGCCCGCTCCTGTCGCGCCGAGAATGCCAAGCGTCTTTCCGCTTTTGACGGTGAAGCTCAACTCCTGCAAAACAGGCTGCGCGCCGTAGGAAAACGACACGCGGTCAAAGACGATGTCGCCGTCGAGCGGCGGTTTTTTGGCGGATGGGTCGTCCCTTTCAACGGGCGCGTCAAGGATTTCCTTAATCCGCGCAAACGAAACGCCCGCCTTGCTCATCTCCGAGAGGAGGCGCCCGAGCTGGCGGACAGGCCACGACATGGTAAGCGTATAGCTGATAAACACAAGAAACTGCCCAAGCGTCAGCGCCCCGCCGACGGCGAGCACGGCGCCGATGGCCACCATCAGCAAAAGCTCCAGCGCGGAGACAATGTCGCCGATGCCCCAGAAGATGCCGAGGATTTTGCCGAGTGAGAGCCATTTGCCGACATAGAAGTCATTTTTTTCATCAAAGCGGTCGAGCTCATATTTCTCCCTGCCGAACGCCCGGACGACACGCACACCCGTCAAATTCTCTTGAATATGAATGAGCAGCTCCCCTTCAGCCTCGTCGGCTTCTTTAAAACGGCTGGCGATGCGTTTGAAGAAAATCGTTGAGTAGCCGATAACAAGCGGGATAAAACCAAGGGCGATAAGCGCGAGGGACGCGTTCATGGAGAACATGATGACAAGGGCGAGGGTGACGAGAATAAACGTGCGCACGACCTCAAACAGCTGCTGGGCAACAAAACGCTGCGCTGTATCGACGTCGAAGGTGCATCGCTGGATGATATCGCCCGTCTGATTGGCGTTATGCCAGGAAAACGGGAGATACTGCACATGTGTAAAAAGCGTGTCACGGAGCTTTTTTGTAAAACGCTCGGTGCCCTTTGCCGCCTGCATCCGTGACATATAGTTAAATAGGCCGGCGAGAGCGGCGGACAGCACAACACCGGCAGCACAGATCAGAAAATGCGCGCGCAGAAAGCCCCGGCCACCCAGCGCGTCATACCACCCGGAAAAAACCGCTGGCAGCGTGACAGCTTTCGTACCGAGCACGGCGTCCACCGTGAAGCCAACGATCTGCGGCATGAGAAAAGTAAACAGAATACTCAAAGCGGCGGCGGCAACGGCCCCGGCGAAATACCGCTTCGACCCTCTGGCAAAATCGGTCAGCAGATGAAAAACATGATTTTTTGTCTGTTTCATGGTGCACCACAATGTTTTTTGTGTTTGGATTAAACCTGATTTAATAGTGCCATACGGGCGGGTAAAAAGCAAGCAGGCCTTTTCCGGCGGAAAAACCCCCTTTTTCGATAAGGGGATGCAATAGGCGCGTTGTTATGGTATAATAATTTGGTTATTTGTCAAATTTGGTAAAGCAGGTGATCGTTCTTGCACTTCGGTAATCCAACTGAAACCGTGACGCTCAATAAAGTCCTGCCGCGGATTGAAGCGCACGCCGAAACCGGCCTGACGGCCCGGCAGGCAAAAGAGCGGTTGGATAACGGCTACGGCAACGAAACCCCCGCTTCGGCGGAGAAGACGGTCGGGCAGATTTTTAAAGATAATATTTTTACGTATTTTAATCTCGTTTTTTTCATCCTCTCCGGCCTTATCATCCTTGTCGGCTCGTATAAGGATCTGACGTTTATGGGCGTCATCGTCGTCAACACCGCCATTGGTATCGTTCAGGAGCTGCGCTCTAAGAAAAAGCTCGCCGAGCTCAAATTTATCGCCTCGCCGCACGCCACCGTCATCCGGGACGGCGCGGCTGTGTCGATTCCGGCGGAAGAGGCCGTTCTCGACGATATTGCCGTTTTTTCGGCAGGCAACCAGATTTACGCCGACGGCATTGTTTTAACGGGCGAATGCCGCGTCAACGAAGCCCTCGTCACCGGCGAGGCTGACGAGATCATTAAAACACCGGGCATGACGCTATTATCAGGGAGCTTCATCGTCTCCGGCGAGTGCCGGGCGCGGCTTGACAAGGTCGGGTGCGACGCGTTTGTCTCCAAGCTGACGGTCGAAGCGAAAAAGACCGGAAAAAAGCGCCGGTCGGAGATGATGCACGCGCTGACGCGCCTGATTCAGGTCATCGGCTTTGTGATCGTCCCCTTTGGCATTCTTTTGTATATCCAGCAGACGGCGGCGCTTAACCGCAGCGTGACGGAGAGCGTCGTCTCCACCGTTGCGGCCCTCATCGGCATGATTCCGGAGGGGCTATACCTGCTCGTCTCCGTCGCGCTCACCGTCAGCATTATGCGTCTGGCACAGAAGAAAACGCTTGTGCACGATATGGGCTGCATCGAGACGCTTGCCCGCGTTGATGTTTTGTGCGTCGACAAAACCGGCACGATTACGGAAAACAAAATGGCCGTTCGCGAGGTCTTCCCGCTCGGCGGGGAGGCCGACTATGACGGCATCGTCTCCCTTTTGACGGATTTTTCGGCCAGCATGGCCGCCGACAACGAGACGATGGCCGCCCTGAAAAGCTATTTCACCGGCAGCCCGAAGCGGCGGGCCTTGCAGATTCTGCCGTTTTCATCCGCCACGAAATACAGCGGCGCGGCCTTCCAGACGGCGGGGGTATTTTTGCTCGGTGCGCCTGAAAAAATCCTGCTGACCAATTACGCCGATTATCAAAGTGATATTGAGCGCTATTCCGCTCAGGGCTGCCGCGTTCTGCTTTTCGCCGGGTACGGCGGAGCGCTAAAGGACCCAAAGCCGACGGGGTGCGTTATGCCGCTGGCACTCGTCGTCCTCACCAACAGCATTCGGCCCGAAGCCCCGGCGACATTTCGATATTTTGAGCAGCAAGGCGTCGCCATCAAGGTTATCTCCGGCGACAACCCCGTGACCGTTTCAAGCGTTGCGCTGGAGGCTGGTATTCAATACGCGGACCGATACGTTGACGCGTCGACGCTGACGACAGAGCGGAAAATTAAAAGCGCCGTGCGCGACTATACCGTCTTCGGCCGCGTCACGCCGGACCAGAAGCGCAAGCTCGTGCGCGCTTTGAAGGCCGCGGGGCATACCGTTGCGATGACGGGCGACGGCGTTAACGACGTTTTGGCGCTGAAGGACGCCGACTGCAGTATCGCCATGGCCTCCGGCAGCGATGTGGCGTGCCAGGTCTCGCAGCTTGTGTTGATGGACTCCAATTTTGCCGCTATGCCCGCTGTCGTCGCCGAGGGCCGCCGCGTCATCAACAATATCGAGCGCTCGGCCTCTCTCTTTCTCGTTAAAAACATTTTCTCCTTTGCCCTGACGCTGACGGCGTTATTATTTGCCCTAGCCTATCCTGTCACCCCGGCGCAGCTGTCTTTGTTCAACGTCGCCATCATCGGGATTCCGTCTTTTATCCTTGCCCTGGAGCCGAACACCGCTCTCGTCCGCGGGCGGTTTTTAAGAAACGTCCTGCTCCGCGCGCTGCCCTTCGGCCTGACGGATTATCTCGCTATGCTGGCGGTCATTCTCATCTGCCGCCGCCTGAACATACCCGACGACCAAATGTCAACGATGACGACCATTGTCATCGGCGCTATTGGCTTCATGCTGCTGTACCGTATCGGCAGGCCGCTCAACCAGCTCCGGCGCGTCTTGATCATCTCCATGCTGGTGCTCTTTATCGGCGGCGGCTTGCTGCTGCATGATTTGTTCTCCCTCTCGCCGCTCTCCTGGCCGGCCATCGGCATTACGGCGGGCGTCATTTTCCTGTCGGTTCCGGTGCTTTTTCTCCTGTCCTGGGTCGTCCGCCAGCTCGTCGGGCTTCTGAGCGGGCATCGCAAAAAGGCGTAAGCCGGAACGAATTTTTGGATTGGCGTGATATGTTTTGATAAAAAATTCGATTCATACCGTTGTCATAGAAGGCTACACATCGTCCGGTGACGGCGTTGCGCATATCGACGGGCGCGTTGTTTTCGTTAAAGGCGCACTGGCCGGTGAAACGTGTGACATCAAGGTTTTGAAGGACAGTAAGAATATTGTCTACGCAAAGGTTCTGAAAATCTTGTCGCCCTCAGGCGCGCGTATCGACCCCGCATGCCCGAATTTCGGCAAGTGCGGCGGGTGTGACCTTCTTCACATGGATTACGCGGAGGAGCTGCGTTTCAAGCGCCGCCGCGTTGAGGATGCGCTGCAGCGCATCGGCGGGCTTACCGTTCCAGTGACCGGCATCATCGGGTCGGACGACGTTGCGCGCTACCGCAACAAGGCCATCTATGCCGTCGGCAAGGACGAAGGCCGCACCGTTACCGGCTTTTACCGTGAGCGCAGCCATGACATCGTCCCGACGGATACCTGCCTCATTCAGGCTGAGGTCTCTGACCGCGCCGCCGCAGCTGTCCGCCGCTGGATGGACCGCTACAGCGTGCCCGCTTATGACGAGGTGCGGCGATCTGGCGCTGTTCGCCATGTCTTCTGCCGCTATGCCTTCGCAACAAAAAAAGCACTGGTCACCATCGTTTCAAATGACAGAGACCTGCCGCATCCGGAAGCACTGATTGATGAAATCCGAAGGCTTTGCCCGGAGACAGCCGGTATCGTCTTAAACGTCAACAAGACGCGCGGCAACACCGTTTTGGCGGGCGAGTTTACAACGCTCTGGGGTGAAGACTTTATTGTGGACGAGCTGTGCGCGCTTCGCTTCAAGCTCTCGCCGCGCTCGTTTTATCAGATCAACCGTTCTCAGGCCGAAAAGCTGTATGCCAAGGCGCTCGAATACGCCGCGCTAACCGGCACGGAGACAGTTTTGGATCTCTACTGCGGCACCGGCACGATTACGCTCATTCTCGCCACCGGTGCAAAAAAGGCTTTCGGCGCTGAGATCGTGGAGGCTGCCATTGCCGACGCGCGCGAAAACGCAGCGTTCAACAACATTCAAAACGCCGAATTTCTCTGTGCGGACGCCGGCGACGCCGCGCGCGCGCTGCAGGACAGGGGCATCCGGCCTGACGTTGTCGTCGTTGACCCGCCGCGCAAGGGTTTGGCACCCGACGTCATCGAGACGATTGCCGCCCTCTCCCCGGCTCGCGTCGTCTATGTCTCGTGCGACCCGGCTACGCTCGCCCGTGACCTCAAGCACTTCGACGGGCTCGGTTATAAAGCTGTTGAAGCCACCGCGTTTGACATGTTCCCAAGGTGCGCGCACGTTGAAACGGTAGTGTGGATGGAATATTTTTGTCAGGAGAAATTTTGACATGGTTGTTTTACAAACACCACGTTTATATTTGCGGAAAATACAAAAAGGTGATTTTAATTCTGTCTGCTCAATTTTGCAGGACATTGATGTCATGTATGCATGGGAACATGCCTTTTCTGATGAGGAAGTAGTTGAGTGGATTGACGAAAATATTATGCGATATAACAGGGATGGTTATAGTTACTGGGCAGTAATAGAAAAAGCGTCTGATAAGCTAATTGGAGTCAGCGGGTTGATTTCCGAACAAGCAGATGATGAAAATCATATTGGAGTTGGCTATATTTATCAAAAATTATATTGGGGAAATGGGTATGCCTTTGAAGCCGCTTCTGCTTGTGTTAATTATGCTTTTAATATTTTGCATCTAGATGAAATTACCGCGCAAATTCGACCGGAGAATACGGCTTCAAGAAAAGTGGCTGAAAAACTCGGCATGTCTATTAAGAAGCAGTTTATAAGACATTATAAAACTAAAGACATACCTCATCTACTTTATAGCCGTACAATATAAGTATAGGATTTCAACTTTCTAAATCACTTGGAAAGGATGTAATCATGAGGAAGGGTTACATAAAATTTAACTACGAGGAAAGAAACAATGAATAAACTGCTTAGAGTCCCAGAAGGTCTCACATCACCACCATATAATCAAAGATCCATTCAATTTCATGGATTTACGGCTGTGGAATCCTGCACCCATTCCTTCGGTAAATCCGGTTCGATGTTTTTGGAAGATCCCGTATTGCTTATTGTATTGCAGGGCTTTTATACGGTCAACTACGGACGTCAATCCTATGAAATTAAAAAAAATGAAATGGTATTATTAAAGAAATCAATTGCCGTTGATTATAAAAAGTCCGGAGATCCGGAAAATGACAATTTGTTTGAATACATGCTGTTTTTTCTAAAAGATGAATTCCTGCAGGAGTTTATAAAATATGCAAATATGACGATCGTGCGCCCCGAGGAGCTTATACCAATCTCCGTTAAAACAGTTGACAGCAGGATGCTGGGGTTTATTGACTCTATAAGGCCCTATTTCACAGAATCCGAAAGCATAGATGCTGGGTTGATTAAACTAAAAATGCTTGAGCTTCTTTACAGCATTTCCTCCAAAGATTCCAATTTGCTGGGACAGATGATCCAATTGAAGCAACAAGCCCGCAGGGACATAAAGGATGTACTTGAGGATAACTATAGAAATCCGGTTTCCATAAGTGACTTAGCCTACTTATCAGGTAGAAGCCTCGCAAGTTTTAAAAGAGATTTCCATGAAATTTATAATGTTTCCCCTTCAGAATGGATTCGGAAAAAAAGGTTGCAAAAAGCCAAAGAACTCTTAATCAATACAGATATGTCCGTGACAGATATTTGTTATTCCGTTGGACTTGAGAATGTGACCCATTTTTCAAGAATTTTTAAAAAACATTTTAATATATCTCCATCATCATTTCGAAATAATCCAAATGGGTAATTGTTAATTTGAGCTAAAATATCAATAAAATCGAGCTGTACAGAAAAGCATATGCCTTCAAATTATGATACCATGAGCATGTTAGCATTCACAAAATAATAATATTGGAGGTATACAAATAATGAGCAAAGTAAAAGTATGGTTTATAACGGGTGCTTCGAGGGGCTTTGGTCTTGAGATTGCCAAAGCTGCTTTGGAACAGGGAGATCAAGTGGTGGCCACCGTGCGCAGGAACCCTGAATATCTGTACACAAAGCTGGATAACAATGAAAATCTATTAGTAACTTATTTGGATGTCACCAGCCCTGAACAAGTCAAGAACGCCGTAAAAGCTGCCATCGACAAATTCGGTCGCATTGATGTGCTTGTGAATAATGCGGGCTTTGGGTTGCTAAGTGCCGTAGAAGAGGCCACAGATGAAGAAGTTCGGAAAAATTATGATGCCAATGTTTTCGGATTATTGAATGTCACCCGTGAAGTATTGCCTTTTATGCGTAAGCAGCGTTCCGGACATGTAATTAACCTCTCTTCCGTTGGCGGACTGACAGGAGTCACCGGCTGGGGACTCTATTGTTCAACCAAATTCGCGGTCGAAGGGATTACTGAGGCTCTGGCTATTGAGTTGGCACCGTTCGGTATCCATGCAACAGCAGTGGAACCTGGCTTCTTTAGGACGGAGTTCCTGGATGAATCCTCTTTGATAAGAACTGGTCATGTCATTGAAGATTACAAGGACACGGTGGGTGCAATGCGTGATTATGCAACACAGGTAAACAAGAAGCAGCCCGGCGATGCCAGAAAGCTCGCACAAGCCTTTGTTCGAATTGTCAACAGTGAAAATCCGCCGGTTCATCTTCCGCTGGGTAAAGACACGCTCCAGTATTACAGAGAAAAAACAGCAAATTTCGAGAAGGATATTGAACAATGGTATGATGTGATCACAGGGACAGACCACGATGATGTTGTATAATAAACACAATTATTATAACAAATCTGCTGTCATAGTAATTGTGAGCAGTGCTCGACAGGATATATTATGCAGATATTAGCACTGGCACCTTTTCCGATAAGCCTGCGGCGGCTGTAGTAAAGCCTCGGCATAAAAGCCGAGGCTCTCTACTTATAGCTAAAACAGCGCATGAACATATTCTCCGACAAATCGGCGGAACAATGGCGCATTTCCTCTGACCTGACCTGATCTGCCAGCCCTTTGGCACAATCCAATAACTTACATGCCTCCGGCTCTGCGACCATATGCTGACCAAACCGCGCTTTGAGCACCAATTCATGTAAATTATCCGGGGACTTGCCGGAAAAGTTCAGTACATATTTTGTGTACGGGAGAAGCTGAAGGTTTTCTTGCTTGCAATTTACATGAATGGCAACATAAAAGCAGGCGGCAAATCGATGGAAAAAATAGTCTATCCAGGCGACTGTTTCTGAAACATGTCTTCCCACTAAGGGGATACCAGAGAGGTGCGACATCTTTTTTACGCACTCAAGGCACGTTGAGACGGTGGTGTGGATGGAGCGGGCGAATGCCGCGTGGGCTTATGGCGCGATATTGTATCGGTTGCAGCCGGAAACGTTCATATGGCGACGAACACAGGTAATGCGCATACACTAGGGCTTCGATCAGACGGCACAGCCGTTGCCATTGGCCTGAATACAGATGGCCAGTGCGATGTCAACGCCTGGCGCGATATCGTATCACTTGCGGCGGGGTGGCGCCGATCAATCGGCCTGCGATCGGATGGCACGGTCATTGCTGTCGGCCGAAAGAACGAAGGCGCATGCGATGTCGGCGATTGGCGGGGCATTGCGGCGGTCGCGGCCGGCGACTGGCATACGGTCGGTCTTAAAATTGATGGCACGGTAACGGCCGTTGGAAATCATCGATACGGCCAATGCGCGGTTGGCTCATGGCGCGATATCGTGATGATTGCAGCCGGTTACCTCCATACTGTCGGTCTAAAAGCAGATGGCACTATGGTCACCGCGGGCCTCAATGCTCATGGCCAGTGCAACGTGGGCGGCTTGAGCGATATTGCCGCAATTGCGGCTGGCAGTAGCCATACCGTCTGTTTAAAATCGGACGGCACGGTCGTTGCTGTTGGCAATAATGAATATGGCCAATGCGCGGTCAGCTCTTGGCGCGACATTGTATCGGTTGCGGCGGGCTGCGCACATACGCTCGGCCTTCGATCGGACGGCACAGTCGTTGCTGTCGGCGATAACACGTATGGCCAATGCGACGTGGGCACATGGCGTGGCTTGAGCGGCGCAGACTGTTGAGGTAAAATCAATTGGACGACTATTCGACAGAAGAAATTGAAAATGCGCTGCTCATGGTATTGTCACTGATCTCCCGGTGTGAAAAGCAGCAGCCGAAATTTGCGGCGGGGACGTCTCAGTACACACTCCTTCAAAACAGGATGAAAGCACTTTACATGTCGAAATCACTCTTGCAAGGAGAAAAAATAACCGGCACATACACAAAGGAAGATTTAGCGAAAGCGCTGCCACCTATCATATCCATCATCAGCAAGTGTGAAAAAGCACAGCTGAATTGTACGGAGGGTACCGCACAGTATACGCGCTTAAATAAAATAATGGCGGCCATGACGATCTCAAAATCATTGATCGAAAAAGAAATCAGCGAAAGACAGAAAAATTAAATCATTACAAGGCACCCGACGTCTGAAGCGTCGGGTGCCTTGTTTGTTTGTGTGATCTTGCCAGTGCTGCTGTCGTCTGAATAAGCGGTGGCGTTTAGGCGATTTTGTGTTTATACACCATCATGGCGAAGATATACGCAACGATCAAAATCCCAACGCACCATATAAGCGCGACCCATATATCATTGCCAACCGATTGGTTCGTCAAGAGCGCCCGGATGGCGTCCACAATCGAGGTCACCGGCTGGTTTTCGGCAAAGGCTCGGACGACAGGCGGCATTGTTTCGGTCGGGGTAAAGGCGGAGCTGATAAAGGGCAGAAATATGAGCGGATAAGAAAAAGCGGTTGCGCCTTCCATAGATTTTGCCGTGAGGCCCGGCAGAACCGCGACCCACGTCAGCGCCAGGGTGAACAGCGCCAGAATCCCCGTGACGGCCATCCATGCGAGGATGCCCGCGCCGGAACGGAAGCCGATCAACAAGGCTACAAGGATTATCGCAGCAACAGAAATTGCGTTGGAAACAAGCGATGTGAGGACATGCCCCCACAGTATTGACGCGCGTTTGATGGGCATGGCGCTAAAGCGCGCGAAAAGCCCGCCCTGTATATCCATAAACAGCCGCAATGCGGTGTAGGCAATACCGCTGGCGATGGCCATCAACAGGATGCCCGGTAGCAGATAGGTGACGTAATTCACATTGGGGTCCATACTCATTTTGATCGCGCCGCCGAAGACGTAGACAAACAGCAGCATCATCATAATCGGGACAATTGCAACCGTGATAATCGTATCGGGGCTGCGCAGAATGTGCCGCATGGAACGCCCGAACAGGACACCTGTTTTATTTTTCATCGGAAGCACGCTCCTTTTTGCTGACGATGGCGAGGAATATTTCCTCGAGCGTCGGCTGCTTTTCGATGTATTCGACCGTCGATGGCGGAAACAGCTGCTTCAGGTCATAAAGCGTCCCGCTCACGATGATTTTTCCGCCGTGCAGGATCGCGATTTTGTCGGCAAGCTGCTCCGCTTCCTCCAAATGCTGCGTCGTCAGAAATACCGTTGTGCCATTTGCCGCCAGCTCCTTCACCATTTTCCAAACCTCCATCCGTGCCTCGGGGTCAAGCCCGGTTGTCGGTTCGTCCAGAAATATGACGGGGGGCGACCCAATAAGGCTCATGGCGATATCGAGCCGCCGCGTCATGCCGCCGGAATACGTTCCTGCCCGACGGCCCGCCGCATCACGGAGGCCAAAGCGCTCTAGCAGGCTGTCGGCAACTTCTTGTGGATTGGCTGTATCGCGTAATTTGGCAATAAGTATAAGGTTCTCCCGCCCGGTTAGAATGCCGTCCACAGCGGCAAATTGCCCCGTCAGGCTGATGGATTGCCGCACCTTGTCGGGCTCGCGCCCGACGTCAAAGCCGCAAACGCGCGCTGTGCCGCCGTCGGGCCGAATGAGCGTTGAAAGGATTTTTACGATTGTCGTCTTTCCCGCGCCATTGGAACCGAGTAGGGCGAATATCTCACCACGCTGAACTGTGAAATCGACGCCCTTCAGAACGTCCGTCTCTTTGAAGGATTTTCGCAGACCGTTAACTTCTATGGCTGTTTCCATCATTATGAATCCTTCCTTTTTCCAAGTTTTTTCTGTATGTCGCGGTTGAGCGTTGCACGCCAGTCTTCCGTGTATGTTCTGGCGCTGCGTAAAAGCTCATCACAGAACGAAGCCACGTCCTCGCCGGTCATCTCCAAAACCGGCTTGCCTTCCGCCGCACCGGATTCGAAAAGATCAATCAAATCCTCATGAATTTTCAGCATGTCGTAGCCGGAACCTGAGGCAAACATCCACATGTGTGACTGAATTTTCTTGAAGACGTATCGATAATCCTCCGGCAGCGCGGCAACCCTCGCCATCTGCAGCTTGTATGCTCGCTTGCTGTCAATCATTTTTTTAATATTAAAATAGTTATCAAAAAACTCAGACATTTGTTTGCCCCTCCTTTAAATGGTCTAATTTTGACACAACGAACTCCCATTTTTCCCAGAATCGCCCCAGCTCAGCACGTCCCGCGTCGTTGAGCATAAAAAACTTGCGCGGCGGCCCCATGTCGGACGGCTTTTTTTCGATGTCTACAAGCTTATTCTTCTCAAGCCGCACCAAAATCGTGTAGACCGTTCCCTCTACAACATCTGTAAAACCGAGGGAATTCAGCCGCCGCGTGATCTCATAACCGTACGTTTGCTCGCGGCTGATGATTTCAAGGACACAGCCCTCAAGCACCCCTTTGAGCATTTCAGTGAGATTCTCCAGTACTATCACCCTTTACTAGTCTATATAACTGATATGATGTATTACTTACTACTGGTATATCGTACTACATAGTAGTTAAGATGTCAAGAGGGCAGATAAAATTTTCAAAGCCAGGAAGGCTTGTCCGCCCGCGCCATTCGGGGCGGCGGCAAACATCCATTTAAAAGTGCCGTCAGGCGAGGCCAAGAAGACGCGCGGTGTTTGCCACGACAAAGCAAATCGTCATCCCCGTTATGGTCGGCACGGCGACAGATACCGCCGTCCATTTTAAGCTTTGCGTCTCCTTTCGGATTGTCATACACGTCGTGCCGCATGGCCAGTGCATCAGTGAAAACAGCATGACACAGACGGCCGTCAGCCATGTCCAGCCGTTATGAACAAGCAGCGTATGCAGGTCGGCCAAGCTGCTCAGCTCCGTCAGTGACCCTGTGGCCATATAGCTCATGATGATGATCGGCACGACGATTTCGTTTGCCGGAAATCCGAGTATAAAGGCCATCAGAATAATGCCGTCAAGCCCAAAGAGTTTGGCAAAGGGATCTAATAATGCCGCCCCGTGGGCCAACAAGCTCATATTTCCGACGTCAACATTGGCGAAGACCCAAATGAGAAGACCGGCCGGTGCGGCGACGACGACTGCCCTGAACAACACAAACAGCGTCCTGTCGAAGACGGAGCGGATAATGACCTTGCCGATTTGCGGCCGCCTGTACGGCGGCAGCTCCAGGTTAAAGGCAGAGGGCATCCCCTTGAGTATTGTTTTCGACAGCAGTTTTGACATCACAACGGTCATCGCCACGCCCAAGACGATAACGGCTGTCAAAATAAGCGTTGAGACGACGGATGCCCCAGCACCACTCACGGCAAAAAACATGGATATAATGGCAATCAACGTAGGGAAACGCCCGTTACACGGCACAAAATTATTGGTAATGGTCGCAATCAGGCGCTCGCGGGGCGAATCAATGATGCGACAGCCGATAACGCCCGCAGCGTTACAACCGAAGCCCATACACATCGTCAGGGCCTGTTTCCCGTGTGCGCAGGCTTTTCGGAAGAAATTATCGAGATTAAAGGCAATGCGCGGCAGATAACCCGAATCCTCCAGCAGTGTAAACAGCGGGAAAAAAATGGCCATCGGCGGCAACATCACAGAGACGACCCAAGCCAGCGTGCGATAAATACCGTCGACAAAAACGCCCTTGAGCCACGCAGGCGCCGACATCCATTCAAATAATTCGGTCAGCCGATTTTGAAGCCAGAAAAGCCCGTCAGCCAGCCACCCGGATGGAATATTGGCGCCTGCCATTGTGATCCAAAACACGCCGAATAACAGTAACAGCATGATGGGAAAACCGGTCAGCTTTGATGTGAGGATTTTATCCATCTTTCTGTCCCGTTCGGCGTGATCTTTTCGGCCATAGGATATGACGCCGCAGGCAATGTGCTCGCCCGCTTTGATCATTCGCGTCACAAGATGATCCCGAAGCACCTCAGCCGAATAGCCAGCCTCTTTTAAAAGCCGCTCGGCTTGACATAGGCTCGGCGCGAGAACCTCTAGGAAGTCGCCGCCAATATTGTCTAACAAGGCGCTTTTGAGACTGCTGTCCCCTTCCAAGAGCTTGAGTGACAACCATCTGCTGCGAACGTGCCTGCCTGTAACACGCGCGACGGCGGGCTGCACCATCGAAACGGCCTTCTCGATCTCATCACCGTAAGTTACCGTTACAGGTGCTGTTTCAACGCTGCCGTCGGCAATGGAGGACACAGCTTCCATCAGGCGTTCAAGGCCTTTCCCACTGCGGGCAGAAGTCCCGACGACCGGAATGCCAAGGTCAGACGACAGGCGGCTGAGGTCCAGTCGTATCTTCTTTTTATCGGCCTCATCCATGAGATTGACACAGAGCACCACCTTGTCGGTCATTTCCAAGGTTTGAAGCACGAGGTTCAGGTTTCGCTCAAGGCAAGTGGCATCGGCGACAATGACGACGGCGTCGGCTCCGCCAAAGCAAATAAAGTCGCGGGCAATCTCTTCTTCCGCTGTGTTTGCCATCAGCGAATACGTCCCGGGGAGATCAACCACAATGAAGTTTTGATCCTGAAAGCGGCATTTTCCGACGGCGTGCGCGACGGTTTTGCCCGGCCAGTTACCTGTATGCTGGTTTAGTCCTGTCAAGGTGTTGAAAACGGTGCTTTTGCCGACATTCGGATTGCCCGCGAGCGCGATCATTTTATCCTGCGGCGTTTCTCTTTCAATATGTAGACCGACGCGGCTAATGACTCCCGCGCCGGTTGATGTGCCAGTCAGTCCCATACGTTTCTCCTTATATGAAGCTGCGGGGCGGCTGCCGCTTTGATATGTACCGTCAAGACGACAGCCGCCCACACTCATAATAATACTGATACCACAATATTTTTGGACACGTCTGTCCGCAGAGCAATGACGGCACCCCGAATCGCATAAGCAATGGGGTTTCCGGACGGGCTTTTATAAAGCGGTTCTATCTCCGTCCCGTCAATAATGCCGAGGTCCAGCATGCGTCTTCTTGTATCACCGTCTGAAAGGAGCTTCGATACATACGCTTTTTGACCGATCGGAAGCTGCGTGAGCGGTATGTGATCGATATTCACAATCATCCTCCTTACGTCCTGTTTTCTGAGTGCGGGTGAATTTTGTTACCCGCTGCTAATATATGGTCATGAATCCGAGCGTGTGACGAATAAACTATACAACCGAGAGATTCTATTTGAAGGGTCTGAGCCTATGAAAGATGAAAGTGTCTCAGATTTCAGAACGGTTCGGGGCTATCAGCTCCTCAATCGGCAGGTGGGCAATCTGACCCCCGCGATGGAAGATTATCTTGAAATGACGTATCGGCTGTGCCTGTCTAACAGCTACGCCCGCGTCGGGCAGCTTTCAGAGCTTTTAAACGTCCGCCCGCCGTCGGCATCAAAAATGATTTCGAAGCTGACGTATTACGGTTATTTGAAATACGACCGCTACGGCATTATCCAGATGACAGAGCTTGGGTTTGATGCCGGGGCATATCTGCTCAAAAGGCATGAAACGGTGGAGAATTTTTTGCGCCTCATCGGAAACCTCACCCCATTGAAAGAGGCGGAGCTAATTGAACACAGCTTAAGCCCCGAAACGGTCGATGATCTCAACGATATTCTCACTTTTTTTCAAAACGATGACGACGTGCGCAGAAAATTTTTATCTTTTAAACAACAAAAAAATAATGAAGAGCCTATTTAACCGGCAGAGACTTAAATCGTCCCTGCCGGTTAAATTATGCGTTTTTCTCCTATATTTCAGCTGTTTTTTAACGATAAATAATATTGAACACTTTGTCGAAAAATGATATTTTAAAAGGCAGATAACGTTCAATTCGGTTACGATCATAAGGAGAAGCACACCGTATGGATTTGACATCACTTCTCGGCGTTCTCATTGGTTTTATCGCGGTCATCGGAGCCATGATCTTTAAGAAAATCAGCTTTACCGTATTTTTGAATCCGGCAGCTTTTTTCGTTATTTTTGTCGGCACCACTGCGACAATTCTCAACTCTTTTACTGGCAAGCAATTAAAAAGCCTTGGCCCCCTTTTCGGTATCATCATGAAAAAACCGAAAGGCTTAGAAGAGGTTGAGATCATCTCGACGATGGTGAATCTCTCGACGGCGGCCAGAAAAGAGGGCCTCTTGGCTCTTGAAAAAAACATTGAGGCCATCCATGACCCCTTCATCAAAAAAGCTGTTCGCCTCGTCGTGGACGGCGTTGAGGAAGATGCCATCAGAGATATTCTTGAAGGAGAGATTGCCGCCATGTCGGCACGTCACGAAGAAAACGCGAGTATCTTTTCATCGGCAGGCGCGTACGCGCCGACGTTGGGCGTTTTGGGCGCCGTTTTCGGTCTCATTGCCGCCATGTCGCATATTGACGATACGGAAGCTATGGCCGAAGCGATTGCGGCCGCCTTTATCGCAACAATTCTCGGTATTTTTACCGGGTATGTTTTATGGAATCCGTTCGCCAAGAAGTTAAAGGTCAAAAGCCACGAGGAGGCGTTTTGCAAATATCTTGTTGTAGAAGGCGCACTGGCCCTGTATCGCGGCGATTCACCGATTAAGATTAAGGAAAAGCTCATTTCGGTTCTGCCCCAGAAGAAGCAAGCAAAGGCCTATGAAGAAGTAGAGAAAAGCAAAGGGTGACCGCCATGTCAAAAAAACAAAATCATCATCAGGAAGAAGAAGCCGGTGAAGCATGGCTTCTGCCCTATTCAGATTTAATGACGTTGCTACTGGCCGTTTTTATCGTTCTTTTTGCCGTCAGTAAAATTGACCAGCAAAAGGCTGTTGCCATGTCCGAATCCTTCAGCCAAGCGATGATGGCCGAGGGAGCAGGTTCCGGTGAAGGCGCGCAAGCCGCCGCCTCACCGGGAGAAGCTTCCCCGTCAGCTGACAGTGCTGCCGAGGAAGCTGCAAAGGAATATCTGGGCCAGCTGGAGTATGCGAGCCTTGCCGACACGAAGGAAAAGCTTGATCAAATTTTTCAAAGCGAGAATATGTCGTCAACCATTTCAACAACCATTGATATGCGCGGTCTTGTCATTACCATGAACAACGCCATTCTTTTTGATTCAGGCAGCGCCGATATCAAAGCCGATCATATCGATACGCTCAAAAAAGTTGCCGAGGCCGTTAACACGCTGGACAAATATATCCGAATTGAAGGTCATACGGATAACGTCCCTGTCAGCGGGTCGATCTTCCCTTCTAACTGGGAACTCTCAACTGCCCGCGCCTCCCGCGTTGCGCGCTTGTTTATCAGTGAGTGCGGTATTCAGCCCGACCGGATAGTCGCCGTCGGATACGGTGAATACAGGCCGGTTGGCGACAATTCAACACCGGAAGGACAAGCTGCGAACAGGCGCATTGACATCATTATTCTCAGCGAAAAATATGACAATCTGGAATCGCAGGTTGAACCGTAAGTCAACAGGCGCCACTGCCCTGACAGACATTTCATATCACATGCAAAAACGGGCCGAACAATGAATTCGGCCCGTTTTCGATTTCAAGTTTGAGGTGATTTCATGAAAGCCCGAAAAATGCTCAGCGACTGGGACGCGCCCTATATTCAGGCACTTGTCACATTAATCGAAACGCAGAGCAAACGGACGCTTGCTGTGTGGGCTCTTGATTATGCCGAGAGCGTCCTGCTGCCGCTCTTCAACAAGGATTTCCCGGAAGATTTGCGCCCGAAAAGCGCGCTGGATGCCGCGCACGCGTGGCTGTCGGGAGCCATTAAGCTGCCGCTGGCGAAAAAGGCCATCCTCGCCTGCCACGAAGTGGCACGTGAAGCGGAAGGGCACCCCGCCGCGCAGGCCGCCGCCAGAGCTATCGGGCAAGCGGCGTCAACAATTCATTCGGCCAGGCACTGTATCGGCCTGCCGCTCTACGGCGCTCTTGCCGTTGCGTATGCTGCGCTCGGACCAAATGCGCCGTGGGAACAAATCGAGCGCCAGGCCGCCGAAGAATGCGGTCATATGCTGGAGGCACTGCGGTCTATTGCCGTTCGGAACGAGCCAAACCCCGCGAAGATCGACTGGAAATGCTGAAGCTACACAAACTAAAATAGTCGCTCGGTCCTGTTTGTATTATGTTCGGTCTGCGTCTATCTAGTCTTACTTCGCGCCGGTTAATGCTATCTGAAACTTCGTTGAATTCTCTGCAAAAAACAGGGGAAGCACAAAAAAACAGGCCGATAATATCAGCCTGTTTTTTGAACGGTATTCGGTTGGCAGCAGCGGCTTAGAGACCGGCCTGCGCAAGGATTTCCGGCACCTTGGACTCCCAACCCAGCGCCATAATGTGGACGCCCTGGCAGTAGTCTTTGCACTGTTTGATGATGCGGGATGTAATTTCGACGCCGGTGATGCCGGCTTTTGTCTTTTCCTTGTCTGCCTTCAGTTCGTCGAGCAGCTCCTGCGGGACGCTGACACCGGCGACGTTGTCGTTCATGTATTTTGCCATACCGGCGTTCTTCGGGATGATGACGCCGAGCATGACCGGTATGCCAAACTGTTTGGCTCTCTCCATGAAACGGATGAATTTCTCCGGCTCAAAAACGGCCTGTGTCTGGAAGTACTCGGCGCCGGCCTTGACCTTCGCTTCCATTTTCGCCAGCTGGACATCCGGCGAGTCGCTGCAGGCCGACACAACGGCACCCTTGGCAAACTTCGGGGGCTCGCCTTCCAGGGCGTTGCCGGCAAGGTCTTCACCCTGCTCGAGCTTTTTGACCATGTGGAGCAGTGACACGGAATCAAGGTCAAAAACGGGCTTAGCCTGCGGGTTGTCACCCATTGTCGTATGGTCGCCGGTGAGAAGAAGTAAATTGTCAATGCCGAGCATGGCCGCGCTCAAAACATCCGACATCTGCGCGATGCGGTTGCGGTCACGGCATGTCAGCTGGAAAATCGGATTGTTGCCTCTGTCCTTCAGGGCTTTACAGGTCGCCAGTGACCCAAGGCGCATGACGGAAGACGGGTTATCCGTGACGTTAACGGCCGTCACCTTATCTTTTAAAAACATGTCCACTTCGTGAAGCAAATGATCGATATGACACCCCTTCGGGGTCCCTATTTCCGCCGTCACGACAAATTCGCCACGTTGGAAATTCTCGGTAAGTCTCATTTATTATCGCTCCTTTTCTTAATAAACTTTTTCTGAAACAACAACTGTTTTATTTCTCTGCGTCGGGATCGCCGTATTTGCGGACTTTTACAGCAAACTTTAAGGTATCAAGCTTGTTAAGCTTTTCAAGCTTTCTGTAAATACGTTCCCAGCCGCATTCCATGTTTTTGTCGACTTCACATTTGCCGTTTTTGGCACCGCCGCACTGGCCGTTGACGAGGCTCTTGGAGCACGCGGTAATCGGGCAGATGCCGCCGGTATAGTTGAGATAGCACTCGCCGCACTGGCCGCAGTCAAATTCCAGCGGTGTGACACCTTGAAAACCGGGAAGCGGCAGCGTGTCGCAGCCCGCGAAAACCCTTTTGTCCCCAAGCGTATTGGCAACGGTCTGCACGCCGACGCCGCAGGAGAAAACGAGTACTGTATCGGCGTCTTTAATCTTATCCATGTGCTTTTTGAGCTGGAGGCTCTGGTGGTCGGGGTTACATATGTAATCCGTTGTGACGATGAGCGTCACGTCCTTTTCAGCCGACAGTTCCTTTTCAAGCGCTTCAGCTTCATGCTCGGGGAAGAAGACTTCTTTGCAGCCGTGGCAGTTGATGATAACGGTTTTTCCTTTTGCCAGAGCGGCGATATCTTCTCTTTGTTTCAGTTGGGTAATTAACATCTTATTTACCCTCCCTTATAGCTTTTTTTCCTGTTTTAATCATGCTGAGGATCGGGATTTTGGACGAGCAGATCGTTTCGCAGCATTTGCATTCGATGCAGTCCATAACGCTCTGGTCTTTGAAGCCCTGCCAGTTCTCGGCGCCCGCGTATTTGGTGAAATAAAGTGGCTTAAGTTCCATCGGGCACACGTCGGCGCAGCGGCCGCACTTGATACAGGGCGACGGCTCGGTGACGATCGTCTCAATGGCGATGATACCGTTTGTCCCCTTGATGACCGGGACATTGAGATCATTCTGGACAAAGCCCATCTGCGGGCCGCCCATTTTGATCGTAACATCGTCGCCAATAACGCCGCCGCAGTAGTCGACGATCTCTTTAACAGAGGTGCCGACCTTGATGATAAAGTTACCGGGCTTCTTCATTCTCTCGCCCGTCACCGTCACAACACGCTCGACGAGCGGCATACCCGTCTGAATAGCGTCTGAAATGGCCTTGACGGTGCTGATGTTGCTGACGATGGCGCCAACGTCGGCCGGCAGGCCGCCGGACGGTACGGCGCGTCCCAAGCAGCGCTTGATGAGCATTTTTTCAGCGCCCTGTGGATATTTCGTTTTTGCAACGACGACCTCGATATTATCGATGTCGGCTGTTTTAGCCTTCAGCACTTCAATCGCGTCGTGCTTATTGTCCTCAACGGCGATAATGCCCTTGGCAGCGCCGGAGGCCTTTAAAATTGCCTTGAGGCCGAAAATAATGTCGTCTGCATAGTCAACCATCACGCGGTGGTCGGCTGTCAGAAGCGGCTCACATTCGCAGCCGTTGAGCAAAACTGTGTCAACAGGCTTCGGGGGCTTGAGTTTGACAGCCGTCGGGAACCCGGCGCCGCCCATACCAACGATACCCTTGTCACGGACGATTTCAACGATCTCATCCGCTGTAAGGCTGTCGAGGCTGCCGGCCGGTTTAACCGATTCGTGCGGGGTGTTTTTGCCGTCGGAATCGATGACGACGGACATAATATCCGCGCCCGTTATTGGATGCCGACGCGGCTCAACGGCCGTTACCGTACCGCTGACGCTTGAGTGAATCGGGCTTGAGATAAAGCCCTTCGCCTCGGCGATTTTCTGGCCGACGAAAACCTGCTGGCCAGCCTCTACAATCGGCTCTGCCGGAGCACCAGCATGCTGTGACAACGGAATAACAACGGTTTTCGGATCCGGGAAGCGCACGAGAGAGAGATGTTCGCTGAGCTCTTTGCGCTCGGAGGGGTGAATACCGCCGTAATAACCTTCGAAGCGGTCCTCGCGGATGGACTTGACATACGCGCTGATCGTCTTGAAGTTAATTTTCGAATAGTCGCGAAGCTGTGATGACAGGTTGGATATCTCGGACGCGCGGCCCAACTGATCCATTTTTTCATAGATCTTCTGCCAACCGCAGTCCATATTCTTGTCAACTTCGCATTTGCCGTTTTTCGCACCGCCGCACTGCCCATTGACGAGGCTCTTTGAGCAGTCAACGATCGGGCAGATGCCGCCGGTCAGGTTTAAATAGCACTGGCCGCACGCATCGCAGCGCGCTGTTGTCAGCGCCATACCATGGTTGCCACGGCAGGTGATGGAATCGCTTGCGGCGTAAACCGGCGTCTCAGCCAGGTCCGCGACCGTCTGAATACCGAGACCGCAGGAGATGACAAAAACGTTCTCTGCTTCTGTCGGCAGGACCTCCTGAAGCTTTTTCGCCGTCGTCGTCTTGTTGCACAGGAAATCGATTTTTACGCAGCCGACAAGTGTTTTTCCCTGCTCGGCGGCAATTTGCTCGAAAGCGCTGCATTCCGGCTCGTCACCAATTTCAAATTCCTTGAAGCATTTGTTACAGGCAACGACAAAAATATCATTTTTGTCCTGCAGGAACGGGGCAAGCTCTTCCTTTCTTTTTAATTTAAACTTGGTGTAATCCTCCAATTCAATTTTCCCCCCTAAACTTAATGCATTAAATAATACGGATGAATACACAGTAACAACAAATTTTGATATCAAAATATCAAATCTATATCGCAACCCACCACAACATTTGATTTATATCAAAAATCGCTTTTTATTTCTAGTCTTATTTAACGATTTTTATAAATATAGAATTCAATTTTATAAAATCGAATAAAATTTTGGCAATTTTCATCTATATAATTCGTCAGAATTTATTTTATAGTGAAATGCATCCGTAAACGTAAAGCTGCCGCCGGATTTTTTCCCAAGAAAAACCGGCGGACTCCTTATGCTGCGGCCAATCGCACCGATATACATAATGGAACGCTAAAGCGGCAGTACTGATCTGCCCCGGCTGTTTCGGCAGCACAACAGGCGCATTGTTATCGGAGAGGGGATCCCCTATGGCAGTCAGATGGAAAAACAGCACAAGCTGCAATATCAAAGAAATTGACAATCAGCACAAAACACTCTTTGAAATCAGCTCGAAGCTTAACATTTTAGAGCCTATCTGCACACAAATCGATTTTAAGGATGAAATTCTGGAAGTCATTGACCAGCTCAAGGACTATTGCATTTACCATTTCAAGTACGAAGAGTCGCTCATGCAAAAATATCATTATCCGGATTATGAGGAACACCGTATCGCCCACAAAGCGTTTATCAAAAAAGTTCTTGATCTCGAAAACGGCGAGGTGAATTTCAGCAGTCCGGAATCGATCCGGCATATTATTGATTTCATCAACGGCTGGATTATGGCGCATATTTTAAAAACTGATATGAAATATAAGGACTTTTTCAACAATCTTGGTATTGAATAAAAGATGACAAGTTTTCATGACGGTTTGGACTTCTAGTATGAATTGGATAGGTGATTTTTTTGAGTGCCAGTGTCGTGCTCCGAATTTTATTTTATTATTCCGGCGTCATCAGTTTGATGCTCGGCGGCTTTATTCTGTACCTCGCACCAAAAAAAGCCCTGAACAGAATCTTCTTTACTCTTTGCGTCTCATTAACCTTTTGGGCCGTCGGCTTTTCGTTGGCAATCAATGCCCCAAATATGGAGACGTGTCTTCTTTGGAGAAGAGTTAGCGCCGTTGGTTGGGGTTCCCTGTTTGCCGTTTTGCTGCATTTTGCTCTCGTCTTCTCTAATAAGGAGGCACTCCTGAAAAAATGGTGGCTTTATCTGCTTCTATATGCGCCCGCCACCATAATTGTTTATGTTTTCGCTGTATCCGGCACCATGGCCGCTCATCTTTATCAGTTTGTCGAGACAGCGGCGGGGTGGACCAATGTCGCAAACAGCAGCGTTTGGGACTGGGTCTTTAACATCTACTACGTCGCTTACATGATGTGTTCGCTCATACTCATCTGGCTGCATGGCAGGCACGCGGCATCACGCCGCATCAAAAAGCAGGCTGACGCCATTGTCTATTCGTTTTTGGCAGCGTTTATCATCGGTTCCGTATCAGATATTTTCGGTAAGACCATTTTTTCGAGTAACATCCCGCAAATCGCCCCCATCATTATATTGGTGCCGATTGTTTTCATCCACTATTCAATCATTCAGCATGGTCTCATGACATCAGAGCCTTTCAATCAGGCTGAATTGATCTTAACAAAATCGACTCAGGGAAAGGTTTATCAGTTCTTGTCCATCGCACTCATACTCGGGAGCGTCCTGAGCTTTGTTTTACAGCTATCTGATTCTGAAAATATCTTCCGCACTTTGCTTTCCAGCTGCTCTATTCTGATATTTGGTATTGTCATCTATGTGATTAGAATAATGAAGGTTAGAAACTATGTGAAAGATATCGTCCTGATCGGCATAATCTTTGTCACAATACCTGGTATCATATTGTTGTTTGCCGATTTCGGCAGCGTGACAGTTTGGGCAGTTTCATTTCTGTTCATTGTCATTTCAATGGTTTTTAACAAGCCGGTCGTTTTATTGTCAATATCCGTGTCAATCTTATCGACGCAGGTTTTGATCTGGATGCTGACACAGGAATCAACGGTTGTAATCGGCAGCGCTAATTATATCGGGCGTCTTGCCATCTTGTGCTTCACCATTGTCATCGCTTACTATATCAACAAAATCTACATTAACAGACTCAAGCAGAACGCCGACCAGCTGCGCCTTCAAAAATTCATTTCCGAAATATCGTCTGATTTTATTAACGTCAACGCGTCAAATATCGATGAAAAAATGAATTGGGTTATCCGAATCGTCGGAAAACTCTTCGCCATTGACAGCATCAGCATTCTCTTGGTCGACACAGAGCGTTATACGGTTGATGGCACAAATATCTGGAATGTCAACAAAATGCAGATCGGCACAAGTTTTTCGTATACCTTCACGCAGACGGATATGGACTGGCTGTTTAACCATCTCTCAACCAATGAGCCGATCTATATCCCGGACGTTTCGCTTTTGCCGGAAACTGTAATTGGCATCCGAAATAAGCTTCAGGCAGAAAACACCCGCGCTCTCATTGCGATCCCGATTGAGGAAAAGACAAACGCCATCCGAATTATGCAGTGTAATACCGGCAGCAATTCGCAGGTATGGGTGGATGACGAGCTGCGGGTTTTAAAAATTATCGCTAATATTTTTAATGATGCCCTATTAAAAATTGAAGCTGAAAAAGAAATCAGCTTTATGGCCTATCACGACCATTTGACAGGTCTGCCAAACAGGCGCTTATTCCGTGATCGGCTTAATCAGGCCATCGCACTGGCAAAAAGGACGGAAAAACTGCTCGGCGTCATTTTTATCGACCTCGACTCCTTCAAGACCATAAATGACACGATTGGGCACGAAGGCGGCGATTCGCTTTTGAGGACCGTCTCCGACAAGCTTGTCAAATCCGTTCGATTATCCGATACGGTCTCGCGTTTCGGCGGGGATGAGTTTTTAATCCTGATTAATAATATCGCGCGAGACGAAGACATCGTCTTCATCGCCGAAAAGATTATGGAGGTTTTAAAACAGCCGTTTAGTCTCGACGGGCAGGAATATAACCTCACAACGAGCGTCGGTATCTCCATGTATCCGTTTGACGGGAACGATATGGACAGCCTGATCAGAAACGCCGATATTGCCATGTACAAAGCCAAGGAAAACGGAAAAAATCAATTTGTCATTTGCACCACAGCGCTTAAAAACGAAGTGCTTCGCAAAATTAAAATTACCAACAGCCTTTATCGCGCTTTAGATCGAGATGAGCTCTATTTGAATTTTCAGCCGCAGGTCAGCCTAACGACCGGTGAAATTATCGGTGTTGAAGCTTTAATCCGGTGGCGTCACCCCGAGCTCGGGCTCGTTTCACCAGCTGTTTTTATCCCAATTGCTGAGCAGATCGGCGTGATCGGCGACATTGGCGAATGGGTGCTGGAGGCGGCGTGTCGTCAGGCAAAGGCTTGGCAAGACGCGGGATTAAACCCTGGGACAATCGCTGTCAACGTATCGGCCTATCAGCTGCGCAACCAGAATTTTACTGAGAATCTGCACAAAATCCTTAAAAAAACGGGTCTCGATCCAGCGTTTTTGGAAATTGAAATCACCGAAAGCGCCGCGATGAACGAAACAAATAACGTTTTGGGCCTTATGAACTGTCTCAGAAGTCTTGGCATCCTGATCGCCATCGACGATTTTGGGACGGATTACTCCTCTTTAAGTCGTTTAAAAGAGCTGCCGATTGACAAAATCAAAATCGACAAGCAGTTTGTTGACGGCATTGAAGACAGCGAGAAGGATCAGGCCATTGTCCGAACAATTATCAATCTCGCTAAGAACCTCGATTTAAAGGTCATCGCCGAAGGCGTTGAAAACGCAGCGCAGCTGGCGTTCTTAAAAGAGGAGCAGTGCGACGATGTACAAGGCTATTTCTTTCACAAGCCGATGAGCGCAGAGGACATTGAAAACAACCTCCGATAACGATCGATCCGAAAAAAGCTTGTATGCCCCGAAACCGGCATACAAGCTTTCTTATACATTTTTTTCCTGATACTCTAGCCCCCAAGCCGCCATGGCATCAATAACGGCTTTTAGGCTATACCCCGTTTCGGTCAGCGTATATTCAACGCGCGGGGGTACTTCGGCATAGACCTTTCGCGTGAGAAGGCCGCACGCCTCCATGCTGCGCAAATTAGCCGTCAACACTTTTTGCGTTACTTTGCCTATTGATTTTTTAAGCGCGCCGAAACGCATTGTCCCATCCATTAAGTCTCTTAAAATCAAAATCTTCCAGCGGTCTGAGATCATTAATAGTGTTGTTTCAACCGGACACGGCGGCAAACATCTCCGCTCAGCCATAAGCATTCCCTCATTTCGCCCATTAGTTTCTTTTTACATACTACAGCACATTATTGTGCCTACTTTACTAAATATCTGTACACCCATATTATAAGATTGCAATGGGACAATTGCAAGTCCATCCTCGTCTATTATTGGAGGTAAAGAAATGAATAACGTGACGAAATTTTTACAGGATAATCCGGTGCAATATCTTGCAACCGTCGGAACAGACGGGCGGGCGAAATGCCGCCCATTTATGTTCTGTTTTGAAAGTGACGGCAAGCTATGGTTTTGCACAAGCAATCAAAAAGATGTCTACAAAGACATGCAGGCAAACCCCTATATCGAAATATCCGTCACAAGCCCGGATAATGCCTGGATCCGCCTGAGCGGCAAAGCCGTTTTCGAGAACAATACAGCTGTCAAAGAGCGCTGTATGACGAGCCCAATTATCAAGGGTCATTATGAGACGGCAGAAAACCCCGTATTCGAAGTCTTTTATTTGTTTGATGCAAAAGCCGTCCTCGCTGATTTCTCCGGCAATCCACCATCTGTATTTACTTTTTGAATATCCTATTCAAAGAAGCGCCCTGCCTGTTTAGAGGCAGGGCGGTATTCTTTCAATCAATTTTTCTCAATAGTGGTGTAAACTTATTGCGTCACATATTTAATGAACGACTCCATATCCTCGGAGAGCTCGGTGTGCGCCAATTGCAGCAGCTCGGGAATCGCAAGCGTCTGCGGGCAGTGCTCCATGCACAGACCGCACGCGATGCACCGGTCGGCACCGGTACCTTCCGGCAAAAACGTTTCCTGATAGACGAGCGGGTCGATTAAGGACGGCTTTGAAAACTGAAAGCTGTTAAAAAGCTTGAAGATCTCGGGGATGTTGACGCCTTGCGGGCAAGGCATACAGTACCGGCAGCCTGTGCAACCGATGCTGCGTCTTGCATCATACGCCTCCTTGATCTTTGAAACGAGCGCCAGGTCCTCCGCGCACATGACGCCGGGCTTCCCCTCTTCAAAAATTCTCAGGTTCTCTCTGAGCTGCTCTAAGGTGCTTGTGCCGCTTAAAACAAGCGTCACCTCCGGCATGTTGTACAGCCAGCGGAAGCACCACTCGACAAGCGGCCTTTTTTCGGGATATGCATCGAGCAACGCCGAGACCTCCGGTGGGACATTGCCCAGGATTGCCCCGCCGCGCAGCGGCTCCATGATGACGACGGCGAGGCCCTTAGCTGCTGCGTATTGAAGCCCTTCAAGGCCGGCCTGCATGTGCGTGTCGAGGATATTAAGCTGAATCTGTGACATTTCCCAGTCATAGGCATCGACGATCTCTTTATAATGCTCCAACGTACTATGGATGGAGAACGCCTTGTGGCGGATTTTTCCCTTTTCGACCATCTTGTCTAAAAACTTAAGGCCGTCGTACCGCTTCACCTTCTCCCAATTATCCGGGTAGAGATTGTGCAGCAGATAAACATCGACATAATCCGTCCCAAGGCGTCTGAGTTCCTCGTCCAGGTATTTTTCAAAATCCTCATGCTTTCCGATCTTCCAGATCGGGCTTTTCGTGGCAAGGTACGTTTTACCGCGGTAGCCGTCTTTCAGTGCTTTGCCTGTCGTGACCTCGCTGCCCTCATAGACATAAGCCGTATCCAGATAATTGACGCCGTTGTCAATGGCATATCGCACCATGGCGACGGCTTCTTTTTCATCATCGGGAAAGCGCATGCAGCCGAGGCCGAAACGCGATACCATCATCCCTGTTTTTCCATAAGGCGCATATTCCAAAATTTTCACTCCATTTCCAAAATATCGCTTCTGACAAGAGTATATAATTTAAAGTATACTTTAAGTCAAGTGCGTATCTAAAAAACATTGCTTAAAGCATACTTGAGGTGCTATGATGAAGCCACTGCTCGAATCGAGGTTTCGTCAATGGAATATACAATTAAAGAAGTATCGGAAAAATTTAATTTGCCGCCATCCACGCTGCGCTACTATGAAAAAGAAGGCCTCATTCCCTCGATTCAGCGTGGAGGCAACGGGCATCGACTGTATAATGATACCGATCTTGAATGGATACAGATTGTCTGCTGTATGCGCGCCACTGGCATGTCCATCGACTACGTTAAACGATATATTGATTTATGCCTGCTCGGCGAAAACACAATTCCGGAACGCCGTAAGATCATTTTGTGTCAGAAGGAAATCATCGAAAACCATATCAGCGAATACAAAAAGCTACTGAAAGTCGTAAATAAAAAGCTGGCATATTATGACATGCTGCCTCCTGTTAACGAAAGCTTATAAAATGGTGAATACAAACTGCCATAGCTGGACGATGAGCTATGGCAGTTTGTATAACCAGAGGGATATCAAATGAAAATAAGGCGTCCTTATTTCATAAGCTTTTTGCAAGCACTGCGAGACGACTTATTTTTTTGCCGTGGCAAGCTTTCCTTCTCTGAAGGCCTTGTTGTACTGGCGGCAGAAGCGGTCGCGCCCTAACAGCGCGTCCGTCGCGTAAATGGTGCCGATTATATCTTTGTTGGCCGGGTCGGCAATAACGGAGTCAAGGCCGGACATCATCGACATCGTCAGAAAGCTGCGGTTTACAAGCTTCCGCTCCGGCATCGCGAACGACACATTGGAGAGCGCCGCCGTGATGTTGACCGTCGGATACTTTTCCTTGATGCGTCGAATCGCCTCGCAAAACTGGACAGCCGAATCGTTAACAGCTGAGAGCGCCAGCACCAATGGGTCGATATGAATCCGCTCCGGCCCGACGCCGTACGCCGCCGCCTTTTCAACAAGGTCAAAGGCGATGCGCACCTTATCGTCTGCCGAGGCGGCAATGCCGCCGTTATCGCAAGCCAGCGCGACGACCTGCCATTCCGGATTGTCTCTCAAGAGCGGCAGCAGCAGCTGGCACTTCTCCCCTTCCATCGAGATGGAATTGAGCAGACCCGGCTTTTTGAGCTGGGGGAAAATCCGTATCAGCATAATGGGGTCCGGGCTGTCAATGCAAAGCGGCTTCGTCGCGTGTTTCTGAACGATGTCGAGTAGCCAGCAAAGCGCGTCATACTCTTCCTCCGGGGAGGTCCCGGCGCAGACGTCCAGATAATCCGCGCCGTTCTCCTCCTGCGCTTTGACGAGGCCGACAATATACGCCTCATCCCGATTTTTGATGGCTTCCGCCGTTTTAGGAATTGCGCCGTTAATTTTTTCACCAATTATGATCATGAGGACACCTTTTCTTATTTTTTAGACCAAGCCGTGCAGACGCTCACCGTCTTCTGCGGATTGATTGCCCACTCGTCAGCACCGGTACCGATGCAAGCCTGCTCGGTAACCGGTGCGCCGCCGATAATAATTTTAACCTTGTCACGCATCCCGGCGGCTTTGAAGGCATCAACAGTCGCCTTCATGGAGTCAAGCGCCAGCGTCAAAACACCGGAGAGGGCGATAATATCGATGTTCTCTTCTTTGGCCGTTTTGACGATCACTTCAGGCGGTACGTCAATCCCTAAATCCAGTACCTCGAATCCGGAGGATTCCAGCTGCGCTTTGACGATGTTCTTGCCGATATCGTGCAAATCCGCCTTGACGGTGCAGAGAATCACTCTTCCGGTCTTCTCGCCGCCGCCGCTGCTCAGCGCGGGCGCCATAATTTTGATGGCCTTCGTTAAAATATCACCGGCATAGATGAGGTCGGACACAAAGTAGTCCCCCGATTCAAAGCGGCTGCCGACCGTTTCCATACCGGCCTTGCAAGCCTCAACAGCTTCCGCCGCGCCAGCGCCGCCATTTGCCATAATTTCTTGCGCCATGTCAACGACAATGTCTTCCTCCAGGTCTCCCATTGCCGTCTGGAGCTTATTAATATCAATCATCATAGAACCTCCCAACCTGTTTATAGAATAAGTAATAATGTATATAGCTGCGATATTGCGTATTTCAGCCCGTCGTCAGGCGGCAGCATTTCGTTCATTGCTTCTTGCAGCAATTCATAATTTGTTTTCTCAGCCATACTGCACTCTCCTTTTAATGATAAACGCCGTAATCGTGAATAAACTCATTGACTGCTCGATAGTTTTCTATCTTGACATCGTTGGGCGAAATGAGCTGTTTGCTTGTGGAGATAAAGAACCCGCCGCCGGGGGCGCACTCGTCGATTAAATACTTGGCGGCGTCGATGCATTGCTGCTTTGTGCCGTCACGGAGCAGGCTGACCGGGAAACCCGCGCCGACGCAGGCTTTTCCGCCAAGCCGTTTCTTCGCGGCGACGGCGTCAGAATTCTCCAGCTGCATGATGAAAAGCTTATCCGGCAGCTCTTCAAAAAACGGCATAAACCGATCCCATTCGCCTTCCAGAACAGCTGCGACATGGCCGCCTCTGGCATGGACATTGAGTAGGTATTCCTTATAAGTCGGCCAGTAAAACTCTTCAAACTGCTTGATACTCAGAAACGTCGGCATATGTAGGGGCGTTAATGTCCATGGGAAGCGCGGGAGCTGCGGCATGCCGAGACCAGAGAAGGTCGCCGACAACTGAATCGCTGCCTTCGCGGCAATTTTAAACGCCTCCGCATGACGCCTGATGTCATACATCGTCTCAGAAAATCCTCTGAAATAATCGAAGAACCAGTCCGCCGGGGCAATGCTCAGCCCCATTGTGCACATCGGCATGCCAAGCTTTTCTTTAAAATACGCTGTAGAATCCTCGCTCTTTTTGGCATACGCCAGCACTTCGCCGAGCGACGCGGCGATCACTTTTTTCCGCTCATCAGCCGTGCCGCGGAGATTTGGAAACTTTCTGACAAAGTGCACGTTGAAGAGATAGGCGTACGGGTCTTCCGCGAACACTGTTAATTCTTCCGCCGTCATCGGGCAGAATTCCTTGTGCTGAAGCGTGATGCCGTCATCTGCTGTGAAGTAGTCGTCGTTGCCAAGGATGTTGTCGACTCGAATAGGATGCGTGATCATGCTGATAAAAGCGGCGTCAAAATAGACATCCTGATGGACTTTTGCCATGGTTTCAATTTCAA
Source organism: Oscillospiraceae bacterium ZGZL (assembly GCA_038405045.1). Taxonomy (GTDB): domain Bacteria; phylum Bacillota; class Clostridia; order Oscillospirales; family Oscillospiraceae; genus Sporobacter. The sequence continues at coordinate 245,615 of JBBZIV010000001.1, read as the reverse complement.
ACTGGGGATTTTCCGTACATTGGGCAAGCGTTGCCCCGGCATAACCGATCGCGTAGTTCTCCATAAAGGAGATCACCGGGACCCTGTCAGGCTGCGCACACTCAGCCACCGCCATGACGCGATTGAGTCTTTCCTGGTATAGAAGCTCGTTTTCCATATACACTCCTCCTTGACGAAATAATTTTAGGAACCGCGGTCGCTTTAAATGTAAACCACGGTTCCTAAAATGTCAATATATATTTGGCGAATATATAGATGTGTTTTGTAACAAAATACAAAATTGGTTTTTAGTTATTTTCACAGCGGAGCGTTCTCGCTTCGCCGCCAGCCAAAAGCTTGATAAACAATCTCGATATGTTATAATAAAATAAACGCTTATATCTTAACGGGGGACCAATGAAGCATAAAAACAGCAAAAAAAGCATCATAGAGAAAAATGCAATTCAGTTGTTTTACGACTTGGGTTACAGCGACTGCACCCTTAGAAAACTGGCGTCTGCCAGCGGCGTGACGCACTCGACGATTTTGAAGCATTTTAACAGTAAGTCCGAATGCGCCGACCTGCTTGTCAACAAATACCACAACAGTCTCATCGAATTGGTAAAAGCTTTCAGCAGTGCGCACGACATTTTTATAGACGCCCGGACGGACAAGGTTCTTTTTTACTGGTGCCTGCACCATCGGTACATTATAACGGATGATAAGTTCCGCAAATTCTTTACAGAGTATTATAAAGGCGATTACAGACCGTTCGTCCAGGTGCACTATCGCTTGACAGAAAAGATCTTTGAAGAGCTGTATGACGTGCAGTTTGACGAGCCGGAATATTTGAAGGATATCATGATTTACGCCTTGGCGGCGGCAGAGCTTGAGCTTGTATTTCTCCTCGACGACGGCCAAATCTACTACAAAGAAGCAAACAGGCTGCTCATTGAGTTTTTTTCCCGTGTATTCCGGTTTATCAGCGTCACCGAAAACGACGTTTATGCGTTTATTGACCGATTCGGCGACCGATTGGACGCATCCCTGTCACACATTACCGCCTGCCTGGCAGCGGAAGAATAACGTCGCGGCTGTTGACGGCCGCAATGAACCGGCGAATATGTAAAGACAAAGTATCGGCAGGTTCTTTGTCTTTTTTGCTATACGCACCGCCCAGCCGAGCGGTTTCCGGCACCTGGGCTATATGGTGCCATCCGGCGCGATGCCGGTTTGGTCTGCTTTTTCAAACTTCCTTGATTTTCGCGCTGAAAGTTGGTAATTTAAGTGATACAAGACACATCAAATAATCGAAACAATACCTCAGACGGGCTGTCGTTTCCTGTGACAGAACAGAGCGGGCTGCTGGACTTTCTGCTGCAGCATTTAACAAAACTGTCGCGCAACAGCGTGAAGTCGCTTTTGACACGCAAAGTTGTTTTTGTCGACGGCAAGCGTGTGACGAAACATGATTATCCCCTGAAACCGGGCCAAACCGTTCACGTCGCCAAATCATCCGGCCGCGACGAAAAGAACACGCCAGTCATTCTTTATGAGGATCAGGATCTGCTTGTCATCAACAAGCCGGCCGGTCTTTTATCCATCGCGACTGATACAGAAAAGGACATGACGGCGTATCATCTGATGACCGACTATGTGCGCCGGAGCCATCCAAAAAGCCGTCTGTTCATCGTCCACCGGCTCGACCGCGAGACGTCCGGCGTTTTGCTGTTTGCCAAAAACGAAAGGATGAAGCAGGCGCTGCAGGACAATTGGGAGGCCCTCGTGACCGAGCGGCGCTATACCGCCGTCACAGAGGGCTTGTTTGACCAGAAAGAAGGTACCGTGCGCTCCTGGCTTAAGCAGACGAAAACACTTCTCGTGTACTCCGGGAAAGCGGGAGACGGGCTGGAAGCCGTCACCACTTATCGCGTTATTCGTGAATCGGCGGAATATTCGCTCGTTGATATCCTGCTTGAAACGGGCCGGAAAAACCAGATCCGCGTCCACATGAAGGAACTGGGGCATCCCGTCGTGGGTGACACCAAATATGGCGCGAAAACAAATCCGTTCAAACGACTCGGGCTTCACGCAAATGTCCTTGCGCTTTCGAAGCCGTTTTCCAACGAGCCGATGCGTTTTGAAGCGCCGGTGCCCGGCCGTTTTATGACGCTTTTTCAGCGCTGACCGGCAACGCATCCTTTTTTCGGCGCAGCCTGTGAAGAAACGAACAAGTAGACAAGGTGGATCGACGCATGATGCTCTCCGAGGATTTTTATACGATCCTGCAGGTCCATTTTTTGGCCGAGCCGGAGGTCATTGAAAGCGCCTACAAACGGCTGGCAAAAAAATACCATCCGGACGTGAGCCGCGCGCCGGGCGCGGACAGCCGAATGCAAAAAATTAACGAGGCGTATGAAACGCTGCGCGATGCCGATAAAAGACGTCTGTACGACCGGCAGCGCCGCCCGGTGCCGGAACCCGGTGCGCACGCATCTTATAAAACGGCATCCACCGATGCGCGCTCAGGCGAAAAAACCGGCGATGACATGGTGCCGCCCGGCGCGCGGGAAGCGTTGAGAGCGTATTTCGACGCCATTACAAGCCGCGATTTCTCCGGCGCATACGCCCTGATTACATCAGCGGACAAGAAGAACATATCGGAAGATGATTTTATCCGCTGGCAAAGCTGCGTCTCGCGCGTTTACGCATTGAGTGCTTACACGATTGCCGGTGCGCAAGCGGCGCAAACTGTTGCACCGGACGGCCGGGCGGCCGTTCTGTCGGTCGAGTTTTCAGTTTTGACGACGGAGCAGAACGCCATTATCGGACGGATCGAAAAGGACACGGTCGTTAAAAAAGTGCTTCTTGAAGGAAGCGCGTGGCACGTTGCCGTCGGGTTCGACAATGTCGCCCCATATATTGAGCGTTTTGAGGCGTTAAACGGCTTGCTCGCCGCGAAGTCGGCCATCAGCGACATGGTGGAGCATTACAGCCAGAAGGATGCCGCGACGGGCCTCTTTAACAAAAAAGGCTTTTCGGAGGCCGCGCAGCGGGAGGTTTGGCGGTATAACCGCTATGGCAACGTTTTTTCCGTCCTGCTTTTAGCGGTTGAGGTGAGCGATCCAAGCCGCTCAAAAAACAAAGTCCTTCACTCGGACGCCGCCGAATGGGCGGGCAAACTGCTTTGCCAGAGCTTCCGTAACCTTGATATTCTTGGCCGATGGGGCGAGACGGGTTTTATCATTCTGATGCCGGAAACAAGGCTTTCCGGCTGCTTTGAGGCAGCGAAAAAAATCCTGTCTGTTTTCCAGTCACAGAAGCTTGTGCATAACCGTAAAGCTTATCACGTGAAGCTGAATATCGGTATTGAAGAGTTCAACGGCTCATTGGAGGACACCATACGCAATTTGAACACCTATATCGGCGCGGCCGGTAAAACAAAAAGAAACTGTATTGTTTACTTTAGCGGCATTTACGAGTAAAATAGGCGTTGAAACGCATCATAAAACAAAATCGGCGGATTCAATCCGTCCGACGATATGATCTACTGGAGGAAATATGGACAAGCAGAGAATTGAAAACGCCGTTCGGGAAATCCTTTACGCGATCGGTGAAGACCCAGCGCGGGAAGGCCTCGTGGACACGCCGAGAAGAATTGCCAAAATGTATGAGGAGATCTTTTCCGGCCTTGCCGAAGACCCCGAAAAGCACCTGGAGATCTTTTTTCAGAAAGAAATGTATGAGGAGCTTGTGCTCGTCAAGGATATCCCTTTCTATTCGACGTGCGAGCACCATCTCGTCCCCTTTATCGGGAAGGCGCATGTTGCCTATATCCCCAAAAATGGCAAGCTGACAGGCCTTTCAAAGCTTGCGCGTGTCGTGGAATCCGTTTCCCGCAGGCCGCAGCTTCAAGAGCGCCTCACCGCAACCGTTGCCGATACGATTATGAAAAAGCTGGAGCCGTACGGCGTGATGGTTGTTGTTGAAGCCGAGCATTTGTGCATGACGATGCGCGGTGTCAAGAAGCCGGGCTCCGTGACGCTCACCTCCGCGATCCGCGGCATTTTTGACAACGACCCCAAGGCGCGCGCTGAGGTTTTGTCAATGATCAACAGCGGGAGATAACGGCGGCAATGAACGGGTTAAATTTATCGGCGCCGGTCAAGCGAATGTCCTTTTGCGGCCACGAGCTCGTCTTCGGCGAGCGGACGCTTATCATGGGCATTTTGAACCTCACGCCCGACTCGTTTTCCGACGGTGGGGACTTTGTCTCTGTTGACGCGGCCGTCCATCACGCAAAAAGGATGCTCGCCGACGGCGCCGATATCATCGATATCGGCGGCGAATCGTCGCGCCCCGGACACACGCGTATCGATGCCGCGGAGGAGCTCCGGCGCGTCATCCCAGTCATCCGGGCGCTTCATCAGGAGACGAACGCCATCCTGTCGCTCGACACGATCCGTGCCGAGGTCGCCGAAGAGGGCGTGAAAAACGGCATTCACATTTTAAACGACATCTGGGGATTTCAAGAGGACCGGCAGCTGGCTGCCGTTGCTGCGCGGTACAACACACCCGTTGTCCTCATGCACAACCAAACCGGCACGGACTACGCGGGCGACATGGTGGCGGAAATCTGCCGCTTTCTGAGGCAATCCGTCCGGATTGCGATCGATGCCGGCGTATCGGACGACGCGATTATTTTGGACCCCGGCATCGGCTTTGGCAAAACGCCAGATCAGAACATGACTCTTATGAGCCGCCTGACTGAAATCAAGGCGCTGGGCTATCCCGTGCTGCTCGGCGCGTCACGCAAATCCATGCTCGGCCGCATTCTTGATTTGCCACCGAAGGAGCGCGTGGAAGGGACAATCGCAACGACCGTCTTGGGCATTGCGCAGGGCGTTGACATTGTCCGCGTGCATGACGTGACGGAAAATCTGCGTGCCGCCAAGGTGACGGATGCGATCGTGAGGGGTTTTCATGGATAAAATACTGCTGTCAAATCTTGTTTTTTTCGGCCATCACGGTGTTTTGCCGGAGGAACAGGCGCTCGGCCAGCCGTTTGAACTGGACGTGACGCTTTTTATGCCTCTTAATAAAGCGGGCCGGTCGGACGACCTTGCCGACACGGCCGACTATGCCGCCGTCTACGCTGTTATCCGCGACGTCGTGACGAAAGAGCGGTATGCGCTCATTGAGGCATTGGCCGAACATATCTGTGACGGCATCTTTGAAGCCGCCCCGCCTGTTCAAAGGGTTTCCCTGCGCCTTAAAAAACCGCAGGCCCCGATTGACGGGATGTTCGATTATGTCGGTGTTGAAATTGAGCGGGACAGGCCATGAACCGTCTTTTCTTGAGCCTCGGCTCCAACCTCGGCGACAGGGAAATGAACATACAGCGGGCTCTCACGCTTTTATCGGGGCAGATTCATATTATTCGCCGCTCCCCTTTTTACGAGACGGAGCCTGTCGGATTTACGGACCAGCCCTGGTTTTTAAACATTGCCGTGGAGGCGGAGACGACGCTGGCGCCTTTGGCGCTGCTTCGCGTCACACAGGGTGTTGAGCAGGAGATGAAGCGGGTCAAGACTATTGTCAACGGGCCTCGGATTATCGATGTGGATATCCTTTTATATAACAACGATCAGATCGTAACGGAACAGCTTGTCATCCCCCATCCGAGAATGCTCACGCGGGCGTTTGTTTTAAAGCCGCTGTGTGATATCGCCCCCGGCCTTGTGCTCGACGGCAAAACCATCCGCGAGCACGCCGAAAGCATCAAGGGTGAAGACATCCGCCTCTTTGATGGGCTTGACCGGGTCAATGCTATCATCTCAGACCCGGACTTTATCGCCTATACGGAAAAGAATATCAAGGCGGAAGCCTCGCGTGAATTCTGCCGCCACGACCTGCCGCACGCCTTTGACGTGGCGCGGATTGCCGCCATCCTCAATTTAGAGGAGCTCCACGGCTTTAAAAAAGATGTCTTATACGCGCTTGGTCTTTTACACGATGTTGGCCGCTGGCGGGAATATGACAGCGGCGTTGATCATGCCGCGGCTAGCGCCGAGTTGGCCGAACCGATTCTCTCGCGCTGCGGATTTGACAAGCAGGAGACGGACGCCATGCTCCGGGCCATTGAAAGCCACCGGAAACCGACGGGCGACGACGTGCTGTCCGGCCTTTTATTCCGCGCCGACAAGCTCTCCAGAAACTGCCGTTTCTGCAAGGCGATCGCCGCGTGCAAGAAGTATCAAAACGGGGAAACGCCGCGCTTTCGCTATTAAATGCTTCCGGTTTGCTTTTTTTATTGAATTTTTCGTACCTTCAGCAGAAACATTCGGCCAAAAAAAGCGTATTCTATTGCAAAATGTATATTGACTTTGAAATTTTATCATGATAACATTGTCATAATCATCATACGCGTTAGGAGTTATGTGCGTGTCCGCTTTTTTTACTTTTGAAATCATAATTATTAGCGTACTTGTACTCGGTGTAATTATCCGGGTTATTAGTCATGTTAATATGAAAGATTTCGCTGTTTAAGAGGGCAGAACATAACGACTCCCATGAAACGGAGCCCTGCAGTGAAAACGACTGCGGGGCTTTTTAGTTTGTTTGACGATTTATATGAGTATAACACTAATGAATTAAAGGAGGACGGAGAACATGTTGTTAACAGGCGCGCAGATTTTGATCAAAACACTCATCGAGCAGGGTGTTGACACCGTATTCGGCTATCCGGGCGGAACGGTTATTAATATTTATGATGAGCTTTATAAAAACAGCGATAAAATTCATCACTATACAACAAGCCATGAGCAGGGCGCTTCGCATGCCGCCGACGGTTACGCCCGCGTGACCGGCAAAACAGGTGTTGTGATCGCCACTTCGGGCCCGGGCGCGACGAATCTCGTGACGGGCATTGCAAACGCCTATCTCGATTCAACACCGATGGTTGCCATTACCGGCAACGTCGCCACCAATATGCTCGGACGCGACAGCTTTCAGGAGGTTGACATCTCCGGCGTGACGATGCCCATCACAAAGCACAATTATCTCGTCAAGGACATCACAAAGCTGGCGGAAACAATCCGCGATGCGTTTGCCCTGGCGATGGAGGGCCGCCCCGGCCCCGTGCTCGTTGATATCACAAAAGACGTTCAGACCGGCAAAACGGAGTATGAGCCGTCCCCCTCTTTGGCTACGGGAATCCCGTCTGAAATCAGCACGATGCAGCTCAACGATGCCGCGCAGCTCATTCGCGAGGCCAAGCGCCCCTATATCTACTGCGGCGGCGGCGTCATTGCCTCCAACGCCTCCGAAGCGCTGATGGCCTTTGCCGATCAGATTGACGCGCCTGTCGGCCTGTCTATTATGGGCCTTACCGCCGTCCCGTACGCGCACCCCCGTTATCTCGGTATGGTTGGCATGCACGGCCGGTACGGCGCGACGAAGGCGCTGTATGAAAGTGATTTGCTCATCGCCGTCGGGACGCGCTTTTCCGACCGCGCCACCGGCAATAAAGTTGAGTTCATGCGCGACCGAAAGGTGCTTCAAATTGATATCGACCCGGCTGAAATTGGCAAAAACATCGGCGTCACATCCTGCGTCATCGGTGATGTCAAAGGCGTTTTGACGGCCTTAAACGCGCTTTTGCCGCAACTGGAGCACAAGGACTGGATGGAGCGCATCCAGTATATGAAGGAGCATCCGGACAACAACCTTGAAATGAACCCGATGCGCCTGACGCCGCAATCTGTTATTGAAGGCGCCTGCCGAAAAAACGGCGACAATGTTGTGGCAACCGACGTCGGCCAGCATCAGATGTGGACGACGCAGTATTACCAGTTTAAAAAACCGCGCACCTTCGTCACAAGCGGTGGCCTCGGCGCCATGGGCTTCGGCATGGGCGCAGCCATTGGGGCCTCGATCGGCGCCGGCTTTAAAAGAACGATTCTTTTCACGAGCGACGGCAGCTTCCACATGAACCTCAGCGAGCTGGCAACGGCCGTTACGAACAAGCTCCCGCTCATCATCATTGTGCTCAACAACCGCGTTCTCGGCATGGTGCGCCAGTGGCAGACGCTCTTCTTCGACGGCCGATACTCCAACACGACGCTTGAGCGCCAGACGGATTTCGTTAAGCTTGCCGAGGCCTTCGGCGCTGTCGGCCTGCGTGCGGAAACGAATGCCGAATACGAAAAATGCCTCGAAGAAGCGTTTGGATACGACACGCCAGTCCTTATCGACTGCACCATCGACAGCGACGAGCGCGTTTTGCCGATGATTCCGCCCGGCGGCAGCATCAACGACATTATCTTGAGATAAGGAGGATTAAAGAAGATGCAAAACCCATTTATCGTTTCGCTTCTCGTGGCCAATCACTCGGGCGTTTTAACACGTGTCTCTTCCCTCTTTTCAAGAAGGGCGTTCAACATCGACAGCCTGACAGTCGGCGAGACGGATGACCCGACGCTCTCGCGCATGACAATCGTCTCCTGGGGCGACGATTACATGAAGGACCAGATTGTCAAGCAGCTTCAAAAGCTGCAGGATGTTCGAATCGTCCAGCTAATGGACTCCGACCAAATCGTCGTCCGCGAGCTGATGATTATAAAGGTCCGGCTGACAAAAGGCCAGCTGCCGGAGGTGATGGAGGCCGTCAACGCTTACCGCGCCAATGTTGTCGACCTGTCCCCCGAATCCATGGCGATTGAAATTACCGGCGAAACCGTCAAGCTCAACGCGTTTTTAGACTATATGCGTCAGTACAGCATCATCGAAATGACGCGTACAGGCCCCACGGCCATCGGCAGAAGCACGTATTGCCTTGAAAACGACTGATACACGGCTGCAGGCGGGAAACGAACCCGCTTCAAGATAAGCGAAATCACTAAAATTTTAGGAGGAAAAATAAAATGGCCAATATGTATTACGAAAAGGACTGCGACTTCAGTGTCCTCAAAGGAAAAACCGTCACGATCATCGGCTACGGCAGCCAGGGCCACGCCCATGCACTCAATTTAAAGGACAGCGGCGCCAACGTTATCGTCGGGCTGTATGAAGGCTCCAAATCCTTTGACACCGCGACGGCCGCAGGCCTCAAAGCCATGGTCACAGCCGACGCCGTTAAAGCGGCCGACGTTGTCATGATCCTCGTCAACGACGAAAAGCAGGCGGCGCTGTATAAAAACGACATCGCCCCCAACCTGAAAAGCGGCGCAGCGCTCGCTTTCGCCCACGGCTTTAACATCCACTACGGCCAAATCGTTCCTCCGGCCGATATCGACATCATCATGATCGCCCCGAAAGGCCCCGGCCACACCGTCCGTTACCAGTATGAAGAGGGCAAGGGTGTTCCCTGCCTCATCGCCGTGCAGCAGAACGCCACCGGCAAAGCGCGCGATATCGCACTGGCTTACGCCTATGGCATCGGCGGCGCGCGCGGCGGCATTCTGGAAACAACCTTCCGCGAGGAGACGGAGACGGACCTCTTCGGCGAGCAGGCCGTTCTCTGCGGCGGCGTCACCGAGCTCATGAAGGCCGGCTTTGATACCCTTGTCGAGGCGGGCTACCAGCCGGAGAATGCCTATTTCGAATGCGTGCACGAGATGAAGCTCATTATTGACCTCGTCATCAAGGGTGGCCTCAACTTTATGCGCTACTCCATCAGTGACACGGCGGAATACGGCGATTACACCATCGGCAAGCGCATCATCACCGACGAGTCGCGCCGCGAGATGAAAAAGGTTCTCTCCGAAATTCAGGACGGCTCGTTTGCCCGCAACTGGATCCTTGAAAACCAGGCCAACCGCCCCTTCTTCAATGCCCGCCGCCGCCAGGAGCAGAGCCTTCTCCTTGAAAAGACTGGCGCCGAGCTGCGCGCCAAAATGAGCTGGCAGAAGGAAGGCAAATAGGAACCGCTGTATTCGGCTAGGGTGCTTCCAGCCATCCTTAAAACGAAAGATGCGACGGGCGAACACAGTTCGCCCCTACGGTCACCCCGTGTAGGGGCGATTTGTAATCGCCTGTTGACCTTTCTGATTCCACTGAAAGGACTCCTGTATATGAACAGTGATAAGATCAAGGACGGCGTCGCCAGAGCGCCGCACCGGGCGCTCTTGAAGGCAACGGGCCTGACCGGCGCGCAGATTAAAAAGCCGCTCATCGGCATCGTCAATTCGTTCAATGAAATCGTGCCGGGCCACATTCACCTCGCGACGATTGCCCGCGCCGTCAAGGATGGCGTGCTTGCCGCCGGCGGCACGCCGATTGAATTCAACACCATCGGTATCTGCGACGGCATCGCCATGGGCCATGAAGGCATGAAGTATTCCCTTGCCTCCCGCGAGCTCATTGCCGACAGCATAGAGGTCATGGTGCGGGCGCACTGCTTTGACGCGCTCGTTTTCATCCCCAACTGCGATAAAATCATCCCCGGCATGCTGATGGCGGCGGCACGGCTCAACCTCCCCTCCATCTTCATCTCCGGCGGGCCGATGCTGTCAATTAACGACACAAACGGCGCGGCGATGGACCTCAACAGTGTTTTTGAGGCTGTCGGCAGCTATAACGTCGGCAAGTTCAGCGACGACGACCTGCTCTACTATGAAGACAATGCCTGCCCCGGCTGCGGCTCCTGCGCCGGGATGTTTACAGCAAACTCCATGAACTGCCTGTGCGAGGCCGTCGGCATTGCCCTGCCGGGCAACGGCTCAATCCCCGCCGTCTACGCCGCGCGCACGCGCCTTGCCAAGGCGGCCGGTACAAAAATCATGGAGCTTCTGGAAAAGAACATCCGCGCGCTTGATATCCTCAATGACAAAGCCTTTACGAACGCTCTGACCGTTGACATGGCACTCGGCTGCTCGACGAACACGATTTTACATCTGGCGGCCATCGCCAATGAGGCGGGTCTTGATTTCAGCCTGCCGAAAATTAACGATCTCAGCCGGAAGACACCGAACCTGTGTAAGCTCGCCCCTGCGGGTAAGCACCACCTGCAGGATTTAAACGCTGCGGGCGGCGTGCAGGCCGTGATGGCCGAGCTCAATAAAAAGGGCTTTCTCGACACAACGGTAATCACTGCAACGGGCCAGACTTTGGCTGATAACCTCGCTGCCGTGCGCAACTTTGACAATACGGTCATTCGAGATATCGACAATCCATATTCAGCAACCGGCGGCATCGCGATTCTCTTTGGTTCGCTAGCGCCCAACGGCGCCGTCGTCAAGCGCAGCGCCGTGTCGGACGATATGCTGGTGCACAGAGGTCCGGCCCGCGTCTTTGACAGCGAGGACGCCGCCAGAGACGCCATCTTTGGCGGGCAGATCAAGGCCGGCGACGTCGTTGTCATCCGGTATGAGGGCCCGTCCGGCGGCCCCGGTATGCGCGAGATGCTCTCCCCCACCTCGGCGATTGCCGGTATGGGGCTTGACAAATCCGTGGCGCTCGTGACGGACGGCCGTTTCTCCGGCGCCACGCGCGGTGCTTCGATCGGCCACGTCTCGCCGGAAGCGCAGAGCGGTGGCAACATCGCCTATGTTCTGGAAGGCGACATGATCGCTATCGACATCCCGAATTATAAGCTTGACCTTGAGATTTCTGAGGAAGAGCTTGAAAACCGAAAAAAGACAATATCCATTCAACCGAAAAAAGAGTTCGGCGGCTATATCGGGCGCTATATGCGTTACGTCTCCTCCGCTGAAAAAGGCGCGGTTGTTAAATAATCCGATTGACAGCATGCTTTATTTTCTCAAACAAACAGTAACAGAAAGGAGGGATCACGGTGCAAAAGCTTGAAATGTTCGACACGACGCTGCGTGACGGCGCACAGGCGGAAGGCGTTTCCTTTACCGTTTCGGATAAGCTGGCCATTGTCAAAACGCTTGACGATTTCGGCATCCGTTATATCGAGGCGGGCAATCCCGGCTCGAACCCGAAGGATATGGAGTTTTTCAGGGCGGTGCAGTCGCTCCCGCTGAAGAACGCGCGCCTTGTCGCCTTCGGCAGTACAAAGCGCAAAAACGTCGCCGTGGAGGATGACGCGAATGTGGTCTCCCTTCTGGAGGCCGGCACCGCAAGCGTATCGATCTTCGGAAAATCATGGGACCTGCACGTCACGGAAATCCTGCATGCGACGCTTGAGGAAAATCTCGACGGCGTCCGCGAGACGCTTCAATTTTTCAAGGAGAAGGGCAAGGAGGTCATTTTTGACGCCGAGCATTTCTTCGACGGCTACAAAGCAAACCCCGACTATGCCATGCGCGTGCTCAAAGCAGCAAAAGATGGCGGCGCCGATGTTCTTGCTTTATGCGACACAAACGGTGGGACGCTGCCGTTGCAGGTTTACGAGATCGTCAAAACGGTTTGCACGGTTTTCCCAGACACGCGGGTCGGCATCCACTGCCACAACGACTGCGGCTGTGCCATTGCCAGCTCCATGATGGCCGTTGAAGCCGGAGCCTGCCATGTGCAGGGGACGTTTATGGGCATCGGCGAGCGCTGCGGCAACGCCGACCTCTCCGTTATTATCCCAAATCTGCAGCTCAAGGCCGGCTATCCCTGCGTTGACGGCGGCCTTGAAGAGCTGTGCGCCACGGAGATTAAGCTTTCTGAGATCGCCAACATGGCCGTTGCCAAAAGTAAGCCCTACGTCGGTGAGAGCGCCTTTGCCCACAAGGGCGGCATGCACATTGACGGTGTTGACAAGATATCCCGCTCTTTCGAGCATGTTGATCCGTCCCTCGTCGGCAACAGCCGACGCTTCCTTCTGTCCGAGGTATCGGGGAAGAAGGCCGTCCTGTTGAAAATCAAGGACATCGCGCCCCATCTGACGAAGGACAGCCCGGAGACGGCGCAGATTTTAGAGCGCCTCAAGGCGCTTGAGCACGAGGGTTATCAGTTTGAGGCCGCCGACGCGAGCTTTGAACTGCTCGTGAAAAAAATCATCGGCACGTTTAAGCCGCACTTTGACCTCGACCTGTACAAGGCCAGCAGCGAGTCTCCCGTCCCGGAGGGCGAGATGAATTCCATCGCCATGATCAAAATCAAGGTTGACGGCAGCACCGAAACGACGGCGGCCGTCGGCAACGGCCCCGTCAACGCGCTTGATCAGGCGCTGCGCAAGGCGCTGTGTGTCTTCTACCCTGTTTTATCGTCCGTCCATCTTTTTGATTACAAGGTGCGCGTATTGGAAACCGGCTTTGCGACCGGTTCGCGCGTGCGCGTGTTGATTGAATCGACAGACGGGCACCGAAACTGGATCACCGTCGGCGTGTCGACCGACATTATTAAGGCGAGCTTTGCCGCCCTGGTCGACTCGCTGGAATATAAGCTCTGCCTTGATGAGCATTAAAAAACCTGTTCAAAGGCGGCAGCACATATAAATACCCCTGTCAACGGAACTGCGCATGACAGGTCACCAGAATCTTTGCCGGGCGCAGCGGCGGAATGAGGCTAATTTATGGGAATGACGATGACACAAAAAATCCTGGCTGCCCACTGCGGTGAAAAAAGTGTGACGGCCGGGCAGATCATCATGGCAAATCTTGACCTCGTCCTCGGCAACGACATCACAACGCCCGTTGCCATCAACGAGTTCAACAAGGCGGGCTGCAGCTGCGTCTACGACCAGAACAAGGTCGTTTTCGTCATGGATCACTTCACACCGAACAAAGACATCAAAGCGGCCGAGCAGGCTAAGCAAATCCGTGAGTTTGCAAACGAGAAGGGCGTTGTCAACTTCTTCGACGTCGGGACGATGGGCGTTGAGCACGCTCTCCTCCCCGAAAAAGGGATGGTGATTTGCGGCGACCTCGTCATCGGGGCCGACAGCCATACCTGCACCTACGGCGCGCTCGGCGCGTTTTCGACGGGCGTCGGCTCGACCGATATGGCCGCCGGGATGGCGACCGGCAAGGTCTGGCTTAAGGTGCCCTCGGCCATTCAGTTTAATCTGACGGGCAAGCTCCGCAAGAACGTCTGGGGCAAGGACGTTATTTTGCACATCCTGGGGCTGATCGGCGTTGACGGCGCACTGTACAAATCGATGGAATTCTCCGGCGACGGCGTCGGAACGCTGTCGATGAGCGACCGCCTCTGCATCGCCAACATGGCCATCGAGTGCGGCGCGAAAAACGGCATTTTCCCTGTCGACGAAAAAACGCTGGAGTACGTCAGCGCCCGCTCGACGAGAAAACCCGTTGTTTTCGAGGCTGACCCTGACGCCGTTTACGATCGCGTGATTAACATTGACCTGTCACAGGTCAAGCAGACGGTTGCCTTCCCGCATCTCCCTGAGAACGCGCGGACCTTTGACGATATGCCGGACGTGAAAATCGATCAGGTCGTCATCGGCTCCTGCACAAACGGCCGTCTGGAGGACCTCGTCATCGCCGAGGAGATTCTCCGCGGCAAAAAAATTGCCAAGCATGTGCGCTGCATCGTCATCCCGGCGACACAGCAGATTTATCTCGACGCCATGGAGATGGGGCTTTTAAAATCCTTTATCGAGTCCGGCTGCGTCGTCTCTACGCCGACGTGCGGCCCTTGCCTCGGCGGCCACATGGGCATTCTCGCCAAGGGTGAGCGCTGCGTGGCAACGACGAACCGTAACTTCGTCGGCCGGATGGGCCACCCCGAAAGCGAAGTATACCTGGCAAGCCCCGCCGTCGCCGCCGCTTCGGCGCTGGCAGGCAAAATCGCGCCGGCGGAATAAGACAGGAGGACATAAATTATGGTACTGACCGGTAACGTCATCAAATACGGGGATAACGTGGATACGGATGTCATCATCCCCGCCCGCTACCTCAACACGGCAAACGCGCAGGAATTAGCCGCGCACTGCATGGAAGACCTGGACAAAACGTTTGTCCAGCGCGTCAAAAAAGGCGATATTATTGTAGCGGGGGCTAACTTCGGTTGCGGCTCCTCCCGCGAGCACGCACCGCTCGCCATCAAAGAGTCGGGCATTGGCGCCGTTGTCGCCAAGAGCTTCGCTCGCATCTTTTACAGAAACGCCATCAACATCGGCCTGCCGATCATTGAGTGCCAGGCTGACATCAGCGAAGGCGACACGGTGGAGATCGATTTTGATAACGGCGTTCTCAAAAACGTGACGACAAACACAACAGCACAGTTTACCCCCTTCCCGTCGTTTTTACAGACGATCATCGGCGCGGGCGGCCTGCTCGCCGCCATCAAGGAGGGCGCGGTATGAATTACACCATCGCCGTCATCGAGGGCGACGGGATCGGCCCTGAAATCGTCGGCGCCGCCACGGACGTTTTAAACGCCGTCGGCAAAAAGTTTGACTTAAGCTTCACCTTCAATAAAGTCCTCGCGGGCGGCGCGGCTATTGACGCGACAGGCGCACCGCTGCCGGATGAGACGGTGAAGGCGTGCCTTGACAGCGACAGCGTTTTGCTCGGCGCCGTCGGCGGCCCGAAGTGGGATACGCTCCCCGGCCATCTCCGCCCGGAGAAAGCGCTGCTCGGCGTGCGCAAGGCGCTTGGCCTTTATGCCAACATCCGTCCGGCGAGATTGCTTGACGAGCTGAAAGAGGCTTGCCCGCTGAAAAAAGAAGTCGCCGACAACGGCTTTGACATGGTCATCGTCCGTGAGCTGACCGGCGGCATGTACTTCGGCGAAAGCGGCCGCCGCGACGGCGAGAGCGGCCAGGAAGCATATGACACAGAATGCTACAGCGTCAAGGAGATCGAGCGCATCGGCGTCATCGCCTTTGAGCTTGCCCGCACACGCGGCAAAAAGCTTATCAGCATTGACAAGGCAAACGTTCTGGAGAGCTCCCGCCTGTGGCGCGAAACGATGCACCGCCTCGCCGCGCAGTATCCGGACGTTGAGATCACCGATATGCTCGTTGACAACGCCGCCATGCAGCTTGTTAAAAACCCGAAGCAGTTTGACGTCGTCGTCACCTCCAACATGTTCGGTGACATTCTGTCGGACGAGGCTTCTCAGATTACCGGCTCTATCGGCCTTCTGCCGTCGGCCTCACTCGGTGAGACGAAGCGCGGTATGTATGAGCCGATTCACGGCTCAGCCCCCGACATTGCCGGTCAGGACAAATCAAACCCCATCGCAACGGTTTTGTCGGTCGCGATGATGCTCCGTCTGTCCTTCAGTCAGGAAGCGGCGGCCAAGTGCGTGGAGGACGCTGTATCCCGCGTTCTCGCCAAGGGCCTGCGCACGGCCGATATTGCCGCGCCGGGTGCCGACACCCTCTCCTGCAGCGCTATGACAGCCGCGATTTTGCAGGAATTGAATTAACCGCCCATATAAAAAATCCGCCCGGAATCGGGCGGATTTTTTTACTTAGGTTCCATCATCAAACCGTTAGGCAGCATGTTATCCGGCGGCGGCGTACCCGTTTTCATTTTGTATTCCTTGCGTTTACACTGATTCTGCATGTCCGACTGGCAGTATTTACTCATGTAGCCTTGAATCGCAAGGTTTCTTGTGCCCATATTTTTTTTGATGAAGCCGCAGTTTGGAAGATTTGCGCAATCCATGACGAACCTTCTTTCTGTATCGTTATTACCAATACTGTCGTCATCTTTGAGGCATAGTTTAGCTAAAAGAGCATATTTTGTCAGTTTTGACCATAATGAATTCTCAGTCACGCTTTCTTTTCCCGCAGTCTTTGCAGTAGCCGTACATCTCGACACGATGACCGAGCACCTGAAACGCGTCGTCCGAAATCTTCGGCTCGAAATCAGCCAGCGGACAATTGTTGATCGCGACGATTTTATGGCAGTCCACACAGACGGCCCAATGGCGGTGGCTATGGCGATTGCGCTCAAAAAAGGCCATATCATTGTCGTGCACGGTTGTTTTAACGGCAACGCCGTGCGCAACAAACTGCTCTAAAACCCTGTATACCGTCGACAGACACACGCGGGACGATGATTTTTCCAACTGCTTATGGATGTCCATCGCCGTCTGCGGCGAGGCGGCGTCTTCCAATACCGAAAGGACGGCCATGCGCTGCTTCGTCCTCTTCATGCCGGGCGGCAAGTGATCGTCCGTCATGTCACAGCGCCTCCTTCCAAGCGCTTGGCGACCGATGCAAAGCGTTTGAACACGATGACGAGCACGAGAACGGCAACGGAGACCAGTGCCGTGAAGCCGCCGGGCGCAACACCGAGATAATATGACAGAAAAAGCCCCAGCAGGATGTCTGTCATCGAGAAAATGACAGAGAAAACGAGTGTCACCTTGAAACCCCGTTGAAGCTGCAGCGCTGCGGCAACTGGCAGGGCGATCATCGAGCTGATAACGAGGACGCCGACGATACGGATCGTCACCGAAACGGCCGCCGCCACCAGAATTGAAAAAACATAATTGATGAGCCGGACATGCACGCGCGCAATCGCTGCCGCCTCTTCGTCAAAGGCAATATAGAGCATCTGATGATACAGAAGCAAAATTATCAGTACCGATATAAGGCTTAAAATCATGACCAGAATCATATCCAGCCGTGTCACCGTCAGGATGCTGCCAAACAAAAAGGCATCGGCATTGACATGTAGCTTACCGGAGCTGATGACGGAGATCGCGATACCCACGCAGAGCGCAAGGACAACAGACAAAATGAGATCCGTATTCTTTTTGAAATACCCTCTTAAAAACTCAATCAGCGCGCCGCTGGCGGCTGTGAAGACAAACGCGCCGAGCACCGGGTTTTGACCGCCCAGAAGCCCGATTGTCACCCCCGCGAGAGACGCGTGGGAGAGCGTGTCCCCAATCATCGAATAGCGGCGCAGAACGAGAAAGATGCCGATACTGGGACAGAGCAGGGCGATAAAAACAGAAACGAGAAAGGCATTTTGCATAAATCCGTATTGAAGCATCACGCACCCTCCCAACTGTCTAAATTCATATTCGTAAACTCCGCCGTAAACTGGGCGGGCGTGCACATATGGCCGTGTCCCCGGTCGAGATGGTAGATGAGCGTTGAGTTTGCAACCGCAGCGACGAGGTTGTGCTCCACAGAGACGACGGTGAGCCCTTTCTCCCTGTTGAGGCCGCTGATGAGCCTGTATATTTCACGGCGGCTTCCGGGATCGACGCCTGTTGACGGTTCGTCCAGAACGAGCAGCGCCGGGCTGCCCATCAGCGCCCTAGCAAGCAGCACCTTTTGGCTCTGCCCGCCGGACAAAGTGCCCATGAGCGCCTGCGCGTGCGCCGCCATACCCACCTGCTCCAAACTCTCGAGGATAACGGCCTTCTCCCGTATTTTTAAAAGCCGTCTGTAGGAATCGAGCATTTCATACACCGTGATCGGGAACCCTGCGCGCAGGAAGTCACTTTTTTGCGGGACGTAACCGATCCGCACGGTCTGCCTTTCAAGCTTTCCGGCCGTCGGCTTCAACAAGCCGAGAATGAGGCGGATGAGCGTTGACTTCCCGCACCCATTGTCCCCGACAATGGAGACGTATGCCCCTTCGTTCAGTGCCAGATTGAGCCCCCGGAGCACATATGGCTCTCCGCCCGTATAGGAGAAATAGAGATTTTCTGCCTTGACCATCATTCCACCCGTTTCGCATCCGTTTTCATACCGTCATTTCCCAATTAAAACTATTATAGACGCAAATGCGAATCATTTGCAAGTAATACGCAAAAAAAGACGCTGCCTCCCGGCAGTTATCGCGCAGCGTCCTAAGAATTTTTTCGGTTTATTTAAAGCTCGTAGTCGACGACCGTTCTATTCGTGCTTGCCGCTTTGACAAGCGGCTTAACCGCTTCATGTGCCGGATGCTTTTGATATGCGTCCAGCGCAGCTTTTGATTCGAATTCTGAATATAAAATAATATCGGCACTGTCCACTGTTTGTGAATAGTCCAGCCCGACTTCAATCGTCAGCAGCCCGGGTATTTTGCCGCGCAACGCCTCGAGCTGCTTTTTAATGGCTTTGGCATTTTCTGTTTTTGATTTTGAATTGGCTGTTTCTTTTAAATGCCACATGACGATGTGTTTGATCATGATTTGATCTCCTATTTTTAATTTTCTCCCATAATAGCAGTGATGATCCGAGACTTCAATCCATTCGTACAATTCCACTGCGTATATCCACAAATCAAATTAGCTTCATAATTAAAACATTTGTTTAATACATTTGTTTTATGTCGATTTTCTATTGAGGAGCGCCATTAAATCAGATCAGGCTAAAATCATCTCAGAGTCGGCAGCGTCTTGAATATTTCCCGGCAATCCGTTACAATAACAGACAAAGATGAGGTGATTGCATGGACGGCGCGAAACTGCGCATCCTGGAGGCGGCTATTGCGGCTATTGAGGAATACGGCTTTAAAAACATTACCGTTCGGCGTATTGCCGCCAAGGCAGATGTCAATGTGGCGGCGATCAATTATTATTTCCGCACGAAGGAGCAGCTGCTTGAGCAGGTCATCGCGCTCACGCTTGAAAACACCTTTGACTGGAGCGACCTCGCTTATGCCGAGAGCCTCCCGCCAAAAGAGATGCTTTTTGCCGTCATCGATCATCTCAGCCGGAACGCACTCAATTATCCGGAAATTACACGCGCCCATTATTTTGAGGCGATGGTAAACGGCCACACGGACACACAGGCTGTGACGGCACTTAATGGCTTTATGGAAACACTCTTACAGAAGCTGCGCGCGAATGGCTGCACAATCCCTGAAAAGACTTTGCGCTTGACCGTCACACAGGTTTTCATGGCTGGCCTCTTTGCCGTTGGCGTCGCGCCCGCGATGTTTGACGCATTTAGCGGTATTCAGATGGCAAATGACGGCGACAGGCGGCAGTTTCTGCGCCATCTGATTGACTGTTTAATGGCAGAATGATGCAAATGTTGTCTGATTCCACTGTGATTTCATGACAGATGCATACGGTTTTTTGTGATATACTTTATATATAAGCAGCGGCTGCAGAGACGCAAAGCATTCCCCAGTCGGCCGCTTTGAGTAATACCGTGCAAAGGATAACAGAGGAGTGATTCAATCATGCTGAAGCTTGTTGACGTTGGCGTTACGGCCGACAGTGAACACGGTAGCGTTCAGATTTTGAAGAATGTGAATCTGACGCTGGACAATAAAAAAATCTATGTCATGACCGGCCCGAACGGCGGCGGCAAAACGTCTCTGGCGAAGGCCATTATGGGCATCTACAAAACGTCGTCCGGCAAAATCTTTCTCGATGGAACGGACATTACCGGGCTGTCTATTACGGAACGGGCACGCCTTGGCATCGGCTATGCCTTCCAGCAGCCGGCCCGCTTCAAGGGCCTGACGGTTGGGGCTTTTTTAAAGCTTGCCTCGGGGCCGGACAGCACGGTTGACCACTGCTCGCTGCTCTACGAC
This sequence comes from Oscillospiraceae bacterium ZGZL, assembly GCA_038405045.1. Taxonomy (GTDB): domain Bacteria; phylum Bacillota; class Clostridia; order Oscillospirales; family Oscillospiraceae; genus Sporobacter. The sequence goes on along the minus strand of JBBZIV010000001.1, from coordinate 225,267 downwards.
GTTGGTTTGTGCGCGCAGGATTATATCAACAGGGAAATTAACGCCAGCTTTTCAGGCGGCGAACTCAAGCGCATCGAAATCGCCAGTATTTTAGCGCGCAACCTGAAGGTCGCGCTCTTCGACGAGCCGGAGGCCGGCATTGACCTTTGGAGCTTCCAGCGCTTGACGGAAACGTTTAAAACGCTCAACGACAAATATGACACGACGATTGTCATCATTTCGCATCAGGAACGCATCCTGCGGCTGGCCGACGCCGTTATCCTCGTCTCAAACGGCGGGATTGAGGGCATCACCACACAGGAAATATTCCTCGGTGATATCGTGGATATTGACAATGTCTGCCGGTGCCGGATTGGCTGCGTTAAGGAGGGAAAAGCAGATGCTGACTGCAGTCGATAAAAAATTGCTTCAAGAGGTCGCCGACCTGCATGAGATTCCGCAGGGGGCGTACAATATCCGCAAAAACGGAAAAGGCGTCGGGCGAAACACGACGGCCAATATTGACATCGTGACAAAAAAGGATAAACCGGGCATCGATGTGATCATAAAGCCCGGCACGAAAAATGAGAGCGTGCATATCCCCGTTATTTTATCCGAGCAGATGGACGACCTTGTATACAATACCTTTGAGGTCGGTGAAAACGCCGATGTGCTGATCGTCGCCGGCTGCGGCGTCCACAACACCGGCAGCAAAAAAGCAGAGCACGACGGCATCCACGAGTTTTTCATCCGCAAGGGCGCTAAAATGAAGTATGTTGAAAAACACTATGGTGAGGGCGACGGCAGCGGTTCGCGCATTCTCAACCCGACGACAATTATTGAGGTGGAGGAAGACGGCGTTGCCGAACTCGAGATGAGTCAGATCAAGGGCATCGACTCCGCCAAACGCGATACGCTTGTCCGGCTTCATAAAAACGCCCGGCTGATCGTCTCGGAACGGCTTTTGACATATCAGGCGCAGGATGCCGAATCAAACATCACCGTCGAGCTTTTGGAAGACGGCTCATCGGCGCAGGTCATCTCCCGCTCCGTCGCGCAGGACACATCCAAACAGGTGTTTCACCTCAATCTGCGCGGTTACGCCGACTGCCGCGGCCATATCCAGTGCGACTCGATCATCATGCACGACGCGCACGTCTCCTCGATTCCGGAGATTACGGCGCTGCACGCCGACGCGCAGCTGATTCATGAGGCGGCCATCGGTAAAATCGCTTCCGAGCAGCTTGTCAAACTCATGTGCCTGGGCCTCACGGAAAAAGAAGCCGAGGATACGATTCTCAAGGGTTTTCTGGCATAAAACACGTTTTCGAAAACTAACAAAATGGAGGACTGATCATGAAAAAATATATCTGCCCCGTCTGCGGCTTCATCTACGACCCCGCCGAGGGCGACCCCGACAGCGGCATCGCCCCCGGAACGCCGTTTGAGGACCTGCCGGACACCTGGATCTGCCCCGTCTGCGGCGCTGCGAAAGCCGACTTTTCAGAGGCGTGAATAAGTGAACTGCCAGCTGTTTTCTAAGATAAACGACGGCTTAGTGGATGCAACGGAACTCAAAAGGAGTCATTTATATGTCGAAAGTCTATGAATTTGAAGCGGAAATCAAAAAAGTGGATGACATCGACGGGGCTTATATTGAAATCCCTTTCGATGTAAAAGAAGAGTTCGGTAAGGGGCGCGTCCCCGTGACGGCGACTTTCGACGGTGAGCCGTATGCGGGAAGCCTTGTAAAAATGAAAACGCCCTGTCACATCATCGGTATCCGCAAGGATATCCGCTCTAAAATTGGCAAGCAGCCCGGAGATACCGTTCTGGTGACGCTCGTGGAGCGATAATATTTATTTAATTATTACGTAACCCCAATAGCCGCCGCCTCACTGGAGACGGCGGCTCATCTTTTATATCGTACAGCGCAAATGGCGCTCTGATTGTTTGGCCAGCCCCTGTGAATAATTTCTGACGCCGGTTGAAAACTATAACAATTATCCAAATTCTGTATCACAAGGAGAATGTTATGCCGGAACAGGACATCCAAAACGCTCTGTCGCCGCGTTCGGCCTATCAGCTGGCCGAGGTCGTTAAAACGCCGCCGCAGTACAGCGCCATTACGCCCCGATGGCTTTCAAAATTTCTTGAGCTCAAGCCGGTTGAAACGGGCATATTCCGACTCAACAAGGTAAAAAACACCGACACAACGCTTGATTTTCTCTGCACCCAAGCTAACAGCGCCGACATTCCCGAGGGCTTTTTAGACTATGAGCTCTCCCCGCGCGAATACATCCTGACATCTGTTTCAACGATAGTCAAAATTGGTACGCGTGTTTCAGACCTTTACAGCAAACCGTTTGATCAAGTCAAGGAGCAGCTGCGCCTCGGCATGGAGACAATCAAAGAACGGCAGGAACATCTCATCATCAACAGCGACGATTACGGGCTGCTGAAAAATATTGACACCGCGCAGCATCTGCGCTCACGGCATGGCGCGCCGACACCGGATGATTTCGACGCGCTGATCACCAAGGTTTGGAAGGAACCCTCTTTTTTTCTCGCTCATCCGTTGGCCATTGCCGCGTTTGGTCGTTCGTGCACGCGGCGCGGCGTCCCCCCTGTCGCGACAACGCATTTCGGCGCGCCGTTTCTCACGTGGCGCGGCATTCCCATCGTCCCGTGCGACAAGCTGCGCGTGCGCACGCCGGACGGTGACGGCAACGGCAAAACAGACATTCTTCTTATCCGCAGCGGCGAGAGCCGCCAGGGCGTTATCGGCCTGTATCAGACGGGGCTGCCGGGCGAGCAGTCTGCCGGGCTCTCTGTGCGCTTCATGGGAATCGACAATAAGGGCGTTGGCTTTTATCTGCTGTCCATTTACTGCTCGGCCGCCATTTTGACGGAAGACGCCATCGCCGTTTTAGAAGATGTCGACACAGGATATGGCGATGACTGAATGTGACGCGCAGGCTGCTGCGCGGCAGCTCACGGAAGCGGCGCTCCAAGCTTATCCCGAATTTTTCACCGGCGCACCGCCGTGTGCCGAAGTGCCCTGCTTCATGCCGGACGACGGCGCTTTACCAGCGTCAGATGCCTTTACCGCCCTGCCGGGTTGGCCGGATTTATCTACACGTTCATGGCCGTCCGGCGTACCTGCCGAGCCGCGCGGCACTTTATTCAATGCCGCCGCCATTCGAAATGATTTCCCGATTTTACACAAGCGCGTGGGCGGAAGGCCGCTCGTCTGGCTCGACAACGCCGCGACGACGCAAAAACCCGCCTGCGTCATCCGTCGTCTCGTCCGGTTTTATGAAGAAGAGAATTCAAACGTCCATCGCGCGGCACACACGCTCGCACAGCGCGCGACGGCGGCGTATGAGCAGGCGCGCTCTACAATTGCCGATTTTCTCGGGGCTCAAGCGGATGAAATTGTGTTTGTGCGCGGCGCGACAGAGGGGATCAATCTCGTCGCATCCTCTTATGCCACAGAGTGCCTTAAGCCCGGCGACGAAATCCTCGTCTCCGGCCTCGAGCACCACGCCAACATTGTCCCCTGGCAGTTTATCTGCCGGAAAACGGGCGCCATTCTCCGCGAGATTCCCCTTGACGACGTTGGCGACATCATCTTATCCGACTATGCGCGCCTGTTAACGCCACGCGTTAAAATCGTCGCCGTGGCGCACGTTTCAAACGCCTTGGGGACGATTTTGCCAATTGCGGAAATGACGGCGCTGGCGCACCAAGCGGGCGCCGTTGTGCTCGTTGACGGGGCGCAGGCTGTCTCTCACCTTTCTGTCGACGTGCGCGCGCTGGATTGCGACTTTTATGTTTTTTCCGGCCACAAGCTCTTCTCACCGACGGGCATCGGCGTCTTGTACGGGAAAAAGAGGCTTCTGGACGCAATGCCGCCCTATCAGGGCGGCGGCAATATGATTGAAAGCGTCACACTCGCGGAAAGCCGCTTCCAAAGCGCCCCCCAGAGGTTTGAAGCCGGAACGGGGAATTTAGCCGGTGCCGTTGGCCTCTCCAGCGCCATCGATTATGTGACAGGTATCGGGCTTGAATGCATTTCACAATACGAACAGCCGCTTCTGGCATACATGCTTGAGGAAATGCACCGCACGAGCGGCGTTTTGCTCGTCGGTCATCCGAAGCATCGGGCAGGCGTTGTGTCCTTTTCTGTTCCGGGCAGGGACGCCGCCGATATTGCCCATGCCCTCGACCGCGCGGGCATTGCCGTCCGTGCCGGGCATCACTGCGCGCAGCCCGTTTTAAAGCGCTTCGGGCTTGACGGCACCGTGCGCGCCTCGCTTGCCCTCTATAACACCTTTGAGGATGTCGATTTGTTTATCAATGCGCTCCGGGATGCGGTATCCCCCTCTCCAATTTTTTCCTATGATATCGGTTATCACGCGGCGAATACTATGTTTGACAGAACCTGACATCAAGGAGGGCTGAAAAAGTGAACCATAATCCTGACAACAGGGCCGATAATGTCGCACATATCCAGAAGAGCATCGACGATACGGTTCGGAACATCCGCGAAACGGACAAGACGCTGCGCGCGACCTCGAATGACAAAACGCGCGAAGAACTCTCGGATAAGAATGAGCGGCGCAAAGAGGCGCTTGAGAGCTTCCGCCGGGAGATTAAGGACGAGGCGGCGCATCTAAAGGGCAAAAAGAACTTCTGATGATATAAAACAGCAGATTTAAGGCCGGTGATCTCACCGGCCTTAAATATTACCTAGGTAGACGTGACGGAGGTGGTGCTTTGCGATTTCTCCGAGCCTTTGAAGCGTTTCAACGGGCGTGGGGCTTTTATCGGCATATTGATAGCGCGGGAAAAAGCGGGTCAAATGGAGCGGAATGTCGGGTGAAACGGTACCAAGCCACGATGCCAGAGACAGCATGTCGTCTTCCCCGTCATTTTCGCCGGGGATGATGAGCGTCGTTACCTCGACATGGCACTGCCCGGCTGAAATGGCAACCGTCCGTTTGACCGTCTCTAAGTCGCCTGAGAGCTTTTTGTAAAACGCCTCGGTAAAACCCTTGAGGTCGATGTTCATGGCGTCTACAAGCGGCAGGAGGGCGCGCAGAGGCTCTTCACAGACATAACCGTTTGTGACGAGGACGTTTTTGAGCTTATGCGTCTGCGCCAGGCGCGCGCAGTCCAAGACATATTCATAGCCGACAAGCGGTTCGTTATACGTAAACGCAAGGCCGATATTCCCACGGGGGCGGAGCGCCAAGGCATAGTCAACAAGCTGTTCCGGCGGCCAAAAGGCCGTTTCAGCCGTCATATCGGCCATCGAGATGGTACAGTTTTGGCAGAACGGGCAGCGCAGATTACAGCCGAAGCTTCCGACGGACAGGATGAGGCTGCCGGGGAGAAAGCGTTTGAGCGGCTTTTTTTCGATGGGGTCAAGGGCCAGACTCGTGAGCCTGCCGTAGTTGACGGCGGTGATTTTTTCGCCCGTATTGCCTCTGGCATGACAAAAGCCGACATGGCCTTCTTCGATAAAACAGGCATGCGGGCAGATATCGCACGCTATCCTCACGTGTGGCGCACCACCTCAAAGCGCTCGAGGCTGACTTGTTCCCCCGGGCGAATCCCGGCCTTCTGCCGCGCGATGTCAATTTGCACTTGGACGGTATCAACACCCTCAAGGTTCGGCAGCAAAAGACCGCGGCGGCGGCCGGCGGTGACGATGACGCCGTAGCGCCGAACGTCCAGCTCTTGCGGTGACGCAATTGGCTCCGGCGGGGAGAGCACGTCCACGCTGTAGACAAGACTGCCGAGCTCTTCCGGGCGTACCGCCTCAAAACGCGGGTCCTCGGAGCAGGCGCTGACGGCATTCTTTAAAATTTCCTCGGCGATGCACCCCGTCACAGGCGCAATCGTGCCGATACAGCCGCGCAGCTGCCCGTCTTTTTTGATCGAGACAAAGACGCCGGCGCGCCGACGCCGCATTTCCTCCGGCAACTGAACGGGGAGGTCTGCGCGTTTGCCGGTTTTGACAAAATGCTCAACAGACAGCCTCGCCAAGCGCACATACGGATCCGCCGCTTCGCGCAGCACCCCGAGCCGCATGGCTTCGGCTTTGATAAAGACATCGAGAAAATGACGATTGGGTTGTGGCCCTTTCGGGATAAATGACGCGACGCCGTAGCCGACGCCGAACGGCCCTTCATAGGACAGAAGCTGAGCATTAACCGCCTGCCCGTCGAGCGCGCCTGCCATGATGATAAACGAGCGCAGGCCGCACTCGGCCGCCTTATCAGCAATGGCCGGAGGTATGGACAAAAAGCGCAGGAAATCGCCCGCCGCCATCGCGCCGGTGATCTCCTGATCAAATAAAGCACCCGCCGCGTCAAAGCCGTACGGCCCGCTTTCCAAAAGCTTATGCGACAGGTCACCGCTGGCGAGCATTACAACGCTGCGCCCCAGTTTTTCAGCGGCTTTGCGCACGCACATGCCGAAGCGGTAGTGCTGCGCAAAAGACAGGCCGGACAGACCGACATGCACGAGGCGATAGTTTTTATACTGCTCGTTGACAAACGACAGCGGGATCATGGCCCCGTGGTCAAGCGTTTTTTCCCGGGTGCCAAGCGTCCCGGCCGCAAGGCCGTCTGCCAGCGCCTCTTCTTCAAGCGCCGCGATAAACGCCGTATCACAGTCGGCGCGCAGTTTGACGCCGGGCGCCGAGAAACGGCCCATGTCGCCTTCGGCGTTCTCGCCCGGCGATATGTGGATATAGTCGGCATAAGTGACGCTGTGCGGCGTTGTAAGGACAATTGTCTGCGGGGCAAGCTGTGCAATCATTTGGGCAGCCTTCCGGCAGGCGTCAATCGTTTTTTGCAGCTTTTTTTCTTCGCCGCGCCCGATTTCCGGCAGGATAATCGGCGGGTGCGGCATGATAAAGGCGCCTGTAATCACGGTGTGACCTCCTCAAAAAGCTTTGCAATTCGTATTCTGCCGCGAACATCCCGTCCTCATACGCCGGACAAACCGCCCCGCTCAAACGAGGCGGACGATGATCCTGTGGAGAATGTCGACAGCGTCCTCCAGATTTTTTGACGCATCCTTCAAATGATGGTAAATCTCCCGGCGGCGCAGTGCCCCCATGGCATCGCCGCTTTGAAAAGCATCCAGCATTCCGGCGCGGTAGAGCGCCTCTGTTTCAAGATGTGTTGCCCGAATGGCCGGAATATACGCCTCGGCTTTGTTCGGTGCTGTTTTCAGCATCCGGACGGACGACAAAAAGGTGTCTGACCCGAGTTGGAGCTTTTCCGCCATGCCGATGATGTTTTTATCAGGCTGCATGTCAAACGTCTGCATCGCCGTGAGTGTTGACTCGGCGTACGCCAGCACCTTGTTCATTGTACGGGAAATGTAATAAATGTCGCCGCGGTCAAATGGCGTTGAAAACGCCTCCACCAGCTGGCGTTCCAGCTCCTTGCGCGCGCGGTCGGCTTCGTTATACAGCGCCTGCATCGTCTCGGCATCTACCACACTGCCGCCGTCGAGCCAGCGCAGCAGCGCACCGACGGCGCGGCTGTTTAATTCCCCCTGCTCCTCCAAAAGCATGATGAAGTCATATTTCACCGGAAAAAGCCGTGCAAAAAAGCCTGTTTTCATTTTGCTCACCTCGTAATTGCCCTAAATAGGACGCCTAGGACAAGATAGACAACGGCCGCCGCTGCGCCAGCAGCCGGTATGGTAATAACCCACGAGACGATAATATCTTTAACAACCTTCCAATTGACCATACGGTAATTATCAGCCGCACCGACACCCATAACGGTGCCGACGACGACGTGCGTTGTTGAAACAGGCGCGCCCGTGGCGTTGGCAAAGAGCAGTGACATGGCCGAAGACAGCTGGGCGCTGAGACTGTGCACCGGTTTGAGTTCATAGATGCCTCTGCCAACTGTTTTCATGATTCGCCAGCCGCATAAAAGCGTCCCCAAAAACAAAAAAGCCCCGCTGCCAAGCCGCGCCCAGATTGGAACGGTGCTTGCGGAGGCGCCGCCCCCGGCAGCAAGAGCCAAGATAATGAGACCAAGTATTTTTTGTGTATCGTTCGCCCCATGGGAAAATGACAGACCGGCTGTCACGACCCACTGCAGGCGTTTGAGCCATTTGTTTGCGGCAGCTTTCGCGTTTCTTAAAAGAAGCATGGCGGCTTTTTCAGCGGCAAACGCCAGCACAAAGCCTAAAAGCGGCGATAAACCGAGAGACACGACGATTTTCACGATGCCGACAAACTGGTGCCCCGCCACCGCCAGCTCCCGAACACCCCACAAAACATGGCTGGGCCCGGATGAAACGATAACTGCACCGACAATTCCGCCGATCAGCGCATGTGTTGAGCTTGACGGCAGGCCAAACCCCCATGTGACGGCGTTCCAGAGCGTCGCACCGACAATGGCAGCCAGCAGCACATAAAGCAGCGGCGCCGACGCCGGAAGATCAATGATGGACGAGATGGTGTTGGCAACCAAACTGCCGCCGAAGACGGCCCCGGCAAGCCCAAAGCATGAAGCAAGCAAAACTGCGGCGCCCGGCGACGCCGCCCCGCAGGCGATAAACGTTGCCACAACGGAGCTTGCGTCGTGCAGGCCGTTGGACAGCGCAAAAATAAGACCTGCCGCGATCACGGCAACAACAATGACCTGAACCGTTCCTTCCGCCATATGCCTGAAATGGTCCCGTCAGAAAACGAGCGCAATCATGAGACCTAACGCCGCCCCGGCAAACACCTGCATCGGCGTATGGCCAACAAATTCCTTCAGCTTTTCCTCCGGCGTTAAGTCCTGCCCGAAGGAATCAATAAAGGCGATCATCTGGTTGAGTACCTTTGCCTGTTTGCCCGCCTCCAGCCGTACGCCCATGGCGTCGTGCATAACAATAAAGGCCAGCATGGCCGAAATACCAAACTGATAAGAGGACAGCCCATAATTCAACGCGCATGTCGCAGCAACGGCCGTCACCGTCGCCGAGTGGCTGCTCGGCATGCCGCCGTCACCAACGAGGCGGGGCAAATCGAGCTTTTTGTTGACAACAGCATGGATGATTGTTTTCAGCACCTGAGCCGACACCCAGGCGATGGAACCATTGATGATGATCGCGTTTCTCACAAGCTGCAAAAACCAGTCCATACAGGCTGTCATCCTTTAAAAGTAGTTTTATCATGATACCACAGACGCGCGCAAAAAACAATGAGAAAGCACAGACGGCGTCAAACGGTGGCCGCTTTTGTATGCATCGGTGCGTTACGCAAGGGGGATTTCCCCCACACCGCCAAGGACAACACGCGGCCGATAGGGGTACTTTTCCATGATTTTTTCCGTCGTTACGCCGGAGAGAACGAGTACGGTATCCAAACCGCTTTCAATACCGGCAATGATATCCGTATCCATGCGGTCGCCGATCATCGCCGTCTCTTCGGAATGCGTGCCGAGCAGGCTAAGCCCCGTCCGCATCATCAAGGGGTTCGGCTTTCCAATGTAATAAGCGCTTCGCCCAGTCGCCAGCTCTATCGGCGCAACAAGCGCCCGGCAGGCGGGGATGATACCGTTTTCACTCGGCCCCGTCAGGTCAGAATTTGTTCCGACAAGCTTGGCCCCCGCCAAAACGAGACGGACGGCGAGACAAATTTTTTCATAATTATAAGTGCCTGTCTCCCCGACGACAACATAATCGGGGTTTATGTCATTACTGGTGATGCCGGAATCGTGCAGCGCGTTAAATAAGCCGGGCTCGCCGATGGCGTAGGCACTGCAGCCGGGATGCTGACGGCTTAAAAATTTTGCCGTTGCAAGTGCGCTCGTATAAAAATGGCTTTCGTCGACATCCAGCCCCATGCGATACAGCTTTTGCTGCAGCTCTCTCGGCGATCGGCCGCTGGCGTTTGTGAGAAAAAGGAACTTTTTATTTTCCCTGTAAAGCCAGTCTACAAATTCCTTGACTCCGGGCAAAAGCCTGTCCCCGTGGTATATCACACCGTCCATATCGATAATATAGCCTTTTTTGCCTCTGATAATATCCATGATAGTCCTTTCCGCGCCGCCTCCTGCGCGCTTTGTTCTCATGCCCTTCATCGTCACATTATAGCGTTTTATTTTCATCGCCGTCAATCAAAATGCCGTTAAATATGACCTATCGGCGGTGTCGGCCACCGGTCTTTGTGCTGGGTAAGGCGGAATTTCAACGTCATCGGACAATATGTTCGAAACATACTATAAAAGTAGAAATTGAGCAGAAATTCGAACTTGGGACTTTACATTGAATTGGCCGATATGATAAATTCAAATAAATAAAGCCTTTTTATGACCCGATGCGACACAACTTCATTGTCAATAAAGATTGAGGGGGAGCAATCATTATGAAATTCTGTCCAAACTGCGGAAAAGAACTGGGCGACGAAGCTGTCTTCTGTACGGGCTGCGGGGCTGGTATCGGTAACGCCGCAAGTTCAAATCCGCCTGCTTCAACCAGCGGTGCTTATGACGCTTCGAACACAGCCGGCGCTCCTGTTCAGAACGGATCGTACCAGCAAGGCGGCGCGCCGCAAGGTCAGCCGTATTACCAAAACGCGCCGCAAGGTCAGCCGTACTATCAAAACACGCCGTATCCGGGCGGCCCGGCATACCCCGGAGGGCCCGGCGGCGGTAAAAAAACACTGCCGATCATCATCGCCGTTGTGGCGGCCGTTGTCGTAATCGGCGGCGTGATTACAGCATTTCTGCTCTTGTCCAACAAAAACAACACAAGTCTCTCCGGAGGCCCCGGCACCTCCGCCAACGTTCGCCCGCCAGCCGATACCGCAACACCGGTTGTGACGGATATGAGCATTCCGCAGGCACTTGCCGACTTTGATACGGACACCGCCGACAACATCCTGGCTGCTTTTGAGGAAATTGGCCTCGACGCCAACGCGATTTCAAATTTTGATACATATTCAGAAGCTGACGTCGGCACTGTTTACACCTTCACTTATAAGGGCTCCGTCGTTGATTTGCTTGTCTACAGCGACGGCTCGGTGTACAGCATTGAGACGAAAGGGACGCAGGTCTATCTCGAGGGGTATGAGTCCTACTCAATTTCCAGCTATCTCGGCGGAACAACGCATTACGACGAGAGCTATCCGGACAGCGGCTATGTATTCTACAAGGATGAGCAGGATATTGACGGGGCGCTTTTGGTTACAACGAAGCCCGGTAACGACTATGCCGTTGAAATCATCAGCTCTGACGGCCAAACGCTCATTAGCGCCTTTTACATGCAAGGCGGCGAGACGGAATATCTGATGGGCCTTCCGACAGGCACCTATGAAATCAGATATGCTGCCGGTCCAACCTGGTATAACACCGACGAGCTGTTTGGCGACGATACGGTTTATTTCGTCCTTGACAAACAGGTAACCGTCACGCAGTCGGAAGGCAACCCCATTGTCCTCGACGCCGCTGGCGGCGGCACGTCGGCCTCACCGATTACTTACGACGAGTTTTAAGTTCACCAGACAAAAAACCGACCCCGCGCCATGCGCGAGGTCGGTTTTTTTGTTTAAGCGATACGGGGCTTTGGGTCATCGGTGTTATTTTCACGGCGCGGCCGGAGCCAGAAAACCGTGATACCCAGCGTATAAAGGGCGCAGGCCAGATAGAGAAGGACCCTCACGTACGGGACAAACAAAAGAATTTTAATAGCGGCAGCACCAAGGCTTGAAGACAAATAACGGTTAAGCCGCGGCAATAAAAGCCGCCCGAGAACAATGCCGGTGACAGCCGGCGCCAGATAAAGCACAATGCCGTAAACGATTAAAACGATGATGCTGAGGGGGATGGCCACGATTGTCACCATACAGATAAGTGCGGCGACCGGGATGACAATCAGCGCAATTAAACCAAATAATAGCGTTTTTCCCCACCGCTTTTTGAATTCCACGGCGCGCTGCTTGAAATAACCGCCTCGGAACAGCGTCAAGAAAATGGCCAGCAAAACATCTGTCACGATTGCTAGGATGCCCATGATGACAGCCATCCGGCTGATGCCGCGTACAGCGTTTGATGCATTTTCATTGTTCCGGTGCATCACGCGCTGAAAGGTTACCTTTGACGCGTCGATCGTCGGCGGAAGCTCCGGCTTGACGGTTGCGTAAATCGTGACATGGCCACCGACGGTTGCGTTGCGGCCAAAGGTGATGTGGTCACTGCGGATTACAGCGTCGTTCAAGATGCTGCCGTCAACGGTGACGGTCGTTCCTGCCATATACAGGTCCGTCGCCGTGCCGCCGAAATTGAGGCTCGCCCCGGCGAGGTATACGCCTTTGGCTTCCGTCCCGGCACTGATTGTCACGTCGCTGCCCGCGCCGTAAATGTTCCGGGCGCTTTTCGCGCGCACGGTGACAGTCTGCCCCATGGCAAAAATATTCTGGACGGCGTTGTCGTCGGTAATGACGATACTGCGACCGCCCGCGATAATATCCCCCGTGACGCCCGCTTCGAGCTTGACGGTCTGCCCGAAGGCGACATAGTCCCCCTGGACGCTTTTGTCTGCAATGACGTCCCCGGCCATGTCAAACTTATTCCCGGCGCTGTCAAAATTGGCGGCTGAGGCTGTTCCGGCGAGCGATAATATGGTGATAACACTGAGCAGGAGCGCTTTGATCGTTCTCATAAAATCTTCCTTTATTCGAGATAATACCGGCTTTAGTATGGCTGTTTCAGCACAGTTCATGCCGATGAAGAACGGCACAGATTTTTCCATCGTCTGCCTTTGGGTATATATGGCGCAAAAAAGCGGTGCAAGGCTTTACCCTTGCACCGTATTTTTATGATGCGCCGAACGCATTGATGACAGCGTGTTTGACACACTTGTGGGTCAGCTCTCCAGACTGCGCTGCTGCTGCTTTGCGACGGTGAGCGCCACGATCAGGAGGGCTGCTGCAAACCCGAGCTGGATGAGCATATCGGAAAGGATCGGCCTGATACGCGTCAAGTCAAACGACGAGAGGCTCCGAATGGTGTTGACGGCGCTGACATACCAGTAACCGGGCGTTAAGCTCGCAATTTTCAATACGGTGCCGCTGAGCAGCTCCTGCGGTACAAAAACGCCGCTGATAAAGCAAATGCTGAGGGAGACGATGTTTGTAAACGCCGCCTGCGCAGTAGGACTTTTGATGAACTTGCCGCCGAGAAACCCGATAGCCAGACAGACGATGGTGAAAACAAGCGCATTGAGACACAGGAGGGCAGCACCGCTGTCAAGCGTACCGTTACCAAACAGCCCAAGCGAGAGGGCGCAGAGTGCAGCCCAGACGGCGAGTGCAAAAACGGCATTGCCCAAAAATAGGCTCAGACTCAGGCGCAGCGGGCGCAGCGGTGAGCAGGTATTTCTTTTTTTCATTTCACCATCGTTAAAAGCCATTGTGACGGTTGTGATGCCCATGATGAGCGTTCCTAAAATGGCATACGCCGCGTATTGAAAGTAGTCGGCAAGACCCGCTGTTTTTTGATGGCCGGCGCTTGACGCCATGTCGATCCGAACGCTTTCATCGAGGTTTTGGAGCGCTTTTGTAACGATTTCCTGCTCGCTCAGATTCGGAAGGCTTTTATGATACAGCCGGACGACGTTTAAATACTTGTTGACCAGCATGTCGATGCTGACACTGCTTGTTGACATCGCCTGCGTCGTTTTTGCGAGCGTGACGGTGTCCGCGCCGCTCATAAAACTCTCCTCAAAGCCGCTCGGCACACGGAGGATGTACGAAACCTTACCGTAAAAGAGCGCGTCCTGAAGGCTTTCCTTCGTGTCAACCACTTGGACGAGCTGCGCGTTATCGGCCAGATATGACTTGAGGCCACGCACAAGGGCATTATCGCTATCGTCACTGATAAAGGCGATTTTGACCATCGTGGCATTGAATACCTGCGTTGTCTGGCTGCCGGTCAGACTCGAAATGATGACCGAAATGGCAATAAACATGCCGAAGTAAATCAGCAAACTGGGCAGATATTTTCTGATAATTTTCATATACGCTTTAAAGACTGGCATACTTCCGCCCCCTCGTTACAAGATACACGCCGATGGAAAAGACAACCGAAAACGCCAGCATGAGAGCGATATTGAGGAAGAAGCGCGCATTCGCGCCATAGCAATAAAGAGCGTAAAAGGCATCTGTAATGAGATTTGCCGGATTGATATAGGCCATAACAGGCACGGCGCTGACAACAAGGAACTTGAGTGAAACGTTGACCAGGCCCGCTATGCTGGAGAGCACGAGACTCACCGCCAGCGTTACCGCAAACCGCACGCCGTTGTTTTTAACGAGTGCCGCGACAAACGCCCCGAACGAAACGCCCAAGAGGCTGGCAAAAAAGCACGTCAACAGAACATAGCCGAGCTGCGACCCGAAACCGACTTTTAAAACAAGCGCGATGAACGCCACAACAAGGACGAGTGACGCAAAGTGTATCAAGATCGCGGCGCTGACCGACGCGGCAAAGGCTTTCATCTTATGAACCGGTGCAAGATTCAGACGCATGGCGTGCGGCGAATTATCGGCCTGAATATCCTCAATTTCTTTAATCCCCCAAAAGCTGCCGAATAGTGCCGCCATTGCAAGAAGCCCGTAATAATAAACGGCCATAGAGTCGGCCTGTGTTTTGCCCGACGCGGCATCCTTGATGTAATCGGCGCTCCCGTCATAGCTAAGCGTTGCGGCAGCGGTGGGATTTTCGCGGATAATCGTCGTCACGGCCGAGCCGACCTGTGTGACGCTGTCCATAAATTCCTTGATAAAGGACTGATCAAAACCGGAATCCTTGACGACGACGTGCGCGCCGCCGTCAAAGACGATATAGCCCTTGATCTGATTGCTTTCGAGATCTGCCTGCGCCGCTTCAAGCGTCGTATACGTCACATGGAAGAGCTTTTCCTGATTGTCACTGTTATCGTCCGACACGGCTTTGAGCGTCTCGGCAACGGCTGTTTGGCTTTTATAGGCCGCGTTGTCGACAACGTCAATGGGGATGCTTTTGAAGGATTCCGCACTGGCGAGATTAGAAAAAGCGAGCGAGAAAACAAACGCCAAAAACATGGGGTAAATGAGCGTCCAGAAAATCTCGGCCTTGCCTTTTGTCAGGATTTTCAACCTGTATTTAAACACATGCCCAAACATGGCCGTCACCCCTCGTCCCGCAGCTGCTTGCCGGTAATCTCCAGGAACACGTCGTTGAGCGTCGGCAGCTCGCAGTAGATTTTGCCGTAGGCAATGCTATTGGCGTTAAGATAGTCAAGGACTGCTGTCAGGTTGTTTTTGCCCCGCTCCGATTTAACGACAAGGTCTGATCCGATGATTTCAGCAGAGCCGATATGTCCGAGCGCCTTGATGCCACCGAGAACGCTGGAATCGGGATTTAGCAGCTCGGCTGTAATTTTTTCCCCAACGTTGATCATACCTTTAAGCTCGTTTGTCGTACCGGTCGCGATTGTTTTGCCCTTATCCATGATGGCGATGCGGGAGCAGATTTGCTCGACCTCCTCCATGTAATGCGACGTATAGATAACGGTGGCACCGTCTTGGTTGAGCTTTAAAATGCCCTCGAGAATGCTGTTGCGGCTTTGCGGGTCGACGGCGACGGTCGGCTCGTCTAAAATAATGAGCTTCGGCTTGTGGGCAATGCCGCAAGCAATGTTCAAGCGCCGCAAAAGGCCGCCGGAGAGCTTCTTCGGCAAAAACTTGCGGAAGTTTTGAAGCCCCACAAATTCGATAGCCTCTTCAACGAGCGCTGCGCATTTCTTTTTATCGGGGACGTACAGCCCGCAGAAATACGCAATGTTCTCTGTAACCGTCAGTTCCTTGAAAACGGCGACATTTTGCATGACGATGCCGATATCCCGTTTTGCGTCATACGAGTCTGGGTTCATCGGCTTATTAAAGACCTCAATCGTGCCCTTGTCGTATTTGAGCAGTGACAGAATGCAGCCGATGGCGGTTGTCTTGCCCGAGCCATTGGGTCCTAAAAGCCCGAATACCTCGCCTTCCTGCACCTCGAGATTAAAGTGATCCAGGGCAATCAGGTCGCCATAGCGTTTGACGAGGTTTTGCACCTTGACTATCATGTGGTTTTCCCCCTTTGCTTGATAGTGCCATCATACTGCAAACAATCGTCACAAGGCAGTGTAAACCCTCCTGAAATCGGTATGACAAATGTCATATTCGCTGCCGCCGTGCGATTGCAAAAGGTTTGTGCTTCTGTTAAAATAGCGCTGTCAGAGATTTCCGGGAGGGGGCGGGGCCGTGGAGAAATATATTGACAAGCTCACCGTGTTCGTCCTATGCGGTGTTTTGTACGCAAAGGATCACATGGGTCTTTATCTCATTGTGCCTTTACTCTGTGTCATCATCATAAGTGCCCTTATGAGCTATCTGGACGACGAGCGTGCAACGCTCGCGGGGCTTCTTTTTTTCTGTGTCTTATGCGCTCTATTCCCGGTGTTTCTCTTTTTTCTGCCCGTCATTTTCTACGATGTTTATTTCACGAAATATCAGGCCGTACTGGTTTTTTCAGTCATCCCCGCCGGAATGGGCTTTTCGTCCCTGCCGGTTGACACCTGCATTTTTATCGTCCTGCTAGCCGGACTTGCCTTTTACATCCGGCGGCGGACACGGTCTCTGCTGGCCGTTCAAACCGCCTATATTAGCCTCCGGGACAGCTCCAAGGAATTCTCGCTCCAACTGGAGCAAAAGAATAAGGACCTGATGGACAAGCAGGATTATGAATTGAGCCTTGCAACACTGACGGAGCGAAACAGAATCGCGCGGGATATTCATGACAGTGTCGGCCACGTGCTGTCAAACGCCATCTTGCAGACAGGCGCGCTTCTGGCAACGTGCCGGGATGACGCCCTGCGCACACGGCTGACAACGCTGAAAGAGACACTTACGAGCGGCATGACAAGTGTCCGCGAGAGCGTTCACGACCTGCACGACGAATCGGTCGACCTTTCCCTTGAAATGAAGCGCCTGACGGACGGCTTTGATTTCTGCGCCATCACGCTTGACGCCGATTTAGACGGCAACCCGCCGAAAAGCGTTAAATACACGCTTTTGTCGGTCGTACGGGAATCATTGTCAAACGTCATCCGCCATTCCGACGCCACCCACGTCGCCGTGGCGGTGCGAGAGCACCCAGCATTGTATCAGCTCATTGTCAAGGATAACGGCACACACATAAAGACGCCGGGAGACGGCCTTGGTCTGAAAAATATCGCCCAGCGCGTTGAGAGCCTCGGTGGTATCGCGCACACGGGCTTTGACGGCGGCTTTACCGTTTTTGTCTCCATTCCGAAAGCGAGGTGATTTGCCATGAACATTATGATCGTTGATGACGACAGGCTTGTCGGTATTTCCCTGAAAACAATTATTGAGGCCGAGGCTGGATTCACCGTTGCCGCTGTCGGCACAAGCGGTGAAGACGCCGTCACCCTGTACGACAGCGTGAAACCCGATATTCTCCTCATGGACATCCGCATGGACACAATGACGGGGCTCGACGCGGGCGCGCTAATCCTGAAAGCCCACCCGGAGGCAAAAATTCTCTATCTCACAACGTTTTCGGATGACGACTATATTATCAAAGCCCTGAAGATCGGCGCGCGCGGCTATCTGCTCAAGCAGGATTTCGAGTGTATTGTCCCGGCGCTGAAAGCGGTATACACTGGGCAGAGCGTTTTCGGCGAGGATATTGTGGCAAGGCTCCCCGGCCTGCTCACCCAGACGAAGAAAACAAACCTTGCCGAATTCGACCTCACCGACAAGGAAACGGAAATAATCGCCCTCATCGCCGAGGGCCTTTCTAACCGCGAAATTGCCGCCGCTCTATATTTAAGCGAGGGCACCGTCCGCAACGCGGTCAGCGTTATTATGGACAAGCTCGGCTTCAAACGCCGGACGCAGCTGGCGATCTTTTATTATAAAAACGCCCGGGGGTAGCGGGCAGCAACAAAGTTTACATAACTAAATAAATAAAAAGGTACAGAGACTCTGTACCTTTTTACTGTTTAATAGGCATTTTATGTATTCATCCGGTTGGCGCTGTCGAAGGCCAGCGGGCTGCGCTCGCATTCGTCATCGTCCATGGCGATCTGGCAGCAGTAGCGGCTGCCCTTCATGCGCTCGGAGGCGTAGCACAGGCCGTTTGTGCGGCTGTCGAGATATGGGTGGTCGATCTGGTCGGGGTCGCCGATGAGAACGATTTTGGTGCCCTTCCCGGCGCGCGTGACGATGCCTTTTACCTGCTTGGGCGTTAAATTCTGCGCCTCATCAATGATGACCCAGTTTTTTTGGATCGAGCGGCCGCGGATATAGGCGATGGCCTCCGTAGTGACAATATTGCGGTGAAACAGCTCGTCGACTTTGTCCCTGAGCTCGTTTTCGTTTTTATAGCGCTCATTTTCGTCGCTGTCCAGAAGAATCTCCAAATTGTCGATCACCGAGCGCATAAACGGCGCGAGCTTCTCCGTTTCACTGCCCGGCAGATAGCCGATATCCTCATCAAATTTCACGTTGGGACGGCAAACAAGAATCTTACGATACTGGCGCTCCTTTATGGCCATAACTTTGTGCAGGCCGACGGCGAGGGCAAAGAACGTTTTAGCCGTCCCCGCGGCGCCCTTGACGATGACAAGCGGCATATCGTCGCAGCTCATCATCAGCGCCTCCTGCATGAACTTCTGCCCGACGTTACGCGTCTTGACGCCGAAGGGGCGTTCCTCAAGGTACTGAAGCGCGACGATTTTTTCGCCGTCAAACCGGCCGAGTGCCGAATGCTTGATGCTCTCGTTGCTGACGAGGACGACGAATTCGTTTAAAACCGGCGTATACGGCAGCGCTTCACCGGTATCGGGGTCAACGGCGGCGACGTATTTCACATCCAATGAGCCTTTTTTATAAAACTCATTGAGCTTTTTCGTCGCGACATACAACGTCACGCGCCCTCTGTACCCCCTGTCCGGGGTGTCGACCTGCTCGTTTTTATAGTCCTGCGCCGGGACGCCAATGATATCGCATTTGATACGCTGAAAAACGTCCTTCGTGACGAGAATGGCCTTTTCATGCCGCTGCGCCAGGCCTTTACAAACCTTTAAAATCCTGTTGTCGGCTTTTCCGGCATGCCAGGCCTCGGGAAGGGCAACATCGGTAAAGTTGAGCTCAACACGCAGGCTGCCCCCGCCGGGGAGCGGTACGCCGCGCGTCAAATCGCCCTTTTCGCGTAAATCATCCAAGAGCCGTGCCGTTTGACGGGCGTTGGCGCCGAGCTCGTTCATTTCCTTTTTCATCCGGTCGAGTTCTTCGAGGACGACCTCTGGAATGACGACGTCATTATCACCAAAAGCGTAAATCGCGTGCGGTGTCTGCAGCAAGACATTGGTATCAAGGATATATGTTTTTTTCACAGGTCCGCCCCCATATGTTGTGAGTATGCTGTTATTTTAACGCTTCGATATGCGAAAACTGTTAGACGGATGTCAGATGTCTGTAAAAAAGCCTGCGTTCTCTCATGCTATATTTTTCGGCGCATTTTACACGATCTTTAGCAAGATACCGGTGTGAAAAACGGTCACCATATTCCTTGAATTTCTCCTGCGTCATGATCGACAAAAAAGGCTGCCGAGTCAAAATATCGGATACCCTTACCGCCAAACGTCGTGTCGGCGTTGACCCATCTGTCGTTTTTGTCGTCATAGATCTGATTCCACGAGTGCTCAAGCCAAACGCTGCCGTTGTAGCCCTTGCCGGTCACGAGACGAACCTTGATGCCGACAGCCCGGCACATGGCAACGTATAAACAGGCTTTGTCAAAGCAGATGCCACGGCGCGTATGAAACGCCGCGACAGCGCCGGACGGCGCCGTACAATCGTTTGTCATAATTGAAGCCGCCTTATCGTTGTCATAGGCAATATTGTCAGATACCCATTCATAGAGGATTTCGCCTTTCTTGTAAGCGCTCCCGGCAGCGCCGACAAGCGATATGGCCATATTGTCGATATCCGGGTCCGACGTGACGGCATCGTCGACCAGAACACCGTTAATATAGACCCGGACGAATAGCCGCCGCCCTTCCGGAGAGAGACAGTCGACAGCCTTGTCAACCGTCTCGTCAAGTGAAGCCGGAAATCGGCGGACGATGTCTGACGTCAAAATCGGCTGGACGGCGAAATCGTCGACGAGGCGGTAGACGGCGGAGCCGGAAATCGCACTGCCAAGCGTGGCATTACCGGAGATACCTGTATAAAAATTACACAGCAGCGTCACCAGCAAAAGAAGCCAGACAGCTTTCGGCAGCTGCCAAAGCGAACCGGCAAGACGCCTGAAAAGCGCACTTCCGGAGGCAGCGACACGGCCGAGCTTATTCGACAGGGGACGGAGGAGCCGCGTCACGAACGGTGAGGCCAAAAGCTGCAGCGCACCGTTAAGCCCAACGAGCAGCAAAATCGCGAGGACAATCGCCGCGAGGACATCACCCCCCGATAGCGTCTGCCCCAGAAACGGAATGTCGGCCAAAAAACGAGGCAAATCAACACCCGACAATAAAAGCCCCGATAAAAGAACAGCCAGCCATGCCGAGACTAAAAAAATGACGGCACTGAGCGTTACATTCAGCGAGTAATAAATCCGCTCGGCGGTCAGCGGGCGAAAAAGGCCGACCAGCAGCGGTACAAAAAATGCGGCACCCAGCAAAAAAGATATGAAACTACCTTGAAAAATGGCCATAACAATGCTCCAAACGTCAACTTGTAAGCTCTTGTTATTATGCCGTTTTTCTTATTTTTCCAAACAGAGGCGTTGCGGCAACCGTACAACTGCCTTTGCTGTTGCGTAACACGAAGCCGCCGAACATTATCCGGCGGCTTCGCTGATATTTAAAAATTTTGTTATATTAATTGCCGGTACCGACCGCCTGCCAGATCGGGCTGCTTGTTTTAAAGGCGTCCAGCTGCTGATAGGTGAGCAGAATCTCTACATGGTCTCCCATCACATGCGGCACAGAAACGGAAACCATCAGGCCTTCATCGGTTAGGTAGGAGGCGGTTGCCCAGCCTGACGTGTCGGAATTTTTAAGCTGCTCAAGCCAGCTCTCCGTATCCATCCCGCCGAGGACTTCACGGATGGCGTCACGCGTGTCGTCCGTCATGTCAAAGCCCATGGAGCTGTATGTTCCGTTAAGCAGCGCGGTAACGAAGTTCTCGTCGATTTTTACGAGGTCTTTGAGCTTAACTGTTTTAACATTTTTGGCGTCAATCGTCACGGCATATAGAAAGAGATTCGGATGCGCCGCGCCAGTCACCTCACTGTAGCCGTCAAAGCTGATGCTAATAACGTCTGGACTGTTGTATGTCACCGCATACGTCATCTCATAGTCAGCCATATCGCTGCTTTTTACCTCGTCAAGGTCGCGCATGGCGGCCTCATAAATCAGCTTATTGAGCTTATCTTGCTTTTCCGAGTCGGACAGGCCTTTGATTTGCGGATATTTCAGCGAAATGACACCGTCGGCATACGTTTTTTCTTCAAACTGGTAGCCGGAAGCCGGGACGATATCAGTCGGCGATGCGCTTGGTGTTGTCGACGCCCCAGTCTCACCCGCTGTTTGCTGCGGGCCTGACGATGCGTTTTCATTTGCTTTTCGGCAGCCGCCGAGAACGAGCGCCACTGCCACAAGCAGAGCCAGCAGAAAAAGGCCTTTTGCATTTTTCATGGTATCGCACCTCTTCATTTAAGTTTATCTCTATTTAATCAAACCGCAACCCACTTGTCTACGAGAATTTTGCGTTCGGCACCAGATGAATGATTGGGCAAGATTATATTATGTGTTAAAAAGGCGTCTTACCAGCATCCAAAAACAAAAAGAACCGCACCCGGTTTTCAGAGACGGTTTTCTAACGCTTGATTAAATTCTGCCTGTTTCAGGAAGAGTTTTCTACTTAACGTACGTTAGTATTTTATTATAACGTTTGTTAAATATCAGTTTTCCACCATAGGCCCACGGGTTATCCCCATTTGCCTGTTATTCGTGCCGACAAGGCCCTTTTAAAGTCACAAAACAGGTGTCCGAATGGTTCTGGCGTTAACATAATTATATTTGAAATATTCTTTCGTATAAAAGGCGTTAGTTATTACATTTTATACCATTTTTATTCCGTTCGTCTATAACGTTGCATTTGTAACATGATTATGTTTACTGGCGGCCCCAAACGGTTATCACATAATAATATATCGGTTTTTTCACGCTGAACTTTAATGAAAATGCGGCTTTTTCATTTTCTTTTTTCCTGGATAGTTTCAAGGCGTATACGCCCGGCTCGGGCATATCTTAAAGCCTAAAGGCCTGTTAAAACCGTTTGACAACCTTTGTGTGAGCGCATATACTGAAGCTGAATTTTAGCGATCTTTACCATTGCAGGAGAACGACATGGTATTTTCCAGTATCGGTTTTCTTTTTATCTTCCTCCCCGCGCTTTTGATCCTATATTTCATCGTACCGCGGCGCTTTCGTGAAGCCAGAAACGTCGTGCTTCTTGGCTTCAGCCTTTTCTTTTATGCCTATGGCGGGCCGCGATTTCTGCTGGTGATGCTCGCCTCTATTCTTTTAAACTACGTCTGCGGTCTTTTCGTCTCAAACCGATACGGTGAAAAGACACGCCGGTTTTTTTTGCTGGCGGCTATCGTCTTAGGCCTTGGCCTGCTTGGCTGGTTTAAATATGCACGATTTTTTGCCGAAACGATGAATGCCCTTGGTACGTCTCTCCCCCTCCCGGCGGTAACGCTTCCAATCGGCATTTCTTTTTTTACGTTTCATGGGCTGAGCTATATTATTGACGTCTACCGCGGCACGGCGCAGCCGATGAAAAATCCGCTAAAGGTCGCCTTATATATTTCCTTGTTCCCGCAGCTCGTGGCCGGCCCGATTGTCCGCTATTCAACGATTTCAGACCATTTGACCGTCCGGCATGAGAACTTGGCAGATTTTTCCGAAGGGGCCATGCGCTTTGTTTTCGGGCTGGCGAAGAAAATGCTGCTGGCCAACACCCTCGGCGTCATCGCCGACACCGTTTTCGCCCGGCCTGATGGCGGCTTGTCGACCGGCCTTGCCTGGCTCGGTGCGCTGGCGTATACCGAGCAGATCTATTTTGATTTTTCGGCGTATTCGGATATGGCGCTCGGCCTTGGGCGCATGTTCGGCTTTCATTTTCTCGAAAACTTTAATTATCCGTATATCGCCGCCTCTATTACGGACTTTTGGCGGCGCTGGCACATTTCTCTGACAACGTGGTTTCGCGATTACGTTTATATCCCACTTGGCGGCAATCGATGCGGGCGATGGAAAAATGTTCGCAACATCGCCGTCGTTTGGCTGCTAACCGGCTTCTGGCACGGCGCTTCATGGACTTTTATCGCCTGGGGCCTTTACTTCTGCGTTTTGCTGCTGGGCGAAAAATTTCTCTGGGGCAAGTTATTAGAAAAAAGCCCTTCCCCACTCCGGCATATCTATACGCTCCTCCTCGTCGTCATCGGGTGGGTTTTCTTCCGGGCAGACACGTTTGGACAGGCTTTTCATTTTATTGCCGTTATGTTCGGCGGCGGCGCAACCGAAAGCGGGCAGACGCTGTATCTCCTTTATGAATACTGGCCGGAGCTCCTCGTCTCCATCATTGCCGCCATGCCGGTTAAAAACGCTGTACAAAAACGGCTTGAAAAAGCGCCATCCATCTCTGGCCGTTTGCTGCTAGCGGCAGGCCCCCGTCTTCTGGCGCTTTTTTTGTTTGCTTTGTCGTATTTAAAATTGGTTGTCGGTTCATTCAACCCATTCATTTATTTCAGGTTTTAAAGGAGGCAGGGCTGAATGAAGCTTCAAAAAGCATCTAACACGCTTTTCCTTTTTTGTTTTCTCGCTTTCATTTATATCGGTGCCGCCGTAACCGTCCTCAAGCCGAGGGCGGATACCTCCTATTTCGAAAACAGGCCGCTCGCTGCTGCCCCTGTCCTATCATCATCGTCTTTGATCGACGGGAGCTTCTTTACGGCATGGGAGACGTATTTGAAGGATCATGCCGCCGCGCGTGAAACGCTTTTAAAAGTGGGTACCATGATCGACTTAAGCGTTCTGCACCGCCCCGTTGTGAACGACATTGTTCCGACAAACGGCCTGCTGCTCAGCTACAACGACTATAAAGTTGTCGACAGCGCCAAAATCGAGGCTGCGTCGGCAGCGATGGCCGACAGCATGAAAGCCCTTTATGACATGATTAAGCAAGATGGCGGCACCTTTTGCTTCGTCGCCGTTCCCGGCCAGACCGATTATGACCGCCAAGAATATCCGGCATATTTGGATAACGGCGGTGCCCTTACCGACACTGTTGTGGCGGATTTCAAACAGGATATGGCCGACCGCGGCGTGCCGTTTGTCGATCTGGGCACTGTTTTTGATGATCTCGGCCATCCGGCAGGCTATTATTCAAAGACCGACCACCACTTCACCTTTGAAGGGGCCTTTAGCGCCAATCAGGCGATTATCCGGCAGATTGAGCATGATACCGGCAAATCGCTGCCGCAGCTCACGTCAAACGACGTTTCGTTTGAAACGCTGCCCAATCCCTTTTTAGGCTCACGCGCCCGAAAGCTATTCAATCTGATCGACTCAAACGAGCATGCCATTATCGGCACGCTGAAAAACCCGATATCTTTCACCCGCGTCAATAACGGCGTCGCTGTTCCGGCAACGGTTTACGCGCCGCCCGCGTCACCGGATGAGACGGTCTCATACACCGTCTATATGGGCGGAGATATCGCTGAAACAGTGATCGACACCGAGCGCCCGGCGCTGCCCAATGTTCTCATCGTCGGCGACAGCTACACAAACGCCATCGAATGCCTGATGTACGCAAGCTTTAATGAAATGCGCTCGCTTGACCTGCGGCATTATACCGCGATGCCGCTTGCTGACTATATCAAACAATACAAACCGGATGTCGTCATCATGATACGGGACTATAGCGTCCTTGTCACGCCGGGCGGCAACGGGACTGTCTTCTAGGAGCCGCTATGATCATTGATTTCCATACACATGCTTTTCCCGACAGCCTGGCGGATAAAGCCCTGGCGCTCTTGCTGGCGAATATTGAATCGGCTTTTACGCCGGTGACGGATGGCACGGTGAAGGGCCTGTTACAGCACATGGCGAAAACCGGGGTCAATCTTTCCGTTCTTCAGCCTGTCGTCACGAAACCGTCACAGTTTCGCAGCCTTAACGAATGGGCTGCCGCTGCCGCCTGTGATAAGATTGTCCCCTTTGGCGGCGTACACCCTCTGACAGACGATTACAAACGGGATATCGACTACGTCGTCAGCCTCGGCCTCAAAGGGCTGAAATTCCACTGCGAATATCAGGACTTTGTCGTCGACGATCCGAAAATGCTGCCGATCTATGACTACGCGCTGAGCCGTGACTTGATTTTGCTGCACCACGCCGGTTTTGACCCCGGATTCCCACCGCCGTTTAAGTCGACCCCGCAGCGCTTTGCCGCCGTTGTCGACGCAATGAAGGGCGGCGTCATCGTAGCAGCCCACCTCGGCGGTCACGGCCAGTGGTACGACGTTTTGCACCACCTTGCCGGAAAAAACATCTATCTTGATACGGCAATGGGCTTTGAGTATTTTTCAAACGAGCTGTTTCTCCAAATCGTCGCCGCGCACGGGGCCGACAAGGTCCTGTTTGCCTCCGACTCGCCGTGGTCGGATGCGGGCAGCGAGCTTGAGTCGCTTGAGGCGCTGCCCCTGTGCCGAGCGGAGAAAGACCTCATCCGTGGCGGCAACGCAGCGCGGCTGCTGGGATTTTAAGTCATTGCGCAAAATAAATCAAATAACGCTTGACAAACGGGTCTATACTATAAAGTGAGGTGATGTTTCATGGATTACGAGCATGAGCTGCGCGCTTCTTTGGATTATATTGAAGACAACCTTGAGAGCCCGATTGGGCTGGAGGATTTGTCTCACATTGCTTATCTGTCCAAATACCACTATCACAGGCTTTTCCACCGCGTTATCGGTGAACCGGTTCAGAAATATATTTCGAGGCGGCGAATGGAAAACGCGGCCTCGGCATTGTCAGGCAGCGATGAGCGTATTATTGACATCGCCCTGAAATATCAATTTGGCTCACAGGAGGCCTTTTCACGCGCCTTCAAACGCCATTACGGCGTCTCGCCCGGATATTACAGAAAATCCTCTGCCCCGAATCTGCCTGTCGCGCTGCCATCCAGCTGCGTGCGCTGCGGGACGCGGTCCGGCGGTAAGGCGGCGTAGTCATTTCGTTATAATAAAGCCCCGAAGGCAGTCTGTTACCGGCTGGCCTTCGGGGCTTTTTCATATAATCGCGAACTTTCAGTGCTCCTGTCTCGACGCGCCGCAGTTTCGGGTGGCCTCCGCCCTGTCCTTCTCCGCCCATTTATTCGAGAAAACAGTTTTTCGATAGACAACAAAACGGCAAAACAAAAACTCCGTGACGAAGTTTATGACCATCGTCCCAAACAGAACGATAAAATAGTTCCAACCGGTATCCGTCAAAGATTGACCCCACCAGGTTGATAGCGGCGTAAAAACCGCATAATATGCGGCAACCTTCGACATAGCCAGCGGAATATTGGCTGCCGACTTGAACGTAAATCGCCTGTTGACGGTGAAATTATAAAGAACGGACAAAATGAGCGCAAAAAGATAGGGCAGCCAATAGCTGTTTTTGATGAGAAGATGCAAAACCGCGAAGCTCAAAAACTGAATGATCCCCGCTGATACGGAAAAAAGCGTAAATTTGATAAACTGGACGGCGTATTGGCGTGGCGTCAGACGCAGTGTGCTTTCTGTCAATTCCATCCCATTCTTTATAAATCAATTTTTTTGTCGGCAGTATATCAATAGTCTATGGAACGTGCCCATTCGAGGGCTTCGAGATAGGTGTTCATGAGTGTTTCCTGCACGGCCAGATCCGGTTTGTACACGCTTTCAAATTCTTCCCACCGGCCTTTTTCATACGCTTTGAGCATCGACAGCATTGACCCGAGCACACCACCGCCCATGAGCGCATCCTTAACCTCATCAGTCAGGGGCAGGTCTGCGAGAAGCGCATTTTGATCTCTATGAAAAATAATATCAAGCAGTGAGAAAATACCGGTAAAAAAGGCTTCCGAGCCTTTGAGCTGTACGTTGTCACGGATGGCCAGCAGCTCAAGCTGCTTGCCGCGTATCAGTGAACGCATGACAAGCTCCAGATTTTCAGACCGGCGCATTTCCTGCACCATCAGTGCCGAGACAAATTGATTGAGCTCCTGCAGGCCGAGAATCGTTACCGCCTGGGAGATTGTTTTAACCTTGAAATTCGGCGCTATATAGGCAGAATTCACGAGCCTAAGCAGCCTATACGTCATATTCAGGTCATGCTCGACAATGTTTGTGATGGCCCTGACGCTCGGCTCCGGGACGCTGAGCTCACCGAGCAGCCGGAGAATGGTCGCATTAAATGCTTTCATACCGACTGGGCCAACGGGCGGCGGCGATAAGAAAAATTCACCTTGAAAATACGAGATGCCGATAGCGAGGGCCTTTTTATAATCATCCCATGTCTCGACCCGATAGGCGTTGAAGCGGATACGGTCTTGATGTTTTTGGATGACATCATAAAGCATGTTCGGGTCCTGCGCCCTGAAATCGACCCGGACGAAATCGACAAACGCGGCTATTCTCGGGATAAACTCGATGGGCCCATCATACGAGATGCTATACCCGTGGCTGCCGATTGTTTTGCAGTCACGCAGAACAGTCGATTCGCTGTTGTCCCCCGCCACATAACAGACGATTGTATCTTCCCGCGGGAACAGCGGAATGAGCGATTCAATGAGTTCTTCCGAAAAGTCGACAAGCGCTTTCGGCTTGTCGGGCGATTCGTCAAAGCCGTCAAAGCACAGCCCGCGATAGAGCGCCTCGGCATCATCCGGTTCGCGGTAACCGGCATAAAAGTGATCGCTGAGTTGACGGCAATAATGCAGCTTGTAGCCGAAGATGTTTCTCCCTTTGTCAAACACAGGATGCCTGGCAATATAAAATTCCATAGGCCACCTCCCGTCAGCCCGGCGCTATACGCGCGGCCTTTGTTAAAATGTATCGATGCCGACTATTTCGCAAAGCGCCTTTCGTGGCCGAGCCGCAGGCTGCTCGGCCGGGTAGCCGAGCGGCGTTACCGCCACCACGGCAACATCATCCGGTATGTTCAGCGTTTTTTTAATCTCGTCAGCAAAGAAACGGCCGAGCCAGCAGGTGCCGAGGCCGAGCGCCTGCGCCTGCAAAATCATAAAGGCCATCGCTATGGCCGCGTCAACCGTATCGGTCGGTTGGCCGCAGGCCATCAGTCGGCGGTTTGAAGCACACACGACAAGGACACACGGCGCTTGGCCGACAAAGCTCTGGCCGTCAGATGCATCCACCAGCTTATGAATTTTTTCCCGATCGCGCACAACGATAAAACGCCAGTTCTGCGCGTTCATCGCCGACGGGGCAAGACGCCCCGCCTCTAAAATCAGCGTCAGCTTCTCGTCCTCGACGGGCTTGTCCGAATAGTTCCTGATGCTCCGTCTTGTTTTAATGGCTTCTAAAACGTCCATGCTGTGCCTCCTGAATCCGTGCCTTCGGTGAAAATACAGGGATTCCTTTATCCTTCATTTTACTGGAAGAGTCGAATAATGTCAATTTTTTAAGCTTCGCCGTCGCCTTCGTTGTATAAACAACGGACTTTTTTGCGTGAAACGTTTAATATGATGCTCAGAGGAGGTGACCGATATGTTAGGCGGATGTCACGGAGCCGACAAACTGAAAACACCAACGCTTGAAATCAGGATTTGCCCGGAGTGCGGCAACGAAATTGAGATTTTCTCAATCGATACCGAGGTGCCGTGCGACAAATGCGGTTTTGTCGCCTACAACAGCATCCTCTCATGCGTCTGCTGGTGCAAACACGCCAAGCTCTGCGTCGGTGAAGCGCTTTACAACAAAATAATGGTGCAAAACAAAGAAGCCCCAACATCACAGGATAATAATAAAAAGGTATAACTCAAGAATCTTCTCCGGGAGCACCCGGAGAAGATTCTTTTTTTGCCGCTATTCGGTTTTACCAAGAAAAAGACTGATGAGTAATATGATCAAAACGATTGCTGTAATAATGGTATATGCCCTGTCCCTTTGCTGGATAAAGAAAATCATTGAGGCGCCGACGCGCACAAACGGCGTCAGGATTAGAATGAAGAGGCCCGTCAGGATGACGGCGTACGGCTTTAGTGCCAGCAAGCCGGTGACAATTGCCGGCAGGTCGACCGGATACGCATTGCCTTCATAACCGCTTACGCCCGTTGCCAGAAATAAAACAAGACCGGTGAAAATAACGGCAGCGCTCAAAAGGACGCCTGCCTGTAACAGGGCAGCGATTGCGCGCTCTGTACCCCGGATGTCTTTTTTCACCGGAACATAACCCCCTTGACGATCATTTGAATCGAGACGATGGCGAGCACCGGGACAAATATGAGCCGGACAGCGCCGCTTTTCAGAACCTGCATCACACGCGTGCCGACTGTTGCGCCCAGCAGAACACCAAGGGCGACCGGGGCTGCAATGTGGGGGTCAATATCGCCGCGGAAGAAGTAGACACCCGCGCTGGCCGCCGCCGTAACACCAATCATAAAATTGCTCGTCGCCGTTGACACCTTCATCGGCAGTTTCATAAATAAATCCATCCCCAGAACCTTAAACGTCCCGCTGCCGATGCCGAGCAGACCTGACAGTGTCCCGGCCAGAACCATCATGCCGAGGCCGCCGTAAACGCCCGCCACCTTATAGGGCACGTTTTGATCAATACTCTTATCATAGTACGCATCGCAGAGCTGAAGCTTTTCTGCCAGCGGGTGCGGTACTGCCGGTGCGTCATGCCCGGCACGCAGCTTTTTAAGCATCATCACGGCGGAATAGAGCATCAGGATACCGAAAACGATGTAAAGAAATTTTGGATGAATGAGGCCGCTTAAATACGCCCCGGCAATTGCGCCAACCGTTGTGCCGAGCTCCAGCAGCATACCGATACGAATGTTCGTCAGGCCATCTTTCAGATACGCGATGGCGGCACCGCTCGATGTGGCGATAACGGAAATAATGCTCGCCCCGATGGCGTATTGAATATCAATCCCGAACAAGAGCGTTAAAGCCGGGGTGATGATAATCGCACCGCCAAGGCCGAGCAGGGCGCCGATAAACCCGGCGGCAATGGCAATGAGCAGGATATATAGAATCGTCTGCATGGGAATTTTCGACCTTTCTGTGTTTGTCTTAATCATATCACGTTCCGCAAGCGCTTTGAAGGACAGTTTGCTGTTATCGAAAATTTACTTTTTGTTGTATGATTGATCTTTACTAAAACTGGATTTTCAGGTATTCTGATACTTGGCAATGAATTCCTGAAACGTACCAACACGGCAAAAGGGAGGAAACGTCATGAAAAAAATTATTCCACTTGTCCTGCTTATGGCACTGATGCTGCTTTTGAGTTCCTGTCTCTTTAAAAACCAGAATACGGCCGGGCCGTCACCGTCCGGCGCGGCTACGGACGATTTTGTTTTCACGCGTGACAATTTTCCGAAAATGGACGGCTCAACCTCAACAATTCCTCTGGGGCAGGCGATAGCCAGCGTTCTGCTCGGCAAGACGCGTCAGCAGGTTGCCGATTTGGCGCAGTTCAATAAAACGACGCAATCTTACCGCAATTTGATGAACGGCGACGCGGATATCGTGATTGCCGCCGAACCGAATGCGGACGTTTTTCAAGAAATGAAAGATGCCGGTTTTACATATGAGATGACGCCCATCGCCACCGACGCGCTCATTTTTGTCGTCAATGCCAATAACCCCGTCTCTAACCTGACAACAGAGCAGGTGCGGAAAATCTATTCGGGCGAAATCACGAACTGGAAGCAGGTCGGCGGCAGCGACGCCAAAATCGAGGCCTTTCAGCGCAACGCCGAGTCCGGCAGCCAGGCGCTGATGGAAAAGCTCGTTATGAAGGATCTGAAAATGGCTGAGGCACCAAAGGGCTATATGATCAGCGAGATGGAAGGCCTTATGACGGGCGTTAAAAGCTTTGACGGCTCGTCCTCTGCCATTGGTTACTCCGTTTATTATTACGCCAACGACATGAAGATGGCCGACGGGCTCAAGATTCTCTCCATTGACGGCGTCAGCCCGAGCGACGAGACGATTGCCGCCAAGCAGTATCCGTTTTTAAATCCGTATTATGTCGCCATTGCATCAGACGAGCCTGAAAAGAGCCCCGCCCGCGTTTTATATAACTGGCTGCTCTCACCCGAAGGGCAGCATCTCATTAAAACAGAGGGCTATGTGCCCGTATCGGGTTAGGAGCGGCTGATGAACGGAAAAATTCGTCGCTTTTGGCCGGTCTTTTTCCTGCTCCCTGCTCTGCTTTTATCCGCCTGCAAGAATAACGGCGCCGCGCCGACCCCCGCGGCAACAGACTGGCATTCCGGCGTCAAAACTGATTATTCGAAGCTGGCATCTTACACCGCGCCCGCGGAAAAATACACGCGCCTCAAGGACGGACCGCTGACGGCGTTGACGCCATCAGCCAGCTATGGCAGGCTGCTGCCGTATGCCGGGCAGCCTTTATATACCGACAGTGGCTATGTGCTGACATACTCTTACGGCCTGATAACCGAAAGCGGCATGATTGTAACCGACCCGATTTACGAATCCGTCTATGAAGGTTACGGCTATCAATACGGCCGCTATGACGGTGTCGACACCGCCAAGGCGTATAATTTGTCAAAGATTATTGGAACAATCGATGAAGACAATCCCCACGAAAGTATCCGCTATGCCGCCTGCGCGCTTGACGGCAGCTGGATCACCCCGTTTGATTACCAGCATATCATTTATATGGCCAACGTCATGCTGCTCGTTCGCAATGACGATAAAAACGATATTGATGTGATGAATTATAGCGGCAAGCTGCTGTATAACATCAAAGCGCTTTCCTGCTATGATCTGCTCCCGTCTGACGCATCATACACCTTTCAATACGGCGGTGGCTTTTTAGCAGTCAAGCTTGATGACGGTAACGCCGCCTATATTGACGCAACGACCGGCAAGGTGACCTATACAGCCTATACGGATGCATATGGCTTTTCCGAGGGGTACGCCGCCGTCCAAAAAGACGGCCTGTACGGCTATATCAGCACTGATTTTAGTATGCTCATTACACCGCAGTTTAAAGACGCCCAGCCTTTTGTCAGCGGCAAGGCCATTGTCATGCTGGCAGACGGGACGTATGCCGTTATCGACACCGGCGGGAAAACGCTCATTAAAAACAACTATGCCATCAGCTTATGGGGAAACGGTATCTACAGCTTCAATGACGGCAGCTATAATCAGACGTATTATGACAGCAATTTTAAAAAGATTTCGCCCGATAATCCGGAAGCGATTCTCATTTCCGACGGCTGGTTTTACGCAAAAACAAATGACGGCACTGTGCTGAGTAAGGGGTCGGAAAAGCACACATATCCCGGCGACCTCGATATCGGTGCCGTTGTGGACGGCCTTGTCAGCTACAATGTCTACAACGCCGATTCGTGGTCGGAAGGCGTGATGACGCTTGACGGTAAAACGGTTATTCCGCTGACAACGAGCGCCAACATTCAGATCGCTCAAAGCGCGAGCGGGCAGATATTCTTCATCATCAATGAATACGGCGATTACGTTGATGCATTGGCCTATCAAATCCTCACCAGAGACGGAAAAACGATTGCCGCCGGGACCGGATACGCCAATTTTGACACGACGCTGGATCTTTTTGAAATTAACAGTGATATGAGCTACGCCTATCTGAACACCGCCGGTGCCGATGTGTTCCGCCTTTCTCATCTGGCATACATGCCGGACTGACCGGCCAGCGCCGAGGCAATCAGCGAAAGGAACAGCTTAACGATGAATAGTCAGAAAATGGCGCAGGCCCGGGGCTTATCGATGCGCGGATACTGCCGAAAATATGAGCAAGACGTCCGAAGCCGCCTCGCTTCAGGCGAAATGAATGGGGCGCTTCTAACACTGCACACGCTGAAAATATCATGGCTGCAGCATGAGCGCCTTGTCCATCTTCTGGTGACGTGCCTTGTATCCGTCCTGTTCCTCTTTTCAATCGGGCTGTTTCTCGCCATAGGCACTCTCCTTACGCTCCTCCTCATCCTCATCGTCGCGGTGCTTTTGGCCGCGTACATCCGCCACTATTATTTTCTCGAAAACACCGTGCAGGCCTGGTACCGGCTGTATGATGAAATGAATGCCAAAAACAGCAGGACACCATAGGTCTTATCGGGCTACACATTGATGCCGTAAAAAGTGAATCCCCGGCAGCAAAGCTGCCGGGGATGTTTTTTTAAGAACCTTATGGCGTTTGATTTGACATCATCTCGATAAAGACGTCAACAATTTGCGGGTCCAGCTTCACGCCGGCCTTCTCCCGCATCCGCTTGAGGGCTTCTTCTTGACTGAGCGGGTCATCGCTGTATGTGCTGGTGAGAGAATCATATTGATCGGCAACCGCGACAATCCGGGCAACGAGCGGAATCTCGCTGCCTTTGAGGCCTCTCGGATAACCGCTGCCATCCCACCATTCATGGTGGCTATAGACACTGTCGGCAAGGTTCAGGGTGTTGTCAAACAAGTTGAGGATTCTATAGCCGACAGCCGGATGCTGCTTGAATTCAACGGTTTCCAGTTCATTAAGCGGACCGATCTTGTTAAGAACATTGTTTGAAAAGCAGATTTTTCCGATATCATGCAGAAATCCGGCGCTTCGGAGCTGCGTGAGCTGCGTTTCCGGCAGGTTAAGCGCCTCGCCGATGGCGGTGCACAGCTGGCTGACATTTGTCGAGTGCTGCTCCTCCCGCGGGCTTTTGACGTAGAGCGACATGATGATGGCGTTAATCATATCGGCGTTGACTTTGGTGTGGTTGAGCGCCTTATCCTTATACATTTCGCTCTCGGCATTTTTAATTGTGACATCAATTTTTTGCTGTACAGATGTTTTTGTATCGCAGCCGAGAGACATGCTGCATTTGATCGCGTTGACCTTGATGCGGCTCAACGCGTCCTTCATGCGATTGACAATTTGGACGGCGTCCTCATGTGATGTTTTGGGCAGCAAAATCACATATTCGTCGCCGCCGAGGCGGGCGATCACATCATCCTCGCGGCACGTTTTCTTCAAAACGTCGGCCGCCTTGACGAGCAGGTCGTCACCGGCGTCGTGGCCGAAAATATCGTTTGTCAGCTTCAGGCCGTTTAAGTCGCCCATGATAACGGAAACGGGCAGCTGTTGCTTGGTGTCAATTTTATTAATGGCCGTTTCAAAATAGCTTCTGTTTAAAAGGCCTGTGAGCGAATCATGCGAACTGAAATAGGCAATCTGCTCCTCATGCATTTTTCGAAGAGAATTATCCTGAAACGTGATAACGGCCCCAATCATCATTCCGTCTTTATACTGCGGATAAGAATTATACTCAACATCTAAGCAGTTGCCGCCGGCCGTCCAGAAAACCTCATCGTCGGCGTGCGTGGCGATGCCTTCCATACAGGTTTGATTGATCTTGCAGTCTTGCTTGGGGATGGGGGTTCCGTCGCGCTGCTTGCTGTGTATCAGTTCGTGCATATCTTTTCCAAGCAGCTCCGCTTCTTCCCTGTAGCCGAGCATTTCAAGGCAGCTGGCGTTGCAGAATGTGCATGCGCCTTTTAAGTCAATACCGAAGATTGCCTCAGCCGTCGAATCGAGAATCAGCCGCAGGCGGTCTTTGCTCTCACGAAGGGCTGCATTGGCCTGTTCCAGCTCGGTATTCTTGAGATAGACGGCATCTCCGGCCTCTTTCCAGCTTATTTCATAATACATCATCATTAAGGCCAACGGGAAGAAAGATAGGGCGCTGTGAACACTGATGATCAGCGTGAAAACGCCCTCACCCCAGCTTTGATACGTGAAAAATAGAAACGCAAACAGATAAACGATAAAAATTCCGTAAATCAATGGCGGCGTTTTATAACCGATGATGAAATAGATCAGCAACGGCAAGAGGCAAATCAGTATGACAACGGCACTTTGGTGCCCAAGCCAAAGTATAACGGCTATAACGGCAGCGCAGAGAAGCATTACCATGGCACCCGACGCAGCTCTTAGATGATTCGTCCTGTGGAAATATGTCAACAGGAGCGTACAGACTACTGCTGCGACGATATGAATGCCTGCCAGTGGAATCAAACCAATCAGCAGTTCAACAGCGGCAAAGAACACATTGATCAGGATAAAAAAGAATAAACCAATATTCAGCAAATAGACAAATTTATATTCAGGGTCAATCGGCTTAAAGCTGCCATGGTTTGTCATCAGCTGTTTATAAAATGATAACCCCATTCATTGCCCTCCCGCATATTTTTCCAGCGTTATACACTTATGCCATTTCGTGTTATGTAACCCGTTTGACTCGTGACCTTTATGTTATTATATTCTCATATTTTTTTCAATAAAAATTTCGCTTTTTTCTAAAAATACCCTTTTAATTTTTTGGCGAGTCCATTTTTGTTCTGATTTGGACACGTTCGGCATACATAAATATTACAAGCCATATACGGAAGGAGCTTTTTCATGGACTTCGGGTTTACTTCTGTCGCCGCCATCACCGTCATTTGCTATCTGCTCATAGAAATCATCAAAACGACGCCGCTCAATCGAAAATGGCTGCCGATTATCAGCGGGCTGACCGGCGGGCTTTTGGGTGTTCTCGCCATGCTCATCATGCCCTCCTACCCCGCTTCCGACTATTTAAACGCCGTTGCTATCGGCATCGTCAGCGGGCTTGCTGCTACCGGCGTCAACCAGGCGGCACGGCAGCTGAAGGGCGGCTAAAATCCAGAAGCAAGATGATCGTTCCATGAAACGCACCTGTACAGACGGCCGCGTGCCGCTGTCGGGTGCTTTTTTTCGCACTGTTTAAGATGCGCCTTTTGTGACGATATTACAAAACGGCAGTTTTTTTATAAAAGCCTCTTTACAAAATAAAAAATATCTGTTATCTTAATAACAAGAATTATTCTTATTATTATTTCGGGGGCCGCTCATGATAGCTACAGTCAAAAAACACAGCCGCAAGCGTGACGCGGTGCTTGAAAAAATCCGGTCGACGACGACGCACCCATCGGCACTCTGGGTCTATGAGGAGCTCCGAAAGGAGATTCCCGACCTCAGTCTGGCGACCGTCTACCGCAATATTGCCGCCTTTAAAGAGGAAGGCAAAGTGATAACCGTCGGCGTTGTGGGTGGGCAGGAGCGCTATGACGGCACGGTGACGGAGCACACCCATTTCATATGCCTGTCCTGCGGGGCAGTGCGTGATATCGAGGTGTCTGTTTCACCTTCCTTAAACGATGAGACAGCCCGCCAAAACAACGTTGATGTTTTGTTCAGGCAGCTCACTTTTTACGGTAACTGTGAAAAATGCGTCAGTCCATGATCTGACGATTTTAATATTTGAATTATTATTGGAGGTCATTATATGAAAAAGTTTGTATGCGGTGTTTGCGGTCATGTCCATATGGGCGATACGCCCCCCCAGTCCTGCCCCGTCTGCGGTGCTCCTGCTGAAAAATTCGTCGAACAGGGCGATGATATGCTTTGGGCTGCCGAACATGTTGTTGGCGTTGCCAAGGGCGCGCCGGAGGATATCATCAACGATCTCCGGATGAATTTTACCGGCGAGTGCACGGAGGTCGGCATGTATCTCGCGATGGCACGTGTTGCCTACCGCGAGGGCTATCCTGAAATCGGCGCCTTCTGGGAAAAGGCCGCGTTTGAGGAAGCCGAGCACGCGGCGAAATTTGCCGAGCTTCTCGGCGAAGTTGTCACCGACAGCACCAAAAAGAATCTTGAAATGCGTGTCAATGCTGAAAACGGTGCCACAGGCGGCAAGACCGACCTCGCAAAACGCGCCAAGGCCCTTAATCTTGATGCCATTCACGATACCGTTCATGAGATGGCACGCGACGAAGCCCGGCACGGCAAGGCGTTTAAAGGCCTTCTCCAGCGTTATTTCGGTGCATAAAACAACCGGAAATCCGGATTGAAATAAACCATCCAAGAAATCAGCCGCCTGTACACGACAGGCGGCTGATTTTCTTGTCATTTTATCGTTAAACACCGTAGGCGCTATAGGACGAGCCTGAATAGCTGCCTAAATTTATCATGAGCGCAATAAAAAAGAGGTAGATGATGAAGATGACAACGCTGATAACAAGCCCGATAATGGAGCAGACCATTCCGGCCGTTGCACGGGTTTGATCCTGCCCCGGCGGCAAAATTTTTCTGGCGCCCACGCCCATCACAAGGCCGATAATCGAGCAAACCAGCCCCGCAACGAATACCCATGGCACCCACGACACGACGATACCGATAATCCCGAGCACAAGCGACGCCGTCGCTTTTCCGCTTTGCGGCGAGGGCTGCGCGTAATAGGGCGGCGGCGCGCCATATCCGGCAGGCGGATAGGCACTCTGCGGCGGCGAATAGTAGGGCGGCTGCGCGTAATAGGGCGTGTTATTTTGCGGTGCCTGTTGTGGCGGCGGCACAGGCGGCGTTGGCGCTGACTGTGCTGGCACAGGGGGTTGTTGGACAGGCTGCGACACCGGCTCTGAAGACGTTGGTACGCTGTCCGGTACCGGCATGGTTGATTCAGGCACAGCGCCGGCCGTTTCGTCGATTGATGCATTCATATTGTCATCCAAGCTGTATTCCTCCCTGCTTCGGCATGATTTCTAAGCAAAAAGCGCGAAAATCACTTTCGCGCTTTTGTATTATTTAGTACCCGTAGGAGTACATGTTGGCAAACGACACCCCAATAACGCCGAATATAATGATGTTGAGGATAATGGCTATACCCAAAATAATAAGCATAGCCCTGGCGTAGTTTGTCATAGACTTTTTATACTTCGGCGCGCCGACGGCGACCATGATCATGTAAACGAGATTGAAAATCGGGATGATCATAAAAAGTGCAAATAACAGATAATCGCCGATTGTCGCCGGTTCGCTGTTGTTGTAGACGGGCTGCTGATAAGCAGGCTGCTGATAATAAGCCTGCTGCTGCGCCGGCTGCTGATAATAGGGCTGCTGGCTTGGCTGCTGATAGGCTTGCTGCGCGGGCTGCGGTGCCGCCTCGGCGACCGGTTCAAAGTTAGCCCCGCCGCACTTGAAGCAAAACTTCAAATCGTCGTTGAGCGTTTGCCCGCATTGCGTGCATTTCTTCACGTTAATCCCTCCAAAATTTATTAATCCCATGCCTGCTTGATTTCTAATCAACTATATGTTTCTTTATGCGCAAATACGACTTGTCTCATGTTATCATACCGTGGCGAATATTGCAAGATATTGGGTTAATCAGGTGGTTTTTGTCGCGCGTTAGTCAGATTCTACAATGCCATTTTTCGACATTTTACTTGCATCGATCCTCACCATCGTGTAAAATACTGACAAAGAATGGGGGAATCAGTCATGTGGACGAGAGAAGAACTCAAACAAAATGCCAAAGCTGTTTTAAGAGCAACCTATTGGGAGACCTTTGTAGCTTACTTAATCATGATGGCCATATCGTTTGCCGGGGGCTTGATGGTGTCTTTTATTCCCGGGCTGGCCGGCCTCAGCTCGATTGCGCTCAACATTTTTGTCACGCTGCCGCTGTCGGTTGGCATGAGCTTTTTCCTCTTGCAAAACCGCCTGGCGCCGCCAGTTATCCGGAATCTGTTTGTCCCGTTTGAAAGCGGTTATTATTGGAAGGTCGTCGGCGCCATGGCATGGATGTATCTGTTCATCTTTCTCTGGTCGCTGATTCTCTTACCCGGTCTCATCATCCTCTTCGCCGCAATACTCTCCAGCACTCTGCCGTATGGCATGATGTACGGGGATTTTTACAGCACCGGCTGGAGCCTATCAGCGGGGTATGGCGGCTATATTCCCGTCAGCATCCTGCTTATGATTGCCGGATATATTATCGTTCTAATAAAAACCCTGTCCTACAGCATGACGCCATACATCCTGGCTGACAACCCGAACATCGGATACGACAGGGCGCTCAAGCTCAGTATCGCCATGACAAACGGGCACAAATGGAACATGTTTGTTCTTGGCCTGTCTTTCCTTGGCTGGCTGCTGCTCGGTACGCTGGCGCTTGGCATCGGCACCTTATTTGTTATGCCGTATGTACAGGCGACATATGCCGAACTCTACGTCAGGCTGCGCGACAACGCCGTGCGATATGGCCTGTGCACACCAGCGGAGCTGAATCTATACGTGCCGGGGCCTTAACGACCGTCCCGCCGTTTACAATAAAACCAGCTCTTTGCTGCGCAAAATTTTCTCAAGCTCTTCCGCCGGCATCGGTTTATAGAAATAGAAGCCTTGAACCTCATCGCAGATACGTTTTTCAAGAAATCTCATTTGGTTTTCTGTCTCAACGCCCTCGGCAATCACTTTCACCCCAAGGTTGTTTGCCAGATTGATGATGATTTTCGCAATCGCCTCGTCCTGCCGGCTGACGGAGATGCCGTGTACAAATTGCATGGCCATTTTGATGCGGTCAATCGGCAGCTGCTTAATGCGCGACAGGGACGAATATTCCGTCCCAAAATCGTCGATGGCGATGGAGACACCCAAATTTTTAAGTTCTTTGAGCACGCTGCTGATATAGTCTGTTTCCTTGATGGCAACGCTCTCCGTAATTTCAAGTTCAAGATACTGCGGGGCAAGCGCTGTTTTTTCAAGAACACCTCTGATTTCGTTGACGAGATTCAGGTTGTGAAACTGTTCAACGGACAGATTGACGGCCATGCGAACAGGCTGATATCCCGCATCCTGCCATTTTTTATTCTGGCGGCAGGCCGTTTCGAGAACCCATCGTCCAATTGAATTGATAAGCCCCGTCTGTTCAGCCAGCGGGATAAAAACGCTTGGCGGAACGAGGCCCAGTTCCGGATGCACCCATCTGGCAAGCGCCTCGACGCCGATGATTTCCTTCGTTGTAATGCTGACAAACGGCTGATAATACAAGACAAGCTCGTTCTTTTCAAGCGCTCTGTACAGCTGATTCGTCAGCTGTACTTTTTTTTCGATTTCCGCCTTCATCTGCACGGTGCAGAAGGCGGCCTGGTTTTTTCCGAGCTCTTTGGCGTTGTACATGGCAAGATCGGCATTTTTCTTTAAATCGTTTGACTTTTCGCCGTCTTCCGGATAGATGGCAATGCCGGCGCTTGCCGTTACAAAGAATTCCTGATCGAGGACCTTTATAGGCCTTTTGAATACAGCCATGATCTCACCGGCAATTTGTGTGATTTGCTCGCTGTCCATAATGCCGCGGAGCATGATAATGAACTCGTCACCGCCAAACCGTGCAACGACGCCCCTGTCACCAACATAGCAGGATAGGCTTTGCGCGACTTGCTGAAGCAGCGCGTCGCCGCCCTCGTGACCCATCGTATCGTTAACGGCTTTGAAGGCGTCCAGGTCAATGAAAATGACGGCGATTTTCGAATGCGCCTGCCCGGCTTCCGTGATGGCCTGATCAAGCAGGCGGTTGAAGAGAAAACGGTTGGGCAGGCCTGTCAGCGCATCGTAAAACGCCATATAATTGATTTCTTTTTCATAGCGGATCTTGGCAAACGCATCACCTAGGAAATTGGCCATAATCGTTGTGATCTTTAAATGATTGTCGTGCCACTTTTTTTCGGCCGTTCCGGAAACAAAAACCAGTATGCCATAGACGACGTCGTTATTGACAATCGGTATTGACAAAATCGATTTGATGCCAAACCGTGCCAGCGCTTCTTGTTCGGCCGGTGTGCAAAACAGACCGATGTCGTTAATGCCGCCTTTCTTTTTGCTGATCTGCTCCTGCCAGCACGGGAAGCGGCAAACGGCAAAATCAATGGGTTTACTGGATATGTTTTCCAATTCTTTCGAACACCACTCGTAGGCGCATGTCAGCGTCTTCGCGTCAGACGACAAGCTGAAAACACCGGCGCGGTCAGCCTGCAAATACTGCCCCAGCCGCTGAAGCATCCCGTCAATCTTCTCATCAAAATTGTCGGCGCAGACGGAAATAAAATCGGCGGAGACCTGAGATATGAGCTCCGATTCATCGAGATAGCTGATAATTTTTTTATGGCGTTCAATACTGATATACTGGACGCCTGAAGCTATGATAAACAAAAACGCGAAGGCAAGGAACTGGGCAATGTAGTACTCTGTTCCCATTACGAACGAGATGTCGGCAACCGATGCATAAATTCCGAGCACAATAAGTAGCAATGAGACGAAAGTGATCATCAGTCTGTTGTTCCTGGCAAGCGCGATCAAAATCATAATAAATGAAATCGTCCACACCGTCGGACCGATGATTATGTAATATCGAATGACGAGAAAAACGAGCAGGAGCATCAAATAGCCAATAATGACAAAGTACTTAATCCGCTGTGCCATCGACAGCTTTTTGACAATCTGCATGCAGA
Source organism: Oscillospiraceae bacterium ZGZL (assembly GCA_038405045.1). Classification (GTDB taxonomy): domain Bacteria; phylum Bacillota; class Clostridia; order Oscillospirales; family Oscillospiraceae; genus Sporobacter. The sequence continues at coordinate 183,565 of JBBZIV010000001.1, read as the reverse complement.
CGGCAAAGAACAAAAAGATCAGGCTGTTCGTAAATGCTGCCGCCACGTTGGAATTCTCTATCAGCACAAACACAACATAGTTGACAAGCGACGCAAAAATAAGCAGTGGAACGGTGATCGTCAGCGTCATTTGATTCTCATGACGGAGCGATTCCATGTCGTTCCGCGACGTTATGTAAGCGTTTAGTAAACTTTTCAACAGCTTCACCTTGTATCTATCGTCCCACCGCATCCGGCTGGACGTAAACTCATTTATTTATTTATCGGTATTTCTCAGATAATTCTCAATTGGTATTTCTTCCAATTTTTTATCAGATTTTTCTCTTAAGGCCGCTTTATTTAAAATATCCTGCTCTGCACCAGCCAAAACGTGTGAAAGCACCCATCAAGCGGTACTATTACCAGTATTTTAGGGGCTATTTAAAACGATTTCGCTTCAAAATGCAACGATTATGCCAATACTATGATTGGAGGTGCATTAATGAATTTCTTGAAAATTAAAAAACTGATGGTATCCACGCTGGCAATGGCGCTTCTTCTCGTCGCCATACCGCTCAGTGCCGCTGCCGCGGGTGCGACATATACAGTTGTCCCCGGTGATACGATGTGGAAAATCGCCGTTAGATATCAAATTGGCGTCAGCGAGCTGATCGCCGCCAATCCGCAGATCAAAAACCCCGCGCTGATTTATGTTGGCGAAAAAATCTATATCCCGAGCATCGACGATGTGAAGGCGCTTGAGCAGCAGGTCATCGACCTTGTCAACCGCAACCGTGTATCCGCAGGTCTTGCGCCGCTGGCCGCCAACTGGGAGCTGAGCCGCGTCGCCCGCTATAAATCACAGGATATGATTAACAAGGGCTATTTCGGCCATACGTCACCAACGTACGGCTCTCCGTTTAAAATGATGGAGGAATTCGGCATTCATTTCACAGCCGCCGGTGAGAATATCGCCTATGGCCAGCGGTCACCGCAGGAGGTTATGAACGCCTGGATGAATTCGCCGGGGCACCGCGCCAATATCATGAGCCCGATCTATAACCAGATCGGTGTCGGCGTCGCCAAGGCTTCCAACGGGACGTTTTACTGGACACAGGAATTTATTAAAAGCGCATAAGAAGAAAACCACGGGGCTCGGAAAACGTCCCCGTGGTTTTTATCACCATTTTCAGCAAAATCCGCGCCCGCCCCGACATAAAATAGCACCATCCTGAAGGCGGAAAGGGGCGCGTCATGTCGTTATCATTTAAGATTTGTGTCGGTGCATATTTTGCTGCCATGACGTATGTTCTTTATGCGTTTGGCCTGTTCATCCCGGCTTTCGGCACGATTTCTTGCACCGTTGGGACGTTTTTAATGGCGCTGGCCGGTATTCTGTTCGGAAAAAAGGCATTAAACGTCTACGTCACTGCCGGTGCCATGCTCTGTGTCATCAGCCCCCAATATGCCGCTGAATTTTTAATGACAACCGGCTTCGTCGGCCTGATCCTTGGGATTGACGCCAATAAGACGCGCGCCTTTTTCCTCGCGACAGCCGGGATGCTTTTTGGCCTGCTCGCGATGACGTATCTTATCGGTTCCGCCACGTTCGGTCCGGCACTCGAGCTACCGGTTTACACCTGTATCCCCATCTATACGGTTTTTTCAGCGTTTTACAGCGCGCTCTGGCTGGCTGTTATACCGCGTCTGAAAACAAAAGCCTTCTTCCGTTTTTGCCGGTACGCACCGGGCGCAGAAACGGAGGCCGTTTTCAAGCCTCCGGAAAATTTTTTAACGCCACGCGTCACATGGCTGTCGCGCCGCCATCAATGATTAAATTGCTGCCGGTGCAAAAAGACGATTCATCGCTGGCAAAGAATAAAAAGCCATTGGCGATCTCTTCCGGTGCCCCAGCCCTTCCCATCGGGATCGTATTAAAAAATTTCATATCATGATCAGGGTCGTCGTCACAAATCGTCATGCCAGGCATAATGGAATTGACGCGCACGCCCTGATCGGCGTATTCACCGGCCAAGGAGCGCGTAAAGGCTTTAATTGCGCCCTTACTGGCAGCATAGGATGCAACGCTGTGAATCCCCGTCTCCCCGCAAGCGGAGGAGGCGTTGATAATAGAGCCCTTTTGCTGACGGATCATATATGGCAGAACCTCGCGGCACAGGATCAGATAACTTTTGATATTGACATTAAAAATGTCCTCATAATCGCGAATCTCGTCAAAATCGGCGTCCGACCCCAAGTGATCGGCATTGTTGACGAGCACGTCCACGTGCCCATAAGTGCCGATAGCCGTATTGACGAGGTATTGCAGATCTTCCGTTTTCGTCACATCGGTCTGAACGAACAGGACATCGCCACCAATCGCTTTCAGATCGCATTCCAGCGCCAAGCCGGGCTTTTCGCGGCGGCCGGCAAAAACGACCTTCGCGCCCTCCTTGACGAACAAGGCGGCGATAGCCCGCCCGATACCCGTCGTAGCGCCCGTGACGATGGCAACCTTGTTATCCAGCCTCCCGGCCATAACAGCCCCTCCGATTTGCATATTATGGGCATATAATACTATATATTGGTATCAATTGCAAGTATATTATCAAATTATAGTATATATTGTCGCATTTTCTGATACCGCGTCTCTAAAAAGCGGTTACGGTGCCGTTACGTTTTTTGCGTTGGCTGCCACCTGCTGCTCTGCAATCAGCTTTTCATACGCCTGCCGGATGGATTCAACGGATGCGGACGGGGTTGTCTTGCAGTGGGCGGTTCGCTTTATTGGTACGCCCCCTACACCGTCGCTCCTCAAAAACAAAAGCCCGGCAACCGCCGGTCTTTGTTATGTTAACTGTTATTGAATTTACCTAAGAGGCGTGGGGTGTGAAGTTGCCTAAATCTCTGAATCATAAGAATCTTCTCCGAACACTCCCTTATCGTGATAAGTAATTATAATGTTATATGCAGTGTCTAGATTACTAATTATATCTTGAGCCTCTTTTTCTGAAATCTCGAGATTTTTCATTTTAATCATTAGTTCTCCTGCATCATATCTTAGATAATATTTGCCATTGTTACTATACAATTCTATTCCTTCATCTTCCATGATTGTTTGCATATAAGCTTTCTCCATTTGCCAACATATGTTGAAAACCTATTACTTAAAGTAAATACTTTTCCCACAACTTGCTTTAAAATTAAGTATGTGAAATGCCGCATGAAACCAAAGCTTGAAAAGGGGTTGCAAGTAAGCCCCTATACATCTTCTACATTCTTAAATAACCCCATGTTTTTATATTTCATAAGAACATCATATGCTTTTTGAGGGCCTTGTTGTGCAAGTGTAGCATCGCTCATAGATATTTCGGCTTCTACGAGTCTGCTCGCCATTTCTCCAGAATCAACACAAATAAAATATTTGCCCGAACGCTTAAAAATTTCCACACCGTAATCATCGAAGATTTTCGTTTCCACAATTTCATCTCCTTCAAATGTTATGTAAGCGGTCTTACGATATATTGCCCTGGCGCTGGTGAATCAATAATGATCTCCGGAATTTTACCACTGGTATATCCTCCAGGAACCCATTGGGCGTTCGCACCAAATTCATTACCGCTTGGCATCCGTAAACCAGTCGGATTCGCAATATCAACCCGCACAGGGTTTTTTCCTAAAGAACCAGGGGCGAGCCCAAGTAATTGCTCAAGTTTTGATATGTCCCCGTTAGCCTTGGCTATCAAATCGTTTGCTACCGATGACGGCATAACAAATGTTCCGTCGGGAGGGCCAGCAAAGCCAGTCGGAGCTTTGTATTTGATTTTAGTAACCCCGTTATTAAAATTTCCTAAGTGGTTCGCAATATATTCTTTGCTTAAATATGTTTTGGGATTTGGCCTTGAACCAGGAAGAGATTTGAGGATCTCGTCAACCTTTGTTTTTGGTATTCCAGCTTTATTCAGGCCATCCCCCGTGCCCTCAGTACCTTTACTATGTACTGCCTCATCGTAGAGCTTCTCTAATGTGTTAATGCCATTATATCCCTGTCCTGCGTTGTTTTCAACCGGTTGCGCGCTGACGGCGTCCGCTCCCACGCCATTTGCCTGAGCCTTCTCCCGATAGACATCAGTCAGATCACGATTCCTGTTTTCCGCCGCGAGATTTTGCGCGTTGACTGCCTGCTGCTCTGCAATCAGCTTTTCATACGCCTGCCAGATGGATTCAACGGATGCGGACGGGGTTGTCTTGCAGTGGGCGGTTCGCTTTATTGGTACACCCCCCACGCCATCGCTGCTCAAAAACAAAAGCCCGGCCAACGGCCGAGCTTTTGTTATGTTAACTGATGTTGAGTTTAAGCCTGTTTCGCGCTAAGAAAGTCTGTTGTGAATATGACCCGATTTCTTTCAAAACCATCGTGACCATGTGGTTGAAAGCCATGCAGGTTAAAGGCTTTATGCCGCTTTCGCGGCACAAAGCCGGTAAACACCGACCGGCAAAGCCGTTCGGGGGTTGCGGCATGCCACCCAACAGCATCAGAAAATAAAAATCAGGTGGCTTTCATGAAACTATTGGCTCAATCCAGCATTTTAGTAGGTGGCTTGCGCAGATTACGAGGTAGGAGCTGTCAATATACGCAGAAAACAACAGTTTTATTTGTGGCATGAGCTTCAGAACAAAACCAGCAGAGAGCTGTTTACACAAGCTTTTCTTTTAGATTAAAAGCATTTTAATATTTCCAATTTATGGGTTTCTATGAATCTTTTTGTCTCTTCACGAATTAGTTCTTTATCAATACTATTATTAAACACATATCCTTTTTGACCATCTTTTTCTTCAAGTCTGACAGGGATTCCGAAATAATCCATGTCATCTTCAAATTGCATCATAGTCATAGTGCCCCAAATTTCCTTACCATCTTTAGTAATAAGAACCATATCGTTATTATCGTCGTAGTGTTTGATTGATATTTGTATCACTAAAATTACCTCCCAATTGAATAAAGATAATAGAAATCATCATACAATCCGCAACAAGCATCCATACCGGCATTTGCACTCATAGCTTTTTCTAATACAATATCCCATGAACCATACTTGGCAAATGCTTGGTCAGCGGTCATGCCAAACTTATTATGAAAGATTCTCATATTGCTTTCTACAGCTTTTTCATAGCCGTTCATATTACCCGTATCGATGTAACTCTGCAATCTATTCACGTTTCTCTGCTGGTTTGCTGCCCTTGCAATTTCCTCAACAGTTGATCCGTTTTGCTGCATTCCTTTTATGATATTATACATTGATTCATTATCTTTATGATATTGCAATCTGGCTTCTCGCGCCCTTGCGACAACTTCTTGTTTGTCCAATCAAAATCTGCAAACCTTCCAATTCTCTCCGACAAAGGATTCGGTGAATATCCATACATAGCCTTTGGGTCTTCAATGATATCTTTTCCTGCCTTCGGATTTTCCATGGGATTATTCTTGTAAGTGTATTGTGCATTTTTACCGCCATCAGTAATATTGCTAAGCTCCCCCGCGCCCTCAGTACCTTTACCATGTACTGCCTCATCGTAGAGCTTCTCTAATGTGTTAATGCCATTATATCCCTGTCCTGCGCTGTTTTCAACCGGTTGCGCGCTGACGGCGTCCGCTCCCGCACCCTCCGGCTGAACCTTCTCCCGATAGACATCAGTCAGATCACGAACCTTGTTCTCCGCCGCGAGATTTTGCACGTTGGCTGCCTGCTGCTCTGTGATCAGCTTTTCATACGTCTGCCGGATGGATTCGACAGATGCGGGATGTGGGGTGCGCGTATTAATCAAATCACCAGACATTAACTGGTTAAATTCATCAATAAGTTTAGGTAACTCAGGAATGAAATTTCCCCATTTGTTTTCAGCGACAACAGGAGATGCGTATAAATCTTCATAAAATTGCTTGGCCATTTCTTGTGTCGCAGCCTTTTCGTTGCCATATTGACTAATATATGCATCTTTTAGTATACCTAATTCGCTGTGGGGCTCTGTGCTTATATATCTTCGGAATGTGTCTGTATATTGTTTACGGGTTTCGGTATTGAGGGTAGTCCAGCTTTTTCCCGTCTGGCTATCCAATCCTCCACTAAATTGGTTATCTCCACGTCCGACAACCGTTTGCCTCCCGACCTCTGATAGGCTCTGTCCATGTGTTCCCTCAGAGAACGTATTATGTCCTCCTTTGTTCTGCGCATATAAATCGCTCCCTTCTGAGGGTATTATACCCCCATTGGAGGTCATCTGCAATTTACCAGATTCGCTATAAACAGAACCGTCGTTTGTGACAAATTTTCCAGTTGCGTTATATATCTCACTTGGTTTAACACCGGCATCCCACATTTCACGAGCTTTTATGACATCGCTGTCTACCGCGTTCTTTGCCATTTTAAGTGCGGTTTGGGCCTGTGATTTTATTAAACGCTTGGCTCTCCGCGTCGACTCGTAGCATCAGAAATAAGATGCTCGACCATAGCTGATCCCAGTGCAGCGGGCAACACAAAAGCCCGGCAACCGCCGGGCTTTTGTGTTGTCAACTGATGTTTTGCCACTTACGCGGCACAAAGCCAATAAACACCGACCGGCAAAGCCGTTCGGGGCTCGCGGAATGACATAACTTTTTGCACGGCAGCGCGAATTGTTATGCTGGATTTTTAGAAAAGCGAGTGTTTTTAGACATTCAAGGCGTTTTAATTGCCTTTTTGCATATCATTAACAAGTTGGCGATTATACTCGATCATCGCCAGAAAGTATTCAGTAAAATTAGGATACCTGTCGATCTCTTCACCCGCGAACCATATTACAGTGCCTGGCGCATGCGATGTGGGGCGAGTCATGACAAATAAGTCCTTATCATATTTCGTGGCCGCTATCGGCAGCAATTCTTCTCTTGAAAATCCGGTAGATTGAATGACACCGTCTTCGACAAAGTCCAAAAGTGACTGCGCGTATTGCATCGTCGGAGAACCAGAGAGTTCCTCGGTTCCAAACAAATCGACTGTTTGGAGATATCCCTTCCAACCATCTGCCATTTTCAAGAACTCACGATAGTCCTGATCTATCCTGAACCCTAAATGAGCCTCTGTTTTCCTCAGTGTCTCTTCACTGGCCGCCAATTCCGGTAGATGATGCGGCCAAATTCCGTCCACGTCCAGTTTCATCAGTTCCTGCTTGACATAGACCATAGCAACAATGCGATCCCGCCATTCTTCATTCATCATTTATCACCTGTTCCTAAAACGAAATTCCGTTGGTTTATATCCTATCGGATATCGGTTTGCCTGTCCACCAATACTCATATTTACCGATGGATCAAGGTCCAGCCAGCTAAAAGGATCGGCAGTTCCCGTCCAAGTCGTATCGGGCACATGCCCAACGTGCCCTTGATACGGGGTTCCTGCAGCCGCTGCTCTTGCGCGTTCCGAAGCTGCTGACGCATTGGCCCTGATCCTCAATGAACCTGCTGTTGAAACTCGCCCTGACGGGGATAACTTTCCTGCCTCTAAAGCCTGATTTGACCCATCAATGTAGGCTTTAGTCTGAGCAATCTGTTGAGGTGTAGCATTTGAAGGCGGAGTGATTTCTACAGGGCCACTCAAGTCATCCCCCGCGCCTTCAGTACCTTTACTATGTACCGCCTCATCGTAGAGCTTCTCTAATGTGTTAATGCCATTATATCCCTGTCCTGCGCTGTTTTCAACCTGTTGCGCGCTGACGGTGTCCGCTCCCGCGCCCTCCGGCTGAACCTTCTCCCGATAGACATCAGTCAGATCACGAACCCTGTTTTCCGCTGCAACATTCTCCGCGTTGGCTGCCTGCTGCTCTGCAATCAGCTTTTCATACGCCTGCCGGATGGATTCGACGGATGCGGGATGTGGGTTGAGTGGGATCGAGGCGTTTTGCGTAGTTTTTTCAGCTTGAGCGTATGGCATTATTACAGGACTCTCTGAAGCAACTACAGGCGTCGTCATCCCTGTATTCGCTCTTGGCGCTGTTAAACCGCCGACGAAGCTGCCGCCACTGCCCATAGCGAAGCCGGAGAGTCCGCCTTGAAGACCCGCAACGAGCGTGTCTTGGATATAAAGCTTATTAAACGCATCGCGCTCTGCCTGGCCACGGCTCTTCCCATCAGAGACATACTGCTCGACAAGCCGGTTGTATTGAGATTTGTCACCCATGATCGCTTCGTCAGCGACGGTGTTGATATATTGACCGATTACTTCCTGCGCAGCTTCCATCCCGGCCTCTTTGCCGCCGTCGACGAACACCCTTTTTGCGGTGGCTTTCAAACCCTGTTTGAGTGTGTTTTTGCCGCCCTTCATGAGGGTAAACAAGTTGTCGACCGGGATTTTTTCGGTCAACAGTTCGACAGCACCGGCGACCGTCGCCAACTCAAATGCTTGATCGGTCGTTGCGCCGTTTTGAAGAGACTGCAAGGCTGTCTGCCCGGCGGCGGAAGTTGATAACACAATAAGCGAACCTGTTGCCCCAAATGGCAAGGTAATAGCCACTTGACCCAAACTGAGTGCGGCGTCGGCAACACAAAAGCCCGGCCAACGGCCGAGCTTTGCTATGTTAACTGATGTTGAGTTTAAGCCTGTTTCGCGCTAAGAAAGCCTGTTGTGAATATGACCCGATTTCCCTCAAAAACCAGGGGTGAACCATGGGGTCGAAAACCATGCAGGTTAAAGGGTGGGTGGCTTTTTCAAGCCCCCCGCCCAACCAACACCGACCGGCAAAGCCGTTCGGGGATTGCGGAATGACATAACTTTTCACGTGGTAGCACGATTTGTTATGCTGGAGTTTCAGAAATGTGAGTCATTTCAAGTAGTTCACAGCATCATTCTTGTTTCTTTTTCTTGGCTTCCACTTCCTTATAACGTAAATCCATTTTATATTCGAATTCAATCATTACGTCGATTAGTTTTCTTCCCTAACAACCACCGTATATCCTTGAGCTCTGAAATATGGTGCAAGGAACCGAGCAACATGACGACTGTAGTTACCCTCTGCAATAATTCGATTTATCCATTGCGGATCACCGGTAAGTATATCATCGCAGTGCCTTGATAGTCCTGAAACGTCAAAACGCATATATCCTTTTACTTGTTCATCAGGAGATTTAGGGTTCCCATAGCAACTAGAGTCGTACTCATCAAAACGGCTCTCCATCACATCCATTAGGCTGTGCGTTTTAATTATTCCATTTTTATCAAGGGAAACAAACCAGACATCAGACCTTTTATCTCTACGGTCGACAAAAATATATAAAGCGAATCCGTTTCCTATAAGAAAAAATTCATCGCTATCCAGTTTCTCAAACTGGTACTTATATTGATTGATTATTGGTTTGTAGCATTCTCGTACCATCATTTCATAATCTTGCATTACTATACCTCACTTTTTTACCATCATGTTTGAAAGAGAATCATAGACATATCCGTTGTCAAGCATGTGTTGGTATTCCCGGCCAAACCCTGTTAAAGTTTTAGTTCTTGATACAGGATCAATTTTCCAGAGCACATCGGTTGTCGGTTTCGTCGCCAGAATAAAATCATCGCCTCGGGAAATCGCTTCATCTAACCATTTTACGTTGACTTCATCCCAAAACTGATCAGCATTTTTATACATATCATCTGGAACGTTGAGGACGTTGAATCCACCTTTCTTTGCACCGAAATACGAAGACTTCACGTTACCCATTTCATTTACAATATTTTTCATGTCTTTTTCAAAGTTACCGATAACTGTGGTGGTTTTGTTCGGATTCGCTTTAAGGGTTACTCCAGAAGAAGGCTTGTACCTGATTTCGGTTATTACTTTTCCTACATCCCCCGCGCCGTCTATACCTTTACTATGTACCGCCTCGTCGTAGAGCTTCTCCAAAGTATTAATTCCATTATATCCCTGTCCGGCGCTGTTTTCAACCGGTTGCGCGCTGACGGCGTCAGCTCCCGCGCCATTTGCCTGAACCTTCTCCCGATAGACATCAGTCAGATCACGAACCTTGTTCTCCGCCGCGAGATTTTGCACGTTGGCTGTCTGCTGCTCTGTGATCAGCTTTTCATACGCCTGCCGGATGGATTCGATAGATGCGGGGCATGCGGCAGGTTGGATTCCCGCGCTGTTGGATCGCCCCCTCCACCGTCACCGTAAAAACAAAAGCCCGGCAGCAGCCGAGCTTTTGTATGTTAACAGCAAGTTTATATACCCGGGTCGCAAGCGGCCCCGGCGCGGCTGACATCAGCCCGCAGTGTGGGCCGAGAGACTGTTTTCATAGGGGTTTGATTTTGCGCGATGGGGTGGTAAGTCGCGCAAAGCGAAAAATCGCATGATCAAAAGATTGTATGGGGGTCATCATCGACCCATATCAAATGGAACCATTCTCGATCTGTTCTATTATGCCCCAGTCCATTTTCCCGGGAAATCGCTCGTTATAGTCGCTTAGCATCTTAAAACTCTGTTGTCCCAGCCCCTCATCGTGGCCAAACAATGCAAAATATCTTTCCTTAAACTGATTAAACCAATAATATCGGCTGTAAAACAAGTTGCTAATCTCCGATAAGCTATTTTCTTTAATAGCCTTAGTCTCCAGTTGCCCTAAGACATGGACATACTTTAAGTAATTACTCAACAACGGGTCCTCAATTTTCTCCGCTTCTGAATCCTTGAAATTCAGCGCTCGGATAATATTCTCGAGCTTATCTGCAATTATTATTTCCATGATAATCCTCCTGCTCTATTCCGGGAAATACCTGACAACGATATTTATGTTTTTGCTTATGAAAAAGTCGGCCAATTGTGCTACAGCTTTTGGATCAGAAACAAGCCACTCAACGGTATAGCCGACACTATTTGCTGCTTCTACCTGCCTCATGGCTTCTTGTAAGACCTTATTTCTTGCGAAATCGGGTAACTCATTAACATGGTAAAACGATTTTTGTTGTATGACAAGTTTTCCGTCCATTACGACATCGTTTACCATGTTTTCATATTGAACATAACCGCCAGCCGGGGATTTGAGATAATAGCTCTCGTTATTGGGATTTATTTTAAGCTCATAAGCATCTACTCGAGGATTAATCTGCTGTGTCCTCTGGCCAAAAAATCCCTTTCCTGCAGGTCTGACCTCGACATCTTGTATGCCCCATTTGATTTTTTGAGTATATTGTCCGCCATCCCCCGCGCTCTCAATCCCTTTACTATGTACCGCCTCATCGTAGAGCTTCTCTAATGTGTCAATGCCATTATATCCCTGTCCCGCGTTGTTTTCAACCGGTCCCGCGTTGTTTTCAACCGGTCCCGCGTTGTTTTCAACCGGTCCCGCGCTGTTATCGCCATTACCCGGGCCCTCCGGCTGAACCTTCTCCCGATAGACATCGGCGAGGCTGCGAGCTCTGTTCTCCGCCGCGAGATTTTCCGCGTTGGCTGCCTGCTGCTCTGTGATCAGCTTTTCATACGCCTGCCGGATGGATTCGACGGATGCGGGATGTGGGAGGGAGGTGGTTTGAGCGGTAACTACATGAAAAATCCCACCTTCGTATTGACGGAGGCGGGATTTTTTCGTTTTTCAATAGGTACCTTATATTGTACTCCGATACTATTTATTTGTTTCCAATGCCCAACATTAAATTATCAAATATTATCTTGGCCCATTCTCGAATTTTGGCTAGATTCTCATCTGATCTTTGGCCTTGATAAACCAAGAAATTTCCCATTATTGAGTTAAACTCGACTTCAACGCGAAACCCGTCTTTATCAAAATATCCAAGCTTATCTTCCAGGCCTCCACCGTTACAGCGATTTGGTCTGATTTCCTCTTCTATGATCTTCATTATTTTAGAAAAATCTTCGCTTTCTTCAAAACCAGCAAAACCAAACACATAGTTGTTACCTGATAACAGCACCTCAAATAATCTTCTGTCCATTTCATCACCCCCAAATCAAGCCAAATAATCGGTCAACATCTTCTCTAGATTTCGTAGCACTTTCAATAATGTCTTTCCAAAGGTCTTCGTCAAATACGTTTTTCTTAGCAATTTTATATTGTACAAAATCATCGAATGTCCAATTTCTATCATTTTTCATTAATGCTTCTGCTAACACTCGATCCAACATCAATTCCCTCGCCTTTGACCTTGCCTCATTTCTCATATTAAATGCAGCTCTTGCGACCTCCTTAAGCGGCTTATTGTAATCCAGCCTCCAGTCGAACATTGACTCCCGCCACTTATACCAGATCCTCGTTTGATATGAACTCAGCGAACCGGATTTTGGATCGTCCGGAATCTTAAAAATGTCTACCAATTCTAATACCGTTTTCCCCGGAACAACTTCTTTCGTCGCTATGATAACATTCTTGGCAAGCTGCACATCGCCATATGTAACCTTTAGTATTTCCTCACTTGTGAGCGCCAAATTATCAATATGATTTTCCTTAATGAAGTCATCAAGCAATCCTATCTTGTCTGCTGCATTTCTTTCATCAAGTATTCCAGCGAGTTGCTTTCTATCTGTTTTTCCATAAAAATTCCCACTGCTAGTTGTACTACTCCTCGTATCAAAAACATTTTCATCGTATATCTCTTTCCATATTCCATTATATCCCTTTTCCCTGTTATTCGCAAGTTCGGGACCCTGTTGCATCAAATTGGATTTGATTTCTGACGGAACGTTGAAATAACTTACCGCATCTTTTATATTTGCCTAGGCCTAATTATACTGACCATCTTTTTTTAAGCGCAAGATTTTAGAACAATTTTGTAGGTTATTTTGTACCGACACGCCCTTAAATTTACAGATATGAAAATATTAATAATTTTCTCAATTATTATCATATAGTTATGGAAAATTCATCCGATATATAAGGCATGTGCTGAAAGAAGTGTGGTGGGCTGTTTGACAAAGAAAAAAATTCTGCTGATAGACGACAGCAATTTTTATGCCAAAGTCATTGCAATCGCCTTAATACCGGCCGGGTTTGACGTGATACGGGCGATCAACGGTGAAGAGGGACTGCGACTTGTGCGCGAAGAAAAGCCGGATCTTCTCTTGTTGGATGTCGTCATGCCGGACATCAGCGGTTTTGAAATCTGCCGTCTGCTGCGCGAATCGGAAAGCAATAATCTCATGCCCATTATCATGCTGACCGGTCAGGATAATCACGAGGATATGCTCATTGGCCTTGAGCTCGGGGCCGACGATTATATTGTTAAACCGTTTGACAACAGGGAGCTTTTAAGCCGTGTTAAAAATACGCTCCGGCGCATTGACCGGAACAGGGATGCAAATCCTCTCACCGGTTTGCCCGGTAATCTGGAAATACAACGAGAGCTCGAAAGCCGCATTCAGAAAGCCGCACCTTTTGCCGCGATTTATGCCGACCTCGATAATTTCAAAGCGTATAACGATGTCTATGGCTTCTCGAAAGGCGACAGCGCCATTAAGCTGACGGCTGATATCCTACTTGACGCGGCAAAAGGCTGTGACAGCAGCGCTTTTGTTGGTCATATTGGCGGTGACGATTTTATTGTTGTTATTGACCCCTTCTGTGCCGAAATGATCTGCAAGGACATTATTGAGAAATTTGATTTCAGAATCCGCGCGCTTTACGAACCCGCGGATCTGGAAAACGGCTTTATTGTCACATACAGCCGACAGGGCAATAAAACGGTCTATCCGATTATGACCATCTCGCTCGGGATCGTGACGAACGAGTACAGAACGTTTTCAACCTTTCTAGAGGTGTCCGACGTTGCCGCAGAGCTGAAGAAAAAGGCAAAGTCGATGCGCGGCAGCTCCTACGTTAAGGATATGCGCCGACAATCGACGCCGCATATGGATCATGCCGGGTAATGCAATGGCAGCCCAACAAAACGGCGGGCTGCCATTATTATTTAGTTTCATATGTATTTGCTGGCTTCCTTCACGCTGAGCGCGCTCAGCGTGTTTTTGTTTTCATCAACAAAGCGGCGTACCCAGGCCTTGTTCGTTTTGGAATACTCCCGCAGCGCCCAGCCGATCGCCTTGTTGACGAAGAATTCCTTCGACCCGGTGTTTGACAGGATTGCGCAGCTTAATACAGCCGTGTCCGTCTTCTCCCGGTATTGCAGCTGAAAATCAATCGCAATGCGTTTGAGCCAAATGTTGTCGCTTGCAATCCAGCGCGGGATAGCCGTCTGTTTCACGCTTGGATATCGCAAGCACAAATCACCGACAAAGGCGTCAATCGTATCGACCGTGTCCCACCACGACTTCGTCGTCACAAGCTTTTCAAGCGCCGGGATATCTTCCGGTACGAGAAGCTTTTTTACGGTTTCCAGATACGTAAGCGCCAGATATTGAAACTCGCGCTCAGGCAGGTCATAGCAGGTCCAAATGAAAGGCCAGTCAATGCTGCGGTCTTTTTTCATCTCCTTCAGAAAAGCGCTGCAGAGCATTTTGCGCTCCGGCGTTTTAATGCCGAGATACGGAAATTTGTTCTTCATATAAGCCGCCATCGGCACGGCGTTTGCATCATTTCTAGCCGCGTAGAAAGCTTTGAAAATGTCCGGTTTCAGACACATCATCGCCGACGTCCAAAAATCCGCAGGAGGTTCAGAAACAGGTTAATGAGATCCAGATAGAGTTTTAAGGCCCCGATGATGGCAAACTTTTCAAACTGCTCCGGCGTGAGGCCGCCGCTCTCATAAACGCGTTTAAGCCACTGCATATCATAGGCAGTCAGGCCTGAGAAAATCAAGACAGCCACAAAGCTGAACAGGTACATCAGCATCTCGCTTCCGATAAAAAGATTAATTAAGGAGGCGATGATGATGCCGAACAGTCCCATAATCAGAAAGCGCCCAATGGGTGACAGGTCGGTTTTCGTCACGAAACCGAACAGGCCCATCACGAGAAACAGCCCCGCTGCTGCAAAAAATACGATGAAGATAGATGAGATATCATAAACAACAAAGATCAGCGACAGCGTCACGCCGTTGACGAGTGAAAACACAATAAGGCCAAGATACGCCGCGCCGATACTCATGACCATAATGCGCCGTGACAAGAAAAAGACGAGAACAACCTCCAGAATCATCAGGATAAACAGGCCCGTCCAATTGGACATAACGGCATCAATAAAGGGCGGATAGCTGGCAATGCCGTAGGCTGTCAGTGCTGTCAGCACAAGGGCCCACGTCATATTGAAAAAAACGCGTGAAAAAAAGGTTTTCTCCTTGAATTGCGGATACATCAAATCGCCTTCTTTATTATAATCTACGCACAGAGTATGCTTTTTTAAGGGGTTATTTATCACAAATTTGTTAATCTTTTTGGCTTGTGATGAATTTAACGTCTTTTACGTGCAACGTATCGATCCACGCCTGAATCGTTTTCGGGACACTCTTTATGGCGGGGCTGTTTGTATACACCTTGACGATTTCGGTGCCGGGGTCTAAAACAGCCGCGCAAATCGTCCCATCCGGCAGAAACATCACAACGGATTCATTGTAACCAGCAAGCCCAATGACCCACCAGTGGTAGCACGTCGCGTGATATCCGTCTAAATCCTCGAGGTCGTCTTTAATCTGCGCCGTGTTTAAAAACAGCTCGGCATCCGCCCCGACGAGGGCTTTAAACGTGTCCTCCTGCGCCTTGCTGCTGACATAGCCTGTATTTAACAATGTGAATTCAGGCGGTTCGTCTTTCGTATAGGTTCCCTCAAAAGTGACACCTGCCCCCCCGTATCCGTCGGCTTCTTTATTGGCATCCAGCTCGATATCGCCATTTTTCAGTTTCATCGTAATAACAGCGCCGGTGTCGTCTTGCGTACAGATGGCAGTATTCCCGCTGATCGTTGCCGTCCCGTCAAAAAAGCCCATGTGGCCGCCAAAATAAGCGCTGATCTGAAAGTCAAAGCTCGTTTTCGTCTCGTTATAGATAACGAGCGTCGAATCGTCAAATAACCCGGAATTTTTCCGATTCCATTCGCCGGACCAAACAGCATCTTTCGGAATACCATCGATGACATTCAGGTTAAACTTCAGTATTTCATTGGTTTTGGCATTTGTCCATAAGCCGGTTAAGCTGATACCGGGCGTGTACCAGCCGTCAAATTTACCAGTCTCCTTTCCATCTGCGCCGTATTCGCTGAAGTTAATCATTCTATTTACTTCAGTCATCCCGTCAAGCTTTATTGCCTGCTTGATGGTGTCGTAGTAATACGACCCTGTCACCTTCCCTGCCTTTATGATAAGCGTCATATGAACGGGCAGCGTGCCAATCGTCCCTTGCAATTGAATCGCGTTTTCAGGATTCGATGTCGCGTCGGTCGTCGGTGCCGATACACTTGGCGTCACCGCATCCGTGTTTTGACCGTTCTGCCCGGTCGCCGTTTGCGTGTTTTTACAGGAAGAGGCTGACAGGAGCAGGACGCCGATTAGAATAACAGCTGATATCCGTTTCAAAATCTCACCTGCCTTATTTCAGCAAATAACTCGCAAACAGGGCAATATTAAGTCCTATGACGGCACCGGCAAACAGCCAGAGCAGAACAGTGTCGAGCTTTGAATTGGCGTATTTGCCCATCACCTTTTTAGACGACGTCAGCGTAATTTGCGTCACGATGGTTATCGGCAGCTGAATGCTCAAGAACATCTGCGAATAAATCAGCCCATCAAAAGGCGACCGGATGAGGAAGACGGCACCAGCGGCCGTCACCATTGTGATCATAACGCCGAGCTTGCTGTGAAGATCGCCGATATCATAAGGCTCTCCAAACATTCCGGCAAAAATGCTCCCGCCCGCCATACCGGCCGTAATGCTCGAGGCAACACCGGCAAATAAAAGCGCCAACGCAAAAATAACGGCTGCGCCGTTGCCCAATATTGGCTGCAGCATCACCTGCGCCTGCGCCAGATCGGTAACAGTCGTTCCCTGCTTAAAAAACGTTGCCGCGGCGATGAGAATCATGGCGCTGTTGATGGCCCAGCCAAGCACCATCGATAAAAGCGTATCGGCAAACTCATACTTGAGCTGCTTTTTGATAACGTGCTCGTCCGATAAATGCCACTCGCGTGACTGAATAATTTCGCTGTGCAAAAATAAATTATGCGGCATAACAACGGCGCCAAGGACGCTCATGATGATGGGCATCGCGCCATATGGCACGGTCGGCGTCACCCAACCGGCAGCGGCACTGCCCCAGTCAAGCGGGACGATATAAAGCTCATACAGAAACGACAGCCCAATGAGGGAGACGAAGCCGATAATGATCTTTTCAATCCTTTTATATGAGTTTGTAAGCTGCAAAAACAAAACGAGGGCCAGAACAAAAACGCAGCCGAGCCGAATGGGGACATGAAAGAGCATATTTAGTGCAATTGCCCCGCCTAAAAGCTCCGCCAGCGCTGTTGAAACGCTTGCCGCCACAGCCGACGTCAGGATCGTGTTTTTCAGCCATGGCCGAAAGTTTTCCGTTACCGCTTCGGATAGACATTTGCCTGTGACGATGCCGAGGTGCGCGGCGTTGTGCTGTAAAACGATCAGCATCAGCGTCGAGAGCGTAACCATCCATAAAAGTCCGTAGCCAAACTGTGATCCGGCAGCGATATTAGCCGCCCAGTTGCCGGGGTCAATAAAACCAACTGTCACGAGAAGGCCCGGCCCGATAAACTTTAAAAAGCCAAGCGCTTTCTTATTCGGCACATGTTTTTTAAGAAATGACATATCCATAGGCATTTCCTTCAATCTTTATTAGCTGTTACATTGTACCGAATATTGCATAATTTTTCAAGGGACACCGAAGACAGGCAAAAAAAAGCAGAGGCTCTCGCCTCTGTTTTGTTCATTGTATTTTCCGGGTATCATTGTACCAAGCGACGATCAAATGACCTCCGCCTCAACGCATTCTTCTGCAATTTGAATAATCGGCGCGTTTCTAGCCGCAGCTTCAGTAACCGTCATCATCAGCGCGCTGCAAACCTGCAGCGTATAAAGAATGTCATTTTCATAACTCGGCCGCCCGGCGAGATACGCGGTATAGGCCTCTTCTAAATTTTCCATAAGACTATCAACTTTAAACAGCGTCGTCGGCATTCCCGCAGAAAAAGTCAACAAGGCCTTGTTATCAAGCAGATAGCGGTATAAATCCCACTCATATCGCATATGTCGGCACGAGCCCCCGTTATACGCTTTAGTATGCGGGTAGCAGTGAAAATCGGCGTAAAGATGGCATAAAACACCCAGCCGTTTGGAAAAGTCAGCGCTGTAATGTCCGTCCGCTGGCTCGTCGGCGGAAAGCGCCGCTATTTCACTCTGTAAGATATCTGTCCAGGCGTTTGGCTTATGCGGCCGCTTTAAATACGCCGGGTGAAGATCGGGCAGCACGTTACCATATAGAAACCAGCCCCGCTGTAGTTGAACGCCTGTAGACTCTTCAATACTGCGGCACAAATAATTGCCGATCATCATATGAGTCATCGAATTCATCTGCTCATCCTGCTTAATAGTTACTTTAGTTGCAGTATAGCATGCTTTTTAAGATTTGGAACGTCAAAAACAGCACAAGAAAGATTTACCGCATTAAATATAACGAACGTTAGATTAATCAATCCTTAATAAACCTCGATAATATCGGCCCCGCCACCCGTGATACACCGTCCGCCGTCGGGCGTTACAATATACGTATCCTCAACGCCGACCATGCCCACACCCTCGATGCCCTTCTTCGGCTCAAGGGCAATAACCATATCTGCCTCCAGCGGGTCATCAAACCCGCGTGCAATAACGGGCGGCTCGTCCACATGCAGGCCGATCCCATGGCCCAAAAACCGTGCCTGCCGCGCCCCGAAGCCCATGAAGTTCTTTAGAAAAGATGCGTCAAGGCTGCCGATGATTGTTTGATAAATATCGCCCGGCTGCGCGCCCGGCGTGAGCAGCGCTGCTGTACGCTTCTGAATTTCCATACACATCCTGTGCGCACGGACGACGTCGTCATGCGGTTTTGCGCCAAAACTGTACACCTGCGTCTTATCGCTGTGATAGCCGTAGACGCCAAAACCCGTATCGACAAAAACAAGGTCGCCTTTCTTTAGCTTCCGCTCCCGGCTGCCGATCAGCGGCACGGCGGGCGATATACCGCAGCTGCCGCCCGGGCCGTCAAAGCTTGTCGGGTAAAGCGAACTTGTGCCAAAGCCGACCTGCCCGATTCCAACCTCCGTTTGAAACATTTGAAAGCGCGTGATGCCCTGATAACCGTTCTTGAGCATTCTTTCCGTCAGCTCCGCGACGAAGTCCACCTCACTCATGCCCTCGCGCAGCAGCGCCGGTATGACTTGGGTAGCCATCTTAAAATGCTGTCGGCCAGACCCTTCCATAAGAGCCAGCTCAAATGGCGACTTCACAGCGCGGACGCCGAGTACTGTTTTATCAACAGCGCCAATGCTGTCTATCGGCAGATACTTTTTCACCCGTTCGAGCATAGCAACCGTCATAATCTCCGTCTCAACAAATGTTGCCCCGCAGCTGCCGCTGAAAACATCCAGCACGTCCCGATAGCTCTGCATCGGATAAATCGAATCCAGCGGGGATTCCTCCCGCGCCCGCTCGTAACTCCGACGAACGAAATAGCCCAGCTTGCCGCCATTTTTAATAACAAGCAGCCCATCCTGCATCGTCCCCGTAAAATAATACTGGTTAACCCTTCCGGCCAGCAGCACTGTTTCCCACGCCGGGTGCTCCAGCGTCATGCGCTCGATAAAACGCCGAAGCCTGCCGGCTAGTTCATCGTTCGTCAAAGCCTTGTCCATTGTTCCTCCAAAAACTATTTTCGCAGCGCAAAACGCCGCTTACCGCTTTAAAAAGAGCAAAAACAAAATCAAAGCGCTCAATAAAAGCGCGATTGTCATATAACTGGCGGCATTTTTCGGCAGCTTCAGCCATCGGCGCTTTTCGCCGTCCGCCTCAGTGCCAAAAGCTTTGGAAAAGGTCGCGTTCAACCCATTTTTCTGAACGACCGAGCCAAACAGTATCAAAACGGCGGCCACTATAACGCAAATGGCGATAAATAAAATTCGCGTCAGGCTCATACGTCCGCTCACTCCATTTCCAAGCAAAACTTTTTCAGCGCCACAAGGATTTCCGCCACGATGCCCTCCAGTGTGAGCCTTTTTCTCACGTCAGTCGGGACAGTCACATCGGCATAGCGGCGGTAAAGCGGTTGGCGTTCCGAATAAACTCCCGATATCGTCTGTCCCGGTCGCAGCACGATTCCCCGTGTTTTGATATTTCGCAGCCGCCGTGTCAAAACAGCCAACGGCACATCGATAAAAACCGTCACCGATCGGCTCCCCAGGTGCTGCATCGCGATATCCGACAAAACCATGCTGCCGCCTGTTGCAATCACGGTGTTTTCACAATCAAGTGTCAGTGCCGCGCGCTCCTCAGCTTTGAGAAAATCGACAATACCGTTCGTATCAATATACTTCTGAAGTGTCATGCCGCACTGCTTACTGATGAGAATATCCGTATCGACAAACCCAAGGCCAAGCGTTTTGGCTAAAATAACACCGGCGGTGCTTTTCCCGGCGCCCGGCATTCCGATTAAAATAATATTGTTTTTCATATTACTCCGCTGCCTTTTGAATTCATCCGTGATTTTGATGCCAAAGACCTGTATCCATAGCATATAAAACAGTATCTGTTACAAGGCGCTTTTCCGTCAGTGCCGATAAGCCCTGCATGTCATGGTATCCTATTGGCCCAGGCACGAATCCAAGCCGCTCCAAAACGCGTTGCGCCTTCTTGTTTTCCGTTCGTGTCACGGCAACAACCCGTGCTGCGCTGCGCTGCGAGAATAAATCGTCTAATAATGCCTGTGCACTCTCTAGCGCAAACCCGTTCCCTTGATGCTTTCTGCTGAAAACAAAGCCGAGTTCCCATGTGTTTCGGCCTTTGCTTGACAGAAATATCTCGCCAATCAGCTCTCCGCTCTCCTTAAAGCAAACAGCCCAGTAATCGCCGTCCCTTGTGCGTCTGAGTGCCTCACTGCGGCACTCCTCCTGCGTAAAGACCGAGTATGGCTCAAAACAAACGACATCCGGGTCAGACAGATAGGTGTACAGTGCTTTCCAATCGTCGGTTTTAAAACGGCGCAAATGCAGCCTGCTTGTCTCCATCCACTTCCCCCGCTTATTCGGCCCGTTTATTTTGGTAGTACCGATACAACCGATATAACATTAACCCTAGAACAGCCCCAATGGTGTTGAGCAAAATATCATCGAGCTCACTCTCACCAGTCCCAAACACATACTGCGACACTTCAATGATAAGGGAGGCAAAGCCACCCGTTAGAACGATAAAAGGCAGCGTGATATCTTTTTTTGCGATAAACGGCAGCAGAAAGCCAAACGGCACGAAAGAGACAATATTGCCAACGAAAAGGTAGATAAAAAACAGATAATTTTTTTCCATTAGTAATTCGAAATAGACCTTAAAAACAATCAGGTTAACTTGCCCGTTTTCAAACAGCCTGTATCGAAAAAAGTCATGTCGAAAAACCGTAATTTTCAGCAATATTATTATGTAAATCATCATCAGCTCGATTATAATAATCCGTTTCATGCGATCTCTGTCCAAACATTTCACCAGCCGATCAGAATTTTATTCTATTATATGTCAATTTTCTGCCAATCTCAACATGACGCTTATGGCAAAATAGGATTTAGAGATTGCTTTTTTGCGCCAGACCTTTTAATACCTAAAAAACTTGACAAATTAGGCAATGCGTCATATATTGAACTTATATTCAATGCTCTGTGCACGCAGTGCCGTGAATTTGAATACAGGGTCAGCCGATCTGGTTAAACGGTGCGGCGCGACCCGGCGGATGGATGGTGACAACAAGTGGCACGGACAAAAGAGCAGAACAAGCGTATTCGCGACGCCAAACGAGAGCTGATTTTAACGGAGGCCCTCAATCAGTTCTCCCAAAAAGGGTATGCCGCCACACGGATACAGGACATTGCCGAAACGGCGGTTATTTCGCAGGGGCTCCTTTACTATTATTATCCATCCAAAGAGGCAATTTATGTTGACTTGGTGAATGACGCGCTCGAGCGTATTAATGAAACGGCGCGCTACGTTCGGGACATGAGCCGCCCCTATGGCGAAAAAATCATGTATGCCCTGAAAATTCTGTTCAAAACGATTGAGACAAGCTATCGCTTTCGTCAGACATGCCGAATGATTGCGCAGGCTACTTATCAGGCAGACATTTCTGCCGAGGCGCAGGCGGCACTGAATAAAAAGCGCGATATCTGCTATCGTATCATGGCTGAAATTTTCAAAAAAGGTCAGGAAGAAAACAGCATCGTTGAGGGAGACCCTATGGAGCTATCCATTCTTTTTTGGACAAGCGTGAACGGTCTGGCCATCTATTACGCCACGCGTGATATTGCTGCAAATCTTCCCGATTACCGGCTCGTCGCCCCAATGTTTTTGAAAAATCGTATCGAGCTGCCTGAAGACGATATATGACTTTAAAAGGATAACACACTCAGCGGCGCCGATTTTTCGGCGCTTTCATTTCGTTCTGTTGGAGCCTGAACGCCACGATTTCACGAATCAGTGCTTCCGGAAGCGGCTTTTCGTACGGAAACTGCACACCGCCCTTTGACCAGGAATACGCAGTCAGCTTGTCTTTAAGCATCTCAATGCCGTCAGCTCCCGGAAAAAAGCCGATATGCTTTTTAAAAGCCGCGAAATGGACGAGATTGCCGAAATAATAAAATGTCGGCATCCGATAGCTGATTTTTTCCGTTGCCTGTGGGGCCTCTTCATGGATTATCCGTCTCATCTCCGAAAGCCGGGCCTGGATCTCTGCCGGAAATTCGTTCATATAAGCGTCAATTGTCGTGATGGCTTCCGTTTCCGCCATAATTCTTCTCCTTTGATGGCTGTCTCATCGTATCGCGCACAAAGCATACTGATTATTTGCCCGCTGTGCTCTGTTGACAGGCTTTCGGGTTGCTAGTATGATAAAATGGCAAATTGAGTCTATACGTTTGGGGTGTCCTGCATGCTCATCGGGTTTTTTGATTCCGGCATCGGCGGTCTGACGGTTCTGCACGAATCGCTCAAGACCATCCGGAAGGCGGACTATGTCTATTATGCGGACATTGACAACGTGCCCTATGGTGCAAAAACGGCAAGCGCCGTCAAAGAATATGTCTTCAAGGCAGCCGATAGTCTGACAGGGCTCGGCGTCAG
Source organism: Oscillospiraceae bacterium ZGZL (assembly GCA_038405045.1). Lineage (GTDB taxonomy): Bacteria > Bacillota > Clostridia > Oscillospirales > Oscillospiraceae > Sporobacter. The sequence goes on along the minus strand of JBBZIV010000001.1, from coordinate 160,300 downwards.
TGCCCTAGTCATCGCGTGCAACACAGCTACCAGCGTCGCCATTGAGGCGCTTCGGCAAAAGTACGATATTCCGATTATCGGCATGGAACCGGCCGTCAAGCCCGCTGTCGAAAATCATAAGGATAAGCGAATTCTCGTTACAGCGACGGCGCTCACGCTGAAGCAGGATAAGCTCAAACGGCTCATCACGCGTTTGGACTGTGAAGACATTGTCGATTTTCTCCCGCTGCCGGGGCTCGTTGAATTTGCCGAGAAGCTGGAATTTGACACGCCTGCCGTCAAGGCGTATCTGAACGATGCTCTCTCCCCGTTCGATTTAAGCCACTATCAGGCCGTTGTTCTCGGCTGCACGCATTTCGTTTTTTTTGCGCCGGTTTTCAAGGCGTTGCTGCACCCCACCATCGAGGTCATTGACGGCAACAGAGGGACGGTCAACAGGCTTCTTGATGCGCTGGGCGGCAACCCGGAGGCTGTTGGGGGCAGCGGCGCCATCACCTACTGCCATTCCGGCCGCGCCGTCACGGACGCCGCAACACTCCAGAAATATGCCTCGCTGCTCCGCCGTTTAAACGGTACATCTTAAGCTGCCTGAGATGAAATCCAGCTGCCATATTCTTTTATCCATCAGCCAACAGCGCCTTGACAGGCGCTGTTGGATTTTTTAGGCCGGGCCGGATCGCACGGCAGTCAAGATAGTAGCGCTTGTCCCGTGCGTGGCCGATTGAAAAGCTTTTTTTGGGGAAAACGCCGCCCGTCAAAACCGTTTTGAAGAAGTCCGATTTGTCCATCGTCGGCAGCAAAAAGCCGATATTGCCCGCTTCAGACGCAAGGGTGGTGAGTGACGATTCACCATGGATATAGTCAATTGTTCCGCCTGTTTGCTCGACAAACTGTTCAAGGAACGACTGCAGCAGCTCAATCAGCTCACCGACGCACCCAGCCCCGATCGTGATACGACCGCGCCCGTCCCCCGTAACCCAATCAACGGCATAACCGCCGTCGTCAAACGGCAGCTGGCGGGCCATCTCCTTGAGAAGGCGATCCGGGTCAATACCAAACACAACGCGGTGGATCGCCTCAAAGGTAATTGCCGTATCGTAAACATTGTTGACTTCAACAAGTGCATACCGGGCCGGGTGATTCTCCCGCGCAGACTCCGGCAGCCCGGTTTTCATCTCATCCCAATATCCCTTTGCCGAAGCCAGCGAGTGGTTCCCGTCGCCGATAATCATCTGTGCCCCGTCGCCGTCCGTCAACGCCGAAAGCGCTTCGGAAATGTGCGCGGCATCCACCGGGGGTACGCGCCAGCCTTTGATAGCGCCGCCGCCCTCCATCAGTGTAAAATCATATAGCAGTTCATAATCACCTGTTTTGTCGGCAAGCGGCTCAATAACACGGGCCTGTCTGTCGTCAATGAGCGCCATAATATGCGGCACTTCCAGCGCAGCGGCGCGGCGCACCGCAATTCTGGCCGGCAGCCGCGCTGTGATCGTTTTTTCGCTGGCACGAACAAGTGCGCGTGAACCGGGTATGTAATCGTAGTCTTCCAAATCAAGCATGCCGACGAGGCCGCGGCGGACGCGCCCGTCCGATATGGTCCGCTCCACATAAATGAAAGCGTTTTCAATCGTTTTAAAAATGCCGTTTTTCAAATATGTCGCCATCGTGCCGCCGATTTGCCCGGCGCTCTGCGTCAAGTCCACCGTGTCAAGATAAACCTCCGGGACAATCAGGTGCAGCGTTGACGGGCGGTTGCCGACGGTCGTTTTAACGCGCTCCCAATAGTCGCGTTCCGAGGAAAACTGATCGCAGGCAATCACACTCCATGTCTCAAGATCAGCCCGCACGGGCAGCAGAATGTCAGCCGGAAAAAAGGCACTTTTTCTCACGATTTTATCTCCTGTATCTCTATTGTAAAATAACGGCCCCAAAGCGCGTTTCTGCATTCGAGAGCGCCGCCGTATTCCCTTTGGGGCTTGTAACGGCGGCAATGCCGGGCACTTCCCGCAGAGCAGCCGAGAGAGCTTCGGTACTGTCGGAAATGAGATGCAGCGGCTTGTCGCATTGCTCCACAACGGCACGCAGGGCATCGAGGGCCTGCTCAGGCGACTTTGGCAGGCACACCATGATGATGCGTGAACCGTTGTCATCCTGCTCCAAAGCCATGTTAACAGTGCTCTCGGGCACCATTCCTTCACCAACCTGCGGGCGTTCAAACGTATAATCGTCGAGGCTTTCCGTGTGCATCGGCGCGCATATGAAGATCCCTGTCTCTTTTTGAAATACCTGCGGCTTCAAAGATGCGTAAACACGGCGAAGTGCATCAATATATTCAGGTGTTGTGCCGCAGCATCCGCCGACGATTTTGACGCCGAGGGCAGCATACATTGCCATCTGTTCGGCAAAATCTTTGGCATCTGTATCGTACTTTCTCGTCAAGCCGTTGGGGAGACCCGCATTCGGCTTGACAATGAGAGGCAGCGCTGTCATCCGCGCGATTTTCTCGGCCGCCGGGTAGATATCCTTCGGCGACAGCGAACAGTTGATACCGACAGCCGTAACGCCGAGCCGCTCGGCCATAACAGCAAAGCTCTCCGGCCTGCATCCGGTAAAAGTGCGTCCTCTTTTGTCAAACGTCATCGTTGCAAAAATCGGCAGCTTCGTATTTTCCCGAACGGCAAGGATGGCCGCCTTCATTTCCAGCAGGTCGCTCATCGTCTCAATGGCGGCAAGGTCCGCCCCCGCCGCTTCCCCGGCTATCGCTTCCTCACGGTACAGGGCGTATGACTCCTCAAACGTCAGCTTCCCGAAAGGCTTGATAAACATGCCGGTCGGTCCGACATCCAGCGCCGTCAGCGTTTTGCCCCCACCGGCTTTTTTGGCGATGCCGATAGCCTCCGTAATGATCTCCGAAACGGAATAGCCTGTTGATCTCATGGCGCGCTCGTTTGCGCCGAATGTATTGGCAAACAGAATATCACTGCCGGCATCGGCATACTGCTTGTGAATCTCATAAACGGCCTCGGGGGCCGTCATGTTCATTGTTTCTGGGCGCTTGCCCCCCTTAAGACCCTTGCTCTGCAGCAGGGAACCCATCGCGCCGTCTAAATAGATAAAATCTCGCTGCAAAAGTTCGTTCAGCAAGATGAACACCTCCAAGTCTGTCTGGAATCTGATTCCATAGTAAGATACGTCCCTGCAAATGTAAAGTTTTTTTAAGGCGCATACATATAAAAATTCATTGAATTCAATCTGAAGTGTGATATGATTATTTAAAAAAGGTAGCATTGAAAATAAGCTTTGCATTATCAGCAGGTGGCTATGCTCCCGGGAGGACTTATGGAAAAATTCATTCTCGCAATAAGCCGTGAATTTGGCAGCGGCGGCAGACAAGTCGGGGAAAAGCTCGCCGCGCGGCTTGGCGTTGAGTTTTATGACAAAGCAATTATCCGGCTTGCCGCCGAAAAAAGCGGTTTGCCATATGATCTCGTTGAACAAAGTGAAGAGCATATACCAAGCAGCCTGTTATATAATTTTCCCGCCGAAGCATCGTATGACGCTCTGACCGTCTCAGCTTTCTTTGATACACCCGTTAACGATAAAACATTTCAGTCAGAGGCGCTTGTCCTTCGGGAGCTTTCTAAAAACAGCTGTGTCATTGTCGGCCGTTGCGCCGATTATATTTTGAAGGACGACCCTGCCGTCATCAAAATCTTTCTTTCAGCGACACTTGCCGACAGAGCCTCCCGCGCCGTTTCGGAATACGGCTTCCCGGCGGAAAAAGCGCTTGAAAAAATCAGGCGGATTGATAAAAGCCGCGCCAATTACTATAAATATTATACCGGCCAGAACTGGGGCAATATCCATAATTACGACTTGGTGATTAACACCTCCACCGTCGGCATTTCCGCCGCCGTATCTATCATCCTGGCGCTGCTGGAGGAAAAAGGTTTCAGCACACAAGCGTTTTAAAGAGGGCTGTGCGCCCTTTTTTTATTCAATCGCTCGGCGCACCGCGCGCGGCGCTTCAGGAGGAATCATGAACTGGCTTGAAATAACTGTCCCAACAACGCCGCAAGCGCTTGACGGCTTGATTGAAAACCTTGAGGACCTTGGCATTGAGGGTCTCGTCGTCAATGATGAATCTGCCGTTCGCGCCTTTTTGGATAACAATCCGACGGCGTGGGATTACGTGGATGACGATGTTTTATCATCGCTGCAGGGCGCGACCTCCCTGCAGTTTTATGTGGAGGACAGCGCCGAGGGCCGCACCCGTCTGTCTTTAATCCGTGAGGCCTTGCCCGGGCAAAATTTTTTGGTCAAAGAGGTGCATGACGAAGATTGGCTGAACAATTGGAAGAAATACTTTAAGCCGCTTGAAATCGGCAGCCGTCTTTTAATCGTCCCGGAATGGGAGCCTGTACCGGAAAATTCGGGGCGGACGATTTTACGTCTCGAACCGAAAAACGCCTTCGGTAATGGTTCTCACGCCTCAACACGCATGTGTCTGGAGGCTCTTGAAAGCCACCCGGCCAAAAATGTGCTCGATCTCGGCTGCGGCAGCGGTATCCTCGCCATCACAGCACTATTATTCGGTGCCGAACATGCCGTCTGTTGTGACATGGCCGATGACGCCGCAACTGTCTGCCTTGAAAATGCCGCGCTCAACGGTTTATCGCCCGACCGGCTTTCCGTCCGGGCGGGAGACGCTTTGTCACCAGATTTCCTGATAGCGCTAACAGGCGGCAGCCGGTTTGACATCGTGTTTGCCAACATCATCGCCGATGTCATCATACCGCTGTCGGCGCTCGTTCCACGCCTGCTCGCACCGGGCGGCGTCTTTATCTGCTCCGGCATTATTGACGGCCGTCATGACGACGTCAGAAAGGCCCTGGCGGATGCAGGGCTTGTCGTCACCGCCGCCAAAACAGCGGATGACTGGCACATGTTCGTATCAGTCCCCGTTGTTTCCGAACACGTACTGTGATAAAATTAATTGTGCGGCATGTGCGCCATGCCGCATCAATGTTTCAGAGCAGGAGGCTATTGTGTGAAAAAGAAGGCCGTTGCCATCATCATGCTTTTCTGTCTTCTTCTGGCTGTGATGCCTGCCGTTAAGGCGGCCGATACGGTCTACTTTACTGCTGTCAATGACACACTTTTCCCGCTCAAAAGCAGTTCGATGCCGCGCTATATCGGCGGCAGGCTCTACCTGCATTATACGGTCTTTTCCTCCGACGAGCTGGGCATCTATTTTGCGGCCTCTAACAACCTCGATACCATCCTCTTATATTCCTCCGGCTCAAAACGCCTGACATTTGATTTGCCGAAGGCAACAGTTGTCGATCAGGATAATCAGCAGTATTCCACGCCGGCCGTCGTCTCCGGCGGGACGGTTTTTCTCCCTGCTGACTTTGTTTGCAGTTATTTTGGGCTTGCGCTGTCTGTTATTCAGGCAGATCCGGCGCCTGTTGTCCGCATCAAAAAAAACTGTGTTTTAAACGACCCAACCTTCCCCTCTTACTACAAAAACAAAATGCAGTCGTATTATAATGATTATATGGGTATTAAACCGTCACCCGGCGTTGATTCCCCGTCATCCTCCCCCGATTCGTCGGACGACGCCTCAAATGACAACACCACTGTTTTTTTAAGCTTTTCGACCCTTTCCGGCGGTAAATTCGACGCGATTTTGAACGCGCTGGACGCATCGCGTGTCAAAGGCACATTTTTCGTCTCAGCCGATGAAATAGCCTCCAACGCAGACCTCTTACGCCGGGCGGCCTGCTCCGGCCATACGATCGGCATCCGTCTGCTTGACGGGACATATGCTGAGTATCAGAAGGCCGCCGCCCTTCTGTTTGAAGCGGCTAAGGTCAAAACACTGCTTGTGACGGGCGGCAGCGATGCCAAAGCGGCCAAAGCCATGGCAGATTCCGGTGGCCTTATATACTGGCTACCCGACAAAAGCTATGTCGCGTCGAGCACTTTTACCGTCTCTTCCGTCATCGGAAAGCTCTCATTCGTCAAGGGCAGCAGGCAGAGTGTGGGTTTTGACTGCTCGGAGAAAACGTCAAAGTTTTTGCACGCCTTTTTGCAGGCGCTGGCAAAGAAAAATTGCGCCGCCCGTCGTATCACGGAGACGAGCGCCCCGACCTTCTCGCTTGACTGACAGCCAAATTCTCTCGAAAGGGATCGATCTATGAAACAACCTCTCAAAGCCGTCGTACTGGCTGCCGGTAAAGGCACCCGTCTTCAAACAGAGGGCTGCGACCTGCCGAAGGTCATGCGCCTGGCAAACGGCCGCCCGCTCCTTCAATATGTGCTTGACGGACTCTCCTTTATAGAACGCGGCAATATCATCATCGTTGCGGGCTACCAAAAAGATACCGTCATACAAGCCTTTCCGGGCTACCGATTCGCCATCCAGACAGATCAGCTCGGTACGGGTCACGCCGTCATGTCGGCGGCGGCAGACCTGGAAGGGTTTGATGGCGCCGTTCTCGTCTGCTGCGGTGATATGCCGCTTCTGCGGCGAGAGACGTATGAAGCGCTTGTCACCGTCCATCTGCAGAACGGTAATGACTGCACCATCTTAACCGGTACATCAGATATTCCGCTTCCATACGGCCGCATCGTGCGAGACAATGGCGGCAATTTTGTCCGCATGGTAGAAGACAAAGACTGCCGCGATGACGAAAAGGCCATCAACGAGCTCAATAGCGGTGTCTACGTCTTCGCCGCTCAGAAGCTTCTGCCGGCACTGAAATGCCTCGGAAACAACAACGCCCAGCGGGAATACTATTTAACGGATGTTCCGGCCATTCTCCTTGCCGAGGGTACCCGCGTCGGTATTTGCAAGCGCAGCCTTGGTTTTGAAATGATCGGCGTCAACACCATAGAGCAGCTCAATCAGGTTGAAAAGCTTCTTCGCGGCCGGGAATAACGCATCCATAACTGTATGCTTCAGGCCGTATTACACGTCGTGCAATCTTGACAATCGTGCTTTTCAGTGCTAGTATAGCACTTGCTCTCGTATCAAACGCCGGTGTGGCGGAACTGGCAGACGCCCGGGACTTAAAATCCCGTGAGGGTCACCCCTCGTACCGGTTCGATCCCGGTCACCGGCATTGATTGGCTTGACAGACAGCAGAGCATACGCCGCCTGCTATCAAGAGGCAAAGAAACACGCGCAGCTGCGGCTGCGCGTGTTTCTTATGATGAGCGAGCGTCATGTCTTCCCTCATTTAATATTTGAATGCTTTGTGTCGGAAGAGCGAAATGGATTCCCGATATATCGAATGTCTCTTTAATCTGTAAATTGACTTCCTGATGGATGTCCATATAATGCGCGAAGTCGCCACTCAAAATAAAATAGGCTATCTCGAAATTCAGGCTTGAAGCGCCGTAAGAATTAAAGTGCACACGCCCAAATTCCGTACTATCAACGCCTTCAATAATCGCCCGTATCAAGCCGGGTATCATCCGCAACTTTTCAACCGGCGTGTCATACGTGACGCCGATATTAAACAGAACGCGCCTTTTTTCAAGCGTTTTAAAATTGCTGATTCTTGAATTCGTTAAATCCGAATTGGAAAGGATCAGTTCTTCCCCGTTTAAGGAGCGCAGCCGCGTCGTTTTCACGCCGATGTGTTCTACTGTCCCCATTTGTTCGCCCACAACAATGAAGTCCCCGATGACAAACGGCTTGTCGAACAAAATTGAGAAAAAACAGAAAAGGTCTTTCAAAATTGTTTGTGCCGCAAACGCCACCGCCAGACCGCTGATGCCGAGCCCTGCAATCAAAGAGTCGATTTTTACGCCGACATTGTCCAAAAAAAGAATCAGAATAACAATCCAGATAAGTGCCTTGCTCAGGTTCGTCAGCAGTTTCAGGGCGAGTAAATTATCATTACCATCGTCACGATACTTCCAATAAACAGCGATAAAATAGGCGGCTATGGCTGACAGGGCGAAGGCTGCCACGATCATTAGAAAGGCCAGCACCCCGATATCAATAACTTTCAAAACGGCGGGCGGCAAATTGAGGATTTTTACATCAAAATATAAAGTGAGAAATATGATAAGCGGTTTGACATATTTTTGAATACCCTGCAGCCAAAAAAATGACCGCTCCGACCTACGCCGATTTGTCGGCAGTTTCGTTAAAAGCCGGCCAACAATTGCCGCTGCTAAAAAAGCAAAACCCAGAATAAGCAGAAAAATGAGATAGCTCAGCAAGGTGTTGTTCCAAATTTCTTCGGTTAAAAACAGTGGCATACCATATGGTCCCCCTTCCGTTTGGCACTATATCACAAATAAATGCTTGTCGCAATGTTAGAAGCCCATGCCTTGAATCAGGTTCTGGTTGACTTCTCCTATCATTCGGGTTAACATTTTTTTAATAGGACGCATCCGGCAAAAGCGGCAGAAGCACGACAGCAGAAAGTGAGTTGTTAAGATGAGAATATCCATATTATATGTCAGCCAGTCCGGCAACACGGAAAAAGCCGCCGGTTTTATTCAAGAGGGCATACAGCTTGCAGGCAGTGTTGATGTCAAGCTGATGAACCTCACCAATGAGGGTACTCTTGACGCCGAATTTGTCAAAGATAGCGCGGCCGTCATTATCGGCACACCCACTTATGCCGCCGGTATGGCATGGCAACTGAAAAAGTGGCTTGACACGGACAGAAGCGTCAATCTCGCCGGTAAGCTCGGCGCAGCTTTCTCCACCGCCAATTTTGTTCATGGCGGCGCAGATGTCGCCATTGCAGATGTCTTACAACATCTGCTCGTCAACGGCATGCTCGTCTACTCCTCCGGTGCTGGCTGCGGCAAGCCGATTATCCATCTCGGCCCTGTGGCCATTGCTGGTGCACTCGACAATACGCGCGACCTCTTTGTCACCTTCGGCAGGCGCGTTGCCGAAAAAGCCCTGGCGCTTTTTGGCGCATAGCGTTTGAATTATCCGGTACAATGGGCAACACAGCCCGAGCATAAAAAAGCGATCCGTTTCGGATCGCTTTTTCTTTTAAAACAAATTTTCTGCTGCCGGGCCGTTTTCTCGGAGGCGTCCGGCCGCTTCAGCCAGCAGCGCGGCAGACCGTTCCCGTACGGCTTTGACCTCCGGATTCGAGCCGGGGTCAATCCCGAGAATCCTGGAATAAACGTACGTCATATCCGCAAACAGCTGTCCCAAAACCGCTGAATGGCGTAAGTCGGGTGCCATAGGAACCTTTATGAGGAGTGTCGGCATGATTTCGGAAAAGCGCTTGTAATTGGCCATCGCCAGAACGGCTTCCTCATCACCGAACTGCAGCCCCTGATGTGCCGGATTAATGGGGTCAATCTCCGCGCGAACCATCGGATGCCGGTTTTGAGCACGCAGATCCGTCCGCAGGAGAAAAACGCCCATTTTGGTCGCCCGGTTGCCCAGAATCCCCTCAATATTCATATGCGAGTCACGCGGCAATCCAAAAAATCGGGAAATGAGAAAATCATTGCCCGTTTTATTGACGCCTTCGTTCCAGAATTGAATGAACTCATCCGCGAGTAGGCCAAGCGCATCGTCATTGGCGCCAAAATAAATAAAGTTCTTTAAATGTTCTTTTTGCTGGACGACGAGGAATTTTGCCAAAACGAACGGCAGTGAATTGGTATCGCTCAAATCAAACACTTTGATGGCTGCGTCAATGTCTTTCCAGTACTGCGCTGTGTCCATGCCCGCAATCAGCATCGGGGCAAGGAGCATCGGTGTTTTATTGCGCCCGAAACGGCCGGAGACCTGATCGGGGAAATTCAAAATCAAATTTTTGTCACGTTCGGCAAGCTGCTTGAGCGGCCCGGAATTGGAAAAGACGATTCTCTTAGCCTCGCGTGGCGTGTACTCATGGGTTTTTACCGTCTCCTCTGTCAAGCTGCTGCGTGAAAACTCAACAAATAATGTATTCTGAACAGTCGCGTCCGGCGGTAAAAGCGCAAGCTTCCGCGGCGAATCGATGACAAGCCAATCGAGGCGTCGGTCTTTATTTTTGTTATTCATATCCGCAACAAAATGGGTAAACTGCTCGTTTGCGCCGATGCCGGTCGTAACCATGTACGTGGGGCGGCCGCCATCGAAGTTCGTGTTTACATAATCCAAAATTATCGGGGCCATATCTGTCATAAAGTCGTTATAATACCCCATGACGTCACCACGGTAAAGCCCTGCCAGCGTGTCGTTTTGCATGGTTGCCGCCAACGTGTCAAAGAGGCCTTCCAGCGTGTTTTTGAGTGTCTCGCTCAGTGCGATCGGCTCTTGCAGGTCGGGAGAAGACTCAATCTCAAACAGCTTGCTATAGGGGTTAATTGTTTTTCCGCCGTCTGATAAAACAAGCGTCGATGATCTGCTGTCCTTTGCCTGTGTGTTTTTCAGGCGCGACTGCTCAATCAGCTCACGAAAGCCGTATACCTCAAGGGCTTTCACCGCGTCCTCTTTCGAAATGCGGAATACTTCGGCAAGGTTGTTACTCAGTATGTCAATGCTGACGGCGTTTTTAACGGCGGCCGTCACGGCAGTAACGGTTGCCCCCTTGCCGCTAAAGGCAGACAAGAGGCTGTCGGTCAGGGCGGGGAAAAAGTATTGTTCACGCTGTCTATCGGCATCTGTGGTGAGCGCTTGTTTTTCGGTCTTCCCCTGTATCTTATCGATATCGGCAGCCGTCTTGTTATCACGCATTATGAATTCTCCCAACACGAATTTAGTCCGGGCCCTTTGAAATTATAACCATTTTCATCGGCTATATCAACCCTAATTAAACGTCAAGCCTATCATTGTGTGCATAGCATAGAGAATTGTTCAAACGTTTTAAACTCTCGTTTAATTTCTGCCGGAATTACCAGAAACTTATCAGCCACAAGGGTTTTTCATTCATGTATAATGAAACCTGTGCAGCCGCACAAGTTTTGATGACGCCCTGGAAAGTGATGATATGAATAAAAAACGTCTTGTTTTGATCCTGTCCGCCGTAATCCTTACCGCTTCGGCATGTCTTGCGATTTTTTTAATGCAGCCAAAAAAAGCGTCGCTTCTTTACTCCGACGTCGTCGGTTACTTTGAAGCCGGGCAAGTCTCCCATTACACGCTCAATGTGGGCAGCGGCACACTGTCCGCCGACCTGCGCGGCGGCGGAACGGTTACATATACAGTTGCTGATGTTGATCTCTTCATCAAGCAGATTGAACCGCTCGTAACGACCTATAACGTCTCCCACCCGGACAGCAAAATTGTTTACGACTATACGCAGCCGTGGGAGGGGTCATCTTTTATCGGCGTGCTGCCATATATCTTGGTGTTCGTTGCCGGGGTGGCGCTCATCTTATTCCGCAGCGGCGTTATCAAGAAAAGCGGGGGCAAAAACGCGCTGGCGTTCACACATCTGAAACCAGACACGCAAACAGCCTCCAAAGATAAAAAGACATTTGCCGACGTCGCCGGGGCGGACGAGGAGAAGGAAGAGCTCAAGGAAATTGTTGAGTTTCTGAAAAGTCCCCAGCGGTTTAACAAGCTCGGTGCGAAGATTCCAAAGGGCGTGTTGCTCGTCGGACCACCGGGAACAGGCAAAACGCTGATTGCCAAAGCCGTCTCTGGCGAATCCGGCGTGCCGTTTTTTTCAATGTCCGGCTCAAATTTTGTCGAAATGTATGTCGGTGTCGGCGCATCCCGTGTCCGCAGCCTCTTTGAAAAAGCAAAAAAGGTTGCCCCCTGCATCGTTTTTATTGACGAGATTGACGCTGTCGGTCGCCGCCGCAGTGCCGGCCAAAGCGGCAGCAACGACGAGCGGGAGCAAACGCTCAATCAGCTTCTCGTCGAGATGGACGGCTTTTCCTCGGACGAATGCGTCATTGTGATCGCGGCGACGAACAGAGTGGATATTTTGGACCCGGCGCTCCTGCGACCCGGCCGCTTCGACCGCCAGGTTTACGTCGGTGCGCCGGATATCAAGGGCCGTGAAGCTATTTTGAAGGTTCACGCGCGTGAAAAGCCGATCGATTCTGACGTCCATTTTCACGACGTAGCCAAAGCCACCGTCGGCTTCACCGGCGCCGATCTTGCAAATCTCCTGAATGAAGCAGCGCTTTTAGCCGCTAAGCGCGGCCGACCTGTCATCGGCAGAACGGAAATTGAGGAATCCGTTATAAAAGTCGTCGCCGGGCCCGAAAAAAAGTCAAAGGTTTTGAGTGAAAAAGAAAAGAAGCTCACAGCCTACCATGAGGCTGGTCACGCCATCGTTACAGCGTATCTCCCCTCTAAAAAGCAGGTCCAAGAGATTTCAATTATCCCCAGAGGGCGCGCCGGCGGGTACACGCTAACGCCACCGGCGGAGGACAAAAATTACGATACAAAGGGCGAAATGCTTGAACAGATCTGCATCTTTCTCGGCGGGCGGGCGGCTGAAAGCATCGCGTTGGACGATATCTCTACCGGCGCGTCCAATGACATTGAGCGCGCAACGGAGCTCGCCCGCTCGATGGTCACAAAATTCGGCATGAGCGAGCAGCTTGGCCCCGTGACTTACGGCCACGGCAGAGACCGGCAGCACGGAATTCTATCCGGACGCATTTCGGCGGAAATTGACACTGAAATTCAGCGGATTGTCGGTGCCGCACAGGAGCAGGCCTTGCAGCTTCTGACGAATCATCTTGATGCGCTCCACGCTGTTGCCGCTTATCTATGCCAGAATGAAAAAATGTCCGGCGCGGAGCTCAACCGGATTCTGCAAGCAACAGAGCAGCCGATTCTGCCATAACATTCGTCTCATTGAAAGACGGAGAGGATACACTCTCCGTCTTTTTTCATTTTCCTGCAGTCAGACACGCGCTTTTATATTTTAAAGAAATTTTGTCAAACTAAAGGCGGGCATTATTGCTATCACAGTTTTTGACAATAAGAGCAAGGAGCGCAGCTATGGTTACAAATCCCGAAGAGCTACTTGAAAAAATCTCATCCATGCATCAAAGTCAGAAGGCATTTTCATCCTTTTCACAGTCTGAAGTCGACGATATTTTCCGTCAGGCGGCCATGGCCGCCAACGACGCACGGATTCTCCTAGCAAAACTGGCCGTTGAGGAGACGGGCATGGGTGTTTTTGAGGACAAGGTGATCAAAAACCACTTTGCCGCGGAGTATATCTACAATCAGTATAAGGATGCCAAAACATGCGGCATCGTCGACCGTGACGAGGCCGCCGGGATCATGAAAATAGCCGAGCCGGTCGGTCTCGTCGCAGCAATCATCCCAACGACGAATCCAACGTCAACAACGATTTTCAAAGCCCTGATCGCCTTGAAAACGCGTAATGCCATTCTCTTCTCCCCGCATCCCCGCGCCAAAAAATCGACGGTCGCCGCCGCCCGGATTATTCAGGACGCCGCTGTTCGGGCCGGTGCGCCGGATGGCGTGATTGGCTGGATCGACGAGCCGTCGGTTGCTCTGTCGCAGCTTCTGATGCAGAAGTCCGACCTTATCCTCGCCACCGGCGGGCCGTCGCTTGTCAAAGCAGCCTATTCCTCCGGTAAGCCCGCCATCGGTGTCGGCCCCGGTAACACGCCGGTCATTATCGACGAGACGGCCGATATCAAAACGGCTGTCAGCTCCATTCTCCTGTCGAAAACCTTTGATAATGGCGTCATCTGCGCGTCGGAGCAGGCTGTTATTGTTCTTGACGCCGTCTATGACGATGTCAGGCGCGAATTCGAAAAAAGAGGTGCCGCGATCCTTACACCGGATCAAACCGACAGGCTCCGCGGAATTATTCTCAAAAACGGCGCCATCAATGCAGCCATCGTCGGGCAAAGCGCCTGTAAAATAGCCCAAATGGCCGGTATTGACGTTACAGCCGATTGCAAGGTGCTCATTGGGGAAGTCACGTCCGTCGAACTTGACGAGCCGTTTTCCCACGAAAAGCTCTCTCCCCTCTTGGCCCTGTACCGGGCGGGGACGTTTGAGGAAGCGCTTGTGAAAGCAGCGCGCCTCGTTGAGCTCGGCGGCTTTGGGCACACTTCTGTTTTATACACAGATCAGCTCCGATCATCCAGCCGGATCGAGCGCTTCGGCAACGTTATGAAAACAGGCCGAACAATCATCAACATGCCGGCCGCCCACGGCGCAATCGGCGATATCTATAATTTCAAGCTAACGCCATCGCTAACGCTTGGCTGCGGCACTTGGGGCGGCAATTCCGTGACGGATAACGTCGGCGTTAAGAACCTTTTAAACATCAAAACAGTCGCCGAGCGGCGAGAAAACATGCTGTGGTTCAGAGTCCCGAAAAAAATATATTTCAAGTACGGCTGCCTGGCAACGGCTTTGTCGGAGCTTCGGGACATGCATAAAAACAGAGTCTTCATCGTCACCGATCAGCCGCTCTACGAGCTTGGCATGATCGATCCCATCTCGGCTCAGCTCTCGGAAATGGGCTTGTCATCCAAAGTGTATTTTGACGTGGAGCCGGACCCGACGCTGCAGCAGGCCGAAAAAGGCGCTGCGGAAATGGCGGACTTCAAACCGGACGTCATAATGGCCGTCGGCGGCGGCTCGCCGATGGACGCGGCAAAAATTATGTGGGTACTGTATGAGCATCCCGAGGTACGCTTTGAGGACCTCGCCCTGCGCTTTATGGACATCCGCAAGCGCGTGTACGCATTTCCGAAAATGGGTGCAAAGGCCATGCTCATCTGCATTCCGACGACAGCCGGAACAGGCTCTGAGATTTCGCCCTTCACGGTCATAACGGACGACAGGACCGGCCTGAAATACCCCCTGGCTGACTATGCGCTGACCCCCGATATGGCCGTCATCGACGCCCAACTGATGATGCATCTGCCAAAAGCTCTGACGGCTGCATCCGGCATTGACGCGCTCGTCCATGCCATTGAAGCCTATGTGTCGCCACTCGCCTCCGCATATACAAACGGTCTCGCGCTTGAGGCCATCCGGCTGATCTTTAAATACCTTCCAGAGGCTTTTGATAACGGGTCAAAGAACCTCAAAGCGCGCGAAAAGATGGCCCACGCCTCGGCTATTGCCGGTATGGCGTTTTCAAACGCCTTTTTGGGTCTGTGCCATTCCATGGCCCACAAGCTCGGCGCCCTTCATCACGTCCCGCATGGCATCGCTAACGCCCTTTTAATCAATGAAGTTATCCGCTATAATGCCGTGGACGATCCGCGAAAGCAGGCGGCCTTCCCGCAGTACCATTATCCAAACGCCAAATGGCGGTACGCACAGATTGCCGATTATCTGCGCCTCGGCGGCAGCAGTACGGATGAGAAAATTAATCTCTTGATAAACGCTATAGATTCGTTAAAACAACAGCTTGACATTCCGAAAACGATCGGCGGCTTCGGCCTCTCAAAAGACAAGTTCTTCGCCTCGCTGGAGGAGATGAGCCAGGCAGCCTTTGACGATCAGTGCACCGGCACCAACCCGCGCTTCCCACTCGTCTGTGAGATACGCCAGCTTTATGTAAACGCATTTGAAGGCACGCCCGGGCGCGAAAGTGACAGCTGCCGCGATATTCTCTGTCACAGCGGCGGCCTCAAACCGTAACGCGAAAATCGCGATAAAGAAAGACCATCAATCATTGATGGCCTTTCTGCTCTATTACGGAAATTAATAGGGGGAATATGGATAATACGGATAATAAGGATAATACGGATAGTATGGATACCTGTGGCCGCCGAGAAGCTCCGCGAGCAAAAGGCCGCCGATCAGGTCTCTGCCAAAGCCGCGGCGTCTCGGTCTGCCATAGCCCGGCCTGTACCGACCACCAAAAACGATTGTCTGAACAGCCTCCGGCGGATCATTATTTTGATTGCCGGCCATATATTCTTCCATGTCGGGGTGCATGCGGCAAAAATCACTGAGGATATCGTCACAGATCGTGTCAAGCTCCTCTTGTGCCGGCAGTGTGCTGTTCGTCGAACGGATGATGTCGCTTGTCGATGTAATGAACGGCTTCAATTTAAAATAGACCTCAGGGTACATGGCGCGGTAGGATTTTACATTTTCAGCCAGCGTCTGTGCATTATTCGGGGTGTCAGCCATGATCATTTGCTGGTCATTATTCGTCATGATTCCTGAATTTGGGTTTTCATTATTAAACACGGTTTACCTCCAACTGAAACGCGGTAAACGTACCGGATTTCTGCTTCATTATATGACAATAACCTCTAGGCGTGCTTTGCGCGCGTTTATCGGCTCGAACAAACAAAAGGCCGTATCATACAATATCATAAAGCGGCGATAACATGGCGCATGCAAACATTAATGGTTTTTGATTTTAAACCGGTATAAAGGAACAGCCACTATGTCCGTCCTCAACATCCTCACAGCCGAATCAAGCGGACTTCTGCGAAAAAAGGCGGAAAAGGTCCGTTCTGTCAATTCATCAATCATAACGCTTTTAAATGACCTTACCGAGACGCTTGAGGCACATCAGGCCGTCGGGCTGTCAGCACCGCAGGTTGGTTCGTCTCAGCGCCTGATTGTCGTCAAAAACGAGTCGTCACATCTCCTTCTTATCAATCCCGTTATCAGCCGCTCGGAAGGACGTCAAGTATCTTTTGAGGGCTGCCTCAGTTTGCCCGGTCTGTACGGAAAAGTCAAGCGCCCTGAGAACATTGTCGTCAGGGCGCTCAACACAAAAGGTAAACCATATGAAATGGCGGCATCCGGCAGGCTCGCCTGCATTCTATGCCATGAAATAGACCATCTTGACGGTGTCTTGTTTACCGACAAGGTGCTGCCATCAAGTTTGATATCCGTCCGCCGCCAAGCGGCGCGCCGTCAAGACGTCTGACCGGCTGCAGCTGCCGTCAGTCGGCTGATTTGCAGGTGAATGTTCTGCTGTTCCGCCAGCTTTTCAAGTGCCTTTTTGATCTGCTCTTGATTCGTGTTGATCAGTTCCGCAGTCAATTGGTCAAGTGCGGCCTTCGGCAGCTTTGACAGGATCATTTTAGCAACGGCAGACGAGGCGCCGCCGGATAAAAGCTTGGCAGCCGGGTTGTTCGACCCCTTGAGCTTTTCAGCAATTTGAGGCAGAAACTGCTCTGCCAGGCTGCCATAATCGGCAACTGAAACGTCCAGTTCGAGTTTTATCATGTGTAACCTCTCTTTTTTCCCATGCGCGGACTAACGCAGCGCTTTGGCCAGATAATAAAACTGGCGCCGCTGAATGACGGCGCCAGTTCATGAATCGGTTCATGCCGCAGGCACCGAAACGCCCTTACTTCGCGTATTCGATCGCCTTCGTCTCTCGCAGGAGGTTGACTTTGATTTGGCCGGGGTACTCTAGGTCGTTTTCGATTTTTTTGGCAATATCGCGGGCCAAAATAACCATCTGATCCTCGGAGACATCCTCAGGCTTTACCATAATGCGAATTTCGCGCCCCGCCTGAATGGCGTAGGAGCTGTCAACACCCGAGAAAGAATTCGTAAGCTCTTCAAGCTTTTCGAGACGCTTGATATAGTTTTCGATATTCTCCCGCCGCGCGCCCGGCCGTGCCGCCGAAATCGTGTCGGCCGCCTGAACAATACAGGCGATAATCGTTTTCGGTTCAACGTCACCGTGGTGGGCGTGGATGGCGTGGATAACCTCTTCGCTCTCTTTATATTTCCGGGCGAGGTCGACGCCGATTGTCACGTGGCTGCCCTCAACCTCGTGGTCAATGGATTTACCGAGGTCGTGCAGAAGCCCGGCGCGCTTGGCCGTCATTACATCAGCACCGAGCTCGGCTGCCAGCAGGCCGGAAATATGCGAAACCTCAATAGAGTGGCTGAGAACGTTCTGCCCATAGCTTGTACGGTATTTCTGCCGCCCAAGGAGCTTGACGACCTCGCCGTGCAATCCGTGAATACCGGTTTCAAATGTTGCGCGGTCGCCCTCAGACTTAATTGTCGCGTCAACTTCTCGTTTCGCCTTTTCAACCATTTCTTCAATGCGGGCCGGATGAATGCGCCCGTCAAGAATCAATTTTTCAAGCGCGATACGGGCAATTTCGCGCCGCACCGGGTCAAAGCTTGACAGTGTAATTGCCTCAGGCGTGTCGTCAATAATCAGGTCAACGCCTGTTAATGTTTCAATAGCGCGGATGTTTCGGCCTTCTCTGCCGATGATGCGGCCTTTCATCTCATCGTTCGGCAGCGGAACAACGGAAACGGTTGCTTCAGCAACATGGTCGGCGGCGCAGCGCTGAATAGCCAGCGTGATGTATTCGCGTGCTTTTTGTTCGGCTTCATCCTTAAAGCGGCCTTCGATCTCCTTGATCTTCATGGCGGCTTCGTGTGTCACCTCGGATTCGAGGTTTTTAATCAGATAGGCTTTTGCTTCTTCAGCTGTATAGCCCGAGATCTTTTCCAGCATTTCCAGCTGGCTGCGTTTAACGGTGGCAACTTCTTCATACGAGCGGTCGAGCTCCGCTAGTCTTTTGGCCAGCTGTTCGTTCTTTCGTTCCAGCGCGTCGGACTTTTTGTCGAGTGTCTCTTCCTTCTGCTGGAGTCGGCGCTCCATCTTTGTGACTTCTCCGCGCCGTTCCTTCACTTCACGTTCATACTCGCTGCGGTTTCTGTGTATTTCTTCCTTTGCCTCCAAGAGGGCCTCGCGCTTTTTGCTCTCGGCTGCTTTTATCGAATCATTGATAATCCTTTTCGCTTTTTCTTCAGCGCTCTGAATCTCGCGCTCGGAAACCTTTTTTCTGTAAGTGATGCCGAGGAAAAATGCTATAATAAACACCGCGATCAGAACAACGGTGAAGATTATCAGTTCAAGTGGCTGCATAATAAGGGAACACACCTCCTTTTTCAATTAAAATTCTTATTAACACTGGTACATCTGTTTAGACGTCAGGTCCGCAATTTTGTGTAATGTTCCCAATGTTTTGTAAAAATCACCTGAATTATTTTACAACTCCTTTTGTTTTATGTCAAGTTTATTCTTGTCAGCGGCGGCTGGCTTGAAGAGCCCGCGGCGCTTGACAGGGCAAGGCGCAGGCGTTAAAATGATGTGCGCCGACTAATCAAATTTCATATGTCCCCGTAGCTCAGCAGGATAGAGCGATCGCCTCCTAAGCGATAGGTCGGACGTTCGAATCGTCTCGGGGATGCCAAAAGCGCCGAAAACCATCAGTTTTCGGCGCTTTATTAACATAAGGCCGTCATTCAATGCCTCAAATACACGCAAATTCGTTCTGATAAGACCATAAAAGTGTCCGCGCCGCCCTTTTTCGACAACAAACAGACGAGAGTCCTGTGTATGATATAGATAAGCGCGTAATAGTAAAGCAGAAGCAACCGCCTGTCGTTTCACTCACGGCTGATAGGCTCACACAGCCCAGTCAGCTTCGTTATATGTACTGCCAGCTGACGATTCAAATCCTCAATCAGGACGGCAACGGCATTTGCTTTCACAGGATCGGCTATTTCCTTCAGGATGGCGTTGCCTTCCGTTATCAAATCGACAATTCTTTGAAGCTCTAGGTTCATCGTCCGGCGTACAAAAAAACATAACATTTCCTGATTGAACTGATCCTGCAGAAAATCAAGCCGCATGCCGTTATCCATGTGCTCTGCCACATCACTCAAATCAATCATCACTCCAACCTGTATGCCCTGATATCCGTAATTGCCACCCTCGCCTCGACAAAACGCTAACATCCAAGCCGTAAACACTACCTATATTTATCTATTTCAAACAAATCGGAAATTGCTTTTTGTATAAATTTTTGTTGGAATCCGTTGCTTTTTATCGTGATATGTAATAATATTTACATAAAAAACAGATATGGAGAGATTTTTATGGATAAAAAGCTCTCGATTTTGCTGGTTGAAGACGATGAGGCCTCCTGCCGCGACTTTATCAATTGCGCGGATCAACGCGAGGATATGACATTCGTCGGCGTGACGAACAACTCCAGCGACGCCATTGGGTATATAAAGGACTGTCTGCCTGACGCCGTCATTCTGGATTTGGAGCTGCACCTTGGCCGAGGAAACGGCTTGTTTGTGCTGCAGGAGCTTCGGCAGATGGCGCTCCCGGTCAATCCGTATGTCCTTGTCACAACGAATAACACGAGCTCGGTGACATATGAATCAGCGCGTCAGCTCGGTGCCGATTTTATCATTTCAAAGCACCAGCCGGATTACTCGGCAAAGGGTGTTCTCGATTTTTTGCTCATGATGCGGCCGATTATCCACAGCCGGATTCAAAATGCCGCACCCGAACACGCCACAACGGAAACGCCGCAGGTGCGCAACAAAAGAATTTTATCGCGCATCAGAACAGAACTAACCAATGTCGGCATCAGTCCTAAGGCCGTCGGCAACGCCTATCTGATTGATGCCATCGACTTGGTTGTCAAGCAGCCCGTTCAAAACTTGTGCACAATCATCGGCCAGAAATACGGGAAAACGGAATCCAGTGTCGAGCGGGCCATGCAAAACGCTATCAATAGAGCCTGGCGGACAGCCGATATTGACGACCTGCTCAAGTTTTACACCGCGCGAATCCACTCTGACAAGGGTGTCCCGACGCTGACGGAGTTTATTTACTATTACGCCAACAAAATCAAGGCGGAGTATTAAAGAAGCCGCCCCCGAAGGAGCGGCTTAGGATCACTTGATTACAAACTGTATCAGCCACACAATAATATCCATGAATGACCCCTCCCTTTTTAGTTTGTTTTTGTGATACAAAAATACTAAAAACGAAGGGAAAACCCTGTTAGTTTTTGGCTAATACTTTGTGTTGGATATCTTTCTTTTATGTTGTTGTAGGTGAGTCGACGTGTTTTTTTCGATTGTCAAAGGTCTTTTTATTTTAATCAGCTGTTTTTATGTATTTTTAAAACTACTGCACTTAGACGTTCGGAAAACGGCCGTCTTACAGCTGTCCCTGTTTTTGCTGTTCATGATACCCGTTATATATCTCCTCAAGCTCTATCTTTGGCCGCTCAACACCCTGATTATGGTGACGCTGTTTTCTGCTTTTACCATAGTTGTGTTCAAAAAATCCCTTAATCTATCTATAGTGTCATCCATTATTTCCTATGGTATGGCATATTTTTCGTTCATCGTCGTCGCACCAATAGTCGGTATATTCGCTTTTCTGCTGCCGCATTTCCTGCAATTAAACTATCTGCCCAATTCTGTCTCCGTCTTTTTACTCGGGTTCTTTCAACTGCTTCTCCTGATCGCTCTTTTCCGCATTAAACGTCTGCGCAAAGGCATGCCTTTTCTGCAAGAGCGCGGCGCCAGTGACATGGTCACTTTTTTGGGAATCTCATTATTACTGGCAATTTCTTTTTTCGGCATCAGCAAAGAACCAAATCTCTATTACGCGATTCCTATATTTTTTGCTTTTCTCATCGGGATCATCATAATATTTTGGTGGCGTGGCACCATTACCAAAAAATATCTCGAAAAGGTCAAAGCGCAGGAGCTTGAAGAACTGCAGCACGCATTTGACGCGAAAAATCAGGAAAATGAGCAGTTGCGTCAGCAAAACGGCGATCTGTCAAAAATCATTCACAAGGATAACAAGCTCATCCCTGCGCTCGATTATGCCGTCCGTCAGTATCTGCTGACAGCCGAGACGGAAACAGACCCCGCCGCGCGCCTATCCAAAGCCAAATCGCTGCTGGCGCAGGTTGAGGCGGCCTCACAAGAGCGCCGCGGCATTCTCACGGATTTCGAAACCGGTAATAAAAAGCTCCCATCGACGAACCTGCCGTCCGTCGATTCGCTGCTTTTATATATGTATCAAAAAGCAAAAGAGCAGGGTGTCACATTAGACGTATCTGTGTCGGGCAACGTTCACTTTTTGATTCAGCAACAGGCGGCGGAGCATGACTTTAACACCTTGCTGTCCGATCTAATTGAAAACGCCGTCGTCGCGTCAAGACGCTGCACAACCAAAAATGTTATGGTTCATATGGGCATCTCAAACGACCACTTTTCGATTGATATATTTGATAGTGGCATTCCTTTTACAGCCGAAACGCTTTCTGAAATCGGTTATCAGCAAACAACGACGCACGCCGATGAGGGCGGCAGCGGTATTGGCCTGGTGACGACGTTCGAAATCCTGAAAAAGTATCAGGCAAGCTTTGTGATTGAAGACCTTTCCGGTAACAGCCAATACACCAAGAAGGTATCTGTTTGCTTTGATCAGTTATGTCAATTTCGATTTCAGACAGTATAAGGATACAATTTGAGTCGTTTTTATCAAACGATAATTTATTGAGAGGTGCGAATTATGGCAGATATTTTAATAAAATATTCTACTCTCATTTCACTCAGCTTCTATACATCGTTAAAACTCCTTAACATCAGAAGCCCCAAGAAGATTTATGTCCAGTTTTTAATTTTTTTATTTTTGGCATTGCCCGTCGTCTATGTTCTACGGCTTTATTTAACAGCGCTGAGTATCATTGCGATGGTTGCTTTTTCCGTTATCTTTTTAATAAAAATAATTCGTGTACCATTCAATTTAGCTGTAACAACGTCAGTTATCGCATTTGGAATTGTTTATGTGGCTTATGTTTTCGCTTCATTGATTTTTAGCCTTTATTTGTATTTGCATGTTAAATTGCTACAGTTTCAGCTCCCGCCCACTTGGCTTTCTTATCTCCTTATATCAGTTATTGAATTATTAATCATCGTATTACTGTTGAAGTCAAAACGTCTAAAAAATGGTATGCCCATATTAATTGAATACGGCACGAAGGATATTGGGGTTAACATTAGTTTGATTTTATTGTTTACAGCATCTTTCTTGGGTTTTAATAAAGTTGTAGAACTTGTTTACATAATTCCAATAATTTTTATACTAATTAGTGGGCTTATTATTTTATTTTGGTGGCGCAGCCGAATAACAAAGAAGTATCTCGAAAAGGTCAAAGCGCAGGAAATTGCAGCGTTACAGGAGGTTTCCGACGCAAAAAATCAGGAAAACGAGCAGCTGCGCCAGCAGATCACTGCTCTGTCAAAAATCATTCACAAGGATAACAAGCTCATCCCCGCGCTGGATTATGCCGTCCGCCAGTATCTGCTGACAGTCGAGACGGAAACAGACCCCGCCGTGCGCCTATCCAAAGCCAAATCGCTGCTGGCGCAGGTCGAGGCGGCCTCGCAAGAGCGCCGCGGCATTCTCACCGATTATGAAACCGGCAGCAAAAAGCTGCCCGAAACAAGCGTGCCGTCCGTTGATTCGCTGCTCTTGTATATGTTTCAAAAAGCAAAAGCGCAGGGCGTAGCGTTTGACGTGTCGGTTACCGGCAGCGTTAAATATCTCATCGAAAAAGTGGCCTCAGAGCAGGATGTCAACACCCTGCTGGCCGACCTCATCGAAAACGCCGTCATCGCCATGAAGGGCTGCTCGGCGAAAAACATTATGGTGCATATCGGCATAGCAGACGGCCATTATTCCATCGATGTTTTTGACAGCGGCATCCCCTTCACACCTGACACACTCCAAAATATCGGCAAAAAACGGTCGACAACACACGCCGATGAGGGCGGCAGTGGCATCGGCCTGATGACGACGTTTGAGATTCTAACGAAGTACGAGGCCAGCTTTGTGATTGAAGACCTTGCCGATAACGCCCAGTTCACCAAGAAGGTGTCTGTCTGCTTTGACCAGTTACATCAATTCCGGCTTCGCACCGGGCAAACAGATCATCACGAGCCGATTGCCTCACGGGTCACTGCGTAAACAAAGAAAGCGGTGCATAAACAGCACCGCTTAAAAATTGTTTTTCGTTAAAATAGACCGCGTGGAAATTGGAATTATAAGGCGGGATAAGCTTGATTTTAGAGTTTCTTATAAAATATTTGGCTTTCATATCGCTTAGCCTTTACACATCTATAAAATTACTTAATAAGAGAGCCCCGAATAAAGCCGCCA
Source organism: Oscillospiraceae bacterium ZGZL (assembly GCA_038405045.1). Lineage (GTDB taxonomy): Bacteria > Bacillota > Clostridia > Oscillospirales > Oscillospiraceae > Sporobacter. The sequence goes on along the minus strand of JBBZIV010000001.1, from coordinate 136,355 downwards.
TAATCATTTATATTTTAATATCTGTACCGGTCGTCTCTTTTCTGCATATTTATTTAACGGTAATCAATATTATTATCATGGTTTCTTTATCTGTTGTGTTTATTATTATAGAATTGCGTGTGCCTTTTAATTTGGCCGTGACGGCGTCAATCACCGCATACGGGATCTCTTTTCTGGCACTTGTCGTCGCTGCATTAACTCTCAGTTTTAGTATGCAGATATTCCTTATGGTGCTGCACCTCCAACCCCCGCCCTTCTGGCTTGGGAGGGTCTTTGTTTCCCTGACGCAAGTTCTAATAATATTTTTGCTTTTGAAATCAAAACGTCTTAAAAATGGCATGCCATTATTAATCGAACACGGCTCAAATAATCTCAGCGTCTTTATGAGCACAATATTAGTACTTACAGCAACATATTTTGAGGTTAGCAAAGAATTTAAGGCAATTTACATAATTCCCTTGTCTCTTGTCTATCTCGGCAGCTTCGTTTTTTTCTTTTGGTGGCGCGGCAGCATTACCAGAAAATATCGTGATAAGCTCAAAGCGCAGGAAATTGCAGAGCTGCAGCAGGCTTCCGACGCAAAAATTATGGAAATCCAGCAGCTGCGCCAGCAAAATGACGCTCTGGCAAAAATCATTCATAAGGATAACAAGCTCATCCCCGCGCTGGATTATGCCGTCCGCCAATATCTGCTGACAGCCGAGACGGAAACAGACCCCGCCGTACGTCTATCCAAAGCCAAATCGCTGCTGGCGCAGGTCGAGGCAGCCTCGCAAGAGCGCCGTGGCATTCTCACCAGCTTTCAGCCCAGCAAAAAGCTCCCGTCGACTGACATACCGTCAGTCGATGCATTGCTTGCCAGTATGGCTCACCGTGCGCAGGAGCAGGGCGTTACCTTTGATGTAACGGTTACCGGCAGCGTCAAATATTTGATTGACAATCTCGCCTCCGAGCAGGACGTGAATACCCTCCTTGCTGACCTCATCGAAAATGCCATTATCGCCGTTCGAACAAGCGCCAATAAAAACGTCATGGTTCATATCGGTATCGCGGACAATATCTATGCCATCGATGTGTTTGACAGCGGCGATCCCTTCGCCCCGGAAACGGTCGCTGAAGTCGGCATTCATAAGACGACGACGCACGCCGATGAGGGCGGCAGCGGCATCGGCCTGATGACGACGTTTGAGATTCTGAAAAAGTACGAGGCCAGCTTTGTGATCGAAGACCTCGTCGGTAACACTCAGTTCACCAAAAAGGTCTCCGCCTGTTTTGATCAATTGCATCAATTCCGGCTTCACACCGCACAAACAGATCATCTTCAGCCGATCCCTCACGAGGCACACGCATAAGTAACAAACGCGGTGCATAAAAAGCACCGCTTAAAAATTGTTTTTCGTTTAAAATAGGCCGCGTAAAAGATTGAAATATTCTTGAAAGCGGGTGAAGCGTGATGGCGGAAGTATTAATTAAATATTCTGCTCTCATTTCGTTGAGCTTTTATACATCGTTAAAACTGCTTAACATCAGAAGCTCTAAGAGAAATAGTTTACAGTTTTTAATTTATTTATGTATCTCGTTGCCAATCGTCTATCTTCTAAGGCTTTATTTAAAACCGCTCAGTATTGTATTAATGGTTGTCTTTGCTATTATCTTTTTTGTCAAAATAATGCGTATACCCTTTAACCGCGCTGTGACAACGTCGATTATTGCTTTTGGAATGACCTATGTGGCGTTTGCAATCGCTACGTTAATAATGAGCCTCTATTTATATTTGCATGTTAAAGTGCTGCAGTTTCAGCTTCCGCCCACATGGCTTTCTTTTCTCCTTATATCCGTTATTGAATTTTTACTCATTGTATTGCTACTGAAATCAAAACGCCTTAAAAACGGCATGCCCTATTTAATCGAAAAAGGCTCAAATGATTTCGGCGTCTATATCAGCGCAACGCTATTGTTTTCAGCATCTATATTGGGTTTAAACAAGAATGCAGAGCTTATTTACATCATCCCCTTGTTTTTTTTGCTGATATGCGTTTTCTTCATTTTCTTCTGGTGGCGCGGCAGTATTGCCAGAAAATATCGTGATAAGCTCAAAGCGCAGGAAATTGCAGAGCTGCACCAGGCTTTAAAGGCGAAAAATCAAGAAAACGAGCAGCTGTGCCAGCAGAATGACGCGCAGGCAAAAATCATTCATAAGGATAACAAGCTCATCCCAGCGCTCGATTATGCCGTCCGCCAGTATCTGCTGACAGCCGAAAACGAACCTGATTCCGCCGTGCGTCTTTCCAAAGCCAAATCGCTGCTGGCGCAGGTCGAGGCGGCCTCGCAGGAGCGCCGCGGCATTCTCACCAGCTTTCAGCCCAGCAAAAAGCTCCCGTCGACTGACATACCGTCGGTCGATGCGTTGCTTGCCAATATGGCTCACCGCGCGCAGGAGCAGGGCGTTACCTTTGATGTAACGGTTACCGGCAGCGTCAAATATTTGATTGACAATCTCGCCTCGGAGCAGGACGTGAACACCCTGCTGGCCGACCTCATCGAAAACGCCATCATCGCCGTTCGAACAAGCGCCAATAAAAACGTCATGGTTCATATCGGTATCGCGGAGAATATCTATGCCATCGACGTGTTTGACAGCGGCGATCCCTTCGCCCCGGAAACGGTTGCTGAAGTCGGCATTCATAAGACGACGACGCACGCCGAGGAAGGCGGCAGCGGCATCGGCCTGATGACGACGTTTGAGATTTTGAAAAAGAACGAGGCCAGCTTTGTCATTGAAGACCTCGTCGGTAACACTCAGTTCACCAAGAAGGTCTCCGCCTGTTTTGACGGGCAAAGCCAATTCCGCTTTCTGGCGGCGGAGGATGTGCGCCTTCAATCGCTTTCATCGCGCGGCGTCTGCCGGTAGGATGTCAGCTTCTAAACCCGGTCTTCAACGCACCCCGGTTATGCTAAGCCGCAAGCCGTCTTGGTTTGCGGTTTTATAGATGTAAATTTTTATTTCGTATTCTCTGTCCTATTCCGGCAGAATAATGGTAAAATAGAACGCAGGAACCAGTGTCATGCCATTGGGAGGGAATTATGAGAAAAACAAAAATGATTTGTACGCTTGGCCCCGCCGTTAACGACGTTGATAAAATTTCAAAACTGCTGCAAGCAGGCGTCAACGCCGTCCGTCTGAATTTTTCACACGGGACGCACGCAGAGCACCGCGCCATCCTTGATCAATTCAAGGCCGCCAGAGACGCCCTCGGCCTACCCGTGGCCTCAATCCTTGATACAAAAGGGCCTGAAATCCGCATCCAAACCTTTTCCGGCGGTCGTATTCAGCTCGCTTCCGGCGCTCAATTTACAATCACAACAGACGACATCATCGGTGACGAAACCCGCGTTTCGACGACGTACCGAAATCTTCATAATGAGCTCAAGCCCGGGGACCGTATTTTATTGGATGACGGCCTGTTGGAGTTTCAGGTTGAAGCGGTCACCGGCCACGATATCCACTGCATCGTTTTAAACGGCGGCGTTTTATCCGACCATAAAAGCATGAACATCCCCGATGTGCGTATCCAATTCCCCGGCCTGTCCGAGCAGGACGAGCGCGATATCCGTTTCGCCGTTGAAAACGAGATGGACTTTATTGCCGTGTCCTTTGTGCGCAGCCGCGCAGACGTCATAGCCGTGCGGGACGTGTTGAAAAGGACCGGCGGCGAGACCATTCGCGTCATCTCAAAAATTGAAAACCGAGAAGGCATTACAAACATCAAAGAGATCGTCGAGACTTCCGATGCCGTTATGGTTGCCCGAGGTGACCTCGGTGTTGAAATCCCTGCCTGGGAAGTGCCGATCATCCAAAAAAAGATCATTAAAGAGACAAAACACACCGGCAAGCCGGTTATCATCGCCACACAAATGCTTGACTCGATGATCCGCAACCCGCGTCCGACACGCGCGGAAGTGAGTGACGTGGCCAACGCCGTGTTTGACGGGGCCACCTGCGTCATGCTATCCGGCGAGACGGCCGCCGGCAAATATCCGCTTGAAAGCGTTGAGACGATGGATAAAACGCTCCGCGAAGCGGAACACGCCATCGATTACTGGAAGCGCTTCCGCGAGCAGAGCTTTGAGAAAAATATGACAATCAGTGACGCCATTAGTAACGCCTGCTGCACAACGGCGATGGATCTCGCCGCCAAAGCCATTATTACTGTCACAACCTCCGGCCATACAGCTCGGATGATCTCGCGTTTCCGCCCGCAATGCCCCATCGTGGCGCTCGCGGAGAACAGCCGTGTCCAGCGCCAGCTCAATGTCTCCTGGGGCGTCACGCCCATTCGCGGCAAAAGCCTCCGCTCAACGGATGAGCTTTTCGAAGAGGGCATCCGCGCGGCGCTTGAAACAAAAATCGTTCAACAGGGTGATATCGTCGTCTTGACGGCTGGTGTTCCCATCGGCATCAGCGGGACGACAAACCTGATCAAAGCGCAGCAAATTGGATGACGGCGCTGCTGCTGAACAATCATATTGACAAATTGACTACGGTGTAGTATTTTTAAAATACACGCTTTGAGTATACTTTTGAGGTGCAGAACATAACATGAAAATCACACAAGAAGGCGATTATGCCCTGCGGGTTGTCCTTTTTTTCTCAAAGCTCTCCCCCGGCGAAAAGATCGAGGCCAGAGTCATGTCTGAAAGCGCCTGCATTCCGCTGCGTTTTCTGCTTAAGCTCCTCCGCAAGCTGACGGTTGCCGGTATTCTGCGTTCCTGCCGGGGCGTCGGCGGCGGTTACATTCTGGCAAAGTCACCGGCCGAGATTTCGCTTTTCGACGTCATCACGGCTATAGACGGGCCGATTAACCTCAACAAGTGCCTGTATGATCCCGCGCTCTGCACGGCTGCCCACAGCGACATTTGCGAGGTTCACCGTGCGCTCGGCACCATTCAGGACCGCTTCATCAAAGACCTGCAAAGTGTCACCTTTGAAAAAATCATTGCAGAATAAATCCCGGCAAACCAAAATTCGATTCCTGTCTTCTCCAATATATATAAGGCACCTAAAAGCGGTGCAGGGCATTTTGCCCTGCACCGCTGCCTATCTCTTGATGCTTCTGTTGCCGCCTATTGGCCCGCCTGCGGGAAGACGACGATAAGCGCCATCTTAAACCGGCCATCGGCAGCAACGGCGTGCGGCACGCCCGCGGGCATCACGATGGTCTCACCCTGTTTCACGGCGTGTGCTGTTTCGCCAATCGTGATCTTGGCTGCGCCCTCTAAAATCGTAACGACGGCGTCCCCGTCCGACTTGTGCGCGCTGATCTCCTCGTTTTCATCAAAGGCAAACAGTGTGATGCCGACGGCGCCGTTTTGCACCAGCGTCCGGCTAACGACCTGCCCCGGCTGATACGGCACCAGCGCGCCGAGCTCGAGCACCTTCCCTGTCTCAATATTCTTTAAAATATTCTGTGTCATGATACAGTTCCTCCTTTAGCAAATCGTTCTTTTCTCCGTCAGAATCATCTGCACGGCGACGTCGTAATTCTTCACGGGAATCGCGTTAAAAACCTCCCTGCGCAGCTCTTTCTTATCCTGAATTATTGTGTCCATAAAATCAGTCCTTCCACGCGCCGTCTGCTTTGCTGTGATCTTGGCTTTATTATAAAACACCGCAAAATAAAACGCCGTTGTTTTTACAACAACAGCGTTTTGATTCTTCTCATTTCTTCTTGTTTCGCATGGCTTTAATATGCTCTATTGATTCGTCGGAAACAAGATGGCTATATTTTATTGACTCCATAGGATAGATGGCGATTTTGCCTTCTACGTCGCTATGAACTCCCCAGCCATATCGCTTTGTCAAAGCCGACGCTCTGAAGCATGGTTGCCCTTTGGAGAAAAACGCCTCACGACTGATTCCTTTGGATGCGCCCTTTGTTTTATAGATCACATCATCCGAGGTGTATTTGTACGGACTGTTGGCCAACATTTCGTATTCCATACGTGCCGCTGTTTTCAGTTCCTTGTCGGGTGGAATCTCAGCGAATTTTACCGGGCAGTCCTCGGCTGTTTCGATAAAAGCATTTGTATAGTTCGTCGTGTGCAACTTCATTGTTACTGTTCTCTCTTTCTATCAGGCTTAATTTATCGATGAGCATAATATTTTTACTTCTGTTTCCAATTAAACCTATTGCCGCTTTGTAATTGAAGCCTAGCAATTGATTGGTATACATCCTTATCTGTTCCATTTTTCAATATCAGAGAGTAAATATCGTCCCTCGGTGTCAGAAAATTTCATAGTATAAATCCAATCAAAAGCAGTATCTTGTGCTTTTGCATTGCCTATTGAAATGGAAATAACTTCATGAACATAAGCTTTATAAGAAGTATCGCTGACTTTTTCTGTTTTCAATACGTCTGCGCTGACAAAACCTTCATAAACGTTTTGTGTTGATAGTTTTGCAACAAGCTGTTGCTGGTCGTTATACAGTGTGCTGTCCGGGTATAAATAAGACGCTACAATGGAAAAATTATTGACCGTTATTGCCATGGTTATCCTATCCTCATACCGGTTGATAACATTTCGTATCATGTCGGTTGAAATATCTCCTGGGTTACCGCTATAAGAAGAGCTGGAGTTGGATAAGCTTTTATTGAAAGAATTCCAGAACGACCCATTTGTATCAATAAGGTTCATTATTTGTGAATAAGGTATTTCAAAGGTTATCTGCCCTGCAGCGTACGCGGCAATCACGTATTGATTATAAAGAAATTCCAGGTTTCCTTTGTCATCAATGTAAAATACCGAATCATCTACGCTCGGATTATTATCGAATAAATCCATTTTTTGATCTTTAATTTGATTGGCTATGATCGTTTCCAAAACATCTTTATAGTCCGAACCCTTTTTGAACAAATCACTCAAACTGTAAAACTGCCCTGAGGTCAAGTCTATTAAATAACTGCTGTCTCCGCTGTAGCCATGTGCTCCAAATGAATAGGTGTAGTCTAGCTCATTTATTCCGAGTAGATTTTTATTCAATGTGTAACTGTACTTAATAAAAACCTGATCATCCATGAGGTCTTGGTGCACAGGATTTCCGCTGCCTTCGTCAGATAAAAATGCATCTTTTAGCTTTTTGTTGATTGCATCTTGTACTTTATCCTTCCAGCCATCCAGTTGCGGGTAATCTGTCACCAAATACCGATCCTGAAAACTCGTGTTATTGATAAGTTTTATGCCGTTGCTTAAGTCATATACGCTGGAGGGCTGCCAAAACACCTTCCCATCCAAAGTATAATATGCCGTTACCTGTCCGCCGTCTGAGGTAGCTCTTACTAGATTATTGATTGTTTCAATGCTGTCACTGCCTTTGATGGTTGGGAAACCGCTTGTCGCTGTTCCATCATAATTCAAATAATAAGTGCTGATGTTATCTGAAACAATTAATTTATCTCCGGCATCCTCGATATCATAATAAATAAAATCGCTTAGCTGTTTCCCGCTCTTATCAAATATAGCTTTTGGAAGCATCATTGGATCAGTGTAGCCGTTTATCGCTTTTGATGCGCTGAACAATGTATCATTAATTCGTTCAATATCAACGTATTCGCAGTTTAATATGACCTTACCGTTTTTATCGTTAAGCCCGTAAAGTACAAAGTCACTCGTCTCGTTTGATGTAATTCGCAAGCCATCGGGGAAAACCCTGGTATTCTGAAAAAAGTGATCAGGATCTTGTGCGACCTGCTCGCTGATGATATCGCCGTTTTTGTCAATAAAATAGTTTTCTTTATCTGCGGATGTCACAAAGGCCTTTCCGTTTTTAAAATCATTTGTGAATCTGAATTGTGGCGTGATAACCATTTTCCCTGTAGCATCGATGTAGCCGTATAATTTCGATTCTTTATCCTCTACACTCGCCAGCCCATCGCTATAATCACTTATATATCCCGGATAAGAGAAAAGCAAATCTCCTTTGTCGTCGTAAACATATGACTTGTCGTCTTTATCGTTATGTGCAACCGCATACCCTTCATGATAATCAAAAGCGGTTTCGTATGTAGGCTTTACGATGAAGTTACCAGAACGATCAATGATGCCAAACTCATTATTTTTACTTACAATAGCGACTTTATTTTTTGTAAAATCCGAAGCTGAATCAAATTGAGGCTTAATCGCAAAATTGCCGGTTTGGTCAATATACCCCCATAATTTGTCCATGTTATCGGCGCTGGTGTAGGCCGGATATAAACCTATTTCTGCAGATGTGTTCATAGAAGTTGCTGGGGAGCTAAGCGCGGTTTTATTGCCGCATGCGCCGCAGGTAAGCAATAAAACAGTGGATAAAAGAGCAACAGTAATTTTCTGAAATTTCATCATTTCACCCCAATTAATATGAACTGGTGACCTAACTCATTTCCTGCCCTGATTTTAGATATCCCCATGTCTAATATACGTTTTCTTTCCACAACGCGCTCCTCCTCAGGTGATTTAACAATACGTTACGGAGAATATGGATAATGCGACGTTTATATTACAGTTGATATTTGTATTTCGTAGTAACCGACGCTACCACGCTTCTAACATCCTCCATATTATAACAATATTCGCCACAATATTCAACTTAATCAGTCAGACCATCGGACACAATCACCTTACCCATACTACAAACAAAAAGACTCTGTAGCATTTCACTACAGAGTCTTTTATGGAGCTGCTAGGCAGATTCGAACTGCCGACCTCATCCTTACCAAGGATGCGCTCTGCCGCCTGAGCTATAGCAGCCTATTGTCATGCCGGACGAGACAGTGCTTTTGCATTATACAATCCCCCGCGGGGTCTGTCAATACCGAGGTTTGCATCTCAACGGTATGGGAATATGTGACGAGCGCACGACGTGATTTTGCTTATTTGACGCCTATTAAAATAATGCATGATGCACAACAATTCAAAAATCACTTTTATTATAACGTACGTTAGTATTTTTGACGGTTTTTGAGCTGTTTTTTCATGCTTTTTGCAAGTTGTTTTTTGTGGTATTTTCCTTTTTCTGCTATGTCCATGCGCTAACACGCTCTATTTTTCCTGATTTTTCAACTGTTTTTTATTATTTTGAACTATTATTCAATATATATTTTCATCAGAAAAAATGGTTGCAAAAATGCTTGGAAGCGGTGCTGTGAGGTCAAGAGCCTTACCCGAGAGAGGCTCCGTAAACCTTAGCCGGTGCGCATGCAGGGCTTGCGTCTCGATGCCCAGCTGCTCGGACACGTTTTTTGATGCTTCCGTGAAATAAAGGCGGTCGCCCATCACCGGATGGCCAATTGCGAGGCAATGAACGCGGATTTGATGCGTCCGCCCCGTCTCAAGGCGCAGGCGCAGAAGTGAAACAGCCGCGTCGCCGGACGTCTTCGTTTTAAGCGTCTCATAGTGCGTCACGGCACGCTGGCCGTCGGGTGCCGTCACGCGGCGCATGTCACCTTCACAGAGCCGCCGAATCGGATGGTCAATCGTCCCGGACGGCTCTGCCATCATGCCGCAAACAAGCGCCAGATACGTTTTTACGGTCTCCGGCGCGCCGAGCGCCTCAGCCGCTCTCGCCTTCATATAGCTGTTCTTGGCAAAGAGCACGACGCCGGAGGTATCTCTGTCAAGCCGATTGACGGCGTGGCACCGCCCGTCTCCCGTCGTATGCTCGAGATATCCGGCAACATGATTCGCCAGCGTCCCCGTGTATCGGGCGCGGGAGGGATGTGTTAAAATGCCGGGCAGCTTGCAGGCGGCAAGAAGCCCGGCGTCCTCATAGAGAATCCGGAGGTCGCCTATTTCCGGTACGACGTCACACGGCGGCTCCACCGTCGATATGTCCAGCTCCAAAAGATCACCGGGCTGGGCAATATGGTTTGTCCAGACCGCCTGACCGCCGATGCAGATGGCGTCTGCTTGCTTGAGGCGGCGTATCAGCCCGGCGGAAAGGCAGAGCGCATGACGCAGAATCGAATAGACTGTTCTGCCGCGCTCTGCCTCTTGTACGGTGTAATTTATAACCATAGCAATTCCTGACCCAAATATATTGAATCGATATTCGATTCCCATTTATCCTTAAATACCGGCACGTTCAAGCAATCGATTCGAACCAATCACGGCTTCCAATATCTTAGATATACTTCAAACCCCACGAATATTCTATGGTTGAATCTCTATTCATTTTAACTTTTTAAGCTCTTCTGTGATCTCCTCAAAGTGCATCCCGTGTGACGCTTTGACGAGAACGGTATCGTCTTTTTTAATGAGAGACGGTAATACGGAAAACAACGCGTCCTTGAGCGGGAAGTGCCATGCCTCCGTCTCAAGCCCGGTTGAAATGAGCCCTTTGAAAATAAATTCCGCGCGCGCGCCGCAGCAGATGAGGCAATTCACCCCGCTCCTCGCCGCCAGCTCGCCGATTTCACGGTGCAGCGTATCCGTCTCATGCCCCAGCTCCATCATGTCGCCAAGAATAGCGACCTTGCGCCCCTCCAGCGTGCACAGAGAGAGAATCGACGCCGTCACCGAATTCGGGTTGGCGTTGTAACAGTCGTCAATCAGGGTGATATAGCCCGTATCGAAAATATTGGCTCTGGCGCCGACAGGCGCAAAATTGAGAAGCCCCAGCCGGATCTCTTCGTCCGTCAGACCCAGATAGCGCCCGATGGCCGCCGCGGGCAGCGCGCCGAGCACCATATGCCGCCCAAAAGCCGGAATCAAAACACTGATGACGCCTTGCGCGTCTTCAATGTCGCAAGTCACACCCGTCATTCCCAACGTTTTGACATTCAGGGCCCGGACGTCGTTGTCCCGGCCAAAACCGAATGTGATTTTTCGAACACCCGGGTCAAAGCCGCATAAAAGCGCGTCATCCCCGTTGACAACGGCAAGGCCGCCCGGCTGCATGAAATCAAAAACCTCGCTCTTCGCTTTTAAGACGCCGTTTAAGTCCCCCAGCGTGTCGAGATGGCAGTAACCAATCGTCGTCATGAGGCAAATATCGGGCTGCACCATCTGTGCCAGTCGGCTCATCTCGCCAAAATCACTGATGCCCATTTCAATAACAGCCGCTTCGTGCGCTTCTTGCAGCGACAAGAGCGTCAGCGGGACGCCGATTTCGTTATTGAGGTTCTCTGGTGTTTTTAAAACATTGAATTTTTGTGACAGGACGGCCGCGGTCATCTCCTTGGCCGTCGTCTTGCCGACGCTGCCGGTCACGCCGATAATTGGGATGTTAAAAAGGCCCCTGTAATATGCCCCGAGGTCTTTTAAGGCCTGTAGCGTTGAGGCAACAAGAATATAAGGGCCCTCTGGGTCTTGGAGCTCGTGCTCAGCCAAACAGCAGGCGGCACCGGCCTCATATGCCTTATTAGCAAAGTCATGCCCATCGACGCGCGCACCTTGAATGCAGATAAACAAGCAGCCCTCAAAGACTTCCCGGTTATCACGCACAGCGCCTGTGATCGTCGTTTTCCGCAGAATTTCCTCGCCGATATAGACGCCGCCGGTGACGGCCGAAATTATGTCAAGCGTCAGCGGTTTCATAGCCATAGAGCGCTACACCTCGTATTTTTTGAAGGATTCGGCTAAAATTGTCTCGCACAGCGTGTCGTAAGACATCCCGGCAGCCTGCGCCTCCTGCGGCAAAAGGCTCGTCGGCGTAAGGCCCGGCAAAGTGTTCCCCTCCAAGCACCAGACGTCGCCGTTTTCATCGACGATAAAGTCCATCCTGCCGTAGACCTCAAACATCAGCACCTCAAAAACGCGCTCGGCCGCGCGCTGGAGCTTTTCCGTCACCTCGGGCGGCAGGTCGGCCGGGCAGTATTCGTCCGTCATACCGCTTTGATATTTGTTTTTGTAGTCATAAAAGCCGGATTTCGGGCAAATTTCAATAACCGGCAGCGCTTTCCCGGCGATGACGCCGACGTCGCATTCGCGGCCTTTTATGTACTGCTCAACGATGACGTTGTCCTCAAATGAAAACGCCAGCTGCAGTGCCGGCAAATACTCCTCCAAAGACGTGACGACCGATGTCCCGATGGAGCTGCCGCCGGAACGCGGCTTAACGACGCATGGGATGCCGACGTTTTGGTAGACAGCATCATTTTTATGGACCGTGATGCCGCCGGGCGTTAAAACGCGGTTTTGCAAAAAGAGCTGCTTGGCGATGGCCTTGTTCATCGTCAGTGCGCTGCCGAGATGGCCGGTACCTGTGTATTTGATGCCCGCCATATCAAAGGTCGCTTGGATTTTTCCGTCCTCACCGTCTTCCCCGTGCAGCGCCATAAAGACGATGTCGGCCGCCCGGCACACTTCAATGATATTATCACCCATGCGGCTGCTGCTCTCCAGCCTCCGGCTTGCCCGAACGGCTTCGAGGTCGGGGGCTGTATCGGAAACAGCGGCAATTCCGTCGTCAAAGACGGCATTAAAAATCTCTCTTGGGTCGTCATAATGCTGCGGGTAACCGAAAAACAGATCGACGAGAACGGCCTTGTGCCCCAGCCGCCGCAGCGCTGCCGCTGCCAGTGTTCCGCTGGTGATCGATACGTCCCGTTCGGCGGAAAGCCCGCCGCATAATACAATGATGTTCATAAGCACCTCCGGCTTGTCATGCGATTAATCGCGCGTAAACTTCTTAATACTATACACTAAAAACGATCTTTATACAATCAAAAACACAGTTGACAAGGGGGAAAACATCAAGTATAATTACCGTTGCCTATCCGAAAGACATGGCGGCATAGCTCAGTTGGCTAGAGCACTCGGTTCATACCCGTGGTGTCACTGGTTCAAATCCAGTTGCCGCTACCAAACGGGGACGGAGTCACTCCGTCCCCATAAAAAACATCATTGTCCTTCTGGAAATGTCATCATCACAAGGCCCGTTGGTCAAGCGGTTAAGACACCGCCCTTTCACGGCGGTAACACGAGTTCGATTCTCGTACGGGTCACTTCTTTAGTAGAGATTAGTTATTAGTTGGTGGTAAATCAGATTTGCTTCTTCTAATAACTAATTGCTATTTAAAGCAGATATCTGGAGGCTTAGCTCAGCTGGTTAGAGCGCCTGCTTCACACGCAGGAGGTCGATGGTTCGAGCCCATTAGTCTCCATATTAAAAACCCCTCCGATTTGGAGGGGTTTTGCTTGTTTTATACAGTTTTCGTCATTGACCGACACATTTGCTGCACGGGTCTGTCTTACCCGCCGCTTTTGCCTGCTCTAACGTCCCGCTCATGATGTTATGCGACGTTTCAAGGGTATAGCACCAGTCAATGGCATGATAGGATTTGCCGCTTTTTGTCCAATAGACCTTGTTTTTATCAAACTTCGGATAATTGACCAGCGCTTGTTGCGCCGGTGTCAGCGTTCCCCAAACCCTGCCACCTTCATGTTGCTCCAGCTTACCCCAGACTTCCTCAGGCGTGTCCGGGTATTCTTTATATGACGGCGTACTCGCCGTTGCTGACGTCTGCTTGGAAGGTGAAATTGCGACATTGGTTTCTGATTGCGGCGCGCAGCCAGCCAGCAGAACAAAAACCGCCGCTAAAAGAAAAAGGATTCTCTTCAATATCATCGCACCCTTTCATCAATTGTCTGTATAATTCTATCGTAATTATCATTATTTTACAATATGCGACGATAAAGCTTTTCAATTCCTCTATAAGCCAGCAGAAAACCAATTCCTGTGTAATCAGTAAATAATACGCAAAACATTGATTTTTCAGCAAAAAATGATATGATATGAGCACAGCAAAGAGGCTGATCGTCGCAAGAGAATTGCGGCATCAGCCTCTTTTTTGAATGCTCGGAGGGTTTTATGTGAAAAAATTGTTGACATTGCTGCAGCTGTCTGTCATCGCCGTTTTTATTGGCATTTTCTTTTTCACGCCCATTCCCAAATCACCAGCCGCCATCACTTTTGCTGCCGTTATAAGTGTTTTGACAGTGATAAGTGCTCTGCGCGCCGCCGCTGAAACGCGCCGCCTTCAAAACAAGGTGACGCACCTCGCGCGGGAGCTTGGTGTTGCGTCCAGCCGAATTTCTTCCGTATCGCAGGAAATCGGCATCACAATTGATGAAAATAATGCCTATTCCAGCGACTTGTTCGATCAGACGCGCCTCATGGCCAGCCTCACGTCGGACGTCAATTTGCATATTGGTGAGACCATTCGACAGGTCAAGGGCCTTATCACCTTTTCAGACGAGATGCGCGATACGGCCGCACGGCTGAATGAAACGAGCAGCGCGTCGTTTGCCACGGTTCAGAGCAGCATCTCCGAAATTCTCGGCATTGTTGATACGATCAACGAAATCAAGGTCACGAGCGGGCGCGCCAATGCCAGTATGGACAGGCTGACGGCCGCCGCGGGCGAGGTTCTGGCCATTATTGGGAAAATTAATAATATTTCGCGGCAAATGCACCTGATCTCCTTAAACGCGTCAGTCGAAGCGGCGCGTGCCGGTCAGAGCGGCAGCGGGTTTGCCGTTGTGGCAAAGGAATTTCAAATGCTTGCCGAGACAACAGATTTGTCCATCAAAGACATCAGCAAGCTGATTCATACCATGCAGAACGAAGTAAGCGACGTCAGTGCCGTCGTCAAGGAAAATAACGACCGTGTGGACGAGGGCGTGCTCCGATCCAGAAACGTTGAAAAAAACCTTAAAAACATCAATGCTTCTTTTACGAGCGTTGCCGATATGGTTCGCCAGGTCAGCACCCTGTCTGACGACGAGGCACGGCTCGCCGAGGAGATCAGCCAACAGACAGACGAGGTTGAAGTCCTTATCGGCGAAACCGGCAGCCACGTTGAGAGCGTCTACAACGCCGCGCTGAATCAGAAAAAGGGTATCGCAAATATTTCTGATATGGGCTCAAAACTAAACAGCGCGTCCGGCGAGCTTCTAGCCGCGTCCGGCAGTACCGGCTGCGAAGAAGCTGAAGCGCTTGACGAAAAGACATTGGACCTTTGCCGCCGCTTTTTCCCTGTTATGAAAAGCGAACTCTGCTCAGCGCCTGACATCGTGCAGAAAGACCCAGAGACGCATGCGAAGCTGCTCGGCGCCTTTAAAACTCGGCATGACCTTGTCGAAGCGGCGTGGACAAACGAGCCGAACGGCCGGTTTATCTGTTCTATTCCGGCTGCGGGAATCGCCAACGCCGCCATGCGCGACTGGTTCAAGGCTGCTTTAAAGGGAGAAAACTTTATTTCATCGATTTATATATCAGGTATAACAAAAAACAGATGCGTCACCCTCTCCATGCCCTGCTACGACGTGAGCGGTGCCGTCTCCTTTGTTATTGGCGTTGATTTAAATTTGAGTTTAATAAAATAAACACAGGATTCAAAAAAGGCATGACGGGGCAACACGTCATGCCTTTTTGTGGCCGTTTCGTAGCAATTGCATCCCCCGGAGCATATACAAGAATGAATGAATATCAGATGCATCAGGGTTACATAACATTGCCGATCGAAAGGAGGCCGTCATGGACAAGAAACTCCTACCCTGCCCCTTCTGCGGGGCTGATGCAAAAATTCTAAACTTCTCCGGCGCATACCGCGTGACCGATACCAATTACAAATGCCCCGTTCAATTTGCCGAAAAATGGCACGCGACCGAGCGGGAGGCAATTGATGCCTGGAACAGCAGGACGCCGGAAATCGTCTACTGCCGTGACTGCAAATACGGTGTTCAAAATGCGTTTCAATGCGGGCTTGTCCTGTGCCAAAACGAATTCTTCAGAAGATACAGGCTTTTCGGCAATACCGACTTTTGCTCCTTTGGAGAACGAAAGGCTTAGCCTGTTTCGATATTCCAGCTACTTGTCTTATGTTTGATAAACCGTCGTTTATAACAAGACCGCCTCCTGAACGGAAACGGCCTTGTTATCCCGGTAACGGTTCAGTGTGCCTGGAGCTCATGTGAACCCGTTTTTTCATTTATCATCTGCTCGGCGCTCAGCTCCTTCACAGATAAAAAACCGCCCCTGTCATCGAGCATCTGATAATTGAATTTTCCGGTTTCTCCATTCATCTCTCGGCTCAGCTCGTCAAAATGCTTGTCGTTTAACCATTCTTCCCGAGTCACTGTGATACCTCCCCCCAAGGATGAATTGTGCAATTTTAGTGTATCTCCATACCGCAAAATTATCCCGCTTTTCTGACCTGCAGCGCTTTTACATCCACTCATGTATTTTATGTGCATTTTTATCGTTGCGCGACTGCTGACAATTTGCCTTAGCTTATTTTACATCGATGATCATGTCGGATTCCTGCAAATCGTGAGTCCGAAAAAAATGAACGCATCGGCTATAGCCAATGCGTTCATTTTATCGTTTTCTTGTTTAGCTCATAAGCAGCATGTATACGGCCTGCCATCGTGTTGACGGCGGCGCCAAGGCGTATGACGGCCCATCAAAGTCACCGAGTGCCTTGTCAAGGCCCGCCTGCCCTGACGTGCTGATGTCGGAACCGACCGTAAAAGCCGGTGCCGTGATGGGCGGCGCTTTATCTGTCTGTGTGCGCGTTTTATCCAGAATGACTGTTCTCGAACCGTGCTCATCCCTCACCTGAAATGAGCCATTTGAAATCATCTGCGTTGTGTCGCCGTTCTCCGTCCGTTGCGTGCGCATCTGCCCTTTAATAATTTTTTCTCCGATATCCGCCGTCGCGACATGAACATATGAAATCTGCGCCGTTATATCCTGTGCAGATCCAAGTGTCGTGACAGTAAGGTTCTCCTGCGGTTTCCCCCCGGGGCTTAATACATCATAAATGAGAGACCCTTGGGGCTGCCCCCCGTTGGCTTGAGCGTTTTCAGCCTTCATGAATACCCTGCTGCCGTCAAACCCGGCAAACGAAACGCTGTCCGATCGAATCCCATCTTTTTCATAAAAGGACAAATCAAGCGAAAACGTTTTCTCTCCAGCTTTCAGCAGAAGGTGAAGGCCTGTCGGGGCATCGGCGGTCACGAGCTTTATTGTCAGCACGGCGCTGTTGCGCCCTTCCGTTGTCAACGCGTCGATGTCACGAATCATGCCGTCAAAACCGGTCACGCCGTACTGGCCGCCATCCGTCATTAAATAGGTGTTGAAGGATGCCTTCAGCGCCGCGTCCTGCCCAAGAAGCGACAGAAGGCTGCGCACGGCTGACAGCGCATTCTCACCGCGGAGCGTGAGCGTCTTCGCCGCGCATGTGACATTTACGCCTGCAAATGTGTTATTTTCGCTTGAAGTTATAATATCCGGCCCGTTTGAAATATCATCGACCGCGCTGCAATAGCCGTTGATGTCCGCCTTCCAAGCATCATCTGTCATTTTTGGGGCATTCGTATCGTCCAAAATGCGTAAAAAACGGGTCATCGCGGGGAGCTCTTTAAACGACGCTGCAACCTGCGTATCCAGCATATGGCGGATCATCGGCTGGCCGCTGTCCTTCTGCAGATACATCATGTTTGAAATAAAAAATAAACTGGACTTGTGTGTTGTGCCGCCTTTTTGGTTTACGGTTAACAACGCAGCGTCCCCTGTTTCAGAATTGCGTATCGATTCCGTTGTCATCGTCACATCGGATGAGGCTTTCTGCGGTGACGTCATGTGAACGGTTTCAGTGGTATAACCGGCGGCGGTATCATCGGTTTGTAAATTTAAATAGTCCGTTGCCATCGCCTGTGAAATAGTGTTGCTGTGCTGTACCGTTTTTAAGAGTACCGCCGCGACGCCGTCAAAAAAAGCTTTTTTCTGCGCATCCGTCGGCTCCGAAAAGCCGTCCGTCACCGTTGCCGCACCGTCTGGTGCAAAGACCTGTTTGATCGAGAAACAGCCGCTCAGGAGCGTCAGGCACAGCACAAGCGTCGATATAACAACTGCCAATTTAATTAGCTTACTCTTCCCTCGCATCATCCATCCCTCTGTTCGTTGTCATATTATCAGGAATAATATCACTATAGCAGATGCGCCTGCACCATTCAATCGTCACACCTTTAAATAATATCAGCAAATCCTGCCAGCGTTTTCTTTTTCTCGGCAATTTATTTACATAGGCCATGTCGCATGTTATCATGGACGATGGATTAACATAAATGAGCTTCCCGGTTGCGCCGCTGCCAGTCAGCTTTTAGGGCGCTCAACAGATGGCTGAGGTGTTTTGATGGACTACAGCTTTTATGCGTTTATCTCCCGCTTAAAAAACATCGGCCGCTGGTCACTTATGCGTAACAGCAGCCCCGAAAACGTCCAGGAGCACTCACATATGACGGCCGTCATCGCGCACGCGCTCGCCGTCATCCGCCGTGATGTTTACGGTATCGACTGTGACCCCGGCAAAGCCGCCGCCGTTGCGCTTTTCCACGACGCCTCGGAGATTTTTACCGGCGACATGCCGACGCCTGTGAAATATCACAATCCAGACATTCGCGCCGCATACAAGCAGGTCGAGGCGCTGGCGTCTGAAAAGCTGCTGATGACACTGCCGGACGCGTTGCGCGGGGCGTATGCGCCGCTGTTGTCCAGCGCGGCGGAAACGGGCGGCTTGGCAGATCTCATCAAAGCGGCTGACAAGCTGGCAGCATATATCAAATGTCTTGAAGAGCTTAAAACCGGCAACATGGAATTTAAATCCGCTGCCGCCCAAACATTGTCGAAACTAAAATCGCTCGGCATGCCGGAGGTTGACTATTTTATGGCGCACTTTATCCGCGCTTTTGAGTTAACGCTTGATGAGCTTGATTTCTCGGTCGGCCGGTCATAATATTTTTTGGAGGAACTTTTATGCGCGCTATCGTAACGGTCATCGGCAAAGATCAGGTTGGCATCATTGCCAACGTCTGCACACTGCTTGCCGACTTCGGTGTCAACATTCTGGACATTAGTCAGACGATCCTGCAGGAGTATTTCACAATGATCATGCTGGTAGACCCGTCAGACTGCCGCATCCCGTTTGACGAGCTATCCAAATCCCTTAAAACAAGCGGCGATGAGAGGAATCTCTCCATCCGTATTCAGCGGGAGGACATCTTTGAGGCCATGCATCGGATTTAAGCGCCGTCTTCACTTCGGTAACGTGTTTTTTTATGAAAGGCATCCGAATGAAACGACCCCAAAATCATAAGCCAGAGCTGTCGGCACTCAACGTGCTGCTTTGCCTTTTGGTGATCTTTATTCACGTGTCCTCCGCTCCGGTGACGGCGCTTTATAAAGATTCCTGGCAGTACATAGCCGTTCTCATTCCGTGGCGGCTGTCGGTCTTTGTCGTCCAGGGCTTTCTTTTTTTAAGCGGGCTGAAGCTGTTTTTAAACAGCCGCGGCGAAATCCGGTATAAGCGCTTTTATCTCTCTCGCTTCATCAAAATCGTCGTCCCATATATCCTCTGGAACGTCCTTTATGACCTGTATTTTATTCATGAGGGCTATTTTGCCTTTTCATGGCGCAGCCTCGGCTTCTCTCTGATAAGCGGCACCCTTGTAAGCCCATTTTATTTTATTGTTGTCCTCGTTCAGTTTTATGCGCTGGCGCCCTTATGGCGATGGATCGTTTTAAAAGTTCCGCCGCGTTTGGCGCTCGGCTTCGCCGTCTTGATAACCCTTGTTTTGGAGCAGTTTTTGCCGGATATTATCACAGCAATCAGTCCGAAGACGCATTTCCCCTATACCGACAGGGTGCTCACAACGTATGTGTTCTATTGGCTTTCCGGCTGCTATGCAGGCCTTTATTATGAAAAGGTCACATCATTTATCAAGCGCCATTTTATTTTAATTGCCGCCGTATTTGCCGCTGTTTCGCTGCTGGAAGCCGTTTTCAGTGTCTTTGCTTTTTCAAAAGCACGCAACATCATTTGGCTGGAAGATTGGCATTTTCTATACTGCTCCGCCGCCATCTTGTTTTTTTGGACGCTGTTGTCCCGGTTTTATACGCATCGAAAGATCGCCAATCCGCTTTTAAATGCGGTCAACGCCGCTTCTTATGACATATTTTTAATGCATTGTCTCATTATATTTATTGTTAACGATGTGATGGCGCAGTTGGGGATTACCGGCATCGCCATGACGTATCTGATCAGAATCGCAGCAGTGTATGTCATTACCATCTGTCTAAGCATTCTCTGGGGCCGCTTAAAAGGCCGCATCATTAAAAGGCTGTCAAGCCTGCGTTCTCGGCGCACGCTTCCGGCAAAATAGGAGTGTACACCACATGTTACATGCAAGCGAAATCATGCAGACCATTGAGATGATCGACCAGCAAAACCTCGACATCCGTACGATCACCATGGGTATTTCCCTGCGCGATTGCGCGCACCCGGACGTGGCGGTCTGCTGTCAGAAGATTTACGAGAAGATCACTAAAACAGCTGATCAGCTTGTCAAAACCGGCTGCGATATCGAACGTGAATTCGGCATTCCGATCGTCAACAAGCGCATTTCGGTGACGCCGATCGCTCTCGTTGCCGAGAGCTGTGAGACTAACGATTTTGCCCCCATTGCCAAGGCCCTCGACGACGCAGCCAAGGCGGTCGGCGTTAATTTCATCGGCGGCTTTTCAGCCCTTGTGCACAAGGGCTTTACAACGGGAGACCGCCGCCTGATTGACGCCATCCCCCGGGCACTCAGTTCAACGGAACGCGTCTGCGCAAGCGTCAATGTCGCTACAACTAAAGCCGGTATTAATATGGACGCCGTGGCTCTGATGGGCCGCATCATCAAAGACAGCGCCGAACTAACAGCCTCGGCGGGCGGCATGGCCTGCGCCAAACTCGTCGTCTTCGCCAACGCTGTGGAGGATAACCCCTTCATGGCAGGTGCCTTCCACGGCATCGGCGAGCCGGAATGCGTCATCAATGTCGGCGTTTCGGGCCCCGGCGTTGTCCACCACGCCCTGCAGGCTGTAAAAGGCCAGCCGTTTGACGCCGTCGCAGAGACGATTAAAAAAACGGCGTTTCGCATCACACGCATGGGGCAGCTCGTCGCGCAGGAGGCTTCGCGCCGGCTCGGCGTGCCTTTCGGCATCGTTGACCTCTCGCTCGCGCCGACGCCGAAAATCGGTGACAGCGTGGCCGATATTTTGGAAGAAATGGGGCTGTCGTCCGTCGGTGCCCATGGGACGACGGCGGCACTGGCCCTTTTAAATGACGCTGTTAAGAAAGGCGGCGTCATGGCGTCTTCACATGTCGGCGGTCTGTCGGGGGCATTCATCCCCGTTTCGGAGGACGCCGGGATGATCCGTGCGGCCAAATCAGGCTGCCTCACTCTCGAAAAGCTCGAAGCCATGACGTGTGTCTGCTCCGTGGGGCTTGACATGATCGCCGTCCCCGGCGACACGCCCGCCGAAACGTTGTCGGCCATTATTGCCGACGAAGCCGCCATTGGCGTCATTAACAATAAGACGACGGCTGTCCGCATCATCCCAGCCCCCGGCAAAAAAGTCGGCGAACAGGTTGACTTCGGCGGCCTTTTGGGAACGGCGCCAATCATGCCGGTCAGCGCTTGTGACAGCAGCGCCTTCATTGCGCGCGGCGGCAGGATACCCGCCCCGATGCACAGCCTGAGAAATTAATGTGCCGTCTCGTCAGACGCCGATACAAAAAAAGAAACGCCCCCTTTTGGGGGCGCTTTTTTATCGCTTTAACTGTCTCGCTTTCATGTACTCACGCCAAAGATCATGCCGGAGAGAAACGGTACAAGCCAGATCAGCCAAACAAAAATGCTGAATTTATGAAAGCTCTTCATCCGGTCCGGGTTTCGTCGTATCAGCACAGTCGTTGCCCAGACGGCGTGCACAAGCATCAAAACAATAGCCAGCAGCCCGGTTATCCCGTGAAAGTTAAAAATGAGGCCGTCTCCGGCGATTTTCGTCATCAGTGTTGTGCCGGTCGTATCAAACACAAAGCCGATCCAGAATAAAACGAGATGCCATGTTTTAAGGCTCCCCTGCAGCTTCTCGCTCCACACACCGACAGTATAGAAAAACAGCGCCGAGGTAATCGTTATAATTGCAAATACCAGCATAGGAGCACCCCCATTACGAGACTGACATTTTGCCGCTGCCGTCAAATAATACATTTATTCTCATGACGCTTGACTTTTGTCCAGCTTGCTGTTTCTGAAATATATCCCGATATCGATGCCAACCATGATGAGATTGAGGATATAAAAAATTAGGACGTACGTGACGGTACCGGCTTCCAGTTTGCTGACGATCCCAAAAACGTACCCAACGAGCACCAGAAACATAAAATAAATACTTTTTCCTTTTGCCGTTTTTGATTTTAATGATTTGGCGATAGAAATCGGCCATGAGACGCCGAAACAAATAACCATAAACGCTTCAAATAACTGACTCATGCAACACACCATTCTCTTTTTCGGTCTGTATCTCATTATAGTATGAAATCAGCAATTGACAAGATTTTATTTTATAACGGCCGAATCTCCTTGACTTGTTGCATATTTTGTATTACGATAAATAATGCAAAGGGGGTATAGTCATGCTTTTGCAACTGCAGCTGTCAAGCCCAATACCGATTTACCTGCAGATTCGCAACCAGATTGTCCTCGGTATAGCCGACGGTCGGCTCGCACCCGGCGAAAAGCTGCCGACAATTCGAGCCCTTGCCGACGCATCCGGCGTCAATATGATGACGGTCAGTAAGGCATACCAGCTCTTAAAGCGGGAGGGCCACATCACGGCCGACCGGCGCAGCGGCGCTGTCATCGTCGGGGGCGATCGTGATCAAAGCGACATGCCGGAACACGCCCAACAGGCACTAAAGCTTCTCATTTCGGAAGCCAAGCTGCGCGGCATGTCAAAGGCGGCCTTCCAGCGCCTCTGCGGCGATCTTTTCGATAAAATGGAGGTTGATTGAGCGTGATTTTTCAACTTATTATGCTCTTTTGCTTTATCCCTGTTCCTATCATTTTGTATTTTGTCATGCGCAATGAGGCAAAGCCGAAAAAAAATCTGATCCTCGGTGTAACGCTTCCGCACGACGTCCGCGAACTCGATGCCGTTAAAAATGTGGTCGCCGCTTTTTTACGCCAGCAAACACTTGTTTTCATTCCGCTTGTGCTCCTCCTGATCCCGGCCCTTTTTTTCCAGCCAATCTCGGTCGTCATGATGTGGTATTTCCTTTGGCTGATAATCGCGCTCGTTGCGCCCTTCCTGCCGTATGGATTAGCCAACAAGAAGCTCAAGACGCTCAAGCGTCAGAACGGCTGGATCAGTGTTTCGGCGGGTGTCACGCTCGTCGATACGAAGCTCGCCGTCACGCCGCCGAAAATGCTGAGTATCTGGGTGTTCCTCCCGGCCATACTCATCAGCCTGATCCCCGTTGTCCTTACTGTTGCCACCCTTCAGGGGCGGGACGAATTTTGGGTGATGCTAACGGTCTACGCATCGCTGTTTGTGATGGTCGCCGCGTTTTACTTCATATACAGACTCATTTTCCGCCAAAAGGCCGAAGTAATTGACGAAAATACCGCCTTAACGGCAGCCCTTACGCAGGTACGCCGGTACAATTGGGCCAAGAGCTGGGTCTGGACGGTTTGGCTGTCAAGTTTTTTCAGCCTCGCGCTGTGGTTTTTCAGCAGTCGCGCCGATCTCATTTTAGTACTGTCTCTTCTATACTCCGGTATTCTGCTGTTTGTTCTCCTCAGAGCCGAATTCAAAACGCGGGAAATGCAGCAGAAACTGTCGGAGGACAGCGGCGGCACCATTTATACTGACGAAGACGACTATTGGTTTTACGGTTCGTTTTATAGTAATCCGCATGATGAGCATGTGCTTGTCAACAGGCGCACAGGCATTGGCACAACTGTTAATCTCGCCAGGACTCCCGGCAAAATCATGATGGGCTTTGTCGTGCTCATCCTCCTGTCAATGCCACTACTCGGCCTGTGGATGATGCAAGAGGAGTTCACACCTGTCACGCTGCTCATGACAGAGCAGCAGCTTGTCGCCCGCCACACGCATGACGTTTATAAAATTGACGTCGGCAGTGTTCAGACAGTCTCCTTGATCGAAAGCCTACCCGATGGTATCCGCACCAACGGTACCGCCATGTCATCCGTTTTGAAAGGCAATTTTCGCTTTGATGGGCTTGGCGACTGCCGCGTCTGTCTCGACCCGCGCACGCCGCCGTTTCTCGTGTTGACTACAGACGCGCGCACCTACATCCTCGGCTCACATGATAGCGCGGCAACGCGTGCACTCTATCAAGTACTCGCCGGGAAGACGGCTTTGGCTTCTATGCCGCCGTCTTAAAGACAAAAACCGCAGGGGGTTCGGTTGAAGCCGAACCCCCTGTTTATTACTGTCTCTATTTCTCTTTCATTTCCTTCATATAATAACCAAGCGTCATCAGGCTGTCACTTAAGTGAATGTTTTCAACGGCAACATCCTCGGGCACTGTCAGCTTCACGGACGTAAAATTCCAGATTCCCTTGATGCCAAGGCCAATAACGAGATCGGCAACCTCCTTGGCATACGTCAGCGGCACGGTGATCACCGCTATATCAACATCATTGTGATTGACAAAATCGGCAATTTTATTGACATGCTGTATCTCAATGTCACGGATCTTTTCTCCAATCAGGCTGGCGTCGATATCGAATAAGCCGACAACGCTGTAGCCTTCCTTCTCGAACGCCGGGTGTCGGGCGAGCGCCTGGCCTAAATGACCGGCACCGATAATAATCATCGAATGGCGATTGTCCAGCCCCAGAATACTCCCAATTTCCTGTCGCAGCTGATCTACATCGTATCCATAACCCTGAAGGCCAAAGCTGCCGAAATTAAAGAAATCCTGCCTGACCTGTGATGAGGTAATGCCCATTTTTTTGCCTAAATCTGTTGACGAAACCCTGCTGATACCCATTTGATGTAAATTCGATAGAAACCTGTAATAAATCGGAAGTCGTTTTATGACAATATCGGGAATTTTCTTTTCCATAACAACCTCCCCATTTCGTTTCATATGATAAAAAACATATCACACAACCGCCGGATTTGTCAATAATTTCTGGCAGTTTTGACTCGTTTATTGTTTCTCGTTTAAATATTTATTCACCCCACTCCAGACAAAGCTGTCCGGCAAGTCCGGCCGTATATCACTTATCATATTCGGCGCATTATGAAAGAAACGGGATATATTGAATCCACCTTCAATAATTATAAACCGAAATCTTCTTGGTTCCAGCGCGCGTTGAGGACAGGCATAGAAGCATTTCAGGCAGAGCACGCATTTCCGCCCGAAAACATGCTGCCCGTCGACAATCGAAATATTGCCAACAGGGCAGTTATTTTGGCATTTCCCGCACCCGTTGCAGCTGCTGCTCACTTTTGTTGTACTGCCGATTCTCCACGCGCCGAGTTCTTCCAGTCGGCCAATCCAGGAGCAGCAGCGATCCAGAACGCCCGGCTTTGTCCGCCGTCGAACACCGGACAGTAAGTCGCGTACGATTTGACCCGTGCGCTCTGGCAGGATCCGCACAAGCAGCACGGCTGCTTCCATCGGCGTGGGAATCCAGAAATTAGACGGCATAACCAGCATCTGCTCGTAAACAACGTCGAACCCTCGTTTTTCCAGCGCCCGGATCACGCGGTATCGGCATGCCTTATTGGGCGTCACCTCACCGCCTGCCGAGACGGATACAACGGCGGCAGGCGTCCCTGTCTCCGGGTCTGCCTCCCTGATGAAATCGAAAACCGGTTTCGGGGCGTTCATCGCATAAACAGGAAAAAGAAGAATCAGCATGCCGGTACAAAGTGGCTTCGTCGGTACAGCAACAGTTAATTCATGCCGTGACACCGTCACACCGCTATTTGTCAATTGGGCTGCCAGCGCATCGGTGGCACAACGCGTCCCACCTGTTCCAGAAAAAAAGACGATGTCGGCCTTATTCTCTTTGAAAAACCCGCTCATAATATATCACCAACTGACTTTTGAATGGTTCACGACAGTATTTATTACTCATTTTTCGACATCTTTTTTATGTAATAGCACCGAAATTTAGAACATTCAACACGATAAATATTGAAACACATCTTGAGTTGTAGTATAATGTAAAAATTAGTAAAGTTGCAGCAAATCTCTTTTTAAGTATCAATGTCCGGGCATCTTTAGGGGCTTTTAGGATTTTCAGAGGGGGGTGTCGCAATGAAGTCTGCGTTTAAGACTATATTTGCGTCTTTATTGCTGCTTATTGTCATAACTGTCAACGCATCGGCCGCCTCAATGGCCTCTTATACCATCGACGAACTGGGCTTAACGGTTCAGGTCCCTTCAGATCTCGTCGTATTTACGCGTAATCTTCAGCCGGGAGACCCCTATCCGCCGAAATACGATTTAAATAATGAGGGTATCAAGGATTTCTTTATCAAGAACGATATCTATTTCAATGCCTTTTCAGAAAATATCACGTATGAAGTTGATATCCTGTCTCAGGAAACACCCGCCGTTTTAAACGTTTATGATTTTCATCTTCTGTCATCGGCAGAGCTGCAAAACCTGATGAATAATTCGAAAGAGCTTTATCAGAATCCTGATATCACCTATAAAACGCCGGAGCTTATTCTCAGCAATCCGCAGGCGGCATTTATCAAAACATATTACCAACTGCCAGAGGACAATAAAACGACGTACGGCGTTATGTATTATACGATTTATAATGGCCATTCCGTTAAAATAACATTGCGCAGCTACGGTGTTCCCATCTCCCCCGAGCGCGAAGTGATCGTGTCAGATCTCGTCAACAGCCTCTCGTTTTCACATACCTATACATCGTCAGAGCTTGAAAAGCAGCGGCTTTTGCATGTATCAGGCTTTGACCTTATCCATATGCTGCTGATTGACGCCGCCGCAACATTTTTACTCTTTACAGTTCCGATTTTGATTTACCGGTTCTTTATAAAAAGAAAACCCCTTGAGAAGGAACAAGCCAAAAACGTTGCCATCATCTATGGGCTGGCCGCCGAGATTCTCGTTCTCGTCTATATCTTTATTTCCGGCAATAACTATGCCGCCGCCGGTGTAATACCCTGGAGCTTTTTGAACTACTTCATTTTGATCTGCGGCCGCCAGAAAGACCGCGCGCCGCGCCCGGCACCGAAGCCGTTTAAAAAACCGGTGGCAAAACCTGTGGAAGGAAAAAAGGGGCGTCCGCGGTTTGGCCTCGGCGTTTCAAAAGCTTGCCCCCATTGCTTTGCAAAAAACCTTGCCGACAGCGAGGTTTGCTTCTACTGCGGCAAAAACATGAACGATTTACCAAACGACTAAAGTCATTTTTTTCTCAAATAAGATTCACATTGCAGCGCCGGACAATCGACCGGCGCTTTTTTTATGCCGTGCTTCGTGCCGTTAATGACCGATGCCATAGGTCCCCGTCGGCGGGTCCATGAAAATCGGCAGGTGCGGCGGATAAAATGTAAAATAGAGAAAAGCCGCCGCCATCACAAAGAGTGCAAGCGTCGCAATCAGGGCAGCTATGCTGCCGGGCCGTTTAAAGCGATAAATATGCACCGCTGTTAGAATACCGACAACAAGCCCCAGTAGCAGCGATATAATGTCAAGAATCAGTGATTCGATACCCAGGGCACCGGTGTATGTGTAGAAAAAGGCCACGATAAATAAGGCGCAGGTGAACTCAGCAAGTGCGCCCGTCACGACAAAGCTTTTGAATGACCAATTGCCTGCCTTATGAAACAGCAGGTACCCGATAATCCACCAGACAAGCAGCGGCCAAAACGTCAACTTTAAATGCTCCCAGACACTCTCGTTCACGGGTGCAAAAAGCCCGGTAAAGACATTGCCGCCTGTCCATTCAAAAACAAAATGCAGCGGGGAGGCCGCGATAAACAAAATCGGAATACCCAACAGCATCCATGCAATTACCGGGTCTTTCTTTGACGTTGTTCTTCTCATATTTCGTGCCTCCAATTAGGTTTTCAAATGATGAAGGTATCGCCAAGTCGCCGTTTGCGCCAAATCCGCCGGAAATGTCTTTGAACATCAGGTGCGCCAAATGTTGAATTGAAATTCAATATATGGCGCACCCTTTGTTTCCAGTTGCTTAGAGGCTTTTTGCCTTCTCTCGGATGAAGGTCTTCAGCCATGGGCCGATTTCTTCGCTCTCCAGCGCGTAATCGATCGTTGCTTCTAAAAAGCCCTTGAGATTGCCGGTGTCATAGCGCCGGCCTTCAAAGTCAACTGCCACCATGGGTGACTGCTTGCAGAGCAGCTTCAGCCCGTCGGTCAGTTGAATCTCACCACCGTAGCCGGGCGGTGTATTCTCCAGAATATCAAAGATGTCAGGCGTCAGGACGTAACGGCCTAAGATCGCGTAGTTAGAGAATTTCTCTGAAAGCGTTGGTTTTTCATTCATGTCGGAAACGCGGAAGATCCGCTCCTCCAACGGTGAAATTTTTAATGACGAATACTTGGAAATCGCCTCGTCGGCCACAGCCTGCGTGCCGACGGCGCTGGCGCCGTATTTTTCCGCCGCATCAATCAGCTGCTTTGTCACCGGTGTTTTCGCCATCATGATATCGTCACCCAGGAGGACGGCAAACGGCTCGTTGCCGACAAAGCGCTTGGCGCGCCAGATGGCGTGTCCAAGCCCCTTTGTCTCCTTTTGCCGGACGTAAAAGATATTTGCCAGGTCGGCCGCAAAGCGGACGGATTCAGCCTCTTTCGTTTTATTGTTTTTCAAAAGCCGCTCTTCAAGCTCCGGATGATAGTCGAAATAGTCATCCATCGCGGATTTCGCGCGGTTTGTCACAATGAGGATATCCTCGATACCGGAGGCCACAGCCTCTTCAATGATGTACTGGATAACGGGCTTGTCAACCATCGGCAGCATTTCCTTCGGCACAGTTTTTGTCGCGGGCAGCATGCGTGTGCCGAGTCCGGCAGCCGGGATGACAGCTTTTCTGACTTTCATGCGTGTTCCTCCTGAAAATATGATTACAGACTGTTTCCTGAATAGAGGGCCGACAACGTTTTAAAAAACTTCGTTCCCGGCAGAACGATCAACGCAGGCAATCCAAGTGCGTACAGAACGCCAAACTCACCAACGCCAACCCAGAGACTGTTGAAAAGAAATGCGGCACGGAAAGCATCTGACGATGTCGTCGTCTCATAGGCAATCAATGCGCCGACAATTAGTCCGTTTAAAATAACCGGCGGTAAACAAGCAAAAATTTTTGCCTTGAGGCTCCCGGCGTTATTTCTGCCAAGGCGCATCGTTAAATAAGCGGCTATAAGTGTCGCCAATGATCCAAATATAATATCTAATGCGCCATACGCACTGATTATATTGGCAAGAATACATCCGATGAACAATCCCCAAACGGAAAACGGAAAGAAAAATGGCAGGATGCAAAGAACTTCGGAAACTCGGAATTGAATCGGCCCGTAACTCCACGGGTTTATCATTGTCAGCGCGGCGTAGATAGCGGCGATGACGGCGGCAAAGGCGATCTTTCTGGTAGACATGGTTTAACCTCTTTCGTTTAAATCGTCCTTGATATTATAGCAGTTTATCGCGCGAAAACAATCAATAAAGTGCCAATCAGGTATCGTTTTAAGTTCTTTTTTCCTTCTCGGCAAATGAATACCGGCAGCCGCAATAGACCTGACGATAAATAGCATATTGCTTTGACAGCTCAACAGACCGGCGATAGCCGTTTTTCTTTTTAAAATCGGCGGCCAGATACATAGCGCCTTTTTTTTCGCCCAGCGCTTCGCCAATTTGATTGAGAAGCGCAGCATTTTTGTGCGGGCTGACCGACAGCGTTGTTGTAAAATAGTCAAAGCCATGCTCTTTGGCATATCGCGCCGTCTCAGAAAGCCGAATTTCAAAGCAGCGCCGGCAGCGCGCCCCGCCCTCCGGCTCGTCTTCCAGCCCACAGGCCGCCGCGTCAAAGACCTCCGGCGTATACGCGGGCACCACGAGCCGGACAGGACGGACAAAATTCATCCGGGCCAGCAGATCAGCCTGTGCGGCGGCCCGTTTTTCAAATTCACTTTTCGGGTAAATATTGGGGTTATAGTATAGTATCGTCACGTCGAAAACGGCGGCAAGGCGTTCCAGAACGGCGCTGCTGCAAGGCCCGCAGCAGCTATGCAGCAAAAGGCGCTTCATTTTGCCTGAATCTGCTATATCCCGAAGTGTTTTTTCCAGCGCAAGGTGTGCGTTGATCGCAGCCATCTCCTTCTGTTTTGTCCGGCAGGCCGAATATTTTGGCAAAATGCTCAAACGATACCCGATAGACCCGTTATTCCACCTGAGTATAACACAAAAGGGGCGATATTGCCATGTCCTGCCTGTCCGAATTTTATCTACCCTCATCTGACGGCAAAAGCCGCCTTCACATTATGCAGTGGCTCCCAGACGACAGAAATATTAAGGCCGTTTTGCAGTTGGCCCATGGTGTCACAGAGCATATCGGCCGGTATGACACGTTTGCCCGTTTTATGGCCAACAACGGCTTTGCCGTCATCGGTAACAGCCATCTCGGTCACGGGCGCTCGGCCGCCGCGGAAGAAGATCTCGGCTTTTTTACGGAAAAAGACGGCTGGGATTTCGCCGTGCGCGATTTGCATCTCGTTTTCGAGTCGACGCACGCAAAATTTCCGGGGCTGCCCTACTTCCTGCTCGGCCATTCCATGGGCAGCTTTCTGACACGCACGTTTTTGATCCGGTATCAAAACATTCTATCGGGCTGTATCATCAGCGGCACGGGACAACCGGCGGCTGCCCTGATCCATGTCGGTCTTCTGCTGTCATCTGTCCAAAAGCTGCTGTACGGCGCAAGAAAACAGAGCGCCGCGCTCAATCTTCTTTGCTTTGGCGCCTATAACCGCCGCGTCAACCCTTTGCGGACGCCGTGCGACTGGCTCACACGCGACGATGAACTTGTTGACCGTTTTATTGCCGACAATACGTGCGGTTTCGTGCCAACGGTGGGGCTCTTTTCCGACCTGCTCGGCGGGATTCAATTTGTCGGGCGAAAAAAAAATATCGCGCATATGCAAAAGGACCTGCCGATTCTATTCGTCTCGGGCGACCAGGATCCAGTCGGTGACTTTGGATTCGGTGTTCGAAAGGTTCAGGACCTTTTTACGGCCGCCGGCCTGGATGATGTGACGCTTAAAATGTATCAGGGCGCGCGGCACGAGGTGCTCAACGAGACGATCCGGCAGGATGTTTTCAGAGACATTCTTGATTGGCTTTTAGCGAAACTCTCAAAAGACAAAAAAAAGGCGGCGCCATGAAGCATGGCGCCGCCGGGCTTTTCAATTAAAAAAATTTGCGTATTCCTTCCGTTGCAAGAGACGTTTCAGCACTGATGGTAATCGTGAACTTAACATTTGCACGTTCGGAAAAGGCTTCGCACCAGTCGATAAAGTCCTCAGTCTTGGCGTCAACTGTCAGATCAAGAATTTTCAAGAGGCTGTCGATAAAAACATGGGTAATGTCATAGTTTTCAGCATGCAAGCCGCTGATAAAGCCTTTGAGGAAATCATAGCTCGTGAAGCCGTACTCGGATGCTTCAATTAAACGGGCGGCATGGGGAATATCATATGTCAGCTTCTGCCCCTTTTCAATGCAGACAACATCACCGTTTTCCTCATTGACGGCCTTGTTGACCAGATCAATAAGCTGCTTTGTCTTACCGGAGCCTTTGACGCCCATGATGATCTTAACCATAAAACACCTCTTTCGCTTTTTTTTATTTTAACAGTTCTCAGCCAAGGTATCAACCATAAATATTGGTGTTCATAAAGATTTCATCAAATCGCGCGCCTGTTTTTTCAGCGTTTTTAAATTATATTTCGAACAAATGTTCAATATAACAGCGCGCCGTCATGACACGGCGCGCCGTTATTGATAGCGTCACAAGACGCTGTTGTTTTATCCCATTTTATTGATTCTACTCTGCCCCGCCAAAAAGCATCGCGACAAATTTCGCAAAGACGTCCCCCCAGCCAAGTCGCGCAATGCTGTCACCGGCAACAATCGGGAATTCACCAAGAATGGTTTTTCCGCTCTTAATGACCAGCGTCCCCATCTGCTCTCCGGCTTGAATGGGCGCTTCGGCTTTGTCAACCACCTGAACCTCTTTTGTCACATTCGATGCCAAATCCTTTTCCAAAAGGATTTTATCACTGCCTTGAACAACCGGCTGCACATAGGATACTTTGCCAAGCGCAACGCGAACAGGCAGAAGGGCTTTGTCCGGGAAGGCTGAAATGAGCGCGTAGTTGGCAAAGGCATAGTTCAAAAGTGTTTTCGCGCTTTCAAACCGGTCGGCCGATGTGGCTGCGTGCAGCACAACGGCAATATATTCCACCCCGTCCCGCTCGGCGGTCGCAGCCAGGCAGTGCATCGAGCGGCTTGTAAAGCCGGTTTTCAGGCCGGTCGCGCCCTTGTAATAGTAAATGAGCTTGTTGGTGTTGCTCAAACCGAATTTACCGCCGCGGACGGTATCCATCCAGATTTTCGTATATTCCTTAATCATGTCATGCAAAATCAGCTCTCGCGACATAATGGCGATATCACGCGCCGTCGTGACGTGGGTTTGATCGTCCAACAGTCCCGTGCAGTTCGTAAAATGCGTCTGCGTCATACCGAGCTCTTTGGCGCGCGCATTCATCCGCGCCACAAAAACCGATTCCGACCCTGCGAGATATTCAGCCATGGCAACGGCACAGTCGTTGGCGGAGGCAACGACAATCGATTTTAGCATTTCCCGGACACTCAGCTGTTCACCCTCCTCCATAAAAATCTGTGAACCACCCATGGAGGCTGCGTGTGCGCTCGCCGTCACCATATCGTCAAGCGTGATTTTTCCAGCTTCAATGGCCTCAACAATAAGCAGGATTGTCATCACCTTCGTCACGCTGGCCGGTTCTAGCTGCTCATCAGCGTTTTTCTCATAGATGACCTTCCCCGTTTCCTTTTCCATCAAAATAGCGGACGGTGCCGTGATGGCTAAATCCGCGGCATTCGAAACGGGTATGTCGTCATTAAAGACGGAGGCATCTATAGCCTCGTTATCGTTTTCCTCCAAAAATCCCGGTGCTGTATTTTCGGCGGCTGTCGGGACTGTCAGCACCACAAACAGCGCGGCTGCGAGCAAAAAGGACAAAAGTTTTTTCATGGCATATCCCTCCTCATACAAAGGGATATGATGAAATTCGGACAAATATAACCGCGCCACGGCACCCATTACGCTAACAACTCGCATCCCGCTTCTGCTGCGCGCCACGCATCCCGAATCTTCGTTTTTTGCTTGCATTTATGACAAGTTGTGTTAAAATAATGTTTACCGTGATTAAAAGCTGCGGGTGTGGTTCAATGGTAGAACGTCAGCTTCCCAAGCTGAATGCGAGGGTTCGATTCCCTTCACCCGCTCCAAAAAGTTAATGACCGACAAGTGCAGTAATTACAACACTTGTCGGTCGTTTTGTCTATAACTGTATATATTATGTCTACCTGTCTGTGCCAAAATAGGCGGGTCGGAAATCTCGCCTTAGTCACTAAATGGCTTTTGTTTCGAGTGCTTCCACACGACGCTGTAGTGTTGCAAGATGACGTTCAATCTCGTATTGTTTTTCGTGCGTCAGCATATATCCATCAAACAGGGAATCAAGCCGTTTTGTTATGTCATTTTCTATGTTTATATTTACTTTTGTAACTTCAACTTCAATTTTTTCATTGACGTCGTCAATGCTTTTATGTAACGGCTGTAGCTTTTCATCTATCAGCTGACCGATTGCGTTTAAGAGTTCTCTATCCAATTGTACCACCTCGCACTGTCAGTATATGGCTCAACAATACCAAAGTCAAGATAATATCATGTATCACGTAAAGTCACCCGGTTCATTGAGGTAGAAGGCGTCGCGTCTCGAAACCATTATCTTGAAATCTTTTGCTATATCCGTTAAAATCAAACAAAATAGAGAGAAAAGAGGAAACACCATGAAAAAAGTCTCAGTGCTTCTGCTGGCTGTTGTCTTATTGACGCTCACCGGCTGTTCGGCTGCAAAATCACCGGACACAGTTTTGTCAAAGTTTTTTGATGCCGTTAAAACGCAGGATACTGACGCCGTGCAGGCCTTATCCATCAGCGAGGTGACGACGGCATCCCCTTCGCCGTCGGCTGATGACACATCGCCCGCTTCGCCTTCATCATCTTCCGATTTGGAAAGTGCGGAAGTCATGAATATTCTCTTCAGCAAGATGACGGTTACGATAGAAGATAAAGTGACGGTCAACGGCGATTCCGCCAGCGCCCCTGTCAAAATCACGGCGCCCGACACGAAGGTAATTCTGCAAGCGTGTATTGCGGCCGCTATGAAGGATGCTTTTTCCAAGGCTCTCGATGGCAATGCGTCTGACGAAAAGACGCAAACCGACTTCACAAAACTGTTCGTTGACGCGCTTTCAAAACCCGATCTCTCCCTCACGACAACCGAAATGACCGTGCAGCTGAAAAAGGTTGACGGCAGCTGGAAGGTCGTCGTTACAGACGAATTGATGGATGCAATGACCGGCGGCATGATCGGCTACATGAAAAACCTTGCTGACGCGTTCCAGCAGTAAATTAACCCTGTAAGTCCACGGATGTATAATTAAAGTGCTGTTAAGGCGATACTGAGTTATAGTCAAACTGTGACAGTATCGGAGTTAACACATGGACAAGCCCATAAACGTCTGCCTCTTGAATGATTCTTTCCCGCCCGTCATTGACGGTGTGGCCAACGCGGTCATGAACTACGCGGATATTATAACGCGCAAATACGGCAGGGCCGTCGTAGCAACACCAAGCTATCCCGGCGTGACAGACAAGTATACTTTCCCAGTTGTCCGTTATCCTAGCATTGATACAACAAAATCGCTCGGGTACAGGAGCGGTTTCCCTTTTAGTCCGCACACCCTCCGCAAGCTTACCAGATACCATCCTGCTATTATCCATGCGCACTGTCCGTTTGCGTCGGCAATCCTCGCCCGCACGCTGCGCGCTTGCAGCGGCGCACCCCTCATTTTTACGTATCACACAAAATTTGATATTGAAATAAAAAATGCCCTGTCGCTCGGTCTGAATCAGGCAGCAGCCATTAAATTAATTGTCAACAATATTAATGCCTGCGACGACGTTTGGGTTGTCAGCCGCGGTGCTGGTGAAAACTTGCGCGGTCTTGGCTATCAGGGTGATTATATTGTTATGGGAAATGGTGTTGATTTCCCGCGTGCGCGGGCAACGACTCCCGCTATTGCTGCCCTGCGGCGAAAACACAGCATTGGGGAGAGCGAGCCAGTCTTTCTTTTCGTCGGCAGAACGCAGTGGTACAAAGGCATCAGGATCATTCTTGACGGCTTGCGCCACGTTCACGCCGAAGGGCTCGGCTTTAAGGTGATCTTTGTTGGCGACGGTACCGACCTTACCGAAATTAAATCTTATGCCCGGGCGCTTGGCCTTGCCGAGTCGTGTGTCTTCACGGGTGCCATCCGTGATCGCCAACTGCTGCGTGTGTATTACAGCATGGCGGATATGTTTTTACTCCCCTCGACGTTTGACAACAGGCCAATTGTCGTTTTAGAGGCGGCCGCCTGCGGGCTCGCCAGCATCCTTATCCGCGGTAGCTCTGCCGCCGAAGGCGTGACGGACGGGCAGGACGGGCTGCTCATCGAGGAAAACGCCGCATCGCTCGCACGGGCTGTCTTGGCGGTTATTCGTGACAGGAGCCTTGCTGCGCGTCTTGGCCGGTGTGCAATGGCAGACCTTTATATCTCCTGGGAAGACGCCGTCGCCGCGGCAACGGCACGATACAAAACAGTGATTGAATCAGTTAACCGAAAAAAGCCTGACAAAATAAGGGCTGCCTTCGCTTTTAACGTCACCGGGCAGCGCTGAAAAAAGCCTCCGCGGCTTTGCCGCGGAGGCTATGTTTTTTATTTGCTTAACCGGTAAAGCCGCCGTCAACCCCGATGACCTGCCCGGTGATAAACCGCGCCGCATCGGAAGCGAGAAAGCGGACAAGCGTGGCAACATCCGCCGGTTCGCCCAGCATGCCGAGCGGCGTCATTGTGGCAAGCTCGTCAAGAACTTCCGGCGTCAGGTCATTGTTCATGTCCGTTTTGATGACGCCTGGCGCCACGCAGTTGACGGTGATGCCCGATGGGCCAAGCTCTTTCGCCAGCGACATCGTCAAACCAAAAAGCCCCGCTTTCGTCGCCGAATAGACAGCCTCGCAGGACGCGCCAACCGTTCCCCAAATGGAAGATATCAGAATGATCCGCCCACTTTTTTGGCGCACCATCGACGGAATGGCGGCCTGACAGCAGCGGATAACGCCGCCGAGGTTGACGTTAACAACCCGCTGCCATGCGTCCTCCGGCGTCTCTGATAGCAGCCCGCAGAGCGCCTTACCCGCGTTGCAAACAAGGATATCCGCTGTGCCGACTTTTTCAAACAGCTGCTTGACTTGCGCGCTGTCAGCCACATCTGCCTGCACGGCAATACCATGCACCGCACTAGCCAAGGCCTCGGCAGCATCGGCATCGCTTTGATAATTGATGAAGACGCGGCATCCGGCATCAGCCAGCGCCCGCGCGCAGGCCGCGCCTATTCCTCGGGATGCGCCGGTCACCAATGCTGTTTTCATGAGCACCTCATTATTCCGTCATCCGAATAGCCGTTGCATTCAGGCACCGGCCAGTTTCCGTATCAATTTCAAAAATGGCAGCTTCAATTTTGCCCGGCCCCGCCTGTGTCTCATACCGCACTGGGGGGTTCCCGAGAAACATGGACAGGGATTGCTCTGGCTTGATGCCGAGTACAGAGTCATAAGCGCCCGTCATGCCAAGGTCTGTGATATAACCTGTCCCCTGCGGAAAAACGCGCGCGTCCGACGTCTGGACGTGCGTGTGTGTCCCCCACAAAGCGGATACGCGGCCGTCAAGATGGTAGGCCATGGCCAGCTTTTCGCTCGTTGCCTCCGCGTGAAAGTCGACGAGCGTGATGCGCGCCTTATTCTGCCGAAGCAACTTGTCCGCTTCAAAAAACGGATTTTCCGTCCCGAAGGGCATGTTGCAGCGCCCGATGAGGTTGATCACGCACACATCGCCAAACGACGTATCGAAAACACCCCAGCCGCGCCCTGGATTTTGCGGGGCAAAATTGGACGGCCGCAGGATATACGGGCACTCGTCGAGATAATGGATTATTTCGCGGCGCGACCACGTGTGGTTGCCGAGTGTCACAACGTCGGCCCCGTATTCAAACAGGCCCTCCGCCTGCTGCGGCGTCAGTCCGAAGACAGCCGCGTTTTCACCGTTGACGACGGTGAAGGCGATATTGTGTGCCTGTTTGACCGACCGGAGCTTTTTTGACAGAATTGTCAGCCCCGTCTGCCCCGCGACGTCGCCGACTGCCAGAATATTGACCGACATGAACGCTCCTTTACATAAATCAGAATAAATGGCAGCTGCCAGCGGCAACGCCATCTCGTCAGATGATGATCTTCAGGGCATGCCGGCAGTTTGTGATTTCGAGTTCCCGATATATGCCGCCATTTTCCCCGTCCCGGGTCCACTCAACATCCTCGTCAAAGCGAAAACGGATACGTTTTGTGTGCAGCAGGAGGACGTTGTCGCTGTCATACGTGTGGTTAATGATGCTGTTGAGGATGATGCCAAGATCGGCCGCCTTGACGGGTTGGCGCACGAGGATCACCTCAAAAAGCCCGTCGCCAAGATCCACGTCTTTTTCGTCGAGGCGGACAAAACCGGCAATCGACGTTGAATTTGTCACACCGCCGAAGATAAAATTGCCCTCCAGCGTTCCGTCGTCATAATCGATAACCGTATGCCGGGGCCGAATGCTGGAGACGCTTGCCAGACCGCCGATGACATACGCCAAATGCCCCAGCGCTCGTTTAGCGCTCTGCTTCGTGGTGTACGATACGCCCGTAAAAGCGCCGAACGCCGCAATATAGGTGAAATGCTTGTTATCGTAACAGCCAATGTCCAGTGGTGTCGGCCACCCATTTAAAATAGACAGGACGGCAGTCTTCGGGTCCCGCGGCAGCGCAAGCGTTGAGGCCATGTCGTTGGCCGTACCGTTCGGTATATAACCAAACGGCGGGGGCGACGTCGTCTGCATCAGGCCGGAGGCGACGCCGCTTAAGGTTCCGTCACCCCCGACACAGACGACGCCGTCAAAGCCCCCGCTGTATTCTCTGGCAATGTATTCAGGTGTGTGTGTTTTCGTTGTATAAACTGTTACGGCGTAGCCTTCTCTGCATAAAAGAGAGACAATAGCGCCCAAGGCGCTGCACGACAAGCCTCTGCCCGAAAAGGGATTCACGATGAGCATCATCTTTTTCAGGGGGCCGTCATCTCCTTTATGTATTAGAACGTCATCGGATCGCGCGGACACGAATCACGCCGTCAATGGCTTTGATTTTCTCCTCAAGACCGGCCTCCAGAGATTGCACGTCAATAATTGTATAAGCTTGCAGGCGGCCTTTCGTGCTGGCGTTAAGCATATTTTCAATATTGATCCCCATGCCCGAAACAGCACCTGTAATTTTCGCAATCATATCGGGAACATTTTTGTGGATGACACAAAGACGCGGGTCTCCGGTGCGACTTAAAACGGCTGAAGGCATGTTGACGGAATTTGAGATATTGCCGTTTTCGAGATAGTCGACAATTTCAATTCCAGCCATATAGGCACAGTTATCCTCGCTCTCCGGAGTCGATGCGCCGAGATGCGGGATGGCGATAATTTTCGGGCAGTTTGCCGTTTTGGCATTCGGGAAGTCCGTCACATAACAGGCGACC
This sequence comes from Oscillospiraceae bacterium ZGZL, assembly GCA_038405045.1. Lineage (GTDB taxonomy): Bacteria > Bacillota > Clostridia > Oscillospirales > Oscillospiraceae > Sporobacter. The sequence continues at coordinate 97,480 of JBBZIV010000001.1, read as the reverse complement.
TTACCCTCGCCGATGGCTTCAATCATATCATCGTCGCTCACAAGCTCGGCTCTGGCAAGATTGACGATGCGCACGCCCTTTTTCATCAGGCCAAGGCTGCATTTGTTGATGAAGTGATGTGTAGACTCCATATAGGGAACGTGAATCGTGATATAATCGCAGTTTTTATAAATCGTCTCAATATCCTTGGCATTGATGACATTGGAGGAAATACGCCACGCCGCGTCAACGGAGAGATACGGATCAAAGCCGTATACGGTCATGCCGAGTATTGTCGCGTCGTGCGCGATTTTTGCGCCGATGGCACCAAGCCCGATAACGCCGAGCGTTTTCCCCATCAGTTCCGGCCCGACATAGGTGGCTTTGCCCTTCTCAACAAGCGCCGGGATTTCGTCGCCTTTGTCGGCAATGCCTTTGACCCATTCAATGCCGCCCACGATATCGCGTGACGACAAAAGCATCGCGCAGAGAACAAGCTCTTTAACCGCCTCGGCGTTGGCGCCCGGCGTATTGAAAACGACGACGCCGTTTTCCCCGCACTTTTCGACAGGGATGTTATTCGTCCCGGCACCAGCGCGCGCGATGCACAAAAGCTCCGGATTGAACGCATAGTCGTGCATTTTCGCACTCCGGACAAGGATAGCGTCCGGATTTTCAATCTCGTCCGACACCTGATACTTCGTTTTATCAAGCGTTTCCAAACCGACGGGTGATATACTGTTGAGCGTTTTGACCTTATACATAATAAAGTACTCCCAATTATTTATTCTTTGCTTCAAAGTCCTTCATGAAGTCAACGAGCTTTGTGACGCCTTCCATCGGCATGGCGTTATAAATGGAGGCACGCATGCCGCCCACGCTCCGGTGGCCTTTCAAATTATCAAAACCGGCCTTTGCCGCCGCCTTGGCAAACTGCTCGTCGAGCTCGGCGCTCGTTGAACGGAAGGTGACGTTCATGTCGCTGCGCGCTTCTTTATCGGCACAGCCGCTGAAAAAGGCGCTCTCGTCCAGATAATCGTAAAGATATTTTGCCTTCTGCGTTTTGATTTTTTCCATGCCTTCAACGCCGCCCTGTGTCTCCAACCATTTGAGGACGAGACCAAGGACGTAAATCGTATAACACGGCGGTGTGTTATGCATTGAATCACCGTCAATCAATGTCTGATAGCTCATCAGCTTCGGCGTAAAGGGCAGTTCTTTTCCCGCCAGCGCCTTGTCAATGATGACGACGGCCATACCGGCAGGGGCCATATTCTTCTGCGCACCAGCATAGATAACGCCGAATTTGGAGACGTCAACAGGCTTGGAGAGAATGTTTGACGACATGTCACAGACGAGCGGTACATCACCCGTCTCTGGGATGTATTTCCATTCCGTGCCGTATATCGTGTTGTTGGCGCAGTAATGGAAATAGGAGGCGTCCGGCGTCAGCTTCAGTGAAGACTGCGCTGGGATGTATGTGTGATTTCTGTCTTCAGAGCTGGCGGCAATATTAATTTCCCCGTATTTTTTTGCTTCCTTCATGGCAAGCGTTGAGAAATTGCCGGTCAGCGCGTAATCAGCCTTGCCGGTTTTTCCGATCAGGTTCATAGGGACAGCGGCAAACTGCAGCGTCGCGCCGCCCTGAATGAAGAGGACTTCATGTGTGTCCGGGACATGGAAGAGGCGCTTGAGGTCGGCCTTCGTCTCCTCAAAAATCGCGAGATACGCCTTGCTGCGGTGGCTCATTTCCATGACTGACATACCGCTGTCGCGGTAATTCGTCATCTCAGCGGCGGCCTGCTCCAGAACCGGCAGCGGCAGCATAGACGGGCCGGCCGAAAAATTATAGATTCTATCGTTGAACATGGTTTGCACCTGCCTTAATTAAGAAGATTTATATATTATAATATAGCGTCAAACCGATGTCAAATCATGGTGCGCCAATTTTTCCGGTTAAAATCCCGTCACTCAAGGCCTCCAACCGTACTGGCAGCAGTCTGTTCCGAATACCCGTATCCGGGACTGAAACCTCCAGATAATTGCCCGCGTGGCCAACGGTACCCATGTCCGTCTCGCGCTCAAACAAAACGTCTAAAACTGAGCCGATAAACTGCCCGGCAAAAGCTTGTTCCATTTCGCGTGCCGCGTCGGTAACGCGGCGAGCCCGCTCCTCCTTGACGGTCTTCTCCACCTGCTGCGGCATGGTAGCAGCCGGAGTCCCCAGCCTTATGGAGAAGGGAAATATATGCATGCCGGTAAACGCGCATTTTCTGATAAATGTCAGCGTCTCTTCAAATTCCGCGTCGCTCTCCCCCGGGAAGCCGACGATGAGGTCGGCCGTAATACCGCATTTCGGAAAAGTGTCGCGCAGCAGGGTAACGGCTTTAAAAAAGTCTTCTGTCGTATACCGGCGCTTCATCCGCCGGAGCGTCGCGTCGGACCCGCTCTGAAGCGACAGATGAAAATGGTCGCATATATTGGGCAGCGCCTTGATAAAAGCGCAAAATTGCGGCGTGATCGTCCGCGGCTCAAGTGAGCCGAGGCGGATGCGCGCATCCGGCGCGGCAGAATAAGCAGCCTCGACGGCGTCAAGCAATGTCGCCGTTTCTGCAAGGTCTTTGCCGTACGACGAAATTTCGATCCCTGTCAAAACAATTTCGCGGCACCCGTCCGCCACGAGCCGTGCCGCTTCGTCGGCAATCCGCGCTGGAGGCATCGAGCGCACCGGTCCGCGCGCATAGGGAATAATGCAATAGGTGCAGAAATTGTCGCACCCGTCCTCAATTTTCAGCAGTGCTCGTGTCCGCCCGGCAACGCGCCCGGCCGGGAGTTCTTCAAAAACGCGCCGCGCACGGGCATCATCAACGAGGCTTTGCGTTGTTTTATCCGCCACAACGCGCTCTAAAGCGTCGGCAAATCCGAGCCGGTCGCCGCTTCCGCCAACGAGGTCGGCGCCGAGAGATGCCGTCTCCGCCGGGCTCAGCTGCGAAAAACAGCCGCAGACGGCGACGACAGCGCCGGGCTCCAGCTTTTTAAGCCGCCGAACGGCTTGGCGTGATTTTCTGCCGCTCTCCGCTGTCACCGCGCAGGTGTTAATAATGACGGCCTGGCACCCCTCCCCGGGGCGCACTACCGTATGGCCTCTGGCCGTTAATATCGTTTCCAGTGCCTGCGTTTCAAATTGATTGACTTTACAGCCCAATGTTTCAAAACAAAATCGGATCTCGGCCGCCTCCCGCCTTGCATGGTTTTTTCGTACCGTATATAATACAGTATCATGCAGGCGCTTGCAAGTGATGCGGCGGCTGGGCAAAATAAGGAGCGGCGGAGCATGACGGTATACTTTGATAACGCATCCACAACGCGCATTCATGACAGCGTCATAGACGTGATGAACGAGACTGCGCGCGGCGATTGGGGCAACCCGTCGTCGTCACATGCGCTGGGCCGCCATGCCAAAAAAACGCTCGAAACGGCCCGGAAAGCACTCGCGGAGACGCTTGGTGCCAAAGCAGATGAAATCTTCTTCACGTCCGGCGGTACGGAGGCCGACAACTGGGCTCTTTTCGGTGCCGCCGAGCTGCTTCGCCACGGCGGCCGTCATTTGATCATATCCAAAACGGAGCATGACGCCGTCTTAAAACCGGCAGCCCGCCTTCAAAGCCTCGGCTGGTCGGTCACGGCCCTCGCCCCTGATAAAACGGGGCGTATTACGGCGGAAGCTTTTTCCGAAGCGCTTTGCGAGGACACGGCTTTTGCCTCCGTCATGCTCGTCAACAATGAGACGGGCGCCGTAAATCCCATCGCGGAGATGACAGGCGAAATTAAACGCCGCGGCCTGAAGACCCTTTTTCATTCAGACGCTGTTCAAGCCTTCGGAAAAATCCCCTTTTCAGTCAAAACGCTGGGTGTTGACCTGCTCTCTGTCAGCGCGCATAAAATTCACGGCCCCAGAGGCATCGGCGCGCTCTATGTGAAAAAGGGGCTTCGTCTGCCGCCCCTTTTCTACGGCGGCGGGCAGGAAGGCGACAGGCGCTCCGGTACGGAGCCCCTGCCGCTCATTGTCGGCTTGAGTACGGCAGCGCGCCTTGCCGCAAACGATATGAACGCTGCGGCCGCTGCCGCACGGGCGCTTTACGACCGTGTCGTCTCAAAGCTTCATGCGGCGCTGCCGGAGGCTGTGATTCTCTCGCCGGGAGACTGCCCTTATATCCTCAGCCTGTCGCTGCCCGGATATAAAAGCGAAGTGCTCCTGAATGTCTTGGATGGTGCGGGCATCTGCGTTTCAAAAGGGTCCGCCTGTAAAAAAGGCGCGCGCAGCCACGTTCTTGAGGCCATGCGCCTGCCAAACGACGTTATTGATGGGGCCCTCCGCATAAGCTTTTCGCGCTTTTCGACAGCCGACGAGGCGGACTATTTCGTCACGGCGCTGTGTGCGGCGGCAGCGCGTCTTGTCAAAGTAAAATAAGTGGAATATTTTACTAATTCGCGCGAGAATTTTATTGCTTTAACGTCAAAAACATCTTATAATGCTCATAGTTTGACAATACCAGCCGGGCACATCAGCCCGTTTACATATCGGAGGATTTTGATGAAAAAGCGCGTTATATCGTTGTTTGTTGTTGTCGTGCTTGCCCTTTCTGTTTCAATCACCGCGCAAGCCGCTTCGCCCGGCCTTCAAAACTTCAAAATCCGGAAAACGTATACATGTGGCCAGTTTACGGATGTGTCGGATGCAGCGTGGTACGCGATGGCCGTTCAGGCCGACTATGAATACGGGCTTTTATCTGGGCGCAGCGCGTCTGTTTTCGCCCCGAACGACGCTATAACGCTTGCCGAAGCCGTCAAGCTTGCCGCCGTCCTCAACAGTACATATGAAACCGGTAGCGCGAGCTTCAAAAAAACGATACCCTGGTACAAAGCGTATGCCGAAGCGGCCGTTAGAAAGCGGATATTGGACGCATCCGCCACGGGGTATACAGCCCCTGTAACACGGGCGGATTTCGCCGTCCTGATTGCCAAGGCCTTGCCGGACGCCGCTTTCCCGGTTATCAGCGAGATATCCGATAACGCCATACCGGACGTTGCCGTCAACGACCCCAGCGGCCCTGCCGTTTACAAGCTGTATCGAGCCGGGATTCTGTCGGGGTGCGACAGCTTTGGCACGTTTCGTCCGGAGCAGCTTTTAAGCCGCGCGGAAGCCGCGGCCATCGTCGCGCGGGCTGCCAACAGCGCCTTCCGGAAAAGCATAACGCTCCCCGCGCCTCTCAGCGGCGACGATCTTTATCAAAAGTGTTCCCCGGCCGTTTTTTATCTTGAACGCTATGATGACGCGGGCGACCTACTCGGCATCGGCAGCGGCTTTTTCATCTCCCGGTCTGGTCTGGCCCTTACAAATTACCACGTCATTGAAGGGGCTACCTCCGCCAAAATCACGACTTACGATGGCAAAACGTATGATGTCAAAGGCCTGTGCGGATATGATGAGGTCGCAGATCTCGCACTACTTCAGATAGACGGCTCCGGTTTTCCCTATCTCGCCCCGGCTGCCTCGGATGACCTTTCCGTCGGCACCGTCGTCTATACTATCGGCAGTCCGTACGGGCTTCAGAACACCATTTCAAAAGGGATTGTCTCCAACGCCAATCAGGAAATTGACGGTTCTAGCTATATCCAGTTTTCAGCACCCATTTCCATTGGCTCCGGCGGGGGGCCCGTGCTCAACACTTCCGGTCAGGTCGTCGGCGTCACCTGCCTGACGGTTTTAAACGGCCAGACGCTTAATTTTGCCGTTCCGATCCATGAGATTGACGCAATCAAGCAGACAGACTGCGTGCCGTTTGATAATGGTGCCGATGACTCTGCCGATGAGACAGCATATTACGCCGGCCTGTATCCCGTCCCGGATTTCGGCGTTTATGCCGACGCGCCTTTGTATGAAATATCTTCGGATGAGGATGCAGGCGTTGTGACGTTTAACTACCGCCAGTCAGACATCCTCATGGATGACGAAACAGCCGCGGGATATATTGACCTGCTTAATCAGAACGGTTTTGTCTGGCAGCGCACGTATACAAACGACAGCGGCTATGCGGTGGACGTTTATTATAATGCCGATTTTGATATTTCCGTTCAATTTGGGGTAACGCTTCTTGACGGCGTTGTCTGCCGTTTTGTAGCAGTTTTCTATTGATCACGGAGGTCGCGCCATGATGTCATACTGTGGGATTGTTTGCTCTGACTGCCCGGCTTATAAAGCAACAATGGCTGACGACGACGATTTGCGCCGCCAAACAGCAGCGGAATGGAGCGCCAAATTCCACGCGGATGTTTTGCCCGACAGCATCCGGTGCCGTGGCTGCCGTTCGGACCAGTTGTTCGAATTCAGCAAGGTCTGTGCCGTTCGCCAATGCTGCATGGAAAAAAAGCTGGAGCACTGCGGTGTTTGCCCACTGTTCCCATGTTCACTTGAGGAAAAAATACTCAAGCATGTGCCCGGCGTCCAGGAAAGGCTTGAATCGCTTCGACAGGAAAGAGGCCTCCAATGAAAAAAGTGATCCGTTCATTATCATCAATGCTTTTGCTGGCGGCCCTTGTCGCAGCTGTTTCGGCCTGCGGGGTGTCCGGCTCATCAAATGGCACCGCCTCGCCGTCATCTCCGACGATTTCGTCTCCTTCTCCATCAACAGCCGTCACGCCATCGGTGGATGCTACACCACTCGTTTCCGCTGATGGCGCAACACCGGATAACCATGATCTCGGCAGTAAGCTGCTGGTGGAAGACGGTCTCGGCGGCGTCAAGCTCGGCATGACAGCACCTGCCGTATCATCACTGCTCGGCCAGCCCGCGTCACAGTCGCCGCAGCAGGAATGGGCGGCCGACGGGCTCTTACATCAAGATTGGATTTACAAGTCCGGCCTTAAAATCAATTTTGCGCAAAACCCCCGACCGTCGGGCGAACCTGTCGTTTACAGCATCACCGCCGTAGCGCCGTGTCCGCTTGCGACGGCGCGTGGCATCAAGCTCGGCGACACAAAGGATGCCGTCCTCAGCGCATACGCGGCCGAATATAATGCCGAGGAGAGCAGTGATGCGGCCCTCGTTCTCGGCACTGTCTACGGTGGTATTGTCCTGCAGCTCCAAAAAGGGGTCGTCACGTCAATCTTTATCGGTGCCTCCGCGGAATAGTTATATGCGGCTTATATACAGCAAAAGTGCAGCGTCAAAACGGCGCTGCACTTTTTGCGTTCAATGATTTGCCAGCCGCGTCAGACGCACTGGGGTAAAGCGACCGCCGATAACGGCAGCGCCAGCGTCATCCTCGTCCCAATGCCCTCGCGGCTCAAAACCGTCAAGTGCCCGTCATGGCGCGCGGCGATCCATTTGGCGATGGCGAGGCCGAGTCCAGCGCCCCCCGTGGCTCTGGCGCGCGAGGCATCCGCCCGATAAAAACGGTCAAAGATGTGCGGGATATTATCGGCGCTGATACCGATGCCCTCGTCTGAAACAGTCATCACCGCAAAACCGGCGTCCTGCGCGGCTGACAGCGTGATTTTCCCGCCAGCATCCGTATACTTAACGGCGTTGTCCACTAAAATGCGCAGTGCCTGCTTCACAAGCGCCCTATCGGCGCTGACGGCGGTGTGCGTGGGCCGGACTTCATAGGTATGCGATGGGTCGATCATTCTCATCTCGCCGGAGACTTCTTCAACCAGCGCGCCCAAATCAAACGTCTCCATTTGTAAAAGGATCGTATTGTTGTCGCCGCGCGCCAAAAAAAGCAGTTGCTCGACAAGGTCTTTCATATTAGCGGCCTCTTCCTTGATCGCGCTGATGGACTCCTGCAGTGTTTTTTCGTCGTTTTTCCCCCAGCGATCCAGCAGATTGGCATACCCCTGTATCACAGAAATCGGCGTGCGCAGCTCGTGAGAGGCGTCGGATACAAAGCGAACCTGCGCCGAATAGGCCTCATTAATCCGGTCGAGCATACTGTTAATCGCCCGCGCCAAGCTTTTAAGCTCCTCCTGCGTCTCGTCCACCTGTATGCGGGTATCGAGCCGGGCGGCGTTGATGCCCTCCAGCTTCCCGGCCAGTGCCGCCATCTTTTCAGGGTCAAGCTTTCTCGTCACGGCGTTCAAATCCTGCGCCGCCCGCGTCAGGGCCGTTATCGGCTCCAGCGTCCGCCGGATAAAACGCCTGTCTCCGGCTGTGCGCGTGAGAAGGCTCAGCAACTGAAACACGCCGAGCGCAACGAGTGCCAGCTCAAACAACCGGCAAAACGACCCGAGCATGACGGTGATTTGATACGGCGTGCCGCCCGTGTTGACATAAATCGTATAGCGAAGGCCGCTAAGGCGGTCAGTAAGGCTGTCCCCCGAGCCGAGCTCAACACGCCTTTTGCCTTCTTGTGTCGCAGCCGGCACGAAGTGCTTCAGCGGCTTCGGGAGGAAAAAGCCCTGCACCTGTTGCGTCACCGGTGCGATTGTAATATCACTCAAGCGGCTAAGCGCCGCGAGCTCTGCTTCGGAAGGGGTTGATGCCGAAAGCAGCACGGCGCTCTCCCCCGCCCGCTCTTCACTGTAGACAATAAGGGACGCGGCGGCAATCAGGCAAATAAAAAGGTCGACGGCAAGAAAAATACCGACGAGCCGCCAGAACAGACGGGCCCTCAGCTTTTTGGCAATTGACGTACCGACGCGCGCCGCCGGTTCCGATGCTTTTTTCGTTTCATTCATCTTTGATCACATATCCCACGCCGCGAACGGTGTGTATGAGCTTCAGGTCGTGGACCTCGTCGATTTTGCCGCGGAGAAAACGAATATAAACGTCCACGGTATTTGTCCCGCCGTCAAAATCGAAATCCCAAACGTTTTCTAGAAGTGCCTCTCGCGTAACGACAAGGCCCTTATTTTTTAACAGATACTGCAAAAGGTCAAATTCCCGCTTCGTCAGATCGACGGGCTTGCCGCCGACAGTGACGGTACGGCGCCGTACATCGAGCAGGACGGTGCTGGCGGATAGGATCTCGTTATCAGGCACTGCTGCCTTTTTGCGCAAGGCGGCACGAATACGGGCCAAAAGCTCTTCAATGGCAAAGGGCTTTGTAATGTAGTCGTCAGCACCGAGATCAAGGCCTGCCACCTTGTCGGTCACACTGTCGCGTGCCGTTAACATAATAACGGGTATTGGCGCGCTGCGGCGGACACGCCGCAGCACCTCCATCCCATTGAGTTCCGGGAGCATGATGTCGAGGAGGACGAGGTCAAAGCCGCCGCTCACAGCCAGCTCGCAGCCTGTTCTGCCATCAAAAGCTTTCGTCACCGTATAGCCTTCGTAGGAGAGCTCAAGCTCAACAAAGCGGGCCAGCTTTTCCTCATCTTCAATCAGCAGTATCCGCGCGCCCATTCGAATCCTCCGCTCCCGAATTTTTATTTCTCGTCCTGAAAATTCTTTTTGATGTCTTCCGCCGTTGCCGAGGCCCCATCCATCACCTTGTTGACAGCGTCCGTCCCCAGCTCCCTGCCGCGGATATGATAGCGGAAGCCGAAAAATAGCCCGATGATTAAGAGCGGGACGACGACCCAGAAGAAGAAAATCAGCAGCAAGATAAGCGCCGTTACCGGGCAGGAGATCAGTGTCTCGCCGTTTTTCTCCGCTTCAAGATAGTTGCTGTTGCCGATGCGAAAAACGTTGGCGCAGAATCGCCCGATTTTTCTCATGGCTTCGGCAAAGCTGCCCGTCGGTCGCGCCTGCCGCTCGGTTCCGGTGCCGGGCGCGCTTTTGTCCTCTTCTGCGCTGCTGCTGGTGTAATAACCGCCGCCAGACGGGGCGTTGACTTTCCCTTGTTTTTCAAGATAAATGAGCGCGTCGAGCAGGTCTCCGTTTGACGCATCGAGCGCCGCCTTTGCGTCCTCATAAGTGACGTTTGCCTTCTCGCGCAGTTTTTCCACCTGTTCAAATGTTGCCATGCTCATTGGCCTCCTTCATTGTTTCTGGCCATATCATACCGGAGAAGGCTTAAAAAACACTGTGGGAACGATTAAAAAATGATTAAAGTCATCCTCTATCTTTTTCATCTTACCGTTTACCGGAAGCCCTGTCAACAAAACAGGCCCTGTTTCAAACAGCGGGTAATGTCGCGGCTCAAAAAACCATCTTTCGCTTACCGCATGACAAACTGGTTGCATCCGGTTTGCTTGTGCTATAAAATATAAAAAACGCGCAAAAGAGAAGGAAATCAATGAGTAAGAAAATTATCATTAAGCGAAAAGGTCCCTATATCGTGACGGGTGCGCTCCCGCTCACCGAAAAAATCATCACGCCGTCCGGCCGCGGGTATGTCTATCGGGAGGGCCGCCCCCTGAAACAGGCTGGCACTTACGCCCTCTGCCGGTGCGGCCGCTCAAAGAACGCTCCTTTTTGTGATGGCACGCATGCGTACGTCGGCTTTGTCGGGGCGGAAACGGCGTCGAAAACGCCATATCTGGAGCGTGCGGCCGTCCTTGAAGGTCCGGCGCTTGACCTCTTGGATGATGACCGCTGTGCTTTCGCCCGCTTTTGTCATCGGGACAGAGGTGACGCGTGGCAGCTGACAATGTCATCCGACGACCCTCTCAACCAGCGGGAGGCTATCCGCGCAGCCGCTGACTGCCCGGCAGGCCGCCTCACGGCGGCAACGAAATCAGGCGATTTGCTGGAACCGGAAGATGCCCCCGCCGCTGCGGTTTTGCAGGATCCCGAAAAAAATGTCAGCGCGGGGATATTTGTTCAAGGGTATGTTCCCATTGAGAGTGCAGACGGCACAGTCTACGAGCCGAGAAGCCGTGTCGTTCTCTGCCGATGCGGCCGCTCGGAAAACAAGCCGTTTTGCGACGCGTCACACGTTACAGCCGCGTATAAGGATCACTGGGAATAATATAAAAACGGGTTTGCAGCAATGCGGCAAACCCGTTTTTCCGTGCGTTGATTCTTTTTTAGAAGTGGCATCCGGTGAAGCCACAGCACTTATTTAAGTAATTGCAGATAAGGCTCCACATGTGTGAATAACACATTTCTGTTTCCTCCTTAACCGGTATTGTCTTGCAAGACCATCGTTATTGTAACCTATTTGTAACTATTTTTCAAACTGTAAATTATGGATTAAAGCTGGAAATAAAGCCTTCTTTTTCACAGAAATTTACTTAAACTTTTATCTCGGATTATCGATAAAATATATTAAGTATCTGCGAGGTGATAGACATGGCGAACAAAGGAGGACATCCGAGTCCCCGCCTGAAACAAAAGTTGAAAAGCCGTCCTTTAAGCGCTTTTGCGCCGTCACTCAAAGCCGCTCTCGTTTATTTCTTTTTCGGTAGCTTGTGGATATTACTGTCTGATAAGTTGATGGACCTTTTTGCCGTCCGGCCAGAAAATCTCTTGCTTATCAGTACGTTTAAGGGGCTATTCTTCATCCTGGCAACAGCAATAATTTTTTTCATATTAATGTACGGATCAATGAAGCGGATCATTCATTCGAGCGAAAACATTACGTTTTTAGCCTACCATGATGAGCTGACCGGCTTGTATAACAGAAAGTATATTGAAAAAGTCATTTGCCGTCTCGAAAATGACCTTGAATGCCCAATTTCAGTCGTCATCGGTGATTTTAACGGCTTGAAACTCATTAACGATGCATTTGGGCACACACGCGGTGATGAGCTGCTTAAACTCTCGGCAGCCGCCATTCAAACGGTCTGCCGTGACGGCGATATTCTTGCCCGCTGGGGCGGTGATGAATTCATTATTCTCCTGCCAAATACGACTTTCTCACAGGCGGAAGCCTTCGTCCACCGACTGCGCAATGATTGTTCAATAAACTTCACCAAGGCATCCGGTGTGGATATAACCTTTGGCTGGTACACACGACTCCTGCCGGATGAAAAAATGATTGACGTCATCAATAAAGCCGAAAATATCATGTACGATTATAAAATCGTCAACAGCACCAGCCTCCGCAGTAAATCCGTCAGTCTCATTATGCGAACGCTGCATGAGAAAAATTCCAGGGAAGAAGCGCATTCCAGACGAGTCGGCGAGCTCTCTCGTCAGCTGGCGGAAGCGGCCGGCCAGTCATCTGTCGATTCCAGTCTCATCAGTATGATCGGCTTCTTGCATGATATCGGTAAAATCGCCATCAGCGATGAAATTTTAAACAAACCCGGAAAGCTGACGGATAATGAATTTCATATGGTCCGGCAGCATCCTGAAATCGGCTACCGGATTTTGTTGACGGCCTACGGCGACTCAGAAATGACGAAGGCCGTCCTGCACCACCATGAGCGCTGGGATGGCTCCGGTTATCCGCATGGTCTTTCTGGGGAGGATATTCCTTTCATCGCCCGCGTCATTACAATTGCCGACAGCTTTGACGCTATGACAAGCGAGCGCCCATACCGCCAGTCTTTATCCGCCGCAGAAGCCGTATCGGAAATTAACAAGTATTCGGGGACGCAGTTTGACCCTGAACTTGCGAGAATTTTTGTGAAGGACGTTATCCGGTTATAAAAAAAACCCAGGGTTTTCACCCTGGCCCTGCGGTTTTCTTTACTTGTCGCTTTCTGTATAGTCTTCACTATCAAAAATCATATCATCAATATCGTCGTCATGATGTCGGATCATTTGAGACCTCCTTTTTATATAACTTGTCATTATTATAAAGGCATCGGGTGCCAAAATCAACCCATATAATGTTAAATATTTGTAAATATCATTATTTTCGGGCTTCGCGCCACTTGTGCGCGAAGCCCGATCCTTTCATTTCGTGCCTGTTTCCCAAAAAATCTCGACACACGGCAGGTCGCGGTGTTAAAATGACATATCGGCCGCTTAAAGTGGATGATATCCCACAACGATTAAAAAGGACAGCAGCAGCGCATACGTTGGGACGGTTGTTCCAATGAGCAGCTCGGATTTGTCGTGCCGACCCATATTAAGGCTTGCCCAAAATACAGCCGCCAGCAGAAAAATTCCAAACAGCTGCCAAGGGCCCAGAAAATATATCAGTGAAAACACCGGCCCGGCAACGCCGCAGGCATGCCCACTGGCTTTGATTTTAAAAACCTTGTTGAGCAAAACGAGCGAAAGGCCAGAAATCAGGTACGTGAGATAGATAATCAGCAGGTAGTTTGATACAGGCAGAAAGATCGCCGTGACGGCACCGAAAATATACCCGGCGCTTGCCATCCACATGGCTAGGCTGCGCTGTCCGTCACGCCCTTTGCCGCGAAAATACGGGATCAGCGGCTGCAGCGGATACGCGAGAATCGGGAAAACAACCAAAAAGAGTATTGCCAGGATTAAATTCAGTGAATTGCCGAAAAACTCTGGTTTAGCCCCAAATAGTATCATCAGAAGCGCTAGCGCCATAATCGGCGGGACGGTAATGGTCCGGATGACCTTCGCCAAGTGCTGTTTGAACAATTTTTACCTCCGTTTTCGTTACGCTAATCGATCCGCTTGTCGCCCCAGAAAAAGAGCGCGACTGTACCGGGGCCTGTATGGGCGCCGATCACGGTACCGATATTATTGATCATAACTTCCCCGTTTAAATTCGAAAATTCCCTTTCGATCAATCCGGCAACCTGCCGGGCATCATCTTCACATGCTGAGTGGGAAATAAAACACTTCCCCGCATAGGCCATGCCGCTTTGGGCATGGCGGCGCATCTTGGCGACGATTTCATCGATCACATGCTTTTTCCCCCGAATTTTCGCCCTTGGGATAAGTTCTCCCTTGTTGTTCATGTTCATCAGCGGGCAAATGTTTAAAAGTGTCCCGACGGCGGCCGAGGCTGCCGATATCCTGCCGCCCCTCTTGTAATGCTTTAGATCTGATGAAAAGAACCAATGATGCACATGGAGCTTATTCTCTTCCAGCCAGAGGTATGTTTCTTCAAGCGTTGAGCCCGTATTAATCATGTCCCAGGCCGCATCCACCAAAAGCCCAAAACCGGAGGAGGCACCGAGCGAATCGACAAGATAGAGCTGGCGCTCTGGATACCGGCTCATAAGCTCTTCGCGGGCGATTCTGGCGGAATTGAACGTCCCCGATATTGCCGAGGACATTTCAAGGTGCAAAACGTCTGTCCCTGCCGCCAGAAACGGCTCAAAAAACTGCACAAATTCGTCAACATTGATTTGCGACGTGACGGGCATCGCCCCGGCATCAATCCTGCTGTAAAACTCTTGAAACGAGATGGATTTCCCGAGATCATCCGGATACTGCGTGCCGTCCATTTCAACATGATAACAGACGTAAGGGATGTTCTTGCTCTCGAAATAGGCGGCGGGCAAGTCCGCCGTCGAGCTGCATGTCAATATAAAACTCTTCAAATTGATTCCTCCAGCACACTTTTTTCCGGGTACGCGGCACAAGCAAGGGAATATGTTTATGTAACAATCGGTTCCGATGGTTTCATTATAACCAAATCAGCCACTAAGTCCAACCTACTCTTTTAAATTTTATCTCTACTGTCACAACTTATTGCGATAGAGTAAAAAAAGACGGCTCTACTGTGCGTAGAATGCGAGGTAAACAGATGGTGACACCCACACCGAATGAGATGCGCCTGCGTCAGAAAATCGCCGCAAACATGGCGTATTACAGAAAACTGCATAATATGACGCAATCGGAGCTTGCCGCGAAGATCAGCTATTCTGACAAGTCCGTATCAAAATGGGAGTGCGCCGAAGGCGTTCCCGACATTTATGTGTTAACGCTGCTGGCCGATTTGTTCGGCGTGTCTGTCAATGATCTCCTTTGCGAAAAAGCGCCGCTGCCCGCGCCGCCCCCGGTGCACAAGAATAAAAACCGGCTGATGATTTTGTTAATGTCCATTGGCCTTGTCTGGTTTGTCGCAACCGTGACATATATGGTTTTACAGATTTTTGCGCCGTCCCTTTCAAAGGCCTGGTACGGTTTTATCGCCGCCATACCCGCAAGCTGTATCGTTGCGATTGTTTTCACCTCGCTCTGGTGGGGGCTCAAGGTCCGCTTCATCGCCGTCAGCGCGCTTGTGTGGTCGGTTGCCTTCGGTCTCTACATCATTTTCCCACTGTATCAAGTTCGCCTCATCTTTGCCGTTGGCGCGGTGCTGCAGGTGCTTTTTATTCTTTGGTTTCTCTTTCAAAAACAACTCAAAAAGATGCAGAAGGAGCTCTTCTCACCGGTCGAAAGGAAACCCCGCATATGAAAATTGTTGCCGTATTATCAAGCTTTCGAAATGAAGGCAATACAAAACAAATACTGTCGTTGCTGCAAAAACATATCCGTGCCTCTCAAGACCGGCTCGGCATGCCATGTGACTTTGAGATTATCTCTCTGGCAAGCGCAAACCTCTCTTTTTGCCGTGGCTGCCGCGTCTGTTTTGATAAAGGCGAAACAAACTGCCCGCTTCAAGATGGTTTCTTTTCTCTTTATCAATCCTTGCAGAATGCCGACGCCGTGATATTGGCAAGTCCTGTCTATGTCGAAGATGTTTCCGCTGCCATGAAGAACTTTATTGACCGCATGGCCTTTAATTGTCACAGGCCTGCTTTTGCGGGCAAACCGGCGCTGATTATTGCAACATCGGGGATGGGCTCGTCCAACCATGCTGTCCGGTCGATGATATTTGCATTGAGTTCCTGGGGTTTTCAAGTTGTGGGCAAACGCAAATTCCGAATGGGGGCGCTCCTGGATCCTGCCGCAATGCCGCCGGCGTTTGACGATGACGCGCGCCGGCTTATCAGTAAGCTGATGCGGGCTATCTCAAGGCAAGAAAGCCTGAAACCGTCTTTTTATGCGCTTCTCGTCTTCAAAGTGCAGCAGAAATGCTTTCAAAACGATTCGAGATACCGAGGTACGTATGACCGTGATTATTGGGTAAGAACGGGTTGGCTCAATCCACGCTGCACGTACTATAAAAAGCATACTGCATGGCCGATAAAAACGGCTTGCGCCCAACTTCTTGGTGCTGTTATCGCCCGTCTTCTGACTTAAAAAGCCCGCTGCTTTAGAAGCAGCGGGCTTTTGGCGTTATTGGGGTTTTTCAGGTTTTTTCTTTTCAATCGGGACAACGCCGGACATCTCGCCGATCATGTTAATGAGCTGTGCATCACCCGGCACAATGATTTTGGCGTTGTTTTTCAGCGCGTTTTCAACAGTCTGTAGTGATCGAAGCAGCTGCGCGTTGCCGACGAAGTATTCCTGCGCGGCCTCGTTGACGAGCTTGATGGCCTGCGCCTCTCCTTCCGCTTCAAGGATTTTTGCTTGCTTAACGCCCTCGGCGCGTTTAATTTCCGCCCGTTTCTGCCCATCGGCCGCCGTTTCCGTCGCCGTTGCAAAGTCGATGGCGGCGATCTTCTCGTTCTCAGCCTTGACGACCTTGTTCATCGTCTCCTGAACGTCCTTCGGTGGGTCAATCTCCTTAAGCTCCGTTCGCGTGATTTCAATACCCCAGTTTTTTGTTTCAGTTTCAAGCGTATGGTGCAGGTCCGTATTGATAATGCCGCGTTCACTGTTGGCGGATTTGAGAGACATCGTGCCGATGATATTACGGAGCGTCGTCCGCGCGAGGTTGACGATCTGATAGTAATAATTATTGGCATTGTAGATCGAGGCTTTAACACTCTCCTCATCAGGCTTCACTTTGAAATAGACCTGCGCGTCAACGGTCGCGTTTAAATTATCGTTCGTGATGATAACCTGCGGCTCGGCGTTAACCATCTGCTCCGTCACGTTGACAACGTAAAGCTTTTGAATGACAGGGACGATCCAGTGAAAGCCCGGCATGGCAAAGCTCGTATATTTACCCAGTGTTTCAATAAGGCCGCGATGCGTCGGCCGGACAATTTTGATGCCGCCAAAAAATATGATGATGACGGCGATTGCAGCAATAATAAGTATCGGCATCTTTATCCCACCTTTCATTTTTTTAGCGTCGTAATCTCTCTATAGCTTATATTTTTACTATATACCATTCGGATGGAAAGTCAAGTTTCAGGAATTGTCATCCCTTTAGAATCCGTTGCGCTTCGGCTTCACCCTCCGCCGCCAGAATTTTAGCCTGCATCATGCCCTCGGCCCTGATAATTTCCGCCGCTTTTTCACCAGTCGCTTTGATTTGAACCGCTAGGGACGCCCCATCGGCAGCCTTCCTTAAAAATTCCGCCGAAGCCGCTCTGTGAATGATCTCGCGCAGTTCCCGCGGGAGATCCAAATCGCTCACATCGGCGTCAAGAATTGAAACGCCCCAGCGGCCGGCTTTTTCTTGAAGCAGACCCGACAATTCTTTGCTGAGCCGTTCCTTCCGACTGATGACGCGTTCCAAGGGTCTTGCGCCGATGCAATCCCGTATAGCCTCTTTTGATACATTCAACAGCTGCTCAATATAATCCTCCGCATGATAAAGCGCGGCGCTAACACTATCCGGCTCGGCTTTGACCTGAAATGTCACCTGTGCGCTGACCCCGACAGTGACGTTATCCTCCGTTGTCACAAGCATCGGCCCAAGAAAAACCGTCTGTTCAGAAACCATCACAAGATACATGGACTGAATCATCGGGATGATCCAATGAAAGCCGGGTTCAGCGTATCGCGCTGTCTTGCCAAGCGTTTCTATATATCCGCGCTGTGTTGGGCGGACAATGCGAATCCCCTTGATGAAAACGGCCGCCGCGGCGGCAAGAAACAAAAACAGCAGAAAATACAAAAATATTCAACTCCTTGGCGGGAACGCAAGAGGCGTTCAATCTCCGGCCAACACGACTTCGTTGTCGGCCATTAAAAATATATGTTACGGATGAGAAAATATGAGACAAGCACAAAAAGACTCCCGCCGGCGGAAATACGCCGCCGCGGGAGACAAAAGATTTATGAATAAGGAGGGTAATCATGTCGATGGAACAGTTACTTTCTATCGGCGGTATCCGGGGCCGGGGCCGGGTCTTGGTCCGGGGCCGGGTCTTGGTCCGGGGCCGGGGCCGGGACCGGGTCTTGGTCCGGGGCCGGGACCAGGTCTTGGTCCGGGGCCGGGGCCGGGATGAGGTCCGGGGCCGGGCCTATGATCATGGCCGGGTCTCCCTGGGAAGAACGGCGGCCTTGGAAAAATCGGATAGATATATATCGGATAGCTGGGATAGGGGCGATAGCCGTAAACCGGTATGAGGATGACCTGACCGGCGTACAGATTATAAGGGTTTAAACCGGGGTTTGCTGCTAAAATGGCTTCAACAGGCACACCGAAATTTGCAGCGATACTATACAGAAAATCCCCCGGTTGGACAGTGTAATACATTGAGATCAACTCCGCCCTATTATATGAGAGATTATTGAACTTCGTGTACCTGCTGCCTGATTATTACCGCTCTTCTGCCGTCACGATCCCCGTCTTTTTCAAGTGAAAGTCTGAAATCTCCCGATACAGCGCCTTAGCCTGAACGGACAGCTCCTCACTGGACGCGGCGCTCTCCTGTGAGCTGGCTGAATTCGTCTGCACGACTTCCGAAATTTGATGCATGCCCCGCATCATCTCCCGGAGCGCTTGCGCCTGCTCCCTCGAGTTATCCGTGACACCTTCAATCGTCTCAGTGATAAGTCGGGCTTTTTCAGACGCACCGTCCAAAGCACGCGCCGTCTCTTCAGCCAGCGCCATCCCTTTACGGACAGATGCTACAGATTCACCGATCAGCGTTGCCGTCCGTTGGGCCGCTGCTGCTGTTTTTGCCGCAAGATTCCGAACTTCGTCGGCGACGACGGAAAAGCCTTTCCCGGCTGCACCAGCTCGTGTTGCTTCAACGGCGGCGTTGAGCGCCAAAAGATTCGTCTGGAAGGTAATACTGTCGATAACTTTTATGATATCGGATATGTGGTTGGAGGCCGCACTGATCTCTGCCATTGCCGATAGCATTTCACGCATTTTATTGTTAGATGCCGTGACGGTCTCATCCATTTCAAGAATGGTTTTGCGCGCTGTCTGAACGTTTTGAACATTCACCGCTGCGTCATCGGATAAACGGGTCATGGTATTTGTCAGCTCTTCAATAGCACCAGATTGTCTAAGGCTGCCAGTAGCGAGCTGGTTGGATATATCGGATAATCCCTGTGCACTTTGTGATACGTTGTTCGTCATGGTTTTAAAGTCCGTGAGAAGGGTGTTGTACGTCGAGATAATATGCTCAATCGATTGCTTAATGGGAAAAAAGTCGCCCGTATACGTGCCTGAAACGGCCGTATCAAGGTTTTTGCCGGACATTTCGGCTAGAACCTTGGAAATTTCGTGGATTATACGGTTTAAATTTTCGGCCAATCCGCCAAATGCGCGTGAGAGCCGTCCAATCTCATCCCTCTTTTTCAAATACCGCCCGGGGATTGAAATGCTAAAATCACTGTCCGTCAATTTTTTAGACGCTGCTTCCAGCGCCTGTACGGGTTTAACAATCATTTTTGAAACGACCAAAAAAATCAGGATATATGACAGCGTACATGAAACGGCCATCATCAGGAGAATGATGGGGACAAAATCGCCAATACTTTCATCAACAACTTTGGTGCCGATATCAAGCCCCACAACGCCAACCACCTTCCCGGCGGTGTTGTGAATCGGGGCAAAACCGGAGAGTAAATTCCCATACTCTCCATTTTCATAGATGCTGGAGTATGTCGCAGCGTCTGATGCGAGCGCGGTCATCGGCTCCGGTCCGTATTCCGATTTTGCCTGTGTATCGCCGAGCTGGACTGGATCGTCGTTGCCGCCTTCCGTGATGTATTTATAATTGGCACCGTCATCCGTCATGATATACAGGTACGTCGCGTGTGTGTTGTCCTTCACGGCGGTTAGATAGCTCGTCAGCTTAAAAAAATCTTCGTCCTTCACTTCTGTTTGATCATATTTGGCAATCTCATCGCCGCTGATATTCGCGCTGACGGTTAGCGCAATGTCGCGTGCTCTGACGCCCATATACTCTTCCAGATTCCTCTTAAACAAAATAAAGCTGCTGCCACCGATAATCAAAGCGCACAAGACTGATACGGCCAGTACAGACAGCGATATCTTTGTATTTACCGACATGCCTCGTTGCATCCAGCACATCCCTTTCCCAGAAAAGTCATTATATTTATTCATCGGTAATTTGCACTTTAAAATGAACCAATTTTTCATTATTTTGATATTAATATCAATAATTTTTATCGCCGCTGTTATGAAGCTTTGTAATGTATCGAAAATATTAACGAGAATCAAAAACATGCTAAAGCTGAGGCCGCCTATGAACAACTCTTCTTATAAAAAAGTACTTAAAAGCATGCCTGTCGGTTACGCACTGCATCAGATCATCCAAGACCGAGACGGTCTGCCTGTTGACTATGAATTTATTGATGTTAACAGCGCCTTTGAGGCGGCGACAGGGCTTGAAGCATCTCATGTCATCGGTCGGCGCGTGACAGAAGTCATCCCGGCAATACGGGAAGATCGCTTCGACTGGATTGCCACTTACGGCGATGTGGCGCTTAACGAGACAGTGCTTAATCTCGAGCATTTTTCAGAAGCGCTCGGGCGGTGGTACAGAATTAACGCGTACAGCCCGGAGCGTGGCTACTTTGTAACCCTTTTCAGTGATATCACGATCGAAAAAGAAGAGTTTAAAGTCTCCTCTGAGAGTGAAAAAAAGCTAAAAAGCTATATCGACGCCGCACCGCTCGGCATTATCGCCATAACGGCTGACGGCAGATTTCTTGAGGTGAATGCGCAGGCGTGCGCCATATCCGGCTATACGCCGGAGGAACTAATAAAAATCAAGCCGCAGCGTCTTGTCGCTGCGCAAAGCCGTATTCTTGCGCTGATGTTTTTTAATGAGTTAATCGGTGCCTCACAGGCCGACTGCCAGCTTCAAATTAAGACGAAAGTCGGCGAGCTCCGCTGGCTGTCAATCCATGCCCATGCGCAGTCGGATAACCGTTTCCTTTTGTACTGTCAGGATATCACCTCGCACAAAGAACTGGAGGACGATCTCATTAAAAGCGAGCTGCTTTACAGGACATTTATTAACGCGAGCAACAACATCATCTATCTGAAGGACGATCATCTGCGCTACATGATCGTCAACAACGCGCTGTTGGACGCTTGCGGCCTGGAGAGCTCCGAAATTATCGGGCGGAAAGACAGCGAAGTCGCGCTTGATTTCCACGCCGATGAGACAGACATGGCGGCTATTACCTCCAGAAACAGCAGCGTTACCGAGTTTTCGCACGACGGCACCATTTATGAAGCCGTCAAGTTCCCGGTTCCTATCGGCAATTTGAAGACGGGGGTCGGGGCTTATATCCGCGACATTACGGAAGAAAAAAAGCAGGAAGAAAAGCTTAAAAGGACGATGGCGCGCCACAGGATCCTCGCCAGCGCCCTCATGATGACGTTTCAGACCGGTCAGGAACAGCTGGAGTATGCCCTTGGCGAAGCATTAACACTGACGGGCAGCCAACACGGATATATCTTCACCTATGATGAAGACCGGCGCGAGCTGACATTAAATTGCTGGACAAAGGGTGTTTTATCCGCCTGCATGATTCCTGATATGAAGCATGTTTATGCGCTCGATCAGACAGGCATCTGGGGTGAAGCCATCCGCCACCGCAGCCCGACAATCTTTAATAATTTCGACAAGCCGCACCCTCTCAAGCGGGGCTATCCGGAAGGCCATATCGCGCTTAAAAACTATTTGTCCGTGCCGATTATTGTCAACGATAAAATTGTCGCAGCTGTTGGGCTTGCCAATAAAGCCTCCGATTACGACGAGGTTGACGTCTCAGAGCTGACCATGCTGATGACCGGTGTTTGGACGGCTGTTGAGAAGAAAAACGTTCAAAAGCGGATGGAAAACCTGTTTGAACAGACGCAGGCCATGTTTAACGAGCACGACGCCATCATGCTGCTCCTAAGCCCCGTTTCCGGTCAGATCATTGATGCAAACCCTGCCGCCGTCTCCTTCTACGGCTATTCGAAAGACGACCTGCTGTCCCTCACAATAGATGATATTAATGACGGCCGCGAACATTTTGAGCCGGCTTCGGACCCCGAAAGGCGCCGGTTCTACTCAACGTCCCACCGTCTTAAAAACGGCCACAAACGCGTTGTTGACGTTTATTCCTGTCCGATTACGCACAATAACGACCAGGTCGTTTTTTCCATCATCTTTGATGTGACAGAGCGGGAAAAGGCGTTTGCAGAAATTAAATACCTCAGTTTTCATGACCATCTGACAGGACTTTACAACAGGCGTTATTTTGACTCGGTGCTCTGCCAGATGAACGACGAACAATACATGCCGCTGACGATTGTTATGGCGGACGTCAATGGCCTAAAGCTTATTAACGATTCGTTCGGGCATATTCAAGGCGACGAGCTGCTGCGCAGCGCGGCTGCTATCATCAAAGAAGGCTGCCGGAAGGAGGATATTTCCGCCCGTATCGGCGGCGATGAATTCGTTATTATCCTCCCAAATACGGACAATACCGAGGCCGGTAAAATCGTCCGCCGTATCAAAAAGCTGCAATCTAAGGTTAAAATAAAGCAGCTTGACCTCTCCCTATCCTTTGGCTACGCCGTCAAACATACCGCCGCGGCCGATATGGACCTTGTTGTCTCGGAAGCGGAAAACAAAATGTATAAAAATAAAATGCATGAGAGCGCAAGCACACGAAACAAAACCGTCAGCATCATCATGAAGACACTTTATGAAAAGTGCTCCGGCGAAGTGGGTCACTCAAGCAGAGTCAGCAAAATTTCGGAGGCAATCGCCGCTGAAATGAATTTTGACGCCGAACAGCTCACACAAATTTCCGTTGCGGGATTGCTGCACGACATCGGCAAAATCGGCATTGACGATGGTATCTTGACAAAGCGCGGCGTCTTCACGAAGGCTGAACGCGAGGAAATTCAAAAACATTCCGAATCCGGCTGGCGTATCCTGTGCAATTCCGACGAGCACGCCGGCATTGCCGATTACATCCTATATCACCATGAATACATTGACGGTAAAGGCTACCCGCGCGGCATCCGGGGGGATGCCATCCCGCTTGTGTCGAAAATCATCGCCGTTGCCGACGCGTACGACGCCATGACGAGCGACCGGCCTTATCGCACCCGCATGACAAAGGAAGAAGCAATTGAAGAGCTTATTCATAACAGCAGCACACAGTTTGATAAAGAGGTCGTCACCGTTTTTATCGAAAATGTATTAAACAGCGGCCGTTACAACGATATATAAATAAAGCCTTTCTTTTCCGCATGACGGGCAAATGAATATCTGGTCGAAAAGAGCACCTGCCGCTTTGGCAGGTGCTCTTCGTTGTAAGTATCGTGTTTGTCCGGTTTTCTTTATTTTGAATTTTCATTCAATTAAATGCTTCTGTATTTTTTCAGCGCCAGTGTATTAATCAGTGAGAGGAGCAGCAGTAAACCCACCAAAACAAGCAGATAAGGCCAGACAGCAGCCACCCCTTCACCCTTGAGGAGCACAGCCTTCAGCGCCGTACAGCCGTAATACACCGGCATTATGTAGCTTAAAAGCCCTAAGTGATAGGGTAGCGTGTCAATCGGGATCATTCCGGAGAAGAAAATCTGCGGGATTATGATGACCGGTATGAACTGAACCACCTGAAATTCGTTGTTGGCAAAAATGGAGATAAACGTCCCCGTTGCGACGGCGGTGAACGCCAGGAGAACCATAATCAGCACAGCCAGCAGAACAGAACCGGAAAAATGGAGCCCCAGGACGCTTTGCGCATATAGGACTAAAACGGCACTTTGCACAGCGGCGAAAACGCCAAACCCGGCTGTGTAGCCCGCGGCAACGGATAAGCGCCGCACTGGTGTCAGCATCAGCCTTTCCATTGTCCCTGTCGTTCGCTCGCGGATGAACGACACACCCGACAGGATAAAGACAACGAAAAATGCCATCACGCCTAAGAGGACATAGCCGAGGCTGTCAAAGGTGCTTGTCACCTCACCATAAATATAGGAGAAATTAAGGCCCTGCTGTCCGGGCGACGTTTCCAGCGCGTTTTTAACGGCCGTCGTGATCTTCCCCATTTTTACGCTGTCCGGCTCCAGCATTCTGATATTGGCAGAGCCCGGTGACATGGAAAGGTAGGCATCAATGTCGCCGTTTTTCAGAAGTGCTTCTACATCAGCGTCTGCTGCAAGAACCGTGACAGTCACAGCCTGCTCTTCAAGGCGTGTCACAGCCTGACTCGGCATAGAGCTTGAAACACCCAGCTTAGGGACGTATGGGCTGTCTCCAAGCAGCAGAAACAGCAGTGTGAGTATCATTAGCGGCGCGATAAAAATGAGCGCGAGAGAGCGCTTGTCGTTTGCCATCTGGCGGATAACTCTTAAAAAAACACCCTTCATTCCGCCGCACCTGCTTTCCCGGCCATGAAGAAAAGCTCTTCCAAACTGCCGGAGGCTGTTTTGGCCTTCAAGGCTGCAACGGTGTCATGCTCGATTAAAAGCCCCTGATACAAAAGTGCCGCCTTTTTGCACTTATCCGCTTCGTCCATCACATGCGTCGAAATGATAATCGTCTTGCCGCGTGCGGCAAGATCGTTAAATTTGTCCCAAATCGTCTGGCGCAGGAGCGGGTCAATGCCGACAGTCGGCTCATCTAAAACAAGGATATCCGGGTCGTGCAACAGCGCAACCGCCAAGGACAGTCTTTTTTTCATGCCCCCGGAATAATTGCAGACGAGTTTGTTTTGATCGTCCGTCAGATTGACGAGCGTCAGCATCCGCGCGGCAGCGTCCTTTAACCGCGCGCCTTTGAGCCCGTAAAGCCTGCCGAAAAACAGGAGATTGTCAAGTCCTGTTATGTCGTTGTACACGGCGTCATTTTGAGGCATGTAACCAATATGACGGATGGACGCCATTGTCGGGATTTTCTCCCCGTCGTAGGTAATCGTCCCGCCGTCGGGGCAAAGCGCACCGGTAATCAAGCGGATAAGCGTCGTTTTCCCGGCGCCGGACGGCCCCAATAAGCACAATATCTCACCAGGCTGTGCCGTTAGAGAAATGCCGGATAAGACACGCAAGTGCCCAAATCGCTTCCCGACATCGTTTATGTCAATAACCATAAAACACCTCGTTTCGCCGTCATCAGAAATTTAGGTCAACCAACATTTTCACCTAATATTATGAAAGCACAACAGCCGATAATTTGCAACGGTGTGTTGTCAAACAGGAAGACAAATTTTTCCGGGCATCTGACGAGTCAAAGACCTTCTGAGGCTGTTTAGCGCTCTCAGAAGGTCATCATGTTTTAATACGTTAGCTTGATTTAAACACAGGCTAAAATCTTGCTGTTAATGCCGGGATACTGCTTAATAGCACCCAGATCGTCAAGCAAGCGCTGCAGCGGCGCGAGTTTTTCATAGAAAATAACAACGAGGTCTCCCCGGCGCGCTGCCGTCAAGGCCCGCATGGCTGCCGCCGTTTCGTCTAGAATGATTTCTAGGCCGTCTCGCGGAAATCCGGTTTCAAAGGCCGAAGCGGCAATTCGGTTTGCCACCTCGCCAGACGCCCTACCGCGCCTGTCTGTGTCTTCCTTGACATAAAGCTTGTCGAAAGACGCCCCGCAGAGGCGCCCGACCGCCGCGATCGATGCGTCCGTTCTGTCGCCCGGCATGCCCACAACACCGATGAGGCGGCGCGGCGCGAGATTCTGGCAGACGGCAACGGCATTTTCATATCCGGCGGGATTGTGCCCATAGTCGAGCATGACGGCCACGCCGCTGTAATCGTATAATTCGAAACGGCCGATATTGTCCGTAAAGCTTAACAGACCGGCTCTGATCTGTTCCGCCGGTATTTTCAGGGCGTACAGGGCTGCGACGGCCGCCAGCGCATTATCAACATTGCAGGTAATGCGCCCGCCGAGTGTCACCGGAATTTCGGTGACGCGCACAATGCCAAGGCGCTTATCCCCGTCAATGACGCGTATCCAGCCGCCCTCATTGAAAACGCGAATGCTGTTTAAGCCGTCAAACTGCTTGTCGGCTTCGGGAGCATTATAAAACAAAACAGGTTCGGCGTTGATTCTCTTTTGCATCAGGCGCTTCAAAATTCCGGGTGTCGCCGCGTCGAGCGCATTGACAACGGCATAGCCACCGTCCTTGATAGCCTCGGCGACAAGCGATTTGACAAAAACGAGGTCTTCCAGCGTCTCAACACCGTCAAGCCCGAGATGATCCTCCGTGATGTTCGTGATAACGCCAACATCGGCACTGTCGTAACCCAGCCCCTCTCGGATGATGCCACCGCGCGCCGTCTCCAAGACGGCGGCGTCGACGGCCTTGTTCGCGAGTAGCGAGCGTGCGCTCGTCGGCCCGGAGTTGTCCCCCCGGCAGATGCATTTTTTGTTGATAAAGGTCCCGCTCGTGCTCGTCAGCCCAACAGTTTTGCCTGTTGTCATTAAAACATGCTGAATAAGCCGGGCTGTTGTCGTCTTGCCATTTGTCCCCGTGACGGAGACAATAGGGAACTGCGTTGACGAAACATCCGGAAATAAAAGGCTGACGATGTCGGCCGCCACGTTACGCACTTTGCCGGACGACGGATACAGATGCATTCGAATGCCGGGTGCCGTGTTGACCTCCACGATGACGCCACCCGTCTCGAGGATAGACTTTGATATATCCGCCGTCACGATGTCAATACCGGCGATGTCAATGCCGATCGCAGCGGCGGCGCGGACAGCCAGTTCCGCATTATCAGGATGAATGATGTCCGTGCAGTCGACGGCGGTTCCGCCTGTGCTGATATTGCCGTTTTCACGCAGATACACGATTTCGTCCTCTTGCAGCACCGTATCGGGCGTCATGCCGACTTTTTCCAGCAATTTGACCGCGATATCATCCAGGCGGATTTTAGTCAAGGGCCGCTCATGCTTATCTCCGCGGTTTGGGTCACTGTTCACACGCTTGACAAGCGCTCGAACCGTCAAAACGCCATCACCCTGCACACAGGCGGGCACGCGCTTGGCTACAGCTTTAACGGCACTGCCAACAACAAGCACGCGGTAATCCGACCCCGTGACATACTGCTCAACAATGACCCCACTGGAATATTTGGACGCGTCGGCAAACGCCTCCCGGATTTCCGAAGGCTCGCAAAGATTAAGATGGACGCCTTTTCCCTGATTGCTGTCAAGCGGTTTAATGACAACGGGTATACCGATTTGCCCGGCAGCCATCAGCGCCGACATTTCAGAGTAGACAACCTTGCCGTACGGCACCGGGATTTTTTGTTCACTGAGCAGGTGCTTTGACAGTTGTTTGTTGCACGAGATATCGGCGCAGATACAGGCTGTTGCGTCTGTCAGCGTCGACTCTACAAGACGGCTGTTTTTGCCGTACCCTAACCGGATAAGGCTTTCATTGGCAATCCGCGTGACCGGAATCCCGCGCTTTTTGGCCTCGTCGGCAATAGCCTGCGTGCTGGGGCCAAGCTCTGCTTCGACAGATATTTTCTTCAGGTATGCCATGAGGTCGTCGAAGGCGACGTCGCGGCCGTCAATCAGGCTGTTAAAAATCATGACGGCAGCCTTGGCGCACTCCAATGCGCAAACTTCATTTAAATACTCGCAGACAAGATAATACTTGTCGGGTTCCTGGACGGCGCGCGTTTTGCCGAACGACACGTCATAACCCAAAACAACTTGCATTTCTAAAATGACATGCTCTAAAACGTGTCCGAGATACGTCCCCTCCCGGAGTCTTTCCAGAAATCCACCGGGGTAGCCAAGCGCACAGCAGTTTGTCCGAAGCCCGGGAAAGAGCGCGAGAAGCTTCTCGTTAAAATGCGGGATATCTTTTGTCGGGATATCCCCGTACCGTCCGATATCGACAACCATTTTGATGACCGGCTTGTGGCTGTAAATGTTTTTGCCGCCGTATGAAAACAACTCGTCGATTGTTATTGGATTGGCCTTCATGTTTAAAATCGCATAACCTTTCTGTTTGTGAGATCAAAGCCATAGCCCTGCGGCAGAATGTCGACGGTGACCCCGACAATTGCCAGAATCTCGTTTTGCTGAAGTTCAGAGACGTTGGAGCTCAGAATAGACCGCCCGTCGAGAATTGTCACGGCATTTGATCCGACAACCTCAAAGTGCATGTCTGGGTAAAGCTTGATGGACGTGTCCTCGTCAATCCCGATGCCGAGAACAGCGGGATTTTCCGCAATCCCGCACATCAGCCGCCCAAAGCGCCCGCGCTGGTCAAAGTGCTGGTCGATGATAACGCCGTCCAGGAGCCCAAGACCGGGCGCCATTTTCAGCGTGCATTTTTTTGCCGGCTCATGATCGTCCCCGTTGACGATCATGGTTGAACTCATGACAGACGCGCCCGCGCTCGTCCCCATGACGACGCCGCCGGATTCATAAAGATTTTTTATACCGGCACCAAATTTTGTGCCGCCCAGAATGCTCGTCAGGCGCAGCTGGTCGCCGCCCGTCATAAAGAGGCCTTTTGCCTTGTGAAGCTGTGTGCAAGATGCCTCGTCGGCCGCCTCTTCGCGCGTTGCGATGTTCATGATTTGAACGTTTTTTATCCCCAGCCCGTGAAAAACCTCTAGGTAATTGCGTCCCGCCTCTTCCGGCTTTTCCGTTGCCGTCGTCAGCACAATTAGGCGCTCCGTGTCCACAATGAGTTCTGCTGCCTGCCGCAAGATGATGCTGCCGTTTTTTTTATCCTCGGCGCCGCCGATCATGATGAGATAGCCTTTTGAAGATTCCACGTTTGTCTCCCCAATAGTCACGGCCTGCTGAAGAGAAGCTTTCCTTTGCCAAAAAGCATTCTCAAACGCTGCACGCCGTCTGTTATCAGGATGTCGGCATCACCGCCCTCCCGAAGGTTCCCCTTGCGGGGGTATAATTTCAAAACAGCCGCCGCGTTTGTTGAAAAGAGGCGGACGGCTTCTCCCGGCATTAAAATCGCCTGCTGTATTATTTCCTTAAAGTCACGATAAAATGCCCCGACTTCTGTCACCCCGCCTGTTGGTATGCTGCCCCCGGCGTCAGAGCTAACCGTCACGCGGGAGAGGTCGGCGTCTTCGGCAAGAAGGATTCTCACCGCCTCCGCGACGGGAATGCCGTCCCGCTCGCCTGCCGTCATGTCAATCAATCCGCCCGATTTGACGTATCCGACGGCCTCGCGAAACAGCTTCCGGTTTCTGTTGACGTGGGTGGGAATAAACATCGTCATCGGCAGGTCGGAATTTTTCAGGATATCCGTCACAGCGCCCAGCCCTTTTTTCCCGTCGCCGACATGCAGGTGCATCACACCGGCCTTTCCGGCCAGCAGACCGCCGAGGTGCAGCTGGGCTGCTATTTTAATCAGATCCTCGGTACTCGGGCAAGAGGAACGGTGGTCAGAGACGGCGATTTCCCCGCCGCCAATAACGGTGTCAATGAACACCATGTCCTTTATGAGGCTCCCCGTCAGCGTCACCGGCGGAAGCGCATAGCTCCCCGAATAGATATATGTTGTCAACCCTGCCGCTTCCAGCGCCTTTGCCTTGGCATACAAAGCCTCCATACTGCGCGTGACGCCGTCCGCCCCCAGAAGGCCGACGAGCGTTGTAATACCCGCGGCAATGATGTCTTCAGCCATCATCTCGCCCGCGCGGCTATCAAAACCCGCTTCGCCGCCGCCGCCTGTGATATGCGCATGCATATCAATGAGCCCGGGGAACGCATATAAGCCTTCGGCATCTATGGTGTGCGCCAGATGAATATTGTCTTCCAGCACGCCCGGCATCGTTATTTTAAAAATTTTATCGCCTGCTATCAATATGTCTTTTTTCCCAACGGGCTTTGGTGTATAGCAGGAAATGTTCCGAAGCATCGTCAGCAAAAAATCACCTCTGACGAAAATATTGTGCAGTAATTTAAAAAATCTATACGGTAAATCCTGTATTCCCATCTTTTAGCGGAATATCTCGTTTTCTGATGGAGATTCTAAAGACACCAAATATATCTGTTGGTAAATCATTAATAAAGAGGTGAAACAGTTGAAACATCTCGTGGCAATCCTTTTTAAATTTGTTATCGTCCTTGTTCTCTTGGAGATTCTCCTGAATCTGATGACGGCGCTCACAGTTGGCCAGATTTTCATGATCTCGCTGGCTGTCACTGTTGTTGGCTATATCATTGTAGACCTCTTGATTTTATCGCATTCCAATAATATGGTCGCAACGCTCTGCAATGCCGTTTTGTCTTTTCTCACAATCTATTCCTTTAATTTCTGGTCAAGATATCCGTCTTTTTCAATTGGTGCCGCCATTTTCAGCGCCATCATCCTCGCCGTCGGCGACTGGTTCTTTCACAGGTACCTTGTCAGGTCCATCTATCCAAACCGCAGAAAGCATCATCCGTAAAAGCACCCTCACGCAAAAAAACGCCCCCGTCACTGTGGCGGGGGCGCTTGGTCGTTTCACCGTGCGGCGGCGTTTTCCTCGAATTGCCGAACGAAAATATCTTCATCCTCAATAAGGCTTTCCGCCGTTTCAAATCCGAGGCTTTTTAATAGGCTCAAGACTGCCGGATTCTCCAGCGGCGTCGCAAATGATGCCTCGTCGCCATAGGCATTGACAAATCGCCTGCCATGATCTTTTTCAATCAGAACCTTCGGCCCTCCAACGCAGCCACCGTCACAGCCCATACCCTCAAGGTAATTTGCCGTCACGGCATCGTTTTTCAAGTCATCCAAAAGCTTTCGGCAGGCGGCTGTGCCGTCTGCCTGAACGGCTTTAACCTCAATGTTCCGCCCCGGCCGCAGCCGCCTGACCGTCTCGGAGACGGCTTCGCTGACGCCGCCTGTCCTGCCGTAAATCCGCCCAGCACGGGACGACTGCTCTTCAGGTTCCGCCTTCAGATGTGCCATGTCGATTTCAAACGCGTCAAACAGGTCCTTCATCTCTTCAAATGTCAGCACAAAGTCAACAATGCCCTGAAGGTCTTTTTCCCGCGCTTCCACCTTTTTGGCGATACATGGCCCAATAAAGACCGTGACGGCTTTGGGGTCAAGCCGTTTGAGAACACGTGCGCAAGCCACCATCGGCGAGACGAGGTCCGGCAGATGCGAAACGAATTGTTTATAGCCGCGGCGCACCATGGCAATCCAGATTGGGCAGCAGCAGCTCGTGAGCATATAGTCGGTATCGGTGACAATCTCCCGGTCGAATAATAGAGCCTCTTTTAATGTCAGAATATCGGCAAACAGCGCAACCTCCGCCATGTCGGCAAATCCGATTTTTTTAAAGGCACACCGCAGCCGCCCGGCACCGGCGGCCTCCCCGAACTGGCCGATAATCGATGGTGCAACCATCGCGTAGACGGTACCGGGCGCTTTTTTAACGGCTTCAAGCACGGGCAGGATATCTTTGCTTTGCGTCAGTTTGCCGCTCTTGCAAGCCTGAATACAGGCTGAGCAGCCAACGCAGAGGCTCTCGTCAATCAAAAGCGCCCCCGTTTCATCGCGCCGGATAGCCTTATAAAGGCATGCTGCAGTGCAAGGGGCCTCTTCCCCATCCTTGCAGTCGCAGGGGCTTTGCTGCCAGACAGGCGCATGTTTTTCAGGATGCAGGAGCCTGTCCACCAAGTGTGCGTCAGTTTCGGTCACGGTCGCCTCGCCTTTGACAGCCGATTTTAGCATCTGTTTGTAGAGCTGATTGAAGGATTCCATATCTTCGCTTCCTTATATCTTTATACGACTTATTATCGAAGTTTTAACCGCGTGCTTCATAATCATACATTAAACATGTTGGGCTGGTATGATAAGTGTCCTTTTTGCATTTTTCGAGCTAATTCCATTATATGCCGGTCTTGTCGTGTTTGCAAGGCTGCGTAAATCGTCGCTTTATCCATCCAATTCCTGCCGCCCCGTTTTAATCAGCCCGAGAAATTGCTAGCTTTCGGAACAAGAAACACAAATTTACAATAAGTTTACACTTTATTCAACTCATTGACGGATTTATTGGAGATAATATAAATAGCAGGTTAACACCATCAACCGCCTGAAACGGGGGTCATTATATGAGCGCAGCGCATTCCGCCGCCGGCGCATCGCCGAAAAATAAAGCCAAGGCCGGTTCGGGCGATACCGCGCCCCTTCAAGCAAAGGGCATGGAGCGGCTTCGAAAAATTCGCATCAAATGGCCGCATCTGGTCGCCGTCATCCTGATTTTTGCTATCTTGATCGTCGGGACAATTCTCGTCATCTCCAGAGCCTCTAAAGTTGATACGTCCCACGTCATTTTACCCAGCCAGGTATTGCAGCTATAAGCAAAAACGGCGCACCGATTCTATGTCGGCGCGTCGTCTTTTTCTGGTAGCTTAACAAAAGTAAGCGCGTATTCCCCGGTGACGGGGTCTTTGGCGCGGTAATCGGCGTACACCAGCACCTTTTCGGAACAAAGCAGCGCATATCCGCGGCGGGTACCTTTTGGGCTTTGTGCCAAACCTTGTGCCTTTTCCGCGTCTTTGAGTCGGTTGACAGCCTTTTTAAATCGATCATCGTGCATTTTAAGCACGGACGGCAGCTTACCGGATACGTTCGTCGCCAGCCTGTCGCAAACCATCCTGTCGCGCAAAACAGCGCCGTTAACGCCCGGCAGCGCCGAGAAAAAATTGAGGATTTTGGCTGTCAGCTCGTCAAGTGACGAGCCTTTTTTCATATGTGCGTTAAGAAATCCTCCAGCTTTCGAAAAAAGTTCAAATGGCGTCAGCCCGCTTTGCTTAAGGACATAGACGAGCGCCCGCCGAAAACGCCCGCTGTTATAGAGTCGTTCCAAGGCCTCTGCCGTTTGTTGCAATACATCAAAAGCGGCCGGGGTCAGCCATGGAGTCTCCAGCACCGCATACGGCGGTTCGGGAGAAAATCGGCACGGGTATGCTTTCGGGTCTTCCCGGAGCGGTGCGCCGTGGAGGAGCTTTAAAAACCCTAGCTGCAGCACATGCGGCGAGAGAGTAAAGGCTTTGTTGAAGCTCTCGGCAAAGCACTGTAAATCTTCAAAGGGAAGGCCCGCAATGAGGTCAATATGAATGTGGATGTTGCCGAGTGCCGTAAGGCGCTCGATATTACGCTTAAGGCGGGCACAATCCGTCCGCCTGTTGATGGCCTCAAGCGTGGGCGCATGAAAGCTTTGCAACCCGATTTCAAACTGGAACAAACCCTTCGGCGCCGCCGCCAGCACATCGAGTGTCTCGTCGTCCAACAGTTCCCCGGCAATTTCAAAATGAAAAGAGACGCTTGCCGGAATTTCTTTTCCGGCGTGTCCGATCAGAAACTGAAAAATCGTCCGAGCGCGGCGCTTGTCAGCGTTAAACGTCCTGTCAACGAGCTTGACGGTTTGCGTGCCGCTGTTTGCCAAAAGCAGCATATCCCGCTTTGCCCGTTCCAGGTCAAAAAATCGAATGGTGCCAGTCCTGCCGGACAGGCAGAAGGCGCAGGCAAACGGGCAGCCCCGGCTCGTCTCCAAATAGGCGATCCGTCCGTTCAGCGCCGTGAAATACGCCTCGGTATATGGATTGGGCGGGTCGTCGGTCGCGCCATGCGGTGGCGCGACGGCGACACCGCCGCCGCTCCTGTAGCAGAGGCCCGGAATACCGGCAGTGCTGCCGCCGGAGGTAAGCGCTGTCATAAGCCGCGCGAAGGGCATTTCGCCTTCCCCGGAGATAACGTAGTCCACGAGCGGCTCGTCACACAGAATATCTCCGGCGTTATAGCTGACCTCCGGGCCGCCGAGAACGATAACGGCGTCCGGCAGCGCTTTTTTGATGACAGGCAGCAGCTTTTTGATAAACGCGATATTCCAGATATAGCAGGAAAGCCCGAGAACGCCCGGGCTTTTTTCAATGATTCGCGCGGCAACAGCCGCGAGCTCTTCATTCACTGTCCCCTCAACGACCTCGGCTGAGACCGCGCCGTCCCCAAACGTTTCAAGCCCCGCCAGCAGATACCACGGTGCGAGTGACGCGTGAATATATTTTGAATTGATGGCGGCGATAACGGCGTGCAGGCAAACGCCGCTCATGCTTGTCGGCCTGCTTTTTCACGCTTTTTCATGGATAGCGATATCCGCTTTTTGGCTTGATCGACGCCGAGCACGGTGACGGTGACAACGTCTCCAACTTTGACGATCTCCGACGGGTGTTTAATATAGCGGTCGGTGACCTCAGAGATGTGCACCAGCCCGTCCTGATGGACGCCAATGTCGACGAAAACACCGAAGTCTATAACATTGCGCACCGTTCCGGTCAGCTCCATGCCCGGCTTTAGGTCACTCATGTCCATCACATCCGTCCGGAGCAGCGGCGGCGGCAGCTCGTCCCTCAAGTCACGCCCCGGCTTTTGCAGCTCTCGGACAATATCGCGCAGCGTCGGAACGCCGACGCCGACAGCCGCAGCCGCCTGTGCTTCCCCATATTCCGCAACGCGCGCGCCAAGCGCCGCAAGGCCAGCCTTGTCCGCCATTGTAAGATTCAGCAAAATCAAAAGCTGTTCCGCCGCCGCGTAGGTCTCGGGATGCACACCCGTATTGTCGAGAACGTTTTTCCCGCCGGGGATGCGCAGAAAGCCCGCAGACTGCTCGTAAGCCTTCGGCCCCAGCTTTGAAACCTTTTTAAGCTCCGGCCTGCTTTTAAAATGCCCTTGTTCGTCGCGGTAAGCGACGATATTCTTCGCAACCGTCGCGTTGAGACCAGAAATATAAGTCAGTAAATATATTGAAGCAGTATTCAAATCAACACCGACACTGTTGACGCAGTCCTCCACAACACCGCCGAGCGCATCGTCAAGCCGCGCGGGCGGCATATCATGCTGGTATTGGCCGACGCCGATGGCTTTCGGGTCAATCTTCACAAGCTCGGCCAGCGGGTCAAGAAGTCGCCGCGCGATGGACACGGCACTTCTTTGCGTCACGTCGAAATCAGGGAACTCCTCCGCCCCCAGCTTTGACGCCGAGTAGACGGACGCCCCCGCCTCGCTCACCACCATGTAGCCGACGGGTCTATCCAGCTCTGAAATCAGCTCGGCGATAAAAAGCTCAGACTCCTTGGAGGCTGTGCCGTTGCCGATGGCAATCGCGTCAACATTATGCTTTTCAATGAGCCTTTTCAGGTCGCGCTTGGCTTCCTCCGTCTTTTTCTGCGGTGGCGTTGGGTAGACAACCGTTGTGTCAAGCACCTTGCCCGTCTCACTGACGACGGCAATTTTGCACCCTGTTCGGTAGGCGGGGTCAAGCCCCAAAATGACCTTGTTTTTAACGGGTGGCTGCAAGAGCAATGGCTTTAAATTCAGCGCAAACATCCGGATGGCCTGTTCAGAGGCTTTGTCCGTCAGCTCCCCCCGCACCTCGCGCTCGACTGACGGCGCGATGAGCCTTTTCCAGGCGTCCTCGGCACATGAAGCAACTGTCTCCGTCGTCACGGAACCGGGGACGGCAAAAGCGTCAACGAGAATTTTTATCGCTGAATCGCCGTTCATTTCAATTCCGACCTTTAGAAAATCCTCTTTTTCGCCCCGGTTGATCGCCAATATCCGATGGCTCGGTATCCGGCTGACAGGCTCTGAATAATCGGCATACATTTCATAAACGGATTTCTCCGCCTTCACCGCTTTTGAAACAAGCCTGCCTTCCCGATACAGCAAGGCGCGCAGGCGCTTGCGGCATCCAGCATCGTCGGAGATTTCCTCGGCGACGATGTCCATAGCACCGGAGAGCGCCTCTTCCCATGTGGTAACACCTTTTTCGGCGTCAATATAGGGGGATGCAATATCAGCAAGGCTGCCTTTTTTAAGTCTTTGCGCCAAAATGATTTCCGCAAGTGTCCCAAGCCCTTTTTCCCGCGCCATTGTCGCGCGTGTTCGGCGCTTTGGCCGGTAGGGGCGATAAATATCCTCAACCTCGGATAGCGCCGCGGCGCTGTCGATGGCTGCTCTCAAGTCATCCGTCAGCTTCTCCTGCGCGGCGATACTCTCCTTGACCTCTTCCTTGCGCTTTTCAAGGCTGCGCAGATACGTTAATCGGTCGCTTAATTCCCGCAGGACCTGGTCGTCACAGGAGCCTGTCATCTCTTTGCGGTAGCGGGCAATAAACGGAATGGTGTTCCCGTCGTCAAGAAGTGAAATAATATTGGCCACATGCTCAGGCTTCAGCTTAAACGCGGCGGCCAGCAGAGATTTGATATCCATACGTTACCTCATGTCTTTTATTGATAAGGATTATAGCATACCCGGGGATAAAAAGCGCCTGTATCAAAAAAGCATGAGACATATTCACTTTTTTGAGTAGTCACTGGCGGGCATGACGACGAAGAGGAACAGAGGCGATATGACGCTTCTGTTCCTCTTCAAGAGTTTCAGTTTAGCTGAGACGGTACTGAATTCTAGGCTGTTCTATTGCGATTGCGGTCGATCCTGTCGAGAACCGGGACGAGAATGGCAACAACAACGGCGGTAATGATGATTTCCCACACCATATAGGTGCCGTTATATGTCAGCGAATACAGCCACACGGGCGTCCCTTCGGGGGCATAACTGCCCCAGATGAGGATGCCGCTGAAAAAATGGCAGGTTAGACGCAAGACTGTGACGGCCACAGCACCCACCGCAGCACTGAGCACCTTGTTTTTAAAGGGCTTCCCAAAGAAAGCCGCTGTACCAAGCACGGTAAAGGCGATGACATAGTCCAGTAAGACGACGCCGGCAAACGCCATAAAAGTCTTGGCCGGGGGCGGGTAGAAGCCGGGGGGCAAAATCATCTGCAAGAGGCTGTACACAAAGGCTGCCGCAAGGCCCCATTTGATGCCGTGACGATATGAGACGAGGACTAAGGGTGCCATACTGGCCAGCGTGACGGCACCGCCCTGTGGAAACTCATAGAGCTTAATAAAGCTCAGCACGACCGACATCGCAATCATCATCGCGCACTCAACTAAAATAAGGGTTGTTTTTCTTTTCATATCCTTCTCCTTTAACTAATTACTGCAACGGTACCCGGCTGGAAACACGCGGCGCAGAGAAGGCACCCCGAAGGCGGCATCAGCATACCTTAAAAAAATAAAGGCACCCTGCAAATGCCGCAGAGTGCGAAAAGCAGTTTTCCTACGCTGGCATTATCCAGATCAGGTCAAGGGTTTTCGGCGTCACACCGCCGAATCTCAGCCGAGTATACTCAGCACCCCATATTGAGTTATATTCATTATAGCGCGAAAAAGCACCGTGTCAACTAAAAAATGCGGGGGAGAAAAATCTCCCCCGTTACTGTTTAATGCTATTTGCCGCTGACGCTGCGCTCGGCCATTTCAATGGCTTTTTTAACGATATTGCCGCAGTCACGCGACGAGACGTCGCCCCAGCCGCCGTTTTGAACAATATCGTTAACGCCAAGCTCCTTGGCGATCTCCATTTTCAGATTGTCGGACATGATGCTGTTTCTTCCGCTCATATCGATTCCTCCTCAAACTCAAAAAATCTTTCAAAGAATACTCTCTTGTATCGCGGCTTCTTTCTGTCGCGCCAAATAAGCGCATTGCTAGTGTCGGGCAAAACAGAATTATTATGCTGGCAGATACTCTTTGTTTCACTTGATTTTTCAAAGTCTTAATAGAAGAGCGTTGATTTTCTCGCTTGTTGCCGCGCGCTCGGCATAGACCCATTCCGGCTCGAACGACAAATTAAAATTTTTGGAAAACGCGTAATACAGCCCCAGCTTCTGATAGTACCGTTCAGAATCAGCAAGCGTCTGCCCCGCCGCCTTCGGCTTATTGATTGCTGCCTCTTTTTTGATAAAGCAGGTCTCCACGTGCTCAAGAAAGTCTGCCAATATTGCCGCGTCACGGACGTTGAAGGGCAGCTTCATGAGCTGAAATTCCGCTTTTTCCGGCAGGTGGAAAGGGCGGATGCTATCGAGAATGAGCAGATAGTCCCGCACGTCCATTTTCCGATAATAATCAAGGCGCTCCGCGCTCGTGCTCCAGAGCGCGAGCTTGTCCCGCAGCGGCAGGCCTTGAATACGCATGATGGCCTCGCCGGGGCCTAAAACAGCCTTAATAAGAGGTTCATCTGCCATTTCGAGATTTTCTTTGAGAAACAAAAAGTCAATGCCCGTTGTGCAGACGTAGCCGACGTCATAGATGCCGCGTCGCCCCGCCCGTCCCGCAATTTGTTTCACTTCCTGCGAGGTGATGTATCGTTTCTCCTCCCCGTCGAACTTCATCAGGTCGGTAAAAACAATCCGGCGGATCGGGAGATTAACGCCCATACCAATCGCGTCCGTTGTGATAAGCAGCTTACTGTCTCCCTGTATAAAAGCGTGGTACTGCATCCGCCGGACTTCCGGCGGCAGATCACCGTAAATGACGCTGTTATGAACGCCGCGCTCCTGATAATATTTTGATAGTTCTAAAACGCGCCTTTTGGAAAAAGCCACGAGCGCGTCTCCCCGTTCGGCGCGCTGGAGCGAGTATGGCGCGCTGCAAACCTCGAGCGGCGTATTGCGCCGGTATTCGATGATTTCAACGTCGTCCCGGCAGTCACCCAGAATTTTGAGCAGCAGCGCTTTGGCGTTGAACGCCCCACAGATATGAATTTCGGTGCTTTGAAGACCCAGCACGGCGCGCGTCCACGCAGAGCCGCGCTGTCCGTCGGCTATCATTTGCACTTCGTCGATAACGGCAACATCATATAACGCGTCCAAATCAAGCTTTTCTATCGTCGAGCAGACGTGGCGCGCGCCTGTAACAAGGATTTCCTCCTCGCCGGTGACAAGATGGCAAGGCACGCCGTCTTGATTCAGGCGCTCAAAGTTCTCCAGAGCCAAAATGCGCAGCGGCGCGAGATAAACCCCGTTATCAGCCTGCTTCAACCGTTCAATAGCCCGGTATGTCTTGCCCGTATTTGTCTCCCCAAGATGCAAAACGACGCGCCGACGCATTTTTCTGGCGTTTTCATATTCGTCCTTCGGGTTGGCCGGGAAATGGCTGTTGAACGCATCTTGAATCATTTTTGGGATATGGCTCGTGAAAAGAACGGACATGATGCCGGAGGCTAAATAACCGGCGCGGTCTGTTTTGACAATCTCTTCAAATGTGTAATCGGTGCGTTTTTTCTTGTTGTAATGCGCCAAGAGGCGAGCGGAAATATCGTCGAGCAGAGCGAGATAGCCATTATAAACCGTATCAAGTCCCGTAAAATCACCGGGTGCCATCTCTTGAAGCGCCTTTATTTTTTTGCGGACGCTGGCCTCGTGATCCCAAAGCTTTGAATCCTTTGTGTTTCGGACGAGCACTGTCAAGTGCGCGAGCTGCCCGCTGATTTTTTCAAATTCCCGCCGTGCTTTCTGCGCCTTTTTCATCCTCTCACCGTCCTTTGACAAGATCCGTCCGTTATGTTTATCGGCTGATTGCATCAAGAGTTTAAGCCGCTGATAGTATGCCCTGTCATCACGGCTGTTTTCCGTTGAACGCGTTTTTTGTCGCAATTAATAAATATCACGACAGGTGATCGTTAAATTGTTAACAAAGATACAAGGATTTTTCGACAATTTTCGTTGACGCCGTCCGCCCTATTCGATATACTGTTATCGATAATTCAATACTTAATAAAGCAAAGGTGGTTTCAATGACCGACAGTGAGTTTAAACTCCCCTCCATTTCCGTTCAGACACTCCGGCGGCTGCCGCTTTATCTGGAGCATCTGAAATCTCTTGACCATGAAAAAACAAAGATCATTTCGTCTCCAGCTATTGCCAGGGCCTTACACTTAAACGAGGTGCAGGTCCGGAAAGACCTTGCCGCCATTAAAAGCGGTGGCCGACCGCGGACGGGTTACTTGCTTGAAAAGCTCGTCGGCGACTTGGAGACCTATTTGGGTTACGGCAATATTAATGAGGCGGTTCTCGTCGGTGCCGGTCATCTCGGCCGAGCGCTGCTCTCCTATAAAGAATTTGACAGCTATGGGCTTAAAATTGTCGTCGGCTTTGATGTAGATGATGCTGTCATCGGCACCGAGGTCGCCGGTAAAAAGGTTTTACATATTGGAAAGCTGGAAAGCCTCTGCCGGCGTATGCACATCAATATCGGTATTCTGGCGGTTCCCGCCCCGAGTGCTCAGCTTGTCTGCAACATGATGGTTAAGGCCGGCATCCGCGCCATCTGGAATTTTGCGCCCGTCAAGCTTGACGTGCCGGAGCATATCCTTGTACAAAATGAAAACATGGCCTCCTCGTTGGCCGTTTTGTCAAAGCACCTTAAAAAGCGCATCAGCAAATAGCTTTGCAACTTCAATGAATGTTCACCGGGAGGTGTTACAGATGTCAAGATATCATCACAACGAAAAACATAATACCGTCTACACCGTGACCGCAAACTGTCAGGACTGTTATCGCTGCGTCCGCGTCTGTCCCGTCAAGGCTATCAGTGTGCGCGACGGGCAGGCCTGCATTGAAGATGACCTTTGCATCAAATGCGGTACCTGTGTGCGAGAATGCCCGCAGCATGCCAAAACAATTCGTTCAAGTCTCTATACCGTCAAAGAGCTTCTGGCCTTCGGGCGGACGGTTGCTGTCAGCGTCGCGCCGTCATTTGCCGCCCTGTTTGACGGGCATCGTGCCGCGCGGCTGCCGGCCGCGCTCAAGAAGCTGGGCTTCCACTATGTCTCCGAGACGGCGGAGGGGGCGCTTTTCGTCACAGAGGAAACGCTCAAGCGCACGGGTCATGGCAGTATCTGCACCGCTTGCCCCGCCGTTATCAACTATATCGAAAAATATAAACCGGAATACATCGATAAGCTTGTCCCTGTTGTCTCCCCCATGATCGCGCACGGCCGCCTGCTGAAAAAACGGCTCGGACACGACTGTGCCGTTGTCTTCATTGGTCCGTGCGCGGCGAAAAAGCTTGAGGCGCAGCGCCCGGAAAACGCCGATGCCATTGATGCCGTCATCACCTTCAACGAACTGCTCAGCTGGCTTCAGGAGGAGGGTATCGATCTTGAAACATGCCCAGAGGACGGCTTTGAGAGCTTTGGTGATCTCAGCAAGGCACGGCTCTTCCCGCTGCAGGGCGGTCTTTTGAAAACGGGCGACATTGACTGTGACGGGACAAACGCCGATACGATCCATATCAGCGGCGCGCAGGATGTCATCGGGATGCTCGATATTCCACCCGCGCAGTGGTCCTATGCGATTGCCGAACCGCTTTTCTGCGCGGGCGGCTGCATCAACGGCCCCGGCATTACCCTTGATAAGAATATCTTCCTGCGCAAGCAGGATATCATATCTTACGCCGAAAACCGCGCACTGCCGGTTTTAACGGATATTGACCGCGCCGTCGTCGCAGACGCGACGTTTGAAAACGACATGGTCGATATTTTAAATGATTATGTTGATGAAGAAAAAATCAATCAGGTGTTAGAAGCGCAGGGCAAACTCAACCCGGAACTGCAGCTCAACTGCGGGGCCTGCGGCTACGAATCCTGCCGTGACAATGCCATAGCCGTTACGCGGGGTATGGCGGAGCCGGAAATGTGCATTCCGTACATGCGCCGCCTGGCCCAGCAAAGGACGGACCGCATTATTGAAACAAGCCCCAACGGCGTCGTCATCCTTGACAGCGAACTCAACATCATCCATATGAACCCGGCTTTCCAAAGCATGTTTCTGTGTAACAACGGCATTCTGGGGCGGCGCATTTCATATCTTGTCGATGCCGACGGGTACGAAAAAATGGCCACCGGCGCTGCCGACACGTATGAAGCCATTCGAAGCCGCTATGGCAAAAAGTACCACGAGCAGCTTTATAAGCTGCCTGTTGAGAAGCAGTACGTCGGTCTTTATACGGACGTGACAAGAATCAAGTTTGACGCTAAACAGATTGATTTAATCAAACGGCAGACGGTTGAGCAGGCCAAAGAGCTTCTGGACCATCAAATCCGCTTTTCGCAGGAAATGGCGCATTTTCTGGGCAAAAGCACAGCCAGAAGCGAGGAACTCGTGACGCGGCTG
Source organism: Oscillospiraceae bacterium ZGZL (assembly GCA_038405045.1). GTDB lineage: Bacteria > Bacillota > Clostridia > Oscillospirales > Oscillospiraceae > Sporobacter. The sequence goes on along the minus strand of JBBZIV010000001.1, from coordinate 55,427 downwards.
ATGGACCTTTACGAAGAACAGGGGTCGTTTTGAGGTGACGCAACATGAAGTTTTTTGAGGATACGGTCGCCCAGTCCGTTAAAACGGGAAAAATCATTTGCGGTGACGCCTATTTATGCCGCCGCTCTCTGGACACAACCGATTTCGTCCTCTGTGACGGTATTGGCTCCGGCGTCTACGCCAATATTGCCGCCGTCTCCTGTGCGAGCAGGCTTTTAGAGCTGTTTAAAAGCGGCGTTACATTTCGGCACGCCTGCGAAATGGTTGCCGATTCGATGCATAAGGCGCGTTCTGAATCGATCCCCTTTTCTGCTTTTTCCGCGGTGCGCATCCTGCACGACGGGCAGTTTACCGTCTTTACATACGAAGCACCGGATCCAATTTACATCATGGACGGGACGGCCTTCGTTCTTAAGATGCACTATTATGCCGCCGGTGACGAGCAAATCGGCGAGGCGTCCGGCACACTCGCCGTTGGGGATACGCTGATTCTCTGCTCGGACGGGGTGACGCAAGCCGGGCTCGGCCACGGCTATACGTTTGGCATTGGGTCCGAGGGAATTGCCGATTTTATAAACAGACAGCTGGCCCGCGGGGCCGACCCGGCCAGTTTGCCGCGTCGCCTCGTTGACATGACGGCGGAAATTTCGAAGGACAAATTTGAAGACGATACGACGGCTGCCTTTTTAAACTGCCGGGATGCGTTTGAAATCACCATGCTCAGCGGCCCGCCGTCCATCAAATCAAAAGATCGGCTTTTCGTCGAGCGGTTCATGCAATCCGCTGGGCCGCGCATCGTCTGCGGGTCGACGACGGCAGAAATTCTCTCGCGCGAGCTCAAACGGGATTTGCTCTTAAAAAGCGCTGGCACCGCGCTTGGCAGCCCGCCGGAATACCAAATGGACGGTGTTGACATGATCACGGAAGGCGCCGTGATCTTAAACCAGATTTACAATATCCTTGGTGAGGACCCTGACTGCTTCTCCTGTGCGTCGCCTGTCGAGCGCCTGTGCGCCATGATGTTAAAAGCGGATGTGATCACTTTTATCGTCGGCCGGTCAGTCAATTCCGCCCATACCGAGCTAGTTTTCAAGCAACTCGGCATTCGCCCGCGTGACGCGGCGATCCGGCTGATTTCAAAAAGGTTGACGGAAATGGGTAAGCTCATCGTCGGCGAATATTACTAATACATATGTCACATGAGAAAAAGGCTGCCCGACGCTTAAAACGGCGTCGGGCAGCCTTTCATGATGAAGGTTTAAACTTTGCTGATTTTGAAATCGACGTCTCTCGGCAGCGCCAGACCGGCGGCAGCCTCGATACCTTTGATGATGGCCGACGGCACAGGGCACGCTGCATGTTTGCAATACTTTTTAGCCATCTCAAAAATCTCATTTTCGCCATACTTGGATAAAGCAACTTTATAGGGGTCGGCTTCCTTGAGTTCCTCTTCGAGCGGCTTGAGTGTGGGGCAAGCCGTTTTAAAATCGATTTTTACCGCTTTTCTCCCGGCCGGTTCGACTTTGATTTCCGATCGCAGACCGCAGACGCCCGGGTTTACCTGTACTTCAACCATCGTCATCATCTCCTTATAGGCCAACCTTATTCCATTTGCCCGTCACCGTCTGTGATGAAATCACCGAAATGCCGAGCAAACACTGCCTTAAATTTACGCCAATTCCAGCTCTTTGTCCAGCGCTGTTTTAATTTTTTCGGGATCACCGCCGTTTTCAGCGATAATGCGGCTGACCGTTTCGTAACCAAGTCGCGTCGTATAAGCGGTTGCAAACGCGTGGGAAGCTGCCAAAAGCGCAAGACACCTGTCCCTGTCGGGCTCTAAGCGCTCGATGCACTTCGTCCGGAAGAGGAAAACAGACCGCTCTAAGAGCTCCAAGCTCTCTAAAAGCGCGTCGGCTATAAGCGGGAAGAAGGCGTTGAGCTCAAATTCGCCGTGCGCGGCGGCCAGCGTGATGGCCGTATCGTTGGCAATAACGCGCATCGCCGCCTGCATCGTCATTTCGGGGATGACGGGGTTATATTTCCCCGGCATGATCGTGCTGCCCATCTGCAAGGGCGCAAGCTTTATTTCGCCGAGCATGCCGTGCGGCCCGGCATTCATCAGGCGCAAATCGTTTGAAATCTTGATGAGATTAACGGCCAGCGCCTTCAGAAGACCGGACACTTCGACAAACACGTCGTTATTTTGTGTGATGTCCATCGGGTACTCAGCGGCGGCAAGACCGATGTTTGTTAGGCTGCGCAGCTGCTCAATGACCTCAAAGCGGTATTGGCGCTCGGCATTGTCCGCCCGCCCGACGGCCGTCCCCCCGATATTGACCTGCCGCAGCCGTTCCTCCACCTTATAAAGTCGCCAGCGGTCGCGCGCTATCGCCTGCGCAAACGCTCCAAATTCAGCGCCCAGCGTGATGGGAACGGCATCCATCAGCTCTGTTCGCCCAAGCTTTTTGACGGTGTCAAATTCGTTTTCCTTCTCCTGCAGCGCCGTCTGGAGCTTGGCACAGCCATCGGAGAGACCGCGCAAAAGCTCGATAGCTGCGATACGCAGCGCCGTTGGATAAACATCGTTTGTTGATTGGCCGCGGTTAACATCTTCAAGCGGATGGACGGTGCTATAGTCGCCCGGTTTTTTGCCCAAAATGACGAGCGCCAGATTGGCAATGACTTCGTTGACGTTCATGTTTGTTGACGTCCCGGCACCGCCCTGCAAGGCGTCGGTAATAAACTGGTCTTCGGCTTCTCCGGCGAGAAGACGGTCACAGGCCGTTATAACCGCATCATAAACGCCGTCTTTGCCGATGCCCAGTTTCCGGTACGACAAAGCGGCCGCCTTTTTAACACGGATAATGGCATATATAAGCCTGAAGTTCGTCTTTTTATAGCCGAGCGCGAAATTTTCACGCGCCCGGGCGCTTTGCAGGCCATACAGCGCCTCGTCGTCCATTTGTATGCTGCCGAGGCTGTCTTTTTCTTCCCGCACAGGCGTTTACCCCCTCTCGAAACTTATATTGAATATATATTCAGTATATAAAGCCGATTTTACCTAACGGACGTTAAGGCCCCAAACCCTTGTTATTCCGGGATTTCCGCATGGATGCTCGGAAAAACCTCCAGGCTGCGTTTTAATATCCCCTGCATATAAGCAATAATGATGCCGTAATTCGTGATGGCAACGCCCTGATCAACAGCGCACTTCTGCCGATAGCGGATTTCGCGCTCATTCAGCATACAGCCGCCGCAATGGATCACGAGCTTGTATTTTGACAAATCGTCTTCAAACGCCGCGCCGGAGGTAAAATCAAAGCTCAGCTCTTTCCCCGTATAATTTTTTATCCACCGCGGCAGCTTCACCCGGCCGATATCGTCGCACTGGCGGTGATGGGTGCAGCCCTCGGACAAAAGGACGGTATCGCCGTCACGCAGGTTTTCCAGCGCCGCCGCGCCGCGCACAGCCTCGTGCAAAAGCCCCTTATATCTTGCGAACAGGATGGAAAAGGACGTCAGCGGGATGTCGCGCGGCGTATCGGCGGAGACTTTGGCGAACACCTGGCTGTCGGTTATGACGAGGCTCGGCTTTTTCCCGAGGTTTTCAAGCGTCTCCCTGAGCTCATATTCTTTAACGACGATGGCGACAGCGTCCGCCTCCAGAATATCACGAATCGTCTGCTGCTGCGGGAGAATAAGCCGCCCCTTGGGTGCCGCTTTGTCAATCGGCGTCACTAAGACGACGAAGTCGGACGGGCTTAGTAGATCTCCGACGATTTTGAGCTTTTGATCGTCCGTCGGCGCGAGACGCGCAATTTTTTCCTTCAATGCCTCAATGTTCGTCTGTTTCAGCGCACTGACGTAGATTTCGTTGGGCGACGGCGTCTCATCCGTCGTCAGGAGGTCTGCCTTATTATAGACAACAATGTAATTGATTTTCTTTTCTTCAAAAAGGGCGATGAGTGCCCTATCCGCCTCTGTTTTTCCGACGGCGGCGTCAATAACCAAAACGGCGACATCTGTCTTGTTGAGCACCTGCTTCGTTTTTTTAACGCGCAGCTGCCCCAGCTGTCCCTCGTCGTCAATGCCCGGCGTATCAATGATCATCACAGGGCCCATCGGCAAAAGCTCCATGGCTTTATAAACCGGGTCCGTCGTTGTGCCCTTAACGTCGGAAACAACAGCGAGATCCTGCCCTGTCACCGCGTTGACGACGCTGGATTTACCGGCGTTTCGCCGGCCGAAAAAGCCGATATGCACGCGGTCAGATGACGGCGTATCATTGAGAGACATGGTTGTTACCCCCTCTATATACCCAATACCGGACAATCATTGGTCGTCCGCTATGCTGCATCTTTAAAAACGGAAATCCCGTTTGCCGTTTTTGATGTCCTCAAGGTTTTGAATGGCCCGGGCCTTGACCTTTTCGCTCGGCACCTTTTCAATCTCCGCTTTAATAAGCGCCTCGCCGATGGCCCGTGTCTCGGGTGTAGCATAATCGAGCAGGTATTCCTCCAGCGTCATGAGGGCGTTGGGATGGCAGAAGTTCAAAATCTGCCCGCTTTTGCAAAACGCCATAAAGCGGTCGCCTGTGCGCCCTTCGCGGTAACATGCCGTGCAGAAGCTGGGGATATGGCCAAGCTCCATCAGCCAGCGGACAACCTCGTCAAGCGTTCGTTTGTCACTTGTGTCGAATTGCTCTGTTTTTTCATCCTCTGGCTCCGCTTCGCAATAGCCACCGACGCTCGTGCGGGAGGCGCCGCTGATCTGGGAGATGCCGAGGCCGAGAACGCGCTCGCGCGTTTCTTGGCTCTCACGCGTTGAGATGATCATGCCCGTATATGGGACGGCAATGCGGATACAGGCGACGATTTTAGCAAACGTCTCATCGTCAATGCCGTTGTCAAACGTGTTTGGATCGATATCGTCAGCCGGTTTGATGCGGGGCACGCTGATGGTGTGCGGCCCGACACCGAAAGCAGCCTCCAAATGCTCGGCATGCATGAGCTGCGCGGCGAATTCATAGCGGTAGAGCTCCAGCCCGTACAGAACGCCAAGCCCCACGTCGTCAATACCGGCCTCCATGGCGCGATCCATGGCCTCTGTGTGATAGGCGTAATTGTGCTTCGGCCCCGTCGGGTGCAGCTTTTCATAGCTTTCCTTATGGTATGTCTCTTGAAACAGGATGTAAGTGCCGATCCCGGCATCCTTGAGCTTTTTATAATCTTCAACCGTCGTTGCGGCAATATTCACGTTCACGCGGCGAATCGCGCCGTTTTTATGCTTGATACTGTAAATCGTTTTGATTGACTCCAGGATGTACTCAATCGGGTTGTTCGCCGGGTCTTCTCCCGCCTCAAGCGCCAGGCGCTTATGTCCCATATCCTGCAAGGCCATCACCTCACGAACGATCTCGTCCTGTGTCAGCTTCTTTCGTGCAATGTGCTTGTTTGTCACATGATATGGGCAGTAAACGCAGCCGTTGATGCAGTAGTTTGAGAGGTATAACGGTGCGAACATGACAATGCGGTTGCCGTAAAAATCGTCTTTAATCTGCTTGGCGAGAGCAAAAAGCTCGTCGTTTTTCTCCTTGATGTCGCAATCGAGCAAAACAGCGGCTTCGCGGTGCGTGAGGCCTTTACGCTCCTTCGCTTTTTGAATAATGCTGTCGATGAGCGCGGCGTTAGACTTGTTGGCCTCCGCATAAGCCAGCGTATCAAGAACCTCCTGGTGGTCGATAAATTCTTCCGCTTTTAATGACTTTGGGTTATACATGGCACTGTTCCTTTCTGACAAGCGTCTTCCGCCGTATGATCGTTTATTTTTTTATAATCGCCTCTGGCGACGACGATGCGGTATCCGATGCTTTCAACGCGCCGTGACATACAGCGCACGCACTCGGCGGCTTCGTCACCCGTACAGATTTTATTGTCGTATAAGAGGTACTTGTTCCGAACGTCTATCGGCGAGAGGTTTGGCATGACGACGTTGGCGCCCGCGAGAATCCCTTTTTCCCGCCCTTTCGGGTGAATCGTCCCGAGGGCTGTCGTCGCGGGGAGCAAAACGCTTGGGAGCATGAGGCGGATGATGGCCAAAAGATAAAGCGTCAGTTCCAGTTCTCCGGCTTGTTCATCCTTAAACGGCGTGTCGTGGTGCGGGATAAAAGGCCCAATGCCGACCATCTGGGGGTCAAGCGCCTTGATGAACAAGAGGTCGTCAATGATGGTTTCCGTTGTCTGCTGCGGCGAGCCGACCATAAAGCCGCAGCCAGCTTGAAACCCGATGTCTTTCAAATTGTAAAGACATTGCATTCTGTCCTCAAAGGCCATGTCCGCCGGATGCAGCGCCGCGTAATGGCAGGGATTTGCCGTCTCATGGCGCAAAAGGTATCGGTCAGCCCCGGCTTCTCGAAACGCTTTGTACGTCTCATAACTCTTTTCACCGACGGAGAGTGTCAGCGCGCAGTCGGGGTAACTCGTTTTAATCGCGCGGATGATATCGGTCATCTTTTCATCCGTATAAAACGGGTCCTCGCCGCCCTGTAGGACGAAGGTGCGGAAGCCGAGCGCGTAACCGCTCGCGCAGCAGCTGAGAATTTGATCCTTCGTCAGCCGGTATCGCTCGCAGTTTTTGTTGCTCCGTCGGATGCCGCAGTAATGACAGTCGTTTTTGCAGAAGTTTGTAAACTCAATCAGCCCCCGCATATAAACGTCGTTGCCGTACACGCTCTGACGGACGTGGCGTGCTCGCTCAAAGAGGTACGCCGCCGTCTCGTCGTCACGTTTTTCAATTAATGTTTTGAATTCCTCCCGGCTGAGGACTCTGTTTTTTTCCAGTTTATCAACGAGTTCTTTCATATCAATCATCCTGTTTCGAAATTACATTTGAATAAGCTGTTTTCGCGCTGACACCGGCAAGACGCCCGATTTTGCCGGACAAGGCGCTGATCACATCCTGTGGCGCGTCGACGGCGATGCTGATAACGCTGATGTTTTTCTTGCGGTACGGCAGCCCCATTCTGCCGATGATAAATTCGCCGTATTCATGCAAAACACCATTGAGCCGATCAACCGAATCGCTGTTTTCAACGATGATCCCAATGACGGCAACTCTCGTCTCCATGTCATATCCCTCCGGCATCAAAATAAAAAATGCGCCCCGAAAGGCGCATTGATTCCACAAAAAATCAAATAGGGCCTTCCACTTCAGAACAAATCTTCGTGTCAGTTGCAGTTAAGCCTTCACCGTCGGACAGTTCCACCGGTTCAGTGATTTTATTGTAGCACTTCCCTGGCAATATTGCAATATTATTGTTCAATATTGTTAATAAAATAACGAAATATACGCGGCTGATTTCCGTTAAAAATAACAAGCGGTGCGTCGGCACCGCCTGTTATTCGTCCTTATCCGATAACAAATGAAAAACTTCCTGTGTGGCATCAAGGAATTTATCAAGCGCCTCATGCGTCATTTCGCCGGTACCAATACCATAGCGCAGACGCGTTAAATAGCGAAACCACTCGGAAATGTCCGTCTGTGCCGTGTCGCTCCAACCAGTTCGGATGTTCATACTCGCCCATATGAGATTACAGCGCGTATTAACCTCCTGCAGCGTCCGGTTTTTTGCCGGTTGTCTCGCCGGGTCTTCAGCCAGGCGGATGATCTTTTTTACCTTATCTTCCGGTAAAATGTCCGCCTGGACGCTGTTTAAGCGCTTTTTTGGGCCGTCGTCACGTTTGGCGGATGGCAGCTTATGTGCCGCTGCCTTTTTGCGAGCGCCGAGGGCGGCTAAAAGCATCTTTTCATCCGGTGACAGCCGTTGGCTGCCCGCCACCTTTTGATCCGTGCCTTTATTAAATACCGGCAGCGGAAATTGCGGTACCTGAAAGGCCGCCTGCTGTTCCACAGCGGCAGAGGCGGGTGGAGCGACCGGCTCAGCCGGGATTTCCGGCGTCTCCGGCTCCGGCGGCGGTGGGGGCGGGGGCGGGGCTTCCTTTCGGGAAGTATATTTCAGTCTCTGCCACTCAGTGCCCTCGCGTTTTAAATAAAAGCCCTTTTCGAGCAGCATGTCAAACTCCAGATCCAAGACGGCCTTGAACCCGCTCGGCTGGTATACGGCGCTCGGGAGGTTGCCATACTTGCGGCTGAGCTGGTAACACTCCTCCAGCTCCGGCGGCTCCAAATCCGCCAGAAGATTGATAGCCGCACCGGCCATCTGATCCTGCACGCACCGCGCGCCGACAAGCGGCTTTCGCGCTTGAAGCTTTTTTGTGCGTGTCTCGATCGCCGGTTCCATCGCATTGACGGCGTTTTTTAAAAGCGTCTGCGCCTGATTTAAAAAAGCCGCCGTCGAGACGTGATTTTTCGGCAGGTCCTCGCTTTGATATCCCAAGGCGGCTGACAAACGCATGAATGCCAGATCAAAATAGAGCTTTTTCGCCTTGTGAACCGACATATCCGCCGCCGGGCCGTCATAAATAAAAGCCATTTTCTTGATGGCATAAGCCTGCATCCTGAGGAGATTGGACCACTGGTTGATGGCGCAGCCCATTTTGTATTCGGTGATACGCTCAAAAATGGCCTTCCCAAGACTATCCTGCGCCGTGATGTTCTGCACCCAAAGCGCCTCTAGGCCGACGGCCTTTTCCGTGCAGATATGCTCAATCACGCAATCGAGTACGATCTGATCAAAATCACTGCCGCGCAGCGCTTTGCAATACGGGTGGCAATTTTGCAGATACTCTTTTAAATGCGGGGCTTTGCCAAGAAAAACGTCCGGCGTATCTTTGCTATACGCACCTATGCACTGCTCCTGAAAGTAGCGCAGGTCGAAATCAGCAAAACGCAGAAGCGTCAAGCCAAGCTGCATTTCCTGTATGGAATTGTTAGCTGGAACTGAAAATGAAATAACATCTTTCATGTGAAGCACCAGTCTGATAGAAATTTCTGCCACGATGCGTCCATCATAGCATAGCGTCTGTTTGTTTTCAACATAGAGAACACATGGTTGTTTTTTTCAATAATCCGTATTATAATTTCAACAATATTTTACAAATTCTGAAGGCAGGTTCTCATCATGACTGTATTGAATGAATCCGACATGATAAAACAGCTCAGCGATATTATTTTAAAAGCTGGCGCCAATCTGTTCAAGGCCACAAAATATCTGTACGCGATGACTGCCGAAAACTATTATCGCTGTGATATCAAGGATTTCTTCAAGGTCATTTTGAACAATATTTTCAATGCTGACATATTAAAGGCGTTTAATATCACCATCGACAGCGAAGCGTGCGGTCTTTTGAATACGCGGGAATATTTTGAGCTTTTTCCGCTTGTCATTTATAGCTTCGCCGTGCGCCTGCCTGCCCTTTGCCAGGGCAACCCGGGTACAACACCTCTTACACAGAAGCAAATCACCGCCATCTATGAAGCCGTGCTTGAGCGCGGTATCGCCAAAAGCACTCATATCCCCGAGACGTTTGACGATGTTCTGGCCGCCGTTCGAAAGGGGAAAGAAGTCTCCCCATACACTGCCGAATGGTTCCGGACATATATTTACACAACCGTACCGGACCTTGCCGACATTACAAACAGAAATCTTTATTTTATCGGCGCATCAGACATTTTGTTTCCGCTTTATTACATGTGCCTTGAAAACGAATTTCAGGCGTGCCTTCAGCGCCTGACGGACACGGACGCGTCCGCCGTCGCGCGTTGACTTTCGTCCTGCCAAACGATATAATCTCTTTGCCTTTTCTGATAAATTCCGGCAGGATTCGAGCCTTTCGATAACCATTTTGGAGTGATATCGATGTATTTTGGAAGCGTCCGTTTTTTTCGTCACCTGATTCTTTCCGTTCTGGCTCTTCTTATTGTCGTTCCTGTTTTTTTTGCCATCTTCTTCGGCATCCGCTACAATCACGCAAGGCACGAGCTTGCCCAGCTGCAAAACAGTGCGGGCTTGGACGGCCTTCCTGCCATGAACAAACAAGATAACGACGATATGCAAAATCAACTTCAAGCGCTTCAGACGCAAATAACGGATGATGTCACCGTCAAACTGGCTGCGCTTCAGGACCAGCTTGATGAACTGTCCGGTCAGACCGCCACAATTAACAACAAGCAGGCATCGATGCAGCAGCAGCTGACGACCGTCATCAAAACACAAACGGCTTCACTGCGCCGTCAGCTTGAAGCTGAAATTGACAAAAAAACGTCAGAGCTTATGAAAAAGATAAATGACGTCGGCGGCACTTCGTCTGCCGCGACGGCACCATAACCGCAAAAAACGCTAAAAAAGGCCGCTATTTCATTTTTTTCGTACGATTTCTTTGATTCCGGTCTAGACATTCGACACCAAACATGATACTGTGACAGTAATCACATTGGAACAGGAGAACGCTTATGGGGTTAAGGGAAAATTTTAATCTCGCCATGAAGGATCTTCTCAACAAGGGCGGTCTTGTAGGCTCCGAGATGTCGGAAAGCGCGAAATCGAATTCTGATCTTAATTCTTTCCTGGATGCGCCGTCGTTCAATTCAGCGGATTCGAATCACTCCGGTGGTCTCGGTAAATCTGTTTACGATCAGGATACCGATACGGCACCCCCGCGTACTGCCGAAGCCAATTGGCAAAGCCCGCCGTTTGAGGATGAACCGGCGTTTAACGCGCCGAATACCGCGCCTAGAGAAGCCGAATACGGCCAGATGTTCCGCCAGGCCGAGGAAATGACGACCATTTCAAAAAATACAGTCATCGTCGGTGATATCAAAACACTGGCGAATATCACGATTGAAGGCAACGTCCGCGGCAAGGTTGATGTGATGAAGGACGCGAACATCCGCGGCATGCTCATCGGCGACCTCACCTGCAATAATTCCGATATCAGAGGCTCCTCCATTCAGGGCAATATCCTGACGAAGGGCAGCTCGTATATTGATAACGATTCCATTCTCCTTGGTGACCTGACAGCGCAGTTTGCCAGTATTGACGGTAAGGTCAAGGGCAATATTGAAATCGGCAGCAAAATTGAATTGCGCCGCAACTCCATCGTCGCGGGCAACATCAATACGAATACCATCGCCATTGAAGATGGGGCGAATATCAGGGGTTACATCAACACGGCGTTTTTAAACGAACAAGGTGACAATGCCTTCCCGAAGCAGGTAGTCATCAACAGTGACGTTTCTGAATAACCCCAAAGCACCAGCCACACAACAAAAACAGCTCCCACTATTGGGAGCTGTTTTTTTTGCGCCTTCAGATCGCGTTGCCGCGATGGCTGCTGCCGACGGCTGACTTCCGAATAAAATCGACCGGGATCACGGAGAACGCAAGGATCAATACAAACTGCAGCTCCGCGTAGCGAAGCCCTGTCGTTCGGAAAATGGCGCCGCCGTAATAAATAATGAGCAGCTGAATAACAGTGACAAACAGCATGATCGCCAAAAACGCTTTGTTTTTCCAGATGTGGGCCAGCAGGTTCAGGCGCGTCGTGCGCGCGTTGAAGCTGTTGAACACGCCTGCAAAGATAAACATCGCGAAAAAAGCCGTCATGAAGAATTCATCCCCTGTCCCGTGACTATACATAGTACGGATGGCAGGCAGCTTTAAAAAGAGAACGCACAAGATCGTCGTGTACAGCCCGCCGACGAGGATTTGGTTAACCATATATCGGTTTATTATCGGTTCGTCACGCCGTTTTGGACGCTCGGCCATGTATTCCTTTAACGGTGCTTCTCCGGCAAAGGCAAGCCCGGCTAGCGTATCCATCACCATGTTGACCCACAGCATCTGCAGCACGGTGATCGGCGCGCTGATGCCGATAAACGGCCCGATGACGGAGATGGCAACGGCGCACAGATTGATCGTCAGCTGAAAGATGATAAACTTACGAATACTTTTAAAGATCGTCCGGCCGTAAAGCACAGCCTTGGCGATAGACTGAAAATTATCATCGAGGATCACGATGTCCCCAGCCTCCTTGGCAACCTCCGTGCCACTGCCCATGGCAAAGCCGACATCGGCCTTCTTTAAGGCCGGCGCATCATTGATGCCGTCTCCCGTCATACCGGCAACGAGGCCAAGCGACTGCGCGGCGGCTATGAGGCGGCTCTTGTCAGACGGGACGGCCCGTGCCACAACGCGCAGGTGATGCAAGGCGGCTTTGAGGTCGGCATCGCTCATGCGCTGGAGCACATCACTGGTAATGACGGCACGGCTGTCGCTGCCTTTTACAAGGCCCACTTCACGGGCAATAGCCTCAGCCGTCTGCCTGTTGTCACCTGTGAGCATGACGACCTGAATTCCGGCTGCCGTCACCTGCCGGATGGCGGCAGCGGCTTCACGACGCACCGCATCCTGAATACCGGCAATGCCGACAAGTGTCAGCACGCCATCGGGCTCATCCATCGAAAACGACGTGTCCCCCACGGCAACAGCAAGTAGGCGCACGGCGTTTTTAGCTGCGTTATCCATCAATTGCTGAATTTTTCCCCGATCAGTCAGCTTTCTTTTGACGCCATTTTCATCGAAATATGATGTGCAGCGCGGCAAAAGAAGCTCCGGTGCGCCTTTAATAAGTGTGCATGTCTCGTCTCCCCGTATGTGTGCCAGGGAATATTTATTGGCACTTGAAAACGGCACACTCGACACGATTTGGACGCGGTCCGCCGAAAGGCGTTCTGTCGTGACAAATTCCAAAAGCGCCCGTTCCGTCGCGTTGCCGCCGACGGCGCACTTTTTACGTCCGTCAAACGATGCGCCGCTGTTGAAAACGCTTGAAATCCGAAGGAGCCCCCCGAGGGGCAGCCTGCCAAGCTTCTGAAACCCGTCATAAACCGTTCCGTCACCGCCTGCAAAAAACTTGACCTTCAATTTCCCTTTTGTCAGTGTTCCCGTCTTGTCGGTAAACAGAATGTTCAGGTTACCGGAGGTCTCAATCCCCACAAGCTTTCGGACGAGGACATTGTCTTTAAGCATGCGTTTCATGTTTGACGAGAGGACAATGGTTATCATGAGCGGCAGCCCTTCCGGGATTGCCACAACAATAACGGAAATAGCAAGCGTCGCCGCGTGGATAAGATGCCCCGCCATGGCTTTCGGCGCACAGAGCGTTTGAAGAACCGCATCGAGCCTGAATGCGTTAGCGATGACGACGGCATTGAATAGGTCGGCAAGCGCAACAAGGGCCGCGCCGATATACCCAAGCTTGCTGATGGTCTGCGCCAGTTTGCCAAGGCGCAGCTTTAATGGGCTCTCCCGCACATCAGCCTGCACGTCGAGCGCCAGCTTGCCGTAAAAGGTTCCCGTGCCGACACTGAGAACACGCATGATCGCCTCGCCGGAGCAGACGATGCAGCCGCGGAACAGGCGGCTTTTACTGTCAAAATCCCTGCCCGCGCTTTCGCCCGCATCATCCGGCTTTTTAAATACCTCTTTGCTCTCACCGTTGAGCGGCGATTGGTCGACATAAAGTTCACCACTTGCCATAAATCCGTCTGCCGGTATACGGTCCCCAGCCTGTAACAGAACATAATCTCCGACAACAACGTCGCTGACCGGCAGCTCGATAAGCCCGTCGGCCCTTTTCACACGGCACTTTGTTTTCAAGGCCTCCTCCTGCAGTTTTTCAAAAGCCGATTCACTGCCGTATTCCGACAGTGTTGAAACAAAGGTGGAAACCAAAATGGCAGCCGCGATACCAATCGTCTCATACCAGTTGAAGTCCCGCAGACGGATGACAATGTTGACAACGAGTGCGACAAGCAGAATTTTAATAATCGGGTCGCCGAAATTCCGAAGAAACTCTTTGAAAAAACTGTGCTTTTTCTGGCTGACAAGTGTGTTGTCACCATATTGCTCCTTTGAGCGGCGCACATCCTTTTCGCTCAGCCCTTTTATTCTGCCGATCAACTCTATTGTGTTTTGATGCCTCATACGCGGTCCCTCATTTGAAATGCTTTTGCTTTTGTCACAACCCCTCGGGGTAAATGACTGTCTATAAAATATATGAAGGGGTTGTCTTGATATGTTTGAAATATTGCTGGTGTCGGCGCTCTGTCTTGACGCGTTCTCAGCCAGCTTTGCCTACGGCGTGAGCCGGACAAAAATTCCCCCGGCGGCCGTCATCGTCATCAGTGTCGTATGTACGGGCATCCTCGCCGCCTCAGCGGGACTGGGCGGGGCCGCAACAAGCATCATTCCGCCCGCCGTCGGGACAATCGTCTCCTTTGCCCTCCTGCTCATCATCGGCCTTGTCAAATGCTTTGAATTTTCTCTCAAGCGCTTCATCGCCAAAAAAAGCGAAAACAGGCTCAACATGAAGCTCTTTGACCTCCACATCGTCTTGACCGTGTATGCTGACACCGACAAAGCCGATCTGGATAACTCCAAAACGCTCTCCGTCCGGGAGTCTTTTTATCTGGCGCTGGCCTTGTCGCTGGACGGTTTCGCCGCGGGTTTTGGCTGGGGCCTGGCACATGCCGGCAGCCTAACGCTCATCGTCCTCTCGCTTTTATCCAACCTGCTCGCCGTCACGCTCGGCTGTCTCCTTGGGAGGCTCCTGACGACCTTGACAAAGCTTGATCTGTCATGGGTCGGCGGCGTCCTCCTCATTGTTTTGGCCGTTTCAAAGCTTTTATTTTAAACCCTTGGAAAAAGGGGCAGCCCCGGACATCAAATCCGGGGCTGCCCCTTATCATTTGTTGAAGCCGCTAAAACATGGTGACGACGAGTGAGGCCGTCAGACCGATTAAAATGACAATCGTCGCCCAGGCGATGAGATTCGTCAGCGGTTTGTTGACGTATGGCCCCATGACCTCTTTTTTGTTAATGATCAGCACCATGCAGAGGAGGACAATTGGCAGCATGATACCGTTAATACGCTGGGACCAGAGCGATATCTGAATCAGCGGGGCGTTTGGAATCAGAATCATACCGGCTGATAGCGCGATGATGCCGGTATAAAGCCAGTAAAACTGCGGTGCCTCTTCCCACGTCTTGTCGATTCCCGCTTCATAACCAAACGCCTCACAGACGTAAAAGGAGACGGAAACAGGCAGGATGACGGCGGCAAAAATAGAGGCCACAAATAGGCCGAATGCAAAGACCTGTGACGCCAAAGCGCCCGCAACGGGGGTAAGTGCCGCCGCGGCGTCAACCGCGTTTGCAATCACAACGCCCTTAACATGAAGCGTCGAGGCGCAGGAGACGATGATGAAGAACGCAACGATGATGGTGCAGAGGCAGCCGATCAAAACGTCGAGCTTTGACCATTTCAGGTCCTTGACGCGCAGCTGTTTTTCGATAACGGACGACTGCATGTAAAACTGCATCCATGGCGCAATCGTCGTGCCGACGAGGCCGATGATGGTGGCGATGTAAGAAAAATTGGATTCGACTTCCGGCTTGACAATGGATTGGCCGATGGCGCCCCAGTCCGGCTTGCCGAGAAGCGCCGCGGCGACATAAATAAACAAAGCCAAACAAAAGATCAGAAAAATCTTTTCGGCAATCCGATACGTCCCCTTGACGACGATAAACCACACACCGGCGGCAACGAGTGGAACGGAGATATACTTGCTGACACCGAAGATCGCCATGCTCCCGGCGACACCGGTAAACTCCGTCATGGTGTTCATGATATCGGCGCCAAGTAAAAAAATAACGATGAAAAAGGTGATCTTAACGCCGGTGTTCTCCCGGATTAAGTCGGCCAAGCCCTTGCCTGTCACAATCCCCATTCGCGCGTTCATCTCCTGCGTAACAAACAGGACAATAAACGCGGGAATCAGTGTCCAGATAAGCTTGTAGCCATAAAGCGCCCCGGCAACGGAATACGTTGTAATGCCGCCGACGTCGTTGTCCACACTGCCCGTAATAATCCCGGGCCCGATAATGGCAAGGAAAAAGGCAACGTTTCTCCAGAACCTCTTCTTTTTAACGCTGCTGATAAAAGCCGTCATATCGTCCCTCCTTTAAACCTTTCTTTTTCTGGCTCTGAGGAGATTGTAAACGATGTCATCAATAACGACCATGCCCAAAAGCACCATGTCCTTGTCAACGACGGGGACGGCAAGCAGATTGTATTTGGAGATGATTTCGCCGATCGACTCAATGTCGTCCGTGTCACGAACGAAGATCATCTTTGTGTTCATAATTTCATCGATGATCGTCTCCGCCTCGGAGACAACGAGGTCACGGAGCGATACCGTCGCCGTCAGCTTCTCGCTCTCGTCAACGATATATAGATAGTAGATGGAGCTGGGCTCCGGCTTGAGGCGGCGCAGCTCTCCAATAACCTCGCCAACAGTCATGCTCACCTTGTAGGCGATGAAATCGGTCGTCATCACGCTGCCGACCTCATAGTCCTCATATTCCATGAGCTCGCGGACTTCCTCAGACGCCTCGCTTTCCATCTCAGACAAAAGCTCTTCGGCTTTCTCTTCACCCATCTCCTCAAGAATGTCGGCAACCTCATCGGCCGGCATCATTTCCAAGAGGTCCGCGGCTTTTTCAACAGGCAGACTCTCCAAAACGGTAATCTGCGCTTCCATTTCAAGCTCCTCAAGAACATCGGCAGCCTTTTCGTCATCAAGCGATGAGAAAACCTCGGTCTGCATCTTGATGTCCATATCCTCCAGGATATCGGCAAGGTCGGAGACGTGCAGCGTCTCCAGCTTGGAGTACGCCTTGCTCAGCTTGATGCCCGCGTGCCCGATATCAACGGTCTCAACGGCATCCCACAAGACAAGCTTGCCTGGCATTGACGCGTTAAAGAGCCTCAAGATCGTTTTAAGCGGCTTGGCAACGCCCAGCCGCCGCATGAGCCCCTCGAAGCCGACATCAACGGCAACAAGGAACGTCCCGCTCGACATGACCGCCAGCCGCAGGTCATTGACGCGGACAAGCTTGCGTCCGTTGATATCAACGAGTTGGCGGTCAAGCACATATTTTTTCAGTAAGAGCGTGTTCTCCGGCAGGTCCGGCAGCGTCACAAGCTCGCGGCACCGGAAAACAAATTGTCCCCGCTCCTCGGTAACCGTAAACGTCGCGGAATCGACGAGCATCTCCCGCCCGCCACTTCTGATGACAAGCAAAACAACCTGCGGCACCGCCGAAGATACATCAACGGCGATATCGGCAAGCGTCCCGATGACGGCATCGTTCCCCGTCCGGACTTTTTTGCCGAGCACGCGGCTCAAATAAAAGATCGTCTCTTTAAACATAAAAAATCCCTCCGTATGGTCACGGAAGGATTTTTGACATGTGGACAAAATCTAATCCTCGTTACGGAGAATCAGACAAAATTCCTTCCGTGTTCAATTCAAAAGTCTTACTTCGATTGCCAGGGTCTGCGTCCATTTGAAAAAAGCCTCCTGAATATCAGAATATAAGCAATACAAAACCTTCGCCACGACGAACGGGCGAAGGCCTATTTCCTTCCGGCACCCGTTCAAGCTTTAGCTCCGCAAGGCGGTGAAATTGCATTAGGTTATGCCTTAAATGTCGACAAATCCTGTTGACCGGCTCAGGTTGTCTCCAACCTTTCGCGGCAGCAATCCATATCCTTGTGGTAGCCTCACCTACCGAGATTTCTATTTACTTCATTTTCAACTATAGCACTTACGATATTGTTTTCAAGTTTAATTTATAATATTACTGATAATCTTTGTTGTTAACAAATCACCCCCCTAATTGTCGTCATTTTTTATGCATTTTCGATAAATTCCGAAGGCGGACTGCCCCCACTTGACAAAATAACGAAATGCCAGTAGGATGAACACATTACTTAATAGCTCAAGTCGCTGCGTTTTAACCGCTTTAGCGGTTATTGGAAGTCGGGTGTAAGTCCCGCGCGGAGCCGCCGCTGTAAGAGTACCAGCTTTATTTCACGAGGGCTTGCCCTTAGTCACTGTGATTTTTCATGGGAAGGCGAAATAAGGCCATGACGCTCAAGCCAGAATACAGGCGCTGCGATTTTAGTCACAGGCTGACGGGACTTCAGCCGGTGTGGTAAAGCATGCTTTGCTTTTTCACGCCTCTCCGTCCCGGAGAGGTTTTTTATTGCAGGAAACGAGGGGACGCATGATGACGCCAATTCCGAGAATTTTAATTGCCGCTCCAGCAAGCGGGACTGGGAAAACAACTGTGACACTGGCGCTTTTATCGGCGCTTCGGAAGCGCGGGGCAAATCCCGTCAGCTTCAAATGCGGGCCGGATTATATTGACCCGATGTTCCACCGCGCCGTCCTCGGTATTCCAAGCTATAATCTCGATCTATTCTTCACGCCGGAAGACGTTGTGCGCGGCCTCCTCTGTCGGCACGCCGCCGGGCATACAGCTGTCATCGAGGGCGTCATGGGCTATTATGACGGCTCCGGCAACACAACGGCGGCCAGCAGCTACGCGGTCGCTGTTGTGACTGAGACACCCGTTATCCTAGTTGTCTCCGCTCACGGGGCGTATCTCTCACTCGCCGCGACGATTAACGGTTTTAAGAACTTTCGGCCGGACAGCCGCATTGCCGGGGTTATTTTGAACGAGTGTTCAAAATCACTTTTTGACATGGTGAAGGACCTGCTGACGGCGGAAACGGGCCTGCCAATTCTGGGGCATTTTGAGCGATTGCCAGACTGCGCCATCGAAAGCCGACATCTTGGCCTTGTCACGGCAGCGGAAATTGAAAACCTGCATTTGAAGCTTGACCGTCTTGGTGAGGCGGCGGAAAAATGCGTCGACCTTGACGCCCTACTTGCGCTGGCATCCTCAGCGCCCCCTCTTGAGGGTAGCCTGCCCAGCATTCTGCCCGCTCTTGCGAAAAAGCCCCGTATTGCGGTAGCACAGGATGATGCTTTCTGCTTTTACTATGCCGACAATCTTGACCTGCTCACACACTTTGGTGCCGAGCTCGTCCCTTTCAGCCCGCTTCGCGATGCAGCGCTGCCCAAGGATATCGGCGCGCTCTATCTCGGCGGCGGCTATCCGGAGCTTTATGCTGATGTGCTCAGCCAAAACACGTCAATGCGCCGCGCCATCTTTGACGCCGTATCGTCCGGCTTGCCGACTTTAGCCGAATGCGGCGGCTATCTCTATTTGCACGACACGCTGGAAGACAGTGCCGGGAAAACCTATCCCATGGCGGGCGTTTTAAGCGGTCACGGCTTCAAAACACCGCGTCTGCAGCGGTTTGGCTATATCCATCTGGCGGCTGATGACGACACTATCCTCTGCAAGACCGGCGAGACGATTCCAGCGCATGAATTTCATTACTGGGATTCAACCATCACCGACGGCATGTGTACGGCACGGCGCACCAACGGGAGTACCTGGTCGTGCGTTGCCAAGCATCCGACGCTATTTGCTGGCTTTCCGCATCTTTATTTCTACGGCAATCCCGCCTTCGCCGAAAATTTCGTTAAAGCGGCGGCCGCTTATTCGGAGGCCCGTCTATGATTCTGTCACTTTTTGCCCTCCTTATCGGCTTCTTGCTGGACCTCATCATTGGTGATCCGATTGGATGGCCGCATATCGTATTGGCTTATGGCAAGTTGATCCCTTTTTTTGAACGTGTCTTGCGGCGTCTGTTCCCAAAAACGCCGTCCGGTGAGCTGACCGCCGGCATTTTTCTCGTTTTCTGCATGAGCGTTGTCTCTCTCGGCGCGGGTATCGGCCTGCTCGTCGCGTGCCAGATCATCTCGCCCTATTTACGCGTTATTGTTGAAAGCATCCTTGTCTGGCAGTGCCTGTCCACGCGCTCCCTGCGCGTCGCCAGCCTCGAGGTGTTCAACCCACTCCGTCGCGGTGATTTGGCGGCGGCGCGCGCTGCCGTTGCCGAAATCGTGGGGCGCGATACGGCGGGCTTAGACGCGGGCGGCGTGACGCGCGCCACCGTCGAAACGGTTGCCGAAAACACGGCTGACGGCGTCGTCGCGCCGCTTTTATTCATGGCCGTCGGCGGGGCGCCGCTCGGGCTTTTCTATAAAGCCCTCAATACCATGGACAGCATGGTCGGCTATCAAAACGACATGTATCTCTATTTCGGCCGCGCAGCCGCCAAGGTGGACGACGTCGTCAATTTTATCCCGGCGCGCATCGCCGGTGTTATGATGGTTCTGGCCGCGTTTTTCGTCCGGCTGGACGTGAAAGGCGCATGGCAAATTTTCCGGCGTGACCGGAAAAACCACAAAAGCCCCAATTCGGCGCATACGGAGGCTGCCTGTGCCGGTGCCCTCGGCGTCCGTCTGGGTGGCGACAATTTTTACTTCGGCGCGCTTGTCCATAAACCGACGATTGGGGACAATAAACGGCCGATCGAACCGGACGATATTGTGCGCACAAACCGTCTCCTCCTTGCCACGGCGGTTTTGTGCCTTGTGCTGTGCCTTTTGGTGAAGGGAGTGCTGATATGGCTTTGATCCATGGGGGCGATACCGAAGGGTATTTCGAGGCTTACGGCAAAGTGCCGTTAGACTTTTCCGCCAACTGCAATCCGCTCGGCATACCGGTCGGCGTTGCCAAGGCCATTGCCGCCGCTGCCGCCCAGGCCGATAAGTACCCAGACCCGCTCTGCCGCCAACTGCGCGCGGCAATTTCGGAGAAACTCGGCCTCCCGCCGTCATATATCCTTTGCGGCAACGGGGCTGCCGACCTCATTTTCCGCCTCGCGCTGGCGAAAAGGCCGAAAACAGCCCTCGTCACGGCGCCAACGTTTGCCGAATACGAATTGGCCCTGAAGACGACCGGCTGCGTTGTTGCGCACCATTTTCTCGAAGAATCTGCCGGTTTCCGGCTTGATTCATCCATTATTGACCGCGTCACCCCGGCGCTTGATATTCTGTTTATCTGTAACCCCAACAACCCAACGGGGCTGACCGTTGCACCAGCGCTGCTTCAGGAATTGTTGGACGTCACCCGCCAAACCGGGACGCTCCTCGTCGTTGACGAGTGCTTCAACGGCTTTTTAGACGCGCCGGAAAGCCATTCTCTCAAGCGCAAACTTAAGGATTATGACAACCTGTTAATTCTTGATGCCTTCACAAAGCTCTATGGTATGGCCGGCGTCCGCCTTGGGTATTGCCTCTCATCAAATACTAATCTTCTTGATGCGATAAAGGATGCAGGGCAACCCTGGTCCGTCTCGTCCCTCGCGCAGGCGGCTGGTATTGCCGCGCTCCGGGAATGCGATTATGTTAACACGGCGCGCGTCCTTATTCAAACCGAGCGCGCCGATCTGACGGCGGCCTTAACAGCGCTCGGCCTGCGCGTTTACGGCGGTGAGGCCAACTATATTTTCTTTTATGCGCCGATCCCTAATCTTGGGGCGCTTCTCCGGCAACGCGGTGTGCTCATCCGCGACTGCGGCAATTATGCAGGTCTCGCGGCGGGTTTTTGGCGCGTTGCCGTTCGAACGCAGTCTGAAAACGAGCAGCTTATCGGCGCGCTTGGCGACGTCTTGAAAGAAGCGACAAAATAAACAGTCAGGAGCTAAACAAATGGCCAAACCAATTATGATTCAAGGTACGGCGTCGAGTGCGGGCAAAAGTCTCATTTGCGCCGGTCTCTGCCGCGTCTTCGCGCAGGATGGGTACAGCGTTGCACCATTTAAAAGCCAGAATATGGCGCTCAACAGCTTTATTACAAACGAAGGCCTTGAGATGGGCCGGGCTCAGGTTATGCAGGCCGAGGCAGCGAAAATCGAGCCCTCCGTCTTGATGAATCCCGTGCTGCTCAAGCCGACGAGTGACAAGGGCAGCCAGGTCATCGTGAGCGGCGAGGTCGTCGGCACCTTGACGGCCGGGAATTATTACGATTACAAAAGCCGCCTGCGGCCGATCATCACAGACGCTTATGAAACACTTGCCTCGCAGCATGACATCATCGTCATCGAAGGGGCGGGGAGCCCCGCGGAAATTAACCTTAACAACGATGATTTTGTTAACATGGGCATGGCGAAAATTGCCGATGCCCCCGTTCTCCTCGTGGCCGATATTGACCGCGGCGGCGTCTTCGCCAGTGTTTACGGTACCGTCAAACTCCTCGAGCCGGACGAGCAGGCCCGTTTTAAAGGCGTTGTCATCAATAAATTCCGCGGTGATGTTGATATTCTCCGCCCGGGCCTTGTAAAGCTTGAAGAACTCTCCGGCGTGCCTGTTCTCGGCGTCGTGCCATACCTGCGCCTCGACCTTGACGATGAGGATAGCGTCACCGACCGCTTTGACCGGCAGGCGACCGGCAAGGCACTTGACATCGCCGTTATTCGCCTGCCGCGCATCTCAAATTTTACGGATTTCAACGCCCTGTCGCGCTACGAGCCCGTCGGCGTGCGCTTTGTTGACCGCGCCGAGGCACTCGGCAATCCCGATCTTATTATCCTGCCGGGCACGAAGAACACGATGGGCGACCTCCAGTGGCTGCGCGACGGTGGTCTTGAGGCGGCCATACAAATCCGCGCCAAGGCCGGAACGCCCGTTATCGGCATCTGCGGCGGCTATCAGATGCTCGGTGAAACGCTCAGCGACCCGGACGGCGTTGAAGAAGGCGGCCACATGGCGGGTATGGCGCTCTTACCGGTTAACACCGTCTTTGAAACACAAAAGGTTCGCACCCGAGTCACAGCCGGGGCCAATACGCTGCCTGGCGTTTTTCACGCGCTGTCAGGCGCCGCCATCTCCGGCTATGAAATTCACATGGGCCGGACGGTGCTGGGCGCGGGGGCCGTCCCGTTTTCATCCCTATCAGACGGTCAGCCGGACGGTGCCGTTTGCGGCAACGTCCTCGGCAGCTATCTGCATGGGCTTTTTGATGGCACTCTGGGAGCCGCCCTCGTGACGATGCTTCTTCGCAAAAAAGGCCTTCCCGAGGATTTTGAAGCCGTTTCTGATTTTGACGTGTATAAAGACCGGCAGTATGACGCGCTTGCCGAGGCCCTCCGGTCAAGTCTTGATTTCAGCCGGATTTATGAGATTATGGGTATGTCGCGCTGACTTCCATTCTGCCGGTTCTCCAGAACAATCACATCCCGCAGCGACAAGCCGCGGGATGTTTTCGTTTCTATCTTCAAAGTGACTGCGCGCGGCGTATTGTGATATACTATCACTAACTGCTGAAAGGGTTGATGATGATGGCGGAAATTTATTTGGCGGGCGGCTGCTTCTGGGGCGCGGAGAAATATCTCTCCGTTGTCCATGGAGTATTGGAAACAGCGGTCGGTTACGCCAACGGTCAAACAGCCTGTCCAACGTATGAGGACGTCTGTTATAAAAACACCGGTCATGCTGAGACGGTGCGCGTTGTGTACGACCCCGCCGTTTTGCCGCTCGATTTTCTGCTCTCGCTTTTTTACGGCGCGATTGACCCGGCGGCGCTCAATCGCCAGGGTAACGACCGCGGCGTCCAGTACAGAACGGGCATTTATTACACCGACGGGGCGGACCTGCCTATCATTACCCGTTCGATTACCGACCTGCAAAAAACGCTCAAAGAGGCGGTTGCCATTGAAATTGCACCGCTTGAGAACTTTTATCCTGCCGAAGAATACCATCAGAAATATCTTGATAAGAACCCCACCGGGTATTGCCATATCGGTTGGGACAAAATTAAAACCGCCGCCGCGGCACGCGTCAATCCGGGGCTTTACGCCCGCCCTGATCCAGACGTTTTGCGCGCGACGCTCACCCCGCAGCAGTTCGATGTCACGCAGCGCGGCGCGACGGAGGCGCCGTTTCAAAATGAATTTTGGAACACGGACGAGCCCGGCATTTACGTCGACGTGACGACGGGCGAGCCGCTTTTTTCCTCAAAGGATAAATTCCAGTCAGGCTGCGGCTGGCCGAGCTTTTCAAGGCCGGTCGACCCGGCTGTCGTCCGAGAAAAAAGTGACCTGTCGCACGGTATGACGCGAACGGAAGTCCGCAGCCGCTCGGGGGATGCCCACCTCGGCCATGTCTTTGACGACGGCCCGAAGGATAAAGGCGGCCTACGCTACTGCATCAACAGTGCCGCGCTTCGTTTTATCCCGAAGGAAGAGATGGAACGCGCGGGATACGGCTCCCTCCTTGGCCTCTTTGAGCACAAATAATTTTAATAATCTTCAAATTCAGCCGGCGCCACGGCAGACTTCGGTCTTCCAACGGCGCCGGTTTTTCTGTATCTGCTAGCTTTTCAACATATTTTTAAAATTTTTTGGTTTAATATTCCTCCGAAGGAAACATAATATTGACAATCAGGAAACAAATTGTTACAATATGCATATCTTGTTAACAGTTTTGT
Organism: Oscillospiraceae bacterium ZGZL; assembly: GCA_038405045.1. Taxonomy (GTDB): domain Bacteria; phylum Bacillota; class Clostridia; order Oscillospirales; family Oscillospiraceae; genus Sporobacter. The sequence continues at coordinate 31,150 of JBBZIV010000001.1, read as the reverse complement.
CTCTAATCAACGCTATCAGAAAAGGACTATTCGCAATATATGATATTAAAAAAGATTCAATTGTCCATATTCCTCATCATCATCGTCGCCGTTTTAATGAATACAAACGTCCTAGCGGCAGAGCTCACCTTTAACACCGGAACTTTGGACAGCCCAATATTCCAGTCGCAGACATCTGTCATGACCCCGGGGTTGACAATTGAGGCGCTCGACAGCACGACGGATACAGCCGTTACGGTACAGGCCGGTACAGCGGCCAATGATGAGGCAGCCGCCGCCCCTGAAATCACGACGGCCGAGGAGCTCGTTGAATATGCGCTCGGCTATGTTGGCTACGACTACGTTTACGGCGGCTCATCCCCTTCCCGCGGCTTTGATTGCTCCGGGTTCACGACGTATATCTATAAGCAGTTTGGCTACACGATATCAAGAACGGCCTCGCAGCAGTACAGAAACAATGGTGAAAGCATCGCTAAAGCCGACATTAAGCCGGGCGACCTGCTCTTTTTCCATACCTTTGGCAGCGGGGTCTCACACGTCGGTATTTATATTGGCAACGGTCAATTTGTTCACGCCGCCAATTCAAGAACGGGCGTTATCATCAGCACTTTAGACGCCGGTTATTGGTGCCGTGCCTGGGTTGCCGCTAAGCGCATTGTCTAAGAATTGCATAAACAAATAAGAAACACGGAGGATGCGTCGGCATCCTCCGTGTTCTTTACATCGTTCATTTCAACCGGTACGTTACTCCTTAGCGATGCCGAGTGCGAGCGCAGCGTCACGCAGCGCCTCGCGCCACAGCGTGCTGCCAGCATCGCTCGGCATGCGCCAATCACCGCGGGGGGATAGACATACAGAACCGACCTTGACGCCGTCCGGCAGGCAGGAGCGCTTGAATTGCTGCGAAAAAAAGCGACGATAAAACGTCTCAAGCCATTTGAGAATAACGGACGGCGTATAATCACCGTCAAACGCCAGCGTCGCGAGCTTTAATATTTTTGCCGGGGCAAAGCCATTGCGGAGCATATGGAACAGGAAAAAGTCGTGCAGCTCATACGGGCCGACAACGTCCTCCGTCTTCTGGGCGATCTGCCCGTTATCGTCGGCCGGGAGGAGCTCGGGGCTAATCGGTGTATCGAGAATATCCGCCAGCGCGTGAGCGACCGTTTTATTCTCTGTTGTCTCAGCGTACCAGGATACAAGATGGCGCACGAGTGATTTCGGCACCCCGGCATTCACACCGTAATGGCTCATATGGTCGCCGTTATAGGTGCACCAGCCAAGCGCCAGCTCGGACAGGTCGCCTGTCCCGACGACGAGGCCGCCCACCTGATTGGCAGCGTCCATCAAAATCTGTGTGCGCTCTCTGGCCTGTACGTTTTCAAAGGTGACGTCGTGCACTAACGTATCATGCCCGAGATCGCGCAAGTGAATAAGGCTTGCCTCTTTTATAGAGATTTCCCGTGGCGTTATACCAAGCTCCCGCATCAGTAACAGCGCGTTTTGATACGTCCTATCCGTTGTGCCGAGGCCGGGCATCGTGATGCCGACAATGGCTGTCATCGGCAGCCCAAGCGCTTTAACGGCCTCGGTCGTCACAAGAAGGGCCAGCGTTGAGTCCAGCCCGCCGGACAGGCCGATGACGGCCTTCTGAATGCCGGTTTTCCGCAGGCGCTCAGCAAGCCCTGCTGACTGCAGCTTAAAAATCTCGCGGCAGCGCCCGAATTTCTCCGATTGATCGCGGGGGATGAAGGGATGTTTGTCCACCTGAAAACTTGCCGTCACATCGCGAGCGCTTCGAAAGGCAAATTCGACTATACGGCAGGCTCTTGTTGCGGTGCCACCCATAAAGCTGTTGAATTTCCGCCGGTCATTCATCAGCTTTTCAATGTCAATATCGGCAAAGATGTACGATGAATCGGCAGCGTAGGACGTCTCGCGGAGGATGCTGTCGCTCGCGGCAAGCATGGCGTGGCCGCTGAAGACGACGTCCGTCGTTGATTCCCCCAACCCGGCTGAGGAAAAGGCATAGCCTGTATAGCAGCGCGCCGCCTGCTGGCGGACGAGCTCGCGCCGGTAATCGGACTTCGTCACCGTCTCGTTGCTCGCCGAAAGATTTAAAATCAGATTCGCACCGCCGACGGCAAGATGCGCGCTCGGCGGAATTGGGGCCCATAAATCCTCACAGATCTCCGCACCGACGCACAGCTCGGCATCTCTGCATTGAAATAGAAGATCTTCCCCAAACGGCACATCATAACCGTTTAGTTTAAGCGTTTCGCTGCGCCGCGCGTGGCTGGGGGCAAACCAGCGCTTTTCGTAAAACTCATTATAATTGGGTATAAACGTCTTAGGGACGACGCCAAGGATGCGCCCGGCGAGAATCAAAACAGCGGCGTTAAAAAGCTGGTTGTCGGCTTCAATCGGCATGCCAACGGCGGCAAGCAGATCGCAGTCGGCCGTCTCCTGAAGGAGTGTCCGCAGCGCGTCGCGCGCGCCGGTCAGCAGCTTTTTCTGATGAAACAGATCGGCACATGTGTACCCGGTCAAGCAAAGCTCCGGGAACACCATCACGCGGACGCCGTTGTCCGCTGCCGCGCTGTGCATCAATCGCGCAATTTCCCGCCCGTTTGACGCGGGATCCCCGACAAAAACGCGCGGTACGGCCGCCGCCGCTCTAATATATCCGTAATCTTCCAGTATCATGTGTATCCTCCGGCACGGTTAGGCCTCCGGCCTTGCCGTCAATGTTCAGCGGTCGTCCGTCATCAGGGCCAGCGTCAGCTCGGCGGCCCGTTCAAGTTCTTCCGTCGTCGTAAATTCGTCACAGGCGTGGCACCTGTTCATGGCGTTGGCGACAACAAGGCCTATAAGGCCGCTTTGTGCCATGATATTATTATCGCTCCCGCCAAATGTTTTCACAAGTGAAACAGGCAGGCCAAGCGTATTGCAGGCATTTTCAAAACGCTTGACGACAGGGCTGCCAAGCGGTGTTTCATAAGCCACGGAGACTGTTTTTAAATCAAATTCAAGCGTGGCATGCGCTGCTGAAGCTGAGCGCTCAAACTGCTTTTTGACGAGCTCGGCGTGACGGCTGGCTTTTTCATGGCATAAGCTGCGAACCTCACCGCGGACGACGCAGTGATCCGGCACGATGTTCGTTGCCAGCCCGCCCTTAATCATCCCAACGTTCAGGGTCGTTTCATCGTCAACACGCCCCATCGGGAGCATGCTGATGGCGTCGGCCGCGACGGCGATGGCATGAATGCCCTTTTGCGGGGCAAACCCGGCGTGCGACGCCCTGCCGCGGATTGTCGCCGCAAATGACAGGATGGACGGCGCCATATAGGCGGCCGTGCCGACGCGCCCGGCAAGATCAAGGACATATGCCTCGCGCGAGAGTACTTTTGTAAAATCAAATTCGGCGCTGCCGCGGCAGTAAACCTCTTCGGCTACGGTAAAAAGCACCTCAATCGGCCGATGGCTGAGCTTGTGCTCCGTCAAGACCGTCAGCGCCTCTAAAATGGCGGTTACTCCGGCCAAATCGTCCGCCCCTAAGACGGTGTTGCCACGGCTGTGGATAACACCGTCCGCGTCGATAACGGCTTCCTTTCCGTGGGCGGGCTCAACCGTATCCAGATGCGCACAGAAGAGGATCGGTTCGAGGTCTAAATCGCCCTCCAGATAACCGTAAATATTCCCGCAGTTGCCACCGATTTTTTCACCAGCGTCATCTTCAACGACGACAAGGCCAAGCGCCGTCAGCTTTTTTTTAATATAATCGCCCGCTTGCCGCTCGGCGTATGACGGGCTGTCGATCGCCACGAGATTCGTAAACTCATCGATAATTCTCAGCTGGTTCGTTCTCATACGGTTCTCCCGTTACCTTTTTTCCGTCTCCGGATTATGCTCTCTATTGACAAAAATGATATCATAGATATGGTAAAAATAACAGTGATTTTTTTGAAAGGCTGATTTTATGGATTTGATGGAAATTAAGACGGCAGCGGCCCCAGCGGCCATCGGCCCGTACGCGCAGGCTATCCGCGCCGGCAACATGATTTTTACGTCTGGCCAGATCCCTATCGACCCGGCAAGCGGTGCCGTCATCGCGGGTGACGCCGCCGCGCAAGCCGCTCAGGTTCTCATCAATCTGCGCGCCGTCTTGGAAGGCGCGGGCTCTAACCTCTCAAACGTCGTCAAGACGACGGTTTTTCTGGCCGATATGAATCATTTTGCCGCTGTTAACGCCGTCTATGCCACGTTTTTTAGCGAGCCCTATCCCGCCAGAGCCTGCGTTCAAGTCGCGCGCCTGCCAAAAGACGTCCTCGTCGAGGTCGAGGCTGTCGCCGTTTTATAATGAACTGATGTCACATCAATAAAAAAACTGATGGAGAGCTTATGCCCAGACAAAAAAGAGTCGCCGCTATTCACGATATTTCCTGCTTCGGTAAGTGCTCGCTGACAGTCGCCCTGCCGATCATCTCCAGCGCCGGGGTTGAGGTCAGCGTCATTCCGACAGCCGTTTTATCGACGCACACCGGCGGGTTTACGGACTATACCTACAGAGACTTGACGGATGATATTTTGCCGATTGCGCGCCACTGGCAATCCCTTCACGTGCCGTTTGACGCTGTCTATACCGGTTTTCTCGGCTCATTTGCTCAATTGGGCATCGTTTCCGACGTGTGCGAAATGCTCAAATCAGACGGAACGCTGATTGTCGTCGATCCCGTCATGGCAGACAACGGCATGCTTTATGCCGGCTTTTCTGACGATTTCCCAACCGGCATGCAAACACTCTGTCGAAAGGCCGACGTGCTCGTGCCAAACATGACGGAAGCCTTTCTTCTATTGGGCGAGCCCTTCACGCCAGGCCCGTACAGTGTGTCGACGATCGAGCGTCTGCTCTATAGCCTTGGTGCGCTCGGGCCGAAGAAGGTTGTGCTGACCGGCGTTTATTTTGACGCGTTAAAGCTTGGCGCGGCTTGTTTCGACACAACATCCGGGCAGATTGATTATTGTTTTGCCGACCGGATTGACGGCTTTTATCACGGAACGGGGGACGTCTTCGCCAGTACGTTGACAGCAGGCCTATTAACTGCTCACAGCCTCGCGTCGGCAGCTCAAATAGCCGTTGATTTCACGGTGGAAAGCATCGCGCGCACAAAAAAAGCCGGGACGGATGTCCGTTACGGCGTCAATTTTGAAGCTGGTCTTCCCTCCCTCAGCCAGCGTCTTTTGCGATAGGAAGAGCGGGGGTTATTGCCATTTTGATGTCAGTTTTCGTTAAATGAATCATGAATTTTCCCGATAAATAGTGTAGGGAAATTCGACTGATTTCTTACGCGGCTTTGATGTTCTGGAGATGTTTATATGGAGTGTGTCAGATTAAGCGCCTGCCCGTTTTATAATGATAAACTGCCGATTAACAGCGGCCTTGGCGCAATATTTAAGAAGAAATACTGCATGGACAGAAGCAATGCTTGCGCGCGCTTTGTCGTCAGCCAGCAGCTTGGACCGGCCGCCGTTCCCGATACGCTCTATCCGGGTATGCTGGATGTGGCATATCAGATTCTCAGGGAGGCGTCAAAAACGCCCGCCAATGAATAGCTGCGCATTGATTGCGCTGACAGGATGCTTATAAAATGAGTATTTTTATTGCGCGGCAGCCGATCTTCGACCGGCAGCTTAACGTTTACGGGTATGAGCTGCTTTTCCGGCAAAACAACAACAATTATTTTATCGAGATGGATGACGACATTGCCACTGCCGAATTGATTTACAACTCTTTTCTCGTTTTCGGTATCGACAGTCTGACAGACGGCGCCAAGGCTTTTATCAATTTTTCGAAAGGCCTTGTGGACAGCGACTTTATCGAGCTGCTGCCGAAGGACAGAATCGTCGTCGAAGTTTTGGAGCGCAATAAGGCAACGCAAGCCACAAAAGACGCCTGTCAGCGCTTTAAGCAGCTTGGCTATGCGCTGGCGCTCGATGATTTTACGCCTGATGAGGACAACATACCGCTGCTCGATCTGGTCAACATCCTGAAAGTCGAGTTCCCGTCCCTCAGCCTATCGGCTCAGGCCGCGCTGATTCAGAAATATCGCGGCAAGGTCCTGTTTCTGGCTGAAAAAATCGAGACACGCGAAGAATATCAGAAAGCCGTCAGCCTTGGTTACGATTTGTTCCAGGGGTATTTTTTCAGCAAGCCCGCCATGCTGAAATCAAAAGATATCAAAACTATAAACGTGAATCTTTTCCGGATCATGGAAGAACTCAATGACAGCGAGCCGAATTATCACAAGATTTCTGAAATCATCCAGACAGATCTCGGCCTTTCATACAAGCTGCTGCGTCTCGTCAACTCCGCATATATCGCCCCGAGGCATCGCGTCAAGACGATTGCGCAGGCACTTAATTATATGGGCACGCGGGAATTGTATCAATGGATTTCCCTCATGATGCTCAAGGATATGCAGGATAATGAAAACGCTGAACTTGTCAAAGATTCTCTCATCCGCGGAAAGATGATGTCTCTCTTGGCGTGTGAGCTCCATCTTAGCCACTTGGCTCCGGAATATTTTTTTACGGGGCTGTTCTCACAGATCGATGTCGTCCTCAATCGGGATTTGTCGGACGTTCTCCTTGGGCTGCCGCTGACTGACCTCGTTAAAAAGACACTTCTCGGCGAAAAAAACGACATACGCGGCCTTCTAGACTGCATCATTTGTATCGAAAAAGCTGATTGGGCCGGTCTCGACAATATGCCATTTATGAAAGCCGTCAATCCAATGCGTTTTATGACCTATTATGTCGACGCCATGAAGTGGGCTGGCAACCTAAATGCATGAGGGCAAAAACAGCCGGTCGGGCAAACCGGCCGGCTGTTTTCATCAAATCGCTTTAGTTTTCGAAGAAGGTTACAACGCCGCTTAAAATGGCGTACTTCGCGCCGACAACCGTGACGCGGTCTTCCTCAATCAGTTCTGCAATGACAGGATTCCTTTTGATCTCCGCAACAGTCGTGCGGACATTTTCATCCTCGCACGCCCCGTAAACGTCGGAACTGGTGCGCACCTTTTCAAGGGACGGTTTGATTTTATCGGCAATGGCTTTGATGCAGCCGTGCATCTCGCCGCCGTCGACTGTTGCTTTAACGGCGCCGCATTTTTCATGCCCAAGTACGACGATGACCGGGACGTTTAAATGCTCCGCGCCATATTCGATGCTGCCAAGCCCAATGTCATCGACGACGTTTCCGGCCGTTCTGATGATAAAAATATCACCGAGCCCCTGATCGAACAGGATTTCCGGTGCAACGCGCGAATCACTGCAGCAGACGATGACGGCAAACGGGTGCTGCCCGTTTTCGGTTAAATCCCGGCGTTTTGCCGCGCCCAGCTCTTTATCGCTCTGTTTGCCGGACACAAACCGCCCGTTGCCTGCTTTTAGTTTTTCAATGGCTTCCGCTGCTGTCATGATCATTCTCCGTTCAAAGTTGATGTCATTTACTATACCAGCAGCGGCGGGCAAATTCAATCCCGGGCGGCATTTTGCAACAACTCCTTCGACATATCACTGTTAAACAATATCGCGAAAGAGGCGGCCATATATGGCGGAAAAATACTGTATTTTTCTGCGCGGTGTCAACACCGGCGGGAAAAAAATGATTATGAGCGACCTGAAAAAAGTCTTTACAGACCTGGGCTTTTACGATGCACAGACGATTCTTGCCACCGGCAATGTCGTCCTGACGGCTGATGCGCATCAGGCAGCGTCGCTCAAAGCGCTTTCTGAAAAAGCGCTCGGCACATTTTTCATGAATGCCGGCACCGTTTTCGTCCGTTCGGAAAAGGCCCTTCAAGCCGTTCTGAACGCCTCGACATCAATTGCCGTGCCGGAGCATTGTCATATTTACTGGCTCTTCTGCGATAACGACGAGACGGTTTCTGAGCTCATTAGCCTTTTTAACACCCTCCCGCATGAGCTGGGAGAAGCATTTGTCCCGGCGGAAGACGGCGCTTTCTGGATTGTTCCCGTCGGCAAAACCCTTGACAGCGCCTTTGGTTCAAAAGCACTTGGGCATAAAAAATACAAAGATAAGCTGACGTCCCGAAATATGAACACCATTTTAAAAATCCTGTCGGCCATGACCAAACGCTAAACCGGAGGGTCAACGATGAAACTGATGAAAAACGCGCTTGCCGTCCTCCTTGCCGCCGTTTTAACGGTTGGTCTCCTACCGCCCGCACTGGCAGCCGATGACGCCAACGTACTCACCGCGCTCGGCCACACCGACACGGATGCCGTCGCCGTAACCGGCGCAGCACGCGCCATCACGCTCACCGTCGCGCACAGTTATGCACTTGGAACGGTTGACCTTTCAAACGGTCTTCTTTTATCGTTTAACACGTCTTTATACAAAAATGTTGTCGCGTCCGTCGGTGCCGCTATAGTTGATGGGGCACCTGTTCCAATGACCGTGACCTATAATGGTGTGACTGACGCCGATGGGACGCCGAAAAATCAAACAAACTATACCATCAGCGTCGTCAGGGCCGCAGCCCTCGCGCCGGCCTTTTCTGGGACGATTGCCAAGGAGACGCTCGCTCTCGGAACGGTATCCGTCACAAACGCCGACCTCCTGTCAAAATATACGCAAAACGACGGCGACGCGCTTGGTTACATATCCATCAGCGGCAGCAACCCGGCCTTCGGCGCGCTGAAGGTTAATAACATGAGCTATACCTTCGGAACGCTCATTCCGATTGGCGATGCCATCACGTTTCCGACAGCGTCGACCGGCACCGTGTCATACGACGTTAAGGCATATGAGGCGTCAGACGCGGTCGGCGCGCATCCAATCGGCAATGTTGTTTTAACCATCACCGCCTACCAAGCCCCGACGATGACGACCCCGATTGATAATGACGTCAGCAAAGGCACTGTCATAACATTTTCCGGCAGTTATTTTGCCGCTTACTGCAATCTCTACGGCACACCACTCGTCTCCGTCGAAATCACACCGACAAATACAGCCTATGGCACCTGGTATCTCGGTGCGTCGGCCTTCACGGCGACAACGGTTGTCTCGGCGGCGCAGCTGCCAAGCCTGACCTTTCAGGCCAACACCGTCGGCACGGCGACATTTAACTGGCGCGTGTCGAACAAGGCTGGTTTTTCAGCTGTCGGTACGGGTCGTTTCACAATCGCCTCCCCCACGTTGACGCTGTCTCCCTACTCCGCGCCATCGCCGATACTCAAGGGCGCAACATATACGGTCTTACCGTCTCATTTCATCGTGACACCCTCGACGGCGTCTGTCTCCTATATCAAACTGACATCCATTCCAAATAGTGCCGACGGATATCTCTATTTGACAACAGCCCTGCCGAAAAGCGATCTATACGGCTATTCGGCCCTATCCGCCAACACGCCGCTGACGACGGGTGCCGTCATTCCGGCTTCTTATATTTCGAGTCTCCGACTGGCGACCAAAAGTACCAGTACGAATACGCAGGCCGCTTTCAATTGGTCGGCAACGGCAGACGCCAAGGTCACTACCGCAACGTGGGCCACAGCTGCTTCTTACACGGTGCCGTTTATAACGGGCGGCACGATGTCTTATACGACCGACATGAACGTCCCGATGGCCTTCCCGGCAACCGACCTGCAGGCGCGATTTTTGGCTTTGACGGGGTATCCCGTGTCCTACGTTACTTTTACAATACCGGACAAGAATACCGGGGCTCTGTATGAGGGCTATGATATCGCGACCGGAAAGGGCACGGCTGTCGCCGCGGCAACGAAATATTACGTCGGTAAAAGCCCAAATCTTGCGCGTGTCACGTTCGTCCCGGCCAAGGATTTTATCGGCACGGCCGCCATCACCTATAACGCCTATACGCAGGGCGGCGCTTTTATCACGGGAACAATTACAGTTTCCGTTGTAAACGCCCCCGGCGGGACCTTGAGCCTGATGACGGATAAAAACGCGCCGCTTCAGTTTGACGCCGCCGCCTTTCAGGCGTCGTTTTCCGCCGCAACCGGCAAAGCGTTGTCCTACGTCACCTTTACGCTTCCCTCCTCTGCCCGCGGCACGCTATATTATAACTACACGCTCACTGGCCGGTATGACGCCGCTGTCACGCAGGGCGCCGCCTATTCTATTTTTCAGCCTTCGTATCTATCACTTGTCTCCTTCGTCCCGTATTCAAACTACACAGGCGCTGTCGAGATTAATTTCACCGGCTATACGGCATCAGGCCAAGCATATACGGGAAAGATTGTGATACAGGTCGTTGACAGCCCGGCGGGCATCATCACCTATTCTGTTTCAAAAAACGGCGCGGTCACCATATCCGGCAAAGATTTTTCTAAGGAGTTCGTCTCTGTAACAGGCTCACTGCTTAAAAGCGTGACCTTTTCACCGCCGCCATCATCAAGCGGCGCACTTTTTGAAGCGTATGACGCTGAGAAGAAGACGGGGACGGCTGTTACCGGCGGAACAAAGTATTTCGATGGGGCAGCGCCCGACCTCTCGGGTATCACCTTCGTCCCGGCAAAGGATTTCACCGGCCTTGTAACCGTCGTCTTCACGGCCGCCACAGCGAGCGGTGCCACTTACGCCGGGAAGCTCAAGTTCATCGTTGGCGATCCGTCTGTCAGTACCATGCCATTTACAGACCTTACCGGTTATGCTTGGGCCGGAGACGCCGTCACATACCTTTATAAAAACGGTGTCGTCAAAGGCGCCGGGGACGGAAAATACCACCCGGGGGACAATGTCCGGCGCGCGGACTTTATCATTATGGTTACAAGGGCCTTTAATTTAACGGGCGGTGTTGACAACTTTTCAGACGTACCCGGAGACGCCTATTACGCCGGTGCTGTCTCCGCCGCCAAATATTATGGGATCATCAAGGGCACCGACGGGAAGTTTTATCCGACGGCCGCCCTCACGCGGCAGGACGCCATGGTGATTCTCCTGCAGGCGCTCCGCGTTCGTGGCAAAAATTTAACGCCGGGGACGAGTGCCGATCTCGCGGCCTTTTCCGATGCCGCGAGTATTTCAGACTATGCCGTCCCTGCTATGGCAACACTCGTTAAAGCGGGTGTGCTCACCGGTTCCGGCGGAAAGCTGAACCCGAAAGCAAACATCAGCCGCGCGGAAATGGCCGTCATTTTGTTTAAGGCTCTGGCGCTGTAAATATTAACGATAAAGAAGCAGGCGCGTATCGATCTCGATACGCGCCCTTTACATGTGTCCGCTTCTGTCCGCCGGGGACTTTTTTTCCAGATACACAAGCCGATACCCGGCATCGAGCATCTCGCTTTCCTGAAAGCGTCTATACCCCATGCGCTCATACAGCCGGATATTGCCAATGCTTTTGCTGCTCGTAAACAGCTCATAGCGCCCTTTCGGGCATGCTGTTTCGATTGCAGTCAGCAGGCGGGCGCCAAGGCCGCGCCCGCGGTATGCCGGGTGGACAAAAAGCCGCCCGACATAACACGTCTCACCGTCGCAACGCCCGCGAACCGAGCCAATAAGCGCCCCATCAGGGGCGACGGCCTTTAGAATTATATGCTGCGGAAAGGCTGCCTCCAGCGCGTCCAGCGTCTCAAGAAGCGGGTCAATCGAAAAATCACAAAGCAGCTCCGCCTGGCTCCGATACGCCAGATGCTGCACCTCTATCAGGTGCGCGAGATCCTCAAAATCGGCTTTTTCGATGTTCATATCATTAAATCGCCGTCCTTTTCCCCTCAAAAGCCGCGCGTCTTAAAATATCGGCGCACAGGTCACGGAATTGCTCAAGGTCTAAGGACTGCGCGCCGTCGGAGAGGGCGCTCTGCGGGTCGTTGTGTGTTTCGATCATCAAACCGTCGGCACCCGCGGCGACGGCGGCTTTTGAGAGCGCCGGGACGAGGCTTCTGATACCCGCGGCATGGCTCGGGTCAACAATGACGGGCAGGTGCGATTTCTGCTTAAGGAGCGGTACGGCGGAGATGTCCAGTGTGTTGCGCGTCATCGTCTCAAACGTGCGGATGCCCCGCTCACAGAGGATGACGTTTGAGTTCCCTTCCGCCATGATATACTCGGCGCTCATGAGGAATTCTTCAATCGTACTGGATAGACCGCGTTTTAAAACAATGGGCTTTTGCCAGCGTCCGACCTCTTTTAAGAGGTCAAAGTTCTGCATATTCCGAGCGCCGATTTGAATGACGTCAATCTCCTCAAACAGCGGCAGCTGTGTCTGATTCATGATTTCCGTGACGATCGGCAGGCCTGTTAAACGCTTGGCGGCAAGGAGATAGAGAAGGCCCTTTTCTTGTAACCCCTGAAAGGCATACGGCGACGAGCGCGGCTTGAAAGCCCCGCCGCGCAAAAGCGTTGCCCCGCTCTCTTTGGCTGATTGCGCGACCTTTAAAATCTGTTCTTCGCTTTCAACAGAGCACGGCCCGGCGATGACATGAAACGTGCCCTCGCCAAGCGTCACGCCGCCGATTGTGATGTGTGTGTCGTCGGGATGTCCCGTGCGGCTGGCGGCTTTTAACGATTCGTTACCATCCATCCTATACCTCGTTTCCCGATAGCGCCGATTTCATCCGGTGGACGTAGTCGCCAACCGGCCCATCGGCCTGCTCCCCATACTGCGCGACGATTTTGACGATGGCGCTGCCGACGATGACACCGTCCGCGGTTTTCGAAATTTCTTTCGCCTGCTCCGGCGTCGAAATGCCGAAGCCGACGGCGCAGGGGATATCGTTTGCTTTTCTAACGGCGGCGATCATGGCGTTCAGATCGGTAACAATTTCCTGTCGCACGCCTGTCACGCCGAGCGATGAAACGACGTAGACGAAGCCCTCCGCTTCCCGCGCAATCTTTTCGATGCGCTCGTTTGACGTCGGCGCGATGAGCGAAATGAGCGCCACGCCGTATTCCTGACACATCGGCCCGATCTCGCCCTTTTCCTCAAAGGGCAAATCGGGCACAATGACTGCGTCAACCCCGGTCTCCCGGCAGTTTTGCAAAAACCGCTTTGTGCCGTAGGCGAAAATCGGATTGATGTACGTCATAAAAGCCAGCGGGACATTCGTTTTTTCCCGGATGCGCCGGACGGCGTCAAATATTTTATCCGTCGTCGTCCCGGACGACAGCGCCCGCTCATCCGCTGCCTGAATGACAGGACCCTCGGCGATGGGATCAGAAAACGGGATGCCGAGCTCGATAAGGTCGGCCCCTGCCGCCGCCATGGCTAAAACGAGGCGCTCGGTCGTCTCAAGAGTCGGGTCTCCTGCCGTGATAAACGGGATAAACGCCTTTTTGTTGTTAAAAACATCGCCAATCCTATTCATGCAGATCCACCCCCTTATACCGCGCAATCGCCGCCACATCCTTGTCCCCCCGTCCGGAGAGGTTGACGACAATGATCTGCTCCTTTTGCATCGTCGGCGCGAGGCGGCGGGCGTAAGCCACGGCGTGCGCGCTCTCAACGGCGGGGATGATCCCCTCCAGCCGCGAGAGGTACTCGAAAGCGTCGACCGCCTCATCGTCCGTCACCGGGACGTATTCGGCGCGCCCGAGGTCGTGCAGGTGCGCGTGCTCCGGCCCGATGCCGGGGTAATCCAGCCCCGCGGAAATCGAATAGACGGGCGCAATCTGCCCGTATTCGTCCTGGCAGAAATAGCTCTTCATACCGTGGAAGATGCCCATGGTACCGGTGGCAATCGTGGCTGCCGTCTCTTTTGTCTCGGCGCCGCGCCCTGCCGCCTCGCAGCCGATGAGACGGACGGTTTCGTCCCCGATAAAGTCGTAAAACAGCCCCATGGCATTTGACCCGCCGCCGACGCAGGCAAGTAGCGCGTCAGGCAGTCTGCCTTCCAGCGCCAGCATCTGCGCGCGGACCTCCCTGCCAATGATGCTTTGAAAATCGCGCACAATCGTCGGGAAAGGGTGCGGCCCCATCACGGAGCCGAGGACGTAATGGGTGTCGGCGATGCGCGCCGTCCATTCGCGCATCGTCTCATTCACGGCGTCCTTGAGCGTCTGGGTTCCGCTCGTTACAGGGTGGACGCGCGCGCCCAAAAGCTCCATGCGGTAGACGTTGAGTGCCTGGCGCTCGGTATCTTCCCGGCCCATGAAAATGTCACATTCCAGATCCATGAGCGCCGCCGCCGTCGCCGTGGCGACGCCGTGCTGCCCCGCGCCCGTCTCGGCGATGACACGCGTTTTCCCCATCTTTTTAGCCAGCAGCACCTGCCCGAGCACGTTGTTGATCTTATGTGAACCGGTGTGGTTGAGGTCCTCGCGTTTCAAATAGATTTTAGCCCCGCCGAGGTCTCGCGTCATGCGCTCGGCAAAATATAGAAGCGACGGCCTGCCCGCGTAATTCTTTAAAAGCGCGTCCAGCTCCGCGTTAAACGCGGCGTCATTTTTATAAGTGTCATAGGCTTTTTCAAGCTCGATGAGGGCGTTCATCAACGTCTCCGGCACATACTGCCCGCCGTGGTCGCCAAACCGTCCCTTCATTTAGCATTCCTCCCTGATGATTTTAACAATTTTATAGATTTTCTCCGCGTCCTTGACACCGTTTGTCTCAACGCCGCTGCTGATGTCGAGGCAATAAGGGCGCGATGATGCGGCTTTTTTGATATTATCGGCATTTAAGCCACCGGCTAAAAAAAACGGTTTTTGAAGCGGCGGAATGAGCGCCGTATCAAAACATTCGCCGGTGCCGCCATACACGTTTTCACGATACGTATCGAGCAGCAGAAAGTCGCACGGCAGCGCCTCGGCCATTTGAATCTGCTCACGGCTTTGCACACGGACAGCCTTGATGACAGGCTGTGCGACCAGCCGTTTTAATTGTACCATGAAATCCGCGCTTTCGTCACCGTGCAGCTGGACGGCGTCAATCACGCCGCTTTGGCAGAGGCTTGCAATGTCATCAAGCCCGGCGTCCACAAAAACGCCGACGGCCTTGATATCAGCAGCAAGCTGCCTTTTCAGGGCTGCGGCCTGTGTTGGCGTCACCCTTCTTTTGCTCTCGGCGAAGACAAAGCCGATATAATCCGGCCTGTAGCGATTGACGGCGTCTATATCCTCCAGCCGCTTCAGCCCGCATATTTTAATTTTCATTCGGATGGTTCTCCCTTGAGCGCTGCGAGCGCCGCTTTTTTATCGGCGCTTTTCATCAAAGTCTCCCCGATTAAAACAGCGTCGACACCCGCCTGCCGGAGTGCGGCGATATCGTCCGCCGTTTGTATCCCGCTCTCGGCGACGAACAGGATACTGTCCGGCACGAGCGGCCGGAGCCGAATGCTGTTGTTGATGTCAACCTCAAACGTCTGAAGGTCGCGGTTGTTGACGCCGATAATCCGCGCGCCCGCCGCGAGGGCCGTTTTAACCTCCGTCTCATCGTGCGCCTCTACAAGCGCGGAGAGACCAAGGCTGTCGCATATCCCGATAGACCTTTTAATCGTCTCGCCGTCCAAGAGTGCGCAGATGAGTAAAACCGCATTGGCGCGGATGAGTTTAGACTCGTAAAGCTGGTAGTCATCAAGGATAAAATCCTTCCGGAGTATTGGCAGCTTGATGTCCATACTCACTTCAGTCAGGTATCTGTTGCTGCCCAGAAAAAACGCCGGTTCGGTCAGGACGGAAACAGCGTCCGCCCCTGCCTGCTCGTAAGCCTCCGCAAGCTCAAGATACGGGAAATCCTCAACAATCAGCCCCTTCGACGGCGACGCGTGTTTGAGCTCGCAGATAAAGGCAAGATCGTTTTTTTTCAAGGCGGCTTCAAACGGGAACTCGCCGATCGGCAGGGCGGCGGCGCGCGCTGTTATCTCTTCCAAAGACATCTGTTTTTTTTGCATCGCTACACGATGGCGTGTCGACGCAGCGATTTTGTCAAGGATCATGAACCCACCTCGTTCGTCGCTGTGATAAAATCTTGCATTTTTTGCAGCGCTTTTCCGTTGTCAATCAGCTCCGAGGCCAGGAGAATACCGTCTTCAAGCGACGCACTTTGACCACCCACGTATAACGCCGCCGCCGCGTTGAGCAGAAGAATATCCCGCTTTGGGCCTTTTTCACCGGCGAGCAGCCTTCTGGCAATGTCCGCATTCTCCGCCGGGCCGCCGCCGACGAGCTTTTCCCGATCGCATAATTGAAGTCCATAGTCGCGCGGGTCAAGCGTGAATGTTTTGATTTCCCCGTCTTGAAGTGCACAGACCGTCGTCGTCGCGGAAAGCGATATCTCATCAAGCCCGTCGTCACCGTGAACGACGAAGGCGCGGTGAACGCCCACATTTGCCAAAACCTCGGTCAGCGGCCGGACGAGGCGCGCGTCGTAGACACCCAAAAGCATCAGCTTTGCCATAGCGGGGTTTGATAAGGGGCCCAGAATATTGAAAATCGTCCGCGCTCCGATCTCTTTTCGGACGGGGGCCGCGTATTTCATCGACGCATGGTGATTCGGCGCGAACATAAAGCACATGTTCGCCTTTTCAAGCACGCGCGCGCTCTCATCCGCCGTCAGATTGATGGTTGCCCCCAGCGCCTCCAGGCAGTCGGCGGCGCCGCATTGGCTCGACACGCTGCGGTTGCCGTGCTTTGCGACCGGGATACCCGCCGCCGCGGCGATAAACGCTGTCACCGTTGAAATATTGAATGTGTTGGACGCATCACCACCGGTGCCGACGATGTCGAGTACCGCGCCGTCGCACGGCAATTTCGTGCATTTTTCACGCATGACGGCGGCGCAGGCTGTAATCTCTTCGACCGTCTCGCCCTTCATGCGCAGGGCGGTCAAAAAGGCCGCAATCTGGGCATTTGTCGCTTCGCCGCGCATGATTTCATCCATGGCCTCTCTGGCGGTGTCAAAAGGCAGGTCCATCCCCTCGACAGCCGTTTGTATTGCTTCTCTGATCATATTATCTGCCTCCGATCGTCAGAAAATTTCGTATAATGACATTGCCCTGCGGTGTCAGAACCGACTCCGGGTGAAACTGGAGCCCGTAGATGGGGTTCTCCCGATGCGCCACAGACATCACTTCGCCCGTCTCATCCTCGGCAATGATGTCGAGTGCCTCCGGCACCGTCTCGCGCCGTGCGGCAAGGGAGTGATAGCGCGCGGCGTCAATCGCCTCCGGGAGCCCCTGAAAAATGGGGTTTTTGTTATTGATTAATATCCGGCTTTTTTTGCCGTGCATCAGCTTTTTAGCATGCGTCACCGTGGCGCCGTAAACCTCGCAGATGGCCTGATGGCCGAGGCAGACGCCGAGGATGGGAATCGTTTTGCCAAGCGCTTTGACAACGTCCTCGCAGACACCGGCATCCTTCGGGTAGCCCGGCCCCGGAGAGAGAATGATGGACGATGGCGCGAGCCGGCGGATCTCCTCAACCGTTAGCGCATCGTTGCGGACAACGCGGATGTCAGGATTGAGGCTTCCGATCAGCTGGACAAGGTTATACGTGAAGCTGTCGTAATTGTCGATCATCAGTATCATCAGTCCGTCACCTCCCCGGCGTTTATGATGGCGTTCATCACGGCCTTTGCTTTATTGCCGGATTCTTCGTATTCCCGCTCGGGGACGCTGTCGGCAACGATCCCGCCGCCCGCCTGAACGGCCACGCGCCCGTTCTTTTTGACGGCCATGCGGATGGCGATGCAGGTATCCATATTGCCGGTAAAGTCGATATAGCCTAACGCGCCGCCGTAAATACCGCGCGGGGAATGCTCCAGCGCCTCAATGATCTCACAGGCACGGATTTTCGGTGCGCCCGACAGCGTCCCGGCGGGTAAAATGGCTTCGATGGCGTTGAGGGCGTCGCAGTCATCTCGGATATCGCTCTCCACGCGGGAGGTGATGTGCATGATTTTTGAATACCGGTGAATCAGCATGTAATCCATCACGCGGACGGAGGAAATTTTTGAAATGCGCCCGAGGTCGTTTCGTGCGAGGTCAACAAGCATGTTGTGCTCGGAGAGCTCCTTTTCATCCGCTAAAAGCTCCTCCTCCAAGGCTTTATCCTCCGCATCCGTCGCGCCGCGCGGCCGCGAGCCCGCCACGGGGAAGGTGGAAAGCCGCCCGTTGTAAAGCCGTACCAGCGTCTCCGGGGACGCGCTCATGATCTCCAGGTCGTCGAAATGCATGAACACCATGTAGGGCGACGGATTCGTCGTCCGCAATACGCGGTAGGCGTTTAAGAGGCTCCCCTCATACGGCGTTTCAAACCGGCGGGAGAGAACGGCTTGAAAGATATCGCCGTCGATGATGTATTTTTTCGCCTTTTCGACGATTGCACAATACGCGTCCTGCGTCATGTTGCAGGTGAATTCCGGCGCTGTCGTTTGGCGCTCTTCCGCTTGCGTGACCGTCTCCGTGACAAGGCGGGCCATCGCTTCAAGCTCCGCCACCGCGCGGCCGTAGTTTTCCATCAGGCGATCTGTTGTAATGTTGACAATCAGGATAATTTTCTGCTTTAAATGGTCGTAGGCAATCACCTTGTCAAACAGCATGAGGTCGAAATCATACCCGTCGCCCTTTTGGAGCTTCAAAACAGGCTCGGCATAGCCAATCATCGCGTACGCAAAGTAGCCGACGAAGCCCCCTGTAAACGGCGGCAGATCGTCAAGCCGCGGCGCGTGATACTGCGACAAAAGCTCCCGCAGGACATACAGCGGCTGATCGGTTTGAACCGTCTTTGTCTCGCTGCCTTCAATCGTCACAACACCGTCCTTGCATGTTGCGCGCAGAATGGGGTCGTATCCCAAAAAAGAGTATCTGGCCCATTTTTCCCCGCCTTCAACGCTCTCTAAAAGATAATAGCGGCGCGATTTGGCGGCAAGCTTCCGTAGGAGTACTATCGGCGTTGTCACGTCGGCGTAAATTTCCCGGCTGACCGGGATGATGTTATACGTTTTGGAGAGCGCCTCAATCGTTTCGCAGCTTGGTTTAATCATGATGTCACCTGTTTCATTGATGGATGAAAACGCCTTTCCGACAAAATAAAAAGCGGCCCCGGAAAAACAAAAAACTTTTGTCCCCCATGGGACAAAAGCTCAAGCTTCTGCGGTACCACCCAAATTGATGAAATAATTCATCCGCTCATTTTGCATACCATCATATGCACCCCACTGATAACGGACAGGGTTCCCGTCGGCGTCTACTCCCATTAACCGGTTTCAAGCCACCCTCGCAAGCCCATTCGAAAAAATCTGTGATGCCGCATTCACACCATCTGGCGGCTCTCTGAAACACGCGACTTTTTGTACTCTTCTTGCTCATCGGTTTTGATTATGCAGTTATTATAATTTATAATATGGCATCAGTTCATAAAAGTCAACGGTATTTTGTGACGATTTTGATTCATTCAGTATCCGTCATTTGTTGTTTTTAACGATTTGAGCCGTCCGGCGCCTTTCGTAATGTCTGTTTTCAAAAACAAAAGGTTATGATACACTGTCAATGACTGGAGGCGATACGATGAAAATTGGTCTCGTTATTTTAGCGGCCGGGTATTCCGAGCGCATGGGCGCTTTAAAGGCACTGTTGCCCATCGGGGGCGAAAACGCCGTTTTGCGTGCCGTCGCGTTGGGCCGCCATGAAAAGATCCACTGCATCACCGTCGTGACGGGTTATCGCCGCGAGGTGGTGGAGGCCGAGGTTTTAAAGCGGAATGCTAAAAACGTCCGCCATATTTATAACGCCAAATTTGAGGACGGGATGTTTTCCTCCGTCAAGGCCGGCATCCATTCCCTTCCGTCAGACCTTAACGGCTTTTTCCTGCTGCCGGTCGACACCTGTGCCGTCACGGAAAAAACAATTGGAAAGCTCATTACCGCTTTTATCCTTGGAAACGGCGAAAGCATCGTCTATCCGGCGTTTGAGGGTCATCGCGGCCACCCGCCGCTCATCCCGTATGCCTTCGCCGCTGATATCAAAGGTTACAGCGGGGACGGCGGTCTGCGGGATTGTCTGGCACAATTTCCCGCCGAAGAGGTTGACACGGACGACAGGGGCGTTCTTCTCGATATGGATACGCCGGAAGAATACGCGGCGCTGCTGCGCCATCTCGGCCTGCCGACGTACCCGGACGATACCGCCTGCGCGCTGCTTCTTCATAAATATGAAACACCGGAGAATGTCATCACGCACGGCAGGCAGGTGGAGGCCGTCACGCTGAACATCGCCCGTCAACTCAAGCCAAAAGGCGTCGCGCTGGACGCTGGCCTTCTGTCCGCCGCCTGCCGCCTGCACGATATGGTGCGCCTGCAGCCAGCGCATGAAGATGCCGCCGCTGCACTTCTATTGCAGGCGGGGTACCCGGATGCCGCCACGGTGGTTAAGGCGCATATGGACCTCCCAGGTGGGTATAGCGGCGTCCCCAACGAGGCTGCCGTCCTGTTCCTGTCAGACAAGCTGTGTCGAAACGGCGTCGTCGCGCCGCTTGAAAAAACGCTTGATGATGTTCGAAAGCGCTATACAGAAGACCCAGAAGCCCTCGCCCGTGCGGAAAAGCGCCTGAAAACAGCAATGGACATCCGCGACAGCCTCAAATCACAATACGGCATCGTGCTGGATGCCTTGTATTCGTAATACACATCGTTTCACTTTTGTTATTCTGAGCGCCCCTGTTATTCTGAGCGCCCCTGTCATTCTGAGCGCAGCGAAGAATCTTGTCTGCATGTAGCCAGATTTTTTATTCGCTTCGCTTCCTCAGAAGGACTGTGTGAGGACACAGCCGTTCTAAAAAATGCGCCGGGCGGATAGGATATGGCGGCAGCTTGTTCTGCCTATCTTATGTCCGGGGGCTATTTAATGAAGCAGATTGCAGCGGCGGCGCTGGACGCGCTCCGCCTGAACAAACCGTGCGCCCTTGCCCTCATGATAGAGAGCACCGGCTCCACGCCACGAAAAGCCGGGGCAGCCATGCTCATTCGAAACGATCTATCCATCGTCGGGACAATCGGCGGCGGCATACTGGAGGCCGCCGTTATTGAAGATGCCGCGCGTGTTCTAGAGAACCGGCGCGCCGCCGTCACCGAATACGCACTGGCAGAAAACGGCGTCGACGCCCTTGGGGCCGTCTGCGGCGGGCATGCCAGAATTTTAATTGATTTTCTGGATGATGCCGACACCGAGAATACAGTATATTTTGAAGCGCTTCTTCATGCCGAACGCGCCGTGCCGCCGCCGCGCATCGCAGTGCTGATTCCTGATTCAGGGCATCTCGCGCGGCGCAATCAATGCCTCGTCTTATCGGGCGGCGGTATTGTCGGCGGTGATTTTTTAGATCAGAACGCACGCGCCGCGCTGGGCCGCGCGACAAACGGCGACGCTATCACACTTGTCGGTGCGGCGGTTTTCCTTTTCCCCGTCGCCTCAAACAGCGCGGCATATATATTCGGCGGCGGCCACTGCGGGCAGTGCCTGGCACCGCTCTTACACACCGTCGGCTTTTCCGTCACGGTTATCGACGACCGCGCCGAATTCGCCAATCGTTCCCGTTTCCCTGAGGCTGACGCAATCATAATACCGCCGTCGATGGACGTGCCGTTTGGGACATGCGCCATCGGGCCGGACAGCTTTATTGTGATTGTTACGCGCGGTCATCAGCACGATGAGCTTGTCCTGCGCAAAGCCCTCAAAACGCGTGCCGGATATATAGGCATGATCGGCAGCAGCAAAAAGCGCGAAACGGTTTATCAGCATTTGCTTGATGACGGGTATACGCAGGATGACATACGCCGTGTCTCGTCGCCTATTGGCCTTGACATCGGTGCGGAAACGCCGGAAGAGATTGCCGTGAGCATCGCTGCCGAGATGATCCGCCGCCGCGCCGAGATGCGGCAAAACACATCAGAAAGCAGGGCGTCTTCACTTTTTATCAATCGCGCCGATAAATAAATCGTATCATACAAATGAGCTGAGGTGGCATATGGATAACGATAAAATCTGGGACGTTGCTGTTATCGGCTGCGGCATCGCCGGGATTTACGCCGGTTACGAGCTCGCGCGTCTTCATCCGGGCCTGAACGTCCTTCTGTTGGAGCAAGGCACGGATATCGATCACAGGAGCTGCCCCATGATCGCCAAAAAAGTGCCCGATTGCCTTTCGTGCCCCTCCTGCGCCATTATGCGGGGCTTTGGCGGTGCCGGGGCATATTCAGACGGCAAATACAACTTTACAACGTCGTTCGGCGGCTGGCTGAGTGATTATATGCCGGATGACGACATTATGGCACTCATCAATTACGTCGACGACGTCAACGTCCGCTTCGGTGCCACAACTGTCGTTTATTCAACACAGAGCGACGAGGCCTTAAAGCTAGAGAAGAAGGCGCTTGAAAATGACCTGCACCTCCTGCAGGCCAAAGTCAAGCACCTGGGGACGGAGAAAAACCTCAAAATCCTTAAAAACATCTATAACGATATGAAAGACCGTGTGACGTTTCAGTTCAACACGGCTGTAACGTCTATAACGCCGGTTCCGGATGGCTATACGCTTGAAACGTCCGGCGGTTGTGTTCAATGCCGCTGCCTCATCGCGGCGCCCGGCCGATCCGGCGCGGAATGGTTTACCGGGCAATGCCGCCGGTTGGGGCTAGATATGCTGAATAATCAGGTCGATATCGGCGTGCGCGTCGAGCTCCCCGCCAAGGTCTTTGAGCATATAACAGACGTTGTGTATGAATCCAAGCTCGTCTATCGGACAAAGCAGTATGGCGATACGGTCCGCACCTTCTGCATGAACCCGCGCGGCCACGTCGTTGCCGAAAATGTGGATGGGCTCATCACCGTCAACGGCCACAGTTATGCCGACCCCGCGCTGCAGAGCACCAACACGAATTTTGCGCTGCTTGTCTCCAACCGGTTTACAGAGCCGTTTAAAGAGCCGCACCGGTATGGCAAGCATATCGCCTCGCTGTCCAACATGCTTGGCGGCGGCGTGCTCGTCCAGCGCTTTGGCGATCTGCTTAAAGGAACACGCACAAACGCGCATCGTCTGTCTAAAAGCTTCGTCCGGCCGACACTTCAGGCAACGCCCGGCGACCTCAGCCTTGTCCTACCCAAGCGCCATCTCGATAATATCATTGAAATGATTGGGGCGCTCGATAAAATCGCCCCCGGCACCGCCAATTACGATACGCTGCTCTATGGTGTCGAGGTGAAGTTTTACAGCGCGCGCCCGCAGCTGACTTCCTTTTTTGAAACGAGGCTTCCGAATTTTTATGCCGTCGGCGACGGGGCCGGTATCACGCGCGGACTTGCTCAGGCGGCGGCTAGCGGCGTTCGCGCCGCACGGGCCGTTCTTGATAAAATGAAGTAGCTGCTCATTCGGTCATTTTTCGGCTGTCATCGCCGCCTGCGCTGCGCCTAATATGGCCGCGTTTTCACGGGTGAAAACCGAAATCGGATACCCGCCGAGACAATTTTCTTTTAAAGCGGTCTCAAATTTCTGCCGGAATGAATACAGCTTCAAAAAGGTCGACCCCTCTGCAATCACAACAGCAGGGCGATCGGCAATCTCCCCCGCGCGGGTCTGATCCAGAACGGCGGCGACGGCAGCGGCGGCAAGTTTAGCAGCACGGCTGACATATGCCTCGGCCACTGCCCTAATAACCGCTTTATCGTTGTCGTCCAGGAATTTGCCATTGGGCAGACCACCGCCTTTTTCAAGAAGAGCGCTGAGTTCGGGTGTCGTCAGCTGTGCTGCCTTTCGAATAGACGAGGCAGCCGTCTTTGATAACAGCCCCTCCTCGGCGGCTTTTTTAAGGGCGAACAAAACAAGCGGCCCAAGATAACGCCCGCCCGTCAGCTTTTCAAATACATGGGATGTCGGCACGTCGGTCGTTTGTAGAAACGCGCTGTCGATTGATCCCAAAGGCAGCTTGTCAAAGCCGCCCGCCTCGGTGTTGATAACCATGGCTGCCGGGCGGCAAGTGCCCGGCAGCTTAAAAATCCGTTCCGCTGTCTCCACATAACTGATATTAATGCCGGTGCCAAGGACGAGAGCGGCAGTCGGTGCTTGACAGGTCTCTGGCAGATAAGTCAGTCCACCTAAGTAAACTGCTGTCGCATCATTAAGCACGACGAATTTTTTAGGCGCGGTGACACCGGCCATCTGGAGCTGATCCGATAGCGCCCGCCCAATTGAGAGACCTTCGCCGCCGCTGATTTTCATTTCCTTGCTAAAAGAAATCAGCCTCCCGTCCCAATCTGGCGCAATGGCCACGGCATGCGCAAAAGAAATGCCGACGCGGCTGCATTGTCTGATAAACGGCAGAAGCCTTTCCGCCAATTGTGCAAAAAACGTCTCAATCGTCATCTCTTCCATGTGACCCGGGACAGGCGATACGTCCGACGTTATTATTTCAATCGTGCCGCCAATGACTTGAGTCAGGGCTATTTTTAGCGCTGTGCCGCCTACGTCGACGGCGAGTGCCGTTTCGCCTTCCATCAGGTCTCCGCCGGGTGATAAGAACGATGGGAGCATTTTTAATGATGACGGCAGCCCGGACAAGCCCGTCGACATATCAGCGGAAAAAGCGGCTGTGACAGCACGCTGCGAGACATTATCCGGATGGATGCCATATTGGTACAAAAAATCGTCCGTTCTCATAGATCGCACCGCCTTGCAATTTCCTTCTTACTGTATCACGCCGGATTTTCCAATGCAAAGGACAATTGGATTGACGGGGCGGGGCGTTGCGTATAAAATCAGTATAATTTCACGATGCTACAATTCAATCGGAATCACCGATTGAGATGTTTCAAAGAACGGAGGCGATAGAATGCTGGACGTTTGCCTGCCCGGGACCGGCGGTATGATCCCGCTTCCTGAGCGCTTTTTAAGCTGCTGCTGGATTGAATCGCAGGGAAAAGCGCTGCTTATTGACTGCGGCGAGGGGACGCAGGTCGCGCTCAAAAAAGCCGGCTGCAAGCTCTCTCGTCTTGATTTTCTTTTGTTCACGCACTTTCATGCCGACCATATCGCCGGTCTGCCCGGCCTTTTATTAACGCTCGGCAATAGCGGTAAAACGTCACCACTGACGCTAATCGGCCCGAAGGGCCTGCGCGCCGTCTATACTGCCTTAACCATCATTGCCGCCGCCCTCCCCTATCCGGTGGAGCTGATTGAGCTCCGAAACGGCATGTCGGGTTATCTTGAGGATGAGGCGCTTACCATTTCATACCTCCCGCTATCACACGGCATCCCCTGCCTCGGCTACCGCATATCGCTCCTGAGAAAGCCCATTTTTAACCCTCGAAAGGCTGAGCGGCTTGGCATCCCAAAAAAGCTGTACAAAGCGCTCCACAGCGGCAGCCCCGTTTGCCTTGACGACGGGCGGCAAATCGAGCCGCTCATGGTGCTTGACGGTGCACGCGCCCCCATCTCGGTCTGCTATATGACGGATACTGTTCCGACGGAGGCCATGGCCGATTTTGCCCGTGAGGCCGATCTGCTCATCTGTGAGGGCATGTACGGTGACGATGCGATGCACGATAAAATGGCGGAAAAAGGGCACATGCTCTTTTCGGACGCGGCCCGCCTTGCAAAAAGCGCACAGGTCAAAGCTCTTTGGCTAACGCACTACAGCCCCGCCGTTAGAGATCCCGCACCCGGTTTGCCGGGCGCGCAGTTTATTTTCCCAAATACCGCGCTGGGCTATGATGGTATAAAAACAACGTTGTGACAAAGTAAAACGAAAGAGGAACATTATGAGCAAAAACGTCAGAAGAATCACATATACGGCAGTTGCCGCAGCGATTGTTTTTACAGTGACGCGGCTTGTTGTTATACCGATTGGAACAAGCGGCGGCTATGTCAACTTTGGTGATATCACCATTTATATTTCCGCGTACCTGCTCGGCGGTCCGATTGCGGCTGTGGCTGCGGCAATCGGCAGCGCCCTGTCGGATCTGACGACCCCATGGGCATTTTACGCACCGGCAACCTTTGTCATCAAAGGCCTCATGGGGCTTACAGCCGGTGCAATACTCAAAAGGAACAGAGGGTTTTCGATGTTCGCTTTGTCGTCTTTTCTGGGCGGTGCAATTATGATCACCGGCTATGCGCTGTTCGATACTGTTACAGTGGGCTGGGCGACAGCTCTGGCAAATGCAATACCTTTTAATCTTTTCCAGTGGGGCGGGTGCGTTATCGTCGCGCTTGTGCTATACCCTTTCCTTATCCGAATTCTTAAAGTCACGCATTTTGATGAGCTACGCTAAACTGCCACACTTGATAAACACGTGCGACGGTATCATTCAAGCACCCTAACGCGCAAAAAGCCCCATACGATGCCGTATGGGGCCCTTTTGTGTTCCGGTTGCAACACCGGGTTAAACAATGAAAAAAATGATAACGAAGAAAATAGACATGACGGCAAGGCCGACCGGCGCGCCGATCCGCGCCCATTCGCGGCTTGTGATTTTGAGCTTTCCGGCTGAAATAATGTTCGGGATGTTGCCAGGAATCAGCATGCCCCCGCTGATGAGTAGACCCATTAAAATGGCGCTGAGCTGTTCGGCGGTCATTTTGCTGCTGACTTCCGCCGCCGCGAGGGTGGCGTTGTCCAGGACGGCGGACAGCATGTTGAGCCAATATAAAACGGTATTATTCAGGTGAATGACATATGTATCAATCAGCGGTTTAAAGCCAGTTCCAAGAAGCTCAAGAGCAAAGACAAAGAAGAAGATTTTAACCGCTCTGATGACTGCGCCCTTGACGGTGTCCGGTTCGTTGAACTCCTCCGTCAGCTCGAGGTCGACGCCTTTGGCAGGCCCGTATCCGGATCGGTCGATCGTATCAATCTGATCCTGGCATTTGCAGCGATCGACGTAAATAAATCCGGCGATGCCAAAAACCAGGATGGCAGGCAGCACATAGGCGCCAATCAAATCGAATAGATAAAAGAAATCGGCGTTAAGCCTCGACAGGACAACAGTTGCCAGCGGTTCGCCGACTGGTGTCAAGACGGCCCCGAGACCGATCGAAAAGCAAGCGAGGACGTTTAAAAATACTTTTTCCTGTCTCTTCATGGGTATAGCATTGAGAATTTCAACAAGCAGCAGGGCAGCGATAATCGCCGTAATAACACTTGACACAATGCCAAGAAAAACAATGACGATCATCATAAAAACTTTGACAGGCATATGCTTGAGCACGATACCAATCAAGGCCGATACTTTATCTTTAAAGACGATGAAGAGAATACCGAAAACGAGGACGGCTCCCGTGATGAAATAAAGAAAAGCATTTCCCAGGATTTCGGCGAACAAGTGCGGCGAAATGGTTTTTGAAACGATCACAGCGGCAAGCCCCATGATAAACAGGAACAACTCCAGATTATGCTCAACGATTCTGACAACAAAAGGCAGAACCAGCACAAGGGCTAAAATAAGCAGCAGGCCAACAATCATAATAACTCCCCCTGAGTTTAATAATACAGTAGCATAAAAACTTATATGCCCATATGCGAAGACATACAAAAAAACAAGAAGTCCCATAAGGACTCCTCTCCGTAAACAGCAGTTGAGACGGACAGGTGCGGACGCCGTTGCCCTGCTCAGCATGTTCTTTATCTGAGAGTCATTATAACAGGCCTGCAACCCATCGTCAATAAAATTTCATCCCTTTTTTGCAGGAAATACACTGTATCATTCAAATCAAACGATTTTGTTTTTATGCAAGGTGACAAATTCTTGATATTATGAAATTTACTATTGACCATCTTTCATTTTGATGCTATATTGATACTACAGAAAGTCAGTGGGTTAACAAATTAATCGTGTCTTTAGGCAAGGGCGCCGAATCTGCGTGGCAGATTCGCGCCTTTTATTTATTTATCAGTATAAAAAGAATAACGCACATACCGCGGCAAGGGCGCCGGATCAAAAGCTGATCCAGCGCCCTTTTATATTGAAATGCTGCATGCACGTTGACGACGGACGGCCGGCCGGGGTCAAGGTCAAAGCATCATTATATTATTGAGAGTTTGGGAAAGGAGAATCAAATCAATGAAACAAATTAGGCAACCGCTTGGGCGGGATAAAAAAAGCAAATTTGCCGTCATTGCAGCACTCTTTACGGGAGACGTGCTGATTATCGGCTCCGGTGTCTGGTTTGCCGTATACAGCATTCTTAACAACATCAGTTTTAAAATCCTGAATACGACCGTACCAGGCGCCATTCTTGCTTTGCTTGTCATCTACTTTGGCGTTCGCTATTTCGTATCCATCAATAAGCTCAGTAAGGAAATACTTAAGGATTCGTCCTATTTCTCATGGAGTAATTTTCGCAAGCCAAAAACAGCTAAAAGCAGATAATTAGGGAGGGTATAAAATGAAAAAGTCAATCAAAATGATCAGTGTCATCTTTTTATTGGTGATACTGGCAGGCGTCTTACTCGTACCGGCGCTAGCGGCAGCCGATCCGACAGGTGCATCCTATGCCTCGTCAACAGGTACTGAAACAATTTCGGACGTCGCACTCGCCGCCAACAAAGCGCAATTCAGTGCAAACTTCGTCTGGGTCATGATCACCGGGTTTATGGTTTTCTTCTTCCAGTGCGGGTTTGCCATGGTAGAAACCGGTTTCGTCCGTGGTAAAAACGCTTCGCACACGATCACAATGAATTTCATGGTTTTCCTTGTCGGTGCAGTGGGCTACTTCCTGACCGGTTTTGCCATCCAATTTGGCGGTTCCGGCGGTGCTGCCGGACTCGGAACCGGAGGTTCTGTGCTCAATGGCATGCTTTCGATACCAGGGCTCGGCGGCATCCTCGGTTATAAAGGCTTTCTGCTTCAAAGTGGCGGAACATACGACGCCGGTATTTACGCCCTATTCTTCTTCCAGATGGTCTTTATGGATACAACTTGTACAATTCCGACAGGCTCAATGGCAGAACGCGTTAAGTATTCCGCTATAGTTGTAACGTCGTTCTTCATCTCGATGATCTTCTATCCGCTCTTCGGTAACTGGATGTGGGGCGGCGGCTGGATGGCCACGCTGGGTGCTAAATTCGGAATCGGTCACGGCGGCGTTGACTTTGCCGGTTCCTCTGTTGTCCATGCAATGGGCGGTGCCCTGGCTCTTACCGGCGCAATTGTTATCGGTCCCAGAATCGGTAAGTTTAAAAAAGATGGTACGGCGCGCGCTTTCCCCGGCCACCACATTCCGATGGCAATCATCGGCACCATCATTCTGTTCTTCTGCTGGTTCTCTTTTAATGCTGGATCGACGCTCAACGCCGGTGATTTCCGACTGTCCGTCGTCGCAACCAACACCATGATCGCCGGTGCGATCGGCGGCCTCGTCGCGATGTTCTACATGTGGATCAAATATGGTAAGCCCGACCCGTCCATGACAGCCAACGGCGCTCTCGCCGGGCTTGTCGCGATCACCGCTCCCTGCGCCTTCGTTAACGGCATCTGGGCTTTCGTCATCGGTGCCGTCGCCGGTATCCTTGTTTGTGCCTCTGTCTCCTTTGTTGAAAACAAGCTCAAAATTGACGATCCGGTCGGTGCAATCTCCGTGCATTTTGTCAATGGCTGCTGGGGCATCCTGGCACTTGGACTCTTCGCGGATGGCACCTATGGTGATGGTCTAAATGGTGTTGCCGGCGGCGTCAAAGGCCTTTTCTACGGTGATGCTGGCCAGCTCCTCGCTCAGCTGATTATCATCGGTGTCCTTGTCGTTTATGGTATCGGCGTTTCCTTTGTCTGGTTTAAAGTTCTCGATAAGGTGCACGGCTTGCGTGTTCCGGCTAAAGTTGAGCTTGAAGGTCTTGATCTTGAAGAGATGGGCGCCTATGGCTATCCGGACTTCCAGATCGTCAAGAGCAGCTTGGATTCTGTTTCCTCGGATAACGCTGACGTGCCGCATCTTAAAAACGTTAAATACAAAACAATTGTTTAAAAAATCCATTATATGATACAATGCTGATTGTAAACAACGGTCACATGCGATATTCTTTAAGCAAGCACAATAAAATTAAGGAGAGTGATCATCGTGAAAAAAATCGAAGCCATCATTAAACCCGAGAAGCTTGATGAAGTTAAAAATGCTCTCACGGACCATAACATTAAGGGTATAACCATTACGCAGGTCATCGGCGCCGGGAACCAAAAAGGTCAAAAACAGCTTTACCGCGGTGCTGAGGTTCCCATCAACCTCTTGCCGAAAATCAAGCTCGAAATTGTCGTTGCCGAGGATCATGTTGATGAAATCGTGCAGGTTATTGCGAAAACCGCTAATACCGGCAACATCGGTGACGGGAAGATCTTTGTCTACACAGTCGACAATGCCTACCGCGTTAGAACCGGCGAAAGCGGAGATGCCGCCCTTTAACACAGCTTCCTCTCTCACCTCTCAATATAGGAAGGAGCCCCTGCCGCACGGCAGGGGCTCCTTCTGTCTGTTCATGTTTAATGACGAAAAAGGCGGGTTTTAAAAGACATAAAAAAGACGACCTCGTTTGAGATCGTCTTTTTGTGTTGGCATCTACCTATTTTCCCGGGCCGTCGCCGGCCAAGTATTGTCGGCACGAGTGAGCTTAACTGCCGTGTTCGGAATGGGAACGGGTGGACCCTCACCGTCATCAACACCAACTATATCGTAGACGGTTTTCACCGAATACTTCTTGTCTAATCCCGCCGGAGGCCGGAGGGGGTATCGAGCCAAAGGCTCGTATCTAGGGGGAACTGGTTCCCCCTGGAAGACACATTGGAAGGACTTAAGTCCGACGCATTGTTTCCTCAGAAACAATATGTGTCTTAAATGACCCGTAGGAGAATCGAACTCCTGTTTGCGGCGTGAGAGGCCGCCGTCTTGACCGCTTGACCAACGGGCCGTGCGTCCTCGTGGACTGCGCTAAGTCTCAGAATCGCCTTCGGCGACTCTTCGCTCGCTGCGTCGCTCGTCCTTTCCTCGCGCACCCGCTTCGCTGGGCTGCGCTCGGTACTTGGATGACCCATTGGGGTGAACGACACCCCAATGGGATGTGGTACACCTTCAGGGACTCGAACCCTGGACACCCTGATTAAGAGTCAGGTGCTCTACCAACTGAGCTAAAGGTGCATACTTGCAATTGGTTCGCACCGCGCCTCTGCGCCCTGAAAACCGAACAATGAA